>VGHB01000007.1 GCA_016868355.1 Betaproteobacteria bacterium | reverse complement strand
TGTGGATAAGTCTATCGGGTCTGCTGTTTTTTGATCTCCTTTCTTGGCCTTGCCGCGGGGCTTTGGTGGTGCCGTGCCAGCGGCACTGGAATGCTTGAATCGCCAGCTCTCGTTGCCTGTCTCCACACCCCGTGCTCAAAAACTCAGCACGATAGAGCGGCAACGTGGCTCAGAATTCAACGTGAACGTGTCTCCAAATGGCCCAGCTTTGGAAATGAATCAACACTGAACTGTTGCCTCTGAGTCTGACTTCGCTACGAGCTTACGTTTAAACCGTGCGGAGAAGCCAGCGAAATTGCCTTTTGAGGGGTTCAGTCTCTTGCTGAAGTGGTACGCAGTCGAGCCGTCTGCAAGCTCTCTGACCTCAACGTCCTTGAGCGTTGTTCTCACAAGTTTGTCCCCTGAAATGCCCCCTGAAGGAGCGATTCGAGCAGAAAACTTAATTAAATCAACGGCTTCTGTTGTTGGACTGGTGCCTCCGACAGGAATCGAACCTGTATCTAGCGCTTAGGAGGCGCTCGTTCTATCCATTGAACTACGGTGGCGTAAGCGAAGTTTATTCGAGGTGCAACGCGCAGCTGCCAGCGCCGTCACCAGCGCTGCCAACTCGGCCGCAGCGTACTTGCCGCCCAGCGATCCATCTGTACCCACGAAATCTGTGCTGCAGAAGCGGCATGCTGCACTGTCGCGGTCTTCCCTAGGCCTGTTCCTCCGGTTGCACCCGGCGAATCGGCAGAACACTGCAGGCTGGCCGGCAAGCTTTCACCCTGCAGCATGTAAAAAATTTCCTTGATCGAGTAGCTCACTTACTGAGCAGCCGCATGGCGCCCTCAAGGCCTTGCAGCGACAGCGGGAACATCCGCTGGTTCACGATCTGCTGGATGATGGCGATGCTTTGACGGTACTGCCACACCCCGGCTGGTTCAGGATTGATCCAGGCGTACTTCGGGAACGCATGCGTCAGGCGCTGCAACCACTCGGCGCCGGGCTCTTCATTGTTGTACTCGACACTGCCTCCGGGCTGCAGGATTTCATAGGGGCTCATCGTGGCGTCGCCCACAAAGATGAGCTTGTAGTCTCTGTTGTACTTGCGGATGATGTCCCAGGTCGGGAACTTCTCGGCGTAGCGTCGCTTGTTGTTCTTCCATACGAAGTCGTATACGCAGTTGTGGAAGTAATAGAACTCCAAGTGCTTGAACTCGGCCTTGGCTGCGCTGAAGAGTTCTTCGACCCGGTGGATGTGTTCGTCCATGGTGCCGCCCACGTCCATGAGCAGCAGCACCTTCACTTTGTTGTGACGCTCGGGCACCATCTTGATGTCCAGAAGGCCGGCATTGGCGGCGGTCGAGTGAATCGTGTCGTCCAGATCCAGTTCGGTCTCAGCACCTTCGCGCGCAAATCGGCGCAACCGGCGCAGGGCTACCTTGATGTTGCGCGTGCCCAGCTCCAGCGAGTCGTCATAGTCGGCATAGGCACGTTGGTCCCAGACCTTGACCGCGCTGCGCTTGCCACCATTACCACCGATGCGCACCCCTTGCGGGTTGTAGCCGCCGTGTCCAAATGGGCTGGTGCCACCCGTTCCGATCCACTTGTTACCGCCCTCGTGGCGGCCCTTCTGTTCCTCGAGGCGCTTTTTGAGGGTCTCCATCAGTTCGTCCCAGCCCATCTTCTCGATTGCAGCCTTCTGCTCGGGCGTGAGTTCGCGCTCCAGCGTCTTCTTTAGCCACTCCAGCGGTATGTCTTGGGTGAAGTCGGTTACCAACTCCACGCCTTTGAAGTAGGCGCCAAAAGCCCGGTCAAACTTGTCGAATTGGGTCTCGTCCTTGACAAGGGTGGTGCGTGACAAATAGTAGAACTCGTCCACACTGGGGCCAATCACTCCGGCCTTGAGCGCCTCGATCAGGGTCAAGTACTCACGGATGCTCACCTGCAGCTTGGCTGCCCGCAGGGTGTAGAAGAAGTTGATGAGCATACGAAGTCCTCGCGATGTCCGGCTGCCTAGGCGTGGTCTGTCAGGCCTTGGGCCTTGCGCCGTGAAGCAGGCTTGGTCGAAGCGCGGGCGGTGGGCTTGGCGCGCTGGGTATCCACGTCGTGACGGCGCAACCAGCCGAAGAATTCGCCGTACCACAGCCGCGAATTGCGGGGCTTGAGGATCCAGTGGTTTTCGTCGGGGAACCACACGAGCCGCGCTTCCACCCCACGCGCCTTGAGCGTGTTGTAGTAGGCTAAGCCCTGCGCGTCGGGTACGCGGTAGTCGAGCTGGCCGTGAATCACCAGGGTGGGTGTCTTCATGTGTCGAGCAAAAGCGTGCGGGCTTTGGGCATGAACCCGCGCCATGTCGTCCCAGTACCAGGCTCCCAGCTCTTTGGCGTGCCAGGTGTAGGCATCGTCGGCAAACATGGCCGTCCAATCAAAACAGCCGGCATGGCATATGTAGGCCGCATAGCGGCCGGGCTTCACATGCCCATTCATCCACGCCGCCATGAAGCCGCCGTAGCTGCCGCCGGCGGCAAACACCCGCTTGCGGTCCGCCCAGGGCTTCTTGAGCAAGGCGTCGGTGGCAGCTTCCACATCTTGCAGTTCAAGTTCGCCCCAGTGGCCGCTGATGCTGTCCTTGAAGGCATAGCCAAAGCTGCTCGAGCCGTGATAGTTCACTGAGGCCACCACATAGCCTTGCGCTGCAAAGGTCTGCACATTCCAGCGGTAATGGAAAGCGTCACCAAATGCCGTGTGCGGCCCGCCGTGGATGATCTGCAGCAACGGGTACTTCTTCTTGGGGTTGAAGTCCGGCGGATAGGTCACCCACAGCTGCACCCGGTCGCCTTGGGCACCGCTGATCCAGATCTCTTCGGTGTGCCCCATGGCGATGGGCTTGAGCACGGCATCGTTGAAGTCCTCAATGCGGCGCGGGGCCTGCTGGTCTACGCTGGCGTGTACCTGGGCCGGGTGGTCCACGCCATCGGCCACGGTGACCAACACATCGCCGCAGGCGTCGAAGGCCTGAACCCAACCCCCGTTGGCCACCACCTCGGCCGTGCCTTTATCCAGTGTCCAGCGCCACAGATGCTGGCGGCCCTCTTCTTCGGCCGTAAACAAGACACTCAGTCCGTCGTCGGCCCACTGCAGCGGTGCGTTGACCTCGTGGTCCCACTTTGCGCTGAGCACCTGCCAGCCCTGTTTGCGTGACCACAGCGCCAATTGAGCTGGCATCGTGTGCTTGCGGCCTTGATGGCTGGCCAGAAAGGCTATTTGGTTGCCGTCCGCGCTGTACCGCGGTGCGCTGAAGTCCCACTGGGCATCTCGCGCAATCACCGTAACCCTTCGGGTCTTGATGTCCATTTCAGCCAGCGCGTAACGGCCATCCATGCGCTTTTGGGGTGCCGGGTCGAAGGCGAAGACGATGCGCCGACCGTCGGGCGAGATATCGAAGGTATGGGCGTCGGGCTCCGCGCGGCTGAGCTCGTAAGGGGTACCTTCAAACAGATCGACAACCTTGGCTGAAGCCTCATCAGCCCCCAAGGTCAACAGATGCAGATGGGCGACGCGGTCTTGCGGTAGATGGTGGTCCCAGTAGCGGTACTGAGCCTCTTCGGTCGTATAGGCGGACTCTTTGCGCTCCCTCCAATCCTTCAGGCGCGTGGTTTGGGCCCTGGCGCCTCGAGTGTCGGGCCAGATCCAGGACACAAACGCCAGGCGCTTGGCATCGGGAAACCACTTGAACGCCTCCACGCCGGTGGCGATGTCGGCTGCACGCCGCGCTTCACCACCGTCGGCGTTGATCAGGTAAATCTGAGGCGCGTCATCCTTACGGCTGTCCTGTTCTCGCCGCGCGGTGAAGGCAATCAACTGGCTGCGCTCGCCATCACCGGCCCGCGCCGGGCTCCAACGCGGTTGGCTGTCCTTGTCGCCGCATTGCGTCAGCGCTCGGGGCTCACCCCCCAAAGTTGACAACAGCCACAGCCGGCTGCTGGACTTGTTTTCCTTCATCGAATAAGCCGTCGCGCTGATGACCGCCTGCGCGCCGTCCGGGCTTAGGCTGGGCGCGCCCAAGCGCTGGAGTTGCCACAGTGCCTCCACCGTCAGGTGCTGGGGTTTGCGGCGGCTGGGGGGCTTGGCCTTGGGCATGAGCGAACTTGTGGGCTGGCGTACTTATTCAGCGGTTACGGCTTTGCATGAAGACCAGCTTTTCGAACAGGGTGATGTCCTGCTCGTTCTTCAGCAGCGCTCCAACCAAGGGCGGAATGATGACCTTTTCGTCTTTTGAAGCCAGCAGTTCAGGGGCCAGGTCCTCGGCCACCAACAAGCGCAGCCAATCCAATAGTTCGCTGGTCGAGGGCTTTTTCTTCAGGCCGGGAAGGTTACGAACTTCAAAGAAGGTGCGCATCGCCGCGCGCAACAGCTCCTGTTTGATGTCAGGGAAGTGCACGTCCACGATCTTTTGCATCGTGATAGGTTCTGGGAATTTGATGTAGTGGAAGAAGCACCGGCGCAGAAAGGCGTCGGGCAGTTCCTTCTCGTTATTGGAGGTGATGAAGACCAGGGGGCGGTGCTTGGCCTTGATGAGCTCACGTGTTTCGTACACATAGAACTCCATTCGGTCGAGCTCACGCAAAAGGTCGTTTGGAAACTCGATATCGGCCTTGTCGATCTCGTCTATCAACAGGGCCACTGGGGCCTGGCTTTCAAAGGCTTGCCACAGCGTACCTTTGACGATGTAGTTTCGGATGTCGCGCACCTTGGCGGCGCTGTCTGCGTCTGGGAGTTGGCTGTCGCGCAGGCGGCTGACGGCGTCATACTCATACAGACCCTGCTGGGCCTTGGTAGTGCTCTTGATATGCCACTGAAGCAACGGCAGCTTCAAGGCGGTCGCAACCTGTTCGGCCAACATGGTCTTGCCGGTGCCCGGTTCACCCTTAACCAGGAGCGGTCGCTGCAGGGTGATGGCAGCATTGACCGCCAACATCAGGTCGTCGGTGGCCACATAGTCGTGGGAGCCTTGGAATTTCATGGGTCAACCGTGGAAACGAGCAGGGCGATGCGCCTGCGGTGTGCATCCGTTAAAGCCCCTGCGCGGAGTGCGGTCGGCAGATAACGGTGCCTGTTCGGTCAGTATAGGGCCCACCCTATAATCATGGATTGCTGCAGTAGCTGAGGTGAACCGGTGGCGCACACCGCGTACCAGTCGCGTGCCTGCCGCAGTGGTTTCACTCCTGCAGTTTGCTTTATGAAGAACATGCTTTCCCTGCTGGCCCTAGCCGGCATCGTCTCGGTGACTGGCACCGCCTACGCCCAGGTCCCCAAGGGTGACATCAAGGCTGCCGAAGGCAAGGTAGCCACATGCATCGGCTGCCATGGCATTGCTGGCTACCAAGCCAGCTTCCCGGAAATTCATCGCGTTCCAATGATCTCTGGCCAAAGTGCACCCTACCTGGTCAACGCGTTGCTGGCCTACCAAAAGGGCGAACGCAAGCATCCGACGATGCGCGGTATTTCGGGTTCACTGACCGACCAAGACATGGCTGACCTGGGGGCGTACTACGCCCAACATGGCCAAGACAAGGCCAAGCCGGTGCCCGATCAGCCCGCTAAACAACCCACGGCCGAGGTGGCTGCCTTGCTACAAAAAGGTGCTTGCATCTCTTGCCACGGCGCGAACTTCAACAAGGGTGTGGACCCGAGCTATCCCAAGATTGCCGGTCAACACGCCGATTACTTATACGTTTCCTTGAAAGCCTACAAGACCGAGGGTCAGGCGCAGTTGGGCCGTGCCAACGCCATCATGGGCGCCCAGGTCAAGCAGTTCAGCTTGGCCGAGCTCAAGGCAATGGCCAACTACATCGGCAGTCTGCCGGGTGATTTGAAGACGGTTCCCCAGAGCAAACTCCGATGAAAGGCTCACAGAGCCAGCTGAACTCCTCTGCCCAAAACCTTTGAGTTGCCCGGTCAAGGTTTCCAGCGCCGCAGCAGCAAGGCATTGCTGATCACGCTGACGCTGGAGGCGGCCATGGCTGCCCCAGCCACCATCGGACTTAAGAACCCCAGCGCGGCCAGCGGAATCCCAACCACGTTGTAGGCGAAGGCCCAAAACAGGTTTTGTTGGATTTTGCGGGTGACTGCCCGCGAAAGCGCAAGGCCCTGGGGGATGAGCAGCAGATCGGGTCGCAGAAGGGTCAAGCCTGCTGTTTCCATGGCCACATCGGTGCCGGGCATGGCCACCCCAATGTCGGCTGCTGCCAGCGCGGGCGCATCGTTGATGCCATCGCCCACCATCGCCACGTGCTGGCCCGGCCGCAGCCCCTTGCGCAGGTCATGCACCACGCTGGTCTTCTCATCCGGAAGCACCGGTGCGCGCACCTCGGTGATGCCCAGTTCAGCGGCGATGGCTCCAGCGGCCTGTGCGTTGTCACCACTGATCATGATGCAGCGCACGCCCATGCGCTGCAGCTCGTCCACGGCCTGAGCCGCTTGCGGGCGCAACTGGTCCCCGAAGGCCAGAACTGCCACCGTATGCTCACCACGGGTGAGCAGGCTCACGGTGCGCCCCTGGGCCAAGGCCTGGTCAATCGGCGCTTGCAGGGCCTGAAAGCAAACCCCGCGTTCCCGCATCCAGCGCAGGCTGCCCAGGCTGACGATGTTGCCACCCACCTGAGCCTGCACGCCTCGCCCGGCGATCTGTTGCAGGCTCTGCGCGCTGGGTATGGGCAAGGTCTGTTGCCTGGCTGCTTGCTCCAGCGCGCGCGCCAGCGGGTGTTGGCTGCCCTGCTGTAGCGAGGCAGCCAGTGAGAGGGCTTCTTCGGCACTGACGCCTGCCGCCGGGCTGCAATTTAGCAGGCGCGGCTGACCCAAGGTCAGGGTGCCGGTCTTGTCCAGACCCATCACCGCCACCCCGCGCAGCAGCTCAAGCGCCTGTGCGTCTCGTACCAAGATACCCATGCGCGCCGCTAGGCCGGTGCCCACCATCAGCGTGGCCGGTGTGGCCAGGCCCAGCGCGCACGGGCATGCAATCACCAACACCGACACCGCCTGCACGATGGCGTATTCCCAGCCACGGGTGCTCAGCAGGGCCCAGCTCAAGAGGGTCAGTACCGCCAAGCCCACCACCATCGGCACGAAAGTGGCGCTCACGCGGTCTACGGTTTGCTGGATCGGAGCCTTGCGGGCTTGGGCCTGTTCGACCAGGCGCACGATGCGCGACAAGGCCGATTCGGCGCCCATGGCAGTGACCTGCACCAGAAGCAATCCTTCGCCGTTGAGCGTCCCGCCGATCACGCTTTGGCCGGTTTCGCGCGGCACGCTGAGGCTTTCGCCGGTGATGGCTGATTCGTCCACGTGGCTGCGCCCATCGGTGATGCGTCCGTCTGCGGGTATGCGCTGGCCCGGGCGCACCATGACCGTATCCCCTACGCGCAGATCGGCCAAGGCGCGCTCCAGTGCGCAGCCGTTGAGCATGACCAAGGCGGTTTCTGGACGCAGGGCGCGCAGCGCTTCCAGCGCGGCCAGGGTCTTGCGCTTGGCGCGCGCTTCAAGCCACTTGCCCAGCATCACCAAGGTGATTACGACCGCGGCACTTTCAAAGTACAGATGGGGTTCGTGTGACTCATCGGCCGAAGGGGCCCACAGCCAAAGCCACAGGCTCAGGCCATAGGCCGCACTGGTTCCCAGTGCCACCAACAGGTCCATATTGCCGCTGCCGGCTTTCAAAGCAGCCCAGCCGGCCTTGTAGAAGCGCCAGCCCAAGACAAATTGAACTGGCGTGGCCAGTGCGAACTGCCACAGCGCGCTCAGCACAAGGTGCACACCCATAGCTTGCAGCACCATGGGCAAGACCAAGGGAAGGCTGAGCGCCACCGCTACGGCTACGGCAGCGCCTTGCTCAGGCATTGGCGACACCGGTGTGTCCGCTTCGTGCACCTGCGCTCCATAGCCCGCGGCTTGGACGGCCGCTGTCAGTCGTTCGGATACAGTTTCGAAGGCTGTTGCCGAGTGCAGTTGCACCACCGCCTGGTTGGTGGTCAGGTTCACACTGCAGGCTTGGACGCCGCAAACCTTCGACAGAGCCCGCTCCACTCGACCCACGCAACTGGCGCAGGTCATGCCACTGATGTCCAGGGTGAGTTCGTGGGGGCTTGCGGGTGCTGGGGCGTTCATGGAGGCTGCTGCACTAGACTGCGGTGGGTCGGAGCCGTTCGGTAGCCCGCCCATGAAGGAATCCTGCCATGATTGAACTGCACCTGCCTGACATGACCTGTGGCCATTGTGTGCGTACGGTCACCGAAGTGGCCCGCCGCCTGGACCCCCAAGCCCAGGTCCAAACCGATTTGGTGACACACACGGCGCGCTTTGAAATCAAGGCTGAGGAACAGGCGCTGCGTCATGCCTTGGAAGAAGAAGGCTATCGCGCTGCCGCCTGATGCCCTGTTGATCCCGCCCAACCTTCGCGAAACCTTGCCATGATGACTCGACTCCCCTTTGTGCGTTGGACGCTTGCCTTGTGCCTGGGTCTGGGCCTGGGCCTGGGCCTAGGCCTGACCTGCGCCGCCCAGGCCCAAACCCTGCGCTGGGCCAGCAGCGGCGATCCCCTTACGATGGATCCTCATTCGCAGAATGAACTGATGACCAACGCCATCAACGCCCAGGTGTACGAGCGCTTGCTGTCCCGCGACCGGCAGCTGCAGCTTGCGCCCGGTTTGGCTAGCAGCTGGCAGGCCCTGTCCCCCACCGTCTGGCGCTTCAAGCTGCGAACGGGCGTGAAGTTTCATGACGGTACACCCTTTAACGCCGATGACGTGGTGTTCTCGATCAAACGTGCACAGGCGCCCACATCGCAGCTCAACGCCTACGCGCTGGCCTGTGGCGAGCCGGTGAAGATCGATGACTTCACAGTTGAGTTCCGCATGAAGCAAGTCAACCCGATCTTTCTTCAGCACCTGGAGAGCCTGCCCATCATGAGCAAGGTCTGGAGCGAAAAGCACAAGGTCACACGGCCGCTGGACTTCAAGAACCGCGAAGAGAGCTATGCGTCGATGAACGCCAATGGAACTGGCCCCTACATATTGGTTCAGCGGCAGCCTGGTGTACGTACTGTCCACAAGCGTAACCCCAACTACTGGGGCCGCATTGAAGGCAATATTCACGAGTCGGTGTTCACGCCCATCACCAACGACGCCACGCGCTTGGCTGCGCTGGTCAGCGGCGAGCTTGACTTCGTCCACGACCCAGCACCGCGCGATATTGCACGCTTGCGCAACACGGCTGGGGTCAAGGTGGTCGAGGGGCAGGAGAACCGGGTGGTTTTCATCGGTATGGACCAGGGTCGAGACGAACTGCTGTACAGCAGCATCAGGGGCAAGAACCCCTTCAAGGACCAGCGCGTGCGCCGAGCCATGTACCAGGCGATCGACATCGAGACTCTGCGCACCAAGCTGATGAACGGCTTGAGCATCCCCACCGGCGCCATCACCCCGTCTCCGCTGGGGGCCTATAACGACCCCGAGCTGGAAAAGCGTCTGCCCTACGATGTCAAGGCAGCCCGCACTTTGATGGCCGAGGCTGGCTATGCCGACGGATTTGAGTTCACCCTGGACTGCCCCAACAACCGATACATCAATGATGAAGAGATCTGCATCGCCTTGGCCGGCATGTGGGCTCAGTTGAAGCTCAAGGTGCGGGTGAACGCCATGCCGCGAACCACCTACTTCCCCAAGATCGAAAAGCTCGATACGAGCGCCTATATGCTGGGTTGGGGGGGCGCCATCACCGACGCCGAAACTTCCATGACCCCGCTTTACCGCAACCGCGCACCCGGAGGCATCGGCTCCTATAACTACGGTAATTATCGTAACGACAAGGCCGATGAGCTGGCCGGCAAGTCGAGTGTGGAGGGCGACCCGGTGAAGCGCGAGGCACTGGTGAAGGCCGCGCTGCAGGCCTACCGCGACGACGTCGTGGTGATTCCGCTGCACCGCCAGATGATTCCCTGGGCGGTGCGTGCCAACGTCACGCCGGCCCACAAGGCCGACAACTATGTCGAGCTGAAGTGGTTTTCGGTTGGAGCGCGCTAGGCACGGGTGTTCGCCGACATCTGCGCGGACCCGCAAGGACCCGCACGGACAGGCATGCGGCTGCAAGCTCCCGCAGGCAACCGTTCACCCTTATCCCGAATTGCGAAGCCCCGCAGCGATTCCGTTGATCGAGATGTGAATGCCCGTTTGCACGTGGGCGATTTCGGGGTCGCCCTCACGGCGGTTGCGGTAGCGCCGGATCAACTCCACCTGCAGGTGGTTTAGAGGATCCAGGTAGGGGAATCGGTGTTGGATGGAGCGGGCCAGCGAGGGGTTGCTGGCCAGGCGTTCCCGCTCGCCAGTGATGCGTTCCAAGGCTTCGTGGCAACGGTGCCATTCCCTCTCAATGGCGGCGAATTGGCGCTTGCCCAGGGCGCGGTCTTCCACCAGGTCGAGATACCTCGAGGCCACTCGCAGGTCGCTCTTGGCCAGCACCATGTCCATGTTGCTCAACAGCGTTCGGAAAAAGGGCCATTGCTTGGCCATGCGGCGCAGCAGTGTCAGGCGCTGATCATGTACGGTGCCGGCCTTGCCCAGCCAACGCTCCACAGCTGATCCAAAGCCGGCCCAGCCCGGCAGGCTCACGCGGCACTGGCCCCAACTGAAGCCCCAGGGGATGGCGCGCAGGTCTTCGATGGACCATCCCATGCGCCCCTCGCGCGGACGCATGGGCGGGCGTGAACCAATATTGAGCTCGGCCAATTCACGAATAGGCGTGGCTGCGAAGAAGTACTCGGTGAAGGCGGGGTCGGCATAGACCAATTCCCGATAGGCCTCGTAGCTGGCCGCCGACAGCTCGGCGGCAGCTTGCATGAAGGCCTTGGGCACGGGCTTGGGCGACTGCAGCAGGGTGGCCTCCAAGGTGGCCGACACCAGGGTCTCGAGGTTACGCCGGCCGATATCCGGGTGCGCGTACTTTGAGGCGATCACCTCACCTTGTTCGGTCAGACGGATCTGTCCGTTGACCGTACCTGGGGGTTGCGCCAGGATGGCCTGGTAGCTTGGTCCACCGCCGCGCCCCACGGTGCCGCCGCGTCCGTGGAACAGACGCAAGGCGAGTCCATGCTCGCGCCTCAGCGGTTCGAACAATTCGACCAGGCCCAACTCGGCTTGGTACAGCTCCCAGTTGCTGGTGAAGAAGCTGCCGTCTTTGTTGCTGTCGCTGTAGCCCAGCATCACATCTTGCTCGTTGCGTCCATTGAGCAGCAGGGCCAGCACACCAGGTAGGCTCAGGTAATCGCGCATCACCGCGGGCGCCCGGCGCAGGTCTGCGATGGTCTCGAACAAGGGGGAGACGATGAGATCGCATCGCACCCCCGGTGCGCCCAAGCGGCCGTGCATCAAGCCGCATTCTTTCTGCAGCAGCAAGACCTCCAGCAGGTCGCTGACCTCCTCTGTGTGTGAAATGATGGTGTGTCGAATGGCCTCACATCCGTACCGCTCAATTCCTTGGCGTGCCGCCTCGAATACCGCCAGTTCGCGCTGAGTGGTTTCGTTGTAAACCTGTTTGGGTACGCGCAGCGGCCTGGGGTCGCGCAAGGCGCGCAACAAGACTGCCTGTCGCTGCGCCTCGTTCAATTGCGTATAGGCGCTGCACAGCTGCGCGGCTTCCAAAAGCTCGGCTACAGCCATCTCGTGCATGTCCGAACTTTGGCGCAGATCGATGGTGGCCAGGTGAAAGCCAAAGACCTCCACCGCCCGAATCAGGGGAACGAGCCGGGGTGCAGCCAAGGCCTGCGCTCGGTGGTGTTCCAAGGAACGCCGAATCACCTGCAGGTCAGCCAGCAGTGCTGACGGGCCGGCATAGGGCGCGGTGGGGGCCACGGCATGGGCCAGGGCTTGGGTACCGGTTAGTGCATACAAGGTGGCTGCTAGGCGGGCGTACACACCGATCAGCGCCCGCCGATAGGGTTCGTCACGCCGATGGGCATTGGTGTCGGTTGATCGGTCAGCTAAGACCACCATCTCTGGTGTGATCTCGGCCAGGGTTTGTGAGACCGACAGCTCTGCTCCCAGCTCATGAATCTGCCTCAGGTAGTGACGCAGAGCCACTTCCGCCTGCCGCGACAGGGCACGCTGCAGCGACTCGGCGCCCACATTGGGATTGCCATCTCGGTCGCCTCCAATCCAGTGCCCCATGCGAAAAAAGGGCTCGATGCGGTGGCCGGGTAAAGCCTCTTCGAGCTGCGCATACAGGCGCGGAATCTCGGCCAGAAAGGTGGTGCTGTAGTAGCCCAGCGCGTTTTCGACCTCATCGGCCACGGTCAGTCGGGTGGTACGCAGAATGCGCGTTTGCCAAAGCTGTGTGATGCGTGCCCGCAGTTGCACCTCGATCTGCGACCGTTCACGCTCGCCGTGTGCTAGGTCCCACTGGGCAACCAGATCGGCCAGTGCGCGTTGCGCTTCTAGGATGCTTTGACGCTGCACCTCGGTGGGGTGCGCGGTCAGCACGGGAGAGATGTAGGCCCGGCGCAGCAGCGTGGCGACCTCTGAGCCGCGCACTCCGGCATCGGTCAGGCGCTCGAGCGTCAAGGCCAGCGACCCCTCCTGCAGATGTCCCTGGGCCTCGTGGTGGTCGCGCCGGCGCACATGGTGGCGGTCTTCGGCAATGTTGGCCAGGTGGCTGAAATAGCTGAAGGCCCGGATCACCATCATGGTCTGGTCGCCGCTGAGGTTGGCCAAGAGGCGATTGAGCACGCGCCCGGCCGAAGCGTCTCTCTTCAGGCGAAAGCCCACCGACAATTGCCGAACCCGCTCGACCAGTTCATAGGCCTCTAGGCTCTCGTGTTCGCGGATCACATCGCCCAACAGCCGCCCCAGCAGACGAATGTCCCGAACCAGGGGCTGGTCCTTTTCGGCGTCGGGCTTGGACGGGCAGGCGGCGTTGGTGAGCTTGGGCATGGGGGCCTCACGCAGGCGGGGATATCGGTGACCAACCTTCCGAAATTGTAACTTGGTTACATAACGGAGGTCGTTTAAAAGTAACCGTGTTTCCGATTCGACCCACGGAATGACCATCTCCATAATGTTCAAATGAATTCGCCAGGCAAGCACCTTTCCGATGAAGACCCCCGTCTGGGCGCGTGGGCCTTTGTCGTGATCGCCACCCGTGAGAGCCGCCTGGCCCTGTGGCAGGCCGAGCATGTGCGGGCCTTGCTGCAACAGCGTTTTGGCTTGAGCGTGTCTTTGTTGGGCATGACCACCCAAGGTGACCAGATCCTGGACCGAGCGCTAAGCAAGGTGGGCGGCAAGGGCTTGTTTGTCAAGGAGCTGGAAGCCGCCTTGCAGGAAAAGAGGGCAGATCTGGCCGTGCATTCGCTCAAGGACGTGCCTATGGATCTGCCCGCGGGCTTTGCCCTGGCGGCGGTCATGGAGCGCGAAGACCCACGCGACGCGTTTGTCAGTCCCCATTACCCAGACCTCAACAGTCTGCCGCAAGGCGCCTGCGTGGGCACTTCCAGCTTGCGTCGCGTGATGATGCTGCGCGCCTTGCGGCCTGACCTTCGCATCGAGCCCCTGCGCGGCAACCTTGACACCCGCCTGCGCAAACTTGATGAAGGCCAGTACGATGCCATCGTCTTGGCTGCAGCCGGCCTCAAGCGTCTGGGCTTGGTGGCCCGCATTCGTGCTGTGTTTGAAACCGAAGCCATGTTGCCCGCTGCTGGCCAGGGCGCGCTAGGCCTGGAGATTCGTGAGGACGATGCCCCGCTGGCTGCACTGCTGCAACAACTGGTGCATCGACCCACGTGGCTGGCGGTGCACGCCGAACGTGCCGTCTCGCGCGCGCTGGGCGGCAGCTGCAGCATGCCGCTGGCGGCCCATGGCCGATGGGTGGGGGACCAGCTTGAGCTCAGCGCAGCCTTGGGCCACCCGGGTGACCCGTCAGCGCCCCTGTTGCGAATTGCCCTCCAGGGCGCGGTGGCGCGGGCTGACGCTGCCGAGGCTCTGGGTCATCAAGCCGCACAGGCCCTGGTGGAGCAGGGCGGCCGCGCCTACTTGCAAGCCGCCACCAACGGGGCCTGAAACCAAAGCCTATGCTGCTGGTCACGCGGCCGCGCGAACAGGCCCAAGATTGGGTGGCGCGGCTACAGGCCGCTGGCGTGCCAGCCCACGCCGTACCGCTGTTGGGGATCGCTCCGGCTGACACCCAGGCTGACCACGCGTCTATGCGGGATGCCTGGACGCAGTTGCAGGCCTGCCGCGCGGTGATGTTTGTCAGCCCCAACGCAGTCCAGGCCTTCTTCAAACACGCCACAGTCGGGCGCCCCGCTTGGCCCGAACATACCTGGGCGATCGCACCAGGGCCGGGCACCGCGGCAGCTTTGGTCTCACGGGGCATCCCCCCTTTGCAAATTGTGCAGCCGCCAACTGATGCGCCACAGTTCGATTCAGAGGCTTTATGGCCCGAGCTGGCCCGCTTGGCGTGGAACAACCAAGACGTGATGGTGGTGCGCGGCGAGGGGGGGCGTGACTGGTTGATTCAGCGCTGGCAACAAGCCGGTGCGCGGGTGCACACGGTAGTGGTCTACCGCCGCGGCGCGCCGCTTCTGCTCAAGCCTGAGGTGCAAGGCCTGCAATGGGCGCTGGCGCACCCGGACCGGGCGGTGTGGCTGTGGTCCAGCAGCGAAGCCCTGGACCATTTGGCGCCGCTTATTCGCACCCACGCACCCCAGGTCAGCCTGTCGGCTTGGGCGCCGCAGGTTCGTGCCTTGGCCACGCATGCACGTATCGTTGAGCGCGCGCGTACCCTGGGTTTTGCGCAGGTTTTGGCTTGCCGCGCCGACTTGTCATCGGTGGTGGCTGCATACAATAACCTGTAGCGTGACCTCTGAATCTCAACCCCCCGGTCCAACCGCCCCTTTGAGCCCTGAGCCGGCCATTCAAGCTGCGTCCGGGTCTGAGCAGGGCACTTGGCCGCGTCGGTGGCTGTGGGCTGTCGGTCTTGCTGGGCTAGCCGTCTTGGCTGCTCTGGTTTTGGCCTGGACGACACAACAACGGGTGCGGTTGCTGGAGCAGCAGCTTGTGGCGCGGCAGCAGCAGTCGCAGAGTGAGTCTGGTGAAGCCCTGATGCTGGCGCGGCAGTCACAGGATACGGCGCGTGACGCTGCCGCCCGCATGGCCTTGCTCGAGGCGCGTGTAGCTGAGGCCGCTTTGCAACGTAATCAACTCGATGAGCTTTTTCAGTCGCTCACCCGATCGCGCGATGAGAACCTACTGGCCGACATTGAATCAGCCCTGCGCATTTCGCAGCAACAGGCCGCACTTACGGGTTCCCTGGAGCCGCTGGTGTCGGCTCTGCGCCAGGCTGACGAGCGGCTAGCCCGCCACAACCAACCCCGGCTGGAGCGCGTGCGCCGCGCGGTGCTGCGAGACCTGGAGCGGGTGCGCGCAGCCTCGCAGGTAGACGTGGCCACGCTGGTCATTCGGCTCGACGAAGTCACCCGCCAGGTGGACGATCTGCCCATGACGGCCACGGCCCGCTTGGGTACGACGCCTGCCAAAGGGGGGGCAGCCCCCGCGGCCGGGGCTGCAGAGCCAAGCCCTGCAAGCCCCCTTCGTGTCCCCAGCGACGCCTCACCCACTGCACAGGGCGAGCCGGCGCACAGCAAGGCCGAGCCAGCCAGCGCCAGCACCTGGCAGCAGGTGCTGCGCGAAGCCAGCCACTGGAGCCTCAATGGCCTTGGGGTGGCCTGGGCAGAGCTGCGGGGCCTGGTGCGCATCACCCGCATCAACAACCCGGAAGCCGTGTTGTCTTCGCCTGAACAGCAATATTTTTTGCGAGAGAACCTGAAGCTGCGCCTGCTCAACGCACGGTTAGCCCTGCTTTCGCGTCAGTTCGATGTTGCGCAGTTAGACCTGCAAGACGCGCAGCTCACCCTGCAGCGCTACTTCGATCCCTCATCGCGCCGTGTGGGGTCCACCGTCGAGCTGCTGCGCCAAGTGGGCCAACTCTCGCGCCAGGTCAGTCTGCCACGGCCAGACGAAACCCTGGCAGCATTGGCCGCGGTGAACACCCTGCGCTGAATCGGGCATTGCAGTGAAGCTCGTGGTGTGGTTGGTTTTGCTGTTTGTGGTGGCTGTTGTGGCCGCCATGACACTGGGTGCAAACGACGGCCTGGCTTCGTTCTACTGGCGGGGCTGGCGGCTGGATGTATCGCTGAACTTTTTCATTCTGGCCTTGTTGGGCGCCTTCATCGGACTGTCCACCAGTGTGCGGTTGGCGCGTTGGCTGATCGGCTTGCCGGGTCGGGCCAAGGCCTGGCGCACCGAGCGCCGTGAACAGGCGCTCCAGTCAGCCCAACGCCAGGCTCTGCTGGAACTGTATGCGGCGCGCTATTCGCGTGCAGTAAAGGCTGCTGGCCGGGCGCAAGATCTGGTGCAAGACCTGGCCGAGCGCAGCAGCATGGCCGAAACACAGGCTGTCAACCACCTACTGGCAGCCATCTCGATGCACCGGCTTCAAGACCGCACCGGCCGGGATGAACAGGCCCGCTTGGCCCAAGCCTGCATGGACAGTGCCGGGGCCTCCGGACAGTCGGGTGGCGCCTATGCCCGTGCGCCCTCCGCAGCCGAAGGTCTTATCCTGCTGCGAGCCGAGTGGGCCTTGGACGACCACGATGCATCCACCGCCCTGTCCCATCTGGCCCAGCTGCCGCCCGGTGCCGCACGCCGCATTCAGGCCCAGCGACTGCGGCTGCAGGCCCATCGCATGGCCAATCAGCCGGCCGAGGCGCTCAAGGCGGTGCGCCAGTTGGCCAAGCACCAGGCCCTCAAGCCCGATGCCGCCAAGAGCTTGATCCGTTCACTGGCCTTGGGGGTGCTGGACACCGCGCGCGACAGCCAGGGCCTACAGCGTTTATGGTTGGAACTTGAACGCGAAGACCGGCAAGACATCACCGTGCTGTCGCATGCAGTGCGATGCGCCGCTTCTTTTGGGGACGCCGAGTGGGCTCGTCGGGTGCTGCATCTGGCGTTGGAGACCGCCACGGCGCTGGAGCCCGAACAGCGTTACCTTCTGGCCTACAACGCTTGGCGCGTGGTCAAGGGCATTGAGCCGGGTTGGTTGGGCTCGGTGGAGAACTTGGCTGCTTCGCATCCTCGCGAGGCGATGGTGCAGGCGCTGGCCGCCGCGGTGTACGCCGAGCGCCAGCTCTGGGGCAAGGCGCAGCCGCTATTGGAACAAACCGTGTACAGCGAAGCACTGCCCAGCGACGTGCGACGTGATGCCTGGTGCAGGCTGGCTCAGCTGGCCCTCAACAAGGACGATGCCCAAACTGCCCAGAGCTGTTTCCGGCGTGCAGCCGAGCTGGATTGAAGCCTATGCTACTATTTGAGGCTAAGCGGCTGTAGCTCAGTTGGATAGAGTACTTGGCTACGAACCAAGGGGTCGTGGGTTCGAATCCTGCCAGCCGCGCCACCTGCATCAACGGGTCAAAATTTCGCTTAATTTCGCAAAATTTCGCAAGGGTTGACCCGTTTTTCTTAGCGCAGCCGTCAGTGTCGATTTGCTCAGGGAAACTGGCTGTACAAGGCTTCTTCAAACCGGGTAACCACGGCGATCGAAGCGTAGCCCTCTGTCATCCACTGTTGCGCCAGCAGCCGTGCATCGAGCCGAATGGGGTCCAAGCGCGGGTCGGGTTCAGTTCTTGCCTGCAGAAAGTACAGGGCTGTAACCAAAGCCAAGTCGTGGGTGCTTGCCCGCGGCAACAGCCCGCACAGTTGCCAGACCGCTGAGGCCACATCCGAAGGCGGTACGCGGTCCTGCAACAGTTGGTGACTGGCCAGATGAATGGCGCAGGTGCGATCAGGTGGGCCAGCGGGTTGCGCCTGGTTCTCCACCGCAGCCATGAACCGCTCCAGGCTCAGCCCCAGGGCGAATTGCTTCCAATACTCAAACATAGCGGTACATCTGACTATGTAACGGCCCGGCCGGTATGAGGCCTTGACAAGGGACGGAAGGCACACGCGTGTACCTCATGCCCTGTAGTGCCTTAAACCATAGGCTAGCAGACACATCTGAACCGCAGTAAATCGCACTTGGCCCCCTGCCGTCAAGTGCGGGCTGCCCGCAGGACTTTGGGGTGCGGCGGCGCTCTAGACGTCGAAGAAAACCGTTTCCATGGCTGGGTCGGCATGCTGTAGGTGGATGTCCAAGCGGTAGATCACCTCGGTGCCACGCTGCTGGCGCTGCGCAATCAGTGTGCGGCGGCGTACCTCCCACTCAATGCCGGTGAGCACCGGGTCCTTGGCGTTGGCCTCGGACTCATCCTCGAAGTACAAGCGTGTGTGCAGACCCAGATTGATGCCGCGCGCAAACAGAATCAAGGCAATGTGGGGGGCCTGAAAAGCACCGCCCGGGCCGGACACGGCACCGGGCTTGCAGGTGTCAATGCGCCATAGTCCGCTGTCGAAATCCGCGCCGGTTCGAGCCCAACCTCGAAAAGCGGAGGGCTTGGGATCTGCTGGGTGGGCGTAGTGACCCTGAGCGTCGGCCTGCCACAGCTCAATCAACAGGTCGCGCACGGGTGTGCCAGAGCCGTCGTACACGACGCCTTCGATGGCGATGTGTCCACTTTGGCCCGGTACCACCAAGGTGGCGCCAAAGCTCTGTTGGAAGATTTCGAAGCCCGCCTGCTGCGGAGCCAGGCCGATGTGCACATAGGGCCCGCCCGTCTGGGAAGCGGTTTCCTTCAGCCGGGTGATTAAGCGTGTGGCTTGATTCATCTCAAACCCCTTCGAACCAGGTCTGGCGTCGCCCGCGCAGCACAATGTCAAAGCGGTAGCAGCGCGCGTCAAGCTCTACGAAGTTGCCTCGGTCTTCCAGCGCAATCAATCCGCGGACCTGTTCTTCATCAGCAATGCCTTGCAGGATGGGACAGCCAGGTATGAGGGTGTCACCTTCGAAATACATCTGCGTGATAAGGCGCTGCGCCCATCCATCGCCTTGTAGCGAATAGTGAATGTGCGAAGGACGCCAGTCGTTGATCCGGTTGCGCCAAGGGTAGGGCCCGGGCTTGATGGTGCGATAGCGGTAGTGGCCGTGTTCATCGGTCACCATGCGTCCGCACCCGCCGAAGTTAGGGTCCAAGGCGCCGATGTACTGATCCTTTTTGTGGCGGTAGCGCCCGCTGGCATTAGCCTGCCACACCTCGACTAGCGCGTTGCGCACCGCTTGTCCAAACTCGTCGCGAACATAGCCGTGTACCACGACGCGCTCGCCCACGGGCAAGCCACCTTGGGCGAAGTTGAGGATCAGATCGTTGTCTTTTGCGCCGAGCTCCTGTGGCGCAAAAAGCGGGCCGGTACGCTCGGTGAGCGTTTGCTTGATGGAAATCAACGCTTGGTGCGGCGAACGCAGCACGCTGGTCTTGTAGCCGGGCGTCAGGGCCGCGGGGTGCACTTCGCTGCGGCGCTGAACAAAGGGTCCATAGCCGGATGTGCCTTGGGGTGTTTGGCTCATGCTTATGTCTCCGTCTACTGGTTCAGATCAGAACGGCAGCCCCACATAGTTTTCTGCCATCACGGTTTGTGCCGCTTCGGACTGCACCAGATACTCCAACTCGGCTTGCTGCAAACGATATCCCATGGGTCCGCCGCTGAGTTCGGATTGTGGGAACCGGTGCATCAGCGAGGTGAACCACCATGAAAAGCGCGAAGCTTTCCAAACCCGGGCCAGGCAGCGCTGCGAGTAGTGTTCAATACCGCTGTCGCGCCCTTCTCGATAGTGCTCGATCAAGGCGCTGCTGAGGTAGTGAACATCGCTAGCCGCCAAGTTCAGGCCCTTGGCACCGGTTGGCGGAACAATATGGGCTGCGTCTCCCGCTAGAAAGAGCTTGCCGAATCGCATTGGCTCGGCGACGAAACTGCGCAGCGGCGCTATGCTCTTCTCGATCGATTCACCCGTGACCAGGGCTTGCGCCGCATCGCGGTCCAGCCGCGTGCGCAGCTCGTCCCAGAAGGCCTGGTCGCTCCACTGTTGCACTTGGTCCTGCAAGCTGCACTGGACGTAGTAGCGTGACAGGGTGTGTGACCGCATGCTGCACAAGGCAAAGCCGCGCTCGTGGTTTGAATAAATCAGCTCATGCGCCGCGGGGGGCGTGCGCGACAGCACCCCCAGCCACCCAAAGGGATACACCCGCTCATGTTGTGTCAATGCACCCGTTGGCACGCTGGCGCGGCTGGCGCCGTGAAATCCATCGCATCCCGCGATGAAGTCACACTGCAGTTCCATGCCTTTCCCCTGGTGGGTGTAGCGGACGACAGGCCGCAGGCCGTCAAAGCCGTGCAGGCTCACGTCTTGAGCTTCGTACGCCGTGGGAAGGCTCCGTGCTTGCCGGTGGTCCATGAGGTCTCGGGTCACTTCGGTCTGGCCATACACCACCACCCGTTTACCGCGCGTCAGGCGTTTGAGGTCGATGCGGTGGCGGGCTCCGCCAAAGCACAGATCGAATCCGTCATGCGGCAGGCCTTCGCGGTGCAGCCGATCGGCCACGCCCACGCGTTCCAACAACTCAACCGTGGTTTGCTCCAGAACACCAGCGCGAATACGGCTGAGCACGTAGTCGGGCGTGCGTTGCTCTAGGATCACGGCGTCAATACCCTCCCGCGCCAGCAAGGCACCCAGCAGCAGGCCAGACGGGCCCGCCCCGATGATCGCTACTTGGGTACGGGATGGAAGGGTCATGGGCTCCATGGCTTATGAAGTGTCTTGCCGTGTAACGCGGTGTGTGTGCACGGTATGGCGGCCTTACAGAAGTGACTCAACCAGGTCCACATACGCTCGCATTGCTTCTTCGGCTCCCATGCCCTGCAGGCTGGCCCAGGCATCGAACTTGGCTCGGCCTTTCATGTCCATCAAGCCGGGACGCTCGCCTTGCACGTCGCCTTCGCTGGCTTGCTTGTATAGCGCGTACAGCCTCAGGAGATTCTCGATGCTGGGCCGTTCTTCTAAGGTCTGGACATTCTGGGAAGCTTGCTCAAAAGCGACCTTCAATTCGGTGCTCATGATGGGTTCTCCGCGGGTGGGGGCTGGGCTGCAGGCGAGCCGAGTTCAGTGCGCTTGCGCGGCAGCATCGGCCTAGCGGCATAAGTGTAGTGGAGGCCAACCCGAAGCCCGCGCCGCCTCAGCGCACAGCCACGCGGATGCTGGTGAGCCGAATCGTGTTGGGGCGCTGACCCTGAGCCGATCAGGGTCGCACACAAGCCTGGTTCAGGTCCACAATCTGACCATGAACACAAAACCCTTGAAATGTGCCTACCGTATAGGCTATTGGACTGCGGCCCTGTGCGGCGCTGCGCGGTTTGCCACCCGCGGCTTGGCACTGGCCAGCATGGGTATGGTATCGGCAGCCGCTTGGGCCCAAGCGCCGCCGCAGGGCCAGGCGCTGCGACCGCCCGCGGAGCCGCTCTGGGAGGCCGGCGCCTTTGGTTTGATGGTCTCGCAACAAGCCTATCCCGGTGCAGACCAGCAGGTTCAGCGCAGCCTGGTGCTGCCCTACCTGATCTACCGGGGAGAGATTTTGCGCTCCGAGCGCGGGGGTGCAGGATTGCGCGCCTTCAAGGCCGATTCATTTGAACTCGACCTGGGGGCCTCAGCTGCCCTGGGTTCAAGCGCCAAACAGATCGACGTGCGCCGCGGCATGCGAGACCTGGGCAACTTGGTGGAGGTGGGTCCGCGATTGCGTTGGACGCTGGCGCGCGAGCCTGATGGCTCAAGCTGGCGGCTGGACCTGCCCCTGCGCAGCGTGCACGACCTGAGTGACGGGCTCCAACGGCGAGGCGCTACCTTTGAGCCTGCTTTAAAGTGGCAGGGCCCCATGGGCAGCGGCTTCTTCGTCAACACCGGGCTGAGCGCGGTGTTGTCCGATCGCCAACTGGCGCAAACCTTTTACGGTGTCGAGTTTTCGCAAGCCACGGCTACCCGGCCCACCTACTCCGCACGAGCGGGCCTGATCACCTGGCGGGTTTCTGGCAGCTTGGCCTGGCGTATGGGGACCAACTGGAATGCCTTTACCTATGCGCGCGTTGACAGTGTGGCTGGTGCGGCCAATGAAACCAGCCCGCTTATTCGGCAGACCACGGGTCTGAGTGCCGGCCTAGGGCTGAGTTACACCTGGCAGCGCTCCAGCCTGCCCGCAGTGGACTAAGCGGCGAGCGCAGCGGCCGTGAACAAGGCTTTTGTACGGGAAGCCCAGGGCGAAGATGACGAGGACGAGGCCAGCGCACCAGCGCTGCCCCGGGGCTTACGCAACTACATGACCCCGCAGGGCCATCAGGCCCTGCGCAGTGAGCTGCTGCACCTGTTGGACACAGAGCGCCCCAAGGTTGTGGAGGTGGTGCACTGGGCCGCTTCCAACGGCGACCGGTCTGAAAACGGCGACTACCTCTACGGCAAGAAGCGTTTGCGGGAAATCGACCGCCGAATTCGCTACCTCACCAAGCGTCTGGACATCGCGGTGGTGGCCGATCCCAGCCTGCACCACGGTAATGAACAGGTCTTTTTTGGGGCCACGGTGACGGTGGAAAACGAGCGCGGCCAACAGCGTATCGTCACCATCAAGGGGGTGGACGAAACCGAACCCTTGCGTGGTGAAGTCAGCTGGGTTTCGCCGATTGCGCAGGTGTTGCTGAAGTCCCGGGTTGGCGACGAGGTGGTGCTGCACACGCCCGGTGGGCGCGAGGTACTGGAGGTGTTGGAGGTTCAATACCCCAAACCCAATGCAGCCTGAGCGCGGGCCGGGGCGTGGGCGTGAACGTCGGTCAGGACTTGACGCGCGACACACGGATCACCGGTGGCGATCGGCGTAGGCGGCGCAGCACATCGGCGAGTTGTTGGCGGTCGCGCAGGTTGAGCACCAGGCGCAGCGTGGTGACATCGTCGGCGCGGTTATCGCCCATGTCCAGGTGCGTGATATCGGCTTCGGCCATGGCGACGGCTTGCGCCACCTGGGCCAAAACGCCCTTGCCGTTGCGCAAGACCGTGGAGATGGCCGTCTCGAAAGGCCGCACTGTTTCTTCAGCCCATTCCACCGACATCCAATGTTCGCTGTCGCGCTGCCCCAATTTACGCGCCACTGTGCACTCAGCCGTATGCACCGTCAGGCCTTCGCCTCGGCCCAAGTAGCCCACCACCGCGTCGCCGGGAATGGGCCGACAGCAGTGCGCGTACTTGACCGACGCGCCTTCGCTGCCGTCCAGCAGCACCAGGCCATGGCCGCCGTCTTCGGCGCTGGCGGTAAAGCGCCCCAGGGACAAGGTGATGGCGTCAGGCCGCTGCCCAGCTTCCATCAGCAAGCGGGCTAATCGTTTGGCTACGATGGTGGCAATCTTGCGCCCCGTGCCGATGTCGGTGAAAAGCTCGGTGCGGTTGCGGCTGTCTGCCCAACGCACCAGGGCAGCCCAGGTCAGCTCGGCCGGCGCGTCATCTCCGCTGGTGTTGGGCATGACCAAGCCTTCAGCGCGCAAAGCCTGCGTGAGCATGCGCTCGCCCATCAGGTAACTTTCTTCCTGCTCCAGGGTCTTGAGGAAGTGTCGGATCTTGGAGCGTGCACGCCCCGTGCTCACGAAGTTCAACCAGGCCGGGTTGGGTTTTGCAGCGGGTGACGTGGTCACCTCCACCACGTCGCCGCTGCGCAGCTCGGTGCTCAGCGCCACCGCCTCACCATTGACCTGCGCGGCCACGCAATGATCGCCAACGTCCGAGTGGATGGCGTAAGCGAAGTCCACCGGCGTGGCCCCGCGCGGCAAGGCCAGGATGCGGCTTTTGGGCGTGAACACATACACCGAATCGGGGGCCAGATCGATCTTCACATGCTCCAGGAACTCGGCTGGGTCTCGGGTTTCGTCCTGAATATCGATGAGCGATTTGAGCCACATGGCGCCCAACTGCTGGGCGTCGTGAGTCGACTCTTTGCTCTTGTACATCCAGTGCGCCGCAATGCCGCTTTCAGCCACTGCATCCATGACCTGGGATCGAATTTGAAACTCCACGGCGGTACCCAAAGGGCTGACCAAGGTGGTGTGCAAGCTTTGGTAGCCGTTGGCCTTGGGGATGGCGATGTAGTCCTTGAAGCGGCCGGGCACAGGCTTGTAAAGCTGGTGCAGTACGCCCAAGGCGGTGTAGCAGTCGACGATCTCAGGCACCACCACCCGAAAACCGAACAGGTCGTTGACCTGTGCGAAGCTCGAATGCTTTTCGTGCATCTTGCGGTAGATGGAGTAGGCGGTCTTTTCGCGTCCGCTGATGCCCACCTTCAGGCGCGACCGCTCGAAAGCAGCTTGCACTTCACGCTCGACGCGCTCTACGATGTCGCGCCGCCAGCCCCGTGAGCGCTGCACCGCCTTGTTTACTGCCGCATGACGCCAGGGGTGCAGGTAGGCAAAGCTGAGTTCTTGCAGTTCTCGGTACACCTGGTTCAAGCCCAGGCGGTGGGCGATGGGCGCGTAGATATCCAGGGTTTCAAGGGCTATGCGCCCCCGCTTGGCAGGCGCCATGGCCGCCATGGTGCGCATGTTATGCAGGCGGTCGGCCAGCTTGACCAGAATGACCCGCACATCGCGCGTCATGGCCAGCAGCATCTTACGAAAGCTCTCGGCCTGGGATTCTTCTCGGGTACTGAACTGCAGCTTATCGAGCTTGGTCAGCCCGTCCACCAGTTCAGCTGTAGGCGCTCCGAAACGCTGGATCAGCTCGGGTTTGGTCACGCTGCAGTCTTCCATCGCGTCGTGCATCAGCGCCGCCATGATGGCCTGCGCGTCCAGACGCCAGCCTGCACATAGGCCCGCTACGGCGATAGGGTGGGTAATGTAGGGCTCGCCGCTGGCGCGGAACTGTCCGAGGTGAGCAGCGTCGGCAAACTTGAAGGCTTCCCGAACCAGCTTCAAGTCGCCTTTTGGCAAGTAGGACAACACCTCGTTGAGCGCAGCAAACGAGGCCACCTCAGGCTGGGGCTGCAGACCAGAGGCGCGGCCAGCCCACAGCCCACCTTGCAAGGCGGTGGGCAACAGGTCGGCGGCAAGGGATCTCAAACCCATGGCCTGAATTTATCAGGCCGTGGGGCGCTTCGGGTGCCGGGGGGTACAGGCCCGCAGCGGGCCTGGGTTCAGACCGGAACCTTGCGCAGCATTTCGACGCCCACTTGGCCCGAGGCGATTTCGCGCAGGGCGGTCACGCCGGGTTTGTTACGGCTGTCGATTCTAGGCGCGTGGCCCTGGCTGAGCATGCGGGCGCGGTAGGTGGCGGCAAGCACCAGCTGGAAGCGGTTGGGGATCTTTTCAAGGCAGTCTTCAACGGTGATGCGGGCCATGATCGTGTCCGTTCGGGTCAGGTGCGCAATTGGCGCGTTTGGAGAGTTGGGCGCAAGCGCCCTTAAGGGCGGGCCTACAAACCCAAGGCAGAGAACACCTGCGGCTGGCGCCGGCGCTGTGCCGAGTAACGAAGCCGCTGAGCCCGAACCACAGTTTGCAGCTCGGTTTGAGCATCTTCAAAGCGGGAATTGATTATAACAAAGTCGAAGGACCTGGCCTTGGACACCTCGAGCCGAGCATTGGCCAGGCGCTGCTCGATCACCGCCGGTGTGTCTTCAGCACGGCCCAACAGGCGCCGCTCCAACTCTTCCCAGCTGGGGGGAAGGATGAAGATGAGCACCGCGTCTGGGAACAGCCGCTTGATGTTCAAGGCGCCTTGCCAGTCGATTTCCAGCACCACGTCCTGGCCGCGCTCAAGTTCCTGCAGCACCGCGCGGCGCGAAGTGCCGTAGCGGTGGCCGTGCACCAGCGCCCACTCGAAGAAGTCATCGGCCAGCACCATGCGGTCAAAGGCCGCGTTGTCGACAAACCAGTACTCGCTACCGTGCATCTCTTGGCCGCGCGGTGCACGGGTGGTGTGTGACACCGAAACTGCCAATTGCGGGTCTGCGGCCAACAGGGCCTTGACTTGGCTGCTCTTGCCAGCGCCTGACGGGGCGGCCACCACAATCAGGCAGCCCGGGTGCGGGTGGGTGTCGTTGCTCATGGCGGTTTACTCGATGTTCTGAACCTGTTCGCGCATTTGCTCGATGGCCACCTTCATGTTCACCGACAGGTCGGTGAGCTCCAGTGCGGCCGATTTCGAGCCTAGGGTGTTGGCTTCGCGATGCAGCTCTTGGATAAGAAAGTCCAGGCGCTTGCCCAACTCGCCGCCTTGTTGCAGCAGCCGGCGAATCTCCTGCAGATGGGCCTGCAGCCGCGAGAGCTCTTCGGCCACATCGATGCGCAAGGCAAACGCAGCGGCCTCGCTCAATGCGCGTTCTTGCATGGCTTCCCGGGCTAGTCCACCCATGCTGCCGGCCCCCAACACAGCTGCATGTGCACCGGTTTTGGCCTGCACATCCGCGGCCTTGAGAGCGTCGTTCCAGCGCTCTAGAAAGCGTACCTGTTGGCGCTGTACCACCGCGGGCACCAGGGGCCGGGCGCGCGTGGCCAGGGATTCAATCAGCGACACATTTTCAAGCAGGATGTCCACAAGGCGCTGGCCTTCGCGCTGGCGCGCCTCGGCCAGGGCCTCGATACAGTCTTGAGCGGCCGCCAGCACCTCGACGTCCTCGACCGCGGTGCTCGGTGCCAGGCTGCGCGCCAGTTGCACCACTTCGGCAACGCTCAAGGCTTGGGCCTGGGGAAGGATTTGGTGTACCTGGGCTTGCCACTGGGCCAGCTGTTGCAGCACTTGAGCGCTTGGGGGCTGGGCATTTGGGGTGTCCGTACGGTGCAGGTTAGCGCGAAGCTCCAACTTGCCGCGCTTGATGCGAGCAGCCACCAATTCGCGCAGGGCCGGCTCAAAGCCGCGCAGCTCTTCAGGCAGCTTGAGGCTGAGGTCTAGAAACCGGCCGTTGACGGAACGGCACTCGACCACCAGGCCACGCCCGTGCGTGACGCTGGCATAACCGGTCATGCTATAGACTGGCATCGCACAGCAAGGCGCCATCGCAGTGGCGCGTCGCAAACAAAGCAGGATTATGGCAAAGGCCAAAGGCGCGCCTTCTGAACGCCCGAATGTCCGGTCGACTGGCCACCTGCCCTCGCTTGCGTTTAGCGGTTTCGCCCCCCTGTCCGGCCCTACTTTGGAACTCCATGGCCCCTACCACGCCCCCCCACAGCAGCTCACGTTCGGCCACCACCCGATCCGATGGTCGCAGCCCGCAGGCCATGCGTTCCGTTGCCTTTGCCCGCTCCTACACCCAGCACGCCGAAGGATCGGTGCTGGTGAGCTTTGGCCGCACGCGCGTGCTGTGCACCGCGTCGGTGGAAGAACGGGTGCCGCCGCACAGGCGCGGCAGCGGCGAGGGTTGGGTCACGGCCGAGTACGGTATGTTGCCGCGCGCCACCCACACCCGCAGCGACCGCGAGGCCGCCCGTGGCAAGCAAACCGGCCGTACCCAAGAAATTCAAAGGCTGATTGGCCGCTCATTGCGTGCGGTGTTTGACTTGGCGACGTTGGGCGAGCGCACCATAACCCTGGACTGCGACGTGCTGCAGGCAGATGGGGGCACCCGCACCGCTGCCATCACGGGCGCCTTCGTGGCCGCACACGACGCGGTGGCCGGCTTGCTCGCGCGCGGCGTGCTCAGCGCTAGCCCGATTCGCGACCATGTGGCGGCAGTGTCGGTGGGCATCGTTCAGGGCGTGCCTCTGTTGGACCTGGAATACACCGAAGACTCTTCGTGCGACACCGACATGAACGTGGTGATGACCGGGCGTGGCCATTTTGTGGAAGTGCAGGGTACCGCTGAGGGTGCGGCTTTCGGACGGGACGAAATGAATGCCCTGTTGGACCTGGCGTCGGCGGGTATTGCCGACCTGGTGCGTGCACAACGTGCGGCGCTGGGTCTGCCGGCTTGAATTGCCCAGAGCTGTGGCCATGGTGCAGCGCCTTGTTCTGGCGTCTCACAACGCTGTCAAGCTGCTTGAACTGCAGGCCTTATTCGACCCCGGCGCTGGCCATCTGGAGTTGCTGAGCCCCCAGGGCTTGGGCCTGAGCGAGCCCAAGGAGCCCTACAGCACATTTTTGGAAAACGCCCTGCACAAGGCGCGGCAAGCCAGCGCTGCCACTGGTCTGCCGGCCTTGGCCGATGATTCCGGTCTGGCGGTGCAGACCCTGGGCGGCGCCCCGGGAGTACAGTCGTCGACGTTTGCGGGTGCCCTGAAGGCCGCACCAGGTGAGGCCCGCGAAGCGCTGCGCCGGCGGCAGGACCTGGCCAATATTGGACGGCTGCTGCGCGAGCTGCAAGCGTTAGAAGACGCGGCCCCGTGCCAAGCCCCGGACCGCCAGGCGCGTTTCGTGTGCACCCTGGTGGCCCTGCGCCATGCCCACGACCCCGAACCCCTGGTGGCCCAGGGACGCTGGGACGGCGAAATCTTGCGCCAGCCGCAGGGGCAGGGCGGTTTTGGCTACGACCCGGTGATGTGGATTGCGCAGGCGCAAGCCACCGTGGCCGACCTGGGCCACGAGGCCAAAAACTGCGCCAGTCATCGCGCCCGTGCGGCGGCGTTGATGCGCCAGCAGATGCGCCAGGTGTGGTGCTGGGCCCTGGGCGACTGAGCCTTGCCATGAGCCAGCCCTCAAGCCCACGCCGGCCCAATCCGCCCCTGCGGCCCCCCCAGCCGATTGCCATTCCCGTGGTGCCCGCACGCGCACCTGGCCAGGCGCCCCGGGGCGCAGCGCCAGCAGCGCCGACAGTGCCAGCCCAGGCGGGCGTTCTCGTGGCCTTGCCACCCTTGTCTCTGTATGTGCACCTGCCGTGGTGTCTGCGCAAGTGTCCGTATTGCGATTTCAATTCACATGAATCGGCGCCGCCCAATGCCGCGCTGCAAACCCGCTACCGCCAATCACTGGTGCGCGACCTAGAGGCTGCCTTACCGCAGATTTGGGGGCGCACGGTGCACAGTGTTTTCATCGGTGGCGGCACGCCCAGCCTGTTCGAGCCCGAACAGGTGGAGGCGCTCTTGGCCGACATCCGCGCCAGGCTGCGCTTGGAGCCCGCCTGCGAAATCACCCTGGAGGCCAACCCTGGCACCTTTGAGGCGCAACGTTTTGCAGCGTATGCAAAGGCAGGTGTGACGCGCTTGTCGGTGGGTGTGCAAAGCTTCAATGACCGCGCGTTGGCAGCCTTGGGCCGTGTACACGATGGCGCGCAGGCCCTGGCGGCGCTGCAAGAAGCGGCGGCCAGCTTTGAGACCTGGAACCTCGACCTGATGTATGCCCTTCCGGGACAGGCGCTGGAAGATCTGGAGCGCGACTTAGAGGCGGCTTTGGCTCTGCGGCCGCCACACCTGTCTGTCTACCACCTGACCATCGAGCCCAACACCCGATTCGCCTTGCAGCCTCCGCCTCATCTGCCCGATGACGACGCCGCCTATGGCATGCTCGACCATATCATCAAGCGCACCACTGCTGCCGGGTTGGTGCGTTACGAAGTGTCAGCTTTTTCCAGGCCGGGCCACCGATGCATCCACAACCTGAATTACTGGCGCTTTGGCGACTATCTGGGCATCGGTGCAGGTGCGCACAGCAAGCTGAGCTTTCCCGACCGACTGGTGCGCCAGGTGCGTTGGCGTGAACCACGCGCCTACATGGAAGCAGCCGAAGGCGAACAGGCCGTGTCCAACGAAACGCTCATCGCTGTCGATGACCGGCCCTTTGAGTTCATGCTCAATGGCCTGCGCCTGATCGACGGGGTGAGCTTGCGCGACTTTTACGAACGCACCGGCTTGAATGCCGCGGTGCTGGAGCCGGCGCTGCGCCGGGCCGTGGTTGAGGGTCTTTTGGTGCAAGACGGCTTGCATGTGCAGCCCAGCGCGCGGGGGTTGGACTTCCTGTCGGACCTGCAGGCCCTGTTCCTGCCCGCTTGAGGGAACGGGAATACGCTGCCGGGTTGTAATGCGGCCATGCAGCCCATGAACCCAGAGCGAGCCGCCCACAACCCATCTGGCCAAGAGCCCACGGGTCAAGGGTCCAATGGCGCTTCTGCGCAGCCGGCCACAGCCTTCGAGTGGGTGGGCGGCGAAGCCAAGGTACGCGCCTTGGTAGACCGTTTCTACGACCTCATGGATCTGGAGCCGGCCTATTTGGGTATTCGGGCCCTGCACCCGCCGGACATGGCCGAGTCGCGCAACAAGCTGTTTTGGTTTTTGTGTGGCTGGCTGGGTGGCCCGGCGCACTATGTCGAGCGCTTTGGCCACCCTAGGCTGCGCGCTCGTCACCTGCCCTACGCCATTGGCCTAGCCGAGCGCGACCAGTGGATGGCGTGCATGCTGCAGGCCTTGCGCGAGGAGGGTCACCCCGAGGCACTTGTGGAACGCCTGCTGCAGTCCCTTTTCAACACCGCCGATTGGATGCGCAATAAGGGTGGCTAAGGCGCCAGTTGCGGGTGTCCTCTACGGATAACCCGCCTGTTGCGGGTGTCCTCTACGAATCACCCGCCTGTTGCGGGTGTCCTCTACGAATCACCCGCCTGTTGCGGGTTGTCGGGCGGTGCCAAAAGCACAATCACCGCGCCATGTCCGCCCTGGCTGGCGCGGGCCTGCACAAAGGCCAGTACCGCGCGCGATTGGACGAGCCAGGCGCGCACCCGGGACTTCAAGACGGGTGACTTTCCTGGAGAACCCAAGCCTTTGCCATGCACCACTCGCACGCAGCGGTGGCCCAGCCGGCGCGACAGGCGCAAGAAGGACTGCAGTGCCTCGCGTGCTTCGTCGCGTCGCAATCCATGGAGGTCCACCTGGGCTTGGATAGCCCACTGTCCACGGCGCAAACGGCGCACCACGTCCTGGCCGATGTGCCTGCGTCGAAAGCTCAAGCCTTCGTCGGTCTCGAGCAGTGTCTCCACGTCCATTTCGTCCGACAGTGCCTCTTCCAGGGCGGCCCGTTCATCGAGCTCGCGCTGGCGCGGTACCGCCTCAGGCGGGGGCGCTTGCAACAGCACCTTACCGGCGTCTTGCAAGGGGACGATATCGCCCACGTTCAAGCGGAAAAGGTGGCGTTCACGCTCAGCCTTCAAGCGCGCCTCTTGCTCAATCCGTTGCCGTTCGGCCGCTTCCCGCCGCTCGCGGTCGATCTGCCGCTTCAGTACGGCCAGGTCTGAGAGGGTCAGGCGCGGCGCGCCGCTCATGCCAGGCCCCTTTCCGCCATCGACGTCACTGCCGAAGACGTCACCACGAAATGGTCCAAGACCTGAACATCCACGAGGGCCAGCGCACTGCGCAGCACCTGGGTGAGGTGGGTGTCGGCACGGGATGGTTCGGCACAGCCCGATGGGTGGTTGTGCGCCAGCACCACCGCAGCGGCGTTGTGGGCCAAGGCCCGCTTAACCACTTCGCGCGGGTACACACTCGTTTGCGACAACGTGCCCCGAAACAACTCTTCAGCCGCCAATAACTGATGCTGTGCATCCACGAACAGCACCATGAAGACCTCCTGCTCGCGGTGGGCGATTTCCAGCTGCAGGTATTCACGCACCCGCTCAGGTGAATCGAAGACGGACCGATCCGCCAGGCTTTGCACCAGGCTGCGCCGGGCCAGCTCCACCACCGCGCCCAGCTCAGCCCGGCGCGCGGGCCCCAGGCCCGGCGAACGCGGCACATCGCGCAGCAAAGCACCTAGCCCACCGCTGCGCTGCAAAAGGGCGTGCGAAAGCCCCAGGGCGTCTTGCCCGCCGTGGCCGGTGCGCAGCAGCACCGCCAGCAGCTCAGCGTCGGCCAGCGATCGCGGGCCCAGGCGCAGCAGCTTTTCGCGCGGGCGCAGCTCGGGGGGCAAACTCTTAATGGACACGCAGGCCTCGTAGAATGAATTCAGTCTAGCCAACGGCCCTTGTTTGCGGGGCCTGACTTGTGGTGAACCCTATCTGCGAAGGGTCGTTCTTGACCCTGCACTATCGACTTTTGGGCCCGGCCGGTGATGAACTCGTCAGCACCTTCGACGGCTCGCCGGCGACCTTGACCCTGGGCAGCGGCGCGCTGGCTCCGGCCATGGAGCAGCGCCTCTTGGGGCTGACCGAAGGTGCTCAGGCCGGGTTCGACCTCGCCCCTGGCGAGGCCTTTGGCGAGCGTAACCCCGAATTGCTGCAGAAAGTAAAGCTGTCTTTGCTGCGCGAATTGGGCGACCCCGACGCCACCTACAGCGTGGGCGATGTGGTGCAGTTCCCCACCCCCGATGGACAGGCCAGTTATGCCGGCGTAGTGCGCGAGGTCGGCGGCGAGGAGCCCAGCAGTGCTCCTGGGCCCGAGGCCTGGCTGCTGTTTGATTTCAACCATCCCTTGGCCGGGCAGGCAGTCCGGTTTGAGGTTCATGTGATTGGGGTGCTGTGATGACACAGGGTCTGCAGGAAGTGGTGCTGGTCGAGCCGCGAGGCTTTTGCGCCGGGGTCGATCGTGCCATCGAAATCGTCGAGCGCGCGCTCACCCTTCACGGTGCCCCCATCTATGTGCGCCATGAAATCGTACACAACACGTATGTGGTGGAAGACCTGCGGGCCAAGGGCGCCATCTTCATTGAAGACCTGGCTGACGTACCAGCCGGCGCCACCTTGGTCTTCAGCGCGCACGGTGTGAGCCAGGCGGTGCGCCAAGAGGCGGCTGTGCGCGGCTTCCGCGTGTTTGACGCCACCTGCCCCCTGGTTACCAAGGTGCATGTGGAAGTGGCTAAGCTGCACAAGGAAGGTTACGAATTCCTGATGATCGGCCACAAGGGCCATCCCGAGGTGGAAGGCACCGTGGGGCAGCTCACCGATGGCATCCATCTGGTTGAAGATGTGGCCGATGTGCAGCGGGTACAGGTGAAGAACCCTGGGCGTTTGGCCGTGGTCACACAAACTACCTTGAGCGTGGAAGACGCAGCCGAGATTTTAGAAGCCGTCAAGACTCGCTTTCCGAAGGTGCGCGAGCCCAAAAAGCAGGACATCTGCTACGCCACCCAAAACCGGCAAGATGCTGTGAAGGTGTTGGCACCGCAGGTGGATGTGGTGATCGTGGTGGGCAGCCGCAGTTCAAGCAACAGCAACCGCCTGCGCGAAGTCGCGCAGCGCTTGAATACACCCGCGTACCTTGTGGATTCTGAAGAAGACCTTCGGGCCGGCTGGTTTGAAGGCAAGGTGCGCGTGGGTTTGACGGCAGGCGCATCTGCGCCTGAAGTGTTGGTGAAGTCGGTGGTGGCCCGTTTGCGCGAACTGGGCGCGGTCAGCGTGCGCACCCTGCCTGGCGTGGAAGAGGCGGTGCGCTTCCCGCTGCCTGTGGGCCTGGGGGACAAATCTATGGCTGCGGCCCGATCCGGCCGATCATGATGCGGCGCGCGGACGACCGCCATGACCTACCAAGGCACCCACACCGTTGGCTGTCCTGACGACTGAATTTCGAACACGAGAAGCAATATGCTTGACATCAACCTGCTGCGTAAGGACTTGGCTGCCGTTGTGGCCCGTCTGGAAACCCGCCGCAGCCCTCAGCCCTTTTTGGATGTGGTCCGCTTTCAGGAACTGGAAGCCCAGCGCAAGACCATCCAAACCCGTACCGAAGAGTTGCAGGCTCAGCGCAACGCGCTGAGCAAGCAAATCGGCACACTCAAGGCCAAGGGCGAAGACGCATCCGCCGTGATGGCGCAGGTGGCCGTCATCCCTAATGCGCTCAAGGCCTCGGCCGATCAACTCGAGAGCATTCAGGCTGAGTTGCAAGCCATACTGATGCAGTTGCCCAACCTGCCACAGGCGGATGTGCCCGTGGGTGCAGACGAAAGCGGAAATGTGGAGGTACGGCGCTGGGGCACACCGCGCACCTTCGACTTCCCCGTGAAAGACCATGTGGACCTGGGCGGCCCACTGGGCTTGGACTTCGACACCGGCGCCAAGCTCAGCGGCTCGCGCTTTTCCTTCTTGAAGGGGCCGGTGGCGCGGCTGCACCGGGCGCTCGCCCAGTTCATGTTGGACCTGCACACCCGCCAACACGGCTACACCGAGTGCTACACGCCCTACATCGTCAACCGCGAGGTGTTGGAAGGCACGGGGCAGTTGCCCAAGTTCCGCAACGACATGTTCTGGGTATACCGCGGCGCCGAAGGCGAGGACGGTGGGCACGGTGATGAAGCGCCATTGGAGCAGTACCTGATTTCCACCAGCGAGATTTCACTGACCAACAGCGTGCGCGAACAAATTCTGGATGAAGCGCAGTTGCCCATAAAGCTCACTGCGCATTCGCCGTGCTTCCGTTCAGAAGCGGGCAGCGGTGGGCGTGACATCCGCGGCATGATCCGCCAGCATCAGTTTGATAAGGTGGAGATGGTGCAGATCACCACCCCCGAGCAGAGCAACGTGGCCTTGGAAGACATGGTTTCGCACGCTCAAGCCGTGCTGCATGCGCTGGAACTGCCCCACCGCGTGGTCACCCTGTGCAGCGGCGACATGGGATTTAGCGGCGCGAAGACCTACGACCTCGAAGTGTGGCTGCCCGCGCAGAACACCTTCCGCGAAATCAGCTCGTGCTCGAACTGCGAAGCCTTCCAGGCTCGGCGCATGCAGGCGCGCTTCCGCAACGCGGCGGGCAAGCCCGAATTGGTGCACACACTCAATGGGTCGGGCGTGGCGGTTGGCCGTGCCATGGTGGCTGTATTGGAAAACCACCAGAACGCTGACGGCTCGGTGAACGTGCCAGCGGCGCTGCGGCCCTACCTGGGCGGCGCTGCGGTGTTGAGAGCAGCCTAAGCGCCCGGCCGGGATGCAATAGAATTTAAAACTCTCGAGTAAAGACCAAACGGCGTCCGGTTCTGCGGCGCCGCACCGGGCAGGTGGCAGAGTGGTCGAATGCACCGGATTCGAAATCCGGCGTACTGGTATTCCAGTACCGAGGGTTCGAATCCCTCCTTGCCCGCCAGAACAAGACCTTCGAACCTGCTGAGCGGGCTTCGAGGGCGCCCGGAGCCCCGCACCACGCGGGGCTTCTTGCTATGGGCTCCTGACTGCGTCTTCTGCCAGCGTAGCCGAAAGGGCGTCTGAGACGGGCTTTGTCTCAGGACCTCCTGACTTTTCAGGGGTTGGTACGGAGAGCTAGTCAGGCTCGCTCCAGTGCTGGCGAGTCTTCAATCGAGTTAGGCCCGCGCTTCAGATCGACGGCTCTCGGCCATCTAGAGTAGTTCGCGACCGACCGCTGCCGGGTTGGATGGCCCGGCGCAGACTCGGCCAAGGCACCGGCTCCGCAAGCCGCTGCATGAACTCCAGCGGGCTCATCACCAGATGCGTCGTACCGTCGCGCCAAGGCGTATTGAGCTTGAGCTCGACCTGCCCCGCGGCGTTGAGCTGCACCCGCTCGTCGGAAAGCGCCGGACGCGTGATGTAGCGGCACAGCTGTTCCAGCCGCTTGCGGTCGTGCGCTTGCACCCGCACCGCGGCGTGCAGGTTGAAGCCGCCGATGTCGGCGCACAGGGGCTGGCGCGCTGCGCCCTCGCGCGGCATCGCTCCCCGGACGCTCAGCACCTTCTGCCCGGCACGAGGCCCGAAGGCGATGCGGTACGTGATGGCCGCGGCCTGCAGCGGGCGCAGCGTGCGCGACTCCTCACCTTCGGTATCGGTGATGCTGCGTCGTGGCTGGCACTGCAAGCCGACTATGACCTGAAGACCTTGGCCACACGGGACGACATTGCTCGCAGGGTATCGCCGCGCGAGGCCGCGCCCGCATGACTCGCGACCGTTGTTGGTAAGTCTCCGTGTCCGCTGGGCCCTTTTCGGGCTCATCGCGCGCACCCCGGATCGATGATTGGGCGCAGAAGCTTGGGCGCCAACAGTCCGTCTCGAATCGGAGATGGACGGCACCGCTTCTGCGGGACGCTGACGAAAAACTCCGAGCGAAAAAGCGAGTCGCGAGTCGATCGACCCAGCCCGGTGAAGTGGGCCTGCTTCCGGGCGGCGCACCGTTGAGGTCTGCACCGCGATGGCGAACCCCGGGGACACGGGGCGCGCCCGCTCCCCTTGACGACCAAGTCCTCGCCATTCTCGATCAGTCAAACGTGGCGAGCAGGGCGGGCAACCCGAGAAGACCGGCTCGGGCCTCGCCGGGGTTGCGGGTTTCGGACCGTACGGCTGAGCGCCGATGTCAGATGTCCGATGCCCCATCGGAGGCCAGCGCAAAAGCGGCCTTGGCGAGCTCACCGGAGGTGCGCAGACCCAGCTTACGCTTGATGCTGGCCCGATGCGTCTCGACCGTGTGCACGCTCCGGTTCAGCGTGCGGGCGATCGCGCCGGTCTTCAGGCCGCGGGCAATCAGGCGCAGGACCTCGAGCTCGCGATCGCTCAGGCTCCGAACACCCGACGGCACGGCGTCCACCGCTGCAGGTGCTGCAGCGGCCAGCCTCGCGAGCAGGTCAGTCGCGATGGCCTCGCCGAGGTAGATGTGGCCCGCTCGGACATGGCGCAGTGCGGCGACGATCTTGCGCGTCGCCTCTTGCTTCATCACGTAGCCCCGCGCTCCTGCGCGCAACGCGCGCTCGGCGTGCAGCCGCTCGTCGTGCATCGACAGCACTAGCGACTGCACCTGCGGGTGGCGCGCGCGCGCCGTCCGGATCAGGTCGAGCCCGGAGCGGTCCTCGAGCGAGAGGTCGACGACCATCAAGTCGACGTGCCGGTCCGCCAGCAGCGCCAGCGCCTCGTCGACGCCACCTGCCTCGCCGCAGACGACAAACTCCTCGTCGCGCCCGATCAGCTGCGCGATGCCGTGCCGCAGGATCGGATGGTCGTCGACCAGCAGCACCTGCGATGGCTCGGTCGCAAGCAGCCCCTTCGTCACTCCGATCCTCCCCGGGAGGGGTTCGGGCCCGCCCAGTTGACCGTGACGCGCCAACCGTCCTCCAGAGGCCCGGCCTCCCAGCTCGCCTGGATCAGCTCCGTGCGGTGACGCATGATGCGCAGACCGATCCCCGCGCCCGCTCTGTTCCGGCCATCGACGCCTCGCGCGACGATCGTGTTGTGCACGGAAAGACGCAGGCCGCCCCTGTCCGGGTGCAGTCCGATCGTGATCGGCGCTCCGGGGGCGTGCTTCACAGCGTTGTTCACCGCCTCCTGCGCGATGCGGTAGAGGTGTACCGACGTGTCGTGGTCGCCCACCTCCACCGGCTCCGGACAGATCAGCACGCAGTTGCGGCGTAGCTGACAGCGCGTGGTCTCGGCGAGCAGGTCCAGCGCCGCACGCAGCCCGCCCTCGCCGAGTTCAACCGGGAACAGCCCGCGGGCCAGCAGGCGGGTCTGCGCGACTGCATCGCTGACCATCGCCTCGATGTGCTCGGCGCTGCGTTGTGCAGCGGTGGCGCCGGCCGCCTCCAGGTCGCGCGCTAGCAGCTCGGCCTTCACGGCGGCCGCGGTTAGGTGCTGGCCGAGTCCATCGTGCAGCTCGCGGCCGAAGCGTTGCTGCTCGCGCTCGCTCACGCGGATCAGCTCGCCCTCCAGGCGCTGGCGCTCGGCCATCTCCTCCTGCAGGGCGAGGTTGGCGTCGGCCAGGTCTCGCGTGCGCTCGCGCACGCGCGCCTCAAGCTGGCGGCGCGCATGGCGCAGCGCCTCCGCGGCCTCGACCCTGGCGCTGATGTCGACGCCCGAGACGATCGAGTGGGTCATCCGGCCGTCGGCGCCACGCAGCGCCGTCGCCGTCCACGACACGGTGATCGGCGGCCCGCCGCGGCGGCGTAGCGCGCTGTCATGGCTGGCGCTGTCGCTGAGATTCAGCCGAAGCAGTTCGGCATGCCCGCGCACCTTTGCGTGTTGGTCCTCGGGTATCAGCGCCTCCTCGAACGGGCGCCCCATCAACTCGGCCGAGCTGAAGCCGGTGCACTTCTCGAAACTGCGGTTGACGCGCTGGATGCGGCCCGCGGCGTCGAGCACGACGACCAGCGCGCCCTCGGCGTCGAGGATCGCAGTCGAGAAGTCGCGGTCGCGGATCGCCTGCGCGCGCGCGCGGTCGCGCTCGCTCTGAGACGCCGCGAGCAGCAGCCCTGTGACCGTGATGACGTTCGCGAACACCCACCAGCGCAGCAGGCTGCCGGTCTGGGCGCCGTCGGCGAAGGGGCCGATGCCGCGCACCGTGCCCCAGATCGCCGCTGCAGTGATCAGCAGCGTCACCAGCGTTGCGCCGCGCAGGCCGAACCGCAGCGCGGCCCAGACCGCGAGCGGGAAGAGCGCCATCGCGGCCGGGTAGTACCCGGGGCCGCCCGGCTTCAGCGCGAGCGCGTCGGAGAACACCAGCACCGACAGCAGCCCAAGCATCGCGAGCAGCCCCAGCGCCTCGAGGCGCCGAGACGTGGGCAGGCGGCGCGCCTGACCCCACCAGGCGAGCAGCAGCGGGGCGAGCACGACGACGCCGGTCGCGTCACCCATCCACCACTGCAGCCAAACCGCCGGGTAGTGCGCGTCGGCGATCGCGCCGTCGAGCCACAGCGTCGCCGGCCCGATGCAGGCGCTGACCGCCGCGCCCGCCGTTCCGAGCGCGAGCAGCGCGACGGCGTCGCGTACGCGCTCGAGCCTCGGGTCGAAGCCGACCTGCCGCATCGCGACGAGGCACAGCAGCGTCTGTGCGATGTTGCCCGCCGAGATACCGAGCATCGCCGCAAGCGATGCGCCGGTCCCCGCGTTCGCGATCAGGTCACCGAGCACGATGCCGGGCCACAGTCGTGGCCCCCAGCGCAGCAGCACGAACAGGCTGATGCCGGTCGGCGCCCAGATCAGCGTGACGTTCGGCGCGATGCTCGAATAGGCCAGCCCAAGACGCGCTGCGGCGCCGTACACCGCGCCGAACAGCAGGCACTGCAGCAACCAGGCCCGCCACCCCTGGCCCGGCTGACCTGCCGGCACCGGAAAGGCGATGCGCAAGGCCGGCGGCACAATCCACATGGTAGGGTGATCAGCTTGCGGGTGCGATGGCGCGCAGCATAGCAGGCGGCCAGAAGCCGGCCTCAGCCCTCGACGAGGAAGATGGCGTCGACCTCCACGGCGGCACGCCGCGGCAGGCTCGCCACGCCGACGGCCGTTCGGGCATGTCGCCCCGCATCGCCGAGCAGCGCGACGATCAGGTCCGACGCTCCGTTGACCACCGCCGGCGCGAACTCGAAGTCGGGCTCGCAGTTGACGAAGCCGCCGAGCCGCAGGCATTGGCGGACGCGGCCCAGATCGCCTTCGCAGGCGAGCTTCAGGCAGGCCAGCAGGTTCAGCGCGCAGAGGCGTGCGGCCTGCCTGCCGGCGTCGATGTCGAACTCGCGCCCGAGCTTGCCGACGAAGGGCACGGTGCCGTTCCACTCGTTCACCTGGCCGGCCAGGTAGACGGTCTGACCGGCCCGCTGCCAGGGCACGAAGTTGGCGATCGGCGTCGGCGGCTTCGGTAGCTCCAGACCCAGCTCAGCGAGCCGTTCCTCGATCCGGCTCATGCCTGCAGCCCCTTGATCAGCGCGGCCGAGTCGGTCATGAAGCCGTAGAGCAGCTTCACGTTGTACTCGGTCGCCTGCATGCAGTAGTCGGGCGAGGTGGTGCCGACGCAGTCACGCAGCATCAGCACGTCGTAGCCGAGGAAGCTCGCGTCCTCGAGCGTCGTCATCACGCACTGGTCGGCGTTGACGCCGGCGAAGAACAGCGTGCACAGGCCCATGTTGCGCAGGATGCTGTCGAGCTCGGTGTCCCAGAAGCCGCTGAAGCGGTGCTTGGTGACGTGGATGTCCCGCTCGCCCGGGTTCAGCTCGTCGACGATCTGCGCGCCCCAGGAGCCTTTGCGCAGGATCTCCGCGCCGCCGGGGATCCGCTCGCCGAGGCCGGCGCCCTCGCCATCCTGCGTGTGCGCATGCAACAGCGAGGGGTGGATGTTCAGCAGGTCGGGGCGCACGCCCCAGTTCAGCCAGACGACCGGCACGTCCTGCGCGCGCAGCACCGGCACCAGGCGCTGCAGCGGTGCGATCGGCGCCCGGTCTGGCGTGATGTCGATGCCGCGGTAATCGAGGTAGCCGCCCTTCGCGCAGAAGTCGTTCTGCATGTCGACGACGATGAGCGCGCTGCGGTTCGCGTCGACCATGACCGACTGAGGCTGAGCGTCGAGCGCAACCGCGCGCACCGGCCGCCGCTCGGCCCGCGACAGGTCGGCACGCGTGCTGTCGACCCGCCAACGATTGGCGGGGTGCGAGCCCATCGGCTTCATGGAGCTCTCGCCCATCACTTGACCGTCCCGATCACGCCCTTGACGAAGAACTGCATGCTCTCCAGTTGCTCCATCGGCATCGGCGCGCCGGCGGCGAGCAGAGGCTTGCCGTCCTGCGTAGTCAGCGGTCCGGCCCAGACCTTGAACTTGTTGGCGAGGATCTCCTCCTTCTTGGCGAGGATGGTCTTGCGTGCCGCCTCGGGTACCGCCGGGCCGAACTTGTCGAGCACCACGGTGCCGTCCTTCATGTCTCCGCGTACGTGGCTGGGCTTCCAGGTGCCGGCCTCGATCTCCTTGACGAGTTTCAGCATCATCGGGCCCCAGTTCCACGAGGCGCCGGTCAGAACAGCCTTCGGCGCGAGGTGCGACACGTCGACGTCCTTGCCGACGACATGCACGCCGCGCTTCTCGGCCGTCTGCGCATAGGTCATCGGGCTGTCGACTTGGCCGCCGATCACGTCGATGCCGGCGTCGATCAGCGAGTTGGCGGCCTCGGCCTCCTTCGGCGGCAGCAGCCAGCCGCCGGTCCACACGACGGTGGTCGTAACCTGTGGATTCACCGACTGCGCGCCAAGCGTGAACGCGTTGATCGAGCGCACCACCTGCGGGATCGGGAAGGCGCCGATGAAGCCGAGCTTGCCGCTCTTGCTGACCGCGCCGGCGGCCATGCCGGCGAGGTACATCGCGTCGTCGGAGTTGGCCCAGTAGGTGCCGACGTTGGCGCCGGTCTTCAGCCCGCCGGCATGCAGGAACGCAACCTTCGGGTACTTCTTGCCAAGGCTGATCGCGTAGTCGAGGTAGCCGTAGCTGGTGGCGAAGATGATGCGCGCGCCCGAGCGGATCATGCGCTCCATCACCTTCTCGACCTCGGCGGTCTCGGGAATGTTTTCGACGTGCAGCGTCTTCGTGCCGGGAAGGTTCTTCTGGACGAACTGCCGGCCGACATCCATCGAAGTGTTGTAGCCGAAGTCTTTCTCGGGGCCGACGTAGATGTAGCCGATTGTCGGCGGCGCGGCCTGCGCAGCGAATGCGGGCAGCGTGAGCGCGGCGGCGATCGCGGCGAGTCCGAGGCGGCGGTTCGTGATCATCGGAGATCCTTTCGTGGGGGTGGGTGGGGGGGAACGGGGACTCAGCGTTCGAACACCGCGCGCAGGCCGGCCGGCGCGCCACCGCTGCGCGGGTCGCGGCGCAGGCTCGCGCAGGTGAGGGTGAAGACGAGCAGGCTCACCGCGTAGGGCAGCATGTGCAGCAGATGGGCGGCGACGGCGCTGTCGGCGGCTTGCAGCCGAAGCGCCAGCGCCTCGCCGAGGCCGAAGAGCAGCGCCGCCGGCAGGCACAGCCAGGGGTTCCAGCGCGCGACGATGACCAAGCCCACCGCCACCAGCCCGCGCCCGGCGGTCATGCCCTCGGCCCAGGTCCGGGTGATGTCGATCGATAGCGCCGCGCCGCCCAGCCCCGAGAACAGGCCGCCTACGACGATGCCGCTCAGGGCCACCCGCCACGGCACGATACCGAGCGCGCGCGCCGAGTGCTCCGATTCGCCGACCGCGCGCCAGCGCAGACCGCTGCGCGTGCGGAACAGCCACAGCGCCGTGAGCGGCACGAGCACGAGCGCCAAGGCGACCGTCGGCGTAAGGCCGCCGATCCACAGCGGGAAGCCCTCGATGCGCACGCCGACGAAGGCGGTGCCGAGGTAGGCGCTGAGGCCGAGGCCGAGCATCCACACCGCCAGGCCGCTGGCGAAGGCGTTCGCGCCGGCCGCTACCGTCAGCCAGCCGAAGACAGTCGACAGCAGCGCGCCGGCGACAGCGCCGCCGGCGAGCCCGAGCCATGGGCTGCCGGTGGCCGCGACCGTTGCGTAGCCGGCGACCGCGCCGACCAGCATCTGGCCTTCGAGGCCGAGGTTGATGCGTCCCACACGCTGCGTCAGGCATTCGCCGAGCAGCGCAAGCAGCAGCGGCGCTGCACTGCGCAGCGCCGAGACGAGCAGGCCGGCGAGCACGATGTCGACGCTAGACATGGCGCGTCCCCCGATCCCGATGCGCCGCCGCGCCGAGCGCTGCGACGAACAGCAGCCCCTGCACGACGAGCGTGACCGACGACGGCACGCGTTCGCTCATCTGCAGGCCGTCGCCCGACGCGAGCAGCGCGCCAACCCCGAGCGCGATCCACACCGTGCGGCCGACGCGGTTGCCCGCCAGCCATGCAACGAGGAAGCCGCTGAGGCCGGCGCCCTGGGCGAGGTCCGACTGCAGGCGCCCCTGCACCACCGAGGCCTCAGCGATGCCGGCCAGCCCGGCGAGCGTGCCGCCGACGGCCATCGTCAGCAGCACCTGGCGCGCGAGGCTCAGGCTGGTGACGGAGTCGAGCCGCGGGTTGCTGCACAGCACATCGAGGCCGAGCCCCCAGCGCGTCCGTCCGAGCAGCCAGGCAAGCAGTACCGCCGCGGCCAGCGCGATCAAGAGTCCGGCATGAACGCGGCTGTCGCCGAGCGTCGGCAGGCGGGCAATGTCCGGGAACTCGACCGTCGCTGGCCAGCCCTGGCTTTGCGGGTTCTTCCAGGCGCCGTAGACCAGCCAGGTGACGGCAAGAGCCGCGACGAAGTTGAGCATCAGCGTCGAGATCGTCTCGTTGACGCCGGCTGCGTTGCGCAGCAGCGCCGGTAGCAGCGCCCAGAGCGCGCCCCCGGCCATGCCGCCCAGCACCACGGCCGGCAGCAGCAACGGCGGCGGCCCGGCCCAGGCGATCATCACGCCGGTGCCGGCGATCGCGCCAGCGTAGAGCTGCCCTTCAGCGCCGACCGAGATCAGCCCGAGCCGCGCCGGCACCAGCGTGGCCAGCGCGCACAGCAGGATTGGCGTCGCTCGTACCAGCGATTCGCCAACCGCGTAGCCGCTGCCGGCCGCCGCTGTGAGGATCGCGCCGAACATCGAGACCGGATCGCGGCCAATCAGCAGGAAGAAGGTGCTGGCCAGCACAAGGAACAGCAGCAGGCCGCGCAGCGCGTCGCGGACGGCCGACCGGCTCAAGCGAACACCTCGTCGGACGATCCAGCCGCCGCGCGCCCGACGGGCCCCGCCAGGCCGGTCATCCACGCGCCGAGCTCGAAGGCGGTGGTCTGTGCGGCGTCGAGGACGCGCACGACGCGGCCCTCGAACATTACCGCGATGCGGTGTGCATAATGCAGCAGGTCGTCCAGATCCTCCGAGATCCATAGCACCGCAGTGCCGTCGCCTGCGAGGCCGAACAGGGTTTCGTAAACCTGCGCCGTCGCGGTCACGTCCAGCCCCATCGTCGGGTAGCAAGCGACCACCGCCGCCGGGCGCTGCGATAGCTCGCGCGCGGCGACCAGCTTCTGCAGGTTGCCGCCCGACAGGCTGCCGGCCGGTGCCGCCGGGTCAGCGGGCCGCACGGCAAAGCGCTCGAGCAGCTGGGCCGCCTGGCGCTCGAGCGCGGCCCGGTCGACCCGGAACGGCAGCTCGCCGAAGCGCCGCAGCGCCAGATTCACGCCTAGCGAGAGGGCCGGCGCGACCGCGTTGCGCAGCGGCTCGGCCGGGATCACGCCGAGGCGCGACGACGGCGACGGCGCGCGGCGTGGCGCGCGCAGCAGCTCGCCGTCGAGGATGACCTCGCCGGCGTCGATCGGGCGGGCGCCGGCGATCGCCTCGGCGAGCTCGGCCTGCCCGCCGCCGGAAATGCCTGCGAGGCCGAGGATCTCGCCAGCGCGCACCTGCAGGTCGATGCCGCGCGCGACGCCAACGCTGACGTCCTTGATCCACAGCCGCGGCGGCCGCGAGGCCGGCGACCCGGACGGTGCGCGCACCGCAGGCGGCGCCTCGCCGACCATCCAGCCGACGATGCGGTCGTCATCCGCGTCGGCGGCGCCGACCTGGGCGACGACCCGGCCCGCGCGCATCACCGCGACACGGTCGGCGCAGGCCCGCACGTCGGCCAGCTTGTGGGTGATCAACACAACGGCGACGCCGTCGGCGGCGAGCGCGCGGATCAGCGACCACAGGCGCTGCGCCTCCGCGGGCGCCAGGGCCGCGCTGGGCTCGTCAAGGACGACGCAGCGCGCCGCGCGCAGCCGCAGCTTGACGAGCTCGACCAACTGCAGCTGGCTCAGGCTCAACTCCGCCACCGCCGCCTCGGGGTCGACGCCCGGCGCGAGGGCTTGCAGCCGCTCGTCGAGCGCGCGCAGCGCCTGCCCCCGCCGACCGATCCACCAGCGGCCCTCGCCGAGGGCGAGCACGAGGTTTTCGCGCACGCTCAATGCCGGGATCAGGGTCGACTGCTGGAACACCATGCCGATGCCCAGAGCCACCGCGGTCCGCGGGGAGTCGATCGACATCGGCCGGCCGTCGATCGTGATGCTGCCAGCGTCAGGGCGGTGGACGCCGTACAGCAGCTTCATCAGCGTGCTCTTGCCAGCCCCGTTCTCGCCCAGAAGGGACAGCACCTCGCCGGGGCGGATCTCCAGGTCCGCATCAACCACGGCCTGCACGGCGCCGAAGCGCTTGCCGATACCGGACAGGAGCAGATGCATGGGCAGGACATGTGGAGGCGGCGGATCTGTGCACTCTAGGAGCAGCGCCGTCCGGGAGCGATCGGGCGGCCCGTGGTTCGCGGCGCTGGGAACCATGGTTCGCAGATCGTGGATTCCGTGAGACGTTGCGGACCGGTCGCACGACCGCCTGCCCATTGGAGGAGGTCGGCTCGCGCGCGGATCAGGTCGGTGACCAGCCCGAGCAGGCGAGATGTTTCCGCGCTATGGCCGGCGCATAGGAATTTCAAACGCTCCCGCAAGGCCCGACGACCGGGCCGCGACCCGGCAGGACGGGACATCTGCGGCAGCAAGATCGTGGCAGAGGTGCCCATTCGGAGCGCCACGCCGCTCCCCCGGCGCTGCTCTGGCCTCGATTTGCTGCCTCGATCCCAGGGTTGAACCTCATTCGGCAACGCCGCGCCCACTCGGCGCGCAGCTTCGACCGGCAGCACTTCGGCGCTGCAGTCTGCTAACCTGTGCCCTGCGCCGCTAAAAAGCGTAATTCCGGGGTGTTGCCTCCGTCCATTCCGCGAAGAGTCAAACCCCGCCTACACGCTCGACTTATCCCGCCTCCGTCCGCACTCTCCCGCGCCGTGAAACAGACCATCGTCACCTTGGATCTGGAAGGCGTGCTGGTGCCCGAGATTTGGATCGCCGTCGCCGAGAAGACCGGCATTCCCTCCCTGCGCCGCACCACGCGCGATGAGCCTGATTACGATAAGCTCATGCGCTACCGCATCGGTATCCTCGACCAGCACGGCATCAAGCTCTCGGACATCCAGGCGGTCATCGGCACGCTCGCCCCCCTGCCGGGGGGCAAGGAGTTCCTTGACGAGCTGCGCGCGCTCACCCAGGTCATCATCCTGAGCGACACCTTCGAGCAGTTCGCCCAGCCGCTCATGCGCCAGCTCGGCTGGCCGACGCTGTTCTGCCACCGGCTGCGGGTGGAGAATGACCGCATCACCGGCTACCAGCTCCGCATGGCCGACCAGAAACGCCAGTCCGTCCATGCGTTGCAACTGCTGAATTACCGCGTCCTTTCCGCCGGCGACTCCTACAACGACACCTCAATGCTGCTCCAGGCGGACAAGGGTTTCCTGCTGCACGCGCCCGAGAATGTGAAGCGCGAGTTCCCGCAGTTCCCGGCGCTGGAGCGGCACGCGGATCTGATGGCGCGGCTGAAGGCGGAGCTGTGACCCTGACCCGAAAAACCTGACCACTCAAAAGTAGAGAATCCGGCATGACTTTTCATCTGATGAAAATGAGCACATGTTGTGAAGAAGAGCAGGTTTACCGAGGAGCAGACCGCATTTGCGCTCAAGCAGGCGGAGTTGGGCACGAAGCCGCACCGCGGACAAAAAGTCAGGAGGTTCTTAGACGAAACGGGGTTTGAGACGGATTTCGGGGGTGGGTTGCCATCGGGTCAGTCAGGAGCCCACAGCAAAAAGCCCCGCGTGGTGCGGGGCCGCCCTTGCGGCTAACCTTGACAAGCGCAAGGCGCGCCTTAGCCGCCAGAGGCCGGATCGAGTGCCAGCAGCATGCCGCGAAAGATCTGCGCCGCGGCGGAGAGCCGCCCGCGCGTGCGGTGCACCACGTACCACTGGCGCACGATCGGGAAGCCCTCGATTGGCAGCGCGACCAGGCATCGCGCTGCAAGCTCGAGTTCAATGGTCTGCAGCGAGACCATACCCAGGCCAAGGCCTGCGCGTACCGCTTGCTTTAGCGCCTCGTTGGTTCCGAGTTCGCAACCCGGCCTCACCTCCAGGCCATGGGCTGCGAAGTGACGCTCCATCGCGGCGCGCGTGCCCGAGCCGGGTTCGCGCACTACCAGGGTTTCGCGCGCCAGCCGCGCCAGCGGCACTGTCCCGCAGCCCACGAGGGGGTGTTCTGGCGGTGCGATGACGACCAGCGGGTTATCCATGAAGTGTTGTGCGACGATGTCCGGGCTGTCCGGCGGCCGGCCCGTGATCGCGAGGTCGGTCGTGTTGGCGGCCAGCGAGGCGAGTACGACCTCGCGGTTAGCCACCTGCAGGCTGACCCGCACGCCCGGGTGGCGGCGGCTGAAGTCGGCAATGATGCTGGGCAGGAAGTAGTTCGCGGTCGATACCACCGCCAGGCGAAGCAGTCCGCGCTCAAGGCCGCGAAGCTGGTCCATCGCTGCGCCGAGGTCGCCGACGCGCATCGAAATATCACGTGCGTGCTCGCGCAGTTCCGTGCCGGCCTGGGTGAGAAACAGCCGTTTGCCGATCTGCTCGACCAGGCTCAGCCCGACCAGCGACTCAAGTTGCTTCACCTGCATTGACACCGCCGGCTGCGTCAGGTGCAGTTCAGCGGCCGCGCGCGAGATCGAGCCGTGCCTTGCCACTGCGTCGAAGATGCGCAGCTGGCGCAACGTCACGTGCATCGCCGAACCCGGCAAGCTCTTGGCGGACGGCGGTGGCGCGGCCATGGGCGTTGTCAGCCTAGCGTTGCCTGGGCTGACAGCGCCAGCGCACCGTCTGGCCCGTGCGCGGCAAGGCTCAGGCGGTCGCCGTCTGGGCTGGCGGCCAGCCGCACCGGCCCGCAGTCGAACAGCGGCGCCTGGCCGCGGAAGCTGAAGCCGGCGATCGGCCGTGTCGTGGTCTGGCGCGCGAGTTGCAGGAGCAGCACGGCCGTCAGCGGCCCGTGCACAACCAGGCCTGGGTAGCCCTCGACGCCGGTCGCGTAGTCGCGGTCGTAGTGAATGCGGTGTGCGTTAAAGGTCAGCGCGGAGAAGCGGAAAAGCAGGCGCGAGTCCGGCAGCACGGTGCGCACGGTGCTGCCCGCAGGCAGCGCCGGCTGCGGGCCCGGCACCGGCGCCGACACCGGCGCACCAGGTTCGCGGTAGACGATGTCCTGCTCCTCCTCCAGGCACAGAGCTCCGCGCTGTTCGAAACGGTACGACACGGTAACGAAGGCGAGCGCGCCGCTCTTGCCGGCCTTATGCGCTACATCCCGCAGGGTGCCAAGGCGCACCGCGGGCACGCCCACCACCAGCGGCCGGTGCACCTGAAGCCGCGCGCCGGCGAACATGCGCCGCGGCAGCGGAATCGGGGGCAGGAAGCCGCCGCGTTTAGGGTGACCATCGTCGTCGAGCTCGGCCTGCGGTGCCCGTGGCAAGAAGTGAAACCAGTGCCACGGCAGCGGCAAAGGCATGCCGTCGATGATCGGCTGCGAGGTGTCGCCGAGTGCCGCCTGGGCTGCCTGTGCCTGCGTGAATGGCAGCGGGTCATGAACCTCCTCGGTCCGTCCGATCCATTCACGGAAATCTTGATCCATCAGCGTTTCCTATGGTTGGTTCAGTAATTCTTAGCGATTCTTGGGGATTACACCCGTCTCAGACCCGCCGACGCAAGCCTAACCTCCGTTGTAGTTTTGTGACACTCGACGTGAGTACCTCCACTGACCCCCACACAGTTGCTGCGCCTATGCCGCTAGCCGGCGTGCGCGTGGTCGACGTCGGCAACTTCCTGGCTGGCCCATTCGCTGCGACCTTGCTGGCCGAATTCGGTGCCGAGGTGATCAAGGTCGAACACCCGATCGGCGGCGACCCGATGCGCCGGTTCGGTACGGCTACCGAACGCCCTGATGCCACGCTCGCTTGGCTGAGCGAGAGCCGCAACAAGCGCTCAGTGACGATTGACCTGCTGCAGCCCGAGGGCGCGGAACTCTTCATGCGCCTGCTCGAGAAAAGCGACGTGCTGGTCGAGAACTTCCGCCCGGGCACCTTCGAAAGCTGGGGGCTAACCTGGGATGCGATCCGTGCGCGCAACCCGAAGCTCGTGATGCTGCGTGTCACCGGCTACGGCCAGACTGGCCCGTACCGCCGTCGCAGCGGCTTCGCGCACATCGCGCAGGCCTTCGGTGGGCTCAATTACCTGGCCGGCTTCCCGGGCGAGACTCCTGTATTGCCCGGCACGGTACCGCTTGGCGACTACATTGCCAGCCTATTCGGCTCGATCGGCGTGATGGTTGCGCTGCGCCATGCCGAACGCACCGGTCGCGGCCAGGTCATCGACGTGGGCATCTACGAGACAGTGTTTCGCGTGCTCGAGGAGATCGCCGCAGCCTACGGCCTACACGGCACAGTACGTGAGCGCGAGGGCTCGGGCAGCTTTGTAGCCTGCCCGCATGGCCACTTCAAGACCGCCAACGACAAGTGGATCGCGATCGCCTGCACCACCGACAAGATGTTCGAGCGACTGGCGCAGGCAATGGGCGAGCCTGAGCTCGCCTCGGCATCGAAGTGGGGCGACCAGCGTAAGCGGCTCGCCGCGCGCGACGAGGTTAACCGTACCGTTACCGCCTGGGTGGGTTCGATGGAACGTAACGAGGTGTTGCAGAAGTGCCTCGACGCCGAGGTCCCGGTGGGCAAAGTCAACTCAATCGCTGACATCTTCGCCGACGAGCACTTCGCCGCTCGCGACGACCTCGCGCGCATGCCCGCCTACGGGCTGGGCGAGGTGGTGGTGCCCAACGTAATCCCCAAGCTGTCGGCTACGCCCGGACGCATCACCAACCTGGGCCCTACGCTGGGCAACGCCACCGCCGAAGTGCTGCAAGACTTGCTCGGAATGCAGGCGGAAGATCTCCAGCGGCTGCGCCAGCAGCGCATCGTGTGAACGCGAGGAGCCTCTCATGAGCCCGGCCCCCGTCTCCCTGCCATCGACGCCTCTTCCCCTGGCCGGCCTGCGTGTGATCGATATGGCCACCGTCATTGCCGCGCCTTTCTGTGCAACGCTGCTCGGCGAGTTCGGTGCCGATGTGATCAAGCTTGAGCATCCGGATGGCGGTGACGCCCTGCGCCGCTTCGGCACGCCGTCGGTGCGCGGCGACACGCTCACCTGGCTGAGCGAGGGCCGCAACAAGCGCTCGATCACGCTGGAACTGCGCACGCCCGAGGGCGCCGAGGTTTTCAAGAAGCTCGTCGCCGAGGCCGACGTGGTGTGCGAGAACTTTCGCACCGGCACCCTCGAGAAGTGGGGTCTGGGCTGGGAGGTGTTGCGGCAGATCAACCCCCGGCTGGTGATGCTGCGCGTCACTGGTTACGGCCAGACGGGTCCCTACGCCGACCGGCCGGGGTTTGCGCGCGTGGCGCACGCGGTGGGCGGTATCGCCTACCTGGCCGGCATGCCCAAGGGGACGCCGGTGACGCCGGGCTCGACGACGCTTGGCGACTACATGACCGGGCTGTTCGGCTGCCTGGGTGTACTGATGGCGCTGAAGCACCGTGATGCCACTGGCGAGGGCCAGTATGTCGACGCTGCGCTGTACGAGTCGGTGTTCCGTTGCACCGAGGAACTGGCGCCTGCCTTCGCGATGTACGGCCTGGTACGTGAACGCGCCGGCTCGTCGCACAACGACTTTGCCGTGCCGCACGGTCATTTCGCGACCAAGGACAGCAAGTGGGTCGCGCTGTCGTGTGCCACCGACATGCTTTTCGGGAGGCTGTGCCAGGCCATGGGGCGTCCCGAACTGGCTCACACGAGCACCTATGGCGAACAGCGGACGCGCTTGGAGCACCGCCACGAGGTTAATGAAATCGTGCGCGACTGGTGCCTCAGCCTGAACCGCGAGGAACTGCTAGCCCGCTGTTATGCCACCGACACGCCGGCCGGCCCGCTGAACAACATCGCGGACATCTTCGGCGACCGCCAGTTCCATGCTCGACGCAACCTGCTGGTATTCGACGCACCGGATAGCGGAGAGCAGGTCGTTGTGCCCGCCCCGGTTCCCAGGCTTTCGGAGACGCCGGGCAGCATCCGTTCGCTGGGCCCGAAGCTCGGCGAACACACCGACGAGATCCTGCGCGAAATCATCGGCCTGGACGATGATGCGATTGCGAACCTTCGCGCGAAGAAGGCCATCGCATGAACACCCCCCGCTGCGCTCAGCTGCGCTTTCAGGTGCGCCCCGGGCAAAGGGGCCCCCAATGAGCGACGGTATCCTACGTGGCCTGCGCGTCGTCGAGGGCTCGGCCTTCGTCGCTGCGCCGCTTGGCGGCATGACGCTCGCGCAGCTTGGTGCCGACGTGATCCGCTTCGACCCGATCGGTGGCGGGCTTGACCATGCCCGCTGGCCGGTCACCGAGGACGGCGTGTCGCTGTTCTGGGCCGGGCTGAACAAGGGGAAGCGCTCAATTGCGGTCGACATACGCCAGGAACGCGGGCAGGAGTTGCTCACCGCGCTGATCACCGCGCCGGGTAAGGACGCAGGCCTCTTCAGCACCAACTTCCCAGCTCGCGGCTGGCTCGCCTACGACCGGCTCGCGGCCAAGCGTGCCGACGTGATCATGATCAACCTGACCGGCCGACGCGACGGTGGTTCGGAGGTCGATTACACCGTCAACCCGCAGATCGGCTTTCCCGTGCTGACTGGCCCAGACAATTGTGACGAGCCGACCAACCACGTCTTCCCCGCTTGGGATGCAATCGCGGGTCACCAGATTGTGATTGCGCTGCTGGCTGCGCTGCGCCATCGCGACCGCTGCGGCGAGGGCCAACTCGTGCATCTGGCGCTGAAGGACGTGGGCCTTGCGATGCTCGGCCACCTGGGCATGATCGCGGAGGCACAGGTCAACGGATTTGAGCGGCCGCGCTGCGGCAATCACCTGTACGGCGCCTTCGGCTGCGACTTCGAGACCAAAGACGGTCGCCGCGCGATGGTCGTCGGGCTGACCGACATGCAGTGGAGCACGCTGGTCAAGGCCACTGGCAGCGCCGAGGCGGTGGCTGCGATTGCAGCGCGAACTGGGCTCGATTTTGCGCAAGAAGGGCATCGTTTCTTCGCGCGCGACGCACTCGCTGAGGCGTTGGCGCCCTGGTTCGCCGAACGCACGCTCGCTGAAGTGCGCGCGGCCTTGGACGCCCATCGCGTCACCTGGGGCCCGTACCGCAGCGTGGTGCAGGCACTCGCCGAGGACGCCGACCTATCGACCGACAATCCGCTGTTCACGGCGCTCGACCAGCCGGGCGTCGGCGCTCACCTGGCGCCGACGGTGCCGATAGGCTTCGGCCGAGGCGGTCGGCTGCCGGCGCAGCGGGCGCCGAGGCTCGGCGAGCACACCGATGAGATTCTGCTCGAGCTGCTCAGGCTGCCGTCGCACGAGGTCGGCGCGCTGCATGACGCCGGCGTGGTCGCCGGCCCGCACGATTGATTCCCCACCTTGCCAACCCGCTCCATGAAGCTTCCGAATCATTTCTACAAGCCGCTGGCCATCGGCGCACCGGCTCCCTTTCGCGAACTGCCGGTGCGCCCCGAGCGCGTGGTGCACTTCTTCCCGCCGCACATCGATAAGATCCGCGCGCGCATGCCCGACACGGCACAACAGGTCGATGTGCTGTGCGGCAACCTTGAGGACGCGATCCCCGTGGACGCAAAGCAGGCGGCGCGGCGGGGCTTCATCGAAGGAGTACGCGCTGGCGGCCTGGGCGATGTGGCGCTCTGGGTGCGCGTGAATTGCCTGAACAGCCCGTGGATCCTGGACGACCTTTCAGAGATTGTCGCCGGCTGCGGCGACCGCCTCGACGCGGTGATGATCCCCAAGGTCGAGGGGCCCTGGGACATCCACTTTGTCGACCAGTACCTCGCCCAACTCGAGGCGCGTAACGGCATCAAGAAGCCGATCCTGATCCACGCGCTGCTCGAGACTGCTGAAGGGGTGAAGAACGTCGAGCAGATCGCCACTGCGAGCCCGCGCATGCATGGCTTCAGCCTCGGCCCGGCGGACCTGGCCGCCTCGCGCGGCATGAAGACCACGCGCGTCGGCGGCGGCCACCCCTTCTACGGGGTCCTGGCCGACCCGGTGGAAGGCGAGCCGGCGCGCGCTTTCGCCCAGCAGGACCTGTGGCACTACACACTTGCGAAGATGGTCGATGCCTGCGCCGCCAGCGGATTGCGCGCCTTCTATGGCCCCTTCGGTGACCTGAAGGACGAAGCCGGCTGCGAGGCACAGTTCCGCAACGCCTTCATCATGGGGTGCACCGGCGCCTGGTCGCTGGCGCCGAACCAGATCGCCATCGCTAAGCGCGTGTTCAGCCCTGATGTGAAGGAGGTACTGTTCGCCCGGCGCATCCTCGACGCGATGCCCGACGGCACGGGCGTTGCAATGATTGACGGCAAGATGCAGGACGACGCCACCTGGAAACAGGCAAAGGTAATCGTCGACCTCGCGAAGCTGGTGGCCAAGAAAGACCCGGCGCTGGCTGCGGCGTACGGCCTGTAGAGGCGGCGTGCATGACGACGAAAACCCGCCCTGGCAACTTCTTCGAGGACTTCCGCACTGGTCAGACGCTGGTGCACGCGCCTCCGCGCACGATCACTGAGGGCGACGTCGCGGTCTACACCGCCCTGTTCGGACCGCGCTTTGCGATCCACTCGTCCGACCCCTTTGCGCAGTCTCTTGGCCTTCCACGCGCGCCGGTGGATTCGATGCTTGCCTTCCACATGGTGTTCGGTCGCACCGTGGCCGACGTTTCGCTGAACGCGATCGCCAACCTCGGCTACGCCGGCGGTCGCTTCGGCGTCCCAGTGTTCCCGGGCGACACGATCACCGCCGACTCGAAGGTGATCGGCCTGAAGCCTAACAAGGACGGCAAAACGGGCGTCGTCTATGTGAATTCGACTGGGCTGAACCAGCGCGGCGAGACGGTACTCGACTACTGCCGCTGGGTGATGGTGCGAAAGCGCGACGTCAACGCGCCCAACCCCGAGACTGTGGTGCCCGAGCTTCCGACATCGGTGCCGGTGGCTGAAATGCTCTGTCCGTTGACGCTCACCCGCGACCGCTACCAAGCCACGCGCGCCGGCAGCGAGTTCCTGTGGGATGACTATGCCGTTGGCGAGCGCATCGACCATGTCGACGGGATGACGATCGAGGACGCCGAGCACATGCTTGCGACCCGCCTGTACCAAAACACTGCCAAGGTCCACTTCAACCAGCATGTTGAGCGCGAGGGCCGTTTCGGCAAGCGCATCGTCTACGGCGGGCATGTGATTAGCCTGGCACGGGCGCTGTCCTTCAACGGCCTCGCAAATGCGCTGCTCGTCGCTGCGATCCACGGGGGCCGGCACACTGCGCCTTGCTTCGGCGGTGACACCGTCTACGCTTGGAGCGAGGTGCTTGCGAAGGACCCGCTGCCCGGCCGCGGCGACATCGGGGCCCTGCGGCTGCGCACCGTGGCGACCAAGGATCGAGCCTGCGCCGACTTCCCGGGCCACGACGCATCGGCGCCGGCCGACCCGGCCGTCGTGCTCGATCTCGACTACTCCGTGCTAATGCCGCGCCGTATCTGAGAGGGGCCTCCCGATGTCTGACTCGACAATGTTGCCTGCCATGCCCGTGCCCGTTGCACAGGTAAACCCAGTGCGCGACCGCGCCGAATGGCTACGCCAGCGTGCCGCCGCCCTGCGCGACCCTGGCGCCTTCCACGGTGCGATCGCCAAGCGGCAGATCCACTGGTACGTGCCGGCCGAGGAGGCCTGGCTGGCCTGGGATGATGCGGCCGGCCGCTGGACCGGATGGAATGCACGCAGTGCGGCGCCGGTCGAGTCGGCACGCGGTGAGTCCTTCGAACCCTGGCAGCGCGCCTTCGACGGCGACGATGCTCCCCACTGGCGCTGGTTCAGCGGCGGCCGCACGAACGCGTGCTTCAACGAGGTCGACCGCCACGTGCTCGCCGGCTTCGGCAACGAAATTGCGTTCTTCTTCGAGGGCGATCGGTGGGACATGTCGCAGGACGGCGGTCGCGGCGCGCCGGTGGACGCCCACCCGATCTCTCGCAAGACGCTGTTGCTCGAATCGGTGAAATGCGCCCTGGCGCTGAAGGCCATGGGCCTGTCCGCGGGCGACCGTATCGCGTTGAACTTGCCGAATATCCCGGCACAGCTTTATTGGACCGAGGGTGCGAAGCGCATTGGTGTGGTCTACACACCGGTGTTCGGCGGCTTCTCGGATAAGACGCTGTCTGACCGCATCCACGACGCCGGAGCGCGCATCGTCGTCACCGCCGACGGTGGTTTTCGCAACGCGCAGATCGTCCCCTTCAAGACCACCTACACCGATCCGGCACTCGACGACTACGTGCCGGTCGGCACGATCCGCGCGACGATCGAGAAGCGACTGGCGACCCTCGGCCTGGCGAAGGCCGATTCAACACAGGTGCTGGCCACTGTGGACGAGACCCTGGCCGGCGAGGTTACGGTGCAGCGCAGCGATGCCATGCGCGGTGTGGGCCGCGCGCTGCGCGAACTCGGCCGAGGCGGGCGGCTCAACGCCGCAGAGGCCGCTCGCGTGCGCACGGAGGTCGCCGAGGCTCTGGTGAAGACGCCGCCGCGCGTCGAGGCGGTGGTCGTCGTGCGCCACACGGCGCAGGCCGATCTGGTTTGGCGCGCCGAGCGTGACCGATGGAGCCACGAACTGACAGACGCCGCCGCGGCGGTGCTGCTAGACGCTGCGCGCCGTGCTGGCTTTGCCGTGGCAGATGAGGCGGCTTTGCTGGCCTTGCCGGACGCCGACTTCGTGCGCGCGGTGTGGGCCGCCTGCCCGCCGCTCGCGGTCGACGCAGAGTTTCCGCTGTTCTTCATCTACACCTCAGGTTCGACCGGTAAGCCCAAGGGCGTTGTTCATGTCCACGGCGGCTACACGGCGGGCGTCGCACACACGATGAAGATTGCCTTCGACGCGCGGCCCGGCGATGTGGTCTATGTCGTCGCTGACCCGGGCTGGATCACTGGCCAGAGCTACATGCTCAGCGCGACGATGACCACACGCTGCACCGGCATCCTCGGAGAGGGCGCACCGACTTTCCCGCATGCGGGGCGCTATGCGTCGATGATCGAGCGTTACCGGGTACGCATCTTCAAAGCGGGTGTCACGTTCTTGAAGACGATCATGGCCGATCCGCAAAATGCACGCGACGTACAGCAGTACGACCTGAGCACGTTGCGCGTGGCCACCTTCTGCGCTGAGCCCACCAGCCCAGCGGTGCAGCAGTTCGGCATGGAGCTGATGACACCGCAGTACATCAACAGCTACTGGGCCACCGAGCACGGCGGCATGGTCTGGACGCATTTCTACGGCAATGCCGACTTCCCGCTGCGTGCCGACGCCCACACCTACCCGCTGCCGTGGATTGATGGTGACGTGTGGATCGAGGACGCGTCGGCTGAAGGTGTCGCAGCAACAGCATGCCCGCGCGACCCCACCCGAGGCGGCGTGAGCTGGCGCAAGGCAGAGACGGAGGAGAAGGGTGAGATCGTCATCGCCGCACCCTACCCCTATCTTGCTCGCACCGTCTGGGGCGACCCGGACAAGTTCCGCGTCCAGGCGAATGTCGACGGCCCGCGCATCGCGCCCGACTGGCGCGGCGATGCACAACGTTGGGTCTCGACCTATTGGGCTCGCTGGCGGGGCACCTGGGCCTACACGCAGGGCGACTTTGCCGTGCGCTATGCCGATGGCAGCTTCAGCCTGCACGGCCGCAGCGACGACGTGATTAACGTCAGCGGCCACCGTATGGGCACCGAGGAGATTGAGGGTGCGATCCTGCGCCACAAGAGCCTAGACCCGGACAGCCCGGTCGGCAACGTCATCGTCGTCGGTGCGCCGCACCGCGAGAAGGGTCTGACGCCGCTCGCCTTTGTGAAGCCCGCAGCCGGCCGCCGGCTGACGCAAGATGATAAGCGCCGCCTTACAGACCTGGTGCGCTCGGAAAAGGGGGCCGTCGCGGTGCCGAGCGACTTTATCGAGGTAACCCAGTTTCCCGAGACGCGCAGTGGCAAGTACATGCGCCGAATGGTGCGTGCTCTCGTCGAGGACCAGGACGTCGGCGATGCGTCGACGCTAAAGAATCCGGAATCGATCGCTGAGCTGCGGCGCGTGATCGAGGATTGGAAGCGCCGCCAGCAGCTCGCCGACGAGCAGCAGATGTTCGAGCGCTACCGCTACTTCACGGTGCAGTACAACGGGGTGGAAGATCGGCGCGTCGCCACCGTGACGGTGACCAACCCGCCAGTAAATGCGCTGAATGAGCGCGCACTCGACGAGCTGACGGTCGTGGTCGAGCATCTCGCGCGGCGCGACGACGTCGCGGCGGTCGTGTTCACCGGCCAGGGCACAGCCAGCTTCGTCGCTGGCGCCGACATCCGCCAGATGCTGGAGGACATTCACAGCGTCGAGGAGGCGCGCGCGCTGCCAAACAACGCACATCTGGCGTTTCGCAAGATCGAACGCATGAACAAACCGTGCATCGCTGCGATACAAGGCGTAGCTCTGGGTGGTGGCATGGAGTTCGCTCTAGCCTGCCACTGGCGGGTGGCCGAGCCTGGCGCGCGCTTCGGCCAACCTGAGATCCGGCTGCGCTTGCTGCCCGGCTACGGCGGAACCCAGCGGCTGCCGCGTCTGCTGGCTGGCCGGCGCGGTGCCGACGGTCTGCGCGATGCGCTCGAGTTGATCCTTGGCGGGCGCAGCGCCTCGGGACGCGAGGCGCTGGCGCTCGGCGTGGTTGACGAGCTCGCCAGCCCGGCCGACGACGCGCTTTCGGCGGCACACGCCCGCGTGAGGGAGTTCCTGTCCGGGGGTAAGGATAGCCCGCTTGGTCGCGCGCTACACGAGCGTCACGCCAGCCTCGCGACGTGGAACCAACCGTCGACGCTGTCGCTCGATGCCGCACTTGCTGACCCGCATCTGCAGCGCATCCACGCACAACTCCAGTGGGCCGGCCGCGCCGGCGCACGGGACCGCGCGCTGCAGGCAATTCGCACCGGCTGGACGCAGGGGCTGGAGGCTGGGCTCACGACCGAAGCCGAGCTATTCGCCCAGGCAATCGTCGACCCTGAGGGAGGAAAGACGGGGATCGCGCAGTTCATGGACAAGAAAAGTCCGGCGCTGCCGATCAGGCGCGACGGCGTGCGCATCGCCGCCGAACTCGGCGACTGGGCCGACGCACAGCTCGCCAAGGGCGCTCTGCTGCCACGCGGCGCGCCGTTCTACCCCGGCGTGACGCCGCTGCCGCAGTGGCAGTTCGCGTTCGGTGTGCCGCGCGACCCGGCCACCGGCGAGCCGCGTTTCGGCGCGCCAGCGCGAAGCGAGGTCGAGTTGATCGTGCCGGTCGAGGCGCCGGAGCCAAGCGAGGCTCTGGTCTACGTGCTCGCCTCTGAGGTGAACTTCAACGACCTTTGGGCGCTCACCGGTATTCCGGTGTCGCCCTTCGACAACCATGAAGAGGACGTACAGGTGACCGGCTCGGGCGGCGTGGCGCTTGTCGCCGCACTCGGAAGCGAGGCGCGCCGCGAGGGCCGGCTCAAAGTGGGCGACCTGGTCGCCGTGTACTCTGGCCAGTCCGAGCTGCTGAGCCCGCTGGCCGCCCGCGACCCGATGTACGCCGGATTCTCGATCCAGGGCTACGAGACACGCACTGGCAGCCACGCGCAATTCCTGATCACGCAGTCGCCGCAGCTTCACCCGCTGCCACAGGACCTGACACTGGAGCAGGCGGGCTCGTATATCCTTAACCTCGGCACCATTGCGCGCGCACTGTTCACGACGCTTAAAATCGCGCCTGGACGCGCGATGTTCGTTGAGGGCGCCGCCACCGGTACTGGCCTCGAAGCTCTGAAGGCAGCGACGAAGAGTGGCTGCGCGGTTACCGGCGGCGTCTCCAGTGCTGCGCGGGCAGCCTTTGTGCTGACTCAGGGTGCGGTCGGCGCACTTGATCGCAGCGAGTCGCGCTTCGGCGGTCTGTACATACCAGTGCCCGAGCACGACCCGGCAGGCTGGGCTGCCGCCGGCGAGCCTTTGCTGGATGAGTTCCGCCGCCAAAACGGCGGTCGGCTGGCCGATTACGTTGTGTCGCACGCTGGCGAAACCGCGTTCCCGCGCTCCTTCCAACTGCTTGCCGAAGGCGGAGCGCTCGCATTTTACGGCGCGTCATCGGGCTACCACCTGACCTTCGTCGGCAAGCCGGGCGCAGCGTCGCCAGAGGCGATGCTGCAGCGCGCCGGCGCGCGGCCGGGCGAGGCGGTGCTGCTGTACTACGGCGTGGCCAGCGACGCGTTGATGGACGCCGCGGGCCTGGAGATGATCGAGGCCGTACGCGCGGTCGGTGCCCGCACCGTGGTAGCCACGTGCACCGATGCCCAGCGCGAGTTCGTGCAGTCGCTCGGCTTCGAGGACGCAGTGGCCGGCGTGGTGTCGATCGAGGACCTGCGGCGCCGCTATGGTCAGCAGTTCGACTGGCCGGCGACGATGCCGCGCCTTGCCGACGCCAAGCGTGATATCGAGACCTTCCGTGCTGGCGTACGCGACTTCCAGGACCGCACGCTTAAGCCCTTCGGTAATGCTGTCGGCGCGCTGCTGCGCAGCCCCGACAATCCGCGCGGCGCTCCGGATCTCATCCTAGAGCGCGCCGGACACGATGCACTGGGTGTCAGCACCTCGCTGGTCAAGCCCTTCACTGGCCGCGTCGCCTACTGCGAGGACATGGCTGGGCGGCGTTATGCCTTCTACGCGCCGCAGGTGTGGACGCGGCAGCGCCGGATCCTGATGCCCAGCGCATCAATCCTCGGCACACATCTTTGTAACGCCTATGAGGTGACACGGATGAACGATATGGTTTCGGCGGGACTGCTGGAGGTAACCGAGCCGACCGTAGTGCCCTGGCGCGAGCTGCCCTCTGCCCACCAGGCCATGTGGGACAACCGCCATCAGGGCGCGAACTACGTCGTGAACCACGCATTGCCGGCCTCCGGGCTGCGCAGCCGCGATGCGCTGTTTGAGGCCTGGGCTGCCGGCGCGCGGGCCTGAACGCTACGCCATCACACTGCAACGGGAGAATTCAATGGGCAATACCGTCGCACCGCAAGGACGCCTCGCTGGCAAGGTGGCGCTGGTCACTGGCGCTGCCGGCAACTTGGGCAGCGAAATCGTCCGCCATTTCCTGCGGCAGGGGGCAACCGTTGTGTTGTCGGGCCGCACGGCCCAGCGCCTGAAGGAGGCACGCGACGCCGCGCTGAAGGACACTGCCGCCGCGCCGGCGCAGGCCGACACGGTGGTGATGGACGGAGCCGACGCCGACAGTATCCGTGCAGGCGTGGCCGCCGTCATCGACAAGCATGGCCGTATCGACATCCTGGTCAACAACGCCGGTTCAGCCGGACCACGGCAGCCGATCGAGAAGGTGCCGCTGACCCCCGAGGAACTGGACGCGCAGCGTGCCGAAGGCAGCCTCGACACCGAGACGCTGGCACAGGCTACGCGCAACATCCTTGGAGTGTCTTGGAACCTGCTGCGCGCCGCCGCCCAACACTTACAGCCCGGAGCGAGTGTCATCAATGTGTCGACGATCTTCAGCCGTACCCACTACTATGGACGCACCGCCTATGTCGTGCCCAAGGCGGCGCTGAACGCGCTGTCGAGAAAGGTTGCCGAAGAACTCGGCGAGCGTGGCATACGCGTGAACATGATCTTGCCGGGGCCGATCCGCAGCGAACGCATCCGCAGCGTATTTGCAACGATGGACAAGCTCAAGGGCGCAGACCCCGGCGCTACTGCTAACGAGTTCTTTGGGCTGATGACACTGGCCCGGCCCTTCGACGGCCTGCCGCAGCGTGACTTCCCGGCGCCGGAGGACATAGCTTCCACCTGCGTATTCCTAGGCAGTGACGAGTCGGCAGCCTTCAGCGCGCACGAGTTCGAGGTCACCCACGGCATGAAGGTGCCGGCCGAGAGCCGCAGCACCTGGATGAACCGGCCAACGCTGCGTACCGTGGACGCAAACGGCCAGACCGTGCTGATCGCTGCCGGCGAGCAGGTCGACGATGCGTTGGGTATCGCCAAGCTTCAGCTAGACGTGGGTGCGCACGTGATCCTCGGCTTGGCGCGCGAGACCGATTGCACCGAGGCACGGGAGCGCTTGGCCGGACTGCCGCTTGCCGAGCGTATCGATGTGCGCCTGTTCGATCGTACCGAGCCGGCGACGATGGATGCCGCCCTGGCCAGCGATCTGCACGGGCCGATCACTGGGGCTATCGTGCTGCCAGCCTACGCGGCGGACCGCTTCCAGGGTCCGCTGGCCGCAGCCAGCGATGAGGATATGGAAGCCTTCGTTGACGAGGAACTGGGCGGCGCGATCTCGGTGGCACGCAAGCTCAGCCGCTACTGGCGCGGCCGCGACGACCTGATCGGTGAGCCGCGCTTCGTGTTCGTCACCAACGGCAGCGACGGCGGCGCGAACAGCTGGGCCAACCTGCTGCGCGCTGCGGTCGAAGAACTGATCCGCGTCTGGCGCGACGAGAGCGAGGTCGACGTCAGGCTCGGCCGTCGTCGTTTCCACGAATGGGGTAACCAACTCGTCCGCTATGAGAACGCGGAAACTGAAAATCTGCCCTTCTCTGCCGGCCACATCGCGCGGCTGCTCTTCAAGGAGCAGCGCATTCGGCAGATCAATCTGTACCTGCCGACAAGCATTGCCGAAGCGAGCGGGGCCAAGCGTGCGACGGTGGGCTTCACAGAGAACCTAGCCGGTCTGCACATCGGCAAGGTCGCGTTGATCACCGGTGGCTCGGCCGGCATCGGCGGCGGCGTCGCACGGCTGCTTGCGCTGGGCGGAGCGAGGGTGATGATCACCGCCCGGCGGCGCAGCGAGCTCGAGACCATGCGCAGGCGCATCGTCTCCGAGCTGGAGGACATCGGCTACTCCGGCGCCGAGCGGCGCGTGCAGATTCTTCCTGACACCGACGTTGGCGAACTGGCCACGCTGCGCCCGGCGGTTCATGCGACGTTGGCCGCCTTCGGCCGCATCGACTACCTGATCAACAATGCCGGTATGTCGGGCGCCGAGCAGATGGCTGTCGATATGCCAGTAGCTGCCTGGACCCGTACGCTTGATGCCAACCTGGTGTCAAACTACCTGCTGATGCACGAGGTGCTGCCACTGATGAAGAAGCAGGGTAGCGGCTATGTCCTCAACGTATCGAGCTATTTCGGTGGCGAGAAGTACCTCGCGGTGGCCTACCCGAACCGCAGCGACTACGCGGTGAGTAAGTCCGGCCAGCGCGCGATCGTTGAAACGATGGCGCGCTTTCTCGGCCCGAAGGTGCAGATCAATGCCATCGCGCCCGGCCCGGTGGAAGGCGAACGCCTAAAGGGTACCGGTTCGCGGCCGGGCCTATTCGAGCGGCGGGGCCGCCTGATCCTCGAGAACAAGAGGCTCAATGCGGTACATGCAGCTGTGATCAAAGGTTTGCGGCGCGGGCTGCGGGTCGAGATGCTGCTCGAGCGGCTCGCCAGTAACGATGTGCCTGCGCTGGCGATGGACAGCGATGCGCCCAGCGAGTTACGCAAGCTGGCGATCGCCTGCCATGCCGAGCGCGCCGACGACTGCGCCTGGGGCGCGTTCCTTCTTAGCGAGACCATCGCTGCGCAGCTCGTCGCACGCCTGCGCCTCGGCGGCGTATTCCTGGACAGCCCCGATTGGGGTGCCCGGCAGGATGGCGGCTGGCTGAAGCGTGAGCCACCAGACGATCTACCCTTCGTGCCGCCGGCCGCAGTCCGTGAAGAGGCAAAGAAGGTCCGCAACGGCGTGCTGTCGCTGCTGCACCTTGGAAAGATGCCCACTGAGACCGAGGTCGCCCTTGCAACCGTTTACTTCCTGGCCGACCGCGCAGTCAGCGGCGAGACCTTCATGCCTTCCGGTGGCCTGAGCCTGGAGCGCTCGATTACTGAGCGCGAGCTCTTCGGCAGCGCGAAGCGCGAGCGGCTGGACATGATGCGCGGCCGTACTGTGTGGCTCGTCGGAGAGTACCTAGTCGAGTACCTCGCGGAGGCTGCGCGCCAACTTGTGACCGAGTGTCAAGTCGGCCGGGTCGTGCTGATCTCGCGCACCGCAGCCGGCGCTGATGCGATCTGTTCGGCGCTGCGCGGCGTTCCGGCGGAGCTGCTGCACACGGTGATCACCGGAGACGACCTGGAGACCGGTTTCGATCAGGCGCTGGCGCGGCACGGCTATCCGGCGACGATCGTCAACACGCCATTCGTGCCGTTGCCGGACAAGCTGTTCCCGCCGGCGGGCGCGCCGGATGCGCCGACGCTGACGCCTGAGGAGTTCCGCCAGATGGTGCAGGACAACCTCACGCACCACTTCCGCGTCGCGCGTAAGGCCAGCCTGATCGACGGCACGCAGCTGGTGCTCGTATCTCCCGACGTGCCGGTGGGTGGCGACAGCAGTGGCGCTGGCTTCGCACTTGCGAACTTCGTGAAGACCACGCTGCACGCCTTCACTGCGACGCTGGCCGTCGAAAACGAGCGGCTGGTGCACGACGTACCGGTGAACCAGATCAACCTAACCCGTCGCGCGCGCAGCGAGGAGCCCAGGAATCAGGCCGAGCATCTGGAGGAGGTCAAACGCTTCGGCCGCGCCGTGCTGCTGGCAGGTGCGCCGCTGCCCGACGCCGAGGACTCACGCTACCGAGCACGTATCTATCGCGGTATGGCCATCACCGTCTAATGCGCCACGAGCGGTGACGATCGGACCGGAGTAGCCGTTTGGGGCAGCGGCTGCCAGTCTGATATCCCGCTTGCATGGCCGCCCGCAGCTGCTGGACGCCTTGCTGCTGGCTGTGGCCTTGCTCGGCACGCCAGCGGTGTCTGGCTGATCGGCCGCGTGGTAGATTCAGTACGCATTGCGCCTGCACGTTGTGCCCCCCGAGTGTCGTGCGGCCTGTGCTGGTGTCCGCGAGGCAACCTGCACCCGCCGGTATGGAAACAAGGAGAGACGTTGAGCAGTATCACCAAGCAAGTTGCGCAACAGTTGAACCGTTGGTTCGCGGCCCTGAAGAGTTGCAATCCCACTCGCGTGACGGACCTGTACGCGGACGACGCGATCTTGCTGTCGACCCTTAAGGGCGATGTTAAGAAGGGGCACCGGAAGATTCACACGTATTTTGAGAGCGCGTTCCTGCCAAAGCACCCTATCGGTAAAGTGGTGGAGGGGCACACGCGGGTCATCGGCGGCACCGCGGTGAACTCCGGTCTCTATAGCTTCAAGATTGACGGCAAGGACGGCAAGCGAGCCACCGTGCAGGCTCGTTACACCTTCGTCTATCAGTGGACGGGAGATGACTGGAAGATCGTGGAGCACCACTCCTCGCTGAATCCGGAAAGCTGAGCCTGTGGTAGTCGTCTCCGGGCGATACGCGTGGTATGCCCGGGTTAGCGTTGGGCACTAGGTTTGATCAGGGGGCTGCTCTTGAGACGTCGCGACTGGCCTAGGCGTCTCTTATTGGAATGCTGGTTCTGCGTGTCGTACGTGTGGGCTTGGCCTTGCGTAATCAATGGTGGATACGTCACAATGCGGATATGTCCCCAATCCTCTACGCGGTTCCAGTTTTCCTGTTGTTGATCGCAATCGAGTGCGCTTATGCCTGGAAACTGCGCGGTAACCAAACCCCACAGGCCGGCGGCGGCGTGCGACGCCTCTACGATTTTGCTGACACCGTCGGCAGTATCCAGATTGGCGTACTCAGCCGCGTTGCAGTGGCTTTTCCGCGCCTGCTTACCGTCGGCCTCTTTTTCTTGGTCCACGAACAGTTCGCGGTGGCTGAGTGGGACCTACAGAATCCGCTGCACTGGTTAGCGGCGTTGGTGCTCTACGACTTCTTTTACTACTGGAAGCATCGAGCCAACCACGAAGTACGCATCATGTGGGCTGGGCACATCACTCATCACAGCAGTGAGTACTTCAACCTTTCAACCGCACTGCGCCAGTCCTCAACCACATTCGTTTTTGATTGGATGTTTTACCTACCAATGGCGGTGATGGGTGTTCCGGTTCAGATGTTCGTAGTTGTGGCGCTGATCGATCTTCTCTATCAGTTTTGGGTGCACACCGAACTGATCCCTAAGATGGGGTGGTTCGACCGTATTTTTGTTAGCCCGAGTAACCACCGAGTTCACCATGGCCAGGATACATACTGCGTGGACAAGAACTACGGCGGCATCTTGATCGTGTGGGACAGGATATTTGGTACTTTTGAAGAAGAGCGTGACCAACCCATTGCCTACGGTGTGCGTATGCCACTGCAGAGCTTCAATCCACTTTGGGGAAATTTTCACTACTACGCTGCAATCTGGCAGGACTTTCGCGTGGCGCCGGGCTGGGCCGCAAAGCTTGAAGCGCTCTTTGCACCACCGTCGGGCTGGCAGGGTGAAAAGCTAGGGTCCTTTGATGCAGCTGCCTTCAAGCGGTATGAGGTGGATGTAAGCCCTGGTATTCAACGCTATGTGCTAGCCCAACACGTTCTAAATGTGGCGGCGATGTGTGTGTTTCTCTTCTTCTTCAAACAATGGGCGGCCTGGCAAGGTGGCCTTGCGGCCGCCTGGATAGTGTGTGCCCTTGTAGCCACTACCGCCCTGATGGAGGCGCGTCGCTGGGGCTGGTGGTTGGAGGCGGTGCGTTGGCTTGCACTGCCGTTCATAGCAGTAGCCCTGTGGAGCCTTGGTACGGCTTAGTCCTGAAAATGACGGCGGACGCATTTTCAGATCTGGGACTATTTGCGGTGTGCGCTGGATTAGCGTGGCATTGCCTGTCGGCTGAGCGCGGCCGTGCCGGCATCGGCGTGGCGTGTGTGTTGATCGGCGCGGCCGCCTTCCTCGGCGTATTTCGATTTTCCTCTTGGCCTGGCGCGAGTGAAGCGGTGCGAGGTGCCCATCAATTCATGGCCTTGGTCGCCGCAGTCGGCGCGTTCCCGATCTTGGCTATGAGCTTGGCTGAGCCAAGCAGCGCCGTGGCGTGTCGCTTAGGGGGCGCGTGGTGGGTCACATTTGTGCTGGCCGGCTTGGGTGTAGCGCTGGTGATGATGGGTGTGAAGTTGTGGCAACAAGCGGTACCGTTGCTGTGTGGATTGTGGATTGTCTTCAGCATGGCGACGCGGCGTAGCGGCTGGGCACGCTGGCGTGGCTTGGCTGGCGCGCTATGCCTGCTTGCCACCTTCGCTGTAGCCCTTTTGGTTCGGGAACCCGATATGCTTGTTCTAGGCCTGCTGCCCAAGACTCAGATGCTGCACTACCTGCTAGCTGCCGCACTACTGGGTACCTGCTGGCCAACGCAAACGCCTGCTTCAGCCTGAAGCTGCTGGGTTGAGAACTTGTCGCTCCGGCGCTTGTGCGACACCGGCTCGGACGCCAGCCCCACTAGCTCAAATGCTGCCTGAGGGAACCCACAGTTTGTGACCGAGTCATTGAACGCCCCTAGCCGCGGCGCCAGACGCGACGCAGCCACAAGAAAAGCCGATACGCAAATTCCAGTACAGCCAAGCGCAGACCAGAGCCAAACGCCACGCCGAGCCAGCGCCACCGCGGCAGTTGCTTCCAAAGGGCGGTGAAGGCCGCCGCGCCGCTGACCAACTGCCCGTCACGGCTGCGCAGGTGTAGCCGCGCCAGCGCCGCCTCGCGGTTCAAACCCGGGCCGAACTCGCAAGGCTCGCAGCGGGCTGCATCAACCCAACGGATGTCTTGGCCTCCCAGCGCCTGCTGGTAAACCGCAATTTCGCGCGAGCACACCGGGCAAGCGCCATCAAAGTACACCGTGGGCGCTGCGGCGGCTAAGTTGGAGGATTGAGTGGGACTAGGCTTCATTAAGTAATCCTATGACGCGTCCTTCGACCCTGATGGAGTGGGGTCAATAGCGGCAGTTCACAATGCGTGCAGGAGACCTGAATGAACGACGACCCCCGCTGCTGCGGAAGCGGCACCTGCATCATTGACTTACAGGGTCGCTGCTGGTGCGGCCAGCAATGGGATGGTCAAAAGATGGTGGCTCCCAAGCCCACCCCAGCGCCGAGCGCTGCACCGCAGACAACGCCTGCCAAACCGGCTTCTGAGCATGACAAGCCTTAGGCCTTGATACTGGCTCATGATTTGAGCCTCTTGGCCTTTACGCTGGGCACATACGTTTGGAGAATGCCCATGAGGAAACTGCAATTGCTGTATGCCGATCCCGACCGCATGGTCGTGCACGCCTGTTTAGCCTGCCTAGCCTTCTTGCCGATGCTGTTGGCTTACTGATGCACTCTTAGGCGCAACTCTGGTGGCTATTTGTACCCGCGAGTGAGCCGTGTCCGCAGTGCAGTCCCGTGATTAAAGTCAACGGCGCAACTCGGGCCAGTGCGTACCGCCGATCGCGTGGGTGCAACGTTGCAGGTTACACCGGTGGCGCCCATCAACATCATCAGCACGGATTGGGTGCTCAGTGATGCCTGCAGCCCGCCGCGCAAAACCGCGACAGCCGCGGTGCGGTGGGGGTGCCTCGCGCGTCAGCGCTTACGCTTGAAGGCTGGCGCGCCAGTTCGCAGGCCCTGGTTCTCGATGTGGCGGAAGGTGATACGCCCCTTGGTGAGGTCGTAGGGGGACATTTCCAAAGTCACCTTGTCCCCCGGCAGGATGCGAATGCTGTGTTTGCGCATCTTGCCGCCGGTGTAGGCGATCACCTGATGGGCATTTTCCAGGGTGACACGAAAGCGCGAGTCGGGCAGCATTTCATCGACAACGCCGCGCATCTCAATCAGTTCTTCTTTGGCCATAAGGGTTCTCCCCCCGCTCGTTCTTGTGTGGTCGCGCGGGCAGCGGTTGCCACTGGGGCGGCCGCCCGACAGAAACACTCAAGAGCCATCAGCGGGGTGTTGCTGGAGCTAGCCGCGCAAAGAGGGCCGAGGGCTGGCAGGCGGGGCTGCAGGGCAGTCCTGGATCAGGGCTTGCGCGAATGTAATCCTGCAGTTTAACACCCACACCATTTGGGGGACACTGCCTTCATGTCCAGCCTGCGCGTACCCGAATCCTGGAGCGTGCGCCACAGCGATGCCTGTGTGGCCGTGCTCACCATCCCGGGCGCTGTCGGCGCAACCCGCGCCTTTGATGTGGATGTGCAGCTGCTCGCGCGGCTGCCCCACCCGCTACGCCAGGCCGAAATGGGGCTGAGCCTGGAAGTGGATGGGTCGCGGCAGTGGAGTCGCACCATCCTGGGCAGCACACCTGGCGAAACAGAGAGCCTGGAGTACCACTGCCGCCTGGTGGTGGAGCCGGGGCGTGATGTACGCTTGCGCGCGCGTGCTCAACTCCAGCAGGGGGCTCTGGTAGCCTTGAGCCTGTCGGCAGTGGAAGCGATGGAGGTTTGAGCAGTAGTCTCGGCGCATGCCTTCAGCCTCGACTGGGGCCCTCAGCACTCCACCACATTGACCGCCAAGCCGCCGCGCGCGGTCTCCTTGTACTGTGTCTTCATATCGGCGCCGGTTTCGCGCATGGTGCGGATCACTTTGTCCAGGCTCACCTTGTGGGTGCCGTCCCCGCGCAGCGCCATGCGAGCGGCGTTGATGGCCTTGACTGCAGCAATCGCATTGCGCTCGATGCAGGGAATTTGAACCAAGCCGCCCACCGGATCACAGGTCAAGCCCAGGTGGTGTTCCATTCCAATCTCGGCTGCGTTCTCTACTTGGGCGGGAGTGCCGCCCAGCACCTCGCACAGGGCACCGGCGGCCATGGAGCAGGCTACGCCCACCTCGCCCTGGCAGCCCACTTCGGCGCCACTGATGCTGGCGTTTTCCTTGTACAGGATGCCGATCGCGCCAGCGGCTAACAGAAAGTTGCGCCGCCCCTGCGCACTGGCGCCCGGCACGAAGCGGTCGTAGTAGTGCAGCACCGCCGGGATGATGCCGGCCGCTCCATTGGTGGGGGCGGTCACCACGCGGCCGCCGGCGGCGTTCTCTTCGTTGACGGCCAGAGCGAACAGGTTCACCCAGTCCATCACCAGCAAGGGGTCCTGCAGCGCCTGCGGCTGTTGGTTCACCAGGGCGCGGTGCCACGCGGCGGCGCGGCGTGCCACCTTGAAGCCGCCGGGCAGGATGCCCTCCGTTCGGCAGCCCCGCTCCACACAGTCGGCCATGGCATGCCAAATGCGGTCTAGGCCAGCGTCTACCGCTTGCGAGCTTTGCCAATGGCACTCGTTACGCCGCATCAGCTCGGAAATCGACAGGCCCTGTGCGGCCGTGATGTCCAAGAGGTCCTGCCCACTGTGAAAGGGGTGGGGCAGCACCGTGGTGTCCGGTGCCACGCGGGCGTGGCGGGTGCCGTCGGCCGCCAGATCTTCGCTGACCACAAAGCCACCACCCACTGAGTAGTAGCGCCGCGTACACAGCTCCTGCCCGTCCGCCGCCCAGGCTTTCAGGCTTATGCCGTTGGCATGAAAGGGCAGGGTAGTACGCCGGTTGAACACCAGGTCCTGCGCCTCCTCAAAGCCCCATTCATGGCTGATGGGGCCTTGCACGAAACGTAGCCGTGCCTGGCTGCGCACGGACTGCAGCAAGTCGGGTATGGCCCCCACATTCACCGTCTCGGGGTCATGGCCGGCCAGGCCCAGGATCACAGCCTTGTCGGAACCATGGCCCTTACCGGTGGCGCCCAAGGAGCCGAACAGCTCGCAGCGGACGCGTGCGGTGCGCGCCAGCACGCCGTCGGCGAGCAAGCGCTGCATGAATAGGCCGGCGGCCCGCATGGGCCCCACGGTGTGCGAACTGCTGGGGCCGATGCCGATCTTGAAGAGGTCGAAAACCGAGACCGCCATCAGCGGTGGCCCTCGGCGACCGGTGGTGCGAGCAGGTCAACGCCCATCTGCAGGAACAGATGGGGTAGGTCGATTAGCACCCAGTTCTCGGCCAGCAAGCCATCCTTCTGCCGCCACCAGTCCATTACCCGCATGGTGATGGGCCGGTCGGTGGCCGGTGTGCCCAGGTAGGGCCCGGCGTGTGTGGCCCGAACGCTGGGCCAGCCGGTAGACGCGGCGTAGTCGCCTTCGCCAAAACGCGCGCGGTGGTGGCCGCCCTTGCGGTCGGGGAAGGCCACAAGAAAGGGCCTCTGATGATGGCGTTGAAAGCCATCAATGCCGCGTGACGTACCGATGCCACAGGGGCCGTACCACATCATGTCGGGCTGCCAGTACTGCTCCATCCCCATGCTGTGCAGGTCTTTTTGGTTGTAGCGGCCCAGCCCGCCGATCATGGCTTCCACCAGGGGCAGGCAGGTCGAAGGCGCACGGCCGTCGGCAGCCTGTTTCAGGATGCCCGTTGCGTTCTGTGGCCCGGGCACCAAGAGTTCCAGGCCTGAGGACGGCGGCAACAGGTGCTGCCCGGCTTGGCGCGCCAGGTCGATCAGATCCAGCAGGATGCGCGCTTCCACGATGCGGCCGCCTTCGATCCGGTAGAACTCGCCAAAGCGCAGCCAGGCGGGCTCGCCCACGGGCGGGATACCCCACAGGGGCGCCAGGAACTTGCCCAGGTAGTGCCCGGTACAGGTGACCCAGGTGCCCGCCCCGCCATCGATGCGGCCATCCCAATGGCCTGCGAAGAAGACATCGGTGCGCCGCTCCACATCAGGCATGGCCACACGCAGGGGGTTGAGGAAGCCACCGAGCACCTGCTGCGCGCCAATGAGTTCATTGACCGGGTGCGACACCACCCATTGTGAGTCGGGGCTCAGCAGCCGTGCCGCCTCCTGAGCCGAGCTGGGCCCCAGCAGAGCGGGCAAGCCCAGCCAGGCGGTGTCTTTGGCGCTTTGCAGCGAGAGGGAGGTGGTACTCATACTTTATGCATTCGTATGCAATTAGGATTTGTGCAGGTCGCGAGAGAAAGTCTAGACAAGCAGACGCGGAACTGCAACCGCGACAAGCGACCCCGGTATAAACCATAAATCCAGCTCTGGTGGAGTGGCTTCTAAAATGCAAGCGTATGCAAATTTGATGAGGAAATCTGCTGTGATTCGTCATTTGAAAAAGGGTCCGGATGCTGCGACGCTGGCCGCGGCTGATGGCCAGGTTCGGGCCACCGTGGAGACCATCTTGGCCGATATCGAAAAGCGGGGCGACCAGGCCGTGCGCGACTACTCCAAGCGCTTTGACCAGTGGGACCCGGCCGACTTTCTGCTGTCGCAGGACGGCATCGCCAAGGCAATGGGCCGCCTGTCTGCGCGCGAGCTTGAAGACATCCGCTTTGCTCAGGCACAGATTCGGCGCTTTGCAGAAATTCAGCGCCAGAGCATGCAGGATGTGGAGGTGGAAACCCGCCCAGGCGTGGTGCTGGGGCACAAGCACATCCCCGTGAACAATGTGGGCTGCTACATCCCCGGCGGCAAGTACCCCCTAATTGCCTCGGCTCACATGAGCGTGCTCACCGCCAAGGTGGCCGGCGTTCCGCGCGTGATTGCCACGGCCCCGCCCTATCAGGGCCAACCGCACCCGGCCATCGTGGCGGCTATGCACATGGCCGGGGCTGACGAGATTCTGGTGCTGGGCGGCGTGCAGGCGGTCGCGGCCATGGCCATTGGAACGGGCTCCATCAAGCCGGTGGATATGCTGGTGGGCCCAGGTAACCAGTTTGTGGCCGAAGCCAAGCGGCAGTTGTATGGCCGAGTGGGCATTGACCTTTTTGCCGGCCCCACCGAAACCCTGGTGATTGCCGACGAGTCGGTCGATGGCGAGATGTGTGCGGTGGACCTGTTGGGTCAAGCAGAGCACGGGCCGACCTCCCCAGCGGTGTTGTTGACCAACAGCGAAAAGCTGGCGCGTGACACCTTGGCCGAAGTGCAGCGCCAGCTGGACATCCTGCCCACCGCCAACATCGCCCGCAAGGCGTGGAACGACCACGGCCAGGTGTTCGTGTGCGACACGATCGACGAGATGATTCAGGTGGCTGATGAACTGGCCTTTGAGCATGTGCAGGTGATGACAGCCGATCCTGACCTATTCCTGCGCCGTATGAGCAATTACGGCGCCCTATTCCTAGGTCCGCGCACAAACGTGAGCTTTGGCGACAAGGTGATCGGCACCAACCACACACTGCCCACCAACCGCAACGCGCGCTACACCGGCGGCCTGTGGGTGGGTAAGTTCCTCAAGACCTGCACCTACCAGCGCGTGCTCACCGATGAAGCCAGTGCCGAGATTGGGGCCTACTGCTCGCGCCTGTGTCACATGGAAAACTTCGCTGGCCATGGCGAACAGGCCAACCTGCGTGTGCGCCGCTATGGCCGGCGCGATGTCGCCTGGTACCAGCCGGTCTCTGCGGACTGAGTGGCATGCACAGCCTGCCCAGCTTTCGCCTGGATGGCCAGAGGGCACTGGTGGCCGGTGCGGGCCGCGGTATAGGGGCGGCCTGTGCGCAGGCGTTGGCGCTGGCTGGCGCTCAGGTGCTGGTGGTTGCACGCTCGGCTCACGAGGTCGCCGAGGTCGCTCAGGGCATTTGCAAACAGGGTGGTCAGGCCACCCCGCTGGTGCTGGATGTCACCGACAGCCAGGCTGTTTCCCAAGCGCTTCAGGCCGCTGGCCCCTTGGACATCTTGGTCAACAGCGCGGGTACCAACCGGCCGGCGCTGATCACCGAAACGGCCGATGCAGACCTGCAATCGGTGCTGGACCTCAATGTGAAGGCGGCTCTGTTCCTGGCCCGCGAGGCCGCGCGCAACATGATGACGCATGGCCGGGCTGGCTCCATCATCACCGTGTCCTCACAGATGGGTCATGTTGGTGGTCCCAAGCGAACGGTGTACTGCGCCAGCAAGCATGCCGTGGAAGGCATGACCAAGGCCCTGGCTTGGGAGCTGGGTGCGCACGGCATTCGGGTCAACACCTTGTGCCCCACCTTCATCCGCACACCCATGACCGAGCCCATGCTGAAGGAGCCCGGATTTGAGGACTTTGTACGCTCGCGCATTGCCTTGGGGCGCATCGGCACCGTGCGTGATGTCATGGGGGCGGTGGTGTTTCTGGCCTCAGAGGCCGCCGGGCTCGTCACCGGCAGTGCGCTGATGGTCGACGGGGGATGGACCGCCATCTGAGGCTGCATCGTGAAAAGCAACGTCACCTCCATCGATGTGGCCCGGCTGGCCAATGTCTCGCAGTCCGCGGTCAGCCGAACCTTCACGCCTGGCGCAAGCGTCTCAGAGGCCACGCGGGAGAAAGTAATGGAGGCCGCGCGCAAGCTGGGGTACCGGCCCAATGCCCATGCGCGCAGCCTCACCACCAAACGCAGCCGCATCATTGGCCTGGTGCTGTCCTATCTAAGTAACCTGTTCCACCCCGTGGCCCTGGAGCGATTGTCCAAGCGCCTGCAGGCCGATGGCTACCACGTGCTGCTGTTTCTGTCGGATAACCCCAACTCCGACGAGGTGGTCAACGAGATCCTTCAGTACCACGTAGACGGCATCATCTTGGCTGCCACCACCCTGTCTTCGTCCATTGCCCAACGTTGTGCCGACGCGGCGATTCCCGTGGTGCTCTTTAACCGCGTGATGGCCAAGGGCAGCGCCGGCGCGGTGAGCTCGGTGCGTTCAGACAACATTGCCGGTGGTCGAGCCGTGGCGCGCCATTTGGCCGACAGCGGCCACCAGCGCATCGCCTTCATCGCTGGAAACGAAGAGTCCTCTACCAATCTGGAGCGCGAGCGGGGGTTTCGGGAGGGGCTGGCCGACCGTGGCCTGCGCATCTGGGCACGTGCGGTGGGCAACTACGACCTGGAACAGGCTCGGCAGGCTGCGTTGGAGCTGTTCGCGGGCAAGGGCGAGCGTCCCGATGCAGTGTTCGTAGCCTCCGACCACATGGCATTCGCGGTGATGGACACGCTGCGCCACGAGTTAGGCCTTCGGGTGCCCGAAGACGTGTCGGTGGTGGGCTTTGACAACGTGCCGCAGGCCCAGTGGCCCAGCTACCGGCTGACCACCGTGGAGCAGCCCCTGGGGCCGATGATCGAAGCCACCGTAGACCTGCTGCAGCGCCACTTGCGCCGCGAGTCGCCTTCCGCCGGCCAGAACGTGACGGTGCCGGGGGACTTGATCATCCGCGAGTCGGTGCGCCGGGCACCCTCGGCCCAGACCGGGGAGCGGCGCCGCCGGGTGACGTCCTCGCGCGGAGCGTAGCTTCATCAGTTGCAGGAGACGGCATGAACGGCTTTGACACCGAGTTCCACGACCTCGACCACTACATCCGCGTGATCACCGATCGCATCTGGGAAGGCCGTCGCTTGGAAGACATACGCCGCTACTACGGCCAGGATTGCGCGGTGGAAACGCCGTCCTCGGTGAGCATCGGCATCGACCCCGTGATCGAGGGCACTCGCAAGACCCTGCTGGCCTTTCCTGACCGCCGGTTGCTGGCTGAAGATGTGATCATCTCGGGTGACGATGAGCAGGGCTACCTGTCTTCCCACCGCATCTTCAGCCCCATGACCCATGCGGGTCCGGGCGCCTTCGGGCCGGCCACCCACCGGCCTGTGCATGTCCGAACCGTGGCCGACTGCGTGTGCCTTAACAATCGCATCATCCACGAGTGGCTGGTACGCGACCAAGCCGCCATTGCGCGGGCCATTGGCCGCCACGAGCGCGATGTGGCGCAGGACTGGGTGGATGCGGCCGGTGGCTGGAACAAGCCCCCCATGCCGCCTGCCCCAGCGCCCTACCGATCCTATGTAGAGACCGCCGGAGCCGGTGCCGATGCGGCGCAGGCCTGGATGGAAGGCCTGCGCCGTCCCTCCTTCACCCAGGCCAGCGTGGCGCCCGACATCATCAGCGGCCTGCCCGGTGGCGAAGTGGCCGTGGGTGCAGCTGCGCGCGAGGTGTTCTGGCGTGGTCTGCTGCAGGCCCTGCCCGCGCCCGAGGTGGCGATTGAACACCTGGCGTCGGTGCCCCGCCCAGGGCGTGCCACGGCTGTGGCCATGCGCTGGCGCTACACGGCTTTGCACACAGGTGCCGGCCGCTATGGCGCGCCTACGGGACGGCCGGTGCAAATCCTGGGCATCACGCACCTGGAGATCGAATCGGGAGCCATCGCGCGCGAGTGGGTGCTGATCGATGAGGTGGCCAACTGGATGCAGCTGCTCACCCCCAGGACCGCATGACCACCCGCTTGATTCTGGTGCCTGGCACCTTGTGCGACCAGCGGCTGTTTGCGGCCTTGGCACGCCGCCTGCGCCCGGCGGTTTCGGTGCAGGTAGCCCGCTGGCGCGAACTTCTGCGCGCGCGTGAGCCGCAGTGGTGGCGCCAGGGCGAGCCTTTCAGCCTCCTGGGATTTTCCTTGGGTGGCATCTGGGCCTTGCAGCGCTTGCAGGCAGGCTTGGCCAGCCCCACACCCCCACCGGTGGAACGCCTGGCTCTGGTGGGCAGCAATGCCGATGGGGCGGGGCGGCAGCACTGGCGGCGGCTCCAGGAGCAGCAGCGGCTGCTGCAGCGAAGCGGCACGGCCGCGCTGGCCAAGGCCGCCAAGGGCCATTACTTTGCCGGGCGGCCCATGCGCTGGCAGGCCCGGCTGGTGCTGGATATGGCCCGGCGTACCCCGCCCACCACCGCACGCAAGCAGATGCGCTTGGCCGCGCAGCGTGGTGATGCCCTTCAGGCCCTGGCCGCCTTTCCGGGGCCGGTGGCGGTGTTGTCGGGTCTGGACGACCGGCTGTGCACTCCTGGGCAGCAGCAGCGCATGCAGGCCGCTCGGCGCGATGCGCTCGCACAGGCCTGGGAGCGTTGTGGTCACATGATTCCCCTGGAAGCACCAGGACGACTGGCGCTGGCCATTCAACGCTGGTTGGCGCAGACGCCAAGGCCCATACCCATCTCCACTGGAGAGTTGACGAGATGAAGACCGAGCAGCTCAACGAGCGCCACATTCCCTTTTCCAGCCTTCGCTACTCCACCGAAGCGTTCATCGACTACGCTATTCCCGAGTGCTCGCCCAAGTACAACTACGCCTTGGTGGGGCCTGGTGTGTCGCAGAACGCCAAGCAGCCAGTGAGCCTGCGCGAGCCCCACGGCTTTCAGGTGGGAGGCGTATCCATGCCGCACGGCCGCGTCAACCCGCCGCACCTGCATTTCAGCTGCGAAGTGTTCATCTGCGCGAAGGGGCAGTGGCGCATCCAGTGGGGCTTCAACCCACAGGCTCGCCATGTGGACATCGGCGAGCTCGACATCGTCTCCGTGCCCACCTGGATCTACCGCGGCTTTACGAATATCGGCGTAAACGACGGCTTCCTATTCACCGCCCTGGGCCGCGATCACACGGGCGGTATCCTGTGGGGCGCGGCCACCCTGCACGCTGCTCAAGCGCAGGGCGTGGTGCTAACCGACGGCTACCGCATCGTGGACACGCGCCGGGGTGATGCGCTGCATGCCGGGGAGCAGGTGCTGCAGCCAATGGAGGAAGCCGATATTTCCGCCTTACGCGACTGGACCGAGGCCGAGATGAGCCGAAGGCTGGTACGCGCGGCCGATCTCAAATTTGGGGTCCACAGCCTGATCGACGCGGTGCTCCCAGGCGGCGGTGCCCAACTCGCGCCTGTGGTTGGCCTGGGCATTTCTGAAGACCGCCACGCCGAGCCACCCGTGGCCAAGGCTCACGGCGTGAGCCTTGAGTGGCTACGCATTCCGCCGGGCTGTGGCGTGCTACGCCATCGCTTGCAGGACAAGCAGGTGATGACGGCGTACCGGGGAGCAGTGGAGCTGACGGTGCAAGCCGATGAGGGCAGTGTGGCGTACACCTTGCAAGGATCACCCGATGGCTGGGACAGTTTTGCCGTACCGGCCGATGTGTGGCGCAGCTTGCGAAACACTGGGCCGCAGGAGGCCTGGGTGCTGTTGATGACGGCGGGTGACCACCGAAAGCTTATTCACTGGGATGAACAGGTTTTGGCCGCCGCCCATGCCAGCGGCTGGGCCTATGATGCCGACGGATGCGTAGCCGAGCGCCGTTTTTTGGAGCGCGCTCAGCGCTGAGCATCCGATCAGAACCCTTGCCCCTTGGAGAGAAGACCATGAACCCCGCTGTCACCGCTGCCGAACACCACCCGCTGGACCTGCGCCTGGCGCAGCGCATGCGGGGCCAGCAACGCCTGCGCGGCATTTTCAATGGTCTGCCCAGTCCAGCCATCGTAGAGATGTGCGCCTATGCGGGCTTTGACCTGTTGATCATCGACAACGAGCATGGAAGTGCGGACCTGCTGATGACCGAGCACCAGCTGCGTGCAGCCCGCGCCAGCGGTATACCGGCTCTGGTGCGGTGCCTGGAGCACGACATCCCACGGGTGCTGGACATGGGGGCATCGGGCCTGCAGATTCCCATGGTGGCATCTGCGGAACATGCGCGCGATTTGGTTCAGCGGGTGCGCTATCCGCAGCCCGGCGGGGGCGGGGGGCGCCGGGGCAGCGCCTTCAGCACCCGTGCGGCGGGCTATGGTGCCTTTGGCGGGTCCGAGCATACCCGGCTGAGCAACGAGGCAATTGTGCTGGTGGCCATGGTGGAGAGCCCACAGGCCATCGAGCAAGCCGGTGCCATTGCGGCCGTGGACGGCATCGATGCGGTTTTCGTGGGACCCAACGACCTGGCCCACGCCATGGGGCACGAGAACCGCTATGGCGATGCCCCGGTGCAAGCTGCCATTGAGCGGGCGCTGCGCGCGGTGAGCGCCCAAGGCACCTGTGCGGGTGCACTGGCCCTGACGCCTGAGGAAGAAGTGCGCTACGCCGCCTGGGGCGGACGCTACTTCGCCACGGTCACCACCTCACTGATCACAAGGGCTTTCCAACAAGCCGCACGCCAGGGGCGCGCAGAACTGAGCTACTGACCCCCAGAGGTGTCGCACGGTAGCTGCAGCGAGGCTAGGTACTTCTACTAGAGTTTTTGCATAGAGATTGCATACGCTTGCACTGCCTTTGGGTACCATCCAAACTTGACACAAGCACCTCGTTTCCGCACTTCGGTGCGCCTTTTGAATGACGACTGGAGACAAGACGATGAAGACCTTCCGCCGCAATCCCCTGGTGACCATGGTGGCCCTGGCTGTTGGCTCATGGGCAGCCGCAGGCGCCTTGCCTGCGCATGCACAGGCGCAGGGCAGCGCAGCCCGCTCGGCTGACTCTGGTGAACTGCAGTCGGTGTCGGTCTCGGCCAACCGCCGCCTGGAAGACCAGCAAAAGGTCAACGTCTCGGTCACCGGCCTGAGCAACCAAGCGCTGGCCGAGCGCAACCTGTCCGATGTCTCGCAGCTCGACACCGTGGTGCCGGGCTTCACCTTTGGCCGCTCCGGTGCCGACGCACGCCCTGCGATGCGCGGTGTGCGCACGGAAAACGTGGCGGTGAACGCGGATACCACGATCGGCTATTTCGTTGACGGCATCTACAAGTCACGCGCCCAGCAGGCCATGATGGGCTTCGTGGACGTCTCCCGCGTGGAAGTGATGCGCGGCCCGCAGGGCACGCTGTTCGGCCGCAATACCTTCGGCGGTACGGTGGCCATCACCACCAACGCGCCCGAGCTCAAGTCCAACGAAACCACCGCCAGCCTGCTGGTCGGCAACTACGCCAAGGTGCGCGCAGAAGGCATCTTCAACCTGCCCTTGGGCGACACCGCCGCCTTACGCCTGGTGGCCGTCAAGGACAAGTCCGACCCCTGGGTGAAGAACGACTTCAACCCGGCAGCCGGCATGTTTGACCAAGACACGCGCTACTTCCGCGGCAGCCTGCTGTTCAAGCCCACCCAAAACCTCGAAGCTGTGTTCCGCGTGGACAGCACCACACAGGGTGGTAACGGGGGCTCCGCCTTTGGCTACAAGATGGCCGGTACCTTTGTGCACACGCCCTCGTGCCAGCAGTTGTTCAACTCAACGCTCACCATCATCAACCCTCGCGGCGGTAACCGCGATGCGGTCAATGACTGCGTGCGTACACAAGGTGCTGGCGCTGGCACCGGTGCCAATGCCATTGGTTCTGGCGTTGACCTAGGCATTCCCCTGTACAAGGCTGGCAACGCCTACGTTGTAAATAACGACTACCGCTCATACCTGGACTTGAGCGACCGCAACATGAGCCTGGACCTGACTTATCAGATCCCGGGCGCCACGCTCAAGTCCATCACCGGTTACGCTGACTTCATTGCTACGCGCACACAGGATTCAGACTTTTCTGCATCCACCATCGCCATTGACTACCAGGCTACAGCCGCCAAGACCCTCTCTCAGGAGTTCCAGATCCTGAGCAATACCAAGGGCCCCCTTGGCTACGTGGCCGGTGTCTATTTGTTCAAGGACGAACTCCGCGGCACCTTCATCAATCAGCAGTTGCCTCGCACCATTCGTTCGTCGGCCCTAAGCGCGCCCATAAGCTTGGCGCAAAACGGCGCCGGTTTCTACGATAACCAAATGCCGGAGACCGATTCGCGGGCGGTATACGGCCAGTTGAACTACAAAATTAGCCCGGCCCTGACCCTTACGGCTGGTGCGCGTCACACCAAGGACACCAAAGCGTTCAAGTTCGCCAACGCCAACGCGGTGTTGCCGCTGAACGCCTCCGGGGCACCTGATGGCACCCTTATCACCCTGTCCACGCCGCTGCCCCCTGCATCGGCTTACGGGTCTGCGGGGGTAAGCAACTGCCTGGACGGCGCTACACGCCCAGGCTTCAACTGTTTGCCTGGCACCAATACCACCACGGGCGCCACCTATACCGAGGCCACCTTCAGCAAGAGCACCGGCCGACTGGCCTTGGACTATGAGCTCAACAAGGACCAGCTTGTCTACCTGACGATCTCGAACGGCTTTCGCTCGGGGGGCTTCAACTCGGGGCAGGCACTGACATCGGCCCGCACCTTCAAGCCCGAAGAAGTGGTGGCCCTGGAAGTAGGCTCCAAGAACCGCTTCCTCAAGAACACCTTGCAACTCAACTTATCGGCTTTCAGCAACGGCTACACCAACCTGCAGGAGCAGCGCCAAATTCCGGTGGGCAACACCACCATTTCGGCTATCTTCAATGCAGCCAAGGCTAATGCCAAGGGCCTCGAGGCTGAGCTTGAGTGGCGTACTTCACGGGCCACGACCCTTGGCGGGACATTGAGCCTGCTGGATGCGAAATACACCAGCTTCCCCGATGTGGCACTGCCTTTCGGAACCTCCATCCTGGTGGCAAACCCAAGCTCCACCGCGCCCCAAGTTGACGCCAACGGCGTGGTGATTGCCCCGGCCGGCCAGAGCCGCCTGTTTGCCCCGGGCTACAAGTGCGGCGTTGTTCCGGGCACTGGCGGTGCAGGTCAGCCCCCAGCAGCCTATGGCTGCGATCTTTCAGGCAATCGCATTCCGTACGCAGCACGCACCCAGGGCTCGGTCTTCCTCAAGCACGACATCGGCTTGGCTGGAGGCGGACGCCTGACGCCGATTGTGGTGGTCAGCTATAACAGTGGCTTCTTTGGGCAACCCGCCAATGCGCAAATCGAAAAGCAGGGCGCCTTTACCAAGACCGATATCAAGCTGAACTGGCGCATCAATGAGCAATGGTCGTTGTTGGGCTTCGTTGACAACGCGGGTAATACCCAAACCATCAACCGCTTCGTGTGGGGCGGTGGCGGTGCACTGCAGGTCAGTGCGGCGCCCCCGCGAATGACGGGCCTGAAGCTAAGCTATAGCAAGTTCTAACAAGCATCAGCGGCATTGACCATGGCCGGCTTGATGCCGGCCATGGCACTTTTGCGGGGGGCGTGCGCTCAATGCTCGGGCCCTCCCGGCCTGACTTGAATCACTCAACTCCAACCCTTGCTCCATGCCATGCCCGCGCTTCTCCGCCGATACTTTCGTACCACCCATGTAGGTTCGCTGCCCCGCAGCCAAGCTGTGGTCGAGCAAATCTTTGCCCGTGAGCGTGGCCAGGCCATTGATGAGGCGCTGTTCAATGAAACCATGCGGGGGGCCGTCGATGAAGCCGTTGAGCGTCAGGTGCACTCGGGCATCGACCTGGTCAGTGACGGTGAGATGAGCAAGATCAGCTATGCCACGTACATCAAAGACCGATACACCGGCTTTGACGGCGACAGCGATCGCCGCACGCCGGCTGATCTGCTGGACTACCCCGGTTTCATGAAGCGTCTGGCCTCGGCCGGCGGCACCCCCACTTATCGCAGGCCCTGCTGCGTGGGCCCAATACAGGTGAAATCCCTGTTGCCACTGGAGCATGACATTGCCCATGTGAAGGCGGCGGCTGAGCGGCATGGTGCCCACGGGGTGTTTATGAACGCCGCCTCACCCGGTGTGGTGGCGCTGTTCCAGCCCAATCGGCACTACGCCGATGACGACCAGTACCTGCAGGCCCTGGCCCATGCGCTGCGTCACGAGTACCACGCCATCGTCGATGCCGGCTTGACCCTGCAGTTGGACTCGCCTGACCTGGGTCTGGGCCGCCACATGATGTACAAAGACTTGGAAGAAGGGGCCTACCTGCGCCGCATCGAGCGGCATGTGGAGGCACTCAACGAGGCGCTGGTGGCCATTCCTGCTGACCGGGTGCGCATGCACGTGTGCTGGGGCAACTATGAGGGACCGCACCACAAGGACGTACCCCTGGCCACCATCTTGCCCATCGTCATGAAGGCCAAGCCCCAAGCCTTGTTGTTTGAAACTTCCAACCCACGGCATGCGCATGAATGGGAAACCATTGCCCAGATGCGGCACTGCATTCCGGACAACAAGATCCTCATCCCCGGGGTTCTGGACTCCACCACCAACTTCGTGGAGCACCCGCGCCTAGTGGCCCAGCGTCTGCAGCGCTTTGCCGATATCGTGGGCCCTGACCGCGTGATGGCTGGTACCGATTGCGGCTTTGGCACCTTCGCCGGCTTCGGTGCGGTGGACCCCGACATCGTCTACGCCAAGTTCGCTGCGATGGCCGAAGGCGCAGCGCTGGCTTCGAAACACTACGCCGCATGAAGCCCCTCATGCAGACAAGCGATCAGGCCACACCCCAGCACTGGCTGCGAGCCGACGAACTGAGCCTGCCCAGGCGCATGCTGGCCCTGGGCTTTTTGCTGGTGGCCTACTTCTTCTACGCCTGGTCATGGAACACCATCGACATCTTGCGCCCCTACATCAAGGAGAGCTTGGATTTGACGCTGACCGAATCCGGCTCGGCCTACACCTTGCAGTCCATCGGCGCGTTGGTTGGCGCGGTGGTGATGGGGCAGGTGGCCGACAAGATCGGCCGGCGCAACGCGCTGGTGATCACGATGATCGGTTTCGGATCGGGCCTGCTGGGGGCCTTGGTGGTCAGCGACTTCACAGGGCTGGTGGTGCAACGCCTGTATCTGGGCTTCTTTATGGGGTCGATGTTTCCGATTGCCGTGGGCATCTACTCGGGCCTGTTCGCGCGTGATGTGCGCGGCCGTATCGCTGGCATCGTCTTTTGCACCTACAACCTGGCGGTGTCGGCCCTGGGCTTCGTGTCCTCGGCGGTGTTTCGCGCTGGGCTGGACTGGCAGCTGATGCTGTGGGCCGGCGCGGTGCCCATTGCCATGGCCTTTCTGGCCTTGGCCCTGGTACCCGACGACCGGCGCCTCGTGCCCATGGATGGCCTGGTGGGTGGGCAGGCCACGGCCAGCAGCACGCTGCCGGTGATGGAGTTGTTCAAGCCCGGGGTGCGCCGCCAAACGGTGTTTCTGGCCTTGATGAGCGGCTTGAACTTCTTTGCTTACCAGGCCTTCACCGGCTGGGCCACCACCTTCTTGCGCACCGAGCGTGGCGTGCCCGATACCGCCGTGGGCGACATTGTGGGTTGGCAGTTCGTGGGCAGTGCCTTGGGTGCCTTGTGCTGGGGTTGGATCAGCGACCGCTATGGCCGCCGTGTGGCCGCCTCAGGCTTTATCGGTTGCGCCGTGCTGATTCCCATCTACCTCTTCGCTCCGGTGACGGTGCAAACGCTGGAGTTCATCGGCTTTCTGTATGGCATAGCCCTGGCCTGCAGCGCCATTTGGGGCCCATGGATGTCCGAGCTCTATCCCTCACATCTGCGCTCCACGGCGGCTTCCATTTTCAACTGGGGCCGCGTAATCAGCATGACCGCACCCCTGATCACCGCACCCCTGGCGCAAGCCTACGGCTTGGCGCCGGTGATGAGCCTGGCGGCTGTAGCTTTCTTTTTGGCTGCTGCGGTGTGGTGGAGCCTGCCCGAGACCGTCAAGCGCCGCCAGCCCGAGTGAGTTGAAATAGGCGGCATGTTGCAACGCCGCCAGCTCTGCTTGGCCGCCACCTTGGCCGTGGCCGGGTGTGCATCGGAGCCCCGCCAGCCGCCCACACGCGTGATGGTGGTGCCCGAGCGTGTATGGGAAGGCGAAACGCAAGCGCTCGGCGATCGCGTGTCGGCGCGGGTCTTGATTGCCACCAATGCCGGTTCGGTGGGCCAGTTGGAACTGCGCCACTGGCGCCAGGGCTTAAAGACCCACCCGGCCATGCGTGCCGCGCAGCCCGATGTGCGCGGCCGGCTGCCCCCCATTTGGGAACTCAGCAACCCCGATGCGCGCGGCGCCTTTGCTGCACTGGTGACCGACGAGGGCGAGCGGCGCCACGCCGTGCGCCTGTTGCCGGCATCAGGCCCTGAGCGGGTGTTGCGGCAACAGGCCGGCGATGCCTTGTGGGACCGTGCGGTGTCGGGCATGGCGCTCAGCCCTGATGGCCGCCACCTGGCCATGGTGGTGCAAACCGACCCTGCGGTCCGCCACCGGCCGCTGCACCTGGGCCGGCTGGTGGTGCTGGACCTCACCGCACCGTCCGGCTCCGATGGGTTTGCACCCGAGCGGCTCCTGCCGCCGGGGCCTGATGGGCATGCGCTGGTGCTGGGCCAACGCCCGGCTTGGATCAACGGCGGCCGGCAGTTGTTGGTGGCCGCCGCCGGGCCCCAGGGGCGCGCTGCCAGCGCCAACCCGGTGCCGCCGGCGCTGCAGCCCGACCCGCAAATTGAGGTGATCGACTGGGAGCGCCAAACGCGAACGGTGGCCATGCCCGGCCACAGCCCCATCGCCAGCGGACAAGGTCCTGGATTTCTTCTGGCGCGTGGCAGTGCGTCCCAATGGTTCTTCTCAGACGGCGCGGGCCTGGCCCTTCAGGAGGTGCCGCGGCGGCATGGTCTGGGCAACCCGGTGGCCCTTATTGATGAGCGTTTCCTGCTCTACACCGGCTCGCCACACCCGCAGGCCCCGCGTGAACTGACGAGCAACAACAGCCCCCTGGTCGGCCCCAAGGCGATGCTGGCCCTGAAGGTGATGGACCTTCAGACACAAGCCGTGTTGACGCTGCTGGAGGGCATAGACCCGCGGCGGCGCATCACGGCCGCGCCGATGCCGGCCTAGCGCGGGCGCCCTGAAGCCTAGAATCAAAGGCTGCATATACAGCCGTATCGACTATCCCGGAGGACCCATCGTGGACGTGGCAGTTTCCGTCTTCAAGGCTTATGACATCCGTGGCGTGGTGGGGCAAACCATCGACGAGCAGTTTGCCGAGCACCTGGGCCGAGCCTTTGGCACCGAAGCCTTGGCGGTGGGCGAAAAGGCAGTGGCCGTAGGCCGCGACGGCCGCGTCTCGGGGCCGGCCTTGTCGGCTGCCCTGGTGCGCGGTTTGGCCTCTACCGGCATCGATGTGGTGGACCTGGGCGCGGTGACCACGCCGATGCTGTACTACGTTGCGGCCACGCGCGGCGCCCACGGTTGCCGCAGCGGCATCCAAATCACCGGCAGCCACAACCCCAAGGACTACAACGGTTTCAAGATGGTGCTGGGCGGCCGCGCCATCTTTGGTGAGGACATCCAACGCCTTCGCGAGCGCATGGAAAGCGAGGAGTACCGACGTGGCCATGGCCGAACCGCTGCGATGGACATCACAGCTGAGTACACCGCCCGCATCGTGGGCGACTGTCGCATCGCACGGCCCTTGAAGATCGTGGTGGATTCGGGTAACGGCATTCCGGGGGCCACAGCACCGGGCATCTTGCGGGCCCTGGGCTGCAACGTGGTGGACCTCTACAGCCGCGTGGATGGCGACTTCCCCAACCACCACCCCGACCCCAGCAAGCCGGAAAACCTGGAGGACCTGCGCTTGGTGGTGCGGGCCACGCAAGCCGACCTCGGCCTGGCCTTTGACGGTGATGGCGACCGCTTGGGCATCGTCACCCGCCACGGCCAGATCATTTACCCCGACCGCCAAATCATGTTGTTCGCGCGGGATGTGCTCAAGCGCCATCCGGGCGCGCCCATCATCTTCGATGTGAAGTGCTCGCAGCGTCTACCCGTGGTCATCCGTGAGGCCGGCGGTAAGCCCGTCATGTGGAAGACCGGGCATTCGCTGATCAAGGCCAAGCTCAAGGAAATGAATTCGCCCTTTGCCGGCGAGATGAGCGGCCACATCTTCTTCGGTGAGCGTTGGTACGGCTTTGACGATGCGATGTACACCGCTGCGCGCCTGTTGGAGATTGTGAGCCGCTACATCGACCCCAGTGCGGTGCTAGAAGATCTGCCGGCCAGCCATAGCACCCCGGAGTTGAACGTGCCCTGTGCCGAAGGTGAGCACCACCGCGTGGTGGAGCGCTTGCTGGCGCGCACGCGGTCGGGCGATTTGCGCTTTGCCGGCGGGACCATCTGCGACATTGATGGCCTGCGCGTGGACTTCGCCGATGGCTTTGGTCTGATTCGCGCGTCCAACACCACACCGGTGCTGGTCTTGCGCTTTGAAGGCCACACCGAGGCGGCCCTGGGCCGCATCGAGCGCGAATTCATCGGCGCGCTGCGCTCGGTCAAGAGCGATGCGATGGTGCAGACCTCGGCCCACTGAGTGTTTGAAGGTGCCTGGAGCTTGAGGGATCACGGTTCTCAACACGGAGCCTGGGCTTGCTGAGCCTGGGCGCTTCCATCGCCCAAGCGGCCTATTCGGCCGCCTGGGTGGCCGCAGTGCCAGCGGTGCTGGCGCGTTTTTGGTGGCGTGGACGCGCTGAGCCTGCTTACCGAAAGGCCTGGGCACAGCGCTTGGGCTATTGGCCCAAGCCCCCCGCAGCCGGACCGCAGGCGCCGCGCGTGTGGGTGCATGCGGTGTCCCTGGGCGAAACCCGTGCGGTGCAACCGCTGGTGCAGGCCCTGCGGCACGAACTGCCCGGGATGCAGTTGCTGTTGACCACTGGCACCGCCACAGGGCTTGAGGCGGGGCAGGCGATCTTGCAGGTCGGCGATTTGCACGGCTGGCTGCCGCTGGATACCCCAGGGGCGACGAGGCGCTTTCTGCGGACACTGCAGCCCCAGGTGGGCGTGCTGATGGAAACCGAAACCTGGCCCAACCTCTTGCTGCAGGCCCAACGCGCCGGTGTACCTATGGTGCTGGCCAATGCACGCTTGTCTGATCGCAGCCTGCGCAAAGGCCTGAAGTGGGCGCTCCTGAGCAGGCCGATGATGCAACGCTTGTCAGCCGCGTGTGCGCAGACCGACCAGGATGCCCATCATCTTAAGCAAGCCGGTGTTCCCGCGGCGTGCATTCAGGTGTTGGGCAACCTGAAGTACGAGCTTCACCCCTCAAACGAGCTACAGGCCCTGGGGCTGCACTGGGCCAGCAAGCGCCCGCTGCCTCGCACGGGTAACGGCATCGGACCTGAGCGGCGAATGGTGATGGCCGCGAGTTGGCGCGAGGGGGAAGACGAGCCCTTGCTGCAGGCCTGGCTTCGGGCGGTCAACAGGCCTCAAGCCCAGTGCGGGCCCGACCCGTCCAACGGCGCGCGCCCGCTGCTGCTGGTGGTGCCACGCCACCCCCAGCGCTTTGAAGCGGTGCATGCATTGTTAAAGGCGGCTGGCTTGACGGTGAGCTGCCGCAGCAACTGGCCCGAGACTGGGCCCAACGAAGCGGACTGGCACTGTGATGTCTGGCTCGGTGACAGCTTGGGCGAGATGCCGGCCTACTACGCGGCTGCCGATGTGGCGCTTTTGGGTGGCAGCTTTGCGCCCCTGGGCGGTCAAAACCTGATCGAGGCTGCGGCCTGTGGCTGCCCCGTGGTGATGGGCCCGCACACTTTCAACTTTGAAGAGGCAGCCCAGTTGGCGCAGGCACAGGGAGCGGCGATCAGGGCGAACGACTTGGACCACGCGGTGGAACTGGCCCTGGGGACCAGCGCGCAACGCTGGAAAGACCACCGTTTGGCAGGTCTGACCTGGGTTTCCTCGCATGCGGGTGCGGCTCAGCGTCAGGCACAGGTGGTACTTTCGGCCCTCAAGGGCGACCACGCGGGCGCCGGCGAATGAGGCTTGATCACTCGCGTGGGCGTCGGAACCCTTAAGAGCCCAACAGGGGCGCCAGCGCCTGAACGTCCGCTGCACCCAGCGCGCCCGCGGCCTGGCGCAGGCGCAGAGTCCCAAGGATCGAGTCGTAGCGGGCCTTGGCCAGGTCTCGACGGGTTTGAAACAGCAGGCTCTGTGCGTTGAGGACATCCAGGTTCACCCGTACGCCCACCCGGTAGCCCAGCTGTGTGGACTCCAAGGCCAATTGGCTGGAGGCTTCAGCCGCTTCCAAGGCCTTGACCTGCGCGGCCAGCGACTGCAGACCCATGAAGCTTTGCCGCGTGGCCAGTTCCACACCTCGCCGCGCGTTATCTAGATCGTGGCGCGCTTTTTCTTCCAACTTTAGGGTTTCAGATACCCGGTTGTCGGTGGCATTGCCTGCGTACAGCGGTACGGTCAATGTGATGCCGATCGCCGAATTGGTAGAGGTGCCCAGTTGTCCCAACTGAACGCTGCTGCCCGTGGCTGCGTTGCGCACCGTGGCTGATCCGTCCACGCGTTGCTGCGTGTAGCGCCCGGTCAGGGCTACTGTGGGCAGGTGACCCGCGCGCGCGCGGCTGACTTCCAGCTGCGCAATCTCCAGCCCCAGGCGAGCCTTGCGGGCCACCGGGTGGCGGGCCAATGCTTGTTCAACCCAGGTATCTGCGTTCTGGGGTACCACGGGTGGCAGCACCAAGGGCAAGCGCAGCGGTACCGGCTGCACCTGCAAGCGGCCCACCACCTGTTCCAGCACCGATTGGCGGTTGCGTACCTCGTTGCTGGCGGCCAGCTCTTGCGCGATCACCAGGTCAGAGCGTGCCTGCGCTTCTCGGGCGTCAGTGATGGTGGCGGTACCCACTTCAAAGTTGCGCCGCGCTGAAGCCAGTTGTTCCGTGATCGCCGCCTTGCTGGCTTGAACCGTGGCCAAAGCATCGCGCGAGGCGAGCACGTCGAAATAGGCCTGTGACACGCGGATGATGAGATCTTGTTCAGCGACTTCTAGGTCGGTGCGGGCCACTTCCAATGCCTTTTCTGCCTGTGCTATCGCCATGTCGTTGGCGCGGTTGAACAGGGGCTGGGTGGCATTGAGGTTGGTGGTGGTGGTGTCTGATTGCGAACCGGTGACCGATGGGCTGAAAGGCGTGCGGTTTTCGCTGTGGCCTACGGTGGTATCGGCGGTCAGGCCCGGGCGGCGTAGCGCCTTGGCCTGCTCCATGCGAAAGCGCGCCGATTCGAACTGCGCCCGCGCAGCCATAAAAGCCGCGTCATGGCCGCGGGCTGATTCCAGCAAGACCGGCAGGCCCTGCGCCCAACTCAGTGGTGAAGCCACCGCCAGGCACAGCAGGCACAGGGTCAGCAGATGTCTCAACACAGAGAATTGGTTCATGGCTCAGAACTTGAAGCGGGAGGGTTGTGCAAAGCCTTGCAGGCGCGGAGCGACAGTGTCAAACAGAATCGCGGTTTCCCAGGCGTTGGCCGCTACGCGGGTGATGCGAACCGCGCGCATGACCGGTTCGTCCCCAATCACAACGACCAGGCGGCCGCCTAGGGTGAGCCGCGCCTTCAGGGCGGCGGGGTCCAAGGCGATCGAGCCCGACAGGATGATGGCATCGAAGTCGCCTTCGAACGAATCCTCTTGGCTGCCGTCGGCTTGCACCACCTGCACCTGGCCGATGCGGGCACGTGCCAGGTTTTGGCGCGCCATTTCGGCCAGCTGGGGTCGAATCTCAAGGGTGGTGACGCTGCGAGATTGGTGTCCCAGCAAGCAAGCCATGAAGCCCGAGCCCGTGCCAATTTCCAGGGTGCGCTCCGCGCCTGTCAGGCGCAACTCCTGCAACAGGCGGGCTTCGACGCGCGGGGCCAGCATGCGCTGGCCATCAGGCAGGGGAATCTCGGTGTCGGTGAAGGCCAGCGCGCGGTGCTCGCTCGACACGAAGTCTTCACGCCGCACCTGCGACAGCAGCCCCAATACGCCACCGTCCAGCACATCCCAGGGGCGGATTTGCTGCTCGATCATGTTGAAGCGGGCTTGTTCGAAATTCATGAGACCGGGTGAGTTCGGGGACAGGCAATTGATTCTAGGGTGCTCAGCCCACGCCAGCCTGACTGCCCTGGCTATCATGTGTATGTGCTCTCAATACGCAGAAGGTGCCGGCAGTGGATGTGACGCTCTTGGTCAAGGCAGCCATCTTGGGCCTGGTCGAGGGTCTGACCGAGTTCCTACCGATTTCTTCCACCGGCCACCTGATCCTGGCCGCTTCGCTGCTGGAGTTCACTGGCGAAACCGCTAAGGTCTTTGAGATTGCCATCCAGTCGGGTGCGATGCTGGCGGTGATTTGGGAGTACCGTCGGCGCCTGATCAGCACCATGAGTGGGCTGGGCAGCGACGGAGTTGCCCGGCGTTTTGCGATCAACGTGGCGGTGGCCTTTGTGCCGGCCGCAGTGGCGGGCCTGGCCCTGGGCAAGGCTATCAAGGCGGCCTTGTTTCACCCGGTGCCGGTGGCGGTGGCCTTCATCGTGGGCGGCGTCATCATTCTGTGGGTCGAACGCTGGCACCACCGCCGCTATGGGGCGACGGACCTGATGGGCACGCGCCGCGCCCGCGTGGAGACTGTGGACGATATGCGTCCGATCGACGCCTTGAAGGTGGGCCTGCTGCAGTGCCTGGCTCTGGTGCCTGGCACCAGCCGATCTGGGGCCACGATCATCGGGGGCATGGTGCTGGGTTTTTCGCGCCGCTGCGCCACCGAATTCAGCTTCTACTTGGGTATCCCCACCTTGATGGGCGCCGGGGCCTACTCGGTGCTCAAGCAACACGAGGCGCTGAGTTGGGGCGACGCGCCGGTCTTTGCTGTGGGCACGGTGGTGGCCTTTTTCAGTGCGTGGCTGTGCATCCGCTGGCTCATACGCTATGTCAGCACCCACAACTTCGTGCCCTTTGCCTGGTACCGCATCGGCTTTGGGGCCGTGGTACTCATCACCGCCTGGGGCGGCTGGGTGGACTGGCGTGCCTAAGCCCACGAAGGTGTACCTGCTCAGGTGTGAGGCCGCGCAGGGGCATCAGATCTTCTGAAATATCAAGTCCCACACCCCGTGGCCCAGGCGCAGGCCGCGCTGCTCGAATTTGGTCAGGGGCCGATAGTCAGGCCGCGGTGCAAAGCCGCCATACTGCTGGCCTACCGTGTTGCGTAACAGGGCTTGTGCGCTCAGTACCTCGCGCATCTGGTGCGCATAGGGCTGCCAATCCGTCGCACAGTGCAGCACACCGCCGGGTACCAGGCGTGAGGCCAAGAGTTGTACCAAGGTGGGCTGAATCAGACGCCGCTTGTGGTGGCGCTTCTTGTGCCAAGGGTCAGGAAAGAAAATATGGACGCCCGCCAGCGTAGCCGGCGCTACCATTTGTTCCAACACCTCTACTGCGTCATGCTGAAGGATGCGAACATTGCCTAGCGCTCCTTCGCCTATCAGCTTGAGCAGGGCTCCTACGCCGGGCTCATGCACCTCTACCCCGACGAAGTCCACGTCGGGCCGTGCGCGGGCGATGGCGGCCGTAGCCTGGCCCATGCCAAAGCCGATTTCCAAGATGCGCGGGGCCTGTCGGCCGAAGATGGCGTCCCAGTCCGCGGGCTCGCTGCAGTATGGCAACACAAAGCGCGGGCCCAGGTCCTGCAAGGCCCGCACCTGCCCCGTGCCCATGCGGCCGGCCCGCACCACAAAGCTGCGAACACGGCGCGGGTGCGCTGCGGCCTCGGAGCCTTGGGGGTGCTTGGGTGTCAGAACGGGCGGGGTGGCGGGTTCGCTCATACCCCAATTGTCGCGCGCTGCGGTATGCTTTGCGACGCACTTAGACGCGGGCGTCGTTCAATGGCAGGACCTGAGCTTCCCAAGCTCAAGACGTGGGTTCGATTCCCATCGCCCGCTCCAGCCGCTGCTGGGCCTGGCTTTTGTGCGTGCCTCAGCTGCGCAAGTGGCACGCCACGGTGTGTCCCTCACCCGCTGATTTAAGCTGCGGCCGTTCGCGGTCGCACAGCCCCTCTTGCGCAATGGGGCAGCGGGTGTGAAAGTGGCAGCCGCTTGGCGGGTGTATCGGGCTGGGTACATCGCCCTGCAGCACGGTGCGGCGGCGCTTGACCCTTGGGTCGGGCACCGGAACGGCCGACAGCAGCGATTCGGTGTACGGATGCTTGGGTTGTGCGTACAGATCGCGCGCATCAGCCATTTCCACGATGCGCCCCAGGTACATAACCGCGACCCGGTTGCTCGTGTGCTCCACCACCGACAGGTCGTGGGCAATGAACACATAGGTCAAGCCCAGTTGTTCCTGCAGGTCTTGCAGCAGGTTGATGACCTGGGCCTGGATGGATACATCAAGGGCTGACACGGCCTCGTCGCACACGATCATCCGGGGTTGTACCGCCAAGGCGCGCGCGATGCCGATGCGCTGGCGCTGACCGCCGGAAAACTCATGCGGATAGCGCCGCATCTGGTCTTTGGACAAGCCCACCATGGTCAACAACTCGGTCACCCGGTCGGCCACTTCTGATCGGCCGTGCGCCAGGCCATGGATCAGCAGGCCTTCGCCGATGATGGCCCCTACGGTCATGCGGGGGTTCAGCGATGCAAAGGGATCCTGAAAAATAATTTGCATCTGCCGAGCCAGGGCCCTCAGTTCGCTGCGGTCGGCAGTGGTCACGTCCTGTCCATCAAAGACTACCTGACCGGATGTGGGCTCAATCAGCCGCAGGATGCAGCGGGCCATGGTGCTCTTGCCGCAGCCCGATTCGCCCACCACGCCCAGGGTCTGACCTTTGATCAGGTCGAAAGACACGCCGTCTACCGCATGCACCTGCGCGGTCGTGCGGCGCAGCAGAGAGCTGCGCACCGGAAAGCGTTTGACCAGGTCGCGCACCTGCAGCAAGGGACCCGCACTCATGACACCACCTCATCCAGCACACAGGCCACCCGGTGCCCTGGGCTGGTTTCTCTCAGCACGGGCGTGGCCGCCACACACTCGGCGTGCGCATGGCTGCAGCGCGAAGCGAAGCGGCAGCCAGGCCCGGGCTCTATCAGCTTGGGCACGGTACCGGCAATGGCCTCCAATCGCACCTTGTGCGGCAGGGCTGAAGAGCCGATGCGTGGAATCGATCGAATCAGGCCGCGGGTGTAGGGATGGCGGGGCTGCGCAAACAGCGCCTGCACCGGGGCCTCTTCCACCACTTGTCCGGCATACATCACCACCACGCGCTGGGCCACTTCGGCCACCACCCCCATCGCATGGGTGATCAGCATGATGGCCATGCCCATCTCAGCCTTCAACTCGGCCAAGAGGTCCAGAATTTGCGCTTGGATCGTCACATCCAGCGCCGTGGTGGGCTCATCGGCAATCAGCAGCTGGGGCTTGCAGGCCAAGGCCATGGCAATCATCACCCGCTGGCGCATGCCGCCCGAAAACTGATGCGGGTAGTCGCTGCCCCGCTTTTCAGGCGTAGGAATGCGCACCAAGCGCAGCATCTCCACCGCACGGTCCAGGGCGTCGCGCTTGTTCAGGCCTTCATGCAGCCGTAGGCTTTCGGCAATCTGATCCCCCACGGTGAACACGGGGTTCAGGCTGGTCATGGGCTCCTGGAAGATCATCGCGATCTCTTTGGCGCGTATGGCCTGCATCTCCTGCGGGGACAGGGGAGCCAGGTCGCGGCCCTTCCACAGCATCTGCCCCGCCACAATCCGCCCAGGGGGCATGTCGATGAGCTTCATCACCGTCTTGGCTGTCACGCTTTTTCCGCAGCCCGACTCGCCCACCACACACACGGTTTCACCGGCGTGGACCCGCAGGTCCACACCATCGACCGCATGCAGCCAACCATCGTCGGTTTGAAAGTGCGCCTTCAAGCCCCGAATGTCCAGCAGCGGGGCGTGCTCAGCAGCCATGATCACAGCACCCTCCGCGGGTCCAAGGCGTCTCGCAGGCCGTCGCCAATAAAGTTGATGGTCAGCACCGCCAGGAAAATGGCGATCCCCGGGAACAGAGCCCAGTGCACCGCAATGTCCAGATAGTCTCGTCCGTCGTACAGGATGCGCCCCCAGGTGGGAATATCCGGGGGGAAGCCCAAGCCCAGAAACGACAGGGTGCTCTCGGCAATGATGGCCGCAGCCACATCGATGGTGGCCGCCACAATCACCGGCCCCAGGCTGTTGGGCAGGATGTGCCGCACCACCTGGCGTGGGGTGCCAGCCCCCAGGGCGCGTGCGGCTTCCACAAATTCTTTTTCGCGCAGGCTGAAGAACTGCGCGCGCACCAAGCGCGCCACTGGCATCCATCGAAAGCCGCCGATCACCGCCACGATCAGGATGAAGATACCCGCCTCTAAGCCAAAGGTTTGCTTCAGGGGTTCACGGAACAAAAAGATCAAGAGCAGCAGCACGGGCAGCTGCGGCAGGCTCAAGAACAGGTCGGTCAGCCACATCAGGGCCGCATCCACCCAGCCTCGTGACATGCCCGCGATGGCTCCAATCAACACCCCCACCAGCACCGCGGTGAGCATGGCTGCCAGGCCCACGGCCAGGCTGATGCGCCCACCGTACAGCAGCCTCGCCAACAAATCGCGCCCCAGGTCGTCGGTTCCCAAGGGATGTTTGGCGCTGGGCCTGGACAGGCTGGCCAAGAGGTCCACATCGTTGACACCCACCTTCCACATCAAGGGTCCAATCAGCACCGCCACCACCAATAGACCCAGCAGCCACAGGCTCCAATAGGCCAGGCGGTGGCGCTTGAAGCGGCGCCAGGCCTCCTGCGTGGGCGACAAGCCCGCCTTGGGTTCAGCGGTAGCTGATGCGGGGGTCAAGCCAGCCATAAAGCACGTCGGCCACAAGATTGAAGAAGATGACCAAGCCGCTGAAGACAAAGGTCACCGCCATGATCACAGGGGTGTCGTTACGAAGAATCGCATCGATCAACAGGCTGCCGATGCCCGGAATGCGAAAGATCTGCTCGGTCACGATGGCCCCGCCAAACACCGTAGGCATTTGCAGCGCCACCAGCGTGACCACCGGAATCATGGCGTTGCGCACCACGTGGCGCAGCACCACCACGCGTTCGCTCAAGCCCTTGCTGCGCGCCGTGGTCACATAGTCCAGGCGTATCACGTCCAGCACCGCGCTGCGCACATAGCGCATCATGCTGGCCGCTTGGAACAGGCCCAGCACGGTGATGGGCATGATGCTTTGCTTAAAGTGGTCCCACAGGAATTGCCAGCCGGTGGACGAGATGTCGCTGCGGTACACAAAGGGCAGCCAGCCCAGCGTGATGGAAAACAGCAGGATGAACAGCACACCGGTGAAGAAAGTGGGCAGCGAAAAACCCACGAAGGCCACGGTGCTGGCGATGCGGTCAAACCAGGAGTAAGGCTTGACAGCGGCCAGCACGCCCACCGGAATGGCCACTGCGATGGCCAGCAATTGCGACAGGCCAATCACCACAATGGTGGTGGGCAGGCGCTGCAGGATCAGCTCGTCCACATTGATGCGGCTGACGAAGGAATAGCCCCAGTCGCCCTTGAGCATGCTGGCCAACCAGCGCACATAGCGCTCCCATACCGGGTCGTCCAGGCCGAACTGCACCCGCAAGGCCATGCGTACCTCGGGCGGTACATTGGGGTTGGTCGCCAATTCTTCGAAAGGGTCGCCCGGCGCAAGGGCAAGAACGGTGAACAACACCGCGCTGATACCCAAGAGGCTGGGCAGCGCGATCAGGCACCGCCGCAGGATGTAGCCGCCCACCCGCGCTCGCCGTCAGGACTCGCGCGTCCAGTAGCCCAAGGCCCAGGTGGTGTTATCCCAGGCCGAGAGCACGGGGCGCAGCTTGGCACCAACGCCATAGGGTCGTGGCCGCGAAAACAGCGGAACCACATGTTGGTCGCCCACCAGCAGGTCGTTCATGCGGATGAACAGGGCGGCCCGTTTGACGGGGTCGATTTCCGCTTGCGCGGCCTTGTGCGTGGCGTCGTAGTCGGCGTTCTGCCAGCGGGTGATGTTGCGCCGCGCCCATTTATTTTCTTTCTGCGACAGCTCCCAGGATGTGAACTGTTCCATGAAGGTTTGCGGGTCGGGCTGCGTCATGGTGGTGGTGTACATCTGCATATCGACCCAGAACTTTTGATAGGTGTCTGGGTTGGCGAAGTCGCCTCCAAAGTAAACGGCCGCCACCACGCTCTTGAGTTCAAGGTCGATGCCCGCCTTGCCGCAGGCGTCCTTGATGATGGCCTGGCACTTTTGCCGCGGTCCGCTCACCGAGGTTTGGAACACGAACTTGAGCTTGCTGCCGCCCTTGGCCCGGATGCCATCGGGGCCGCGCTTCCAGCCCGCCGCCTCCAGCACCTGATTGGCCTTTTCAATGTTGAACTCGTACTTCAGATTGGTGCTGCGAAAGCGCACCGGGTTGTTCAGGAAGTTTGCGCTGGCAATCGCTCCCCTGCCATAGATCGCCTCGGAAATGCTCTTGCGGTCAATGAGCAGGCTCATGGCTTCGCGCACTGCGCGTTCGCCGAATGCTGGGTGCCGGCTCTTGGCACTGGCCCGTTCGCCGTCCACTTCCTTCCACGGGTCGGTGGGATTGAGCGCGACAAACTCGAGGTCGCTGCCTTCGAAAAAGTGCACCCGTCCGCGGCCAGCGGCCTCCAACTGGCGCAGGATCACATCCTCAACCGACAGGTTCCAGGCCAGATCGAACTCCCCAGTTTGCAGCACCGAGCGCGCCGCACTGGTGGCGTCGCCTCCCCCTTTGAGGTCCAAGGCATCGAAGAAGGGCTGATTGGGCACGTGATAGGTCGGGTTGGCCTCTGCTCGCAGCATGTCACCGGGTTTGAAGTCCAACAGCCGATAGGGCCCAGTGCCCACAGGCTTGAGGTTGGCTGGGTTCTCCCGCGACTTGGCACCCGCAAAAGGTTCAAAAACATGCTTGGGCAGGATCAGCCCCCAGGTGCCCACAAAGGGCTCAGCCCAGAACGGTGTGGGCTTGCCAAATTCAATCCGCACGGTGTGCGAGTCCACCTTGACCACCTTAACGTCGCGGTAGATGTTCACTGAGAGCATGGCCGAGGCCGGGTCACCGGCGTACTGCCAAGTGAAGATCACATCATCGGCAGTGAAGTCGCGCCCGTCGTGCCACTTCACACCGCGCTTAAGCTTCCAGGTCACGTTGCGCCCATCGGCTGACAGTCCGCCGTTGGCACGGGTGGGCACTTCGGAGGCCAGCACCGGAATCAAATTGCCTTCGGCGTCCCAGCCGCCCAGCGGTTCATAAAAAATGCGGCAGGAATCCTGGTCCTTGGTGCCGCTCGCGAAATGGGGGTTCAGATGCACCGGGGCTTGCCAGTACATCAAGCGTAAAGTGCCGCCGCCGCCTCGCTTGGTGCCCAGATAGGGCAGTGGCGTGGGGGTCTGCGCCACGCCCTCGTGCATCAGAATCATGGAAGCCATGGGGGCCGTCAAGCCCAGGCCAACCAACTGTTCAATGAAGCGGCGCCGGGGCAGGGCACCACGGCGGACTTCTTCGACCAAGGCGCGCAGTTGCGTTTCATTCATGGTGAGCTCCAATGCTGTTGATGCCGCTCGTGTACGGCCCGAGGGATGGTAACAGTCCCCTTTATTGGCCCATCAGGGAAGGCCCGGGGTCGGTGGCCGGCATCGTGCCCGAAAGCTGCTTGCCGATCAGTCCGGTTTGATCCGCGCGCGTTCCACCACCGGTTTCCAACGCTGCTGCTCTTGGGCAATGAAGCGCGCGAATTCAGCGGGGCCACCGCCCATGCCGATCACCGCATCGGTGCTGAACTTCTCATTGGTGGCTGGTTGCTTTACAGCCGAAGTTGATGCGATGGCCAAGGTGTCCACGGCCGCTTGCGGCAGGTTGGCCGGCCCCAAGATGCCGTACCACTGGGTCATCTCAAACCCTGGCCAGCCTTGCTCGGCCACGGTGGCCACATCGGGCAACTGCGGCAGACGCTGTAGGGTGCCGGTGGCGATGCACCGCAGGCGCCCCGTGCGCACGAATTGAATCACCGCGGCTGCGCCAACCGAAGCCGCCTGCAAGCGCCCGGCCAAGAGGTCGGTGAGCTGCGGGCCGGTACCACGGTAGGGCACGTGCACGATGAAGGTGTCGGTCGCCATCTTCAGGTACTCCATGGCCAGGTGGCCGGCGCTGCCGTTTCCAGCTGAGCCGTAGCTCAACTGTCCGGGGCGCTTTTTCACATAGTCCACGAACTCGCGCAGGTTCTTCACCGGCAGCTCGGGGTGCACCAGGTACAGGCTGGGTACCTTGGCCAACAGGGACACCGGTTTGAAGTCCTTGTTCGGGTCGTAGGGCAGACGGTCGAACATATACGGGTTGACCGCCAGCGTTCCGATGTGGCCCAGGATCAGGGTGTGCTGATCATCCGAGCGCGCCACCTCCTGCATGGCCAGATTGCCGGCGGCGCCGGGTTTATTCTCGACATACACGGTTTGGCCCAGGCTCTTGGTGAGCTCGAATGCGGTGGCGCGCGCGATGATCTCGCTGCTGCCCCCGGGGGCAAAGGGCACCACAAAGCGCACCGCGCGCTGGGGCCAGGGTTTGGTTTGCGCCCAACTGGGCAGGGCCAGGCTGGCACCCAGGCCCCCTGCGGCTTGCAGCCACTCACGACGATCGAAAGACATACTCGTTGGTACTCCGTCAGCGCATACAGACAAAAAACCCACGAGGCTTGCGCCACGTGGGTTCATAAGAACCGATGTACCGGGGCGGGCCCGACAGCCCGATCAGAAGGCGTGGCTCAATCCCACGCCAAAGGAGCTCTTGTTATTGGCTGCGGTGGGAACGTCCACATCGCGCTCGTTGTAGGCCACGTAGCCAAAGGTTCGTCTGCTGAACGCGTAGCGGGCCGAAACGCCCGTGCGGCTGTAGTCGCGGCTGCTTGCTTTGGCCACACCGGCAGCCGGGGTCTTGGTGGTGGAGGTGGTGTACTGAACGCGCAACACCAATTCCTTGCTTATCGGGATGATGGCGCCGATGTTGTAGGCGCTGTGCTCGGGCAGGGCGGCAGCCGATGTCAGCGTGTTCGCGGCGGCATTGGCCAGCAGGCGGTCGGTCGATTGGTAGCCGAGGGCGATTGTGGCAAAGCCCAGGTCGTACTGGCCGCCGACGGTGGTGGCCTGGTTCCAGCGGTCAATACCGGTCACACCGGCACCGTCGTAATACTCATACGCCACAGCCAAGCGCAGCGGCTTCTTGTCGTAGGTGACCAGAGCGCCGTTCGTGCTGGCAGTTACCTTCTGGCCCAACGCGCTTTGAACGCGCACACGCACGCCACTGAAAGCTGGGGAGGTGTAGCGGATGGTGTTGTTGACGCGGGAGCCGAAGTTCTGCATGAGTTGCAGGCCGGAGTTGGCTGTCGTGACCGATATCTCGCCTTCTGTGGCCACGTCGTTGTAGTTGCCCAGATTCAACGTCCGGGTCAGCGTGTCTTGGCGTCCCAATGTCAATTCGCCAAAACCACCAGCCAGGCCCACCCAGGCGTGGCGGTTGAAGAGCTGGTTGTTGGCGGTTGTGGCGCCGTCCTTGGCGCTCAGGCCAGCTTCCAGCTGGAAGAAGGCCCGCAGGCCGCCGCCCAGGTTCTCCGAGCCGCGGAATCCAAAACGGGAACCGCGCGGGTTCGGCACTTCGTCCTGGCCGGTGACCTTGGCCCCCGCATGGGTTTTAGACTGGGCGAGGTTCGTGTCTACGAGGCCGTACAGCGTGACGCTGGAGGCTTGTTGGGCGCTGGCAGCAGCGCTGAGAGCGGTCAGCGCGGCGCCGACGATCAGGGTCTTCTTCATATTTGGAGGTTCTCCGATGGGTAACGATAGCGATGATGTTTATGCGGGCTCAACCCAGTGACCCCCCGATTGTTGCGGCTGAAGGATGTCAGCCGTTTGACAAACGCGGTAGTTCGCCCGCCAATGTTGCAAGAATCCAACTATTTGGCGCCGAAATCACGCGCGTCGGGCGATCTGGCGCCACAGCGGCGGCAGCAGGAGAACGGCCAGCACCACCAACAGCAGCGCCACCGACATCGGGCGCTCCAGGAAAACTCCCCACCGGCCTTCGCCAATCGACAGCGCGTTGCGCATCTGCGCCTCGGCCATGGGCCCCATGATCATGCCGACGATGACCGGGGCAGTGGGGAAGTCCAACCGGCGCAGCCCCAGCCCCAAGAGGCCGGTGCCCAGCATCAGGAACAGGTCGAAGGCACTTTGGCGCATGCCGTACACGCCCACGGTTGCGAAGATGAGGATGCCCGCGTACAGCGGCGCACGCGGAATCTGCAGGAGCTTCACCCACAGGCCCACCAAGGGTAGGTTCAGCACCAGCAGCATGACGTTGCCGATATAGAGCGAGGCGATCAGCGCCCACACCAGGTCAGCTGAATTCGTAAACAGCTGCGGCCCGGCCTGAATGCCGTAGTTCTGCAAGGCCGACAGCATGATGGCCGCGGTCACGGTGGTGGGAATGCCCAGGGTGAGCATGGGCACCAGGGCCGCCGTCACCGACGCGTTGTTGGCTGCCTCGGGTCCGGCCACACCCTCGATGGCCCCTGTGGTGCCGAACTCTTCAGGATGCTTGGAGAGTTTGCGTTCGGTGGCGTAGCTCAGAAAGGTCGGAATCTCGGCGCCACCGGCCGGGATGGTGCCAAATGGAAAACCAAAAGCAGTGCCCCGCAACCAGGCCGGCCAGGAGCGCCGCCACTCCTGCGGCGTCATATGCACGCGCCCAGAGCGCTGGATGCTGGTGGTGCTTTTGCCCTCGTACAGCGCGGTGTACAGCGCCTCGCCCACGGCAAACAGGCCCACGGCCACCAGCACCACCTCGATGCCGTCCAAGAATTCGGGTACGCCCCCGGTGTACCGCATCGCAGCCGTGATCTGGTCGATGCCCACAAGGCCGATGGCCAAGCCGATGAACAAGGCAGTGACGCCGCGCAGCGCGCTCTTGCCCAGCACCGCACTGACCGTGGTGAAGGCCAGCAGCATCAGGCAAAAGTATTCGGGCGGGCCCAGTTGTACCGCAGCGTTGGCCACCCACGGGGCGAACAACGTGACCAAGACCGTGGCGATGGTGCCGGCCACAAACGAGCCGATGGCGGAGGTGGCCAAGGCGGCGCCGGCACGACCGCTGCGGGCCATCTTGAAGCCTTCCATGGCCGTCACCATGGTGGCCGTTTCTCCGGGCGTGTTCAAAAGGATGGAGGTGGTGGAGCCTCCGTACATGGCTCCGTAGTAGATGCCTGCGAAAAAAATCATGGAAGCCGTGGGCTCAACCTGGGATGTGATCGGCAGCAGCATGGCCACCGTGACCGCAGGGCCTAGGCCCGGCAACACGCCAATGGCGGTGCCGACGGCGCATCCCACGAAGGCCCACATCAGATTGATGGGCGTGGCGGCTGTGGCAAATCCCGCCAACAGTTGGGTGGTAATGTCCATGGTGGGAAGGCCGCGCTGCTCAAAGCACGCGCACTACAGCCAGCCGCTGGCGGTCAGGCCGGGCAGCGAAATGTTGAGCAGCTTGGTGAAGACCCAGAAGACGGGTGCGGCGATGGCCGCACCCAACAGCAGGTCCGTGGCCGCTTGGGTGAGCGCCGCAGCACCCGCAGCAGCCTTGCCCTCGGCCAAGCGCAGGCCCCGCACTGCCAGCACAAAGCACAGGGCACAAGACGGGATGAAGCCCAAGTGGGTGATCAACGACGCATTGACCACAATACCGGCGGCAACCCAGGCCAAGGCTGACCAGTCGCCGTGCTGCGCACCGGACGGCGCTTCTACATGGGCCCAGCCACCCCGCAGGGCCTGCAGCGTGAGCAAGGCTCCGCAAACCAACAGCCCGCCGGCCACCAGCCAGGGCAGGAAGTTGGGCCCCACGCCGGCGTAGCCCGCGTCGGAGGGGATATCCAAGGCGCCCCAAGCTAGCAGGCCACCCAGGCCGGCAACGCCCAGTCCGGTCAGGGCCTGCACCCGTTGCGCGTCCACGACCTTCTAGATCATGCCGGACTTGACCATTACGGCGCGAAGGGCGGCGAATTCACGGTCCACAAAGTCGTCGAACTCGGGGCCGGTGAGGACTGAGCCCGTCCAGTCGTTCTTGCCCAGCGATTCTTGCCAGCCCTTGGTTTTGACGGTGGCCAGGACCAAATCGGTGAGCGCCTTGCGCTGGGCCAGGTTCAGGCCAGGCGCGCCGTACACACCGCGCCAGTTGCCGATTTCCACGTTGTAGCCCAGCTCCCTGAGGGTCGGAATGCCCTTGCTGAGCTCGCCCGACAAGCGCTTGGGCGAGGTCACGCCGATGGGCTTCATCTTGCCCGATTCGATGTACTGGGCGAACTCCGAAAAGCCGCTGCCACCTACGGTCACGTTGCCGCCCAGAATGGCGGCAGTCGCCTCGCCGCCGCCGCGGAAGGGCACGTAGTTGACCTTGGTGGCGTCTACACCAACCTCGCGGGCAAGCATAGCCGAAGCGATGTGCTCGGTAGAGCCGCGCGAGCCGCCGCCCCACTTCACGCTGCCGGGGTCCTTCTTCATTTGTTCGACCACGTCCTTCATGGTCTTGAAGGGCGAACTGGCCGGCAGCACGAACACGTTGTATTCGCTGGTCAGGCGAGCGATGGGCGTGCAATTGGCCAGCAGGTTCACCGGCGCCTTGCTGGTGATGATGCCGCCCAGCATCACCGCACCCATCATCATCAGGGCGTTGGGGTCACCCTTGCTGGCATTGACGAATTGGGCCAGGCCCAAAGCGCCGGCGGCCCCGCCTTTGTTGTCATACGACACACTGGGCACCGCGCCCGCATCGACCATGGCCTTGCCCAATGCGCGGGCTGTGGTGTCCCAGCCGCCGCCTGGATTGGCAGGGATCATCATCTTTAGGGGGCTGGCGGCATGGGCCACATGGGGCCATGCGGCGGTGGCGGATGCGGCGGCCAGGGCTTTGAGGAAGGTGTCTCGGCGCATACAAACTCCGTAGAGGGCGCAGCCACTGTAACCTCGGCCGGCGCGCTTGGGCACGCCGGATTCGTAAGGGGATTTACGTAGCTTAGACGGTCAGGGCCGCGCGTGCACTTCGTAGACCATCATCGCTGTGCTGTCTGATGACGACTGCCGTATGCCCAATGGCCTGCGCCGCTGCTTCACAAAAGTACATGAAGCCGCCATCGGGTGCATACAGCGGCTGGCCACACTGCCGAAAGCGGCTCTGTTGAGCCAAACCGCAGCTCACCCATTCACAATCCACCACAGGAGCCGGTCATGAACACCACCCCACGCTCTGTCATATCTGTATTGGCGCTGGCTACGCTGATGTGCGGCGCTGCCCTGGCTCAAACGCCTCCTGAGGCGGTGATGCCCCCGGGACCGCGTCCGGCAGGCCCGGGTATGCACGGGGCCGGCCCCGGCGGGCCTGGATGGCAGGGCCGTCATGGGTACCGTGAGGACGAGCGCGGCCATCGTGGCGCCATGGGCATGGGCCCGATGATGCTGCTGCTGGGCCGCGGGCAAGACCGCGCACTGGACTTGATCAAGGCCACGCCTCAACAACGTGCGGACATCCGTCGCATTGCGGGTGCTACCCGTGACGACTTGCGTGCGGCGCGGCGCGACGGGCGCCCCCGCAGCGAAGCGCTGCTTGCCGCCTGGACGGCCGACAGGGTGGATGCTTTGGCGCTCGAGGCCGAGCGGGCCCGTATCGCAGCACGACATGACGCCGCGGGAAAGCGCATGGTGCAGGCCATGCTGGACTTGGGCGCAGTGTTGCAAGCTGACCAGCGCCGCCTGCTGGCCGAGCAGTGGTCGCGCCGGGGTGGTCACCGCCGCGCCGAGTGGATGGAGCTTGGCGACGATCATGCACAGGCTGTTGCTGATTGAAGATGACGCCCGCCTGGCGGGTATGGTCGCCGACTATCTGGGCCAGGCGGGTTTTGTGGTGGACCGGGCACCCTCGGTGGCGCAGGCTCACCTGGCGGTCGTGCGCCATCCGCCCGACCTGGTGCTCATGGACGTCATGCTGCCCGATGGGGACGGACTGGCTCTGACGGCCGAGTGGCGACAGAACCCGCGCACCAGCAGCTTGCCCATCCTGATGCTCACGGCACGCGGTGACCCGGCCGACCGTATTCTGGGGCTGGAGTTGGGAGCAGACGACTACCTGGCTAAGCCTTTCGAGCCGCGGGAACTGTTGGCTCGGGTGCGCGCGCTCTTGCGCCGCGCCCAACCCAGGCCCACTGCGACCGAGGTGATTCGCGTAGGTGACCTGGAGCTTGATGTGGGGGCGCGTGCAGTGCGCCGCGCGGGGAAGCCCTGCGAGCTCACTGGCTATCAGTTCGACATCCTGTTGGCCCTGGCGCGGCAGGCCGGTCGGGTGCTCAGCCGCGACCAGATCATGGGAACCTCGCGCGGCCACAGCCTGGAGGCTTATGACCGCTCGATTGATGTGCATGTCTCGCGCATTCGGGCGGTCATTGAAGATGACCCTCGATCACCGCAGAAGCTGCTCACGGTCAGGGGCGTGGGCTACTTGCTGGCGCGCCCCTCGGCGGCCAGCGAGGCGGTACAACCACACGAGTCTCTACCTTGGCGCGGAGCCCGTCCGTGAAGTCGCTTTACCTGCGGGTCTGGTTGACGGTGGTGGTGGTGCTGGCCTTGTTCGCCTTGGGTTCGGGCTGGCTGGCTCAACGCCATGTCGACCAAGAACGGGAACGGTTGCTGATGCAAGGCGGCGGGGGCGAACGGGTGCGCGCCTTGGGCGAGCTGATCGCGCAAGCCCTGCCTGAAGCCCATGAAGACCGCGGCCGCCAAGCCGAAGCGCTGCGGGACTGGGCCGAGCGACTGCGCATGCCACTCGCCCTGGATGATGCGCAGGGCCGGCGCATTGCAGCCAGCGCGTCTTTCGAACGCCGGCAGACCGAAGCCCAAGGGCCTGCCCCCTGGCCCTTGGCCTTGGACGATGGGCGCACCCTGTGGATGATGCGCGGTGCACGCCCCGGTGGTGAGCGTCGCGGAGCTGCCGACGCAGGCGTGGGCAATCCAGGGCCGGCATCGTTTTCGCGCGGGGGGGCTTGGCCTGGCTTGGACCCCTGGCGTTCGGGCGGCGGGCTGGTGGTGGTTATGGCGGTGCTGTTTTTGGCGGTGGCATTGGGTGCCTACCCGGTGGTGCGTCGCCTGACGCGCCGCCTGGAAACCCTGCAGCAGGGCGTGGAGCGTTTTGGCAGCGGTTCCTTGGGCCACCGGGTGGACGATTCGGGGCAAGACGAGGTGGCCCAGCTGGCCGCCTCATTCAACCGTGCCGCTGACCGCATCGAGTCCTTGTTGCAGTCGCATTCGCGCCTGGTGGCCAATGCCTCACACGAATTGCGTTCGCCCTTGGCGCGCTTGAAGGTGGCCCTGGGCCTCATGCAGGACGCGCAAGCACAGGACGCGGGCGACTCGCCCATGCGCTTGCGCCTGCGGCAGGAGATCGAGCACAACCTGCGCGAGTTGGACGCCTTGATTGAAGAGCTGCTGCTGTCCAGTCGTTTGCAGGCGCAGGCCCATCAGGCCGCAGCGCAGGGCGTTGGGGCGGGCCTGAGCAACGTGGTGGATTTGCTGGCCACGGTGGCCGAAGAGGCCGCACGCGGTCAAGCAGCGCTCACCGTGGCCGATGGTGTGACTCCGGTCTGGTGCGAAGAGCGGCTGCTGCGCCGCGCGGTGCGTAACCTGCTGGAAAACGCGCGCCGCTACGGCCAAGGGCCGGTGGAGCTGGAGCTGCGCCACACCGGGGCGCAGGGCCTTCGGACGGCCGAACTTTGGGTCTTGGACCGTGGCCCTGGCGTGCCGGCCCATGAAGCACAGCGTATCTTCGAGCCCTTCTACCGATTACCCGGGCATGCCGAGAGCGAGGGCGGTGTGGGGCTGGGCTTGGCCCTGGTACGGCAGATTGCCCAGCACTTGGGCGGCCAGGTTCAGGTGCAGCCTCGCCCGGGCGGCGGCAGTTGCTTCATTCTGAGCTTGCCGATGCAGCCTGAGGCCCTTGCGCACGCTCATCCAGCCTCCGCTGGCGGATCACCCAGGCCAGCAGGCTGAGCAGCAGTACTGCGGCCAACCACAACGCCAAGGTGGCACTGGCCCAAAAGCCCGCAGCACCTACGGCCCAGGGCAGCCAAGACGCTGCGTTCACTTCACGAAACGCCAAGGCATAGCCCCCGCCTAGGCCCACACCCGCCGCCACCGCATACACCACCACGGGCAGGGTGGCCACGCGGTATGCCCGCAGGACCAGGGCAGCCATGGTCTGCAGCGCATCGGCCAAATGAAACCACACCACCCAGGCCATTAGCACAAGAGCTGCGGAGGCCACTGCTGCATCCTGGGTATAAAGCCCAGCCACAAGCGCGCGGCCCGCGTACACCCATGCGCCCATCAACAGCGCCAGCAGCGCTGCCAACAGCACCCCGTGCCAAGCCAAATGACGCGCTTGACGCAGAGCCTGCGCGCCCAAGCGTTGGGCTACCAAGGTGCTGGTAGCGTTGGACAAAGCCAGGGGCACCATAAACAGCATCGAGACTAAGTTGGCCGTAATCTGGTGTCCGGCTACCGGCACAGGGCCCAGCCTGGCAATGAAGATGGCCATGAAGGTGAATCCCGTGACCTCGATCAGAATCCCCGCCCCCATGGGTATGCCCAAGCGCAGTTGCGCTCCAAGCATGGCTGGCTGGGGGGCGTCCAGCCCGCGGCCCAAGAGCGCGTAGGGCGCGTAGTGCGGGTCACGCAGCAGGATCCAGGCCGCTGCGGCGCACTGCAGCCACATCACCACCACCGTGGCCACACCACAGCCCACCACGCCCATTGCCGGCACGCTCCAAGCCGGCACGCCCCAGGCCAAGGCCACCGACAGCGGCAGCTTCAGTGCCAGGGCACCCAACTGCAGGTTCATCACCGCTTTGGGCCGCGAGATGGCCGTGTTGAAACCCCGGTAAACGGTGAACAACAGGGCAGCTGGCAGGGCAAAGGCCAGGGCACCCAAGTAGCCGCGGATGCCGCGTTCCACTTCGATTTCTACCTGGGCCAGAGCCAGGAAGGGCTGCGGAAAGGCCAATACCAGGATGCCCAGGGCCGACAGGGCCAGCGCCAGCCAGATGCCCTGGTGGAACTGCTGACCTGCTTCAGCCAGACGGCCCGCACCATACAGATGGCCCACGATGGGCCCAATGGCCAAGAGCACCCCCATCAGGGCCACAAACACGGTGATGTAGGCGGCTGACCCCACGGCCAGCGCCGCCAGGTTCACCGATCCCATGCGGGCCAGCAGCACGGTGTCAATGGTGCCGAAGGCCAGCACCGCTACTTGGCCCACCAGCACCGGCCAGGCCAATTTCAGGATGAGGCGGGTATCGTGACCAAACGCTAGGGCGCGCCGGTTCACGGGGACGGCTCAGCTGAAGCCGTGCCAGCGCCGGTGCCCGTACCTTTTACGCGCTCGGCGTAGCGGTTGAAGCGCCAGGCCGAGCCCTCCAGTGTGATCCGCCGCCAGGCGCTGCGCTTTTGCGCAGGGCTCATGGTGGTCCAGTGCTGAACCTCATCGAAGGTTCGGCCACAGCCCTTGCACACATCGTCACCCTGGCTGGTGGAACAAATGGCAATGCAGGGCGCGTCGGGTGTGCTGGCGTACCACTGAAGCCAGGCCTGTTTGGCCCCGGCCGGCATGCTCACCTCGTCACACTCGTGTTGGCGGTGATAGACCATCAGGGCGTAGACTTCGCCCAGAGCGCGCACTGGCGCGCAGGCGCTGATGCCGTCGGGCGATGGCGAGCGTTCGCGCCACCAGTTGATGGCCGCTTCGATGTCGGTGATGTGAATGCCGGCCATAGATGGTCAAGCAAGGGTCAAGTCTGGTCAGCCTTGAGCGTCCTGCGCCTGCAGGGCCAGCAGCGCCGCCTGAACCTGCGCCCAGTCGGCCCCAATCCCTAAGGACACCGGCGCGGCCTGAGCTGCGCTGAGGCCTTCGCTGCGGATGCGCTTGACCCACTGGCCGGCATCGCGCCCGCCGTCGAAGCCTTGGCTTTGCAGAAGCACCGCACCATCGAAGGCGGTGAGCTTGAAGTAAAACCGGCCATCGCCTTCGCGGTACTGCTTGAAGCTCGCCAGCTTGTCTGCGCTGCCCAGGGTGCGGGTTGCCCGCGACACAGGCGAGCCACCCTGATCGATCAGGCGGCCCAAGCCCACGGCGTCACGCAGTGTTTGCAGGAAGGGCGAGGCTACTGCGCGGGCTTTGCGGGCGCCGTGCAGCAGGATGTCTTCGAGCTCATCGGGCCGTGCGATGAGCGCCTCGTATCGATCGCGCATCGGAGCGAGGTGGCCTTCCAAAACGGCGGTGGTGCGCGCCTTGGCCTCACCCCAGGCCACGCCGGCGCGCAGGTCGGCATGGAATGCGGCGCGCTGATCAGCAGTGGCTACAGCGTCGTGGATCATCACCAAGGCTGAGCCTTCTGGGTCCTTGGGCTCGCCGGGTCGGCGCGAATCGGTGACGATACGCGAGACGGTTTCGCGCAGCAGCTTCGCACCGCCGTGGAACAAGGGCAACGTGTTGTCATAGCTCTTGCTCATCTTGCGGCCGTCCAGCCCCGGCAAGGTGGCCAACGCCTCGTCAATTTGAGCCTGTGGCAAGACGAACAGATCACGGCCTTGGCCGTACAGTTGGTTAAAGCGGGCGGCGATGTCGCGCGCCATTTCGATGTGCTGCACCTGGTCGCGTCCCACGGGCACGCGGTGGGCGTTGAACATCAGGATGTCGGCGGCCATCAGCACCGGATAGCAAAACAGGCCCAAGGTGACCCCGGCATCTTCCTCTGCGCCCTGCGCCTGGTTGGCATCGGCCGCTGCCTTGTAGGCATGAGCCCGATTCATCAGCCCCTTGCTGGTGACGCAGCTCAGCAGCCAGTTGAGCTCGGGGATTTCGGGGATGTCGCTTTGCCGATAGAAGGTGACCCGCTCCGGGTCCAGGCCACAGGCCAGCCAGGTGGCGGCGATTTTCAGACGTGAACGCGCAACGCGCGCCGGGTCGTCGCACTTGATCAGGGCATGATAGTCCGCCAAAAATAAAAAGCTTTCCACGTCGGGCTCGCGGCTGGCGGCCACCGCCGGTCGGATGGCACCGACATAGTTGCCCAGATGCGGCGTTCCCGTGGTGGTGACGCCGGTCAAAACACGTTGGTTCATCCGAAGATTGTAGGAGGGGGCCCATGGCCCTCACCGGTACACTGCCGCCCCTTGGTTCTCTCATGAGCATGCGCATCCTGGTCCTCATTTCCGGCCGTGGCAGCAACCTGGCCGCCTTGGTGGAGGCTGCCCGAGCCCAGGCCTGGCCAGCGCAGGTGGTGGGCGTCATCAGCAATCGGCCCCAGGCCGCCGGTTTGCAATGGGCCAAAAACCAGGGCCTGCCGACCCAGGTGCTGGACTACCAGAGCTTCGCCTCGCGCGAAGCCTTTGACGCGGCGCTCCTGTGTGCCTGTGTAGAGCACCGCCCGGATCTGGTGGTGCTGGCCGGCTTCATGCGAGTGCTGGGCGAAGCCTTTGTGCAGCACTTTGAGGGCCGCTTGATCAACATCCACCCGTCCTTGCTGCCCGCCTTCACCGGCTTGCACACACACCGGCGCGCCTTGCAAGCTGGCGTGAAGGTGGCCGGCGCCACCGTTCACTATGTGACACCCAGCCTGGACCATGGCCCGGTGATTGCACAGGCCGTGGTGCCCGTGTTGGCAAACGACACCGAGCACAGCCTGTCCGACCGCGTGCTGCAGGCCGAGCACCAACTGCTGCCCATGGCCGTGGGCTGGCATCTTCGCGGTGAATTGCAGCTGCACGAAGGCTGTGTGCGCCACCAACAAGGTGCCGCGCAAACCCTTTTCTTTCCCGACGCCGACCTGACCACCGCGATGGCTGCGCCGCAACAGCCCAACCCGATCAAGGCTCTTCATGCATCCCAAGCGTCAGGTCCACCTGGCCACTGAAATGCTGCAGCGGGTGCTCTTGCTGGTGCACCCGGCCGACCGCGAGGTCTCCGCATTCTTTCGCGAAAACAAAGAGCTGGGTGCCAAAGACCGCGCCATCTTGGCAGAGACCACCTTTCGGGTGCTGCGCCAGCGCCTGGTGCTGCAGCACCTGGCGCAATCGGGGCAGGGCCCTCTGGCGCGCCGCTTGGTGTTGCTGGCCTGGCAAGGCAGCGACGCGTACCTGAAGGCTGCGGTCAATGAAGCCGAGTGGAACTGGCTGCAGCAGGTGCGCGCCGTGTCGCTGGCCAACCTGCCCGAGCGGGTCAAGGCCAATATGCCGCCATGGCTGCTCGAGCGGCTTCAGGCCGTCTTGGGGCAGGAGTGTGCGGCCTTCGTGCAGGCGATAGAAGGCTCGGCCCCTTTGGACCTGCGGGTCAACACCTTCAAGGCCAAGCGCGAAGCGGTGAAGGCGGCCTTGGAGGCACAGGGCTTTGTGTGCACACCCACGCCCCATTCGCCCTGGGGCTTGCGCTTGCAGGGCAAGCCGGCCCTGAACCGCCTGGAGGTGTTTGCCCGCGGCGATGTGGAGGTGCAAGACGAGGGCAGCCAACTGCTGGCCCTGCTCAGCGATGCCCACCGCGGCGAGATGGTGGTGGATTTCTGCGCGGGTGCCGGGGGCAAGACCTTGGCACTGGGTGCCGCTATGCGCAACACGGGCCGCTTGTATGCGTTTGACACCTCGGGCCACCGCTTGGCGGCGCTCAAGCCACGTCTGGCCCGCAGCGGGCTTTCCAATGTGCACCCGGTGCAAATCGCCCACGAGCGTGACGACCGCATCAAGCGCCTGGCTGGCAAGGTCGACCGGGTGCTAGTAGACGCGCCCTGTTCGGGCCTGGGCACGCTGCGCCGCAACCCCGACCTGAAGTGGCGCCAAAAGCCCGAGTCGGTGGCCGCGTTGGGCGCGCTGCAACAGGGCATCTTGGCCAGTGCGTCGCGTCTGCTCAAGCCCGGCGGGCGCCTGGTGTACGCCACCTGCAGCGTCTTGCCCGAAGAGAACGAAGCCACGGTGCAGGCTTTCTTGGCCGCCCACAGCGGCTTTGAGGCCCTGAACGTGGCAGATGAACTCACGCGGCTGAAGGTGCCGAAGGCGTCGGAGCTTTGCCAGGACGGCCAGTTGCGCCTGTGGCCCCAGCGCCACGGCACCGACGGTTTCTTCGCTGCGGTGCTGGCGCGGCGCGCCTGAGCGGGGTGCAAGCCCCGCAAGGTAGAATGCGAAGTGTTGCTTTTTGGATCGCCCATGGATTTGTATCAGCTCTGGATGGGATTCGTTAACGTGATGGCTGACGGCCTCCTCGGCGCCAGCGCTTGGCAGACCCTGGCCTACACCCTGGTGGTCACCCACATCACGATCGCCTCGGTGACCATCTTCCTGCACCGCTCGCAGGCTCACCGTTCGCTGGACCTGGGCCCTGTGCCGTCCCACTTTTTTCGCTTTTGGCTGTGGATGACCACCGGTATGGTCACCAAAGAATGGGTGGCTATTCACCGCAAGCACCACGCCAAGTGCGAGACGGAAGAAGACCCCCACAGCCCCCAAATCCGTGGCATCCGCACCGTGCTGCTGCAAGGCTCCGAGTTATACCGGGCTGAAGCCAAGGTCCAAGACACCCTGTCCAAGTACGGCCACAACACACCCGACGACTGGATCGAGCGTAACCTTTACACCCGCCACAGCGCTTTGGGTGTGTCGATCACATTGATCATCAATCTGCTTTTGTTCGGCGCCATTGGGGGCGCCGTGTGGGCGGTTCAGATGCTGTGGATCCCGATCACCGCGGCCGGTATCATCAACGGCATCGGTCACTGGTGGGGATACCGCAACTTTGAGGCAATGGATGCCTCGACCAATATGTCTCCCTGGGGCATCTTGATTGGTGGCGAAGAACTGCACAACAACCACCACACCTACCCGACCTCGGCCAAGCTGTCAGTCAAGCCCCACGAGTTCGACATCGGTTGGCTCTATATCCGCATCCTGCAGGCCTTGGGTCAGGCCACGGTACGCAAGACCGCGCCGGTGCTGAAGTTAGGCGAAGTGCGCCAGCAGGCCGACGGCAAGACCCTGGAAGCCCTGATCCACCATCGCTATGAGGTGATGGCCGATTACGCGGCGGCTCTCAAGCGCGCATGCGGAGCCGAATTGGACCGTCTGCGCGAGCAGGGCCGCAAAGGCAGCGAAAGCTGGAAGCAGATGCTGATTGCGCACCGTTGGTTGCCGCGCGACGATGAAAAGGTTCCCCAGGGGGTGAAGCCGCAGGTGGCCGTGGCGATGGCCTCCAGCCCGGTGTTGATCAAGCTTGTGGACATGCGCGAGGAACTGCGTCAGCTGTGGACCCGTACCAATGTGTCGCGAGAGCAGTTGGTCAGCGATCTGCAGGCCTGGTGCCAGCGTGCAGAGGAAAGCGGCATCGCCGCCCTGCGTGAAATGTCGCTTCGGGTAAAAGCTGCTCGGGTTTGAGCGGGCCGGACAGCTGGTCCCACCAAAGAAAATGCCCGCTCACTGAGCGGGCATTTTCTTATTGAACTGCTTGAGCCTGGGGCTCAATCGAGGCTGAATCACTTCAGCTTGGTTTCTTTGTACAACACGTGCTTGCGCGCCTTGGGATCGAACTTCATCAATTCCAGCTTGTTGGGCGTCGTCTTCTTGTTCTTGTTGGTGGTGTAGAAGTGGCCGGTGCCCGCAGTGGACTCCAGCTTGATCTTTTCGCGGCCGCCTTTGGTTGCCATGATGTGTCCCTTTCCTTAGATCTGGCCGCGCGCGCGCAGGTCGGCGAGCACCACCTCGATGCCCTTCTTGTCAATCAGACGAAGCGCCGCATTGGACACGCGAAGACGCACCCAACGGTTTTCGCTCTCGACCCAAAAGCGGCGGTACTGCAGATTGGGCAGGAAACGACGCTTGGTCTTGTTGTTGGCATGGGAAACGTTGTTCCCCACCATGGGCTTCTTGCCCGTGATCTCACACACGCGTGCCATGGGGACACTCCAAATTTGATTCACTCGGCTGAACTGACGCTCAGCCTCACCTCGCCATAAGGGTGGCGGTAGCCCGAAGCGGCCACGAACGTGACGCGCTAAACACGCTGTCAGTGTAGCGGAAAACGCAGAGCCAGGGTAAGCAGGGCCCTGAGACGCCGGGCGAGCCCGGCATGGCTCGGGTCAGCCTTGCTGCTCCAAGTAGCGCTGGGCGTCCAGCGCGGCCATGCACCCGGTGCCGGCGCTGGTGATCGCCTGGCGGTAGACATGGTCCTGTACATCGCCGGCGGCGAAAACACCGGGCACGCTGGTCATGGTGGCCATGCCCGACAGGCCCGAGCGGGTGATGAGATAGCCGTCATGCATGTCCAGCTGGCCCTTGAAGATGTCGGTATTGGGCTGGTGGCCAATGGCGATGAAGCAGCCTTGCAGCTTCAGGTCCTGCGTTGAGCCGCCTTGCGTGCTCTTGATGCGCACTCCGGTGACGCCGCCGGCGTCGCCCAGCACCTCGTCCAGGGTGTTCCACAGATGCAGTTGCATCTTGCCCTCGGCCACCTTCTGGTGCAGCTTGTCCACCATGATGGCCTCAGCACGGAACTTGTCGCGGCGGTGGACCAGGTGCACCTTGCTGGCGATATTGGACAGGTACAAGGCTTCTTCCACGGCGGTGTTGCCGCCGCCCACCACACACACCTCTTGGCCCCGGTAGAAAAAACCGTCGCAAGTGGCGCAGCCGCTCACCCCACGGCCCATAAAGGCGGTCTCGCTGGGCAGGCCCAGGTACTTGGCGCTGGCGCCCGTGGCAATGATCAGGGCGTCGCAGGTGTACGTGCCGCTGTCGCCGGTGAGGGCAAAGGGCCGGCGCGACAAGTCCACGGTGTGGATGTGGTCGAACGCGACTTGGGTGTTGAAGCGCTCGGCATGCTGCAAAAAGCGCTGCATCAAGTCGGGGCCCTGCACGCCCATCACGTCGGCGGGCCAGTTGTCGACATCTGTGGTCGTCATGAGTTGGCCGCCTTGCGCCAGGCCAGTCACCAGCATGGGCTTGAGGTTGGCGCGGGCGGCGTAAATGGCGGCGGTGTATCCGGCAGGGCCTGAGCCGAGGATGAGAACTTGAGCGTGTTGGGTCAATGCAGTCATTCCTCGATTTTCTCACGCCTGCGGATCCCGCTTTGGCAAGAGGTCGTGACGGATTCAATCGTCGAGGCTGTGAAATATTTCACAGTCAATCGCGGATTGGGGCCCGTTTCTGCTCAAGCCCTAGGGTCGACTGCCGATATCCCGATAACTCAAAGGCACGGAGAACCTTTCAATGTCGATGTTGACAAATTTAGACCTGATTCGCCGAGTTCCGCTGTTCTCCCTGTTAAGCCATGAGCAGGCTCAACAAGTCGCCGATGGGGTCGTGAAGCGACGCTTTCGCCGCGGAGACACCGTGGTCGAGCAGGGCAGCAAGAGCGGACAGTTCGTTGTTCTGCTCAACGGGCGGGCCCGGGTGACCGCGACAGACAACAAGGGCCGAGAAGTCATACTTTCGGTGATGGAGGCTGGTTCGTTTCTGGGCGAGATGAGCCTCATCGACGGTGAGCCGCACTCGGCCACGGTGCGTGCGGAAGTGCAAACTGACGTCCTGGTGCTGAATCGGGATGCCGTCGCGCGATGTCTTCCCGACCGCACTTCGTTGGCCACCCCCATGATGAGAGGCTTGGTCGAACGCCTCCGAGCCGCTGACCGGCAGATTGAATCCCTGGCGCTGATGGATGTGTATGGGCGGGTAGCCCGTGCCCTGTTGGAAATGTCGCAGCCCTATGGGCAGACCCGGGCGATCCGCACTCGGGTGTCGCGGCAAGATATGGCCAAGCGGGTGGGGGCCTCTCGCGAAATGGTCAGCCGCGTGATGAAAAACCTGCAAGACCGTGGCTACATCGAGGCGCAGGCCGATGGGTCTTTGCTCATTCGGGAGGCGAGTCTGGATCCACAGGGCACCTCAGAGGCCCCACAATGTGGGTATGACCCTGTCCATGACTGCCGCCAAGGTGCGTGATCGGCCTCCGCGCGCGGCTTGGTTGTTCGTGACCGCTGTGTTTTGGCTGCTGGCCGTTTTGGCCCTGGCCACCCACCATGCCGGTGACCCCGGCTTCACCACCAGCGGAGCCCAAGACCGCGCGCTCAACGCGGTCGGTCGTGCGGGCGCGTGGTTTTCCGATGTGGCCCTGTTTGTTCTGGGCTACTCCGCGTGGTGGGTACCGCTGATCGTGGCCCGCCATTGGTTGTCGTTGTTGGCCTGTCGCTTGCGGGGGCTGCCCACTCAAGACCAGACCGGTGGGGGTGACGAACCACCACGCAGCGCTGTGCTGTGGCGCGTGGCTGGCGCGGCCATGCTGTTGGCCGCCAGCGCTGCACTCGAGTGGACGCGCCTGTATCAGGCCGAGCCCGGCATGCCCGGCCATGCGGGAGGCGTCTTGGGCTACGCCCTAGGGCCCTGGTCTATGAAATGGTTGGGCTTCAATGGCTCGGGCGTGTTTTGGATCGCCTCCTTGGTGCTGGGCGTGTCCTGGGCCTTTGGCTTTTCTTGGTTGCGGCTGGCCGAGCAGATTGGTGCCTGGCTGGAAAGCCTGCGCGATCAGCGGCAGGCCCAGCGTGAGCACGCCAAAGATGTTCGCCTGGGCGAGCAGGCCTTGCGCAAGCGCACCCAGGACGTGGCGGTGGAGCGGCGCTTGGAGGAGGAGGAGCATGTGCCCATCGTGATCGAGCCGCCCGTGATGGAAGTGCCGGTGTCAACCCGGGTGGCCAAGGAACGCCAAAAGCCGCTGTTCCAAGAATTGCACGACACCAAACTGCCCCAGGTGGACCTCTTGGATTCGGCGCCCAGCCGTCAGGAAACGGTGTCGGCCGATACCCTGGAGATGACCTCGCGCCTGATCGAGAAGAAGCTGCGCGATTTCGGGGTGGAGGTGCAGGTGGTGGCCGCCTCGCCGGGCCCGGTGATCACCCGTTACGAGATCGAGCCAGCCACGGGGGTCAAGGGTTCGCAGGTGGTCAACCTGGCCAAAGACCTGGCGCGTTCGCTGTCGCTGGTCAGCATCCGGGTGGTGGAAACCATTCCCGGCAAGACCACCATGGCGCTTGAGTTACCCAATGCCAAGCGCCAGGTCATCAAGCTGACCGAGATTTTGGGCTCGCAGGTTTATGCCGATGCAGGTTCGGTGTTGACCATGGGCCTGGGCAAAGACATCGTGGGCCAACCGGTAGTGGCCGACCTGGCCAAGATGCCGCACTGCCTGGTAGCGGGTACCACCGGTTCGGGCAAATCGGTGGGTATCAACGCCATGATCTTGAGCCTGTTGTACAAGGCCGAGGCGCGCGATGTGCGGCTGATCCTCATCGACCCCAAGATGCTGGAGATGAGCGTTTATGAGGGCATTCCTCACCTTCTGTGCCCGGTGGTCACCGACATGAGGCAGGCGGCCAACGCTCTGAACTGGTGCGTGGGCGAAATGGAGCGCCGCTACAAGCTGATGAGCAAGATGGGCGTGCGCAATGTGGCGGGCTTCAACAAGAAGATTGAAGAGGCGGCTGCGAGGGAAGAGAAGATCCCCAATCCCTTCTCCCTGACCCCTGAGCAGCCCGAGCCGCTGGAGCGCTTGCCCTTTGTGGTGGTGGTGATCGACGAATTGGCCGACCTGATGATGGTGGTGGGCAAGAAAATCGAAGAGTTGATCGCGCGCCTGGCACAGAAGGCCCGCGCCTCGGGCGTTCACCTGATTTTGGCCACGCAGCGACCCAGCGTGGATGTGATCACCGGTTTGATCAAGGCCAACATTCCCACACGGCTGAGCTTTCAAGTCAGCAGCAGGATCGACAGCCGAACCATCTTGGACCAAATGGGTGCAGAAGCCCTGTTGGGCATGGGCGATATGCTCTACATGGCGGGCGGTACCGGCTTATCGGTGCGTGTACATGGGGCCTTTGTCAGCGATGATGAAGTGCACCGGGTGGTTGATTTCCTTAAGAGCCAGGGCGAGCCCCACTACATCGAAGGCATTCTGGAAGGCGGCACCCTAGAAGGCGAAGGTGGTGAGTTGGGGGCCCTGGGCGGGGGCAACAGCGATGGCGAAAGCGATCCGCTCTATGACCAGGCCGTGGCTGTGGTGCTTGAACACAAACGGGCCTCGATTTCACTGGTACAGCGCCACCTGCGCATCGGCTACAACCGCGCAGCGCGCCTGTTGGAGCAAATGGAGAAGTCGGGCTTGGTCTCGGCCATGGCCACCAACGGCAACCGCGACATCATCGTGCCGCGGCGCGAAGGCTAGGGCCATGTTCGGGGCCACTGTGTCGGCCGCAGCGGCGGCCCTGCTGGAGGGTATGCAGGCCTTGTGGGTCTGGACCTTGTTGGGTGTGCTGGGGCTGGCATCGGTGGCGGCCCGGGCCGATACGCTGGCGGCACTTCAGTCGTTTGTGCGTGATGCACGCACCGGCAGCGCGGAGTTCACCCAAACTGTGATCTCGCCAGACGGCGCAAAGCGGCGGTCTTCCAGCGGCACCTTTGAATTTTCCAGGCCTAACCGTTTTCGCTTCACCTACACCAAGCCTTTCGAACAGGTCATCGTGGCTGATGGCCAGCGCCTGTGGGTCTACGACCCCGATCTCAATCAGGTGATATCGCGCAAGCAAAGCAGCGCCTTGGCTGCTACGCCCGCGGCGCTCTTGGCTGGGGCTCAGCTCGAGCGCGACTTCAACTTGAGCGCAGAGCCTGCGCGCGACGGTCTGGAATGGGTCAAGGCAGTGCCCAAGCTGGCCGATGGAGCCTTTGAGAGCCTGCGCATCGGTTTTCGCAACGGCGAGCTGGCGGAAATGGTCATTGTCGACAGCCTGGGCCAGCGATCCCTGCTGCAGTTTCGTGACCTCAAACTCAACCGGCCGCTGCCCGCCGACCGCTTGGTTTTTGCCGTTCCCAAGGGCGCTGATGTGATTCAACAGTGAGCACGTTGTTGCCCCCTTTGGCCGAACGCTTGCGACCGCAAAGGCTGCAAGACGTCGTGGGCCAGCAGCACCTGATTGGCCCCGGTCGGCCCCTGCAGCGCGCCTTCCAAGCCGGCCGTCTGCACTCCTTCATCCTGTGGGGTCCGCCTGGCGTGGGCAAAACCACCCTGGCCCGCTTGGCCGCGCAGGTGACGAACAGCCAGTTCTTGGTGCTGTCGGCCGTCAGCGCCGGCATAAAAGACATCCGCGCGGTGATTGAAGCGGCCCAGGCTCTGCGCGGCGCGCAAAGCCGTGGCACGGTGGTCTTCATCGATGAAATTCACGCTTTCAGCAAACCGCAGCAAGACGCGCTGCTGCCCCATGTGGAGTCGGGTCTCTTGGTGCTGATTGGCGGCACCACCGAACACCCGGGCCTGCAGGTGACCAATGCCTTGCTTTCGCGCACCCAGGTGTATGCGCTGGAGCCCCTGTCCACGTCCGACTTTGCACGGCTGGCTGAGCGTACCTTGGCGGCCTTGGAGTTACCGGCCCACACGTTTGATGAACAAGCGCAGGCTCTATTGGTGTCTTATGCCGATGGTGATGGACGGCGCTACCTGAACCTCGTAGAGCAGGTAGTGCAGGCTGCGCAGGCCGCAGGTCTGGTCAAGCCTCAAGCTGTGCCAGCAGGCCAAACCTTGCAAGTCCCGCACGACACACATTCCCCGCAGAACACGCAGGCCTTAGCGCGGATCGATGCGGCTTTCGTACAAGCCAGCACCAGCCCCAGCCTGCGGCGCTCCGATGGTGCAGGTGACCAGTACTACGAGCAGATCAGCGCCTTTCACAAAAGCGTGCGCAGCTCGCAGACCGACGCAGCCCTGTACTGGATGGCGCGGCTGCTCGATGGCGGCGTTGATCCACGCCAGGTGACGCGCCGCATGATTGCCATCGCCAGCGAGGACATCGGCAACGCCGATCCGCGTGCCTTGCAGCTGGCCTTGAACGCAGCCGAAACCGTGGACCGTCTGGGTTTGCCCGAGGGTGAGTTGGCCATGGCCCAGGCCGCCGTATACCTGAGTCTGGCGGCCAAGAGCAATGCGTCCTATGCAGCTTGGAAGCAGGCCAAGGCCTTCGTTCGGGAAACCGGCTCCCTGCCGGTGCCGCTGCACTTGCGCAACGCAACTTCTAAGCTCCAAAAGCAGATGGGTTACGGCGCGAAGTACCGCTACGCGCACGACGAGCCCCACGCTTACCCGGCCGGTATGGGCTGCTTGCCCGAAGGCGTGCCCGAGCCGGGCTGGTACCGACCGGCTGACCGCGGCCTGGAAATCAAGCTCCGTGAAAAGCTGGAGTGGCTTCGGGCCCTGGACCAGGCGGCCATGCGAGGGCCACAGAACGGCAAAGGCTGAGGTGCAGGCCCGCCGCCAACACCCACAGCCAGAACCCGTCCTTCAGGCCTTGTCGGCTGCAGAGGTGAAAGAGTCGGCGTAGAAGGCCTGAGCCGGCAGGCCGCACTGGGCACTAAAGTCACGCCGGGCAGCGTCCACCATCACCGGTGCCCCGCAAGCGTAGACCTCATGGCCAGACAGGTCGGGAAGGTCCGCCATCACCGCTTGGTGAACCAAGCCGCTTCGCCCGCGCCAAGTTGTATCGGGTTCGCTGAGTACCGGCACATAGCGCAGTTGCGGCACCAAGGCTACAGCTTGTTCAGCCCATTCGCTCATGTATAGATCGCGAGCCTGTCGACAGCCCCAATACAAGGTCACCGGCCGGTCATCTTGCTTGAGTTGCATTTGTTCGATCAGTGCCTTGATCGGCGCGAAGCCGGTGCCCGAAGCCAACAGTACGGTGGGCTTACGCACATCTTCGCGCAGCCAGAAGGAACCATAGGGGCCTTCCACACGCAGGATGTCCTTTTCCTTGACTGTGCTGAACAGCGCATCGGTGAACACACCGCCGGGCATATGACGGATGTGCAGTTCGATTTGGGGCGGCTCGCCCTTGAGGTGTGGCGCGTTGGCCATGCTGTATGCGCGACGCTTGCCGTCACGCAGCAGAAATTCCACATACTGGCCAGCCTTGTACTGAAAGCTTGCATTGGCCGGCAACTGAAGGCGCACCACCACCACATCGGGCGCAGCGCGGCTGAGTGTGGCCACGCGAACGGGCATTTTGATGACGGGGAATTCGCCGGCAGCGGCCACACTGCGCGACTCAATCACGCAGTCGCTCTGCGCAGCGGCGCAGCAGGTCAGAATCATGCCGGCCTGTTCTTCTTCTGCCGAAAGTGCCTTCAACTGGTGTGCGCCGTGGATTACCCGCCCGCTGACCAGTTTGCTCTTGCAGGAGCCGCAGGCACCGTCTCGACAGCCATAAGGCAAGCCTATACCGGCTGAAATGGCTGCAGGCAGTATGGCCTGATCGCGTTCAACGGTGAAGCTCAGGCCAGCGGGTTGGATGTCGATCTTGTAACTCATCACCCCGATTTTGCCGTGCCATGTCATCATGCTGCCCGTGAAGTGCAAACCAACCCTGCTGATCGTGGGCTGCGGCGACGTGGGGCTGCGCGTACTGCGCGAGCTACGCCGGCGGGGTTCTCCTTGGCGGGTTTTGGCCCTGACGTCCCAGCCCGAGCGCCGAGCAGAGCTGCGCGCAGCCGGCGCCATTCCGTTGTTGGGTAACCTGGACGATGCGGCCAGCCTGGGCCGTTTGGCCGGCTTGGCCAATGCGGTACTGCACCTAGCGCCGCCGCCCTTGCAGGGGCGCAGCGACCCGCGTACAGCGCGGCTGTTGCAGGCCTTGTCGCGCCGCAGTGCACCACAACGGCTGGTCTACATGAGCACCACTGGTGTGTACGGAGACTGTCAGGGCCAATGGGTGCCTGAAACCCGAGCCTTGAATCCACAAACCGACCGCGCGCAGCGGCGCGTGGATGCCGAGCAGCGGGTGCGCCACTGGGCCCGGCGCCAGGGCTGCAGCAGCGCCCTGTTGCGCGTGCCGGGCATCTACGCACTGGACCGGACCGGGGGGGATCCACGCGAGCGGGTGCGTCGGGGCAGCCCCTCGCTGGTGCCCGAAGAAGACGGCTACACCAACCATATCCAGGCCGATGACCTGGCGCGCATCGCTCTGGCCGCCCTGAACCAAGGCTTGCCGCTACGCGCCTACAACTGTGGCGACGAGGGCCGCTTGCGCACCGGGGACCACTACGACCTGGTGGCCGACTGCAGTGGCCTGCCGCGCCCGCCGCGCATCAGCTGGGAGCAGGCCCAGGTGCAGCTATCGCCTATGCAGCTTTCGTTTTGGGGCGAGTCACGCCGCTTGGTGAGCCGACGCTTGCAGCATGAGTTGGGTGTGCAGCTGCGCTACCCCACGGTGGAGCAGGCCCTGATCAGCGCCGAGACCGCCTGAAAGGCCCCCGGCCGCGCCAGTACTGGATCATCAGAAATCCGCCCAGCATGCCGCCGAGGTGGGCAAAGTGAGCCACGCCCGATGCCCCGCTCAGGCCGAACAGCAGTTCCAGCCCGCCAAACACCGCCACAAAGATCTTGGCCTTCATGGGGATGGGTGGGAACAGCGGCATGATGATGCGGTTGGGGAATATCATGCCGAAAGCCAATAGCAGCCCGAACAGGGCGCCCGAGGCGCCTACGGTGGGTTGGTTGTGTGCGGTAAGTGCGGCCCACAACAACTGCACCACGGCGGCAGCCAGGACGCTGGCTGCGATGAACTGTAGGTAGCGCTTGCCGCCCCAAAGCCGTTCGATTTCGCCCCCGAACATCCACAGGCCGAGCATGTTGAAGAACAGGTGCACAGGGTCACCGTGCAACAGGCCGTAGCTCAACAGCTGCCAGGGCCCGAACCGGCCGCTGCCCAGCGGCCACAGCGCAAAGAAACCTTCGAACCAGGGCGGCAGCAACAGCTGCGTGCAGAACAAGCCCACGCAGATGAGCATCAAGGCCTTGGTGGTGGCGGGAATGGGTGGCATTGAATGAGTCTACGCCACGCAGGCGCGCGCGAGGCGGGTGAGGCCCGGGTGGAGCAAGCTCGGATCTGGAGCAGCGGGGCTTCAGGTGACTGCCCAAGCGCTCCGCACCCACCGAAGGCATATCGAGGCTGTCGCGTGTGACCCGGCCGGGGTGGCGCTGCCCGCCTCAAGTGTCACCACGCTGGTCGCGCTGCGCCGCAGCGGTGCCGGTGGTGTTCTTTCAGAGCTGCTATGAGGGCGAACCTCGTTGTAATCACGGCGCCACTCGGTGATCGCGGCCCTGGGCGCAATTGCTTTTCCTCATGCCCACCATGCTCCTGGTTGGCGGCCTCCGGCTACTTGAGCTTGGTACGGCTGGCGGGGAGCAGGTCAATTGGCAAAGCCAAGATTAGTTTCCTTTCCCTTGGAACGAGGGACTACTTGTTTCAATACGCCTGAGCAACATCCGTCCAGACTCGGCCACCTTTTGCATGGACCCCTCGAGCAATGCCATCTCACGCAACGACTGTGAGAGAACAAGGTATTGACTCGCACCTACTCGGGAAGAGCCCGACTCTGCCTGCCCTTGTCCAACAAATTGCGAAATGGTTGCGTAGAGCTGCCTAAGCCTTTCAATCTTCTCCTTTAGTTCGCGAGCATCTTGACCTGGTGTTACCCCTTTAGAAACAAGCTCATCAAGTGTTGAGATCACAACTCCAAACGCGCCGACCTCCTGAGCCAAAGCGACACGGGAATCAACGCTATGGTCTCGCTCTCGAGCGTTGCTAATCTCAGTGGTTTCACGGAGGCTGTCGATCTGATTGTCAAGAACCCGATTAACCGTACTGAGCCGTTCCCCGACAACCACCACCTCGCTTAAAATTCTGTCCAGATCGTGCACTATGAGCTTTACACGATCCAGGAAATGATTGAGGTCGGAGGCAAGCTCACCGAACTCGTCTGCAGAATTTACCTTTGCCCGATGTGACAAGTTCATCACGCCCTTCGCCAGAGCTGCGGCTGTAGCCCGTAACGTGATCAACGGCTCCATTCGAATTCGCAACAGCAGGAAGAGAACGATGGTGTGCAGGATTACCTTGAAGCTGAGGGTTGACATCATCACGGATAGTTCTGTCCACCATACATCCCGCTTTGGCTCGAGGTAGCTGCGTACGGTTACCGTACCAAGTGACTCCCCGACCTTGGCTTTTATATGGCAACCCAAGCAGGCCTGCTCTGCTCGGATACTTATGGAGGCCTCGTTGAACTCACCAACAGACCACTTCGGCTGTAAACCCTGCGGTTTGAAATTAAAAGTCTGCTGAATCGACTGGATAGTTTCCTCGGAAGGCAGAATCGCAATTGCCAAGCCGAGATCAGAAAAGTTACGGTCCAAAATTGGGAAAACCGTTTGGGCTGCAACTGGGCCTCCAGAGTTCAGCATGATCGCACGAATATCGTCCGCCAGCTGTTGAGCGGCACGCTCAACCCGTACTTGCTCTGTAGTCTTAAAATTGTACTTAAGCGACGCATAACGAAACCCCACTTCTGCCGCTCCGACCACCAGAAGAAGCAGGAAGAAATCCCGAATCATATGAAACGAGAACGAGTTCTCAAACCTTCCGAAGTCTTTTGCTTTCACGATAGTCCTCAAGAAACCTAGACCGTCTGAAGGTGGTCAGCTCACTTGCTTTATCTCGCGCAGCAAACGAGCTGTATGTCTTGCCTTCAGCCTGCGACAGCCAGTCGGATGATAAGTCCAAAGAAGTGTAAGCAAGTGCACGAATGTCACTGGCAACCCAAAGGGTTCAGTTGTCGGCGTGCTCGGAAAGTCTATTCGAGGAACCGAGGCGATTCCCACCTGCTCGGCAGTGTTGAGCTGCGCCTGCTCACCCGACAGAGCCGGCCGAACGGCGTAGCAGCACCACTGCCTCGGTCGTTTAGGACTGTTTGCCTCGATCCGCGCGGCGGCATGCAGCCGTAGCGCAGGGCTGGGTGCCGAAAAGCTGTGGCAATGTCCGGATCAGGTGGCGTTGCCGGCTTGCACAAGGCTTGTCGGCTCCTACTGAGACGGCAGGAAAAGGGCAGCTGCTGGCAGATGGTGCCCGCGGCCAGACTCGAACTGGCACGCCTTGCGGCGGCGGATTTTGAATCCGCTACGTCTACCGATTTCGTCACGCGGGCAATTGAGAGTAATTATCGCACTCTCAGCAAAGGCTAAGCGGCCGCGCCTGCGAGAGTGGCCGTGTCTTGCGAGAATAAGTCGAGGAATTACGGATGAGCCGTTACAGAACCCTCGAAGAAGTGATTGGCGCCACACCCCTGGTGCGCCTGCAGCGCTTGGGTACCCAGGAGGCCCAGAAGCGCGGCAACGTGATCTTGGGCAAGCTTGAAGGCCACAACCCCGCTGGCTCGGTCAAGGACCGTCCAGCCATGAGCATGATTCGGCGCGCCGAAGAGCGTGGCGACATCAGGCCCGGCGACACCCTGATCGAGGCTACTTCGGGCAACACCGGGATTGCGCTGGCCATGGCTGCGGCCATCCGAGGCTACCGTATGGTGCTGATCATGCCCGAGGACCTTTCAATTGAGCGCGCGCAGACGATGAAGGCCTTTGGCGCTGAACTCATCCTCACCCCTAGGGCCGGTGGCATGGAGTCCGCGCGCGACCTGGCCGACGAACTGCAGCGGCAAGGCAAGGGCCTGGTGCTTGACCAATTCGCCAATGCCGACAACCCGCGGGTTCACTTTGAAACCACAGGCCCCGAGATCTGGCAGGACACCGAAGGCCGGGTCACCCACTTTGTCAGTGCCATGGGCACCACCGGTACCGTCACTGGGGTCAGCCGCTACCTCAAGCAACAGAATCCCGCGGTGCGCATCATCGGTGCGCAGCCCAGCGAGGGTTCCCGCATTCCTGGTATCCGCAAGTGGCCCCCGGAGTACCTGCCCCGCATTTACGATCCATCGGCGGTGGACGAATTGGTTCTGGTCAGCCAGAACGATGCCGAGGAGATGGCACGACGCCTGGCGCGCGAAGAGGGGCTGTTTGCAGGCGTTTCGGCCGCGGGCGCCTGTTGGGTGGCGCTGGAACTGTCGCGCCGGGTGGAAAACGCCACCATTGTGTTCATCGTCTGTGACCGCGGCGACCGTTACCTTTCGACCGGCGTCTTTCCGGCCTGAGCGCGCGCCAACGTACAATGCCGGATATGGATATCACGCGCGAAATCGATACCCGCGGCCTGAACTGCCCGCTGCCCATCCTCAAGGCCAAGAAGACTCTGGCTGAAATGACCACCGGGCAGACCCTAAGGGTGATCGCCACCGATCCGGGTTCCGTGCGCGACTTTCAGGCATTTGCCAGGCAAACGGGCAACGAACTGCTGGAGCAAATTGCCAACGGTGACGAGTTCACCATTGTGTTGCGCCGGCGCTGAGCCGGGCCAGCGCTACAGCCTGATCTGGGCCAAGTAGTCTCTGAATCCTGCTCCCAGCACGGGGTGCTGAAGGGCCAGTTCCACGTTGGCTTGCAAGAAGCCCTCTTTGCTGCCGCAGTCGTAGCGCTTGCCCGCGTAACGATAAGCAAACACTTTTTCACGGCGCAACAAGCCGGCAATGCCATCAGTGAGTTGAATCTCACCGCCCACACCACGCGGCTGCCGAAGAATGTCATCGAACACACCGGCGGTAAGGATGTAGCGGCCGGCGACCCCCAAGTTTGACGGTGCATCCTGCGGCGCGGGCTTTTCCACGATGCGTGTCACGTCCAGCAGCCGGTCGTTGACCGCCGTGCCGGCTACGATGCCGTAGCGGCGGGTTTGTTCGGCCGGAATTTCCTGTACGGCCAAGATGCTGGTGCGCCACTGTTGATACTGCTCTACCATCTGCGCCAGAACCGGCGGCTGGCCCACCATCAGGTCGTCGGCCAAGAGCACCGCGAAGGGGTCTTGCCCCACCAAGCGCCGCCCGCACAAGACAGCGTGCCCCAGGCCTAGCGCTTGGGCTTGCCGCACATACACGCACTCCATGTCGTCGGGTTTGACGCTGCGCACCACCGACAGCAGTTCTTCTTTACCGGCCTGTTCCAGTGCGATCTCCAACTCGTACGTCAAGTCGAAGTGGTCTTCGATGGGCCGCTTGTGGCGACCGGTCACGAAGATCATTTCCCGCACACCCGCAGCATAAGCCTCTTCCACCGCGTACTGGATCAGCGGTTTGTCGACCACGGGCAGCATTTCCTTGGGCTGTGCCTTGGTGGCCGGCAGGAACCGCGTGCCCAGGCCGGCAACGGGAAAGATGGCTTTCTTGATTGGCTTGTCAGCGCTCATGGCTTGGGTTCGAGGGTGCGGCAGGGCCTCAGGCCAGGCGCTGGCGTTGCTGGCTCACCCGGTCAAGCGTCTGCTTGAATTCTTGCACCCGTTGGCGCTCTTTTTCAACCACCGCAGCCGGAGCGCGCGCCACAAAACTCTCGCTGGCCAGTTTGCCTTGGGCCCTGGCGATTTCTCCCTGCAGACGCGCTGTCTCCTTGTCCAGACGTGCGGCTTCAGCGACCACATCCACCTCAACCTTCAAGGCCACGCGCAGCGTGCCCACCACCAGTACCGGGGCGATGCGGGTGGCTTCGTTGAAGGCGGCTTCATCAGCCAAGGGCTCCACTGCCGACAGTTTGGCCAAGGCCTTGATGGCTGGTCCCGCTTGGGTGATGAAGTCGGGCTCACCCTGCACCAACAAAGGTACGCGCTCGGCCGGTGACAGGTCCATTTCGCTGCGCAGGGACCGGCAGGCGCCGACCAGTGCCTTGAGTTGCCCTATCCAAGCGTCGGCCTGGGCGTCAACACGCTCAAGCTGTGCAACCGGGTAGGCGGCCGTAGCCAGGGTTTGCAGCCCGCCGGGGTCTTTTCGCCCCGCTACCACCGCCACCGTGTCCCACAGTTCAGCGGTGATGAAGGGTGTGATCGGGTGCAGCAGTCGCAATACCGTCTCCAGCACACGGATCAGGGTGCGGCGTGTGGCGCGTTGCTGGGCTTCATGCCCTGTGGCCAGTTGCACCTTGGCAATCTCCAGGTACCAGTCGCAGTACTCGTCCCACACAAAGGTGTAGATCGCCTGCGCCACTTGGTCCAACCGGTATTGCGCAAAGCCTTCGGCCACCGCATGCTCGACGCGCTGCAACTCACTGGTTATCCAGCGGTCTGCCTGCGAGAAGACCAGGTATTTGTGAAATGGCCCAGCCTCTTTGACCAAGACGCCCTGCTCGTAGACGGGTGCAGCGCACTCAGCCTTGCTGTGTTCCTTCAGGCCGCAGTCTTGGCCTTCACAGTTCATCAGCACAAAGCGGCTGGCGTTCCACAGTTTGTTGCAGAAGTTGCGGTAGCCCTCGCAGCGCTTGGAGTCGAAGTTGACGCTGCGGCCCAGGCTGGCCATGGCTGCGAAGGTGAAGCGCAGTGCGTCAGCCCCGTAGGCCGGGATGCCTTGTGGGAATTCTTTCTCAGTGGCCTTGTGCACCTTGGGTGCCGTCTCAGGCTTGCGCAAGCCTTGGGTGCGCTTGTCCAGCAAGAGGGCCAGCTCGATGCCGTCGATCAGGTCGACCGGGTCGAGTACATTGCCCTCGCTCTTACTCATCTTCTTGCCCTGGGCATCCAGCACAAGGCCATGGATATAGACATCCTTGAAGGGGACTTGGCCTGTGAAATGCTGGGTCATCATGATCATCCGGGCCACCCAGAAGAAGATGATGTCGTAGCCGGTGACCAGCACCGAAGAGGGCAGGAAGAGCGACTGCTCTATGGTCTGGTCGGGCCAGCCCAATGTGGAGAAGGGCACCAGGGCTGAAGAGTACCAAGTGTCGAGCACGTCGGGGTCGCGCTCCAGCGCACCGCTGTAACCTGCTTGAGCTGCTTTGGCACGGGCCTCGTCTTCGCTGCGTGCTACAAACAGTTCCCCATTTGTGCCATACCAAGCCGGGATTTGATGGCCCCACCACAACTGGCGGCTGATGCACCAGTCCTGGATGTTGTTCATCCATTGGTTGTAGGTGTTGACCCACTGCTCCGGTACGAAGCGGACCTGGCCGCTTTGCACCACCTCGACGGCTTCCTGGGCTATGGACTTGCCGCTTGCGCCGGGTTTGCTCATCGCCACAAACCATTGGTCCGTGAGCATGGGCTCAATCACCTGCCCCGTGCGTGCGCAACGCGGCACCGTCAGCCGGTGTTTCTTGACCTCCACCAGCAGGCCCTGCGCCTCCAACTGCGCCACGATGCGTTTGCGCGCCTCGAATCGGTCCAGACCCCGCAGTTCTTCGGGGATGTCCTGCAGGTGCTTTACCACCTGGGCCGACAGGTCGAAGATGGTGATCATTGGCAGACCATGCCGTTGCGCCACCGCGTAGTCGTTGGTGTCGTGCGCGGGCGTGACCTTGACCACGCCGGTGCCGAATTCGCGGTCCACGTAGGTGTCAGCAATCACCGGCACGAGCCGCCCGGAGATGGGCAGGCGAACCTGGTGCCCGACCAGCGCGGCATAGCGCTCGTCTTCGGGATGCACCATCACCGCCGTGTCTCCTAGCATCGTCTCAGGCCGCGTGGTGGCCACCACCACGCTGGTGCTGCAGCCTTCAACCGGGTAACGAATGTGCCAAAGCGAACCTTCTTGCTCTTCGCTGTCTACCTCCAGATCCGACACCGCTGACTTCAGAATCGGGTCCCAACTCACCAGCCGCTTGCCGCGGTAGATCAGGCCTTCTTCGTACAGGCGCACAAAGGTTTCCGTGACGACCCGTGAAAGCTTGTCGTCCATGGTGAAGTACTCATGGTCCCAGCTGACGCTGGCGCCCATGCGGCGCATCTGGCGCGTGATGGTGGAGCCGCTTTTCTCCTTCCATTCCCACACGCGGGCTACGAAATTCTTGCGGCCCAGTTCATGCCGGTTGGTGCCTTGCTGCTCAAGCTGGCGCTCCACCACGATCTGGGTGGCAATGCCGGCATGGTCGGTGCCCGGCACCCACAGGGTGTTATGGCCGTACATGCGGTGCAGACGGGTGAGCGCGTCCATGATGGTTTGGTTGAAAGCGTGCCCCATGTGCAGGGTGCCCGTGACATTGGGCGGCGGCAGCTGAACGCAGAAGGACGGCTTGGCTGGATCGGTGCTGGGGCGATAGGTGCTCTGTTGCTCCCACAGTGGGGCCCAGCGCGCCTCAATGGCGGCTGGTTCGAAGGATTTGGCAAGCTCGGTCATGCGGAAATCGGCAAAGTAGACAGCCTGCGTAGGGCGGGCGTTTGGTAGGTTTCACCCGGGCGGGTGACAGGGCTGGGTGAGAGGCAAGATTGTAGGTTGTGGTAACTTGCTAAGTGGTCTTGGTAGCCTGGCCAGATCAAGCGCCTTTGCTGGCCTTCGGTTGGCCAGGGTGCAGCCACCCCATGAAGTCCATCACCGGCATGACACAACATTACTTTGGCTGGCGAGCCTTGCTTGCGCTGACGGCTGCAAGCCTGGTGCTCAGTGCCTGCGGAGGCGGCTCGGGATCGGCGCCCGCGCCCCTGTCCGAAGCGGTGCCTGATCCGCTTTCTGGTCTGCCAGAAACGCCAGGTTGTATGCTCTTGGATCGCCGCAGTTTTTTGGCCGATCAGTTCAGGACCGAGTACTTCTACAATGACCTCACCCCGCTGGTCGACCCCGCGCCCGAGCAGGGACTACGCGCCTACTTTGCCGCCTCGCTGTTCAAGGGCAATGAGCGAATTCCGGCCGACCGTTTCAGTGGCTATCAAACCAGCGAGGCCTACAGCCAGTTTTACGGCGAGGGTAAAACGCTCGCTTATGGCCTGGCCGTGGCGGGTCAAGAGGTTCAAGGCCGACCCGACCTGCCGCTGTTCGTCCGTGATGTGACGCCCGGCTCGCCGGCTGCGGTGTCGGGCCTGCAGCGCGGGGACCGCATCCATCGCCTCAACGACACGCCGGTCGAGGATGCCATAGCCAAGTTTGACTTCTCGATGCTCACGCCGCAGCAGGCGGGGCAGGAACTGGTGCTGGAGGTGGAACGCGCGGGGGTTCGCCGCACCGTTGGGGTGACGGCATCGGTTCACGATGTGGTGCCGGTGCGGCTGGGCCGTGTGATCAACCTGCCCGATGGACGCCGCATGGGTCTGGTGCGATTCAACTCCATGATCACATTGGCTGAGCCAGACCTGCAGGCGTATTTCCAGCAGTTCCGCGACCAAGGCGTGACCGAGCTGGTCTTTGACCTTCGCTACAACGGCGGGGGATCGGTGGCAGTTGGGGGACGCGTCGCATCCATGGCCGCAGGCAACAAGGTAGACGGTCAGGTGTACGCAGTGCTGCGAAACAATGCGGCCTTGCAGGCATCAAACGCCACCTATCGATTTTCCTCACCTGTGGCCTGGGCTGGTGTGAAACGGGTCTATGTGTTGACAGGCCTGCGCACCTGCTCAGCCAGCGAGCAGATGATTGCAGGCCTTCAGGGTGTGGGCATTGACGTGGTTCTGGTAGGTTCCACCACCTGTGGCAAGCCCGTGGGGTTCCGCCCCCGAGAACACTGCGGCTTGACCTATAGCCTGGTCAACTTTGACTCGGTGAATGCCCGAGGTGAAGGCGGCTACTACAGCGGTTTTGCGGCCACCTGCCGCGTGGCTGAAGATTTCACCAAGGCCCTGGAAGACCCCGGCGAGCCCCTGAGCGCTGCGGCAATTGGCCATGCCCGCGGGCAGGGCTGCCCGGCTGCTTCGGGCCCAGACCAGCAGCCGCTGTGGGCCAGCAAGCTGCGCAGCCTACCGGTTTCCGGCCATGCCCAGCGCGACGGGCCCGAGTGGCCTGGCCTGATGGTGCCTTGATGTCCTCTAACCAACGGCGCCAGGCGCCGCTGAATTTTCCGTGCTTGCTGCGGGCATCCCATGTTCGCTGACCCTTTGCTTGACCACCTCAACCCCGAACAACTCGCCGCGGTCACTCTGCCGGCGCAACCCTCATTAATCTTGGCGGGTGCCGGTTCTGGCAAGACCCGGGTGTTGACCACCCGGATCGCCTGGCTGATGCAAACCGGGCAGGTTTCGCCTGGCGGTGTGATGGCGGTGACCTTCACCAACAAGGCTGCCAAGGAAATGCTCACGCGGCTGTCGGCCAAGCTGCCGGTCAATGTGCGCGGTATGTGGATTGGTACCTTCCACGGCCTTTGCAACCGCTTCTTGCGCGCGCACTGGAAAGCCGCAGGCTTGCCGCAGAGTTTTCAGATCCTTGATGCGTCGGACACTGTCTCGGCCGTCAAGCGGGTGATCAAGGCCATGAATCTGGACGAAGAGCGGTTTGTGCCCAAGCAGGTGTCCTGGTTTATTGCGGCCAGCAAAGAAGATGGTCTGCGCCCAGGCGATGTGGACATCCGGGATGCGCACACCCAGAAGCTGGCTGATATTTACCGCGCCTATGAGGACCAGTGCGCACGAGAGGGGGTGGTGGACTTTGCCGAGCTGATGCTGCGTACCGTCGAGATCATGCGCGACCAACCGTCCATTCGCGAGCACTACCGCCGGCGCTTTCGTCACATCCTTGTCGATGAATTCCAAGACACCAACCGCCTGCAGTACGCCTGGCTGAAAATGTTTGCACCCTTACCGGGGGAGGCATCCGCCGACGGGGCGGCTTACGGTCCTCAGGGTCTATTCGCTGTCGGTGACGACGACCAGAGCATCTACGCCTTTCGAGGCGCGCAGGTCGGCAATATGCGCGACTTCGAGCGCGAGTTCCGCGTGGAGCAGGTCATCAAGCTCGAGCAGAACTACCGAAGCATGGGGCACATCCTGGACGCGGCCAATGAGTTGATCTCGCATAACGAACGCCGCCTGGGTAAGAACCTGCGCACCGATGCCGGCCCGGGCGAGCCGCTGCGGGTGCATGAGGCGACCAGTGACTACGCCGAGGCCCAGTGGGTGCTGGAAGAGATCGGCCATCTGCACAGCGCGGGCACCGAGCGTCGCGAAGTCGCTATCCTGTACCGCAGTAACGCGCAAAGCCGCGTGATGGAAAGTGCCCTGTTCAACGCCGGCGTGCCCTACCGCGTGTATGGAGGGCTGCGCTTCTTCGAGCGCGCCGAGGTCAAGCATGCGCTGGCCTATCTGCGGCTGATCGAGAACCCGAACGACGACACCAGCTTCCTGCGCGTGGTGAACTTTCCGGCGCGTGGCATTGGGGCGCGCACGGTGGAGCAACTGCAGGATGTGGCGCGTACCAGTGGGCGTAGCCTGGCGCAATCGGTGGGAGCTGTGGGAGGCGCTGCCGGCACCAAGCTGGCTGGTTTTGTGCAAATCATTGAGTGCTTGCGCGACGCTACCCGTGGCCTGACGCTGCGCGAGATCATCGAACAGGTGTTGCATAACTCCGGCCTGCTCGATTTCTATCGCACCGACAAGGAAGGAGCGGACCGCATCGAGAACCTGGGGGAACTGGTCAATGCGGCTGAGGCCTTTGTGACGCAAGAAGGCTTTGGGCGTGATGCGGTGGCCTTGCCGGTGGATGAACTCGGCCCGGGCGCTCTGGCCCAGCCCGATGAGGCCGGCCTGGGCATGCCCGCATCAGTGGATGTGACGCCAGACGCCGAAACCGGCGAGATCATGAGCCCTTTAGCGGCCTTCCTCACCCACGCCTCTTTGGAAGCGGGCGACAACCAAGCCGAAGCTGGGCAGGACGCGGTGCAGCTGATGACCATCCACGCGGCCAAGGGACTGGAGTTCGATGCAGTTTTTATGACCGGGCTAGAGGAGGGCCTCTTTCCCCATGAGAATGCCATGAGCGATGCTGATGGCCTGGAGGAAGAACGGCGCCTGATGTACGTAGCCATCACCCGTGCGCGCCAGCGTCTGTACCTCACCTTTAGCCAGACCCGCTTGCTGCACGGCCAAACCCGCTACAACGTTCGTAGCCGATGGTTTGACGAACTACCCGAAGCAGCGCTGAAGTGGTTGACACCGCGCACGGCAGCCTTTGGATCGGGCTATGCAAAGGCGTATCAGGACGCGTGGTCTCGCGGGTCTGGCCTGGGCTCCATGGTGGGCGTTGGGCGTGTGGGGGCACCCCTTTCAACCAGTTTGGGTAACAGCATACCGCGCAGCGCGGCCCCAGCGGGTACCGATGGCCGGCCGTTGCGCGTGGGCCAAGGCGTGTTCCACAACAAGTTTGGCGAGGGCGTGATCGTCACCCTGGAGGGCTCGGGCACCGACGCCCGGGCCCAGGTGAACTTCGGTCGTCATGGCATGAAGTGGTTGGCTCTGAGCGTGGCCAAGCTCACACCGGTGGACTGATCTCGTCCAGGGCGTCTTCGTCGGTACGAGCGCCAGACTGATCGCCCGCGCTGAAGGTCTGCACAAACATGAAGTACAGGCTGGCGTAAAAAACCACACTCAAGGTCATCCCCAAGGGCATGGCCAGGGCGCCCATCAGTCCGCTCAAGCCCAGCACCTGCAACAGCAGGCCCAGGGTGAGCCCTGTGGCGGCCAACAAAGACACGCAGGTGGCCACATAGGTGAGGAAGGCGCCCTTGCTGCGCCAAATGGCCAACGTTGAGGAAAACAGCGCCTGTGCCGCACTTTGCTGGCCCCACCACACCAGAGCCGGTGCGTACCAAAAGGGGATGCTGATCAGAGCCGTCAAGCCCAGTCGCGCGTACAGGCCGCCCAAGAGTTGCGGATCGGCCAACAAAACTTGCAGTTGTTCACGAGCGCGGGCATTGTCTCGGCTTGCTGCCATCAAATCCTGCAGTTCTTGAAGTTTGCCGCTGTCAATGGCATCCGACACCAGCAGTACCAGAAGCGACAATACCCCGTATGCCACGCACAGTATGAGCAAGCGCGTGCGCCGCAGGGCATCGGTTCTAAAGGGTGCCAGGTACAGACCCGGCAGTGGGCGTTGCCCCCGAACTGCAGCGGCTGTTCCCATCATCATCACCAGGCCCAACAAGGGAACTGCACCCAGTACCACCACAGCGCCCACCACCGGCACCAGCATCAGTAACAGGGCGAAGAATAGAAAGGTGCCAAACAGGCCCGCCAGCCCCAATGGATGACGGGCGAACACCTTCAGGGCCTGCACCACCCACTGCACACCTTGGCGCGGTTGCACGGGTTTGAGGATGAGCTTCATTGAGCCAATCTTCCCTGCTTCAGCCTGCCAGTGCATGCCAGGGGTGATCGATGCGCGCCCGCAGTACCCGCTCAAAGTGTTTGGGGTCATGGGGTTTGAGCACCGAAGCCTCGCGCGGCAGGTGAAAGTCCCAAAGGCGCGACACCCAAAAGCGCAGAGCCGCTGCACGCAGCAGCGACGGCAGCAGCCGATATTCGGCTGGCTGCAGCGGCCGGACCGACTCGTAGGCATCTACGAATGCCTGCGCACGCAACGGCTGTAAGGCACCGCTGCCCAGGTCGATGCACCAGTCATTCAGGCACACCGCCAAGTCGAAAAGCCAGGTGTCTACGCCGGCAAAGTAGAAGTCGAACAACCCACTGAGCAGTTCTTGTCCAGGTGCGCCGTCAAACATCACGTTGTCACGAAACAGGTCAGCATGTACCGGCCCGCGTGGCAGGCTGTTGTATACGGCAGACGATGCGACCTGCTGTTGGAAGCTCAGTTCGTTGCTCAAGAGCTCGGCGGTTTTGGCATCGAGAAAGGGTAGGACCTGGGGCACAGTCAGCTCCCACCAAGGTAGCCCGCGCAGATTGGGCTGGCTCAGAGGGAAGTCTTGTCCCTGCAGGTGCATGCGCGCCAGCATGACACCCACCTGTCGGCAGTGGTGTTCGTGGGGGGCCAGTTGGTGACCTCCTTCAAGCCGGTTGACCACCGCAGCCGGTTTGCCCTTGAGTTTGAACAGGATCTCACCCTGGGCATCAGCCCGGGGCATGGGTACCGGTATCCGGCGCATGGCCAGGTGCTGCATCAGGCGCAGGTAGAAGGGCAGCTGCTCGAAGCTCAGCCGCTCGAAGATCGTCAGCACCCACTCACCGGTGTCGGTGCTCACGAAGTAATTTGTATTTTCAATACCCGCACCGACGCCTCGCAATGACTGCAGACGGCCCAGCTGCAGCGGTTCTATAAAGGACTGGGCCTCCTGTTCGGAGACCTCGGTGAAGACGGCCATGGGTGCGAGGTGCGTAAACTGGCATTCTATGAAACCCTTGATGCTCCTGGTTGACGGCTCCAGCTACCTCTACCGCGCCTTCCATGCGATGCCCGACCTGCGCTCACCAGCTGGTTTCCCCACCGGTGCGGTGCACGGCATGGTCGCTATGATGAGGCGCCTGCGCGACCAACACCAAGCCGAGCATGCCGCCTGTGTGTTCGATGCACCTGGGCCCACTTTCCGCGATGAGTGGTACCCCGACTACAAGGGCCACCGCGCGCCAATGCCCGAGCCCTTGGTGCAGCAGATCGAGCCCATCCACGAGGTGGTGCGGCTCTTAGGTTGGCCGGTGTTGCAGGTCGGCGGCATTGAAGCCGATGACGTCATCGGCACCTTGGCGCGGCAGGCTGCGGCCAGCGGCCACCGTGTCTTGATCTCCACCGGCGACAAAGATCTCGCGCAGCTGGTCACGTCCGACGTGGGCCTGGTCAACACCATGAGCAACGAATCGTTGGACGAAGCCGGGGTATTGGCCAAGTTCGGCGTGCCGCCCGAGCGCATCATTGACTACCTGACGCTCATGGGGGATGCAGTCGACAACGTGCCCGGTGTGGAAAAAGTAGGCCCCAAGACAGCGGCCAAGTGGATTACCGAGTACGGTAGCCTCGACGGCGTAATGGCGGCGGCTGGTTCGGTCAAAGGCGTGGCCGGTGAAAATCTGCGTAAAGCCTTGGACTGGCTGCCCATGGGCCGACGCCTGGTCACGGTCAAGTGCGACTGTGACCTGAAGGCATCGATAGAGGGCTGGCCAGCGTTGGAGCGCTTGGCCCTGCGCGCGGTGGACCAAGCCGCCTTGCATGACTTCTATCAACGCTACGGCTTTCGCGCCTGGCTGCGTGGGCTCGACGCCCAGGGCTTAGGAGGCGGCGCCCAATTAGATGCCTCGGCCGGCCTGCCCAACGCGCCCGCAGACGGTGAGCCTGGCCAGGCCACGCCGGCCATTTCTCTGCCCAGCCACCCGATCGATATTCCCCCGCTGAGCGAACCGGTGCAATACGAAACTGTGACCAGCTTGGAGCAGTTCCAGGCTTGGCTGCAGCGCATCCGCAGCGCTGCACTGGTGGCCTTTGACACCGAAACCGATTCCCTGGATCCCATGGCTGCGCGCCTGGTGGGGCTTAGCTTTTCCGTCACACCCGGCCAAGCTGCCTACATCCCGCTGCACCATGACTACCCCGGGGTGCCGCAGCAGTTGAATGAGGCCATGGTGCTGCAGGCGCTGCGCCCGTGGTTTGAAGATGCCGGTGCCGCCAAGCTGGGCCAGAACATCAAGTACGACCTGCATGTAATGGCCAACGTCGGCATCACGGTGAGGGGCTACGTTCACGACACCCTGCTGCAAAGCTACGTGCTGGAAGCGCACCGTTCGCACAGCTTGGAGAGCCTGGCCGAGCGGCACTTGAACCGGCGCGGACTGTCCTATGCAGAGGTTTGCGGAAAAGGCGTGCACCAGATTCCGTTTTCGCAGGTGGACCTGGAAAGGGCCACGCGCTATTCCGGTGAAGACAGTGACATGACCCTGCATGTGCACCAGATGCTGTGGCCGCAGTTGGAGCGCGAGAGCGGCCTGCGCCGTGTCTATCAAGACATCGAGATGCCCTGTGCGGTGACTCTGCAGCGCATGGAACGCCACGGTGTGCTGGTGGATGCGGCTGTGCTGCAGCAGCAAAGCCGCGAGCTGGGCGAGCGCATCATGGGCTTGGAGCAACAGGCCTACGAGATCGCCGGCCAGCCCTTCAACCTGAGCTCACCCAAGCAGATCGGCGAGATCCTGTTCAACCGCTTGGATCTGCCGGTGAAGAAAAAGACCGCTACCGGTGCGCCGTCGACCGATGAGGAGGTGTTGCAGGAACTCGCGGCTGACTATCCGTTGCCAGCCAAACTCTTGGAGCACCGCAGCCTTTCCAAGCTCAAGAGCACCTATACCGACAAGCTGCCCCAAATGGTCAACCCGCGCACCGGCCGCGTGCACACCAGCTACCAGCAGGCCGTTGCAGTCACCGGGCGCTTGTCGAGCAACGAACCCAATCTGCAGAACATCCCCATCCGCACTGCCGAAGGCCGCCGCATCCGCGAAGCCTTCATCGCGCCAACTGGGCATGTGTTGATGAGCGCCGACTACTCGCAGATTGAGTTGCGTATCATGGCCCATATCAGCGAAGACCCAGGCTTGCTGCGCGCCTTTGCTCAAGGTGTTGATGTGCACAAGGCCACCGCCAGCGAGGTTTTTGGTGTGCCGGTGAGCGAGGTGAGTTCTGAGCAGCGCCGCTACGCCAAAGTCATCAACTTTGGCCTGATTTATGGCATGGGTGCCTTCGGCTTGGCTTCAAACCTGGGCATCGAGCAAAAGGCCGCGCGCGACTACATCGACCGCTATTTCGCCCGCTTTGCCGGGGTAAAGCGCTACATGGACGAGACCAAGGCGCGGGCCGCCGAAAGCGGTTACGTGCAAACCGTCTTCGGCCGCCGCTTGGTGCTGCCTGAAATCCGCGGCGGCAACGGCCCCCGCCGGGCTGCCGCTGAACGCCAAGCCATCAACGCCCCGATGCAAGGCACGGCGGCCGACCTCATCAAGCTGGCGATGATGGCGGTTCAGAAAGCCTTGGATGATGAGCAGCGCGCCACCCGCATGATCATGCAGGTTCACGATGAGCTGGTGCTCGAAGTGCCCGACGCCGAAGTGCCCTGGGCCCAGGAAGCGTTACCCCGCCTGATGGCTGGCGTAGCCGAACTTAAGGTGCCTCTGCTGGCCGAAGTGGGCATCGGCCCCAACTGGGAGCAGGCACACTGACGCTCCGTCCGTCGTTCAAAAGGCGCTCAACACGAGTGCGCCAACAAAGCGCTCAAGCAGAGCGATCAATCCGAGCAAATGCCGAATGGTTGTGGATGCTCTCGAAGTTCTCCACATCCACGCTGTACGCCCCAATACCCGGCTCTGCATTCAGCCGCAGTGCCACGTCCCGCACTAGGTCTTCCACGAACTTTGGATTTTCGTAGGCCCGTTCGGTGATCCACTTTTCATCTGGTCGCTTGAGCAGCGGCCAAATTTCACTGGAAGCGCTCTCTTCAGCGTATCGCACCAGGTTTTCCCAGGCCAGCGCCTGTAGCACTTCAGCCCGGATGGTCACCACAGAGCGTTGGTTGTGTGCCCCGTAGTCGGAAATCTCCTTGGAGCAAGGGCACAGGCTCTTCACTGGCACCGCCACCTCACACCAAACTTGTGTGCGCGAGGCCACGCGCTGGGCGACCCAGCGGCCCTGATAGTCCAAGAGGCTGGGCACGCCCGAGACCGGCGCACGTTTCTTGATGAAGAAGGTGAACGCGGCTTCGATGCGACCTTCATCGGAGCCCAGCCGCTGCAGCATATCTTCCAAGCCGGCGCGCAGGCTGAGGGCGTCCAGGGCTTCGCCGCGGGCATCCAGGGCATTGAGCCAAGCCAAGAAGCGGGACATGTGGGTGCCCTTTTTCTCAGCCGGCAGGGCCACATCAAGGGTCCAGTCGGCTGCGGTTTGTTGCACCTGGCCCGCAACCCGCACCTTCAAGGGGTAACGCACGCCTTTGACCCCCACGCGCTGAATCGCCAAGTGGCGCTCGTCGCGCTCACTTTGCGTGTCGGGGATGGGCAGGGCGTCGGTGGGGTGCGTCATGGAGCCAAACAAAAGGCCTGGGCAGGCCATTAGACCGGGCCAACCCTGTATTGTCGCCCAGACTAGGCTGCCGCCGCTGTGGTCCCCATTCGCGCGCTTGGGGCAAAGCGTTCACGGATGGCCCGCTCGATTCCAGCAGCATCCAAACCCATTTGGGCATTCAGCTTGGCCGGGTCGCCGTGTTCGATGAACACGTCCGGGTAGCCCAGGCTGAGGACGGGTAACAGCATCTCCAGCGTCTGCAGGAATTCGAGCACTGCCGATCCGGCACCGCCCATCAGACAGCCATCTTCGATCGTGACCAGGGCATCGTGTGAACGGGCAAGTTCCGAGACCAGCGCCGCATCCAGCGGTTTGACAAAGCGCATGTCGGCCACCGTGGCGTTGAGCGCTTCAGCAGCCTTAAGCGCTGGGTGCAGCAAGGTACCGAAGGCCAGGATGGCTATACGGGGCTGCCCAGCCAGGGCCGGCGCGGCTTGGCGGCGCACCACGCCCTTGCCCCATTCAAAGGTGTCCAGATCGGTACCAGCATCGACCCCCACCCCGGCCCCACGGGGATAACGTACGGCCACAGGATGGTTTTGACCGTGGGCCGTTGACAAGGCCATGCGGCACTCGCGTTCATCCGAGGGTGTGAGCAGGCTCGTATTGGGCACGCAGCGTACGAAGGCGATGTCGTAGGCCCCCGCGTGCGTGGCGCCGTCGGCACCCACGATGCCTGCGCGGTCAAGCGCAAACACCATGGGCAGTTTCTGCAGGGCCACGTCGTGGATGAGTTGGTCGTAGCCGCGCTGCAGGAAGGTGGAGTAGATAGCCACTACCGGCTTGAGGCCCTCGCAAGCCAGGCCGCCTGCGAACGTCACAGCATGTTGCTCGGCAATGCCCACGTCGTGGCAGCGTTGCGGGAAGCGCCTTTGGAACTCCACCATGCCCGAGCCCTCGAGCATGGCCGGTGTGATGCCCACCAAGCGCGTGTCGGCGGCTGCCATGTCGCACAGCCAGTTGCCGAAGACCTGCGTGAAGGTGGGCTTAGCCGGCGTGGCGGGCTTCTGTATGCCCTGCGTGGGGTCAAAGGGAGAGGGGCCGTGGTACTTGATCGGATCGGCTTCGGCCAGCTTGTAGCCGTAACCCTTTTTCGTGACCACGTGCAGGAACTGCGGCCCCTTCATCTGGCGCATGTTCTCGAGGGTGGGGATCAAGGCGTCCAGATCGTGTCCATCGATCGGGCCCACGTAGTTGAAGCCGAATTCCTCGAAAATGGTCGAGGGGGCCACCATGCCCTTGGCATGCTCTTCAAAGCGGCGCGCCAGCTCGAACAGCGGCGGCGCATTGCGCAGCACGCTCTTGGCCGACTCGCGCGCGGCCGCATAGAACTTGCCGCTCATCAGCCGCGCCAAGTACTTGTTGAGCGCTCCCACGGGTGGGCTGATCGACATGTCGTTGTCGTTGAGCACCACCAGCAGGTCGGCTGAGATGCCGCCGTGAGGTACACCGCCGTTGTTCAGGGCTTCAAAGGCCATGCCCGCGCTCATGGCGCCGTCGCCAATGATGGCCACCGCCCTGCGGCTCTCACCCTTGAGCTGAGCCCCCAGGGCCATGCCCAGCGCTGCGGAAATCGAGGTGGAAGAGTGTGCGGTGCCGAAGGTGTCGTACTCGCTCTCATCGCGGCGCGGAAATCCCGACAGGCCACCCAACTGGCGCAGGGTATGAAAGCGCTCGCGCCGGCCGGTGAGAATCTTGTGCGGATAGGTTTGATGGCCCACATCCCACACCAAGCGGTCTTCTGGCGTGTTATAGACCGCGTGCAATGCAATGGTGAGCTCCACCGTACCCAGGTTGCTGGAAAGGTGGCCGCCTGTTTTGCCCACCGACTGCAACAGGAACTCGCGCAGCTCGCGTGCCAGCGATTTGTGTTCCAGGCGAGACAGGCGCCGCAGGTCGGCGGGGCTTTCGATGGATTCCAACAAGGGAAACTTGGGCTTGGACATGGAGTCCTCCGGCAAGGCTGGGCGTGCGGTCAGTGTTGGCGGTGCACCACCAGGTCTGCGAGTTCACGCAGCCTTTGGGTGTTGGGCAGGGTGCTGGCCACCAGGGCCTGCAGCGCTTGCTCATGCAATTCGTGGGCGTGTTGCTGGGCGGCCTGCAGGCCCATCAGCGACACATACGTGGGCTTTAATTGTTCCTGATCCTTGCCCGCGGTCTTGCCCAGCACCGCGGTGTCTTGGGTGACATCCAGGATGTCGTCGACCACCTGAAAGGCCAAACCGATGGCGTGGCCGTAGCGGCTGAGCGCAGCGCGCGCGGAGGCATCGGCAGAGCCGCACAGCGCCCCCATGTCCACGCTGGCCCGCAGCAAGGCGCCCGTCTTGAGTTCGTGCATGCGGCGCAGCTGGGCCTCCTGCAATTGGTGGCCCACACTGGCCAGATCGATGGCCTGACCCCCGGCCATGCCCGAATGCCCAGCCCCGCGCGACAGCACAGCCACCAGCCGCGCCTGCAGGGCGGGTGCCACCTCACCGTCATCTGCAGGAGTCAGCAGTTCGAAGGCCAGGGCCTGCATAGCGTCGCCGGCCAGCATGGCCTGGGCCTGGCCGAAGTGCAAATGCACCGTGGGCTTGCCCCGGCGCAGCACGTCGTTGTCCATGCAGGGCATGTCGTCGTGAACCAAGGAATACGCGTGTATGAGTTCCACCGCGCAGGCTGCCCGCAGGGCCGCCCGGTTTTGGCCGCCCACCGCTTGTGCAGAAGCCAAGACCAACAAGGGCCGCAGGCGCTTGCCACCGTCGAGCACGCTGTAGCGCATCGCATCACCCAGGCCGGCCGGTGCGTCGGCCGGCACCCAGGCCGATAGGGCCTTTTCCACCTGGTGCAGTTGGTCGGTCAGCCAGACCTGGAATTCCATGCTCAGGAACCCCTCCAGGGCTTGAGCTGGCCATCCTCCAGCACTTTTACCTGTTCTTCCACCGCCTGCAGCCGGTCTCGGCAAAAGCTCAGCAGCGCTGCCCCACGCCGGTAGGCTACCAGCAGTTCGTCCAGGGGCAGGCGGCCCGACTCCATGGCCACTACCAGGTCGTCTAACTCGGCTAAGGCGTCTTCGTAGCGAGTTGGCAGGGGCGCAGTATCTTTTCCTGCAGATTCCCCAGGCAATTCAGACTTCATAGGGCATGAGGGTGATCGAAAACCCAGAATTGTAGGCAGCGTGCAAGTGTCAATTTGAGTTGACGATTGCGGTTGACATGATCATACGCTTATGGGCGAGTGCCCGTGGGTAGAATCGCTTCCCCTTTTGCATCCTGCAACGCATCGTGATTTCGGAGGTTCCCCGGGGATCATGTCGGATCTGAGCATTGGGCTGGAAGCCCTGGAGCGCAGTTGCTCTCAACTCTCGGTTTCGTCTTATTTCAGCGAGGCGCTGTTCCAGGAGGAACAGCGGCTGATCTTCGATGGCTCGCCCTGTTACCTGGGACACGAGCTGGCCGTACCCGAGGTGGGCGATTATTTCGCCCTTCCAGCCGAGGGCGAGGGCCGCGCCTTGGTGCGCACGCCCAAAGGCGTTGAGCTTATTTCGAATGTATGCCGCCACCGCCAGGCGGTGATGCTCAAGGGGCGTGGACACACCCGCCAACAGGTGGTGTGCCCGCTGCACCGCTGGACCTACGACCTAAGCGGCCAACTGTTGGGCGCACCGCATTTCGCCGACGACCCCTGCCTGAACCTGCGCAACTACCCGGTGCAAACCTGGAACGGGTTGGTTTTTGAAGCCAGCAGTCGGCAGGTGGCTACAGAGCTGGCGCGCTTGGGGCCGCAGCACGAGCTGAACTTCAGCGGCTACGTGCTGGACAAGGTTCAGGCGCACGAATGCTCCTACAACTGGAAGACCTTCATTGAGGTCTACCTTGAGGACTACCACGTCGGACCCTTCCACCCGGGGTTGGGCGCCTTCGTGACCTGCGAAGACTTGCGATGGGAGTTCGGCCGGCACCACAGCGTGCAGACGGTAGGGGTGCACAAGGCCCTGGAAAAGCCGGGCTCGCCGGTGTACCAGCGTTGGCACGATGCAGTGCTGAAGTATCGCAATGGCGCACCGCCAGCGTATGGCGCTATCTGGCTGACCTACTTTCCAACGCTGATGGTGGAGTGGTACCCGCATGTGCTGGTGGTCAGCCACCTCATTCCCAAGGGTCCGCAGAAGACGCTCAACGTGGTCGAGTTTTTCTACCCCGAAGAGATTGCTGCGTTTGAGCGCGAATTTGTTGAAGCCGAGCAGGCCGCATACATGGAGACGTGCATCGAAGACGATGAGATTGCCCTGCGCATGGATGCTGGTCGGCGCGCCCTGATGGAGCGTGGCGATGATGAAGTGGGGCCTTACCAGAGCCCGATGGAAGACGGCATGCAGCACTTCCACGAGTGGTACCGGCAGGCGATGAAGGCCTCGCCACAACTGCGTTGATGCCATGGGTCCGCTGATCACTGTTCAAGCCCTGCGTGAGCTGCCAGCTCCGTCAACGGGCGCCTCATCGCCCATGGTGGTGTTGGATTGCGGCTTCGACCTGTTTGACGTGCAAGCGGGCGAACGTGCTTACGCAGCAGGCCACCTACCCGGGGCCTTCTATGCCCACCTCGACCGCGACCTCAGCGGGCCGAAGTCAGCGCGGGGTCCGGTGGATGGTGGCCGCCACCCCTTGCCCGCGCGCTCGCAGTGGGCGCTGCGCTTGGGGCAGTGGGGCATCACCCCCACCACGCCGGTGGTGGCCTATGACGATCAAGGTGGCTGCTACGCCGCGCGGGCTTGGTGGATGTTGCGCTGGATGGGCCATGGGCCGGTGGCGGTACTGGACGGCGGCAAGGCCGCCTGGGTGGCCGCCAATGGCGCACTGGGGACGGACCTGCCCAGCCCGGCCGTGGTGGCCTCCTACCCTGAGCAGCCTGCTGGCATGGCCACGGTGACCGCGGCCGACTTGATGCAGCGCCTGGGACGGGTTAGCCTGGTCGACGCCCGTGCTGGCGAGCGCTACCGTGGTGAAACCGAACCGCTGGACACCCGCGCAGGCCACATTCCTGGCGCGGTCAACCGATTTTTCAAGCACAACCTGCAACCCGATGGCCACTTCAAGTCCGTGCAGGCTTTGCAGGCGGACTGGCGGCCCCTGCTGCAGGCGGGCCTTCCGGTGGTGCACCAGTGCGGATCGGGCGTGACCGCCTGCCACAACCTCTTGGCCCTTGCCCATGCCGGCTTGGGTGAGGGCGTGCTGTACCCGGGGTCTTGGAGCGAATGGTCAGCCGACCCGAGCCGGCCGGTGGCCCTGGGCTGAGGTTTGGCGCCCCTGTGCACGGCTCGGATTTGATCTTGGCCCAGCTGCAGCGATCCCTCACGGTTTGATACTGGGGGCTCCAGTGGATATCCGGTTCACTTTGCAGGAGGGCCCATATGTACAGCCGAATTCTGGTTCCCACCGACGGATCTGACATCACCCACAAGGCGGTGGAAGCCGCAATCAACTTGGCACGTCGACTCAACGCACAGCTGTTTGCAATTTCGGTGAAGGACCCCTTTCCCTACAGCGCTATCAGTGAGGTGCAGCCGATTGCGCCCCAAGAGTTTTATGAGGACCAGGAAAAATTAGCCCGCCAGCGTGTGACTGCAGTGGTGGATGCTGCGCATGAGCAGCAGGTGGCTTGTAGCGGCTACACGGTCGAATCACTGCACCCCTGGCAGGCTATCCTGGATCATGCCAAGTCGAAGAACTGTGACCTAATCGTCATGGCTTCGCATGGCCGGCGCGGAGTGGCTGCGCTCTTGCTGGGCAGCGAAACCCAGCGCGTCTTGCTGCACAGCGCCGTAGCCGTGCTGGTGGTGAAGTAGTTCGCCTGCTGCGCTGGGTTTGGTTCAGTGGGCGTGCAGCACTTCACCGGCCAGCAGCACCAGGGCAAGGCCTGAAGCCAGCCACAGCACCTGCTGAAGTGTTTCGCGGAAGGCCAAGCGGCGCTGCATTTGGGGCAGCAGGTCGGCCACGGCCACATAGATGAAGCTGCTGGCCGCCACCACCAAGAGGTAGGGGAGGACCTGCTGCAAGCCGCCGACCACGAAGTAACCCACCAGGCCACCAGCCACCGCAGCCATGCCAGAAAGGGCGTTGAACAGAAGGGCTTTGGCGCGCGAGAAGCCGGCATTGAGCAGCACGATGAAGTCGCCAATCTCTTGCGGGATCTCATGCGCCACGATGGCCAGGGTGGTCACCATGCCCAGCTTCACATCGGTCAGAAAGGCCGCTGCAATGATCATGCCGTCTATGAAGTTGTGGATGCTGTCCCCCAGCAGGACCGACCATCCGCCGGCGCCGGCCTGTTCCGCATCAAAGCCATGGTGATGGTCGTGATGCGGATGGTCGCCCTCGTGGTGGTGGCTGTGGCGGTACAGCTCGGCCTTTTCCAGCAAAAAGAAGAACAGGAGGCTGCCCAACAGCGTGATGAACAACTCGCGCGTTGGGGCTTGTGCTGACTCGAAGGCTTCGGGCAGCATATTGAGCAAGGCCGTACCCAACAACACCCCGGCTGACAGGCTGACCAGGTTGTGCACGATGCGCCCCAGCACTCGCGTGGTCAGGCTGGCGGCGGCCAGGACCGAAAGCACGCCGCCCAGGCCAGTGGCAAGGATGATGTAGAGCAGCGTCAACTTAGTCGCGGAAGTTGTTGAAGGTCAGCGGCGCGTCGCTGATGTCCTTCTTAAGCAGGGCCATGGCAACCTGCAGGTCGTCGCGCTTGGCACCGCTGATCCGGACCGAATCGCCTTGTATGGCGGCTTGCACCTTGACCTTGCTCTGCTTGATCAAGGTTTGGATTTTTTTGCCCAAATCCGATTCAATGCCAGTCTTGATCTTGACCAGATGCTTGAGCTTGTCGCCTGCGACCTTTTCCGGTTTGGCGCTGTCGTCCAGGAAGCGAATGTCCACGCTGCGCTTGGTGAGCTTGACCAGCAGAATATCTTTGATTTGCTGCAGCTGAAAGTCGCTGTCGGCAAACAGGGTCAGTTCCTTATTGCTGTCTTTGTCCGAAAGCTCGATGCGTGCGTTGCTGCCCTTGAAATCAAAGCGAGTGTCGATTTCCTTATTGCTTTGGTCTACGGCGTTGCGCACCTCGACCAGCTTAGGTTCAACGACCACATCAAAGCTTGGCATGGTTTAAAAGGGCCTGCGGCCACGTGTTTTCTAGGTGAAAATTTTGCCATGCCTGCTCCTGAGCTGCCCAATGAGCCCGGTTCCGCTTTGAAACCAAGCCTGGCCTTGGCCTTGGAAGAGGGCGTAAGCCTGCGCGAGCTCAACACCCTGGGCCTGCCGGCCATAGCGGCTTATTTGGTGCGGGTGGACAGTGAAGCCGCCGTGCGGCGCGTGGTAGACCATTCGCGCTGGGGGCTGGCGCCCAAGATGATCCTGGGCGGCGGCAGTAATCTGGTGTTCACCCGCGACCCTTCCATGCTCGTCATCAAGGTCGAGGTCCCGGGCCTGCGGGTACTGCACGAGGACACGCATTCGGTGGTGGTGGAGGCTGGAGCAGGTGTGGACTGGCATGCCCTGGTGCGCTGGACGCTGGACCACGGGCTGCCGGGTCTTGAGAACATGGCCTTGATTCCAGGTACGGTGGGTGCCGCACCGGTGCAGAACATCGGGGCTTACGGGGTGGAGTTGAAAGACCGCTTTCATTCACTGGTGGCAGTCGACTTGATTACCGGGCGCACCGTAGAGCTGGACGCACGCGCCTGTGCCTTTGGCTACCGCCACAGTGTTTTCAAGCACAGCGGCTTTGGCGGCTTGGCCGGTAAGAGCGTGATCACTCGGGTGCGTTTGCGCCTGCCCAAGCCCTGGCAGCCGGTGCTGGGCTATCTGGAACTGCAGAAGCGCCAGGAAGAAAGCGGGGTGCGCGAACCCACAGCGCAGCAGGTCTTCGATTGGGTGTGTGCCATACGCCGCGCGAAATTACCCGACCCCGCTGTCTTGGGTAACGCCGGCAGTTTCTTCAAGAATCCCGTGGTCAGTGCCGAGCAGTGCCGCGACATCATTGCGCGCGACCCAGGCATCGTGCACTACCCCCTGGAAGACGGCACGGTGAAGCTGGCGGCGGGCTGGCTGATTGATGCCTGCGGCTGGAAGGGCCGCAGCGTTGGCCGCGCTGGCGTTTATGAAAAGCAGGCCCTCGTCCTCGTCAACCGTGGCGGCGCCACCGGCGCCGAAGTCCTCACCCTGGCCCGCGCCATCCAAGCCAGCGTCTACGAACGCTTCGGCATCCGCCTAGAACCCGAACCTGTTGTGGTCTGACAGAAAAATGGGGTCCCAGACACTTTTTTCGTGCGCTGCGCTCACACCGAGAAAAGAGTGACTCCGACCCCATTTATCTGAATCGGCTCAAGCGATGACGTAAGCGCCGGCACCGGTGGCGATGAGGGTGCCCTGGTCGTTGACCAGGCGCATTTGGGTGGAGCCGATGCGGCCGCCCAGGCGGGTGACGATGGCTTGGGCATTGAAGTACTGGCCCAGGCCGGGGCGCAGGTAGTCGACGCGCAAGTCGATGGTGCCCATCTTGACAAAGCGGTGCATCACCTGGTCGGCGGATTCGTGCGCAAACTTCTCGCCGATGGCCACCATCAAGGCAATGCCCGCGGTGGCATCCAGCACGGCTGAGGTGACGCCACCATGCAGCCGCCCGTGCACGTAGTGGCCCACCAAATTGGGGCGCATCTCAAATCGGCACACCGTACCATTGGGGCCGCTGTGCTCATGCAGCCTCATGCCCAAGACCTGGTTGAAGGCGATTTGCTCTTCGGTTAGGCGCCGAATGGCCGCCTCGAACTTGATTTGTTCGGCTGCACTGCGGCGCGCGCTGGGCTGGGTACTCATAAAGCTCATGGTAGCCCCTGCTTGGGCTGCGGCGTTGAACATTGTGCTGCGGCGTGGTGTCCAATTCGGCCATGGACCGCGCCAACCCCGATACCCGTGTGCAGAGCCTGGACGCTCTGCGCGGCGCGGCCATCGTGTGGATGTTGGCCTTTCACCTGTGCTTTGACCTGAACCACTTCGGCTGGCTCGAGCCACGCCAGGCGTTCTTGTCGGACCCCTTTTGGACCTGGCAACGGGTGTGCATCGTCAGCCTGTTCATGTTCTGCGCCGGAGCCTCTCAGGCCCTGGTGCAGGCCCAGGGGCAGGGCTGGCCTCGCTTTTGGCGCCGGTGGGCCCAAGTGGTGGCCTGCGCGGGCATGGTCTCGCTGGCCACCTTCGTTGTTTTTCCCCTCAGCTGGGTCAGCTTCGGCGTCTTGCATGGCCTGGCGTTGATGGTGCTGCTGGCGCGCTTGACGGCTGCCTGGCCCTCACGCGTGCTGATGGGCTTAGCATTGCTGGCTATATTGGCCCCGCAGGTCTGGCAGGACCCGGTTTTCGACAACCGTTGGCTCAACGGTGTGGGTCTGGTCACCCACAAACCGGTTACTGAAGACTACGCACCCCTTCTGCCCTGGATGGGACTGGTGTGGCTGGGGCTGGTCCTGGGCCCTGGCTTGCAGCACTTGCACCTGCCTCAGCTGCGCCTCACAAGAGCTCTGGCTGTCTTGGGTCAGTGGCCGTTAAGCCTGTACATGCTGCACCAGCCCCTGTTTTGGGGTTTGCTGCTGCTCCTAAGCCGATAAAGCGACAAGCCACGGCGACAATCGGTCGATGAACAACAAAATCCTCTTCGGCTTCCACGCGGTGACGGTGCGGCTCAAGACGGCACCTGATTCAGTGCTGGAACTGCACCACGATGCCCAGCGCCGTGATGGCCGCATGCGCGGCCTGCTGCAGCGTGCCCGTGAAGCGGGGGTGAAGCTGCTGGACAGTGACGCCGCAGGCCTGGCGCAGTTGGCTGGCCGCGCCCCGCACCAAGGTGTTGTGGCCCGGGTCCAGCCGCTGAAGGCGCAGCATTCCATCGACGACCATCTCGACGAGGTTCACGCGCGCGGCGTCACCCCCTTGCTGTTGGTGCTCGATGGCGTGACCGATCCGCACAATCTGGGGGCCTGTCTGCGCGTGGCCGATGGTGCCGGCGCACAGGCGGTGATCGCCCCGCGCGACCACGCTGTGGGTTTGAACGCCACTGTGGCCAAGGTGGCCAGCGGCGCGGCTGAGACGGTCCCTTATTTCATGGTGGTCAACTTGGCGCGCACGCTAGGCGAATTGAAGGAACGGCAGATTCGCGTCATCGGCACCAGCGACGATGCGCCACGCTCGCTCTACGACCTCGACCTGCGTGGGCCGGTGGCCCTGGTATTGGGCGCCGAAGGGCCTGGCATGCGACAGCTGACCCGCAGGACGTGCGATGAGCTGGTACACATTCCCATGGCCGGTGCGGTGGAAAGCCTCAATGTGTCGGTAGCCTCGGCGGTGTGCTTGTACGAGGCGCTGCGCCAGCGGCGTGGCACCGCGGCTTAAGCAGCCTGCGCTTGGGCAAACCCCAGACCCCAGACCCCAAACTCCAAGCCACACCGGCCGGTCCCGCTCGGGAGCGAAGCTCAGCGTCTGAGGAATCGCGCTCGTCAAAGACCACCCAGCGGCCATACCGATGGGGCGCACCCCTGGTGTCTTCAAAGTACTGCAGGATGCCGCCCTCAAGTTGTAAGGCGTGCTCCAGCCCCGCGTTTTGCATGACCAAGGCGACCTTTTCGCAGCG
>VGHB01000006.1 GCA_016868355.1 Betaproteobacteria bacterium | reverse complement strand
GAACTACAGCGCCGGGGAGCTAAAGGTCATCGCGGCCATCCTTGAGCGGCCGGTAATCGAGAAGATGCTGAGCCACCTGGGGCTGGGCTGGCAGCCGCTGCCTGGGGGCCGAGCGCGCGTGGCGTGGGATGACTCAAGCCAGCGCCGCGTATACGCTCGGTGCCGGCTCAGTGCCGGCTCAGTACCGATGAACTCAGGTTCAACCCTGAAATTCAAACGCAGTGAGCCCCCAATTGAACGGAATGGGTCGAGCTCACATCCATCGCCACGGGCGTATCACCCAGCCGCACCGGCAACTTGGAACATAGCCGCTACTAGATGTCATGCTGTCGACCCGACTTCAAAGGCGCGTCCTCACAGTCCACAACTCCGGAAAAAATCTTAGATCGAGAGCGCGGACGAGATACGACACGCCGCTCGAACCACCCGTGCCGTGCTTATGGCCGATGATGCGTTCGACAGTCTTCATATGACTGAATCGCCAGCTCTGGAACTGATGCTCGACATCGACGAGTTTCTCAGCGAGCTCATAAAGGTCCCAGTGTGCCTGCGGATCGCGGTAAACCTCGGCCCACGCCGCCTCAACCTCCGGCCTAGCCGAGTATGGGATCGAGAAATCCCGCTCGATGATGTCGATTGGCAAGGGCAAACCGCTGGTGTTCAACAGCCGCAGCGACAGGTCGTACACGCTCGGCTCGTGCAGCGCACGTTCGAGCAGGGCATACGCCACAGGGTTCTGCTTGTGGACGCGAATCAGCGCCGGGTTTTTGTTACCCAGCATGAATTCGAGCTGCCGATACTGCGGCGACTGGAATCCCGAACTCTGACCCAGCGAGCCGCGAAACGCCGAGTAGTCGGCAGGAGTCAGGGTGGAGAGCACAGCCCAGGATTCGGTAAGCTGCACCTGGATTCGCGACAAGCGCGCCAGCATCTTGAAAGCAGGTCCCGGATTACCGCGGCCGATCTCGGTCATGGCCGCAGCGAGCTCAGCGATCGCAAGCTTCATCCACAGCTCCGAAGCCTGATGGACGATGATGAACATGAGTTCGTCGTGCGCACCCGAGCGCGTCTGCTGCAGCGACAACAGCGGCTCGAGTTGCAGGTAGGTCGCGTAACTCAGATCGGCATCCCAATGGATCGCCTGATCCGCGACGCTCACGGCCGCAGGTAAAGGGCGCGATGGTTCCGTCATACAGGCAGCCTTTCCGATACATGCGACCGACCAGGTGCAGGACGGCCGCGCTGACGCAGAGCCAATGGCTCACAAGTGTGCCAGACAGCGACCTTTGCGCTCAGCGTCGCCGACGTCCGCACTACCGCCGGCGGCTTGACAACGTTCGAGCCCTCCGACGTCATGCGGCCGGCGAAAAATGGTGGTGCTACTTAATGAGCAGGCCCGCTAGCTGCCGGAGGCCCTGTCAGAGCCCCGTGCAAGTCCAGTATGGCCCGGCGTGCACTTGTGCGCAACGAACTGGGACGCAGCCTACCAGCACGTCGGCCTGGCCGGCTTCCGGTTCCACGATCTGCGCCACAAATGGGCCGCCTGGCACGCAAGGGCAGGCACCCCGCTGCCGGTCCTGCAGGAGCTTGCCGGGTGGCACTCGACGCATACGGTGTAAGGCTATGTGCACCTGTTGCCCGAGCATTTGGCCGCGCCTGCCGAGCGGCTAAACCTCAAAAATGTCACAAAAGTGGCACAAAACAGGACCGGTAGCGAGCCTGGAGCCTGCTGCGCTGGCCCGAACGCCATCGCTAGGGCTGCGCCAGCGCTGTGGTGCAAGCGCGACCAAACACCAGGGGCTGACCCGCTTGCGGCGGTGCTTGTCGTCCTGCCATCCCCGTGCCAACATTGCACTCCATGAAATTTCTATACACCGACCTCGGCCCGAGGCAAGCTGGTGAAGTGGTGGAGATCCGGCTCACAGCTGTGGCCAACGTCCGGCTGATGGACACCCCGAACTTCGGCAACTACAAAGCGGGTGTCAAGCACATCTACACAGGCGGGGTGGTGCGTCAGTCGCCCATTCGGTTGGCCATTCCCACGGCAGGACACTGGCACGTAGCCATTGACACCACGGGCATACAAGGCACCCCCGGCGTCAGCGCGGTGGTCAAGGTTGTCCCGGCCTGATTGGCCTATGGGCTACGCACGGCGGCCTATGCCCACGCCCCAACTCTTGCCTTAACCCGCTGCGGTTAGCAGCTTTGACATGGCTGCTCCACCTGGGCTGCAGCAGAGAAACGTCCTGCGACTGCGATGGTCACGGGTCAACCTAGACGGGCGCACGCTGCTGCTACCGGGCTCGGAGTTCAAGAACAAGCAGGATTTCGCCCTGCCCTTGAGCGACGAGGCGGTGGCCTAAGGAGAGTAGCTTCTATCGTGTAAGCCTATGATTTCCTTGGGTTGAGAGAGTGAAATTGGTGGAGGCGCGAGGCGGAGTCGAACCGCCCTAACCGGATTTGCAATCCGGGGCATAACCGCTTTGCTATCGCGCCACGCTTAACGTCTCCAGGGTAGCACGCCCTTCAAAACTGTGTCGGCAACGCCAGCGAACCACCGACAAAAAAGGGAAGCCTGGGCTTCCCTTTTTGTGTAATGTGGAGCGGGAAACGAGGCTCGAACTCGCGACCTCAACCTTGGCAAGGTTGCGCTCTACCAACTGAGCTATTCCCGCATTTGTACCGGCTTGCGCTGGTACTGATTTCGCCGTTTGTTAGAAGAGATCGATCTCCTAATCGAAAACGCCATCGTACACGAGTTCGGCTGGCCCTTGCAATTCCCCTTGCCATCAGTGCTTGATCGCTTCCCCGCCCGCATCGGAGCCGGGCGCTGCCGCGGCAGCCGGTGCGCCTTCCTTGGGCGAGGACACCGCCTCCTCGTCGGGCAGCGGCTGCGGCTTGCCCGCCAGGGCCACCTCCAGCACCTTGTCGATCCACTTCACCGGGACAATCTCGATGTGGTTCTTCACATTCTCCGGGATGTCCTGAAGGTCCTTCACATTCTCTTCCGGGATCATTACGGTTTTGATGCCGCCACGGTGCGAGGCCAACAGCTTTTCCTTCAAGCCGCCGATGGCCGTAACCTCGCCGCGCAGGGTGATCTCGCCGGTCATGGCCACATCCGACCGGACCGGGATACCCGTGAGCGCCGACACGAAGGCGGTGGTCATGGCGATACCCGCGCTCGGGCCATCCTTGGGCGTTGCGCCATCGGGCACGTGGATGTGGATGTCGCGCTTGTCGAATAGCTCGTCCTTGATGCCCAACATGCGGGCGCGAGAACGCACCACAGTGCGCGCGGCCTCAACAGACTCCTTCATCACATCGCCGAGCTGGCCGGTGCGGATGATGTTGCCCTTGCCGTTCATCACGGCAGCCTCGATGGTGAGCAAATCGCCGCCCACCTCCGTCCAGGCCAACCCCACCACCTGGCCAACCTGGTTGGTTTTTTCAGCACGGCCGAAGTCAAACTTTCGCACACCCAGAAAATCGTTGAGGTTTTCCTCGTTGACCACCACGGTGCCTGTGTACTTCTTGAGCTGCAGGCCCTTGACCACCTTGCGGCAGATCTTGCCCACTTCGCGCTCGAGCGAACGCACGCCCGCTTCACGGGTGTAGTAGCGGATGATGCCTCGCAGGGCCCCCTCCTGAACGTCGAGTTCGCTGTCCTTCACACCGTTGTTCTTGCGCTGCTTGGGCAGCAGGTAAGTCTGCGCAATATTGACCTTCTCGTCCTCGGTGTAACCCGGCAGGCGGATCACTTCCATGCGGTCGAGCAGCGCCGGCGGAATGTTCATCGAATTCGAGGTGGCCACAAACATCACATCACTAAGGTCGAAGTCGACCTCGATGTAGTGGTCGCTAAACGTGTGATTCTGCTCGGGGTCGAGCACTTCGAGCAGGGCCGAGGAGGGATCGCCGCGGAAATCCATGCCCAGTTTGTCGATTTCGTCGAGCAAGAACAGCGGGTTGCGCGTCCCCACCTTGGTCAGCGACTGCAGTACCTTACCCGGCATGGAGCCGATGTAGGTGCGACGGTGGCCGCGAATCTCCGCTTCATCACGCACACCGCCCAGGGCCATGCGCACGAACTTACGGCCGGTGGCGCGCGCCACGCTTTGTCCCAGCGAGGTTTTGCCCACGCCCGGCGGGCCCACGAGGCACAGGATGGGCGCCTTGACCTTGTCCACGCGTTGTTGCACCGCGAGGTATTCGAGGATGCGCTCCTTGACCTTCTCCAGGCCGTAGTGGTCTTCGTTGAGCACCTCTTCGGCATTGGACAGGTCGTGCTTGACCTTGGTCCTCTTGCTCCAGGGCAGGTTGACCAGGGTGTCGATATAGTTGCGCACCACGGTGGCCTCGGCCGACATGGGTGACATCAGCTTGAGTTTCTTGAGCTCGCCCTCGGCCTTCTGGCGCGCTTCCTTAGGCATGCGCGCGGCCTTGATCTTCTTCTCGAGCTCTTCGAGATCAGCTCCCTCTTCGCCATCACCCAGTTCCTTCTGGATGGCCTTGACCTGCTCGTTGAGGTAGTACTCGCGCTGGCTCTTTTCCATCTGGCGCTTGACCCGGCCGCGTATGCGCTTTTCCACCTGCAAGATGTCAACCTCGTGCTCGAGCAGCTCCAGCAGCCTTTCTAAACGCTTGGCCACGTCGTAGAGGTCGAGCACGCTTTGCTTGGCTTCCAGCTTCAGGGGCAGGTGGGCCGCAATGGTGTCAGCTAGGCGCCCAGCGTCATCAATGCCGGCGATGGAGGTAAGGATCTCCGGGGGAATCTTTTTGTTGAGCTTGACGTACTGGTCGAAATGCTGCGTGACGGCACGGCGCAGGGCTTCGATCTCAGACGAAGCCTCGTTTTCGGCCGCCACGCTAACGACATCAGCGGTGAAGTATTCGCCGATGTCTTCGATATTAACGGTGCGGGCGCGCTGAGAACCTTCGACCAGCACCTTGACGGTGCCGTCGGGCAACTTGAGCATCTGCAAGATGCTGGAGATGCAGCCTATCGCGAACATGTCGTCGGCCTTGGGCTCGTCCTTGCCGGCCGCGCGCTGGGCCACCAACATGATCTGACGGCCGGCTTCCATGGCAGCTTCCAAGGCCTTGATGGACTTTGGGCGCCCCACGAACAGCGGGATCACCATGTGGGGGAAGACGACCACATCACGCAGCGGCAGCAGGGGTAAGGTGGCTGGGTCTTCGATGAGGGGGGCTTGTCCGGGCATGAAAGTCTCTCTTTCTACAGCCTACTTGGGGGCCGGCAGAAGGATTGCAAGTGCCCCACTGCAACGCCGAGCAAAACGGGCGTCAAAGGGGAAAATCGCCTCAGGCTTGCCCTATTGTGCACTCGCACAGGCCTTGACCCTGAGACGGGCGCGGACATGAGCGAGCGGGCATTCTTGTGTGGATCGACTCAGGCGTCGCAGACTTGAGCGGGCTCAAGCGCCCGTTACAACACACTTAAGCGCTGGCCTTGGTCTCGCGATACACCAACAGAGGCTTGGTGCCCTCGTCGATGTTGTGCTCGTCGACCACCACCTTGGCTACACCGTCTAGCGTGGGCAGGTCAAACATAGTGTCGATCAGCGAATGCTCCACGATGGAGCGCAGGCCGCGGGCACCGGTTTTGCGGGCCAGGGCCTTGCGGGCAATAGCGCCCAAAGCTGAGGGGCGCACCTCCAACTCCACCCCGTCCATAGCGAACAAACGCTGGTACTGCTTGACCAGGGCGTTCTTGGGCTGGGTGAGGATCTGCACCATGGCATCTTCGGTGAGTTCGCCCAGGGTGGCCACAACCGGCAGGCGGCCCACGAGTTCGGGGATCAGACCGAACTTGATGAGGTCTTCGGGCTCGGCATACCGGAACAGTTCCGCCGCCTTCTTTTCACTCTTGGACTGCACCGAAGCGGAAAAGCCAATGCCCGACTTTTCGGTCCGGTTTTGGATCACCTTTTCCAGGCCATCAAAGGCGCCGCCGCAGATGAACAAGATGTTAGTGGTGTCGATCTGAAGGAAATCTTGGTTGGGGTGCTTGCGCCCGCCTTGCGGGGGTACGCTTGCCATCGTGCCTTCCACCAGCTTGAGCAGGGCCTGCTGAACGCCCTCCCCGGAAACATCGCGGGTGATGGAGGGGTTGTCGGCCTTGCGGGAGATTTTGTCGATCTCGTCGATGTAGACGATGCCGCGCTGCGCGCGCTCAACCTCGTAATTGCAGTTCTGCAGCAGCTTTTGGATGATGTTTTCGACGTCTTCGCCCACATAGCCCGCCTCGGTGAGGGTGGTGGCGTCGGCGATCACGAAGGGCACATTGAGCAAACGGGCCAGGGTTTGGGCCAGCAGCGTTTTGCCCGAGCCGGTGGGGCCGATGAGCAGGATGTTGCTCTTGCTCAGCTCCACCTCATCTTTGCCGTTAGCGCCCATATGCTTGAGGCGCTTGTAGTGGTTGTACACCGCCACCGACAAGATACGCTTGGCGGTGTCTTGGCCAATCACATACTGGTCAAGGCTGTCTTTGATTTCAGCAGGCGTCGGAAGGTCAGACTTGCCCCCCTTGACAGGCGCGTCCTCAGGCGGCACTTCATCGCGGATGATGTCGTTGCATAGCTCGATACACTCATCGCAGATGAAAACGGACGGGCCGGCGATCAGCTTTTTGACCTCGTGCTGGCTCTTGCCGCAGAAGCTGCAATAGAGCACTTTTTCGCTGGAGGAGCCCTTCTTTTCTGGCATGGGAGGTCTGTTGGCCTGCGTCGGTTTCGTCTCTCAGCGATGATAGAGCATCAGGCCCGCTTCTCGATCACCTGATCCACTAGGCCGTAGTCCTTGGCTTCGGCCGCGCTCATGTAGTAGTCGCGCTCGGTGTCGGCCTGGATCTTCTCCAGGGGCTGGCCGGTGCGCTCGGCCAGGATGCGATTGAGCTGCTCGCGGGTCTTGAGGATTTCGCGGGCGTGGATCTCGATATCGGTGGCCTGCCCCTGCGTGCCGCCCAGGGGTTGGTGAATCATCACCTTGCTGTTGGGCAGTGCGAAACGCTTGCCCTTGGCACCGGCGGCCAGCAAGAAAGCGCCCATGGAGGCCGCCATGCCCATGCACAGGGTGCTCACATCGGGCTTGATGAACTGCATGGTGTCATAGATCGACATGCCCGCGCTCACGCTGCCGCCCGGGGAATTGATGTACAGCGAGATGTCCTTGTCCGGGTTTTCCGATTCCAGGAACAAGAGTTGCGCCACCACCAGGTTGGCCGTGGCGTCGTTAACCGGCCCCACCAGGAACACCACCCGCTCGCGCAGCAGGCGGCTGTAGATGTCGTAGGCGCGCTCGCCCCTGCCTGAGGTTTCGATGACGATGGGCACCATGCCCAGGTTTTGGGGGTCGATCACGCTCATGTTTTGATTGCTCCTGATCAGGACTGGGCCATCAGCTCGTCGAAGGGTACCGCCTTATCCGAAACTTTGGCGCGGGCCATGACGAACTCGGCCACATTGTTCTCAACCACGATGGCCTCGACTTCGGCCATGCGGTTGCGGTCGGTGAGGTACCAACGCATCACCTCGGCCGGCTTCTCGTAGCTCTGAGAGATTTCTTTGATGTGGGCCTGCAGCTGTTCGGGCTTGGCCTGCAGCTGATGGGTGCGCACCAACTCTCCCACCACCAGGCCCAGGCGCACGCGCTTTTCAGCTTGCTCGGTAAAGACCTCGGCGGGAATGGGCATGCTGTCGGCGTCTTTGAAGCCGCGCTGCTTGAGGTCAGCGCGCGCGCTTTGCACCATGCGCTCCACCTCGCCTTGCACCAGGGCCCTAGGCAGGTCAAGCGTCGCGACCTTGACCAGGGCGTCCATCACGGCAGCCTTGTTTCGGTTGAGCACGCGGAACTTGACCTCGCGGGCCAGGTTGTTCTTCACATCAGCGCGCAGGCCTTCTACGGTGCCGTCGGCAATACCCAGGGACTTGGCAAAGGCGTCGTCCACCTCGGGCAGGTTTTGCTGCTCGATCTTCTTCATCGTGACCAGGAAGTCGGCTTCCTTGCCGGCCACGTCCTGGCCGTGATAGTCGGCCGGGAACTGCAGGGGGAAGGTCTTGCTTTCGCCGACCTTCATGCCGCGTACCGCCTTGTCGAACTGCTCGAGCATCTGGCCTTCACCAATGACGAGTTGGAAGGCCTCGGCTTTGCCGCCCTGGAAGGGCTCGCCGTCGATCTTGCCTTCAAAGTCGATGGTGACGCGGTCTTCCTCAGCGGCACCTTCAGCGGCGGCGCGCTGAGCGAAGGTGCGGCGCTGCTTGCGCAAGATGTCCAGGGTCTTGTCGATGGCAGCCTCGGTCACCTCGGCCTGCACCCTTTGAATCTCAGCCGTGGCCAGGTCGCCCATTTGCACCTCGGGATACACCTCGAAGGTGGCGTCAAAGGCCAAGGCGCCTTCCGGGGCTTCGTTTTTCTGGCTGATGCGGGGCGTGCCGGCGACCTTCAGAGATGCCTCATCGGCGGCCTTGGCGAAGGCCTCGCCCACCTTATCGTTGACAACTTCGTACTGCACCGAATACCCGTAACGCTGGGCCACCACGCTCATGGGCACCTTGCCGGGGCGAAAGCCATCAGCTTTGACAGTGCGGGCGAGCTTCTTCAGCCGGGTCTGCACCTCGTTGTTGATGGTGTCGGCCGGCAGCACGAGCGTGATGCGGCGCTCGAGCTTCTCAAGGGTTTCAACGGTGACCGTCATTTTCGGAACTCTCTATCTAGCGGTTCGGTCGGCAAGTTGGGCAAGCCGTTTGGGGCGGCGGGCAAGCCCGCCGCGATCAGTGGTGCGCGGGGGGGGACTCGAACCCCCACACCATCGCTGGCGTCAGGACCTAAACCTGGTGCGTCTACCAATTTCGCCACCCGCGCGGGTGTTTTGCGGCAAACCCTGTAGTGTACTAGTCCCCCAAGCGAGCGTGCCCCAAGCGACAATGGGCGTGCCGTGAGCGTGGCCCATTACGAAAACTTCCCCGTGGCTTCCATTCTGTGCCCGCCAGCGCTGCGTCCGGCGGTGGTGGCCCTGTACCGCTATGCCCGCACGGCTGACGACATCGCCGATGAGGGGCCTGGCACGCCCGAGCAGCGGCGGGTGCTGCTGCAGCACTACCGGCAATGCCTCTTGGCCACCTTCGAAGCTTCGTCTGCGGCGGATGCGCCGCTTGGGAAGAATGCCCCAGGGTGGCCCGAGGTGTTCGTGCCGCTGGGCCGCGCCATTGCACAACACCGCCTGCCCTGCCAAGACCTGCTGGACCTGCTGGACGCATTCGAGCAAGACACCCACAACCCCGCCTACCCCAACCGCGCGGCCCTGCTGGACTACTGCAGCCGCTCAGCCAACCCGGTGGGCCGTCTGTTATTGCACCTTTATGGAGTGGATGACCCACGGTCGCTGGCCCAGTCTGATGCCATCTGCACCGCGCTGCAACTGATCAACTTTTGGCAGGACTTCAGCCGCGACCATCCTCAGGGTCGCTGCTATCTGCCACATGAGGATGCGCAGGCCCATGGCCTGGACCCCCAAAACCTCTGTCACCTGCAAGACAGCCCCAGCAGCCAGGCCCTGATTCGAGAACTGGTTGCCTGGGCACGCGAGCACATGCTCCAGGGTCAAGACCTGTCGTTGAGGCTGCGGGGCCGCGCGGGCTGGGAACTGCGTCTGGTGGTGCAAGGGGGCTTGCGCATCCTGGACAAGATAGAAGCGCTTGAGTACCGGACCCTGATGCAGCGCCCGCGGCTGCGCGCGTGGGACATGCCGCGAGTGCTGTGGCGCGCGGCGAGAATGCGCGGCTGAAGTCATCATGACGCCTGAGCAATATGTCCAGGACAAGACCGCGCGCAGCGGCTCTTCGTTCACCACGGCCTTCAAGTTCCTCACACCGACGCGGCGCGCTGCGATCACTGCCTTCTATGCGTTTTGCCGCGAGATCGACGATGTGGTGGACGAGGTGCGCGATCCGGGTGTGGCTGCAAGCAAACTGGCCTGGTGGCGCACCGAGGTGGGCCGCGCGTTTGGCGGGCAGCCGCAGCATCCGGTGATGCAAGCCCTGATACCCCACGCGCCGGTGTACGGCATCGCAGCTCACCACTTGCTGGCGGTGATCGAAGGCTGTGAAATGGACCTCAACCAGAATCGCTACCTCGACTACCCCGGCTTGCAGCGCTATTGCCACTTGGTGGCTGGCGTGGTGGGTGAAGTGGCCGCGGCCATCTTCGGCCAAACACAGGCCTCTACGACCGCATACGCCCACGCCCTGGGCCAGGCCATGCAGTTGACCAACATCATTCGCGATGTGGGCGAAGACGCACGCCGTGGGCGTATCTACCTGCCCATCAGCGATCTGCAGCAGTTCGAGGTGAAGGCCACCGAACTGCTGCGACGTGAACCGCCCTTTGGCTACAGCGACCGTTTTACCGAACTGATGCGGTTTCAGGCCCAGCGCGCCCACGGCCTGTACGAACAGGCCCTTGGCATGCTGCCCAATGAAGACCGCCGCGCCCAACGCCCAGGCCTGATGATGGCGGCCATCTACCGCACCCTGTTGCGCGAGATCGAGACCGGTTCATTTCAAGTGCTGCATCAGCGCATTTCGCTCACCCCGGTGCGCAAGGTGTGGATCGCCATGATGACCCACTGGCAATGGCGCTGAGCCCCAGGTCCAACGTGGGGCGCGTGGGTGTGATCGGCGCGGGCTGGGCAGGCCTGGCCGCCGCGGTGGAACTGGCTGACTCGGGCTGGCGGGTCGAGCTTTGGGAGATGGCCCCAGCACCCGGTGGGCGGGGCCGAAGCGGCGTGGTGCAGGCACTGGGGAACCCCGCGGGAGCATTGCCCTTGCCGCTGTTGCAACAGACACCACAGACCCAAGCGGAGTCAGGTGGCCTAGAGCTGGAACTCGATGCAGGACAACACATCTTGATTGGGGCCTACCGCGAGACCCTGCGCTTGATGCAAGACCTCGGAGTGGACCTGCAGGCAGCCTTCTGGCGCGGGTCTCTGGCCCTGGTCACACCCAACGGAAGGGGGCTGAAGCTGCCCGGCGGCCCGCCGGTGTTGGCCTTCTTGAGGGGTCTGGCGCGCCACGGTGCCTGGCCCTGGCGCACCCGCGGGCAGCTGTTGATGCGGCTGTTGCGCTGGCACCGCCGAGGCTTCCAGTGCGATGCCTCGCTGACGGTTTCGCAGCTGTGCACAGGCCTGCCGCCCGAAGTGATAAGCGACCTGATCGAGCCCCTGTGCGTGGCGGCCTTGAACACACCGGCCACAGCGGCCGATGCGCAAGTGTTTCTTCGCGTCCTGGCCGATGGCGTTTTCGCCGGTGTGGGCAGTTCAGACCTGTTGATCCCCCGATGGCCTTTGCGCAAGGTTATGCCCGCACCGGCGTTGCATCGGCTTGAACAACGGGGCGCAGCCGTGCATCTGGCCCATCGCGTAACAGGCCTACAGCCCCTGGGGCAGGGCCGCTGGCAGGTGCAGGCCAAACAGGCGCAGGTGGTGGACCGGTTGGTGGTGGCGACCTCTGCGGCGGAGGCTGCCCGCCTCTTGGGCCCCTGGGACCCAGCCTGGGCCGCTTCGGCTCAGGCCCTGAGGTTCGAACCGATCGTTACCTGTTGGATCGATGCCCCAGGCGCACGCCTGCCACATCCCATGGTCCGGCTGACCGATGGGCCGGCCCAATTTGCGTTCGACCTGTCGGCCATCGGATGGCCGTGGTTAGGCGGCATGAGTCTTGTCGTCAGCGATGCAGGGGCCTGTATGGCCTCGGGCCTGGATGCGCTGGAACACGCGGTGCTTCAACAGGCACTGGCACTTCCAGGCGCGAGCGCAGCTCAAACCCGGGTGGTGCGCAGCATTGCCGAGCGAAGGGCCACCTTTGCATGCACGCCAGGTCTGCGTCGTCCGCAGGGACGCGCAGCGGCCGACCACGGTGGCGTGTGGATTGCCGGCGACTATGTCCAAGGGCCCTATCCGTCCACACTTGAAGGAGCGGTGCGCAGCGGTGTTGCTGCGGCGCAGCAATTGCGTGATTCATGAGGCAACATCCGCTTTCAGGATGCAAAATGAGCGCATGGCTCGCCTGCCCAAACCCTTGTCGCCTGCCAGCCCAGCCACCCCGCCGAGCGTTGAAGATGGCCGGCAACCGGCCATCCAGGTGCTCGAACGCATGTTCAAACTGCTGGACCTGTTGGCCGAACATCCAGACCCCGTGCCACTGAAGCTGATCAGCGAACGAACCGGGCTGCACCCCTCAACTGCGCACCGCATCCTCAACGACCTCACCCTGGGCCGATGGGTTGAACGACCCGAGGCCGGCAGCTATCGCTTGGGTATGCGGCTATTGGAGATGGGCAACCTGGTCAAGGCTCGGCTGGATGTGCGCGAAGTGGCCATCGGTCCCATGCGCGACCTGCACCGCTTGACGCAACAGCCGGTCAACCTGTCGGTGCGTCAGGGCGATGAGATTGTCTACATCGAGCGGACCTACAGCGAGCGCTCAGGCATGCAGGTGGTCCGCGCCGTGGGGGGTCGTGCGCCCTTGCACCTGACCTCAGTGGGCAAGCTGTTCCTGGCCAAAGACGATGCTGCGCATGTACGGGCCTACGCCACCCGCACCGGACTGGCAGGCCACACGCGCAACAGTCTGACCGAGCTGCCCAAGCTCGAGCGTGAGCTTTTGCAGGTGCGACAACAGGGCGTGGCGCGCGACGATGAGGAGCTCGAACTGGGCGTTCGCTGCATGGCCGCCGGCATCTACGACGACCAAAGCCGGCTCGTGGCTGGTTTGTCGATTTCCGCGCCGGCCGATCGGCTTGAAGAGGAATGGGTCAGCCGCTTATTGGAGACCGCACAGGCAATCTCTCGGGCACTGGGCTGCCCTCGGGCGCGTGCTCGGTAAGCCACTTTCGCAGGCGCTCGGCATCGCCGGTGCGCGAATAGCGACCGGCGGAATCGAGCAAGACCAGGATGAGTTCCCGGCCTGCCAGCGTGGCCTGCATCACGACACAACGGCCAGCCTCGGCGATGTAGCCAGTCTTCTGTAAAGCGATGTCCCAGGTGCCGCCGCGCACCAAGCCGTTGGTGTTGCGGAACTGCAGTTTCTGGCGCCCCACCGCCATCTTGGCTTCCGGTGTAACCGAGAACTGGCGCAGCAATTCATGCTCGTGGGATGCGCGCACCAGAATCGCCAGATCGTGCGCACTCGACTGGTTCTTGCTGCTCAAGCCAGTAGGCTCCACAAAGCGCGTGTCGTACATGCCCAACTCGCGCGCCCGATGGTTCATGCTGTCCACAAACGAGGAAAGCCCCCCGGGGAAGTGACGGCCCAGGGCGTGGGCGGCCCGGTTTTCGCTGGCCATCAAGGCTAGGTGCAGCATTTCGCGACGGGTCAAGCGTGAACCCACGGCCAAACGCGAGCCACTGTTCTTCTCGGTGTCGACATCGCCTTGGGTGACGATCAAGACCTCATCGAGGTCTTGTTGGTGCTCGAAGACCACCATGGAGGTCATCAACTTGGTGATCGAGGCAATCGGCAAGACAGCCTGAGCGTTCTTGCTGAACAAGACTTCATTGGTGTTGCGATCCAGGACCAAGGCCACGCTGGACTTCAGATCCAAAGGGTCTGGGGTCTGATGCAGGCCATAGGTCTGACCGATGGACGGCCGCGCCGCCACCGCCGCCACAGCCCCCGCCGCACCCACAGCGGCAGCGGCCTTGGCCCGCTTGGCGTTGGCGGGCTTCGTGCCTGCGGAGTCAGTCTTCTTCTTCGCGGCCGCAGGTCGGTTGTCCTGGGCCCACACGTCCGCAGACGAGCCCAAGCCCAAAACCAGGAACAAGCCCAACAGCCACTTGTGTGTGCTCAACGCCATCGCCTACGCCATGCAACGCCCCTCGGGCGCCCAAATTGTTGTCCGGACCGCGAAGTGTAGGCGAGCGGGCTTTGCCGATCAATGGCTTAGCAGCGGTTTTTGAAGCATAAACACGTGTTAACCCTGAGCGGCAACCCGCTCCAGTTTGGAGTGAAGTTTGTTGAGGGCCGACAAGTAGGCTTTGGCCGAGGCCACCACGATGTCAGGATCAGCGCCAACTCCGTTGACCACACGGCCCCCATGCTGAAGGCGCACCGTGACCTCACCTTGCGATTCGGTACTGCCGCTGGTGATGGCGTTGACCGAATAGAGCAGTAACTCGGCCCCGGTCTTGAGCCGAGACTCGATGGCCTTGAGGGATGCGTCGACCGGGCCATTGCCGTGGCTGCTGGCCTTGTGCTCCACACCACCGGCGGTAAAGACGACCGAGGCTTGAGGCCGCTCACCCGTTTCGGAGTGTTGGGACAGCGCCAGCAAGCGGTAGTGCTCTTGCTCACTGGTCACGCTCTCGTCGCTGACCAACGCAATGATGTCCTCGTCAAAGATGTCACTCTTGCGGTCAGCCAGGTCCTTGAAGCGCGCGAAGGCTGCGTTCACCTCGGCCTCACTGTCCAGGTCGACTCCGAGCTCCTGCAGGCGCTGCCTGAAGGCATTGCGGCCGCTGAGCTTGCCCAAGACGATCTTGTTGGCGCTCCAGCCCACATCCTCGGCGCGCATGATTTCGTAGGTGTCACGCGCCTTGAGCACGCCGTCTTGGTGGATGCCGCTGGCATGCGCAAAGGCATTAGCCCCCACCACTGCCTTGTTAGGTTGCACCACAAAGCCGGTGGTTTGGCTGACCATTCGTGAGGCTGGCACGATCTGTGAGGTGTCGATGGCCAGCGTGAGTCCAAAGTGGTCCTTACGGGTCTTGACCGCCATCACCACCTCTTCCAACGAGCAGTTGCCGGCGCGCTCACCCAAACCGTTGATGGTGCATTCGATCTGGCGGGCGCCGCCAATCTTCACGCCGGCCAGGGAGTTGGCCACCGCCATGCCCAGGTCGTTGTGACAGTGCACGCTCCAGACAGCCTTGTCGGAGTTGGGGATGCGCTCGCGCAGCGAGCGGATAAATTCACCGTAGAGTTCGGGCACCGCATAGCCCACCGTGTCGGGAATGTTGACGGTGGTGGCGCCTTCGTTGATCACGGCTTCGAGCACCCAGCACAGGAAGTCGGGGTCGGAGCGGTAGCCGTCTTCGGGTGAAAACTCAATATCGCCCGCGAGGTTGCGCGCGAACCGAACGGCCTGCTTGGCCTGCTCAAAGACCTGATCGCGGGTCATACGCAGCTTCTTTTCCATGTGAAGCTCACTGGTAGCGATGAAGGTGTGGATGCGGGCACGGGGCGCGCCCTTCAGGGCTTCGGCTGCACGCGAGATGTCCCGGTCATTGGCCCGGGCCAGCGAGCACACGGTGGACTCTTTGATGTGATCGGCGATGGCCTTGACCGCCTCAAAGTCGCCGTTGCTCGAGGCCGCGAAGCCTGCCTCGATCACGTCCACTCGCAAGCGCTCGAGTTGCCGGGCGATGCGCAGCTTCTCATCTCGGGTCATGGAGGCGCCAGGCGACTGCTCGCCATCGCGCAAGGTGGTGTCGAAGATGATGAGCTGGTCGGTCATGGTCGGCTCCTGGATAACGTGAATGAGCGGCGGTTGTTTTAGGGCGTTCAGAATGCAAAAAGCCCGAGGGCGCTGTGCCGTCGGGCTCTCTGATGCGGGGTGTAAGACGTGTGCGATCAGGGCGCTCGGCGACAAGCCAGTGCCAGTAGTAGCAAAAGGTTGAGGTGCCCGTGATTGATCGACATCGCTTGATGCTATCACAGCCCGCTCAGCGGTGCAGTCCTACTTCATCGGGGTCATCGGTGGAAGTGGCGATGACGCTGACCGGGCGCCCTTTCAAGCGGCGCCACCCGTACAACACATAGCCAGAGGCCCCGTACACCAAGAACATGCCAAAGAGCACCAGCGGGGGATGGATGTTGATCAGGGCAATCACCAAGGCAATGACCACGATCACCACGAAGGGCACCGACTTCTTGAGGCTGACATCCTTGAAGCTGTAAAAGGGCGCGTTGGTGACCATGGTCAGGCCTGCATACAAGGTCAGCGCGAAGGCTGTCCAGGCAACCACCGGCATCTGGATCGCCCCGCGCAGGCCGGCGTCATCCATCACCCAAATGAAGCCCACGACCAGCGCGGCCGCCGCGGGGCTGGGCAGACCCTGAAAGAACCGGCGGTCCACGACGGCGATGTTGGTGTTGAAGCGTGCCAGACGAAGGGCGGCGCCGGCGCAATAGACAAATGCAGCAATCCAACCGAGCTTGCCCAAGCCCTTAAGGGCCCACTCATACATGATGAGGGCGGGCGCGGCGCCAAAGCTGACCATGTCGGACAAGCTGTCCATCTGTTCGCCGAATGCGCTTTGCGTATTGGTCATGCGAGCTACGCGGCCGTCCAGGCTGTCGAGCACCATGGCGCAGAACACACCGATGGCGGCCTGCTCAAACCTGCCATTCATCGCCATCACGATGGCATAAAACCCGCCGAACAAGGCAGCCAGGGTGACCAGGTTGGGCAGGACGTAGATGCCCTTGGGCCGTGGCTTGGGGCGCGGCTCGGGGGCTTCGTCGCCTTGCTGGGGGATGATATTCATGTCAGGGTTGAGGATAGTGTACTGGGGGGGCCTCTTGTGCTCCATGTGTTGTAGGTGGGCTGCTTTCAGCCAGCCTATTTGCAGGTGGCGAATCAGCAGGTGGCGAGTTGGACGAACGCTTCGCCGCGATACCCGTCCGCATTGGGGCTTAGCGTGCCGGGGTTGCGCCCTGTTGTTGGCCCCTGCGCGGCTGGTCGGCCTGGACGGCCGGTATGCCAAGCCCCAACGCTGCAGTCCAAGAAAAACGGCGCCCAAGCGGAGCGCCGTCGCAATTGAACCGCAGCAACAATCAGTTACGGCTCTTGTCCACCAGCTTGTTGGCCTTGATCCAGGGCATCATGGCGCGCAGCTTCTCGCCCACCTGCTCGATCTGGTGCTCGGCCGTCAGGCGGCGACGTGACAGCAGCGTGGGTGCGCCAGCCTTGTTCTCCAGGATGAAGCTCTTGGCGTATTCACCCGTCTGGATGTCCTTCAAGCACTGGCGCATCGCGTTCCTGGTGTCCTCGGTCACCACACGCGGGCCGGTGACGTACTCACCGTACTCGGCGTTGTTGGAGATCGAGTAGTTCATGTTGGCGATGCCGCCTTCGTAGATCAGGTCCACAATCAGCTTGAGCTCGTGCAGGCACTCAAAGTAGGCCATCTCGGGCGCGTAACCGGCTTCCACCAGGGTTTCGAAACCAGCCTTGATCAGCTCCACCGTACCGCCGCACAGCACAGCCTGCTCGCCGAAGAGATCCGTCTCGGTCTCTTCGCGGAAGTTGGTTTCGATAATGCCGGCTTTACCGCCGCCGTTGGCCGTGGCATAGCTCAAAGCCAGGTCGCGGGCCTTACCGGTCTTGTCTTGGTGCACGGCGATCAGATGCGGCACGCCGCCACCCTGGGTGTAGGTGTTGCGCACGGTGTGGCCCGGTGCCTTGGGGGCCACCATCCAGACGTCCACATCTTCGCGGGGTACCACTTGGCCGTAGTGCACATTGAAGCCGTGCGCAAAAGCCAGCGATGCGCCAGCCTTCATATTGGGCGCCACTTCGGCGTTGTACACGGCTGCGATCTGCTCGTCGGGCAACAGGATCATCACCACGTCGGCGGTCTTCACCGCGGCGGCAATCTCGGCCACCTTCAGGCCGGCCTTCTCGGCCTTGGCCCACGATGCACCACCCTTGCGCAAGCCCACGGTGACCTTCACACCTGAGTCGTTGAGGTTCTGGGCATGGGCATGGCCCTGCGAGCCGTAGCCAATGATGGTGACCTGCTTACCCTTGATCAGGCTGAGGTCAGCGTCCTTGTCGTAGTAAATATTCATGGTTTTCTTCTCCAATGGTTCAGATCGGTCTGGAAAAACGGGCCCTCAAGGCTGGAAGAACAGCAACCGGCTCGTCAGGGGTAACGGGCCGTGGATCAGACCCTCAGGATGCGCTCGCCCCGGCCAATGCCGCTGGTACCGGTGCGCACGGTTTCCAAGATGGCGGCGCGGTCCACCGCCTCGATGAAGGCATCGAGCTTGCCGGCATCCCCGGTGAGCTCGATGGTGTATGTTCTTTCAGTCACATCGATGATGCGACCCCTAAAGATGTCAGCCATCCGTTTCATCTCTTCGCGTTCCTTGCCCACGGCGCGCAGTTTGATGAGCATGAGTTCGCGCTCGGTGTAGGCAGCCTCGGTGAGGTCCACAACCTTGACCACCTCGATCAGGCGGTTGAGGTGTTTGGTGATCTGCTCGATGGTGTCGTCGTTACCCGTGGTGACGATGGTCATGCGCGACAGCGAAGCATCTTCGGTCGGCGCCACTGTCAGGCTTTCGATGTTGTAGCCACGGGCTGAAAACAGGCCCACGACGCGGGACAGGGCACCGGGTTCGTTTTCCAGCAGCAGGGCAATGATGTGTTTCATGTTGAAGGGTTTTGCGCGTTCCCCGGCCCCGGGTGGGGGTCGCTTCCGCGCGAGACTCATTCAGCACCTTCGGCGCGCCGCAAACGACAGCACCATCGGTCGGGTTGGGGTGGACTTCGGGGGTGCTGTGCGAAGCGGCTTCGAGCCCCACGCCCCCATATACGCCCGGTCAGGCGGCCTGGGTGGAGTGGCGACCGCTGGGCCGCTGCGTGATCACAGGTCTTCCGAACCGAGCAGCATCTCCGTAATGCCCTTTCCTGCCTGGACCATGGGCCAGACGTTTTCGGTGGGGTCGGTGCGAACATCCAAGAAAACAGTGCGGTCCTTCAAACGCAACATTTCCCTGAGCGCCGGCTCCACTTCAGAGGGCTTTTCGATCTTCAAGCCGATGTGCCCGTAGGCTTCGGCTAGCTTCACAAAGTCAGGCAAGGCGTCCATGTAGCTGTGCGAGTAGCGACCGCCGTACTGCAGTTGCTGCCATTGCCGCACCATGCCGAGGTAGCGGTTGTTCAGAGACACCACCTTGACCGGCGTTTGGTACTGCTGGCAGGTGGAGAGTTCCTGGATGCACATTTGGATGGAGCCTTCGCCCGTGATGCAGAACACCTCGGAATCGGGCTTGGCCAGCTTGATGCCCATGGCATAGGGCAGGCCCACGCCCATGGTGCCTAGGCCGCCGGAGTTGATCCAGCGTCGCGGCTCCATGAAGGGGAAGTACTGCGCCGCCCACATTTGATGCTGGCCCACGTCGGAGGTAATGAAGGTGTCAATGCCCTTGGTCAAGCGCCCCAGCGTTTCCACCACAAACTGGGGCTTGATGACTTCATCGCTGTTACGGTAGGCCAGGCAATCACGCTTGCGCCATTCGTTGATCTGGGCCCACCAGGACTGCAGGTCAGCCGGGGCAGGGCGTCGGGTGCTGGCCTTGATCTGGGCAATGAGCTCTTGCAACACGTCCTTCACATCGCCCACGATCGGCACGTCCACCTTCACCCGCTTGGAGATCGAAGAGGGGTCGATGTCAATGTGGATGATCTTGCGCTCGACCTGTGCGAAATGGGTCGGGTTACCGATCACACGGTCGTCAAAGCGCGCACCCACAGCCAGCAGCACGTCGCAGTTCTGCATGGTCATATTGGCTTCATAAGTGCCGTGCATGCCCAACATACCCAGGAAACGCGGGTCTGCTGATGAGCTGGCACCCAAGCCCATAAGGGTGTTGGTCACCGGAAAGCCGAGCATTTCATTGAGCTCACGCAACTCAGCCGAAGCCTCGCCCAGGATGACGCCGCCGCCCGCGTACAGGTAGGGCCGCTTGGCCGCCAGTAGCAGATGTACTGCCTTGCGAATCTGCCCGCCGTGGCCCTTGCGGGCCGGCGAGTAGGAGCGCATTTGCACTGTCTCAGGATAGTGGAAGGCAGCGGTGTTGAGGGACACATCCTTGGGGATGTCCACCACCACCGGGCCGGGGCGGCCCGTACGGGCGATGTGAAAGGCCTTCTTGATCGTCAGCGCCAGGTCCCTGACATCCTTGACCAGGAAGTTGTGCTTAACGATGGGGCGAGTGATGCCCACGGTGTCGCATTCCTGGAAGGCGTCCAGGCCGATGGCTGGCGTGGGCACCTGTCCGGTGATGATCACCATCGGGATGCTGTCCATGTAGGCGGTGGCGATGCCGGTGACGGCGTTGGTCACACCCGGGCCACTGGTGACCAAGGCCACACCCACCTTGCCGGTGGCGCGAGCATAACCGTCGGCCGCATGCACCGCCGCCTGCTCATGGCGCACCAGCACATGCTGGATGCTGTCTTGTTGGTAGAGCGAGTCGTAGATGTAAAGCACCGCGCCGCCGGGGTAACCCCAGAGGTACTGGACCCCTTCGGACTGCAGGCAGCGAACAAGGATTTCCGACCCGTTGGGATCGGGGGCGGTGCTGAGTTGAGACTGGTTCGAGACGGCGCGACCGTCCAGAGTCGCGGCGCGCTTCACATCCGCTGGTGATATGTCCATGTCAGACCTCAGTGAATTTCTCTAACGAAAAACCGTCGGTGCCCCTCTTCGCGCGCCCGGGTTTCGGATCGGGCACTCACCCTTGTGAGGTGGATTCGGGACGTTGCAGATCGGGCCTACCCATCCGGGTTGGTCAGGTGGCACATGATCGGGTAGCGTGGTGACAAAGCCGTAGATTATGGCATGGTGGGCATAACATAAACTTTGGGCTGTTTGGTCTACGCCTCGCCGCCGCCGTACCTTGTCCACCGAGCAGGAACTCAACGACTTTTTGAAAGGAGTCGAGAGGCGCGCTTTCAAGCGGACGACTTACGCGGTTCGGGACGAAGACGCCGCCCTGGACATTGTTCAGGAGGCCATGATCCGGTTGGCCGAGAAGTACGCCGACCGACCGGCTGAGGAGTGGCCGCTGCTGTTCCAACGCATCCTGTCCAACGCGACCATGGATTGGTTTCGGCGCCGCAAGACACGCGAAGCGCTGGTGCAGAACTTTTCCTCGCTGCAAACCCATGACGAGGACGAGGATGCCGGTGACCTGCTCGAATTTCTTGACGGCGCTGATAACACGCACCAAGATGGGGCGGGCGAGCCCCTCTTGCTGCGCAAGCAGACCCTGGCGCTTCTAGAGGAAGAAATTTCGCGTCTGCCAGAACGTCAACGGGAAGCCTTCCTGCTGCGTTACTGGGAAGAGTTGGATGTCAACGAAACAGCTGAGTTGATGGGATGCTCGCAGGGCAGTGTGAAAACCCACTGCTCCCGAGCTGTGCAGGCGTTGGCCAAAGCGTTGAAAAGTCGAGGATTTGCACCATGAACCCTTCAAGTTTAAGCGAGCCCACAGCGCTGGACCGCGCCGGCCACTTGTTGGCCGCGCGCCTGGATGAGGGCCTGCCGGCCATCGGGGCCGACATCACCGAGCGGCTGCGCTTCGCCCGCGAGCGCGCAGTGGCACGGGCGCGCCACGCGCGTTTGGAGTCGGCCGCCACCGCGGCAAGTGCACCGGCCTGGGCAGGCCAGTCCGGATGGGCCCTTGCGGGCCCTGGTGGTGCCGTCGCTGGCCGCTGGAGCTTTGGGGACGCGCGCTCGGGCAACGGGCGGGGCGAAGGATCGGGATGGACCAAGCTGGTCTCGGCCTTGCCCCTGCTCATCCTGGCCCTGGGCTTCCTGGCCATCCAAGACACCTTGGTTGAGCACCAGATTCTGGCCGCAGCCGAGGTGGATGCGGCCCTGTTGACCGACGACCTGCCACCACAGGCCTACTCCGACCCGGGTTTTGCCGAGTTCCTGCGCCGCCAGGACCGTTAAGCCTCAAGCAATGAACCGCATCCCGCTGCATCGCCAACGTGAACCCTGGATGACCGCAATCGCCGCAGTCTTGGGTCTGGCCCTGATTGCGGTGATGTTGGCGTGGCTGTGGCGCCCCTCCAAATTGGTACAGGCGGTGCCTGGGCCTCTGGAAGCCTCGGCTCCAGTGGCTGCCGCACCGGAAGATGCGCTGGCCGCGCCTGCACAGGCGCGGCGCGCCCTAGCGGTGTCGGGGCGTTGGTCTCGCCTTTCTGCTGGCGACCAGGCCATCTTGGCCCCGCTTAAGGATGACTGGGCCGAGTTGAGCGTTGACCAACGGCTGAAGTGGCTTGAGCTGTCTATGCGCTTTCCGTCCATGGCCGTTGATGAGCAACAGCGGGTGCAAGACCGCATGATGCAGTGGGCGCGCATGACAACGGCCGAACGCGGCGCTGCACGATTGAATTTTCAGGAAATCCGGCAATTCACCGCCAAAGAGCGGCTGGAACAGTGGGAGGCTTATCAAGAGCTGGCACCCCAAGAACGCAAAGAGTTGGCCATCAGGGCACAAGCTGCCGTGCAAAGCCCGGCTGTACCCAAGCGGAGCGACAGCTCGGGGCCGGTTCCCAAATCCAGCAGCGCCCTGGCCGAGACTGTGGCCGGCGCGGTACCCCGGCCAGTCAGCGGCACCCTGGTACAAGCCCCGATCGGCGCTACCACGCGATTGGTCACCCAACTGCCCCAGCCCAGCACCAGTGCCGGCAGTGGTCCGCGCTTGGCCGTCGGCGCCGGCGCGGTGGACCCGGTTACTTTGCTGCCACAGGCGCGTGCTGCGCGGCCATCGCCCAGCAGCGAGCCTGCTGCCAGCGCTGCCGACGAAGCCGTCCCGGCGGCTGCGCTGCCGGCGTCGGACCCTGGCTCTATGGTGCCGGGGTCAGGGCCGGCCGTCCCCTCCGTACCGGCCGCCGGCGGCACCCCCTGAATCCGGCGCCACACCGGGCCCAGCATTGCCCCTGCCCCCTGCTGAAAGCGGCCCCCCTGCACCGAAACAGCGGGTGGGCACCTTAAGATGCGCGACGTGAACGCGAGTGAATCCCCGGCGAGCGACGCGCCGCCCAGCCCCCCACAAGTCCCCCAGCCCACCGGTGCATCCGCGCCGGGCCTGATGCGCCGAATGGCCAGTTTCACCTATGAAGGGGTGATCCTCTTCGGCGTGGTGATGATCGCAGGCTACCTGTACTCCACGCTGACCCAACAGCGGCATGCTCTGCAAGGCCAGTGGGGCTTGAGGGCCTTCTTGTTTCTCGTGCTGGGCATCTACTTTGTGTGGTTCTGGTCGCGCGGCGGCCAAACGGTGGCCATGAAGGCCTGGCATGTACGGCTGGTTGACAGCCAGGGGCGGGCGGTGTCGCAGGCCCGCGCCCTGTGCCGCTACTTGTTATCGTGGCTGTGGTTCTTTCCCGCACTGGCGACGGCGTGGGTTGCCAATCTGAGCAGCAGCGCTGAAATCTTCGGCCTGATGGCAGTGGGTGTTGTAGCCTACGCTCTACTTGCGCGGCTGCATCCGCAACAGCAGTTTTGGCATGACGCGGTATGCGGCACCCGGCTGATCGACTGGCGTCCCGCCCTGCCCCCAAAACGAAAACGGGGAGCCAGCAAAGACAGCGACCCGGGCCAGCCCAGCGCAGCCCCGTCAGAGCCCAAACAAGCGGGGTCGACACCGCCATGAGCACCGAGCACCCACCTAAGGGCAAACGGGGCCTTCAACGCATTGTCAACGCTGCGGGCTATTCCGTTCGCGGACTGCAAGCCGCCTGGGCCCATGAAAGCGCCTTCCGCCAGGAGGTCGCGCTGGCGGTGTTCATGCTGCCCGCGGCCCTTTGGGTGGGCACAAATTGGGTCGAGCGTGCCTTGCTGATCGGCACCGTGGTGCTGGTGTTGGCCGTGGAACTGGTGAACTCGGCGGTGGAAGCAGCGGTAGACCGCGTGTCTTTTGAACTGCATCCGCTGGCCGGCCGCGCCAAAGATATGGGCAGTGCGGCTGTCCTGTTGACCCTCTTGCTATGCGGGCTCACATGGGCAGCCGCGGTGTGGGCCCGATGGTTCTCAAGCCCTTGACGCTGACCTGATCGAAGAAATATGAAGACACCCTCTGCCTCAACGGCCATCGGTTGGTCCCTGTGCGTCTATTGTGGCTCGCGGTTTGGTGACGATCCCGCCTACCGCGAATCGGCCGAACACACGGGTCGTCTGCTGGCCCAAAGCGGTGGCGGCTTGGTGTATGGCGGTGGCCGCGTAGGACTGATGGGCGTGGTGGCTGATGCGGCGCTGGCCCACGGCGCGCCCGTGGTGGGTGTGATCCCGGATGCACTGATGCGCCGAGAGGTGGGCCACGCGGGCGTCAAGGAGTTGTACGTGGTGCAGACCATGCATGAGCGCAAGATGCTTATGGCCGACCGTTCCGACGCCTTTCTCACCCTGCCCGGCGGCATCGGCACCATGGAAGAGGTGTTTGAAATGTGGTCGTGGCAACAATTGGGCTACCACGCCAAGCCTGTGGGCCTGTTGAATGTGGCCGGTTACTACAACGCGCTGATCCGTTTTGTGCAAGATGGCTATGAACGCGGCTTCATCAGCCCGGAGCAACACGCGGCGCTGATCGTGGATGACGACCTGCCCCGCCTGATGAAGACCCTCAAGGAACAAGCCTTGGCCGCAAGGGTGGCAACGCCTTCTGCGGACGGCCGCACCTGAACGGGGAGCCCGTGGCCGCTTTACACGGCTGATTCGTTGGTTTCGCCGGTACGGATGCGGATCACCTGCTCCACCGCCGTGACAAAGATCTTGCCGTCGCCGATCTTGCCGGTTTTGGCTGCCGCCACGATGGCTTCGACGACCCGCTCGACGTCCTCATCCTTGACCACGACCTCCACCTTCACTTTGGGCAGAAAGTCGACTACGTATTCGGCACCACGGTATAGCTCGGTGTGACCCTTTTGGCGCCCGAAGCCCTTGACTTCGGTGACTGTCAAGCCGGACACACCCACATCGGCCAAGGACTCTCGAACCTCTTCGAGCTTGAACGGCTTGATGACGGCGGTAATCTGCTTCATGGTGCACTCCAAATACGCATTCAACAAGATTTAAGCACGGAACTTGGAGGTGATGGGGTACCGCCAGTCCTTGCCGAATGAGCGGTGGGTGATGCGAATGCCGATAGGCGCCTGGCGGCGTTTGTACTCATTGAGCGAAATCAGGCGCACCACCCGCTCAACCGTAGCGCGGTCAAAGCCCGCGGCGACGATTTCGTGCACCGATTGATCTTCTTCCATGAAACGTGACAGGATGGCATCGAGCACCTCGTACGGCGGCAAGCTGTCTTGATCGACCTGGTTGGGGCGCAACTCCGCCGAGGGTGGCCTTGTAATGATGCGCTCGGGTATCACTTCCTGCACAAGGCCCTGTGCGTCGGGCTGGCGGTTGCGCCACAGACACAACTCCCAGACCAGGGTCTTGGCCACATCTTTGATGACGGCAAATCCCCCGGCCATGTCACCGTACAGGGTGCAGTAGCCGGTGGCCATCTCGCTCTTGTTACCGGTGGTGAGAACGATAGAACCTGTTTTGTTGGACAGAGCCATCAGCAGCGTGCCGCGGATACGGGCCTGTAGGTTTTCCTCAGTGGTGTCTTCGGCCAGACCCCTGAACTGCAGCGCCAATGCCGCACGAAAGGCATTAAAGCTTGGCTCGATCGAAATCTCGTCGTAGCGCACCCCTAGGCGCTGGGCCATGTCGCACGCGTCCACCCACGAAATTTCAGCGGTGTAGGGAGACGGCATCATGACCGCGCGCACGCGGTGCGGGCCCAAGGCGTCGACCGCGACGGCCAAGACCAGCGCGCTGTCGACACCGCCGGACAGCCCGATGATGGCACCCGGAAACCCGTTCTTATCGACATAGTCGCGAACTCCGGTGACCAGGGCCTGCCAGGCCTGCGCGTGCAGACTGGGCAGCGGCTGGACGGCGCCGCTCAGGCGCATCGGCGCTGTCTCGGCCTGCACGATCACCACGGCATCCTGGAAGCTCGCCGCTCGGGCGGCCACAGACCCATCGGCCTGCAGGGCAAAGGATGCTCCGTCGAACACCACTTCGTCCTGCCCCCCGGTGAGGTGCGCATACAGCAGCGGCCGATCATGTGCTCGGGCGCACTGGGCCATGGCCGCCTCACGTTCCTGGGCCTTGTTCAGGTGAAAAGGCGATGCATTGATCACACACAGCAATTCGGCGCCGGCCTCCACCGCTGCGCGTGCGGGCTCTTCAAACCAGGCGTCTTCGCAGATCAGCAGGCCCACACGCACACCGTTGACCTCGAACACACCTGGGCCGCCGTCTGACGAGGACGCCAGGCGTCCGCTGGCGAAGTAACGCCGCTCGTCAAACACCTGGTAGTTGGGCAACTCCCGCTTCAGATAGGTGAGTTCGATCACGCCGTCGCGCAGGACCGAAGCGGCATTGAAGCGCCGTGGTACGTGGGTCGAACGGGTGCGGTCGTCCTCCTGCCCTCGCACCCGATGAGGGTGGCCAACCACCACCGCCATGCCTGGGTACGCCCTCAGGTCTTGGGCCAACTCCACCAGCATCTCGTGGCAGGCCCCCATGAAGCCCGGGCGCAGCAACAGGTCTTCCGGCGGGTAGCCACAGAGAGACAGTTCCGGAGAGACCATCAGCTGAGCACCCTGCTCGTGCGCCTGACGCGCAGCTTGCAACAGCTTGGCTTTGTTGCCTTGCAGTTCACCCACCGTTGGGTTGATCTGCGCCAATGCCACCTTCAGCACAGCGGGCTCCGACGACACGTCGACAATGTGGAGATGCAGTTTTCCAACACAGCCAATGATTATGTCATTCACATTCACTCAGACCCGGGAGAGATCGACCCTTTGGCCTGGGATGGACTCCTGGCGCAGCAAGCGTCTCCCCTGCCCTTCATGCGCAGCGCCTACTTGCGCGCGTTGCACAGCAGTGGCAGTGCGGTGGCCGCCACCGGCTGGAAGCCACAGTTCATGACCCTGTGGCACGGGCCGGTGCTGCAGGCGGCGTGCGCGGCCTACCTGAAGTCCCATTCCTATGGCGAATATGTTTTTGACTGGGCCTGGGCCGACGCCCACCAACGCCACGGGCTGGACTACTACCCCAAACTCCTTTCGGCAGTGCCCTTCACACCGGTGCCCGGGGCGCGGCTCTTGGCGCGTGACGAGGCAGCGCGCCATGCCTTGGCGCAGGCGCTGCTGGCCTACGCGAATGAACAAGGGCTTTCATCGCTGCACGTGCTGTTTGTGGACGATAACGACGCACTGGCACTTCAGAAAGCCGGCTGCATGATTCGCCAGGGGGTGCAGTTCCACTGGAGTCAAGACCGTGACCAGCCGGTGCAGGACTTCGCAGACTTGCTCCAGCGGCTGCACCGAGACAAGCGCAAGAAAATCCAACAGGAGCAGCGCCGGGTGCGCGAGGCAGGGGTGCAATTCACCGTACACGAGGGCCAGGCTATCGACCCCGCCCTGTGGGACTTTTTCTACGCCTGCTACTGCCAGACCTATCGTGAGCACCGCAGCACGCCGTATCTAAGCCGAGAGTTCTTCGCTCTACAACACCGGGAGATGCCGGAAAACTGGGTGCTGTTTGTGGCTCATCGGGGCGGGCAGGCGATCGCCAGCTCGCTGATGGCGGTCGATCCGCAGACGCGTTGCGCTTATGGCCGTTATTGGGGTGCCTTGGCGGCGGTGCCTTGCCTGCACTTTGATGCCTGCTACTACCAGCCACTAGACTGGTGCCTGCGCCACCGATACCTGCGCTTTGAAGGCGGTGCCCAAGGGGAGCACAAAATGGCGCGCGGGCTTCTGCCCGTGCAGACGCGGTCGGCTCACTGGATCGCCGATCCACGCTTTGCCCACGCGGTGGATGACTTCCTGAAACGAGAAGGTGCCCATGTGGGCGCCTACTTGGACGAGCTGCGCGAGCACAACCCATTCAAACAATAAGGGCTCTGGTGTGGTTCAGAGCTCCTTGAAGTCGCCGGCCAAGACCCACACCAGACGGCTGAGGTCGATATGGCGGCGCCAGGCGTCGAGCGCCTGCTGCGGTGTGACCCTGGCGATGGCCTCATCCAAAGCCTGTGCCGTTTGAAAATTGCGGCCCAACCACTCGTTGCTGACCAGATTGCCTGCCAGGCTGTCGTCTTGCGCACGCGACAAGCGCCTGAAGCTCAGCAGACCCTGCTTGGCCTGGTTCAGCTCGGTCTCGGTGAAGCCTTCCTTGAGGCTGCGTTCGAGCTCTTCGCGGATGGCCGCTTCCACCCGCGCGCGGTTGGCCGGCGCAAAGGCGGCTTGGCCGGCAAAGGTTGAGGAAGCCTCGTGAGGGTTGAAGCTGATCTGCGTGCCCAGACCGTAGCTCAGGCCTTCCTTTTCACGGACCCGCACCCACAGGCGCGAGCTCGGCGAGCCCCCGACTATGAAGTTGGCCAGCAGCAGCGGCGCGTGGTCGGCGTCCAGTTCCTTGACGGCTACGGGAAGCCGCATGCCCAGCACCGCGTTTTGCTTGTCCGGCGTACGGGTGACCAAGCGGGCTGGCGGCAGTGCCACCAGCGGCGATGGAACGCGCTGCACCGATGTGGCACAGGCCCAGCCGCCAAAAACCTTTCGGGCTGCTGCGCGAACAGCGGCTTCGTCAAAGCTGCCCACCGCACTGAACTGGGCCTGCGAAGCCCCCAGGAACTGGGCATGGAATTCGCGCACCTGCTCCAAAGTTAGCGCCTTGATCCGCTGCTCGATTTCGGCAAAGCTGGGCGCATATCGCGGGTCATCTGCCGCGTATGGGTTGCCATGGCGGGACAGTGTGTTGGACACGATGGCGCCCGGTTCGTCGCGCTGTTCCTGCAAGCGAGCCAGGGCCTGGGAGCGAACTTCTTCGAGGCTGGCAGCGTCCAAGGCCGGCGTGCGCAGCATCTCACCCATCAGGTCCACGACCGCCGGCAGGTGCTCACGGGTGGTCTTGACGGTGACCCGGATGGCGGTGGCGCCACCGCTTACAGATAACTCGGCCTTCAAGGCGGTGAGGCGGTCCTGCAGTTCCTGGCGCGAGCGCTTTTGGGTGCCCTTGTCGAACAGCCGTGCCAGCATGCTCGCGGCCTCGCTGCGGCCTTTGAGGGCGTCCAGGTTGCCGGTACGCAGCACCAGCTCAGCCGCGGCCGCATCGCCACGGGTGGGCTTGGGAAGTAGTGACAGCTTAAGACCCGGCTCAATGGCCACGCGCCGGGTACGTGTTTCGATGTTGGCCGGGGTAGCTTCGAAAGACTCGACGCTGGCCACTTTTTCAACCGGCTTGTAGTCCTTGAGTTGGGCTGCAAGGTCAACCAATACCGGTGCTGGTGCCCTTTCGGGCTTGGGGGTGGGTACATACTGTGCGAACGTGCGGTTGGCTGGCAGCAGGTGGGCCAAGGCCACCCGGTTGACCAGGTCGGTGGTGGCCGCCTTGACACGGTCGCGCAGCAAGAAATAAAGCCGCCAATCCCCCAAAGCAACGAACTCCGACAGGGCGATGCCCACTTCCTCGGGGTCGGTGAAGCGTTGTTCCCAATCGTTGAGCCACTTGGCCCGAGCGCGGTCGACTTCCTGTGTGGTGAAGGGGTTGGCTGCCAAGCCCTCGAGGGTTTGAAGCAGGGCGACTCGGGCGGCTTCAGGGTCTTGGTTGGGTGCCAGCTGGGCGCCAAAAATGGCAAAGCCCGGATCGTGCAGAGGCACGGCAAAGCCAAACACCGCTGCAGCCTTCTTGCCCTCGACCAGGGCTTTGTGCAGCCGGCCAGCCGGGGCGTTGGTCATCAGGGCGTCGATGAGTTCGACCGCCGCCATGTCAGGGTGCGCGCCTGGGGGCATGTGATAAGCGCTGAACAGCAAGGGCACACCACCCACACGGCGCAGGGTGACGCTGCGTTCGCCGTCTTGCACCGGGTCCAAGGTGTACTGACGGGGCAGTTCACGCTTGGGCTTGGAGATGGGACCAAAGGCCTCAGCGATCATGGCCAGGGTTCGGTTCACATCGAACTTACCTGAGACCACCAGCGTGGCGTTATCGGGCTGGTAGTACTGCCGGTAAAAGCCGCGCAGCCGCTCGATGTCCACGCCTTCGACGTCGGTGCGCGCACCGATGGTGCTTTTGCCATAGTTGTGCCACTGGTACATGGTGGCCAGGGTCTTTTCGAACAGAATGCGGCTGGGATTGTTCTCCCCAATCTCCATCTCGTTGCGCACCACGCTCATCTCGCTGTCCAGGTCCTTCTTGGCAATGAACGCGTTGACCATGGCGTCGGCCTGCCAACCCAGATACCACTTGAGGTTGTCTTCATTGTGGGAGAAGCTGGCGAAATAGTTCGTGCGGTCGAACCAGGTGGTGCCGTTGAAACGCATGCCCCGTTGACTGAACTGCGCCCAGCCATCAGGGTACTTTTTCGACCCCTTGAACACCAAGTGCTCCAAGAGGTGGGCCATCCCAGTCTCGCCATAGTTCTCGTGGCGTGAGCCCACCCGGTAGGTGACGTTGACCGTGGTGGTGGGCTTGGAGTCATCGGGTGCTAGCAACACTTGCAAGCCGTTGGCCAACCGGTACTCAACGATGCCCTCGACCGAACGCACCTGCTGAATACCTGCGGCAGGCTTGGCTTTGGTCGACCGGGCAGCCGCGTTGGGGGGCGCAGTCGGCACGGCGCCCGCTGCGGTGCCGGCGGCGTGCGCGGCGGCCATCACCTGACCGGTTGGGCATGTCAGCAACACGGCCATCGACCATATCAGCGCCCGGGGTTCGGTGATGTGCTTCCAAATGCTCACAACGTGGTCTCCAAAAACGAACAAGGGCTGTGCTGGTGCGGTACCCCGTGCGGCCAGACCCAAGATTCGTGATGTTAACGGCGTTGTTGCCTCAGGCCGGCTTACTGGCAGCGTAGTTGCGGACGCCGGTGATGATTTCTTGCTTGGCCGCTTCAGGACCTTCCCAGCCCTGGACCTTCACCCACTTGCCCTCTTCCAGATCTTTGTAGTGTTCAAAGAAATGCTGGATGGCCTTCAGCCGCATTTGGTTGATGTCTTCGGGCTTGTTCCAGTGCTCGTAGATGGGCAGGATCTTGGTGGTGGGCACGGCCAGCAACTTGGCATCGCCCCCGGCCTCGTCTTGCATTGCCAGCACACCCAGGGGGCGGCAGGTCACCACCACGCCCGAAGTCAGGGGATAGGGGGTGATCACGAGCACATCCACCGGGTCGCCGTCGTCGCTGAGCGTCTGCGGCACATAACCGTAGTTGCAGGGGTAGTGCATCGCCGTGGTCATGAAGCGGTCCACAAACAAGGCGCCCGTTTCCTTGTCGACTTCGTACTTGATCGGGTCGGCGTTCATCGGGATTTCGATGATGACGTTGAATTCGTCAGGCGCCTTGGCGCCGGGGGTTACGTTGTGCAGGCTCATGGTGGAGAAGGGGCGATTTAGGGAAACCCCGCATTCTAGTGAAGCGACTGCCGGTGAGCCGACGCAAACCGCGTGTCCTCCGGCGGTCAAACCGCAGGAAAACACCAAGAAGGCCGACGGTCGATTCTTTGAGAATGGCGCGGCGCTCGCGCCGCCGGCACGGGCATAGATCAGGACTGAACGATAGAAGGAGACTTCATGTCCACCAATGTGGCGATATACGCTGCCCTGGCCTGCGGGATCGTGGCGGTGATCTACGGGTTCCTCCAACGCAGTTGGATCTTGAGCCAAGACGCAGGCAATACCCGGATGCAGGAAATTGCCTCGGCCGTGCAACAAGGTGCGTCAGCCTATCTGGCGCGCCAGTACAAGACCATTGCCGTGGTTGGCGTGGTGCTGGCCCTGCTGATCGGTATCTTCTTGGACATGACCACGGCCGTAGGCTTCGTGGTGGGCGCAGTGCTCTCAGGAGCCTGCGGCTTCATAGGTATGAATGTGTCGGTAAAGGCCAATGTGCGCACCGCGCAGGCGGCCACCCGCGGCATGGGCCCAGCGCTGGATGTGGCCTTCAAGGGCGGCGCCATCACCGGCATGCTGGTGGTGGGCCTGGGCCTTCTGGGCGTGGGCATCTTTTTCCTGTTCATCACCGGCAACGGTAATCTGACGCCCGACAAGAGCCTGAGCAGCGTGCTTAAGCCCCTGCTGGGCCTGGCGTTCGGATCTTCCCTGATTTCGATCTTTGCGCGCTTGGGTGGCGGCATCTTCACCAAGGGTGCGGATGTGGGCGCGGACCTGGTGGGCAAGGTGGAAGCAGGCATTCCGGAAGATGACCCCCGCAACCCGGCCGTCATTGCCGACAACGTGGGTGACAACGTGGGCGACTGCGCCGGCATGGCCGCCGACCTGTTCGAAACCTATGCGGTGACGCTGATTGCCACCATGGCACTGGGTGCCCTGATGGTGACGGCTGCCCCCATGGAAGCTGTGGTCTACCCGCTGATTTTGGGCGGTGTGTCAATCATTGCCTCCATCATCGGTTGCGGCTTCGTGAAGGCTACGCCCGATATGCGCAATGTGATGCCTGCGCTGTACAAGGGACTGATCGTTGCTGGGGCGGTTTCCCTGGTAGCCTTCTTCTTTGTCACCAAGGCTTACATGCCCGACAACGCCCTGGGCGCGGACACCCAGATGCGCCTGTTCGGCGCCTGCGTGGTGGGCCTGGTGATGACAGCGGCCATGGTGTGGATCACCGAGTACTACACCGGCACCCAATTCAAGCCAGTGCAGCACGTGGCCCAGGCCTCGACCACGGGGCACGGCACCAATATCATTGCAGGCCTGGGTGTGTCGATGAAGTCCACCGCCTGGCCGGTTATCTTCGTGTGCATAGCCATCTACGCCGCGTATGCACTGGCAGGCCTGTACGGCATTGCGGTGGCCGCTACCTCGATGCTCAGCATGGCCGGCATCGTGGTGGCCCTGGACGCCTATGGCCCCATCACCGACAACGCTGGTGGCATTGCCGAGATGGCCGAGTTGCCCGACAGCGTGCGCGACATCACCGACCCGCTGGACGCGGTGGGCAACACCACCAAGGCGGTGACCAAGGGCTATGCCATTGGCTCGGCCGGCTTGGCTGCTCTGGTGCTGTTTGCTGACTACACCCACGCGCTGGAAGCGCGGGGCATGCAACTGAGCTTTGACTTGTCGGACCACAAGGTGATCGTCGGCCTGTTCATCGGCGGCCTGATCCCCTACCTGTTCGGTGCTATGGCCATGGAGGCCGTGGGCCGCGCTGCGGGAGCGGTGGTGGTGGAGGTGCGCCGCCAGTTCAAGGAGATCCCGGGCATCATGGAAGGCACCGCCAAGCCCGAGTACGGCACCGCTGTGGACATGCTGACCACGGCCGCGATCAAGGAAATGATCGTGCCCTCGCTGCTGCCGGTGGTGGTGCCCATTGTGGTGGGCCTGCTTTTGGGCCCAGCTGCCCTGGGCGGCCTGCTGATGGGGACGATCGTGACGGGCCTGTTCGTGGGCATTTCGATGTGCACGGGGGGCGGCGCTTGGGACAACGCCAAGAAGCTGATCGAAGAAGGCTTCACCGACAAAGATGGCGTGACTCACCGTAAGGGCGGCGAGGCGCACAAGTCGGCGGTCACTGGCGACACCGTGGGCGACCCCTACAAGGACACCGCTGGTCCGGCCGTCAACCCCTTGATCAAGATCATCAACATTGTGGCGCTGCTGATCGTGCCGTTGTTGCCGATGGCCTAACCCTGCGCCAACCCCTATGCCCCTCAAACCGCGCAAGGGGCTTCGTGCCCCCCGTCACCGCCTTCGGTTTCGGGGGGTTTGTGTTTCTACCAACTGCCCAGGGCCTGTCAAATACCGTACAGTCGCTGTCGCTCTGCGTATGAAGAGCGCATGGAGGTGTAACCAAATTACACCCCATGTGCAAGTTCATGCAAAAGCCTACCGTCGACACTAGGTGTTGCCCTGACCTTCCCACTGCCGGGTTGCGACTACAGTGACGGTGAAAGAAAGTTACAGACTCAGGCCGCTTGGCGTGTGGCTTGGGGAACACAGTGGCCTTTAGGGTCACGGTCAGGAGTCGTCAGTGGATTTCGCCCAACAGCAACGCAACCCCGGCCGGCATCTCACCAGCATCGGCATCGTCCTGCTGATGCACCTGTTGCTGGGTTACGCGTTGGTCAGCGGCCTTGCGCGTAAAGTCGTGGAAGTGATCAAGCAGCCAATCGAGACCAAGATCATCGAAGAGGTCAAGAAGCCGCCACCGCCGCCGGAAAACCTGCCACCGCCGCCCAAGTCAGCCCCGCCGCCACCGAGTTTCGTACCGCCACCGGAGGTAGTGGTACAGGCCCCGCCGCAAAACGCACCAACGATCACCGTGACACAGGTGCGCCCAGTGGAACAGGTGGTTCGCGTGGCACCTCCGGCCCCGCCGGCCCCGCCGGCCCCGCCGGCCCGGGTGGCACCGATGCTGAATTTCAACGCCTGCGAAAAACCAGAGTACACCACCGCTGCCCGCCGTGCTGAGACTCAGGGCACCGTGGTGGTGACCTACACAATGGAACTTGACGGCCGCATCACCGATGCGTCCGTTGAGAGATCCAGTGGCCCGACCCGCGAGCACAAGCAGCTCGACCGGGCCACGCTGGACGCCGTGAAGGCCTGCAAGGGCCGGCCCGGCATGGTGGATGGAAAGCCCGAGCGGCTCTCCGGACGCGTGGAGTACGTGTGGAAGTTGGTTGATTGATGTCGTCACCGCACCTACTGTCTTGAGTGTCGCCGGGGCAGCCATCCCGCCCGGCGTTTCCCAATGCAACCATCGGCGCTCCAACACGATCACGAGCGCTTTGTATCCCTGGAGGAATCATGTCTGTGAACAACACCCTGCGCTTGGCAACGACCGCTGCCTTGCTGGTGGCTGCCGGCTCGGCTGCAGCCCAAGCGCCCGCCGCTGAGGTCACCAAAGAATCTGTGGTCAACCCCTACGGCCTGGAGGCTATGTGGGCACAGGGCGATGCGGTGGCCAAGATCACCCTGGTGATCATGATCATCATGTCGATTGGATCCTGGTACATCATCTTCACCAAACTGTGGGAACAGCAAAAGCTTTACAAGGCCGCCGACAAGGCCGTTGAAACCTTCTGGACCGCCGGTTCGGTCAAGGACGGTATGGCCACTCTGGAAGAAGGCAGCGCCTTCCGCTACATCGCCGAGCAGGCGATCAAGGCTGATGACCATCACGAAGGCACCCTGACCGAGCAGATTGATCGCCACACCTGGATCGGCATGAGCGTCGAGCGCGCCGTGGGGAGCGTGAACAGCCGCCTGCAAGATGGCCTGGCCTTTCTGGCCACCGTCGGCTCCACTTCCCCGTTCGTGGGCCTGTTCGGTACCGTTTGGGGCATCTATCACGCGCTGACAGCCATCGGCATCTCGGGCCAGGCTTCAATAGACAAGGTGGCCGGCCCGGTAGGTGAAGCGCTGATCATGACCGCCATCGGCCTGGCCGTGGCCGTACCCGCGGTCATGGGCTACAACTGGCTGATCCGCCGCAACAAAGGCGCCATGGAGCGCGTGCGCGCTTTCTCCGGCGACCTGCACAACGTGTTGCTGGCCGGCAAGAAGTAGGCGCTGGGCCCTTGTGGGTTGAATTGCGGGGGCTCTGTGCATCCCCCTCAGCCCTCAGACCCCGAGCAATCAGAACTTCTGAAAGGACAGGTATATGGCCATGAGTGTGGGCTCGCCCGATGATGGCGAAGACCAAATGAACTCCACCATCAACACCACGCCCCTGGTAGACGTGATGTTGGTGCTGCTGATCATCTTCCTGATCACAATTCCCGTGGTCACCCAGTCGGTACCGTTGGAGCTGCCCAAGGAGCGCAACGTACCGACGCAAACCAAGCCCGAAAACATTGTCATCGCAGTGGACCGCGACGGTGATGTGTACTGGAACATGGAGCGTTTGCCCGACTCCGAGACGCTGGTCAACCGGCTCAAGGAAAAGAGCGTGCTCGATCCGCAGCCTGAAGTCCACATCCGCGGCGACCTGGAAGTGCGCTACGAGTCCGTTGGGCGCGTGGTGGTAGCCTGCCAGCGAGCCGGCATCCTAAAAGTCGGTTTTATCAGCGAGCCGCCCGCGGGCATGGTCACGCGTTGACCATCATCGGAGGAACTAAACCATGGGTATGAGTGTCGGCTCCGGTGGCGACGAAGGTGAAGTGCTGGTGGACATCAACACCACGCCGCTGATTGACGTGATGCTGGTGTTGCTGATCATGTTCATCATCACCATCCCGGTGCAAACGCACGCGGTGAAGATGAACATGCCGGTGCCCAACAATGCGCCTCCACCGCCCAAGCCGCCGGAGATCATCCGCATCGACGTGGATTTTGACGGCACCATCGGATGGAATGGCCAAATCGTGGCCGACCGTGAAGATTTGGAAGCCCGTTTGCAGCAGGTGGCGGCCATGCCCGACCAACCTGAGGTGCATCTTCGGCCCAACAAGCTGGTGACCTACCGCTACGTGGCCATGGTGATGGCCAGCGCACAGCGACTGGGTGTGACCAAGATTGGCCTGGTCGGTAACGAACAGTTCATGAACTGACGGGCTGCTCCATCGTTTTGACACCAAAAGCCGATGATGCTGAGCATCGTCGGCTTTTTCTCTGACACGTTGACCTTTCGAGCCTTCACATGCACACGTCCTCTGGCCCCCTGCGTCTCCTTATAGCAGCCTCTGCTCTGGTGGTCCTGTTCCACAGCCCCGTTCATGCCGATTCGGTACGGGCCGAGGTGGGTCGCCCCCTGCAGCAAGCCAGCGAACTGCTCAAGGCCGGCAAGGGCCGCGAGGCCCTTGCCAAGGTTCGTGAGGCCGAAGCGGTTGCGGGCCTGACACAGGCCGAAACACTCACGGTCAACCGCATGAAGGCCGCTGCAGCGCAGCGCGCGGGCGACAACGCTACAGCCATCACCGCGCTGGAAGCGGTGTATCTACGCATCAGTGGTACCGAGCAGAACCAAATTGCGGAGCAACTTGCTTCGGCTTATGCCCAAGCTAAGAACAATGCTGCAGCAGCCGACTGGCTGAAGAAGGCGCAGGCCGGTGGATACAGCAGCGCCACCACCAAGCAATTGCAGTCCTACCTGCAGGGCGCCAGCGGCGACTACAACGCTATCGCCCGGGACAGCGCCGCTGCCGTCACGGCAGCCGAGGAAGCTGGTCGCAGACCCGCCGAAGATGATCTGCTGCGATTGGCCGACGCCTATCTGCGCTTGGGAAACAACGGGGGCAACATCAGCACGTTGGAAAAGCTGGTGAGCTTTTATCCGAAAAAGGATTACGTGAACGCCTATCTCGGCCGGCTGCAGCGCAAGCCGGGGTTTTCGGAGCGATTTACGCTGGATGTGATGCGTCTGAAGTTGACGCAGGGCCTAATCAACAAAGCCGACGAGTACTTCGAAATGGCACAGCTTGCGCTCCAAGCCGACCAGCCGGCCGAGGCCAAGGCCATCATGGAGCGCGGCTATGCCGCTAAGGTTTTAGGCGTAGGCGCCGAAGCTGATCGCCACAAGCGCCTGATGGAACTGGCCGAAAAGAAGCTCGCCGAGGGCGGTAAGAGCCTGATGGCCGGACTCGATGAAGCGCAAACGGCCAAGGATGGTAACCAATTAGCCAAAATTGCCGTCGGGCTCATTGGCCTGAACAAGCTCGATGCAGGCATTCCCATGCTTGAAAAAGCCATCGCCATGGGCGGCCTGAAGCGCCCCGACGATGCGCGGCTGCGTTTGGGTCTGGCGCAACTCATGAGTGGCAACAAAGCCAAAGCCAACGCCACGCTCAAGGGCGTAAGTGGCAAGGACGGGACCGCTGAAATCGCCCGGCTGTGGCTGCGGATTGGCGGCGCGAGCTGAGCCGGCCTACACGCATGGACTCCCAGCTTCCCTCGTTCATCGAACCTCTGGGTGGTGGCGTCTACGCCATCGACACGGGTTTCCACCGTCCGCGCTTTGATGCCGCCTACCTGATCGTTCAGCACGGCCACGCGGCCTTTGTGGACACCGGCACCAACCACAGCGTGCCGCGCTTACTCCAGGCGCTGCAGGCCCTGGGCTTGGAACGCCAGGCGGTCGATCATGTGATTCCCACGCACGTACACCTCGACCATGCCGGCGGTGTGGGCCTATTGATGGCCGAGCTTCCCCACGCCACTGCGCTGGTGCATGAGCGCGGTGCGCGGCATATGGTGGACCCCACAGCGCTATACACGGGTGCCACCGCTGTATACGGCGCAGAAGAAATGGAACGCTCCTACGGGCGCTTGGTGCCGGTCCCGGCCGAACGGGTGCAGGCCACGCACGATGAGTTGGTCATGGACTGGCACGGCCGCCACCTGCGCTTCATTGACACGCCTGGCCATGCGCGCCACCACCACTGCCTGTGGGACGCGGGCACCCGCGGCTGGTTCACCGGCGACACCTTTGGTTTGAGCTACCGCGTGTTTGATACGCCTTGCGGGGCATGGGTAATGCCAACCACCACGCCAGTCCAGTTCGAGCCAAACGCGCTCAAACAGTCCATCGCCCGACTGATCGAATCAGACCCGCAGTGCATGTACCTCACACATTACAGCCGAGTTGAACAGCCGCGTGTGCATGCACGGCGTCTGCTGCGCTTGATCGACGAAATGGTGGCCATCGGCCAGCAGCATGCCCAAGAACCTGTAGGCCAACGCCACCAGTCCTACAAGGCCGCGCTGCGCGAATGCCTGCTGCAAGACCTGCAGCAGCACGGAGTGGATGAGGCCTTGATCCGGGGGGGAATCGCCGACGATTGGCTTTCCCTCGATGTTGAGCTCAACGCTCAGGGACTGGCGATTTGGATCGACAAGCAAGTCTCAAGCTCGGCCCAAGGCTGAAGCAGCCCGCGCCAAGCCGGTGATACCACCCCAATCACCGGCCTCCATCAACGCTGCCGGGGTGAGCCAGGAGCCGCCCACCACCTTGACCTGCGGCAGTGCTAAGAAGTCAGCAGCATTTGCCGGTGTGATTCCCCCGGTTGGGCAAAAGGCCATGTCTGGAAACGGACCTGCCAAAGCCTTGAGCAGGGGCACGCCGCCGGCCCCCGTGGCCGGGAAGAACTTCAAGAACCGCAGGCCCTGGTCAGATGCGGTCATCACCTCACTGGCGGTGGCCACTCCCGGCAACAAGGGCAAGCCGTGGTCGAGACAGGCACGGCCCAAATCGGCGGTGTAGCCGGGGCTGACCCCGAACCGACACCCCACCCGCTGTGCAGCCTGTACATCAGCCGCGCTGCGCAACGTACCCGCTCCGACAATGGCCTCGGGCACTTCAGCGGCTATGGCCCGCATTGCAGACAAGGCCACCGGTGTGCGCAGGGTCACCTCCAACACCCGGATGCCGCCGGCCACCAGGGCCCGAGCCATGGGCACGGCGTGCGAGAGTTGGTGGATGACGATGACGGGGATCACCGGGCCGTAGGAAGCCAGTTCTAGGGTGTTCAAGGGACTGGGGTTGTTCACAGCATGAAGACCAAAAAGGGAAGTACGGGCGGATACCGTTTGACCAAAGATGTCGCTTACCAACCGGTGACCGCGCCCTCTTCAGCGGAGCTGACCAAGCGCCTCAGGCCTGCAAACAGTTCTCGGCCCATGCCCTGGCCATTTGCTTTGTGCAACGAAGGCATTACAGGCTCGGCTTGGCGCGACTGCCACGTGGCCTCATCGAGCAGCACCTCTAAGGTGCCCTGTACCGCATCGAGGCGAATCAGGTCGCCCGAGCGCACCTTGGCCAAGGGTCCGCCATCAGCCGCCTCGGGACAGACATGGATGGCTGCTGGCACCTTGCCCGAGGCGCCACTCATACGCCCGTCGGTCACCAAGGCCACGCGGTGGCCTTTGCCCTGCAACACCGACAACACGGGTGTCAACTTGTGCAACTCGGGCATTCCGTTGGCCCGGGGGCCTTGAAAGCGGACAACCGCCACAAAGTCCCGCTCCAGCGCTCCGGCCTTGAAGGCCTGCTGCAACGCTTCCTGGCTGTCAAAGACGATCGCCGGCGCTTGCACCACCTGGCGGTCTTCAGGCACCGCTGAAACCTTGATCACCGCACGGCCCAGGCGCCCTTGCAGCAAACGCAAGCCTCCGGTAGGGGCATGAGGATCATTGACCGGCCGCAAGACCGAAGGAGCGGGGCTGGGCTGACCGGCCGCCGCAGGCAGTTCCTGCCACCCCAGCGCTTGGTCTTGGTAGCTCGGCAGCCGGGTATAGGCCTTCAAGCCCTGGGGAGCCACGGTGAGCACGTCGCCGTGCATCAAGCCCGCGTGCAGCAGTTCGCGAATCACATAGGCCGGTCCACCGGCGCCCTGAAATTGGTTCACGTCTGCCGCTCCGTTTGGGTAGACCCGCGCCAACAGCGGCACCACTGAGGAGAGTTCGTCAAAGTCGCTCCAGTTGATGTGGATACCCGCCGCGCGCGCCACTGCCACCCAGTGGATGAGGTGATTGGTCGACCCCCCGGTGGCCATCAAGGCCACCATGGCATTGACGATGCTGCGCTCATCCACCAACCGCCCAATGGGGGCATGCCCGGGTTGGCCGGCACGCGCCTGCAACAACGTGCCGACAGCCGCCTCGGTCAAGGCCGCGCGCAGGCCGTCATGGGGATGAACAAAGGCAGAACCAGGCACATGCAAGCCCATGGCTTCTAGCAGCATCTGGTTGCTGTTGGCCGTGCCATAAAAGGTGCAGGTACCAGGCCCATGGTAGGCCGCCGATTCAGCCTTGAACAAGTCGTCTCGGCCCACCAGACCCTGCGCAGCCTGCTCGCGCACCCGGGCCTTGTCTTGGTTGCTCAGGCCGGAGCTCATGGGCCCTGCCGGCACAAAGACGGCCGGGAGATGACCAAAGTGCAAGGCTCCAATCAACAGCCCTGGCACGATCTTGTCGCACACACCCAGCAGCAGCATGCCGTCAAACACATCGTGGCTCAGGGCCACCGCTGCGGCACGCGCAATCGTGTCTCGTGAAAACAGACTGAGCTCCATGCCGGGCTCACCCTGGGTGACCCCGTCGCACATCGCCGGCACACCGCCGGCCACCTGCAAGGTGGCCCCCAAGGCGCGGGCCGCCTCCCGGAGCAATCGAGGGTAGCCTTCATAAGGTTGATGCGCCGACAACATTTCGTTGTAAGCGGTGACCACCGCTAGGTGTGGCGCCTTCTGTGCCACCACCCGAAGCTTGTCGGTCGCCGGCATAGCGGCAAAAGCGTGTGCCACATTGGCACAGCCCATGCGATCTGCCCCCCGCTGCCGCTTGGCCATGCGGTCACACAGTTCCAGATAAGCCTGCCTGGAGTACGCACTGCGCTGCGCAATGCGCTGGGTGACCTCCCGCACCGTGGGATGCAACTCGACGTCAGCCGGGGGCGTTTGCGCAGCGCTCATGGACCGGTGGGCCAGGCTGGGGCCCTTATGATGTAGCGATCAGCCAAATTATGATGTAACTTGGTTACATCTTCGCCACGCCTTGCCCTCAGGCTGCGCCGGAAGCCAATGCCCGGTTATCCAGGCGGCGGAAGTCTGCCTCGGTGTCGAAGTCCTGGATCACGCCCGCATCGTCGACATCCAGCGCATGACCCGGGTAACGCGCCACCAAGCGCCGAGCGCCCTCGTCCCCTGTCAGCCGCATCAACTCGGAAGCCAGCTCCGCGGAGAAGCCCACCGGATGACCGCGCTGCCCCCGGTGCTGGGCATAGACCACGGTGTGCCGTGGCAATTCCTGCGCCACGCGCAGGATCGTGGGGGCATCGATCAAGGGCATGTCTGCCGGCAACAGCAGCCAGCCGGCTGAATCGAGCGAGGCCCGAACACCGCTGGCGATCGAGTAGCCCATACCCAAGCGCGGGTCGGTTTGTGGATCGGGCAGAACCAACACGTCGCGTCGAGCCACCAGCGGCAACACCAAAGGAAGCAGCGGCTCAGTGGTTACCACCTTGAGTGGCAGACCAGTGGCCAGGGCATGCCCCAAGGTGAGCGCAAACACGGTCTCGGCGCCGACGCGTTGCTCGAGCTTATGGCCGAGGCCATGGAATCGGCTGCCACGGCCGGCACCGAGCACGATCAGGGTGGGTTGAAGTGCTTCCATCGTGGAACAGCTCGTCACGTGCTGGCCTGCGTGGTTTAAGAATCGTCTGCGTTGGTCCGGCTTACAAGCGGAGGTCTACCTAATGAGGAACCCCAACCCGCCCGGGCAGCCCCGGAAAAACCCCAGGCCCGATGCGCAGCGCGTCGCTCCATCTCACCGCGCCGGCACTTGCCGTATCCTGCTGTTCATGAACCTTCAAGACCTGCGTAAGTCGTATGAACGAGCGGCGCTCGATGAGGCCGCCTCCGACCCGAGTCCCCTGGGGCAGTTTGAACGGTGGTTGCAAGAGGCTTTGAAGGCCGAGTTGCCCGAACCCAATGCGATGACCTTGGCCACCGTAGGGGACGAGGGCCGCCCTTCCACACGGGTGGTACTCATCAAGGGCTGTGACGAGCGCGGCATCGTCTGGTACACCAACTACGACAGCCGCAAGGGCAAAGAACTAACCCGCAACCCCTGCGCAGCGCTGCAGTTCCATTGGGTGGAACTCGAGCGGGTGGTGCGCATCGAAGGCCGCGTCTCTAAAGTCAGTGACGCCGAGTCTGATGCCTACTTCGCCAGCCGCCCACTAGATTCGCGCATTGGGGCTTGGGCTTCTCCGCAGAGCCAGGTGATCGGCGGGCGCGGCGTGTTGGTGGCCAACGCCGCACGCTACAGCGCTCAATTCCTGCTGAATCCGCCGCGGCCGCCGCATTGGGGTGGGTTCCGGCTGGTCCCAGACCAATGGGAGTTTTGGCAAGGTCGACAGAGCCGTCTGCACGACCGGCTGCGTTATCGCGTGACGGCCGAGGGCACCTGGCTGCGCGAGCGCCTGGCGCCCTGATGCCGACCCTAACCCTCCTGCTACTGGGCCGTCTTCGGCCTGGCGCCAGCGCTTACGCCGGCTTGAGCCGCGCGGCGAACACCCGCCGGAACTTGTCCACCTTGGGCGCAATGACGGCGGCGCAGTAGCCCTGGTGCGGGTGTCGCGCGTAGTAACGCTGGTGGTACTCCTCGGCACGGCTGTAGTCGCTCACCGGCATCAGCTCGGTGACCACACGGCCACTATGAGCCTGTTGCGCCTCTTGTAAGACGGCTCGGGCTGTGGCTTCCTGCGAAGGCTCGCTGAGGTAGATACCCGAGCGGTACTGCGGGCCCACATCGTGCCCTTGTCGATTCGGCGTGGTGGGGTCGTGGGTGGCAAAGAAGATGGCCAGGATGTCCCGCAATGGAATCAGCTCGTCATCGAAGGTCACCTGCACCACTTCCACATGACCGGTTTGCCCAGTGCACACCTGCTCGTAGCTGGGATCGGGGAAGTGGCCGTTGCAGTAGCCCGACTCCACAGCCTGCACGCCTTGTACCTGCTCGAACACGGCTTCGGTGCACCAGAAGCAGCCGCCGCCCAGAATGATGAGTTGTTTCATGTTGAAGCGCCTTGACCCAAGCCCAGGTCCGCCCACAAGCGGTCCACCCGCGCGGTGACCTCGGGCTGCATGTGGATGGTACGGCCCCACTCGCGGGTGGTTTCCCCGGGCCACTTGTTGGTGGCGTCCAGCCCCATCTTGCCGCCCAGGCCACTGATAGGGGATGCGAAATCGAGGTAGTCGATGGGGGTGTGGTCCACCAGGGTGGTGTCGCGCACCGGGTCCATGCGCGTGGTCAGGGCCCAAACCACTTCCTTCCAGTTGCGAATGTCCACGTCCTCGTCGACCACGATGATGAACTTCGTGTACATGAATTGGCGCAAGAAGCTCCAAAGTCCAAACATCAGCCGCTTGGCATGGCCCGGGTAGGACTTGCGGATGCTGATGACGGCCAGGCGGTAGCTACAGCCCTCGGGCGGTAGATAAAAGTCGACGATCTCGGGGAACTGGCGCTGCAGGATGGGCACGAAGACCTCGTTGAGCGCCTCGCCTAGCACTGCGGGCTCATCGGGTGGCTTGCCGGTGTAAGTGGAGTGGTAGATGGCATCGCGTCGGCGGGTGAGGCGCTCGAGTCGAAACACCGGGAACCAGTCCTGCTCGTTGTAGTAGCCGGTATGGTCGCCGTAGGGCCCCTCCAGGGCATGCAGATAGCCCCCGACCGACTTCAACGGCACACCGCGATCGCTGGTACCGGTGTAGCCCGCAGGTGCAGTGGGAATGTGGCCCTCCAGCACGATCTCGGCCGACGCCGGCACCTGAAGCTTGAGCACGCCCTCCCCCACCTTGGTGTCCACCACCAAGGTGCGGCTGCCCCGCAGCAGGCCCGCGAACTGGTACTCGCTGAGCGTGTCGGGCACTGGTGTGACCGCGCCCAATATGGTGGCCGGGTCGGCCCCCAGGGCCACAGCCATCGGAAAGGGCTGACCAGGGCTGGCCCGTGCGAAGTCTCGGAAGTCCAGCGCGCCGCCGCGGTGAGCCAGCCAGCGCATGATCAGCTCACGCCGCCCAATCACCTGCTGGCGGTAGATGCCCAGGTTCTGACGCAGCCGGGGTGTGGCTACGGACTGTGGGCCTCGGGTGATCACCAGACCCCAGGTGATGAGCGGGGCCACGTCGCCGGGCCAGCACAACTGCACAGGCAGGTCGGCGACATCGATGTCCTTCCCCTGCAGCACCACTTCTTGGCAGGGGGCGTCGCGCACCAAGGAGGGCTTCATGTCCCAAACAGCCTTGGCCATTTGCAGCAGACGGCCCAGATCCTTGAGCGCGCGCGGTGGGTCAGGCTCTTTGAGCGCCGCCAACAGCCGGCCCACATCACGCAATTCGCCCAGATTGTTGGCCCCCATGCCCAGCGCCACCCTTCGCGTGGTGCCAAAAAGGTTGGTCAGGGCTGGGATCGTCCAATTACGCCCAGGACCCTGCGGCCGCTCGAACAGCAAGGCAGGCCCCCCCGCTTGGAGGCTGCGGTCACTCAAGGCGGTCATTTCCAGGTGGGGGTCCACCGGGGCGGAAATGCGGCGCAGTTCCCCTTGGGATTCGAGTTGGGCGATGAAATCGCGCAGGTCGCGGTAGTGCATGGCCAGAGGTTACCCGCCCCGGGCCAGCGCGGCTGGCGTGCTAGACTTAAGGGTTAGTACTAGGTTGGGAGTCAACATGAACATCCCCAAAAGCGCCTTGGGGCGCATGGCCTCGCGCCTGATGATGCTGCGCGACGGCGTCTGCATTTTCGCGCGCGATGTGGGCCACGGCCTCTTGGAAGTTAGCCACAACACCCTGGCGCTGCTGGGTCTGACCGTGGTGGCCGGTGTGATCTTCATGGGTGGCACTGAGGACGTGCGCAACCGTGTGGAGTCTTTCGCCCTGGGTTGGTTACAGGAGCGCCTGGAACAGCGTGCTGAACAAGACGGTAGCCTGCTCAGCGCCCTTGCAGAACCCCAGGCCAGCAAGCGTGCCACAGTGTTAGAGCCCGAGCGGCTCAACCGGGAGCAGGCGGCCGTGGCCGCCTGGTTGTCGCGGCGCTACCGGGTAGCGATGGAGCCCGTCTCGCGCCTCGTTCACGAATCTTGGGCCTTGGGTGGCCGCAGCAAACTCGAACCCACCCTGATCCTGGCAGTGGTGGCCGTGGAGTCTTCCTTCAACCCCTTTGCCCAAAGCTCAATGGGTGCCCAGGGTCTGATGCAGGTGATGAAGCGCATCCACGACGACAAGTACCAAGCCTTCGGCGGGGCCAATGCTGCTTTTGACCCGGTGAGTAACCTGCGCGTAGGCGTACAGGTGCTGCGCGACTGCGTGGCGCGCAACGGCGGGCTAGAGGGAGGCTTGCGCTGCTACGTGGGCGTGTCCCACCCCGAGGGTGATGACAATGGCTACACCCAAAAAGTGCTGGCTGAGCACCGCGCCCTACAGCAAGTGGCCCAGGGCAAAGCCGTGCCCCATAACATCAGCCACCCGACGGTTTCGTCTGCCGCTGCAGCAACCGCTACAGCCGCCGTTGCGAAGTTGGCCCTGCTCAAGAGCGAGCACTAAGGCCATCTGCGGCGGCGCAACAGCAGCCGGCTAAACTACGGCACCGCGCGAATGGCGATAAGCGGGTCCAATTCAGGGCTACGCCGAGGTGATAACACCGTGGAGCGCGGGTGCCGGCAATATGCAGTGGCAATCAGCCGTGCGCCTGGGCAGCATATGGCCTCATGAGGCACCCACACGGCCCCCTTCACCCAGACGAGAATCGTCCCCATGTTTGATCGCAACACCTCTACCCTGGCCCTGGTTGACCCTGATCTGTGGTCCGTGGTGCAAGCCGAAAACCGGCGCCAGGAAGAACATATCGAGCTGATTGCCAGCGAGAACTACGCCTCGCCGGCGGTGATGCAGGCGCAAGGTTCGCAGCTGACAAACAAGTACGCCGAGGGCTACCCCGGCCGCCGCTATTACGGTGGCTGTGAGCATGTGGATGTGGTGGAGCAACTGGCCATCGACCGCCTCAAGCAGTTGTACGGCGCGAACTTCGCCAATGTGCAGGCCAACTCGGGGTCGCAGGCTAACCAGGCCGTATTCTTCGCCCTGCTGCAGCCCGGCGACACCATCATGGGCATGAGCCTGGCCGAAGGTGGTCACTTGACCCACGGCATGCCGCTGAACATAAGCGGCAAGTGGTTCAAGGTGGTGAGCTACGGCCTGGACGCGCAGGAAGCTATCGACTACGAGGCGATGGAACGCTTGGCACATGAGCACAAACCCAAGCTGATCATCGCGGGCGCCTCAGCCTATTCCCTGCATATTGATTTCGAACGTTTTGCCCGCGTTGCCAAAGCCATCGGCGCCTACTTCATGGTCGACATGGCGCACTACTCCGGCTTGATCGCCGCGGGGGTGTACCCCAACCCGGTGCCCCACGCCCATGTGGTAACCAGCACCACCCACAAGAGTCTGCGCGGCCCCCGTGGGGGCATCATCCTGGCCAACGACGAAGACATCACCAAGAAGATAAACAGCGCAATTTTTCCCGGGATCCAGGGCGGTCCGCTGATGCATGTGATCGCGGGCAAGGCGGTGGCCTTCCACGAGGCGCTGCAGCCGGCCTTCCGCCAGTATCAGCAACAGGTGGTGGCCAATGCCCAAGTGCTGGCCCAGACCCTGATCGAGCGCGGCCTGCGCATCGTCAGCGGCGGCACGCAAAGCCATGTGATGTTGGTGGACCTTCGTCCCAAGAACCTCACCGGCAAGGACGCCGAAGCCATTCTGGGCAGGGCCCACATGACCTGCAACAAGAACGGCATTCCCAAAGATCCGCAAAAGCCCATGGTCACCAGCGGCATTCGCCTGGGCACCCCCGCCATGACCACGCGTGGCTTCAAACAGGAGCAAGCGCGAATGACGGCACACTTGATTGCCGATGTGCTCGACCGACCGCATGACGAGGCCAATATCCAAGCGGTTCGCGCCAAGGTCTCGGCCCTGACGCGCGAATTACCGGTCTACCGCTGAAGCTCTGAAGCGTGCGCTGCCCCTTTTGTACATACGGTGACACGCAGGTCGTTGAGACCCGAAATTCCGAGGAGGGTGATGCGGTACGCCGCAGGCGCAAGTGCTCGAATTGCGATCGCCGCTTCACGACCTACGAGCGCGCTGAAATTGCCATGCCTGTGGTGGTGAAAAAGGACGGCGCACGGGTGGAGTTCATCCCCAACAAGCTGCGAGCCTCGATGCAACTGGCCTTGCGCAAGCGGCCGGTGAGTGTGGAGCAAATCGATGACGCGATGGAACGCGTCCAGGAGCAATTGCTGGCCAGTGCGCAGCGTGAAGTGGCCTCTTCGCGGCTCGGAGAGCTGGTGATGCGCGAGCTCAAGCGTATCGACAAGATAGCGTATGTGCGCTTCGCATCGGTGTACCGCAGCTTCGAAGATGTCGACGAATTCCGCAAGCTGATTCGAGACATCTAAGCCCGTTTGTGGTCTGTTCAGCAATCACCCGTCAGGAGGCCTGAAAGCGGGCGATGTGCGGCTGCGGCTACCGGCCTAGAGTGGGCCCATGCACAGCCCCACAGCCCCACACCTCGTGGCCGATTGCCCAGGCCGCCGCTGCCGCAGCAGGGGCTGGAGCCTACTGGAACTGTTGTTGGCGCTGGCCCTGGCTGCCGCGCTGTCAGCAGCCGCATGGGCTCAATTGGCCCAGTGGCTGGGCATGCGAAGGCTGCAAGCAGCATCAGCCGACTGGGCGCGGGTGATGATGTCGGCGCGGCAGTGGTCTTTCGAACTTCAGCATCCTGTGCGGCTGGATCTGAGCACAGGCCCACTCGGAAGCTGCTTGGTCGCGCACACCGGCCAGCGTGGCGATTGCGCCGGCTGCAGTGGCCACACCGTCTGCCGTGCCGGCGCACAGCTGCTGGCTCGCACCGCCGCCCTTCCGCCAGACGTCTCGGCCACCGCCAACATCGCCAGCCAGGTGTGGAATCCCGGCACGCGAACCGTGTCGCCAGCTGGCACCTTGCGCCTGCACCTGTCTAAAGGCCCCACAGTGCACCACATCGTCAACCTGACCGGCCGGCTGCGTCGGTGCTCGCCTGACGGGCCGTCAGCTGGGTGGCCAGCATGCTGAGGCGTTCTTATGAGCGAGGGCTGACGCTGCTGGAGCTGGGCCTCGGCTTAGCGGTGGCAGCCGTATTGGCAACCACCGCCTACCCCGCCTGGCGCGATCAACTGCACAAGGGCCGGCGCGTTGATGCCCAAGCGGCTTTGGCCAGTCTGCAATTCGCGCAAGAACGCTATCGCTGGGTTCACGGCCGCTACGCTGAACACATTGCACACCTGGTCCACACCCCACGTTCAAGCGCTGCGCATTACGAACTCTTCGTGCAGCAGGCTGACCGCAGCGGCTACACCCTGGTGGCCGCACCACACGGCGAGTCACCGCAACTCAGCGACCGGGCCTGCGCGCGCTTGGCTTTGGTTGTGCAATCAGGTGTTACGCTGGAGATGGCCGCAGGTGAAGGCCAGCCTCTGGAGCCCGACACGCAGCGACGGTGCTGGAGCAGCCGATGAAGCCGCACACCCTCGGCCAGGCCTTTGGGCACCGGCAATGGGCAGCGCCAGCCCGGCAGCGCGGCGCAGGCTTGTTGGAATGGATGCTGGCCAACAGCTTGGGACTGATGGTGACAGCCGTGGCCCTGAGCCTGTTCACCCACCAAGCCCGTGTGGCCCTTGAGCTGCATCAGCGACAGCTGCAACTGCAGGACCTTGGGGTACTGGCCCAAGTGCTGCGATCGGAGTTGCGCATTGCGGGACATCGGCTACAACCCACTGCTGGGCCGGCCTACGACCAGCTCGTTGTCGACGGCCAATCCAACCCTACGGTGAGCTATCTGTGCGATGCCTGTGCGGCGTCAGACTCCACACGCCCGGCTGGATTTCGCCTGCAGTCGGGAACGCTGATGCACCGCTGGCAAAGCGCCGGTGGGTTTCAAGCCTTGCACGACGCACCCAGCTCAGGCCTGTTGTCGTGGTCGGTGTCTAGCACCGCGGAGGGCTGTCTGCTGCGGGTTAATGTGCAACTGCAGCCCGTGGGTTTGGGTCTTGCTGCGCCAAGGCTGCAGGTGCGGCCCCGCAACCTGGGGCCGCTGCCCTGCGAAACGCTGGCCAGCCCTGCGGCGGGTGCCGAATGAGGGCCGCTTCCCCAACGCATCAGGTCAAGTGGTTGCCGCCTCAAGGCCTCAAGCGTGCGCCTCGCGGTAAACGGGGCTGGCTTGCCTTGCTCTTATGTGGGGTTCTGATTCAGGGCACTGCCCTCAGCCTCGCCCTGGTGCAGCGCTGGGCGGTGGATCGTGAACGCCTGAGTTGGTTGCTTTGGGCCCATGCCCAGGCCCAAGCCTTGGGGCAAGCCGGCTTGATGTGGACGCTGGCGCGGCTGGAAGACCCCCGCCCCATCGACCAACAGTGCCGAGCGCTGGGCATGCCGCAGTCAAGTGGCACGCGCACCGACACCTTTGCCGCACGCATGGCCGTTGACGGGCGCACGCTGCGCTGCCTGGCCGATTTAGGCCCAGATGCACCGATGGAGCCGTGGCGATGCGACTGCACTGGGGCAGCAGCCACGCCCAGCGGGTCTGCCTGGCCCAATCAAGCCCAGGGCGCGTTGGAGATCACCTTCAGCGGGTCGAACCGCTCGCTGGGCGTACGGGTCAAGGCACAGGTGCAACTGGGCTTGGACACGGGGCCTGCGTGGCAGGAATCCGTCCGCCTTGAAACCGACCGCCATTCCATTTGGCGCGCCGTGGTGGGCTCATGGCAAGACGGCCGATGAAGCGCAGCCATAAATCCGGGCATGCCCTCTTGGGAGTGCTGGTTGCCTCGCTGCTAACGGCCCTGGGCGCCAGTACCGGTGTGCAAGCCACCTCCATGGCCCTGCTGCAAGAGCGGGCTCAGAGGCAGCGCTGGGAAGCGCTGCAGCACCTTATAAGCATGGTCGAGTCTGGGCCATCTGGTGCAGGCAGCGTGGATGTAAATCAGACTTCAGTGCACACCTTGTCTGACGGCAGCACGCTAAGCTTGTGGGTGCAGTCAGCAAGCCCATCGATGGGCGACCCCGTCGGGGGTAAGCACTTCAAGGTTTGCGCGCGCTGGTCCGATCCTTGGGGTGTGCAGCAGGTGCTCACGCTGCGCAGCTTCTGGCACCTCAGCCCGAGGCTGCAGCCCACAAGGCCTTCGTGATTGCCAAGGCCCAGGCCGTAAAATCAGTCTCGATGAGCCCCGAGCAGCAGCGCTGTCTAGAACTGGCCAAACGCGCCATCGGGCTGAGCGAGCCCAACCCGCGCGTGGGATGCGTCATTCGCACCGTGCAGGGCCAGGAGGTGGGTGGGTACACCCATGCCGCTGGGGGCCTGCACGCTGAAGCCCATGCGCTGCAGCAGGCCCGCGAGCAAGGGCTGGACCTGCGGGGCGCCATGGTGTGGGTGAGCCTGGAACCCTGCAACCACCACGGCCGAACACCACCGTGCAGCAGCGCCCTGGTGCAGGCGGGGGTTGCACGGGTTGAGGTTGCCTGCCTAGACCCTAACCCCTTGGTCCGCGGCCGTGGCGTGCAAGAGCTTCAAGCAGCGGGTGTAGCGGTGCACCTGGACCGCGGCGACTGGATGGCACAGGCACGGGCTCAAAATATCGGCTTCATGTCGCGCATGGAGCGGGGACGCCCATGGGTGCGGATGAAGGTCGCCACTTCCCTGGACGGCACCACCGCTTTGCACAACGGACGCAGCCAATGGATCACCTCCGCTGCGGCCCGCGACGATGGCCATCGCTGGAGAGCCCGTGCAGGTGCGATTCTCACGGGCATTGGCACCGTGCGCGACGATGATCCCCGTCTGGATGTGCGCGCCGTGCCGGTGGCCCACCAACCCTTGCGCGTGGTGGTGGACTCGCGCTTGGAGGTCCCCATCAGCGCAAGGGTGCTACAGGCCCCCGGCCAGTGCCTCGTATACAGCGTGAGCCCCGACGCGCAGCGGCTTCAATCGCTGCAAGCCCTGCCCGGCGTGCAGGTGTGCGCCGTGGCCCCTTCTGCGGATGCAGCCGCTTCGGGGCCTGCCAAAAACGACCTTGAATCGGTGATGAAAGACCTGGGACTTCGAGGCATCAATGAACTTCATGTCGAAGCAGGCGAGAAGCTCAACGGGTCCTTGTTGCGCGCGGGACTGGTGGATGAGTTGTTGCTGTACATAGCCCCCAGCCTCCTGGGCTCCGGCCGCAGGTTGGCTGAAGTGTTTGCAACGCCGTTGGAATCGCTGGAGCTCAGGGTCGATTTGGAGTTTGTCGACTGCGCCCGTTTGGGCCCCGACCTGCGCGTGCGCGCCTTGACGCCGCAGGGACAGGGCGCTTGGCGCCAAGCGTGGCAGGCCCCTTTGCTGGACGGGGGCAGGGCTGGCGTGGGATCGGTGCCGGCTTACCCCGGCTGAGCCCAAGCCCGCTGCGGGGCGGGGTCCTACAATCTGCGCCTTATGCCGATTTCCCCGATACCCGAGCTGGTGGCCGAACTGGCCGCGGGCCGTATGGTCATCCTGGTCGACGAAGAGGATCGCGAGAACGAAGGCGACCTGGTTCTGGCAGCCGACCATGTGACCTCGCAAGCCATCAACTTCATGGCCAAGCACGGCCGTGGGCTGATTTGCCTGACCCTTACACGTGAGCGCTGTGAACGGCTGCAACTGCCGCCCATGGCCGCACGCAATGGCACCAAGCACAGCACCGCCTTCACCGTGTCGATAGAAGCAGCCACCGGCGTAAGCACCGGTATCTCTGCGGCTGACCGCGCCCGAACCATTGAAGCAGCCGTGGCACCCAACGCCCAAGCGGGCGATTTGGTACAGCCCGGCCATGTGTTTCCCTTGCAAGCGCAGGACGGCGGCGTGCTCATGCGCGCCGGCCACACCGAAGCCGGCTGTGACCTGGCCTCCATGGCAGGCCTGAGCCCGGCATCGGTAATCTGTGAAATCATGAACGACGATGGCACCATGGCCCGGCTGCCAGACCTGGAAGTCTTCGCTCAAGAGCATGGGCTGAAGATCGGCACCATCGCCGATCTGATTCAACACCGCAGCCATAACGAGTCGCTGATTCAGCGCGTGGGCCATCGGGCATTACAGACCGCGCAGGGTCCGTTCAACTGCTCAGTGTTTCGCGACCGCACGGGCGGCACTCACCTGGCCTTGGCCTGCGGACAATGGTCTGCGCAGGACGAAGTGTGGGTGCGTGTGCACGAACCCCTGAGCGTGCTGGACCTGCTTGATGCCGGCCCGACTCGACACTCTTGGCCTTTGCCAGCTGCCTTGGCCGCCTTGCAGCAGCAGGGCCGTGGGGTCGCGGTACTGCTCAATGCCAGCGAAGACGCTGTGGCTTTGGTGGGTCGGGCCTTGCAAGGCGAATCCACCAGAGCGATCCCGGCTACGGCCGGATCGGCGATGGACTTGCGCACCTACGGCGTAGGTGCACAGATTCTTCGAGCCCTGGGGGTGCAACGCATGCGGCTGATGTCTAACCCACGCCGCATGCCTAGCATGACCGGTTATGGTTTGGAAGTCACTGGCTTTATGCCTTGTACCGACCGTGAACGGGACGCTGCCAACCATCGGAGCCTGTGATGCAAGGTGGCAGCAACGCCGACACTGCCAAACTGGACGCATGCGGCCTGCGCATTGGCATCGTGCGCGCGCGTTTCAACGAATCCGTGACACGGGCATTGGAAGCGGCCTGCCGCGCGGCCTTGGACGAGATGGGCGCATCTGCCCAGGACATCATCACCGTCACCGTCCCAGGCGCGCTGGAGGTACCGCTGGCCCTGCAGAGCCTGGCTGAAAGTGCACGCTTTGACGCGCTTGTGGCCCTGGGCTGCATCATCCGCGGCGAAACCCACCACTTTGAATTGGTGGCCAGCGAAAGTGGTGCTGGCGTCACCCGCGTCGGGCTGGACCACCACATTCCCATCGCCAATGCCATCCTCACCGTGGACAACGAGATCCAGGCCCACGCTCGGCAAGCGGAAAAGGGGCGGGATGCAGCCGTGGTGGCAGTGGAGATGGCTCGGCTGCTGCAAACCCTGGCCCAAGCTCACGAACACGATCTTCCAGGCCTTGAAGAACCGGGCGTCAACGCATGAACACCAGCAAGGCTGCTCGGCGTTCAAGCGTGACCACTTCGGCTCGCCGGCGCGCCCGTCAGGCTGCCCTCACCGGTCTGTACCAGTGGCTCATCTCAAACGACGATCCCACCTTGATTCAGGTTCATGTGGAAGAGCAAGAGGTGCACGCCGGGTGCGACCGGGTCCACTTCGAAGCGTTGCTGCATGGCTGCATAGGCCAAGCCAACGAACTGGATATCGACCTCGGTCGACATGTGGATCGGCCCACCGCGGACCTGTCGCCGGTGGAGCACGCCGCGCTGATGATTGGCGCGTATGAGCTGCGGCACTGCCTTGAAATTCCCTACCGGGTCGTAATCAACGAGGCAGTGGAGCTCACCAAGACATTCGGTGGAACCGATGGCCACAAGTATGTGAACGGCGTGCTGGACAAAACAGCGGCCGAGCTGCGGTCACAAGAGGTGCTGGCTGGCAAAGCCAAGCGAACCTGAGGACGCGCCGGATGCGACTGGCCTCTCGAGTCGACCGCATCGAGCCCTTCCACGTCATGGAAGTGGCCAAGCGCGCCTCAGCCTTGTTGAGCTCACCCATGTGCGACCCTGCTCAAGGCGGCCGCCGCATGCTGTTTCTCAATATTGGCGAGCCCGACCGCACTGCCTGCGAGCGTGTGCAAGCAGCGGCCAAGGCGGCCATTGAGCAGGGCCAAACGGCCTACACCGCCGCCACGGGCTTGCCGGCCCTACGCCAAGCGATTTCACGCTGGTACGCCCAACGTTTCAAGGTGGATGTAGACCCCCGACGGGTCATCATCACCGCCGGAGCCTCAGCGGCCCTGCAGCTGGCCATGCTGGCGCTGGTGGAGCCCGGTGATGAGGTGATCTGCCCTGACCCGAGTTACCCCTGTAACCGTCACTTTGTGACCGTGGCCGGTGGGCAGACCAAGCTGGTGAGGACATCGGCCGCCCAACGCTACGCGCTCACCGCGCAGCAGCTGCGGGATCACTGGGGGCCTTCGGTTCGAGGCACCCTGCTGGCCTCGCCCTCCAACCCCACTGGCACCTCGATCGACCCAGTCGAGTTGATGAACATGGTGGAAACGGGCCGCTCAATGGGCGGCTGGACTGTGGTCGACGAGATTTACTTGGGCCTGAGCTATGACCCGCGCTACGGACAGACGGCGCTGGCCCTGGGTGAAGACGTGATCTCGGTCAATAGCTTCAGCAAGTACTTCGGCCTGACAGGCTGGCGACTGGGTTGGCTAGTGGTACCGCCTGAGGCGGTGCCTGCGATGGAGCGCCTAGCCCAGCACCTTTACATCTGCGCCAGCACGATTGCGCAGCGCGCAGCGCTGGCCTGCTTCGAACCCGACTCGCTGCGCGAATACGAACAGCGCCGCGGAGAGTTTCAGCGTCGGCGCGACTTCATCGTACCGTCGCTGCGAGAGATCGGATGGCCGGTGCCGGTGGAGCCCGACGGAGCCTTCTACGCCTGGATGGACACTGGCAGCATCGCGCCGGACAGCAGTGCGCTTTGCCTGCAGCTGATGCACCTGGCCCAGGTCACCCTGACTCCCGGGCGCGACTTCGGCCCGGCACTGGCCCACAACCATGTTCGACTGTCCTTTGCGTCTTCCCTGCATGATCTGAAGGAGGCCATCGCCCGCATGGCCACCGTTGACCGCGCCTTGTTGCGCCAGCCCTGGACTTCCGCATGAACCAAGACCTTTCGATGCTGACCCTGGTTACCCAAGCCAGTCTCGTGGTGCAACTGGTGATGGCCGGCCTGCTCATAGTTTCGCTGACCAGCTGGACCGTCATCTTCGGCAAGATGATTGGCCTGCGGCGCGTGCGCGGCCTCAACGAAGGGTTCGAGCGCGAGTTCTGGTCGGGTCGCTCCTTGCAGGACCTGTACCAGGCGGCTGGTACCCAGCCCCCTGCGGCGCCGATGGGCCGTATCTTCGCTAGCGGCATGCGCGAGTTCATGAAGCTGCGCGAGCGGCACTTGGATGTGGGGGCACAGCTCGACGGCGCCCGCCGGGCCATGCGGGCGAGTTACCAACGGGAACTCGACACCATCGAAAGCCACCTGAGCTTCTTGGGATCGGTGGCTTCGGTAAGTCCGTATGTGGGCTTGTTCGGTACGGTGTGGGGCATCATGCATGCCTTCGTCGGCTTGTCCAATCTGCAACAGGTCACCTTAGCCACTGTGGCCCCGGGCATTGCTGAAGCCTTGGTGGCCACGGCGATCGGCCTGTTTGCTGCGATTCCAGCCGTGATCGCCTACAACCGATTTTCCCGCGACATCGACCGGGTGGCCATTCAGTTGGAAACCTTCATCGAAGAGTTTTCCAACATCTTGCAGCGCGCCGCCGGACAACCGCTGAGCGGCGCAGGCGCCGGAGCGCACTGATGACATCCGTGCAGGGCCGTACCGGACGCGGGCGACGCCGCGGCATGGCCGAGATCAACATGGTGCCCTTCATCGACGTGATGTTGGTGCTGCTGATCATCTTCATGGTGAGCGCGCCCCTGATCACCACCGGCCTGGTGGACCTGCCGCGGGTCGGGCAATCACAGCAGCGCCCGCCCAAGGTGGTGGAAGTGGTGGTGGACAAGCAGGGCCGCTACAAGGTGCGCAGCGAAGGTGAAGAGGGGCGCGTCTCCACGCTGGGTGACCTGGCTGCCCAGGTTCAACGCCTGCAGGCCGGCGATGCACAGGTGCCGGTGGTGATTTCCGCCGACCGTGAGGTTCAGTACCAGGACGTAGTCAAGGCCATGGACGCACTTCAGAAGGCGGGCGTGTCGCGCCTGGGCCTATCGGTCCAACAGGGGTCTTGAGGGATGACGGCCCAACATCCGGCCGATCCGTTCCGCCCCCGCTCCCTTGCGGGCCTGCGCAGCGGTGCCTTGATGGCGCTGCTGGTGCACGGTGGCTTGGTGGTGGCCTTGTCCTTGGCGGTGAACTGGCGCAGGAGTGAACCCGCGCCGGTGATGGCCGAGTTGTGGTCAGTCACGGCTCAGGAGGCCGCCCCGGCTGAACAGGCGCCGCCGCCTGCGGAGCCGGCGGCTGAACCCGAACGCCCCAGCCCGCCGCCACCCACACCGGCGCCCAAGGAGCCTGACATGCAGGCCGACATCGCCATGAAAAAGGCCAGCGAAGCCAAGGAACGCGAACGCGAGAAGGAAAAAGAGCGTGAGCGCGAGCGGGAACGGCAGATGGAAAAACAACGCCAAAAGGAGCGCCAACAGGAACGCGAAAAGCAAAAGGAACGCGAGCGCCTGAAGGCTGAGAAGGCCGCCGAGGAACGCGCCGAAGCCCAGCGGCAGGAGAACCTGGCGCGCATCAAGGGCATGGCCGGCGCCAGCGGCGGTGCCGAGGCAACGGGATCGACTGCGCAGAGCAGTGGCCCATCGGCCGGATATGCCGGACGCATCAAGGCGCGCATCAAGCCCCTGATCGTGTACCCGGACAGCCTGCCGGGCAACCCTGTGGCCGAATTGGAGGTGCGTTTGGCGCCCAGCGGTGCCATTGTGGGTCAGCGCCTGCTGCGCAAGAGCGATTCGCCCGAGTGGGACGCAGCCGTCATACGCGCCGTCGAGAAGGCCGAGATGCTGCCGCGCGATATTGACGGACGCGTTCCGCCGGTGATCGTGATTCAGTTTTCTCGCCGCGAGTAAGCCAACGGCGCGACCGATGACGGTGCCGACGTCCCATCGCCTGTCGGCGCAGCCCACCCTTGCGGGGGTTCACAGCATAGGAACTGACGCTGCCGTGCGAGCATCGGCGCATGGCCGACAAATCCCTTACAGCGCTTGCCGCCATGCCCTCGGCAGCACCGCAGGCCGATGCACAGCCCTTGGCGTACCGCCCCGCCCAGCACCCGCATGAGCTCGTGACCTCGCTTACGGCGCAGGCCCACAAGTCCATACAGCCCCTGGGCTCCACCTTGCTGGGCCTGGGCTGGATCAGTTCCACCGAGCTGGCCGACACACTGAAAACGCCCGCACTGGGCCCTTCACAAGCCCTCGGTGAGCGCCTGCTCGAACAGGGGCGCCTCAGCTCCGAGCAGTTGGATCTGGCGCTCAACCTTCAACTGGGCTATGCGCGCGTGGACGCCCTACGATTCCCCATCGAACCCCAGGCGTGGCGGCTGACCCCTGTGGCCATGCTGCAGCGGCTAAACGTGCTGCCACTGATGCGCTGGGAGGGCCAGTTGATTGTGGCCATGGCAGACCCCAAGCGGCAGCCTGACTTGGATGAACTGGCCTGGGCCAGCGAGTCGCGGGTACGGGCGACGGTGGCCGATGCACAGCAGATTCGACAGCGCCTGCAGGCCATCATTGAGGGCCAAGATGCGCCCGGTCTGCAAGCGCATGGAACCGCCACGGCTGGCGCAGCTGAACGCTGGCTGGCCCAGGCGGAGGCCCAAACCGCCGGCGGCACCACAGACCCCGATCAAATACCGGCTCATGAAGGAGACAACGGACTGGCGCAGCTGATCAACCAGATGATCATCGATGCACGGGCGCAAGGGGCCTCGGACATTCACATAGAGGTGCCAGCCGGCCGACAGGAGGTTCAAGTGCGGTTCCGCCTGGATGGGCGGCTGCAGCCCTATCGGGAGTTGCCGCACTCCCTGCGCGCCGCACTGGTGGCACGCCTAAAGATCATGGCAGGCCTGGATATCGCTGAGCGCCGTAAACCGCAGGACGGCAAGATCCCCTTTGCACGCTACTCGCCGGCCCATCCAATGGACTTGCGCATGGTAAGCATTCCCACGGTACAGGGCTTGGAAGATGTGGTGTTGCGCCTTCTGAGCGCCACACAAGCCATGAGCCTGGAACAGCTGGGATTGCACCCTCAGAACCTGGCCCGGCTCAAGGCCGTCGTGCAACGACCTCATGGCCTCATCCTGTGCGCGGGGCCCACGGGCAGCGGCAAGTCCACCACGCTGCATGCCGCGCTGGCCCACCTGAACACACCCGAGCGAAAAATCTGGACGGCCGAGGACCCGGTCGAGATTTCACAGCCGGGCTTGCGTCAAGTGCAGATCAACCCACGAATCGATTGGACCTTTGAAAAGGCACTGCGGTCGTTTTTGCGTGCCGATCCCGACGTGATCATGGTCGGTGAAGTACGCGACCGAGAAACTGCGCGAACTGCCCTGGAAGCTGCCCTGACAGGGCATCTGGTCTTATCCACCATCCACACCAACAGCGCGGCCGAAACGGTGACCCGTTTGTTGGACTGGGGCATAGATCCCTTCCACTTCGCCGACTCGCTCTTGGCCGTTCTGGGTCAGCGGCTGGTGGGACGGCTATGTCAACGCTGCCGCCGCAGCACCTCAGCCACTGCAGCAGAGTTGGAGCAGCGCTTGCATGATCACCTTGGATCAGGACCTCAGCATAGGCCAGCCTTGGTCGATCGGGTGCTGGCCGACTGGAAACAGCGCTTGGGCCTTGAGGGGACCTTGTTGAGCTGGCACGCCGCCGGCTGCAGCCACTGCCAGGGAACCGGTCTGCGCGGTCGGCTGGGCGTGCACGAATTGCTGATCGTGACACCCGAGCTTCGGGGCTTGATTCAATCCCAACAGGTGGGGCCGGCCTTGCAGGCCTGCGCCATGGATCAGGGCATGCTGAGCCTGCGCCAAGACGGCATCGAGAAGGTGTTGCAAGGCCTGACCACCGTCGACGAGGTCAGGGCCATCAGCAGCGCGTAGAAAGCAGCCTTTGCGTTCAGCCGCCGCCACGCTGGGTGTAAAGGTCGAAGTGGCGCATGTAGTGGTGACGCACAGCTGGGCTGGTTTGGCCGAAGTCAAAGCGCACCAGCAGGCGCGGCAGCGTGATCAGGGCAATGCGGCGCGGCGGCAGCGCCTGCCACCGCAGCTCCAGCCGGTGGAGCCCCTCCTCCAGGGCCACCGACGCAGCGTTGTCAGCTGGCCAAGCCACGGGTACGCCCCGGCTTGCGCCGGGCAGCCATGACTGCAGTTCCTGCGCGGTACAACCCATTTCCCGCGAGAACTGCGCCGGGTACTCAGCCTGCATGAGGGGGCTCAAACCGCTGAGGCACTCACCCGCCGGCAATGGGCGGCCAGATCGCCAGCACATCGCCTTCCTTGAGCGTGCGGCTGGCGCGGTCTTCCGGCGCCACATAAACGCCGTTGATGAGGACCAGATGCACCAGCTTCATGGGCAAGTTGAACGGCACGATGATGTCGGCAATCGTGGCCTGTGGTGCGATGTCGATCTGCACCGCATTGCTACCAGCTGCCTCAGGCGGCAGGTGCTCAGCCAGTGAGGCGAAAAGCTTGAAAGTGACCTTCATGCGCCAATGGTAGGGCTCCCTGCGCGATCAGGGCTTGACCAGGGCATGGGTTGCCGCACCCTGAGCACGGCCCAAATAAGCCTCCATCAACTTGGTGGGGTCCTTCATCAGGGTCTGTTTCCAAGGCCCCAAGCTCACCTCGCCTTCCACCAAGCCGCGCATCACGCCCACGTGGTCGGTCCAGCCGATGCTGTTGCAACCCACCAAACGGTCGCCGCTGAACTGCAGGCTCAAGTGGCGGTCGGCCGCACGGTCGGTCAACTCGACCTGCTCCCCACCTGGCACACCTTGCCACTGGCCAAAGCTGGTCGAGATCAAACCCAAGGTATCAAGCACGTTGATCTGCGGCACCCTTTGCAGGGTGGCCGCCTGGCCCACCATGTTCAAAGCCGCGATGCGGGCTTCGTCGGCAGCATTGGGCTGAATGGCACTGACCACGTGGGTGCCAGAGGCTTGGTCAAAGGCCTCAGCGCAGTCACCCGCAGCATAGATATGGGGTACGTTGGTGGCCATGCGGGCATCGGTGAGGATGCCGGTTTTGATGTCCACACCGCAGCCCTGCAGGAAGTCCACATTGGGCTTGACGCCGGTGGCGCTGATGACCAGGTCGGCTTGCAGGGTCTGGCCATTGGACAGCCGCACGCTCAGGCCGCCGCCCGCGCTGGGGCTGGGCAAGGGCTGGGCAGCCGGTGCGTCACCAAAGCCCAGCAAAGCGGCCACCTTGGCCAGCCAGCCGGGCTCTTCGGCCGTGGGCTTGGACGCACCCGGCGCGGCACCAGCCGCAGATTCGATGGCCTCCACGCGTGCACCGGTGTAAACCTTGACGCCTTTGCGTTCACACCAGTTTTTGATCATTCCGCCAGCCGTAGGGCCCATCATGCGCGGCACCATGCGGTCGCCCAATTCCACGACGCTGAGCTGCACACCCCTCGTGGCCAAGGCTTCCATGATGATGCAGCCGATGAAGCCAGCACCCATTTGAACGACACGGGCACCAGGTTTGGCCAGGGCCATGATGGCCCGCGCATCGGCCAGGGTCCAGCAGGGGTGAACACCCGCGCTCTTGATGCCTGGAATGGGCGGCGCGGCGGGGCGAGAACCCGTTGCCACCAGCAGACGGTCGTAGGGCACTACGCGGCCGTCGCTGAGCCTGACGGTCTGGGCCTGGGTGTTCACTGAGGCCGCCCGCAGGCCGCGCATCACCTCGATGCGCTGCTGAGCGAAATGATTAGCGTGGTGGCGCAGGTGGGTACCGGCCTCGGTGATGTTGCCGATCAGCAGGTAGGGAATGGCCATGCGCGAATAAGGCGCCTCTGGCTCATCCCCCACCACGGTGATGGTGTCGCGGGGTGCATGCTTGCGGATGGTCTCGGCGGCAATGACGCCGGCGGGGCCGGCACCCAGGATCACATGCTTCATCTTCGCTCGTCAAAGGCCCAGCTTGGCACGGGTTTCGGGCTTCAGGGTGCCATCGGCGGCCCAGCCACGCGCCGCATAGTACTGCGGCAGCATTTCAGGCAGCTTGGAGGCCAATCCCTTGGCCGGGCCTGTCTTGGCGCCCTCGGTGAGCAGGCGCTTGGGCAAGGTGTCATCGGCCGCCGTGAAGCCAGCGCGGTTGTTGAAGTCGCGCTCCAGGTTCCAGATACGCTCGCCGATCAGGGCCATGTTTTCGAGTGTGAACTCGGGTCCACAGGCCGCAGCCACCTGCGGCGCTATGTCGGCCAAGCCCCAGGCGAAGCTTGTGAAGATACAGATGCCGGCGGAGTCGAAGGCGGCGGTGGCGTCTTGGAAGGCCATGACCAGTTCGGCCTTGCCCTCGGCGACCAAGGGGTCGGTCTTCACCGGAATGCCCAGCACCTCAGAGGCCACGGTGTAGCTGCGCAGGTGACAGGCACCGCGGTTGGAGGTGGCGTAGGTCAGGCCCATGCCCTGGATGCCGCGCGCATCGTAGGCCGGGAACTCCTGCCCCTTGACGCTCATGGACAGCTCGGGGTGGCCGTACTTGGCACACAGGCGCTTGGAGCCCATGCCGATTTCCTTGCCAAAACCCTGGCCGGTAGCGGTCATATCGGCCAGTTCGCACAGGGCGCGGGCCGACCCGAAGGGCGCTTCGATGCCGATCTGCTCTTTGGTGAGCACACCCATCTCGAACAGTTCCATCACCGCACCAATGGTGGTGCCTAAAGAGATCGGGTCCATCCCCTGCTCGTTGCAGATGGTGTGGGCGTACTGCAGGGCTTCTAGGTCGTTCACGCCGTTGGCTGCACCCAAGGCCCAAGCGGCTTCGTACTCCAGGCCGCCAGTGGCACCCCAGTACTGGGGCTTGTTTTGGACCGAGAAGTGGGTTTGGTCGATCTTGGAGATGCGGCCGCAAGCGATGGTGCAGCCAAAGCAGGCTTGGTTGGTGACCAGTTGCGCCTTGCCATCGCTCTTGCGCGGCGTGGCCATCGCTTCGGCGGAAATATCCTTGGCGCCTTCAAACTGGCTGTCTCGGTGGTTGCGGGTCGGCAAGGCACCGATTTCATTGATGACGTTCATAAGCACCTGGGTGCCGTAGGTGGGCAGGCCCTGCCCCGTGACCGCGTTGTCAGCCAGAATCTTCTTTTTCTCGAAGGTGACCTGCATGAAGCCCTTGGGGTCGGCGATGTTGCCCACGCCCTTGGTACCGCGCACCGCAATGGCCTTTAGGTTCTTGCTGCCCATCACGGCACCCACGCCCGAGCGGCCTGCAGCGCGGTGAAGGTCGTTAACCACGGCCGCATACAGCACCTTGTTTTCACCTGCCAGGCCGATGGAAGAGACGCGGATCAGCGGGTCTTGGTGCTGCTTCTTGATCACCTCTTCGGTGTTCCACACGCTGGTGCCCCACAGGTGGGCGGCGTCCTTGAGTTCAGCGTGGTCGTCTTCAATGAAGAGGTACACCGGCTTGGCGCTCTTACCTTCGAAGATGACCATGTCCCAGCCGGCCATCTTGAGCTCGGCACCCCAGTAGCCACCGGAGTTGGAGCAGGCGATGGCGCCGGTCAGCGGCCCCTTGGTGACCACGGTGTAGCGACCCCCGGTGGAGGCCATGGTGCCGGTGAGCGGGCCCGTGGCCCAGATGATCTTGTTGTCGGCTGACAGCGGGTCAACCTTGGGGTCGACTTCATTGCAGATGTACTTGGTGGCCAGGCCGCGCGAGCCGAGATACTGCTTGGCCCAAGTCATGTTCAGCGGCTCGGACGTGCAGGTGCCGGCGGCAAGATTGACCCGAAGAATTTTTCCTGCCCAACTCATAGATAACTCCTAAAGGAAAAGTGGCGAAGATTCGTTTCGGTGGGCGGCAGGGGCTTCGTCAAACGCGAGGCACTTGCGGCCCTGGCGGATGGTCGGATCAGGCCGCCGGCTGGTTACCCAACTTGTCGGCCCAAGCCTGCATCTTGTTCAGGCCGGTCCAGTTGGCGTCCACATAGGTGATGGCGCCGGTGGGGCAGGCCGTGGCACAGGCGGGGTCGCCACCGCACAGGTCGCACTTCTGCACCTTGCCGGTTTCCTGTACATAGTTGATGGTGCCGAAGGGGCAGGAAATGGTGCACACCTTGCAGCCCACACAGGTGGATTCATTGACGACCTTGGCCCCCGTAGCCTTGTCGACAGTGATGGCCTCAACCGGGCAGGCATGCAGGCACCAGGCTTCGTCGCACTGCGTACATGTGTAGGGCACCTTGCGGCCGGTGTGATGGAAGTCAAACACCTTGATACGCGACTTGGCAGGCGCATAGCTGGCATAGTTCTCGAAAGAACAGGCCATCTCGCACTGGAGACAGCCGGTGCACTTCTCCGGGTTGATGTGCAACGTCTTTTGCATGGACTTCCTCTGGTGTCGATTGAAAGTAATACCCAACGGCGTATGTTGCGAGGAAGGTATGACCTGCACTACTTAGGTCTAACCCTAGGAGAATATCAGCCGGTGATGTCCACGGCTTCAGAGGGGTGCTATCAGCCGCAGGCTTATCAAAGCGTTGCGCGGGGCGCCGGGCTCGAAGAACCGCCCGTTGGCGTCGTTGACGATGACGCTGGCGGCATGGCGGCGGTCCAGCAGATTGTCCACACGCCACAGGGACTCCAGGCGCCAGGGTCCCTTCAGCTGCCAGGATTTTGACCAACGCAGCCCCAGAAGGCCATAGCCCGCGGCCGCATCGGTGTTACGGTCATTGACGGGCACCGCACCCACCAGCCGCCACTCCAAGGCTGCGGTTCCCAGCGAGGGGTCGGCGCGGCGCAGCTCTGCATAGGCCCAAGATCTGGGGGTGCCCGCGATCCGGTTGCCAGGGTTGACCACTGCCGTGGGCGCGGTGCAGGGGATGCTCTCACAGGTCAAGAAGCGGTCCTCGTAGGTGGCCTGCAGCAGCGTAGCGGCCACGCGGACCTGCCACTGTGGCTCCATCTGCCAACTGCTGCCCACTTCCAACCCGCGACGCAAGGTACGCCCAACGTTTTGGAAGGCTGATCGCCCTGAAGCATTGGTGGCCACGCCGATCTCGTTTTTGGTACGGGCCTCAAATAAGGCCACATCCCAAGCGGCCAGGGGGCCGCGCCACTTGAAGCCGAACTCAAGCTGGGCACTGGACTGGGCCTTGAGTGCGGTGTTGAAGCCGCCCGTGCCATCGGCGCGGTAGGCCAATTCGCCCAGCGTGGGCGACTCGAAACCACGCCCGGCGCTCAGGTGCAGGTTGAGCCCCGGCGCGGCCCGCCAGCGCAAGCCCCATACCGGGTTGGTGTACCGGTATTGCAGTTGGCCCGAGTCGTTTCCATTGCTCAGGAAGCGGTCCTGTGCGCTCAGGTCCACTCGGCCGCTGCGCCCACCGCCCACCATCATCAAGCGGGGCATGAAGGCCCACTCGGCCTGGGCAAAGAGATCCCGTGAAAGGGCCTGGTTGATCTCATCGCGGCGCAACCGGCCCACCACGCCCAAGAGTGGCGCACTCGCAGGCCCGGTGTAATTCTCATACCCACGGCGGTCATCCTGCTGGCGGTCAATCGAGGCCCCGGCCACCAGCCCGACGCGGCCCCATTCCCAGCGGGCGCGGGCTTCCAGCCCATCAAAGCGCCGATCGAAGTCGATGACGCCGCCCCCATGACGGGCATTGGTTTGGGTGGCGGGTGCGACAGCCAACCACTGCGCCACCGAGCGCTGGCCGCTGTAGCTGCTAAGACGGGTTTCACGCAAGGCGCCCTGATCGAAGCGGTGACGCCAACTCAGCCCCAGCTGGGTTTGGTCTAGGGTCTTGCGGGTGTCGAACTGCAAGGCCTGCGGCGTGGTTTCGCCTGGGCCCCTTTCGAACTGAGCGCGCGACAGCCCCAGCGGATCGTCAGCAGGTTGCTGAAGGTAGCCAACCTGCAGGCTGATATCGTCATGACTGCCGCGCCACACCAACCGTGCATGAGCCTGCTGTTTAATCGCCCCGCTGTGTGGACGAAAGCCGTCCAACTCAGCCTGCGAAGCCGAGACACTGGCCTCCCAAGCGCCGGGGCCCTTGAGCCGCAGGCCTAGACGGCTCTGGCGCAGCCCGAAGCTGCCCACGTCGCTGTCCAGGCGCATGCTGCTGGACGTGATGGGCGCGCTAACAATTGCAATGACCCCCCCCGAGCTGTTGCCGTAAAGGGCTGAGAAGGGCCCGCGCAGGACTTCAATGCGCTGCGCCGAGGCCAGGTCGAACTGAGACACTTGCCCCTGTCCGTCCGGGCCCGTGGCCGGAATGCCGTCAGCCACGATGCGCAGGCCGCGCACACCAAAGCCCGAGCGAGAACCAAAGCCGCGCGAGCTGATTTGAAGGTCTTGGGCGAAGTTGGACCGGTTGTTGGCCACCAGACCCGGCAGCCGCTGCAGGGCTTCGCTGGCGTTGATCATGGCGCCGGCTGCGCGGATATCTTGCTGATCGATGACGCTGATGGCGTATGGGGCGTCCAACACGGTGCGCTCGATGATCGAGCCGCTGATGACCACCGACTCACCGCCCACCTGATCACGGACGGCTTCCTGGGCTGAAGCGATACAACCGGCCAACGCACCGCTGCAGGCCAGCAAAGCCCGCACTCCGGCGGCCAAGCTGGTGGGAATCCGCGTCAGGCCGGTGCCAGAAGGACGGGCTGTTGGCGTTGCGCAGATGCTTATGGCGGTGCCGCATGCGCCTGCACCAGCGGCGGCGGTCTGCAGGTTCAATGAATTAGTCATCATCAAACCTTACCGCGATTGGCCAGCCCCTGCCCTAACCCTCAGATTTGCCCTGCACACCTAAGCGCGTTCGCCGCTGAGAAACTGCTCGGCTGCTTCTGGCAAGGGTTCGTTGAAGAATGCGCTGACTGGACGGTCCACCACCACCTGTCCGGATTCGAGGTACACAACCCGTGTGGCCAAGCGCTTAGCCTGTCCCAGGTTGTGGGTGCTCATCACCACGGTCATGCCCTCGGCGGCAAACTCTTCGATCAGGGCTTCCACATCGCGCTTGGCGCCGGGGTCGAGGCTGGCCGTGGGTTCGTCAAGAAACAGCACTTGGGGACGAACAGCCCACGCGCGGGCCAAGGCCAAACGTTGTTGTTGCCCACCCGACAAGACCCGTGCAGGGCGCTGAGCGTGTTCCCTGAGATTGACCCGCTCGAGCGCCCGGCGGGCGCGCTGCGAGCGCTGTGCACCCGGCACGCCGGCCAGCCACAAAGCCAGCTGCAGGTTCCACCACACCGACAAGCGCAGCAGAAAGGGGCGTTGAAAGACCATGGCCTGGCTGGGCTCGCGGCCCTGCGCGTCGGTGTGCACCTCGCGCTGGCCAAGGTGCGGCACCTGCCCGTGCAGCAAGCGCAGCAGCGTGGTCTTGCCCGAACCGTTGGAGCCGATCAGGGCCACGCGTTCACCGGCGCGCACCGCCATGTCCACGCCTTGCAGCACGATACGCGCGCCAAACCGAACGCCCGCACCTTCCAGGCGAATCAAGGGGGCAAGCCCCTGGGCCCTGGGTTGCGGATCCCCCAACGCCATCATGGCGCACCCGCTTGGCCAGAGGCAGGCAACGCCACCGGCCGCTCGGCGGCCATTTCTGGCTCGCGCTGCAACCACTGCAGCGCAGCGATGCCCAAGTTGATCAAGGCCACCACCAACAACAGCACAATGCCCAGACCCAAGGCCAGGGGCAGATCACCCTTGCTGGTTTCCAAGGCGATGGTGGTGGTCATAACCCGTGTGACCCCGGCAATATTGCCGCCCACAATCATCACCGCGCCCACCTCGCTTACCGCACGCCCGAAGGCGGTAAGCAAAACCGTCAACAAGGCCCAGCGTTCATGCACCAGCAGCAGGCAGGCCACACCGAAGGGGCGCGCCCCCATGGAACGCAGCTGCTCGCCGTTGCCATGCGCTGCGTCTGCCACCAACTGTCGGGTCAGCGCAGTGACCACCGGCACCACCAACACCGCCTGCGCCACCACCATGGCCGTGGGTGTAAACAGGATGCCCCAGGACCCCAAGGGGCCGCTGCGCGAGAGCATCAGGTACACCACCAAACCCACCACCACCGAAGGCAGCGCCAAAAGGGTGTTGAGCACGACCACCACCGCGCGGTGCCCCGGAAAGCGGGCCACGGCCAGCCAGGCTCCGCCCATCAAGCCCAGGGTCGCCCCGATGACCGTGGCGGTGCCGCTGACCTGCAAAGACAGGGCTACCACCTGCCACAAGGCAGGATCCCAGCGGGTGGCCATATCCCAGGCCAGACGAAGGCTCTCAGTGAACGAACCCATGGGGTTGGCGCATAAAGAAGAACGGCACAAGATTGTGCCGCCCGCAAGCTGTCCCGCGCGATATGCAAGGTCATTCATAAGTGGCCGGGGCCTGGGCGAGGCCGTGCTAAAAACCTGGGTTGGCGTCACTGCAATCCGAGTTTGTCGACATGGACCTGAACTTCACCGCAGAAGAATTGGCCTTTCGTGCCGAAATCCGCAGCTGGGTTGCCCAGAACCTGCCTCAAGACATCAGCCACAAGGTTCACAACGCCCTGCGGCTGAGCCGGGACGACCACCAACGCTGGGCGCAGATCCTGGGCGCCAAAGGCTGGCTGGGATGGAACTGGCCCAAAGCCTTTGGCGGGCCCGGCTGGAATGCGGTGGAACGCCACCTCTTTGAAGAAGAGTTGGCCTTGGCCGGGGCACCACGCGTCATTCCCTTCGGACCGGTAATGGTGGCACCGGTGATCATGGCCTTTGGTTCGCCCGAGCAGCAGCAACGCTTCTTGCCGGGCATCGCCAGCGGGCAGGTTTGGTGGAGCCAGGGCTACAGCGAGCCGGGTTCGGGTTCAGACTTGGCCTCGCTCAAGACCCGCGCTGAAAGCGTGGGCGACCACTACATCGTCACTGGCCAAAAGACCTGGACCACCCTAGCCCAACACGGCGACTGGATCTTCTGCCTGGTGCGCACCAGCAACGAAGGCAAGCCGCAAACGGGCATTTCCTTTTTGCTGATCGACATGAAGAGCCCCGGGGTGACGGTGCGGCCCATCGTGCTGCTCGATGGCGAGGCCGAAGTCAACGAGGTGTGGTTTGACGGGGTGAAGGTGCCGGCAGAGAACCTTGTGGGTGAGGAAAACAAGGGTTGGACCTATGCCAAGTACCTGTTGGCGCATGAGCGCACCAATATCGCCGATGTGAACCGAGCCAAGCGTGAGTTGGAGCGCCTCAAGCGCATTGCCAAAGCTGAAGGGGTTTATGAAGACCAGCGTTTCAGGGACCAAATTGCACAACTCGAGGTGGATATCGTGGCATTGGAAATGATGGTGTTGCGGGTGCTTAGCGCCGAAAAGAGCGGAAAGCAATCTCTGGATGTGGCGGGCCTGCTTAAGATTCGTGGCAGCGAGATTCAGCAACGCTACAGCGAGCTGATGATGCAGGCAGCCGGCCCCTACGCCACACCCTTTGTGAGCGACGCCATGGAAGCAGGCTGGCAGGGCGACCATATAGGCGCTGCCCATTGCGCACCACTGGCCAGCACCTACTTCAACATGCGCAAGACCACCATCTACGGCGGCAGCAACGAAGTGCAGCGCAACATCGTGGCGCAAACCGTGCTGGGCTGAACGCAGACGCAATATGGACTTTGAATTCACGCAAGACCAACTGTCGCTGCGCGAGGCCGTGGCCCGTTGGGTGGGCAAGGCGCACGGGTTCGATCGCCGACATGGCCTGGCCAAGGCCGGTGGCGCTGCCCGCGAGGTGTATGGCGAACTCGCCGAACTGGGCTTGACCGCCTTGGCCGTACCCGAAGCCCAAGGCGGCATGGGTTTTGGCCCCGTGGAAGCGATGGTGGTGATGGAGGAATTGGGCCGGGGATTGGTCAGCGCGCCCTTTGCCGCGGGCGCCTTGGTTGCACCGGCCCTGCTCGCGCAGGGCGAGACCTCGGTCGGTCAGACGTGGCTGCCCCGTATCGCCGACGGTTCGGCCCTGGTGGTGCTGGCGCATCAGGAACGCGCGGCCCGGTATGAGCTTTCTCGATGCGCAGCCGAAGCCGTCGCCGATGGACAAGGCTGGCAGATCAGTGGGCACAAGAGCGTGGTTCCCGCCGGTGACGAGGCTGACGCCTTCATCGTGCCTGCGGTGCTGGACGGCAGCATCGCGCTGTTCATGGCGGCGCGAGATGCCAAGGGACTTCAGGTGCAGGCGTATCCAACACAGGACGGCGCGCAGGCCGCGGAGTTGAGGTTTGAAAAGGCGCCCGCTGCCCTGATCACCCGCGAGGGCTTGAAAAGCTTGGAGTGGGCACAGGACATCGCCATCGCCGCACTGGCCGCCGAAGCCGTCGGGGTGATGGACCGCCTGGTGGCCACGACCATCGACTACCTGAACACCCGCAAGCAGTTCGGGGTGGCCCTTTCGACCTTTCAAGCCCTGCGCCACCGCGTAGCAGATGTGAAGATGCAGCTCGAACTGGGGCGGTCCATGAGCTACTACGCCACGCTCAAGCTGAGCGAGCCCACAGCCCAGCGACGCCGTGCACTCAGCCAGGCCAAGATACAGATCAACCAGAGTGCGCGTTTTGTAGGCCAGCAGTGCGTTCAGCTGCACGGCGGCATTGGGGTCACCGACGAGTACAGCGCCAGCCACGACTTCAAGCGCCTGACGATGATCGAAATGGCCTGGGGCGACACCCCGCACCACTTGGGGCAGGTCAGCCAGCGCATGCAAGACAGCGCCGGGGTGTTCGCCTGAAGCGCCGCCAAGGTGGTGCCGGGCGCGGCGCGCTGAGTTTGGAAGATGCCCTGCATGGGCAGGGCTTTGGCAGCCGGCGTGAGTGCCGCGGCCTGGTGCGACTGGGCCGTGTGTCGGTGGCGGGTGTGGTGGTCGAGGACCCAGACTCGGACTTTGCAGCGCTGATGGGTCCGGTTGCCCTGCCTGATTGGGCGTTCACCGTCGACAACCTCACCTGGCCTTACCGTAAGCGCGCGTTGGTGATGCTGCACAAGCCGGCCGGGCATGAATGTTCGCTCAAGCCACGCCATCACCCGAGCGTGATGAGCCTCCTGCCCACACCCCTGCGCCTGCGCGGGCTGCAACCCATTGGGCGCTTGGATGAAGACACCACCGGACTGTTGCTGTTGACGGACGATGGTGAGCTCAACCACCGGCTGACCTCGCCCAAGTGGCACGCCGCCAAGGTGTACCGGGCTGTCTGCCGCCACGCCTGGGCATCCGAGGCTACCCAACGGCTGCTCAAGGGCGTGGTGTTGGATGATGGTCCCCAAGCGGTGCAGGCACTGGCCGTAGAGCCGCTGGACCATAGCGGGGAAAACACCGTCTTGCTGACCCTTGGTGAGGGGCGTTACCACCAGGTCAAACGCATGGTGGCGGCAGTGGGCAACCGGGTGGATGCGCTGCACCGCTTGCGCATGAGCACGCTTGAACTGGACCCCAACTTGGAACCAAGCCAGTGGCGTTGGCTCACAGCGGAGGAAGAAGGCGCGCTGCGCGCCTCGGTTCGCCTGGATTAGCGCCGCACGAAAGACACCACTTCTTCGGCCACCGCGTGGCAGGCCGCGAGCACACTCTCATCGACCACACGGCCGTGCTCGTCAAACGGCCGAACCGCGGTGTGCACCGCCGCGCCATAGGGGGTTGGCCAAGCCCTCAAGGCATGTACCACCGAGCGCAGCGCCATCAAGGTGGAGCCCAGGGCCTGGGCCCCTTCGGCGCAAACGATACAGCCCACCGCGCGGTCTTGCAGGTACACCCGCTGGTCCTGCCGCAGGTCTTCGGCATAGTCCAGGGCGTTCTTCAAAAAGCCCGATATTGACCCGTGATACGAGGGCGAAGCCAGGATCAGACCATCGGCTTCACGCAGAGCCCGTATCAGGGCTTGGGCCTGCGGGCTGCGCCGTTGAGCGTCGAACTCGTATATCTCACGCGGCAGGTCTGTCCCGCAGAGCAATAGGGTTCGACAGCCCAAGTCTTGGGCACGGTCTAGGGCTATTCGCAGGCAGCGCTCGGTGGTTGACCCATTGCGCGGGGTGCCGCCCAAGCCAACGATCAAAGGTGTAGTGGACATGCGCGCTCGCGTGCGAAAAGCCGCAGTCTATCGCTCTGGCCAAGGCCCGGTGACTTCGCGGTCCATGGCCGGATAATGCCTGAATGAAAATATTTCGTGCCCGGCGCCCTCGGGCCAGTGGCTCCTGTGCTCTGACGATCGGTAACTTTGATGGCGTGCACCGAGGCCACCAGGCCATGTTGGCGTTGCTGTGCGGCGAAGCGCGGCAGCGGGGGCTGCCGGCCTGTGTAATGACCTTCGAGCCCAGTCCGCGGGACTTCTTCGCGCACCGCCTGGGTCAACCGGCGCTGGCGCCCTCACGCGTAGGCTCGCTTCGCGACAAGCTGGTAGCCCTGCAACGCTGTGGCATTGATGAAGTGGTGGTGGTGCGCTTCAACGAACACCTGGCCGCGCTGAGCGCCACCGACTTCATCGACCGCGTGCTGTTGCAAGAGCTGCAGACCCGCTACCTGTTGGTGGGTGACGACTTTCGGTTCGGCGCCAAGCGTTCAGGTGACTACGCCTTGCTCGATGCCCATGGCAGCTCGCGGGGCCTGGACGTGGCGCGCATGATGAGCTACGAGGTACACGGGTTGCGGGTTTCCAGCTCGGCCGTGAGGCAGGCCTTGTTGGAAGGCGACATGGAACAGGCCGCCGGACTGCTCGGCCGCCCATACCGCATCAGCGGTCATGTGGTGCACGGGCGCAAACTCGGTAGACAACTGGGCGCCAGTGCACCCGGGCGCGGCGATGGCTTTCGCACGCTCAACCTGCGGGTACCGCATGCCAAACCCGCGGCCATGGGCATCTTTGTGGTGCAAGTGCACGGCCTGACGCCGCAGCCGCTGCCGGGTGTGGCCAGCCTGGGCGTGCGTCCCAGCGTGGAAGACGCCGGGCGGGTTTTGCTGGAGGTTCACTGCCTGGAGTGGCCGCTGCCGCTGCATGCCGGCTACGGCCGCGTGGTGGGCGTCGACCTGCTGTACAGGCTGCATGACGAGCGCCACTACGATGGCCTGCCAGCGCTGGAAGCCGGGATCGCGCAGGATGTGCAAGAGGCTCAGTCTTGGTTGAGGGCGCGCGCCCCCGCCTAGGGGCTGGCGCTACACTCGAAGAATGCGTGTCTTTGGGCCCCAAGCCTTGTTTTTGCTCCTGCCGAACCGGCTGAACCGGTCGCATCGCTTGGCGCCGCATGGCGCCAGCACCCGGCGCCAGACAACCCGCGACCGAATTTGTTGTTGAGGGTTGCGGCCCGCCGACACAGGCTTTCGCAGTGCCCTGGGCTCTGCCTTGTTTGGCAGGCGAGCCCTTGAACAGCGTCTGCCACACCTATCAACGATCGCCGAGCCTATGCACCTGCTCGGCCCGAACCTGTACCCGGTGCACCCCATCTGCGGCCACCTGACTGAATGAATCCATGAACGATCAGAAATCTAGCGGCACCGCCGTAGCGGGCGCAGACGCGGGCGACCATCGCCACAGTTTGAACCTGCCGGACACACCCTTTCCGATGCGCGGCGACCTGCCCAAGCGCGAACCCGGCTGGATTGCCCAGTGGGAAAAGGAGGGCCGCTACCGCCGCTTACGTGATGCGCGTTGCGGCAAGCCCCTGTTCGTGTTGCACGATGGCCCGCCCTACGCCAACGGGCAGATTCACATGGGGCACGCGGCCAACAAGATCCTCAAGGACATGATCGTCAAAGCCCGGCAATTGGCTGGATTCGACGCTCAGTACGTGCCAGGTTGGGATTGCCATGGCCTGCCCATTGAAAACGCCATCGAAAAGAAGCATGGCCGCAGCCTCAGCCGGGACGATATGCAGGCCAAAAGCCGGGCGTACGCGACCGAACAGATTGCGCAGCAGATGGTTGATTTCAAACGCTTGGCTGTGCTGGGTGACTGGGACCATCGCTATGCCACCATGGACCCGTCCAACGAGGCTTCGCAGATACGTGCCTTCAAGCGCGTGATGGAGCGTGGCTTCGTATACCGGGGCCTGAAGCCGGTGTATTGGTGTTTTGACTGCGGCTCGTCTCTGGCCGAGTTCGAAATCGAATACGCTGACAAGAAGAGCACCACCTTGGATGTGGCCTTCCCCTGCGCGGAGCCGCAGAAACTAGCCGCCGCATTTGGACTGGCCGAGCTTACGCAGCCCGCCTTCGCGGTGATCTGGACCACCACCGCATGGACCATCCCTGCCAACCAAGCGCTCAACCTGAACCCAGCGCTGGACTATGCGCTGGTACAAACCGAGCGCGGTTTGCTGCTGATGGCGCACTCCCTGGTGGAACGCTGCCTGCAACGGTGGGGGCTGCGGGGCCACGTGCTGGGTACGACCCTGGGGCAGGCGCTAGGGGGTATCGCCTTCAAGCATCCCCTGGCTGAGGCGGATGCGGGCTACGACCGCACCAGCCCGGTGTACCTGGCCGACTACGCCACGGCCGACGACGGCACCGGTATCGTGCACTCCTCGCCTGCCTATGGACTGGACGACTTCAATTCCTGCCGTGCCCACGGCATGGCCCTGAACGACATCCTCAACCCGGTGCAGGGCAGTGGTGTCTACGCGCCGGATTTCCCGCTCTTCGGCGGGCAGCACATCTGGAAAGCCATCCCCACCATCATCGAGACCCTGCGCAATGCCGGCCGCATCCTCAACACCACCGACATCCAACACAGCTACCCACACTGCTGGCGGCATAAATCACCGGTGATCTACCGTGCAGCTGCGCAGTGGTTCATCCGCATGGATGCGGGCGAAGGCGTGTTCACACAGGACAAAGCGAGCAAGACGCTACGCCAATTGGCCTTGGACGCCATTGACCAAACAAGCTTTTACCCTGAGAACGGGCGGGCGCGCCTGCGCGACATGATCGCCAACCGGCCCGACTGGTGCATCAGCCGACAGCGCAGCTGGGGCGTGCCCCTGCCCTTGTTCCTGCACAAAGACTCAGGCGAGCTTCACCCACGCACCTTGGAAATCTTGGATCAGGCGGCCGATATCGTGGAGCGTGGTGGAATTGAGGCCTGGAGCCGGGTGAGCGCACAAGACTTCTTGGGCGCAGAAGACGCGGGCCAGTATGGCAAGAGCACCGATATTCTGGAGGTGTGGTTCGACTCGGGATCGAGCTTCTGGCACGTGCTGCGTGCCCAGCACCCAGGCGGCTTTCACGACAAAGGTCCCGAGGCCGATCTGTATTTGGAAGGCCACGACCAGCATCGCGGCTGGTTCCACTCTTCCTTGCTGTTGGGCTGTGCGATATTCGACCGCGCGCCCTACCGTGGCCTGCTGACCCACGGCTTTGTGGTGGACGGCCAGGGCCGCAAGATGAGCAAGAGTCTGGGCAACGGCGTGGAGCCCCAACAGGTTTACCAAAAGTACGGCGCTGAAATCTTGCGGCTGTGGTGCGCGGCCACGGACTACAGCGGCGACCTGGGGATTGACGACAAGATCCTGGCGCGGGTGGTGGACGCCTATCGTCGGGTACGCAACACCTTGCGCTTTTTGCTGGCCAACACCAGTGACTTCGACGCAGCCTGCGACGCCGTGCCCTTCGAACAGATGTTGGAGGTTGACCGCTACGCGTTGGCCCGTGCTTCGCAACTGCAGGCTGAAATCCTCGCGCACTATCAGGCGTATGAGTTCCATCCGGTAGTGGCCAAGCTGCAGGTGTACTGCTCGGAAGACCTGGGCGCTTTCTACCTGGATGTGCTTAAAGACCGCCTGTACACCACCGCGCCCAAGAGCCTAGCGCGGCGCAGCGCACAGACCACGCTGTGGCACATTACCCATGGGATGCTGCGCTGGATGGCCCCCTTCCTGAGCTTCACCGCCGAAGAGGCCTGGGCCTTGCATGGTGGCCCCGAAAAGGACACCTCCATCTTCAGCCAAACCTACTGGACACTGCCAAACGCCGACGCCGAACTGCTGGCCAAGTGGAGCCGCATCATTGAGGTACGCGCGCTGGTCAACAAGGCGATTGAGGATGTGCGCACCCAAGGACAGTTGGGGTCGTCCTTGCAGGCTGAAGTGGTGTTGCAGGTTGCCGCTGAAGACCTGGCGCTCTTGCTCAGCTTGGGTGATGACCTCAAGTTCGTGCTGATCACCTCGGCCGCGCAGGTGGTGGCCGGGGACGAGTTGGCGGTGCAGGTCATACCCAGCGGCAAACCCAAATGTGGCCGCTGCTGGCACTGGCGTGCCGATGTGGGCGCAGACGCGGCCCACACCGATTTGTGCGGACGCTGCGTGTCCAACCTGTACGGTGCGGGCGAGCATCGCGCGGTGGCTTGAGGCTGGGCATGAGCCGCGGCAAAACGCGCTGGGTGTCTGGCTTGCCCGGATGGCTGGCCCTGGCCCTGTTGGTGGTAGTGCTGGATCAGATGAGCAAGGTACTGATCCTGGGCTCCTTCGCTTGGGCCGACTCGTTGCCCATCACCAGCTTCTTCAACCTCGTGAGGGTTCACAACAGTGGCGCGGCCTTTTCCTTTCTGGCTGGCGCCTCAGGCTGGCAACGCTGGTTCTTCATCGGTATCGGAGTGTTGGCCTCGTGCTTCATTGTTTGGATGCTGCACCGCCACCCAGGCCAAAAACTGTTTTGCTTTGCCATCACCATGATCATGGGTGGCGCCCTTGGCAATGTGATCGACCGGGCTGTACACGGTTATGTGGTGGACATGCTGGACTTCCACGCCGCAGGATGGCACTTCCCTGCATTCAACCTGGCCGACAGTGCGATTACCCTTGGCGCGGCCTGCCTGATCTTGGATGAGGTCTTGCGGGTGCGGCGCGGCCGATAAAGCCGCTGCGCGAGAACCCGCTCAGGGCAACAACACGGTAGAGCCGGTGGTCTTGCGCGACTCTAGATCGCCATGGGCGCGCCCCACTTGGTCCAGGGGGTAGCGCTGGTCAATCCGAATCTTCACCCGGCCGCTGGTGACCATGCCGAACAGATCATCGGCCATGACCTGCGTGCTCTGGCGGGTGGCCAGATGGGTGAACAGAGTGGGCCGGGTAACGTACAGGGAACCCTTGGGGCCCAGGGCCCCGAGGTTGAACGGCGGTACCGGGCCAGATGCATTGCCGTAGGTGGCCAAGAGACCAAAGGGGCTCAGGCAATCGAGCGAGCCCTCAAAGGTGTCCTTGCCAATGGAGTCGTACACCGCCCGCACACCCATGCCACCGGTGATGGCCTTGACGCGTTCAACAAAGTTTTCGCTGCGATAGTCGATCACGTACGAGGCGCCGTGCTCCAGGGCCCGCTTGCACTTGTCTGCACCGCCGGCGGTGCCGATCAGCCGCAAGCCCATGGCCCGGGCCCACTGGCAGGCGATCAGGCCCACACCGCCTGCGGCTGCATGAAACAAAACAAAGTCTCCTGCCTTCAAGCCGCCTTGCGGCTGGGTCTTGTTCAGCAGGTACTGCACCGTCAAGCCCTTGAGCATCATGGCCGCGCCTTCTTCAAAGCTGATGGCGTCGGGTAACTTGACCACGCACCTGGCCGGCATCACGCGCGCTTCGCAGTAACTGCCCGGAGGCTGAGAAGCGTAGGCTGCGCGGTCGCCTAGGGCCAAGTGGCTCACGCCCTCGCCCACCGCCTCGACCACGCCGGCGCCTTCCATGCCCAAGGTCATGGGCAGCGCGTTGGGGTACAGACCGGTACGCATGTAGACATCGATGTAGTTCAGACCCACGGCCTTGTGGCGAATGCGGATTTCGCCGGGGCCCGGTTCACCCACCTCACGATTGACGACCTGCAGCTTGTCGGGGCCGCCGAACTCGGCGATCTGAATGGTGCGAATGGTGGTGGTCACGGTGGTCTCCTGAGGGGCCTGGATAGGTCTGGTCGCGCCGCAGTGTGCCACTTCAGCCGTAACCCCGTGGGGCGCTCGGCCGCAGGTGACCCTACCGGTTTGCCTGAGTAGGGCAGCCCATAATTGAACTGGAACGCCCCACTCGATGCACCCCCGTCTGGCCCTGCTGATGCTGCTGCCGCCCCTGATGTGGGCAGGCAACGCCGTCGTGGGCCGCCTGATGGTGGGCCTCGTGCCACCGCTTCAGCTGAACCTGCTGCGCTGGACCTTGGCCTTGTTGATTCTGCTGCCGCTGGGCTGGCATGCGCTGAGAACGGCTGAACAACGGGCCGCCCTGTGGGTGCGGCGCGGGCCGCTGGCCATCCTGGGCCTGTTGGGTGTGGGCGCCTACAACGCGCTGCAGTACCTGGCACTGACCACGTCCACGCCTTTGAATGTGACGCTGATCGCAGCCAGCTCTCCCTTATGGATGCTGTCCATCGGTGCTTTGTTTTACCGCCAAAGGCCTGGCCCACCGGCGCTGGTCAGCGCAGCCTGCTCCCTGGCTGGTGTGCTCTTGGTCTTGTCACAGGGGGACCTGGCCCGCCTGTCGGAGATCGCCTTCGTGCCGGGTGATCTGATGATGATCGGCGCCATCATCTCCTGGTGCTTCTACAGCTGGATGCTGTCGCGGCCGCCAGTTGCCCTTCAAACCGGCTTGCCCAAGCCCAGCGAAGACTGGGCCGGCTTTTTGCTGGTTCAAGCCCTGTTTGGCATCGGTTGGGCGGCTCTATCAGCTTGCGCAGAGGCGGTGCTGGCACCCGCGGCCATTGAGTGGTCGCCAGGCGTGATCGCGGCCATCGTGTTCACCGCGCTGGGGCCTTCACTGATCGCTTATCGCAGTTGGGGCATCGGCGTGGCGCAGGCAGGGCCCGCCATGGCGGCCCTCTTCGGTAACCTCACGCCCCTCTTTGCGGGCCTGATGCAGGGCGCCTTGCTGGGCCAGTGGCCGCAGGCTTACCACCTGATGGCCTTCGGGCTGATCGTGGGGGGCATTGGGCTTTCATCCATCAAAGGTGACCGCTAAGCGCTGCGCCACTCCAGCAGCAGCAACAGAACCCAGGCGGCCCAGCCGGAGCCTGAGCGTCAGAAAGTGCCTGGGTAGGCGCCACCGTCGAGCAGCAGGTTCTGTCCATTGAGATAGCCGGCGTGGGTGCTGCACAAGAACGCGCACACCGCACCGAACTCCTCGGCCGTGCCGAAGCGCCCGGCCGGATTGGCCTCGCGGCGCGCCGCAGCCACTTCGTCGACTGCTTTGCCAGCAGCCCGCGCGGCGCCAGCCAAGGTGATGCGTAAGCGGTCGGTGTCAAAAGGCCCAGGCAGCAGCGCGTTGATCGTCACATTACGCGAGGCCAGCCGCTTTTGCCGGGCCACCCCAGCCACGAATCCCGTCAAGCCTGAACGCGCACCGTTGCTCAAACCCAGCACATCAATGGGCGCCTTCACCGCAGCAGACGTGATGTTGACGATGCGGCCGAAGCCGCGCTGGGCCATGCCATCCACCGTGGCCTTGATCAGCTCGATCGGGGTGAGCATATTTGCCTCCAAGGCCTTGACCCAGTTGTCGCGGTCCCAATCGCGAAAGTCGCCCGGAGGCGGGCCGCCGGCGTTATTGATCAAGATGTCGACTTGGGGGCAAGCCGCCAGCGCAGAGGCACGGCCGTGCTCGGTGGTGATATCTCCGACCACCGCGCGAACCGTTGCCACCGGGTTGAGGGCCCGCAACTCAGCAGCAGTGGTCTGCAAGGCCTCTTCGCCCCGCGCGGTGATCACCACATTTACGCCCTCTCCCACCAGGGCTTGTGCACAACCCCGCCCCAGGCCTTTGCTGGCCGCGCACACCAAGGCCCAACGGCCCGCGATTCCCAAATCCATGGTTGACTCACTCCGCGAAAAACTTCAAGGGCACCTCAACGCCACCGCGCCAACAGGCCCACACCCAAGAGCACCAACAGCGTGCCCACCACAATCCAAACGGTAAACGGCTCATCCAATAGGTACACGCCCAGGGCGATGGTGGCCAAGGGCCCGATCATGCCCACCTGCGAACTCAACGCCGGCCCGATGCGCTCGATGGCCATCATCACCGCCAATACCGGCATCACGGTACACAGCAGTGCGTTGAGCAGGCTCATCCACATCACCGGTTCGGGAACAATCATCACCGACAGGGGATGCACCACGGTGAAATGCAGCAAGCACAGAACACCGGCGACGCTGCTGGCCAGCCCCGTCAAGCGCAGCGAACCCAAGCGGGCGACGACCTCGCCACTGGCCAAGAGGTAGCCCGAATAAGTCAAGGCGCTGCCCAGTACCAACGCCGAGCCCAGCACGGTAGCGGCCGCGCCGCTGGATGCAGCGGTGGGCATCGAGGGCCCCAGCAATTCATGCCCAAACACCACCAACACACCGGCATAGCTGATGACCGTGGCCAACCACTGGCGCGCAGTCACCTGCTTCTTGAGCACCACGACCGCCAGCACCATCACGAAGGTGGGGCCCAAATACAGAATCAGCCGCTCCAAACTGGCAGTGATGTACATCAGGCCATAGAAGTCCAACATGCTGGACAAGTAGTAGCCCGAAAAACCCAAGGCCATGATGGTCAGGGTGTCGCGGCGGTTAAGCGGCAGCGCACCACGCCCAGCCCACCACGCCATGGCCATAAACAAGGGCAAGGCCAGAAGCATGCGCCAGGCCACCACCGTAACCGCATCCACGCCATAGCGGTACATCAGCTTGGCCAGGATAGCCTTACCGGCAAAGCCCAAGGCCCCCACGATGGCCAGTGCCATACCCTGTGCGAACCGCGCACCGTGGGCGGCACCGCTGCTGGCTGCGAAAACGCTCACCAGGCCACCGCAGCGCCGTCACGCCGTGGGTCACTGGCCGCCACATAGCCCTCGACGGCCGGATCGCCCAGGCGCCAGATGTACTGGCCCGCGCCGAAGTCCATGTAGCTGTCGTTCAGGCCTTCCAGCTGGTGGCCCAGGGCGGCCAGACCCTGCACGGTGTCGGGGGGCATGTGGGGCTCAACATTGAGCGACAGGCCCCCATTGACCCGCCAGCGCGGACCGTCGCAAGCCATCTGGGGGTTTTGTCCGTAGTCCAGCATGCGCACCAAGGTCTGCAGATGCCCCTGAGGCTGCATGTGACCCCCCATCACCCCAAAGCTCATGGCGGGCAAGCCGGCCCGCGTGAGGAAGGCCGGAATGATGGTGTGGAACGGACGCTTGTGCGGCGCCACCACATTGGCGCTGTTCTCATCCAAGGTGAAGCCATGGCCGCGGTTTTGCAGGCTGATACCCCAGTCGGGCACCACCACCCCCGAACCGAAGCCCATGTAGTTGCTTTGGATGAGGCTGACCATCAAGCCGCTGCGGTCGGCTGCGGTGAGGTAGATCGTGCCGCCGTGGGGCAGGTTGCCGGCCTGGAAGCCTTGGGCGCGTTTTCGGTCCACCAAGTGCGCACGCTCGGCCAAGTAGGCCGGATCCAGCATTTGCGCAGGCGTGATGCGCAGGGTGCGTGAATCGCTGACATGGCGGTAGACATCCGCGAAGGCCAGTTTCATGGCTTCGATCTGCAGGTGGCAGCTCATGGTGCTGTCCACCGCATGCTCACCCACGTTGAGGTGTTGCAAAATCCCGGCGGCCATCTGCGCGGCAATGCCCTGTCCGTTGGGCGGAATCTCGTGCAGCATGTGGTCGCGGTAGTTCTGTGCCAACGGCGTGACCCATTCGGGCGCATAGGCTGCCAAGTCAGCGGTGCTGAGCGCCCCACCGTGCGCCTGCACGTAGGACGCGATGGCCTGGGCCATTGCGCCGCAGTAGAAGGATTCGCCGTTGCTGCGCGCGATTTCCCGTAGGCTGCGGGCCGCAGCAGGCATTGCAAAGTGCTCTCCTACCACCGGTGCCCGGCCTTTGGGCAAGAAGGTCTGGGCAAAGCCGGGCTGGCGGGTCAGTTCTTCAAGGCCAGCGGCCAGGGTCCACTTCTCCTGCACCACCACCGGTACCGCGTAACCGCGCTCGGCGATTTCGATGGCCGGGGCCAGCACGTCAGCAAAGGGCAACCGGCCCAGCCGCCGGTGCAGCGCAACCCAGCCCGAAACGGCACCGGGAACGGTCACCGTGTCCACGCCCCTGCGCGGCATTTGGGAGCCATGCTTCTGGGTGAAATAGCCCGGGTTCCAGGCTGCAGGCGAGTGCCCCGAGGCGTTCAGCCCCAACAGCTGCGCGCCATCCCAGACGATGGCAAAGAGGTCCGATCCAAGACCATTGCTGCAGGGCTCGACCACGGTCATGCAAGCGGCCATGGCCACCGCAGCGTCAACCGCGTTTCCACCAGACTGCATCATCTTCAAGCCCGCCTGCGCGGCCAGCGGATGGGAAGTGGCAGCCACATCACGGCCGAAAACCGGCGTGCGGCGGCTGTTGTATCGGGTTCGGTAGTCGAAGGCCATGGGCTGCCAAGGTCGCCTTAAAGTCCCGCATTGTCAGTTGAGGCGGGTGGCTGCGCGCGCGCGCGCCGCAATGGGCACAATTGCGCGCCATGCGCGCGACTCTTGCTGTGTTTTTTCGATCCCACACGCTCCTGGGCTTGGCCAGTACCCTGGTGGCGGCCTTGCCGACCCAGGCTCAAACAAAGACGGCTGGCGGGCACACAGGGCTGGCGACCAGCAGCTGGGCACGCGCCACCGCTGCGTTGGCCGCAACAGCTGACACCTTGGGTTCAGGTTGGGACCAGGGCCACTGGCGGGCCGCCGTGTCACCCTATGCACCGCACCTGCGCTACAGCCCGGAACATGCCGATGTTTGGGCAGTGGCCCTGGAGCGGCAACGAAACGACCGCTGGATGGCCGGCGGATCTTTTTTCAACAACTCGTTTGGGCAGCCCAGCACCTATGTGTACCTGGGCAAGCGCTTCCCGCAGCTGTTGGGCCATTCGCAACTGTTCGGCCAGTTCTCGGGCGGCTTGCTCTACGGCTACCGCGGCAAGTACGAGAACAAGGTGCCGTTCAACCACAACGGCTTTTCGCCGGGCGCCTTGGCTTCAATCGGTTGGCAGTTCAACCGCCAGGCCTCGCTGACGGTTCATGCCGTTGGCGACGCGGCGGTGATGTTTCAGTTCGCATGGGATTGGCGTTGAGTTGCAGCAAGCACAGGCAGTGCCCGCGCATGGGTTCAGCCTTCCTCGAACGCCCTCTTGCGGCTCCGCTTGATTGAGGGCAGGGACACCACCACCACCAACAAGGCAGCGGCGACCAGCAGACTGGCCGACAAAGGACGGGTAAGGAAAGCGGAGTAGTCCCCGCGCGACAGCAGCAACGCACGGCGCAGGTTCTCTTCCATCATCGGGCCGAGGATGAAGCCCAGCAGCAGCGGCGCGGGCTCGCACTTGAGCTTGTAGAAGGCGTAGCCGAACAAGCCGAAGATAACCGCCATGTACACATCAAAGTTGTTGTTATTCAGCGTGTACAGGCCGATGCAGCAAAACGCCAAGATGGCGGGGTACAGCAGCCGGTAGGGCACGGTCAGCAACTTGATCCAAATGCCGATGAGCGGCAGGTTCAGGATGATGAGCATAAAGTTGCCCACCCACATCGACGCTATCAGGCCCCAAAAGAGTTCAGGGTTGCTCGTCATCACCTGAGGACCGGGCTGTATGCCCTTGATGGTCATGGCCCCCACCATCAGCGCCATAACCGCATTGGGTGGAATGCCCAGAGTTAGCATGGGAATGAAGGAGGTTTGGGCGCCGGCGTTATTGGCCGACTCAGGGCCTGCCACGCCACGGATGTTGCCTTGACCAAAGGGCACCTCGTGGGGCTTGAGGGTCAGCTTCTTTTCAAGCGTGTAGGCGGCAAACGAAGACAGTAAGGCACCGCCACCCGGCAAAACGCCCAGGAGTGAACCGAGGGTCGTGCCCCGCAGCATCGCGGGGAACGCATCCTTCAGATCTTGAGCAGTGGGCATGAGACCCTTGACGTCCTTGGTGAAGACCTCGCGCTCCTCCGCGGGGCGGCCGAGATTGCTGATGATTTCGCCAAAACCAAATACGCCCATAGCGATCGCCACAAATCCAATACCGTCGGTAAGTTCGGGAATGTCAAAGCTGTAGCGGGGAACACCGGAAATCACGTCGGTGTTGATCTGGCCCAAAAGCAGGCCCAGAAGAATCATCGCGATGGCCTTGATCAGCGAACCCGAGGCCAGCACCACAGCACCGATCAGGCCCAGGACCATCAAGGAAAAGTATTCGGCAGGCCCGAACTTGAAGGCCAATTCAGTCAGCGGCGGCGCAAAAGCTGCAATGATCACGGTGCCCACGCAGCCCGCGAAGAACGAGCCTAAGCCAGCTGCTGCCAAGGCGGGGCCGGCCCGACCCTGGCGCGCCATCTTGTAGCCGTCCAAGGCCGTGACAACCGAGGAAGACTCGCCCGGCACATTGATCAGGATGGCCGTGGTGGAGCCGCCGTATTGGGCGCCGTAATAGATACCGGCCAGCATGATGAGCGCCGGTACTGTGTCCAGCGCATAGATGCTGGGCAAGAGCATTGCGATGGTGGCCACCGGCCCTAGGCCTGGCAGCACGCCGATTAGGGTACCCAAAACAGAGCCGAACAGGGCGTAGGCCAGATTCTTCAGCGTCAGCGCGGTCGCAAAGCCCAGGGCTAGGTTTTCGAGCAAGTCCATGTTGTGATCTCCCCTAGCCGGCGAACTGCAGGAAGGCCGGCAGCAGCGGAATCGTCAAACCCAAACCCTTGATGAATACCAGCCAGGAAAAGCCCGTGAGGAACACGCCGTTGGTCAAGGTCCCTTTCCAGGTGAACTGCTCGCTGGCCAGGCTGGAGGTGATGACCAGCAGGGGCAGCGCGATCAACATGCCCACTAATGGCAGCAGCAAGCCGAATACGAAAACCGATCCCAGAATCACCAACAGCGGCTTCCAGGCAATGTCGCCGATCGGCTCACCGTCTTCAGTTTCGATGGTCAGCGCCTCAAACATGATGAGGGCTCCGAGCAGGGCCAGGATGATGCCCAGGCCAAAGGGGAAGTAGCCCGGACCTGGCCGAGCCGACGAACCAAAGCTGTAGTTGGCAATCGCGCCCCAGGCGAACAAGGCGCCGCTCACCAGAAACATCAAGCCGGACCAGAAGTCCTGCTGGCTCTTGATCTTCATCTCAAAACACCTCCACGCGCCAAGAAACGGCGCTTGACTATTTTGAATTTTAGACAGTACTGCCCGTGACACGGGTGTGGATAACACGGAGATCTCCGCCCCTAAAGCGCGCACCCCGGCCTGCTAGAGCGGGCGAATCATCTGCAACCACTGCCCTGCGGGCAGACCCCACTGGCCCTGGATGAAGTGGGCCCGCGCCTTCAACTCGACACGGTCTGGGACCGCAACCCCGCGGGTGGCTATGACCACCGTGTTGCCCTCTTTCGTGGGCTGAACCCGCCAGGTCTGCTCGCGGCCAAAAGCCTCGGCAATCCGCTGGGCACTGCGCTCGAAACTCGATAAGCGGCCGAAGAGGTTGACCGCCATGACGCCACCCAGGGCCAGTGCCTCATAGCAGCTCGCATAAAAGGACGGTGTGTCCAGCACCGGAGCAGCGGCCTCGTGGTCGTAGAGATCCACATGCAACAGGTGAATGCTGCTGCGCCGCCGGGCCTGCGCGATCCACACACCAGCGTCCCGGCACAAAACCGTCAATCGCTCACCGTCCGGAGGCAGCCGAAAACACATCCTGCAGGCCCTGATCACCGCGGGGTTGAGCTCCACCGCAGTGGTGGGCATCCCCAGGCAGGCGTGCGTGAAGCGGGTGAGGGCTGCTGCGCCCAGGCCCAATTGAACCGCCTGCCCACAGCCGAGCTCATCGCTGGGACGCCACAAGAGCGAGGCCAGCATCCGCCGCACGTACTCCAGTTCGATGGCCTCGGGTTTGGACAAGCGCATGGCGCCCTGCACCCAGGGCGTGTTCAGGTGCAGATAGCGCACCCCGGCATGCTCCGACACGGTGACTATCGGCAAGTCGTTGACCGCCCCCCGGTTCACCCCAGTGCCTCATGCAGTTGCGCCAGACGAGGCAACACGCGGTGAGCGTTGTCCGACGTCACACGGGCGGTGTGCGCCAGGCTCCATCCGCGCAAATTGGCCAACACCTGCCCGATGCAGGGCACTTGAAAAGGCTCGTTGCGTGCTGGCGGATGGGCATGCCGAACAGCCGCAGGGCGGTAGAGCCCCTGCGGCGGAATGTCTGGAGCATCGGTTTCCAACACCAAGGCCTGCGCGGGCAGGTCCGAGGCCAGTCGCCGAATCTGCCGGGAACGCTCGAAGGTCAGCGTGCCCCCAAAGCCCAGCGCAAAGCCCAGGTCTACGAAGGCCTGCGCCTGTTGATGGCTGCCGTTGAAGGCATGCGCGATGCCGCCCACCACTGGGCAGCGGCGCAGGCCCTTGAGCAAGGCATCCGCCGAGCGCCGCACATGCAGCAGCACCGGTAATGCACGCTGCTGCGCCAGCTTCAGCTGCGCCTCGTAAAAGTACGTCTGACGCACCAGGTCCTGATGGGCAACGAAGTGGTCCAAGCCAATTTCACCCACGGCCACCAAGCGTGGGTCACCGCACCACCGGTCGAGCTGCTCGGCCAATGTTTGCAAATCGGCTTCATCGGCCCGCGGAACCGCCAAGGGGTGTATGCCCAAGGCGTACGCAGCACCAAAGGCATGGGCAAGCGCACGAACCCGTTCAGCGTCCTGGACCCGAACGGCGGGCAACACCAAGCAGTGCACGCCGGCTTCGCGTGCCCGGGTCACCACCTGCGCCACATCGTGTGCGAACTCTGGCGCATCAAGGTGGCAATGGGTGTCAATCCACTGGACCATGGCTTGAGCCGGCCAATCGCCCACCCACCAGTTGCAGCCGCTGGTCGCATCGGCGTGCGAGTTGTTCGTCATGGGTAACCACCAAGAGGGCAGCGCCGTCGGCTCGCGTGCGCTGCAGCAGCACTTCAAACACCGCCTCTGCGGTGCGGCGGTCAAGGTTACCGGTGGGCTCATCGGCCAGGATGCAAGCGGGTCTCGTTACCAAGGCACGTGCCACGGCCACGCGTTGGCGCTCCCCGCCGCTGAGCTGCGAAGGCCGGTGGCCTGCTCGGTCACTCAGGCCCACCGACTCCAAGGCCTGCTGGGCCTGCCGCCTAGCGGCCGGCAAGGCAAACCGGCGAATGCGCAGTGGCATGGCCACATTGTCCAGCGCCGTGAATTCAGCCAGTAGGTGGTGGAACTGATACACAAATCCCAGGTGCTGGTTGCGCCAGATACCCTGCTGCGCCACAGCCATAGCCGCCCAATTGCGGCCCATCAACTGCACCGAGCCCGATGACGGGCTGTCCAGCCCGCCCAAGAGGTGCAGCAACGTGCTCTTGCCAGAGCCCGAGGCACCCACCAGGGCCAGGCTTTGTCCGCGCTCAACCTGCAGGTCCACCCCTTCCAAAACGGTCAGGTCCAGAACGCCCTCGGTGTAGCGGCGCGACACGCCCTGCGCCTGAATCACCACCGACTCAGCGGCCAATGCCGCCTCGCTTAAAGGCAGGCCTAGCGGTTCAAGTTCACTCATGGCGCAGCGCCTGGGCCGGTTGTACCCGCGATGCCCGCCAGCTCGGGTACAGCGTGGCCAAAAAGGCCAACACCAGGGATACCAGTGCAATGGGCACGATGTCGCCCCACTGCGGATCGCTGGGCATTCGGCTGATGACGTAGATGGAGGCAGGCAGGAACTTGGTGGACAACAGGCCTTCCAGAGCCGGCACGATGGTATCCACATGGAAGGCTACCAGCAGCCCCAGGCCCACTCCCGCTGCAGTACCGGCCACGCCCGTGGTGGCACCCTGCACCATGAAGATGGCCATGATCGAGCGTGGGCTAGCGCCCAAGGTCCGCAAGATGGCAATGTCAGCTTGCTTGTCGGTTACCGTCATCACCAGGGTACTCACGAGGTTGAAGGCGGCGACTGCCACGATCAGCGTCAGGATGATGAACATCAGCCGCTTTTCCAGCTGTACCGCATCAAACCAGCTTGGGTTGGTACGCGTCCAGTCGCGAACCACCACATCCGGACCCAGATGCTGTTGCAACTGCGCCGCTACCGCCCGCGCAGCCTGTTGATCCTGCAGCCGCAGCTGTACGCCGGTGGGCCCTGACACACGCATCAAGCGTGCGGCATCCTCCAAGTGCATCAGCACCAAGGTGCTGTCAAATTCATAGTGCCCCGACTCGAAAAGGCCCGCCACCCGCACAGTCTTGAGCCTGGGCAAGACGCCCGCCGGTGTGACCTGTCCGCCCGGGGTGATCAGCGTTAAGGCCGACCCCTCGCCCACCCCCATCTGCCGGGCAATCTCGGCGCCCAGCAGCACCTGCCACTGGCCAGAGACCAGGCGTTGCACCTGCTCGGGTTGGCGGCGTGCCAATTCGGTCACCCCACTTTCATAAACCGGGTCGACACCGCGCAAGACAACGCCGCGCATCTCTTGGCCCCGTGCCAATAAGACCTGTGAAACCACGTAGGGTGCTGTCGCTTGCACCTGTTCGCCCACGCCCGGTGTTCGGGCCGCCTGTTGCGCCACCGCCTGCCAGTCGGGCAGGGCCTGTCCCTCGGCAGCCATCAATTCCACATGGGGAATTACACCCAGCATGCGGTTACGGACCTCTTTCTGAAATCCGTTCATCACCGACAAAACGATGATCAAGGCGGCCACGCCCAGCGCAATGCCCAACATCGACACGCCCGAGATGAATGAAATGAAGCCATTGCGCCGCCCGGCGCGGCCCGAGCGCGTGTAGCGCCAGCCCACCTCCAACTCAAACGGCACCTTCAAACCCCACATGGGCGCGATTCTGCCCGAGCGCATCGGGATAATCGTCGCATGAACCTGATCCTGATGACCCCGGCCGCTCAAGGTGGCAACTCAGCCGAGCCGCTGCAAGACCACAACGGGCACGCGCTGCTGCAGCGTTGGAGCCCGCTGATGACGCGCCTGATACCCACGTGGGACCTGTTGGAACAGGACGAGTCGCTTAACACCCTGGCTGAGCGATCGTTGGCGCGTCTTGTCTACAACCGGCCGTTGAGCGCCGCAGACGACGGGCGCCTGCCGCTGCAGGCCTGGTCGCTGCGCGGTGCTTGCGGCGGAAAGGCTTGGGGGCGCCTGAGCCCGTTTCACGGACTGGTGGCGGCCGACCGCATCACCCTGTTGCCGCCGGAAGAACTGCAACTCAGCGCCAGCGACTCGCAGGCCCTGTTCGATGCGGTGGCGCCTTTGTTCGCAAGTGAGGGCGTAGATCTGCAATGGCAAGCCCCGCTGCACTGGCTCATTGGCCACGACAGCCTGCGGGGGCTGTCGTGCGCGAGCCGCTTGCGTGCCGAGGGTGATTCGGTGCAGCGTTGGCAAGGTCGAACGCCACTGTCGACTGCTCGGCTGTTGCGGCGGCTGCAAAACGAAGCACAGATGGTGTTGCATGAGCACTCGGTCAACCATGCCCGCGAGGCGCGAGGCGCCTTGACGGTTAATTCGCTTTGGCTGGACCATGCTGGCGCATGCGATGAAGCCTTCAATCCGACACCCCATCCCACGCAAGCACTGCCCTGGGCGCACGCCAATGCGGCCCTGCAGGCCTGGGTAGACGCCGCCCTGCTACCGCCCGCACCGGGCCAAGCAGAGCCGGTGCTGGTTCTGTGCGGCCGCCATGCGGCACAGGCCTTTGCGATGCGGCGGCTGCCCACGGGTTGGCGGGGCGCCATCGCGCGCACGATCAAGCCCCAACCGCGCACCCGTGCCTTGAGCGACTGGCTGCAGCGCCTGGATGCGCCTGCCCAAGGGGCACCGGCATGAGCCGCGAAGCCAAAGCAGCACCAGAGGCTGCGCCCTTGGCCTTGGTGCCGCGAGACGTTCCGCCGCGCGTGGCGTACCAGTTGGAACAGGCCGGCATACACCCACTGCTGGCTCGCCTGTACGCCGCGCGAGGGGTGCGAGACCCCCAGGAACTGAATGAGCACCTGCAGCATCTGATTCCGCCCCATCAACTGACCCATGCCGACCGCGCCGCTAGGCTGCTGGCCGACGCGATCACACAGGGGCGAACACTGTGCGTGGTGGCCGACTACGACTGCGATGGAGCCACAGCCTGTGCCGTGGCCATACGCGGGCTGAAGATGTTGGGTGCGCGCCCCCAAACACTTCTCTACGTGGTACCCGACCGCAGCGTGCATGGCTATGGACTGACCCCCGCCATCGTGGATATGGCACTGCAACGCTATGCCGCTTCACCCCCTCAGGTGTTGATCACCGTGGACAACGGAATCGCCAGCCTGGCGGGCGTGGCCCATGCGCGCTCGCTGGGTTTACAGGTTCTGGTGACCGACCACCACCTGCCGGCCCAGGAGCTGCCCGAAGCCGACGTGATCGTCAACCCCAATCAAAAGCAGTGTGCGTTCCCAAGCAAGCACTTGGCTGGCGTGGGCGTGATGTTCTATGTGCTGTTGGCCCTACGCAGTGAACTGCGCCTGCGCGGCCATTTCGACGAGCACACCCAGCCCAAACTCACCGAACTCCTGGACCTGGTGGCCCTGGGCACGGTGGCCGATGTCGTCCGGTTAGACGCCAACAACCGCCGCTTGGTCGCACAGGGCCTCAAACGTATCCGCAGCGGCCGGATGCAAGCGGGTGTGGCTGCGCTGTTTACAGTGGCCGGCCGCAGCCCCCAGCAGGCCAGTGCACAGGACTTTGGCTTTGCCTTGGGCCCGCGGATCAACGCAGCCGGACGGCTTTCGGACATGAGCTTGGGTATCGAATGCCTGACCACGGATGACCCGACGCGCGCGGCCGAACTGGCCCAAACCTTGGATGACATCAATCGAGAACGCCGCTCCATGGAAGACGGCATGCGCGAACAGGCCGAGGCGCTGATGGGCAAGCTGGACACCGGGCCCGATGCTGCCGGCGCACCCGCTGCTTTGAGCTTGTTTCACCCACAGTTTCACGAGGGCGTGGTGGGTATTCTGGCTGGCCAGCTCAAAGACCGGCTGCACCGCCCGGTGTTCGTCTTTGCACCCGGCCAGGACGGGCTGCTCAAGGGTTCAGGGCGTTCCATCGAGGGCTTTCACCTGCGCGACGCCCTGGACCTCATCAGCAAGCGCCATCCACAGGCCTTGGTGCGCTTCGGTGGCCACGCCATGGCCGCCGGTTGCAGCCTAGCGCCCGAGGCCTTCGAGACCTTTTCGCAGGCGCTGCGCCACGTGGCAGCTGATTGGCTGGATGAAGCCACGCTGCAGCGGCGCCTGCGGATTGACGGCGCACTGCCGCCAGCATCCTTTAACGCCGACGTGGCACGCCTGCTGGATGCCCAGGTCTGGGGTCAAGGCTTTGAGCCGCCGGTTTTCTGCGAACGGGTTCAGGTTCTGCATCAGCGCGTGGTGGGTGACAAACACCTCAAACTCAGCGTGCGTCCAGCAGACGATCCATGCGCCGCACCGCGCGAGGCGATTTGGTTTCAACGCACCCAAGCGGTGGCTGATGAGGCCGTTTTGGCTTATCGGGTGGAGGTCAACGAGTGGCAAGGCCGAGTGAGTGCACAGATGGTGGTGGTCGCCCAGCATACGAACGCAGCGCCATGAGCAAGCCCTGGGGCTAGAGAGCACTCGGGCACGCGCGGACAAGCCAAGAGGTCCAGCGGTGTGCACAGGGGCTCGGTCATCCGCATCAAAGGGGGTGCCCAGTCGCTGCGCTATCTCGGTGATGGGCTGCCCCCCACGAGCAAGACACCCTCGCGCGCATTGAAACCTTTGCTGGGTAGGGGCTAAGGTGTTGCAGGCCCGTTACCGATCAAGCTCGGCGAGTTGGGCACGGACAGGGTCATGGGCCGCCGAGAGTACCGAGTTTTTGGCGCAAAACCCCTTGACCCCGCTGAACCGCAGGCCCGGTAACATGTGCAGGTGAACATTTTGACCAATGCCGATCTGCACTGCCATTCGGATGTTTCCGATGGCACCCTCTCACCCGAAGATCTGGCCGTGCGCGCCAAGGCCAATGGAGTGGAGTTGTGGGCGCTAACGGACCATGATGAATTGGGGGGTCAACACCGCGCCATAGCCGCTGCCGCCGGGCAGGGCTTGCCATACCTCACCGGTACCGAAATTTCCGTCACCTTTGCTGGGCTGACGGTGCATATCGTGGGCCTCGGCGTCGATCCCGATGACGCCCGGTTGCAGGCCGGCTTGCAGGCCACTCGCGGCGGCCGCGAGGGCCGGGCTCGCGAGATGGCCAAGCAGTTGGCGGGCGTGGGTATCAAGGGTGCCTTTGAAGGTGCGCTTCAGTATGTGGGCAACCCCGACCTGATTTCACGCACCCACTTCGCACGGTTCTTGGTGGAGAGTCAGGTCTGTTCCAGTACGCATGAGGTGTTTCGCAATTACTTGACCGAAGGTAAGCCGGGGTTTGTGCCCCATCGATGGGCAGCCCTGGGTGACGCGGTATCGTGGATCACGGGTGCCGGTGGCGTGGCCGTTCTGGCCCACCCAGCCCGCTACCGGGTCACGCCCACGGAGGAATACGCCTTGTTCAGTGAATTCAAAGCGCATGGCGGACTGGGGGTTGAGGTGGTCACCGGCAGCCACTCGGCCGCTGAGTATGTGAAGTACGGCGAAATGGCGCAGGAGTTCGAGCTCTACGCCTCGCGCGGCAGCGACTTCCATTCCCCCCAGGAAAGCCATACTGACCTGGGTGCACTGCCCAACCTTTCCGGGGCCCTGCGGCCGGTGTGGGAAGCGTTGACTCATCGGGTGATTCAACCCCACTGAGTTGCCCGAACTGATGGCGCAGTACTTCGAAGTCCACCCACACAACCCCCAGCCCCGCCTGATCGACCAAACGGCCCGCATCCTAGACCAGGGGGGGCTGGCAGCCATCCCAACCGACTCCAGCTATGCGTTGGTGTGTCACCTGGACGACAAGGCCGCAGCCGAGCGGCTGCGCCGGGTACGCGGTGTGGATGAGCGGCACCATCTGACGTTGATGTGCCGCGACTTGAGCGAGTTGGCCGCCTACGCGCGGGTCGACAACCGTCAGTACCGCTTACTGAAGCTGGCCACGCCCGGCCCCTACACCTTCATACTGGAAGCCACCAAGGAAGTGCCGCGCCGCGTTAGCCACCCCTCGCGGCGCACCATTGGGCTGCGCGTGCCCGTTCACAAAGTGGCACAGGCCCTGCTGGAGCGGCTGCAACAGCCCCTGCTGTGCACCACGCTGATCCTGCCCGAGCAAGACCGGGCGTTGAGCGATCCCAGCGACATTCGACAGGCTTTGGAGCACCAAATTGAGGCGGTGGTGGATGCCGGTGCCTGCCCCTGGGAGCCCACCACCGTGATCGACCTTAGCGGCCAGAAGCCCGCCGTGGTGCGCCAGGGCGGCGGCGACCTGGCAGCCCTGGGATTGATGGCAAGCCCATAGCCCAGGGACCGATATCGGTTTGGGCCGTGTGGCCTAGACGGCAGCCGTCACCACCACTTCGATCTTCCACTCGGGCCTGGCCAGGTCGGCCTTCACCGTGGCCCGCGGCGGTGTGTGACCCGGCACCACCCAGGCCTCCCACACGGCGTTCATGGCAGCGAAGTCTGCCAAGTCTTTGATGAAGATCTGCGCTCGCAGGATCTTGCTCTTATCGGTGCCGGCACGTCCCAAGAGGGCATCGATGGCCCTGAGCACCTGCTGCGTCTGCCCGGTGATGTCCTGGCTGCCGTCTTCGGCAATCTGGCCAGCCAGGTACACCGTGCCATTGTGCACGGCCATCTCGCTCATGCGAGGGCCAACGTCGAATCGCTGAATCATGGTCTTCCTAGCGGGGGTGGTTTGAAATTGGTGGAGTACTGTTTCAGCATGGACTCACGACTTTTGCCCAATCTTGGTTTCGGTGCCAGCCAAGAGCTTGCGGATGTTGGCCTCGTGGCGCCAGATCAGCAGCAGGCTCATCACCGCGATGGCCAAAGTGGCCGGGCTTCCACCCCAAATCAGGGCGTGATAGTAGGGCGCAAAAGCAGCAGCCACCATGGCTGCCAGCGATGAATAGCGAAAGAAGTAGGCCACCATCAGCCAGGACACCAAGGTGGCCGCGCCCAACATAGGGTTGAAGGCCAAGAGTACGCCAGCGGCTGTGGCAACACCTTTGCCACCCTGGAAGCGAAAGAACACCGGCCAGAGGTGGCCCAAGAATGCGGCCAAGCCCACCAGGGCTACCGTGCCCTCTTCCCAGCCCAGGTGCGACCGAAGTTCCGCCGCGATGGCCACCGGCACCACGCCCTTGAGCGCATCAAGCAACAGCGTCAAGGCCGCTGCCTTCTTGTTGCCCGAACGCAGAACATTCGTTGCACCGGGATTGCCCGATCCATAGTTGCGCGGATCATCCAGCCCCATCAGACGGCTGACCAGTACAGCAAAGGACAGCGAGCCAATGAGGTAGGCCGCAACGATGGCGCCTAGTATTTGCAAGTTCTCCATCAACGCGAAGTGTAAACATCGGGCATCATTCCGGGATGATTCGGTCTTCGAACGCTGCTGTACCCAACCCCGGCACGGTAGCGGGGGAAGCGGCCTGGCCTGCCCGGGCACACCTTGAGCTGCACGAGGAGTTGCATGCGCGCCCGGCCATGCCCGCGCGCTCGCCTGGCGTGGTCTCGTACTGGGCGCAGCACCAAATGGACCCCGCGCGGGCGCAGCAGGCCCTGCGAGACCTGTGTGATGCCGTGGGCCACCCCACTCCCCTGGCTGACGCTCGGCACTTTGTGGTGAAGACCTCAGCCTTTGATTTGAAGTTTGAACGGCACGGTGAGTTCATCAGTTGGCAGCTGTGTGCGGGACTGGCCACGGCGAATTCCCCTGACAACGCGGCGCTGCAGACCGTGCTGCTGGCGTCCCGGGCCATCGATGTGCTGCCCCAGACCTTTATCAGGGGAATTGCAGACACGCCGATGCTGGCGGCCACCCACGTGGTGATTCTCAAGGCTGACGAGACCAAGCTGAAGGGATTGATCCAATGGCTGCAAACATCTGTGTCGGCCCAACACACAGCGCCGGTGCAGCCCAGCCCAAGCGCTCAAGATACGCAGCACCCAAGCGGCGGCGTCTCGCCGTTGCGCAGTAACCGCAGCGAAGCCGATGACTCAGCCGCGCTCTTGGCTTCTCTCGTCTCGGATAGCCAGGCTGCTGTGATGACGGACCTGCGCGTGGGCAGTGATGGCTTCACCCGCTTTGTCTTGGTCGACATGGGGCTCACACCAGACCGCTTGGCACGTGACGTGCAGCGCGTTTGTGAAATCGAGGCCTATCGCATGCTGGCCATGCTGGGCTTTCCGGTAGCCCGCAACGAGGCACAGTCCTTGAGCGAGGTTGAGGCTCAACTGCAGGTCATCGTGGACGATATGGCCGGTGCCCGCACACTAGACGACGCAGCCGCCTTTGACTCGCTGCTGCGCTTGGCCGCCGAAATTGAACACAGCGCTGCGCGGACCCGGTATCGGCTTTCGGCTACGCGTGCCTACCACCGCATCGTGCTGCAGCGTTTATCTGATCTGCGAGAAGAACGGCTGCTGGGCCTGCAGAAAATGGCGGGATTCTTCAACCGGCGCTTTGCGCCGGCCATGGCCTTGTGTGACAGTACCGATGCCCGTATCACCGACATTGCCGACCGCATCAACCGCGCCGTTGATTTGGCGCGGGTACGGGTGGAAGCCCAGCGTGAGGCCAATAACCAAGAGCTGTTGCGTTCGTTGGCTCATCGGCAGAAGCTGCAACTGCGGTTGCAGCAAACGGTGGAAGGTCTGTCGGTGGTGGCCATCAGCTACTACATCATCAGCATCGTGGCGTACGTGGCCAAAGCAATAAAGGACGTGGAACTGTTCGCTGGTCTGACCTTGCAGCCCGATGTGGTGACCGCCGTGGCGGTGCTGCCGGTGGTGGGCTTGGTGTATTCGCTGGTTCGCCGAGTACGGCAGCGCCTGGAAAAGTAAGCCGCAGCTAAGCGGGTGAACCGATCATCGTCACTTTGGCGATCGCAGCGCACAGCGCACCCATTGCGCGCCCAGGGGCTTGCGAAGCACCTCCGGGTCAATGCCCACCAGAAATCCCCGTCGCCCACCATTGATGAGGACACGGGGCAACTCAAGAATGCTGGCTTCAGCAAACACCGGCACGGCCTTCTTAAATCCGAACGGCGAGATGCCCCCAACCAGATAGCCGCTGTGGCGTTGGGCGACATCAGGCTTGCACGGCTCCACCGCCTTGCAGCCGATTTCACGGGCTAAATTCTTGGTGCTGACCGAGCAGTCTCCGTGCATCAGCACCAGCAAGGCTTGGCCCTTGTCGTCTTGCATCACCAAGGTCTTGATGACAGCGTGCTCGGCCCAGCCCAACTGCCGGGCCGACTCAGCGGTGCCACCGTGCTCAAGGTAATCGTAGGAATGTTCGGTGTAAGCCACCCCATGGGCCTTGAGCCACAGGGTGGCCGGGGTTTGGCTGATGTGCTTGTCCTTTTTGGTCATAGCCGCGCAAAAGACGCGATGGGATTACTGCGCGGGGTCGCGGTGCTCCTGGCGGATGCGGTCAATGGCCTCCAGGACGTCAGGCGTGAGCTTCACCGACCAGGCCTGCACGCACTGTTGTAACTGCTCAAGGGTACGCACACCGATGATGGTGGAAGCCACACGCCAAGTTTGAAAACAGAATGCCAAGGCCATCTCATAGGGCTTGAGGCCATGTTCCCAGGCCAAGGCGTTGTAGCGCCGCGCGGCATCAATGGTTTCCTGACGTGCCCAGCGCTGTTTGCGCATCGATTCGAAGCGGGACAAGCGAGGTGCGTCGGGCAGATCGGAGGGGATGATCCCGTGGTCATCGTACTTGCCTGTGAGCGTGCCAAAGCCCAGTGGCGAGTAGGCCAAAAGCGAGACCTCGCTGCGATGCATCACCTCGTCCAAACCGTTGTCGACCACCCGGTTGATCAGGCTGTAGGGGTTCTGGACAGACTGCACCCTGGGAAGGCCGTGGGCCTGCGCCAATCGCAAGAACTCGCTTAGGCCCCAGGGGGTTTCGTTGGAAAGCCCCACATGGCGAACCTTGCCCGCCTGCACCAAGTCTTGCAGCGCGCGCAATTGGGCTTCGATGGAGGTCTGAGGCTTGTTCTTTGAGGGGTCGTAGTACATCTGACCGAATACCGGCGCATTTCGATTGGGCCAATGGATCTGGTACAGATCAATCACATCGGTCTTCAAGCGCCTCAAACTGTCGTCACATGCCGCCTTGAAGTCTTCGGGCTTCAAGTCCGAGGCGCCATTGCGAATCCAGTCCATGTTGCGTGAGGGTCCGGTGATCTTGCTGGCCAGAACCACCATTCGCCGCGCGCCTGGGCGCTGCGCAAACCACTTACCGATGATGGCTTCAGTCTTTCCAAAGCTTTCTCGGGTGGGCGGCACAGCGTACATCTCGGCGGTATCGAAGAAGTTGATGCCAAGCTCCAGGGCGGCATCCATGATGCGGTGCGCGGTGGACTCGTCGGCCTGTGCACCAAAGGTCATGGTGCCCAGGCAGATTCGCGTGACGGCAAGGTCGCTTTGGCCTAGGGTGGTCTTATCCATGGGGTCAGGCTTGCATGGAGGTTGAATTGGGTCAGGCACGGCCAGGGCAGTCACCTGGATCGGGCGGGTCGAATTGTGGCCTCAGCCGCATCCTGCCGCGCGGTCGCGTGCGCGCTGCTCTTCTTGCAGGCGCAGGATTCGGCGCTGCACCTTGCCCGTGGTAGTCATGGGCAAGCTGTCGATGAACTCGATGTCTTTGGGATATTCGTACGGCGCCAGCTTGCCGCGAACATGGCTTTGAAGGGCCTCAACGAGCTCGGCGCTCGGGGCATGGCCTGTGGCCAGCACGATATAGGCTTTGACCACGGCGCCCCGCTGCGCATCGGGCTTGGGCACCACGGCGGCATTGGCCACCGAAGGGTGCTTGACCAGGCAGTTCTCAATCTCGCTGGGGCCAATCCGATAGCCCGCTGCCTTGAACATGTCATCGCTTCGGCCTTGATACCACAGGTAGCCGTCTTCATCCATGACCGCGGTGTCACCGGTTCGGCACCAACTGTCCTGGGGGTCACCGGTGTACTTTTCGCGCGTGGCTTGTTCGCGCTTCCAGTAACCCAGGAAGAACACCGGGTCGGGCTGCCCGTGGACGTCCAGGCGGTGCACCGCCACATCACCCGGGGTACCGGGTGGGCACTCACGGCCTTGCTCGTCAATCACCGCCACGCGGTGGCCGGGGTAGCCGCGGCCCATACTGCCCGGGCGCGCCGGCCAACCGGCCTGCGGTCGACCCTCGCGGTCTAGGCTCAGGGTGCAGTTGCCCACGATGTAGTTGATCTCGGTTTGGCCGAACATCTCGTTGACCGTCACCCCTAGGGCTTGCTGGCACCAATGGAAGACAGCATCACCCACGGCTTCACCCGCGCTCATGATGGCGCGCAGGTGCAACCGATAGTACTCACGGGGCCTGGGATGCGCCTTCATCATGGCCTTGAGCGCCGTCGGGAACAGAAAGCTGTGGGTTACCTTGTGGCGCTGCAAAAGTTCAAAGGCACGGTCGGCCGAGAAGCGTCCGCAGTAGCCAACGATGGTTTTGCCAAAGTACAACGTGGGCAGAAGTGCGTCCATCAGCCCACCCGTCCATGCCCAATCGGCGGGCGACCAGAAGACCGGTTCAGGCTGCTCGCCGGTTGTGGGGTCAGGCAAAACATGGGGAAACCAGTTTTGACTGCATACGAAACCGGTGAGATTTCCGATCAGGGCCCGGTGCGCAATCAGCGCGCCCTTGGGTGGCCCGGTCGTACCACTGGTGTAGATGAGGATCGCTGGGTCGTCAGCCTTGGTTTTGAAGGCCGTATAGGCTGACGATTGCCCTGCCAGACAGTCGTTCCAGGCCACAAGCGACGGATCAGGGGATGACTGTAGGTCAGGCAGCCCTGGGCCCGCTGTAATCACGGTGCGCACCGTCGGGCACTGGGGCAGCACGCTTCTGACAGAGGTCAGCGAGGCCTCGTCTGCAACGACAACCACCGCCTCCGAATCCTGCAAGCGGTACTCCAATGCTTCGGGCCCGAACAAAACCGACAGTGGCATGGCCACAGCACCCATTTGGTACACGGCCAGGTGCGCCACCGCGGTCTCGATGCGCTGGGGCATCACCACGGCCACCCGGTCACCAACCCGAACGCCCAACGCCGCCAAGGCATGGCTGAGCCGGTTGGCCTGTTGCTGCAGTTCACGATAGGTGCAGTGGACCGCCGGGCCGCCTTCGAACGCCCGCTCGGTTTCTTGGATGATGGCCACCGCATGAGGCGTCTGGCGGGCCCAGCGGCGGCCGCACACCTGTGCGATGTTGAAGTCGGCCGGCACATCCCAATTAAACTGCTCATGCAGAACTGGGTAGCGGTCTTCAACGGATACAGGTTGGCTCATGCTGATCTGGGCGCGTCTGCTGAGCAAGCCAAGGCGTCCAAGCCGGCTGCGGTGATGCGGCAGATGCGCCACTCGGGCATCACCGTAGCCCCGAGCTTCTCATAGAAGGCGATGGCGTTGGCGTTCCAGTCGAGTACGCTCCACTCAAACCGCCCGCACCCCCGGTCGCGGGCCAGACCCGCTAGATGCACCAACAGGGAACGGCCGATACCCTGGCCACGATGGGCGGGGCGCACATACAAGTCCTCCAGGTATAGCCCAGGCTGGCCGAGGAAGGTCGAAAAATTGTGGAAGAACAAGGCGAAGGCTACGATGTCGGTGCCCTGTTCCACCACCACGCACTGGGCAGCAGGCCGGGGCCCGAAGAGGTGGTGCGCCAGGCTTTCCGGTGTGACCTGAACCAAGTGACTGAGTTGCTCAAATGCCGCGAGTTCGCGGATCAGTTCCACCAACGTTGGCGTGTCGGCGGCTTGAGCTTTGCGAATGGACACAGTGCACCAGCCCAAACTCAACAGGCCAGACCGAGCAGCAAGGCACGCGCCGAGCTTCGGACTAGCACGGCGCCTTCGCCCTGACGCGCGGCAGCTTGCAGGGCCTGCAAGCCCTGACTAGCCTGTTCGATCTGCTCGGCGTCATGCCGGTGGCCTCTGATACAGGGGGTCGTCAAATGCATATTCCAAGCTCTGCCGTGCTCCAGATGGCTCACGCACCAGGGCCAAGCCATTGCCGTGCAGTTGCCTATATTTGAAGCTGAATCTTAAGCACGGTTCAACTAAAAAAACGGGGTTTCTCGCATTGCCACACAGAAACGCATGGATGATGCAGTCCACCAACAATAACCAAAGCTCGAAGCGTCAGCACCCCCGCGCCCCCTGCGCGCCCGAGGCCTGGGTACCAGCCGCGGCCGAGGTGCTGGTGGACCGGGGCATCGACCGGGTTCGTGTGGACGTCCTGGCGCAAGAACTGGGGATGACCCGCGGCAGACTTTACTGGCACTTCAAGGACCGTGAAGAGTTTCTGTCTTGGGTGTTGCACGCCTAGCGCGCCAGCGCCACCGAAGCCCTCACCCAACGGCTGGTGCTCATCGAAGGGCTGTTCACCTCAGCGCTAGGATGCGGGTATGAACGAAGCCCCAAGCCTGCCACTGCCCTTGCTTGATGCGGCCACGCCGCCCTACCGCCCCCACCGCCACAGCCGCAGCCTGCACCTGCCGATCCGGGGTGTGAACTACCACCTGCGGCTTTGGGGCGACCCAGGCTGGTGCACCGCACAACGCCCGGCCCTGGTGTTGGTGCACGGCTGGATGGACGTGGCGGCGTCGTGGCAGTTCCTGGTCGACGCAATGGCGCAAGACCGCTTCATCGTGGCGCCCGACTGGCGCGGGTTTGGCCACAGCCGAGTGGCTGCACACACCGACAGCTATTGGTTTCCCGACTACCTAGCCGACCTTGAAGCCTTTCTGTGCGCACCTGAAGTCGCGTGGCCGGCACTGCCTCACATTGACCTCTTGGGCCACAGCATGGGCGGCAATGTGGTGATGATGTATGCCGGCATCCGCCCCTCGCGCATCCGTCGCCTGATCAACCTAGAAGGGTTTGGACTGCCCGAACGGCCGCCCGAACACGCACCCGCGCAGTACGCCAAATGGCTCGATGAACTGGCTGTGCCGCAAGAACTGCGACCCTATGAAAACGCCGAGGGTGTGGCGCGGCGCTTGATGAAAAACAACCCCCGCTTGAGCCCCGACAAAGCCACCTGGCTGGCGGGCCATTGGGCGCAAGCCGACCACGAAGGCCGTTGGCACATCATGGGTGACCCAGCGCATAAGCGTGTCAACCCCACGCTGTACCGGGTCGCCGAAGTGTTGGCCTGCTGGAAGCGCATCACCGCACCGGTGTTGTCGGTGGTGGGCCGCCAAACCAACATGGCGCAGTGGTGGGGCGAACGCTACACCTTGGCGGAATTTGAGCAGCGTCTAACCGTGGTGCCACAGGTTCGCAGCGAATGGATCGAGGACTGCGGGCACATGCTGCACCATGACCAACCGCAGGTCTTGGCGCGATTGATCGAATCGTTCCTGGACTGAATCAGGCCGGCAGCACTTGAAGGCCGCCGCTTTGCGGCCAAACGCTCTTGGGCACTTCTCGTGAGGCGTCCAGGCACCCCCCGTCTGCATATACACCCTGGGGATCTCGCATGCGCATCATGCGCTGCAGCACGCGGGCGCGAGCCGCTTCATCGGCCTGGGTGATCGCCACGCAAGCCTCCACCCGGGCCTCATCCATCTGCCACTCTTGATGGTCATCTTGGTAGGCCCCATCGCGCCAGTGGAAGATCTCGATGCACTTATCCTCAAGGGTGTAGGGCTGCTCATGCTTCCAAAAGTTGCTGAACAGGCCGCCGCCCAGGTAAATGACCCAAGATCCCTCATAGCCCAGTGCATCCGAAGAACGCGCGTCAGGGTTGCGAAACCATAGGCGGTCACCAGGCACAAAGTAGCGTGCGGGCAAGGGACTGTCATGCGAGCCCAACTCGTCTAGGAACACGTCGTGGAACTCGCGCGAACGGATAGCGCGCCGGCGGCAGCGCGTTTCCAGCTGCGCCAATTGGAGCGGGTTCACCAGCTCGAGCTCCTCAGCCAAGCCCAACAAGATCACATACTCGCTGGCGCGGTAGCAAGAAAAATCGTAGAGCTGCCCGGTGACCGAGGGCTGAGTGGCCGCGCGCAGGGCATCGGACAAGGCCTGCCCCGGCTGCAGCAGGAAGCCCGCCTCCTCGTGGTAAGTCCAGAACTGCTCAGGGCGCTCGGCCGCCTGGGTCTTGAAGGCCACGGCGGTACGCGCTGCCGCACGGCAGATGCGCCGCTGCACCCGCACATGCGAAGCAAAAGCGGCCACACTGTCGAAGGCCATCAACCGTGGCCCGCCCAGCAGCGCCACCGCAATCTCGCGTTCCAAGGCACGGTCCAGGTCTCGGACCAGCGGATCCAGACCCTCGCGCAGCTTCAAAGTGTCGTGGCCAGGCATCAGCGAGCCACGCGCCTCGGGCGTCAGCGTCAGGCAGTTGGCGCCTTGCGAGCCCGGCAGCTCGTGCCAAAGCTGGTGGGATAGGCCCAGGGATCCATCCAGGTAGTCGGCCACCTCGCGTGAGGACGCGCTATCAGGGCGTGCCAAGCGCACACCCGAGAACACCCCCAGGCCAGCGGTCGAATAACCCATGTCCATGGACAACTCCTCTTGGCTCCAGCGGCACGCCTGTGCGCACCCTGCAGCCGATCTGCATCCCATACTACGCCGATCCCAGCGTGCACAACCACCCATACTACCGGCCGCCCTTCAAATCGCGCGCCGGGGAAAACCCAAGTGAGCTCTGCGCCGAGTGCAACTGAGCATGCGAAAATCAATGGAATCACTTCAGGGGCGGCAGGGCTCGAACCCTGCAAGGGCCGTCGCCGATCCCGGCGCGCTTACCTGACACTCCACACAGGCGCCACACAGCACCCACATCATGGACATCGAACAAATCAATTCCATCGGTAACGCCTTGGTAGACCTCTCTGAGCGCACTGAACAACTCAGGGGGTATCTTTGACTACGACCGTAAATCGCTACGACTGAACGAAGTGAATGCGGCCCTGGAAAACCCGGCCGTGTGGAATGAACCCAAGCGGGCCCAGGAACTCGGGCGCGAAAAGAAGTCCTTGGAAACGGTGGTGGAGGCGATCAACCACCTGGCGCAAAACCTGCGCGACAACTCCGAGCTCTACGACATGAGCAAGGAAGAGGCTGACCTCGACGGCCTCAAGGCCATCTCGGATGAGACCGAAAAGCTGCGTGAGATCGTGGAGCAACTCGAGTTCCGTCGCATGTTTGCCAATCAAGCCGACCCTCTGAACTGCTTCATCGATATCCAGGCCGGCGCTGGCGGCACCGAAGCCTGCGACTGGGCCTCGATGCTGCTGCGCCAGTACCTGAAATACTGCGAGCGCAAGGGCTTCAAGGCCGAGGTGAAGGAGGAAACTGAAGGGGACGTGGCTGGTATCCGCAGCGCCACCATCAAGGTTGAAGGCGACTATGCCTATGGCCATCTGCGCACCGAAACCGGTGTGCACCGCCTTGTGCGCAAGAGCCCCTTCGATTCGGCTGGTGGGCGCCACACCTCCTTTGCCTCACTGTTCGTCTACCCCGAAGTGGACGACTCCATCGAAATCGAGATCAACCCCGCCGATGTGCGCACCGACACCTTTCGCGCCAGCGGCGCAGGCGGCCAGCACATCAACAAGACCGACTCGGCAGTGCGCCTCACACACATCCCTACCGGTATCGTGGTGCAGTGTCAAAACGACCGGTCGCAGCACCGCAATCGCGATGAGGCGTGGGCGATGCTGCGCTCACGCCTGTATGAGCACGAGATGCGCAAGCAGCGCGAGGAGCAGCAAAAGCTCGAGGACAGCAAGACCGATGTGGGCTGGGGTCACCAGATCCGCAGCTACGTGCTGGACCAAAGCCGCATCAAGGATTTGCGCACCAGCGTGGAAATCTCCAACACGCAAAGGGTGTTGGATGGCGACCTAGACAGCTTCATCACGGCCAGCCTAAAGCAAGGCCTGTAAATTTTTCGGAGACTCTCATGCGAGAAGGTACCGCCCCCATCACTGTCAACCGACTGGACTACCGCGAACCCGACTACTGGATCCGCAGCGTGGACCTCACGTTTGACCTCGACCCGGCCAAGACCATCGTCGCCAGCAAACTCGAGATCGAGCGTAACGCCGCGGGAGAGACCGCTCCGGCCCTGCGCCTGCACGGCGAAGATCTGAACCTGCTGCGGGTGCTGGCCAACGGCGAGAGCGTGAGCTTTCGCCACGAGGACGGCATGCTCGTCATCGACACGCCACCGAACGTGGCCAAGGGCGAGCGCTTCACGCTGGAAATCCGCAACACGGTGGCGCCGGAAAAGAATACCCACTTGAGTGGCCTGTACACCTCGGGCGGTGGCTTTTTCACCCAGTGCGAGGCCGAAGGGTTTCGACGAATCACCTACTTCCTGGACCGCCCCGATGTAATGGCCGTCTACACCGTCACGCTGCGTGCAAACAAGGCCTTGCTGCCGGTGCTGCTGTCCAACGGCAACCTGGTGGAGCAAGGCGAGTTGGACAGCGGCCGCCACTACGCCAAGTGGCATGACCCCTTCCCCAAGCCCAGCTACCTGTTTGCCTTGGTGGCCGCAGACCTGGTGTGCCGTGAACAGCACATCCGCACCCGCGCAGGTAAAGACCACCTGCTGCAGGTCTACGTACGCCGGGGCGACCTGGAGAAGACCGAACACGCGATGAATTCCCTGGTGGCCTCGCTGATCTGGGACGAGCAGCGCTTTGGCCTGCCGCTGGACCTGGAGCGCTTCATGATCGTGGCCGTGGGCGACTTCAATATGGGCGCGATGGAGAACAAGGGCCTGAACATCTTCAACACAAAGTTTGTTCTGGCCAGCCCGGCCACTGCCACCGACACCGACTTCTTCAACGTCGAAAGCGTGGTGGCCCACGAGTACTTCCACAACTGGACGGGTAATCGCATCACCTGCCGCGACTGGTTCCAGCTGTCGCTCAAGGAAGGCCTGACGGTGTTCCGGGATCAGGAATTCAGTATGGACATGGCCGGCAGCGCCAGCGCGCGTGCGGTGTGCCGCATTGGGGATGTGCGCGCCCTGCGCGAGGCGCAGTTCCCTGAAGATTCCGGCCCCATGGCCCACCCGGTGCGCCCCGACCAGTACCAAGCCATCGACAACTTCTACACGCCCACGGTCTACAACAAGGGTGCTGAAGTGGTGCGCATGATGCAGACCTTGGTGGGCCGCGAGGGCTTTGCCCGCGGCATGACCGAGTACTTCAAGCGCCACGACGGCCAGGCGGTCACCTGCGACGACTTCGCACAAGCCGTGGCCGATGCCAACCCAGGCAGTGAGTTGAGCGCCCGCCTGGAGACCTTCAAGCGCTGGTACGCACAGGCTGGAACGCCCCGGGTTCAAGCCCAGGGTCGGTACGACGCTGATGCGCAGCGCTACACCCTCACCCTGAACCAAAACTGCCCCGCCACACCCGGCCAAGACCACAAGCAGCCCTTCGTGATCCCCGTGGCCATCGGCCTGGTGGGCCTCGATGGCACCGCCCTGCCCCTGCAGCTCGAAGGCGATGCGGCCGACCGTGGCCTGGAAACGGTGCTGGTGCTGGACCAGGCGCAAGCCCACTACACCTTCACCGGTGTGACGCAAGAACCCGTGCCTTCGCTGATGCGCGGCTTGTCTGCACCGGTGGTGCTGGAGGATGGCCTGGCCCAGGCCGAGTTGACGGTACTGCTGGCACACGACACGGACGCCTTCAACCGCTGGGAAGCAGGGCAGCGCCTGATGACGGCGCAACTGCTGCCGGCCATCGCCGAAGGCCGCGACGTGGCCTTGGGTGCCGACTTCCTGCAAGCCCTGCGCAGCCTGCTGCAACACCCCCAGCTAGACCCTGCCTTCAAGGAACTGGCCCTCCAGGTACCCTCCGAGAAGCTGCTGTACGAGCAACTCCAGAGCGTCAACCCGCAGCACGTAAGCCGCGCACGCGAGTCGATGCTCAGCCAGCTGTCCGCAGCGCTGCACGAAGACTGGACCGCTACCTATCAGGCCATGCAGCACCGGGAAGGCTACCGCCCCGATGCACGACAAAGCGGCCAACGTGCCCTGGCCAACCTGGCCCTGTACATGCTGGTGCGCCACGCCGGCACCACCGGCGACCGCTTATGGCCCGGGCGCGCCTACCAACAGGTGAAGGACGCTGCCAACATGACCGAACGCATGGGCGCCCTGGTAGCCCTGGTGCACGGCCATGCCGAGCTGGCCGATGCGGCGCTAGCCCAATTCCATGCGCGCTTCTCAGACGAAGCGCTGGCGATCGATAAGTGGTTCAGTGTGCAAGCCACGGCACCCGAGCGCGATGGCCGCGTCTTCGAGCGGGTCAAGGCCCTGCTGCATCACCCGGACTATTCGGCGCGTAACCCCAATCGTGCACGCAGCCTGGTGGCGTCCTACGCCATGGCCAACCCCGGTGCCTTTCACCGCAGTGATGCGGCAGGCTATGTCTTCTGGGCCGATCGCGTGGTGGAGTTCGACAGCTTCAATCCCCAGCTGGCGTCCCGGATTGCGCGGGTGATGGAGCGTTGGCAGCCCCTGGCCGAACCCTGGCGCAGCGCAGCGCGCGAGGCCCTGTCGCGCGTGGCGGCGCGCAGCGAGCTCAGTGCAGATGTTCGGGAAATCGTCAGCCGCGCGCTGGTGGAGCGCTGAAATCATGAGCAAGCGCATCAGGCTGACCCAATACCTGGTGGAGCAGTAGCGCCATGAGGGCAACATCCCCGCCCTTTGCGCCTGATGATCGAAGCTAACCAGTGGGGCGGGCATCTCGCTGCCACGACCAGCGAGGAGCTGGACAGCATCCACCCGGTGCCCGACCGATACCCCCAAGGGCGAGTACCTCTTGCTGTTCGACCCTTTGGATGGCTCGTCCAACATAAATGTGAACGTGAGCATCGGTACCAGCCCGATAGCGAAGCACGCCCGAAGCGTACCGCCTCAGCCCTGGGGCTTCAGCCGCTTGGCCACTGGCCGGCTCCTCAGCCGCGCGGCCTGCAGCAGGTTGCTGCCCAACAGAGGCCGCAGGTACTCCACAAAAGCCGGCGTCACGTCATTACCCGCTTCGTGAATGAAGCTGGCATCCATCACGCGTGTCTTGGCCGCTACGGCTTCCAAGGGCTGCAGGGCGTATTCGCTCACATAGCCCGGCGCTGAGGCGTCGCGCCGAATGGCCACCGAGCCGCTGGCGCCATGCGTAAGCGCCATCCGCACTGCAACAGCCCCTACGTCACGCGCCTCGCGGGCATCCACATCGCTCACACACCCCAGAAAGCTGCGCTGCAGATAGCCGAAGGTGTCGCCCCGCACTCGCTTGATGCCCAGGCGGTTCTTGATTTCCTCACACAACAGGTCGGCCAGCGCTCCGGTGCCCGAGAGTTGTACATTGCCGTGCGCATCCCGTTCGGCTGAGCCGCCTTTGCGCTGCGCCAGCTGCGAAATGATGGGCTGGCCACTGGCATCGTGCACGCCTTCGCTGACCGCCACCACGCAACGGCCCAGACGTTCGTGGGTGCACTTCACGTCAGCCAAGAAGCGGTCAATGTCGAACACCCGTTCAGGCAAGTAGATGAGGTGCGGGCCATCGTCCACACCCTGGCGGGCCAGGGCGGCAGCGGCCGTCAAGAACCCCGCATGGCGGCCCATCACCACCGCCACATACACGCCAGGCAAGGCTGCATTGTCCAAGTCTGCCCCTGCGAAGGCCTGCGCCACAAACTTGGCGGCCGAGGGAAAGCCCGGTGTGTGGTCGTTACCCATCAGGTCGTTATCGATGGTCTTGGGAATGTGCAAGCCCGACAGCGCGTGGCCCGCACGCTGGGATTCTTCCATCAGAATACGCACCGTGTCGGACGAATCATTGCCGCCGATGTAGAAGAAATGGGTGATGCCGTGTGCCTTGATCACCTCCAGCATCTGAAGGCAGTAGGCGGTATCGGGTTTGTCACGGGTAGACCCCAAGGCCGAAGCCGGGCTGGCCGCCACGCGCTCGAGGTGGTTGATATCTTCGCTGGTGAGGTCAACGAAGTCTTCCTGCAACACACCGCGTACCCCATGGCGTGCACCGTACACCGCTTGCACCTTTGTAAAGGCTCGGGCCGCCAACACCGCCCCCACCAAGGACTGGTTGATGACGGCCGTGGGGCCTCCCCCCTGGGCGACGAGCACCTTGATCTGCGACATACGGCTGGCTCCTGAAGTCGGTGGCGGGGTGTTTGGTGTTGCGCTACTCTAATCGCTTACGGCGGCCTAGAATAGAAGCATCGGGTAAATGCAAGTGAATTTGCAGCGTGCAAATTCCTAAGAAGGCACGCGGAAGGTACGCTCAAGGAGCCGGCGCCATGTCCATCCAGAAAATTCACCATGTGGCCTACCGCTGCAGGGATGCCCGTGAAACCGTGTTGTGGTACCGGCAGCACCTGGGCATGGACTTCATGCTGGCCATTTCCGAAGACGAGGTGCCCTCCACCAAGGCGCCCGACCCCTACATGCATGTCTTCCTGGATGCCGGTAACGGCAATGTCTTGGCCTTCTTTGAACTGCCCAATTCACCGGAAATGGGACGCGACCCCAACACGCCGAATTGGGTGCAGCACATCGCCTTGAAAGTGGGCTCCATTGATGAACTGCTGGCCCGCAAAGCCCAGCTGCAGGCTGCCGGCATCGAGGTGATCGGCCCCACCAACCACACTCTGTTCCAAAGCATCTACTTCTTCGACCCCAATGGCCATCGGCTTGAGTTGGCTTGCGACACCAGCACCCCGGACATGCTGCAAAAGCTCGATGAAGTGAAGTGGGCGATGTTGGATGCATGGGCCCATACCAAGCGCGCCCCGCGCCACGCCGCGTGGATGCATGAACACTGACCCCACGCATCTCCCCAACGCATAACCCAAGGAACAGGAGCTCAATAAGAATCTACTGCGCGCCCAGGCGTCTGGCCTGCTCTGCAAACCCACTGCATCGGCCCACTTGCCAGCCAAGGCATCACAGGCGCGCCGCCGGTCGCTGGCTGGCCTGCTGGCGCTGGCCATCTGCACCACCTGGGCTGGGCTTGGGCTGCCCACTGAAGCACAGGCGCAGCAACAGACCGCCCGCATCCTGGTGGGCTTTCCCGCCGGCGGTGGTACCGACGCCATTGCACGCCTCTTGGCCGAACGGCTCAAGGACGAGTTGGGGCAAGCCGTTATCGTGGACAACAAACCCGGGGCTGGCGGGCAGCTGGCAGCGCAGGCGCTGAAGGCCGCCCCTGCAGACGGTCTGACGGTGATGCTGTCGCACGACCACACGGTCAGCATCATCCCGCTGACGATCAAGAACCCCGGCTTTGAGCCCGCCCGAGACTTCGTGGCTGTAGCAGGCATGGGTACCTTTGTGAATGCGCTGGCGCTTTCGACACGCACAGGCTCCGCCGGTGGGTTTCAAGACTACCTGGGCAGCGTGCGTGCGGCCGGTGGCAAGGGGGCGGTGGGGGTTCCCGCGCCGGCTTCGCTGCCCGAGTTTTCGGTCAAGGCGCTGGCCGACCGTTACAAGCTCGACTTGGTGACGGTGCCCTACCGCGGCAGCGCGCCCATGATCGCAGACTTGCTGGGCGGGCAGATCACCGCCGGCACCGGCTCGATCCCCGATTTCATTGAGCACCACAAGGCTGGGCGCTTGAAGGTGGTGGCGGTCATGGGCAGCCAGCGCGACAAGACCATGCCTGAGGTGCCGACCTTCGCCGAGCTGGGGGTTAAGGGATTCGAAGAGGTTCCTTACTACGGTCTGTTCGCGCCCGCCGGCACTCCACGGGCGGCCTTGGACAAATGGTCTCAAGCCTTAGCCAAGGTCTTGGCACGCGCCGATATGCAAGACAAGCTCAGCGCCATGGGTATCACCGTGGGACATATGAGCGGGGAGCAGCTGGCCCAACGCGAACGCAGCTACGCTCTGGCATGGTCCCAGGTGATCAAGGCCAGCGGCTTCGTACCGCAGTGATCAGTCAGCCTTGATATCGTTGTCCTTCACCACCTTGGCCCAGGTGTCGATCTGGCCTTCAATGAAGCTGCGTGCTGCTTCCATCGACCCACCGCGCACCTCGATGCCTTGGCCCGCCAGTCGAGCCGCCACATCGGGCTGACGCAGTGCGGCGTTGAGGGCTTCGTTCATTTGGCGAAGCACATCAGCGGGGGTGCGCGCAGGTGCTACCACCGCCCACCAAGCGGGTGAATCAAATCCCACGAAACCGCTTTCAGCCACGGTTGGAACCTGGGGTAACGCCGCCACGCGACGGCTGGTGGTGACCGCCAAGGCGCGCAGCTTGCCGCTGTCGATATGGGGCTTGAGCAGGAAGACCGACCCGATGCTCACAGGCACATGGCCCGCCACTGCGTCGTTCACCAGGGGGCCACCCCCACGGTAGGGTACGTGCTGGAAGTTCAGGTTGTGGGCTCTGCCCAGCAGCGACACTGCCAGGTGGCCCAGGCTCCCGTTACCTATAGTGCCGTAGGGCACGCCGTTGCGCGTGCGCGCAGCGCTGACCACATCACCAAGGGTCTTGTAGGGCGAGTCGACGTGCGCGGCTATGAGCATGGCACCGGTGCCGATGATGGCCACCGACGCCAAATCTTTGCGCGTGTCAAAGGGGATGGCTGGCAGCACGGCCGGGTTTACTGCATGGGTGTCGAACACCACAGCAAAGGTGTATCCGTCCGGCTCGGCCTTGGCCACCTGCCCGGTGCCGATGGAGCCTGAGGCACCGCCACGGTTGTCCACCACGACCGCCTGGCCCAGATGCTGCTGCAGTGCGGGTTGAAGGATGCGCGCCACCTGGTCCACCGACCCGCCCGGCGGAAATACCGCCACCAGCTTGATGGGCTGGGCTTTAGGCCAAGCCACCGGCTGCGCCGATGCAGCCAGTGGCGCCAACACCGCGCTGGCCATCAGGGCTGCCAGGGCCGCCAGTGCACTCGACAAGAGGGGGCGGCGCGTGGGCTGAGCCAGGCCCTGCAGCTGCGGGGCACTGGTACGGTACTGCAGGGGGCGGGTAGAGAGGTTCATCGTTGCAGTGTGGCGCAGTATCGCGCTTAGCGGGCAGAGGTCTGGCGCGGCCAGGGGTTTTTGCCCCCGGCGCCGCGCTGCCATACTGGTGAGCTCCTGATCTGGCTGTTAAACCCGCATGGCCCGCCTGACCTACGCCCGCCTGGACAACCCTGAGCTGACACCGCTGGTGCAACGCATCACTGCCGAGCGCGGTGGCGTGCTGCACCTGTATCAAATGCTGCTGCACAGCCCGCCCCTGGCCGAAGGCTGGCTGGGCTTTTTCACAGCAGTACGCCAGCGGCTGGACCTGCCCGGTGATCTGCGCGAACTCGTGATCATGCGGGTAGCCCACCTTAACGGCGCGCCGTACGAGGCTGCGCAGCATGTGCCCTATGCGTTAAAGGAAGGGGTGAGCCCAGCTCAGTTGGATGACTTGGGTAATTGGAAGGCTTCGCCCCACTACAGCCCGCGCCAGCGCCAGGTTTTGGCCCTGTGTGACGCCATCACCCGCGACATCCACTTTGACCCCGCCTTGCTGGACGCGGTGAAACAGGACCTGGGCGAGCGGCAGGCGGTGGAATTGGTGGCCACAGTGGCGGCCTACAATATGGTGTCGCGGTTCCTGGAGGCCCTGGCGATCCATACCGACGACCCGCGCTGAACGCCCACATCGTCATGCGCCCCGCATGTGCGCAGGATCAGAGCTCGGGTGCTACACTGATTTTTCCAGGCCGGTGTAGCTCAGTTGGTAGAGCAGCGCATTCGTAATGCGAAGGTCGGGAGTTCGACTCTCTTCACCGGCACCAATGAAAACGGGTGTTAGCCAGTGAGTAACTGCTAACACCCGTTCTTCTTTGCAGAGTGATGTAAGGGGAGATGTAAGCGCTGTTGGTTAGTCCGATCTGGGTCAGCACCGGGTGCTAAGCCTCTGCCCCGACATGCGCCGCCCCTCATCGATAGGCGCCTCGCTAGCCCCCCCGGGGGTCTCGGATTTCGCGGATCATTGACCCCCACCGTACCCCCACCTCCCAACTTTGCTTTGGGACCCCACTGCACAGGGTACACACTAATCTGCACACTCTGCAACAGACTGCTATGGCTCGGGCCACCTCACCAGCCCCAAGCGCTGGTTCAGTGGGTCGGCCAGCCGAGTGGTTGTAAGCCGTAGGTGGCAGAACAGTCGACCACCAAGCTACCAGCCCTAACGCTTCTTGTGAACGACCATACCGAGTACATGAGTTTGACGCGTATGGAGTTTGGTCGGTATCGCCACGCAACGATTTCCTGCAAGAGCATCGATAGGTTCTCGCGATGTGTTGCAACGGTTGACCCTATCCCGAAGAACCTGCTGAGTTGGGGAAGTTTTTCCAGAGGGCGGGCGTGGAGCATTGCCGCTTTACTGCAGGAGGTCTAAATTGCTGTGGATCCCGTGACCACCTTGCTCGACATGAGCGGCAAGGTCATCGATCGGTTGTGGCCCGATCCAGTGCAGGCAGCGCAAGCCAAGCTGGAGCTCATCAAGCTGCAGCAATCCGGTGAACTGATCCAGATCGCCGGTCAGTTGGAGATCAACAAGGCTGAAGCGGCCAATCCCAATCCGTTTACCTCCGGCTGGCGGCCGTTCATTGGCTGGGTCTGTGGCGCTGGCTTTGCGCTGCAGTTAGTCGTCGGGCCGTTGGGGCAGTGGATCGCGACGCTCGCAGGGCATCCGGTGAAGTTCCCGCAGATGGATCTGGGGACGATGTTGCCGCTGCTGTTCGGGATGCTGGGGCTGGGGGCGTATCGAACTGCAGAGAAAATAAACCGTATTTCCAAGTGACAAGGTGACATGACGGCAGCGGATGGACGAGGCGGTCAAGACGCCGCAGAAGTAAGCGGTAAGCCGTGCATCTCGGAACGGTTCTTGGCTGCCCGCCGGTTGAGCGAGCTGAGCTCATCGCCCGCGCCGAAAGGCGCAAATAGAACTACCCGGTCAGGGAAACGGGGTTCGAGCTGCATTCATGACCATGGCCAAGAAGGTGTAGTAGCCGACGATTCCCAGCAGGTCGATGATGCCCTTATCTCCCAAAAGACCAACCGCATCGTTCCATGTCTTATCACTAATCTGCTGCGTCGCTTGAAGTTCACGGCAGAACTGGTAGACCAAAACCTCATCGTCAAGAAGCGTTGTCGGCTCGCGCCCTTGCTTAAGCGATTCAATCGAGGCTTCGGAAATACCCGCTCTCATGGCGATCGGCGCGTGAATAGCCCACTCCACCTGCTGGTTCCACTGATGAGCCACGATCAGGATCGCCAACTCGGAAAGTCGATGGCCGATTGCGCTGCGGTATCGGAGATATTCGCCCATCCGCTGGGCGTGGCCCATCAACTCAGCACTGCGCATCAGTGGGATGAACGGTGCAATCAGCTGACCGCGCGGTCCAGCAATGATCTCCTGCGCGTAGCGGCGCTGGTCCTGCGTCCATTTCTCTTGTGGAATCGGGGGAAGCCGGTCTGAGTTACCCATCATGATTTTGCAGGCGTGTCTTGGTTGTGTGATGCGGTGGAGGGGGATTACGCCGTCGTGCGGTGATCAACTTCATCAACTCGGCCTTATCGAACGGGGGGTAATCCATTGATCCCAGAAGGCGTCTTTGATGCAGGAGGACTGTGCGATCGCAGAGGCCCAGGAGTTCGTCCATATCGGTCGACAGGAACAGGACCGCAGCCCCATCGGAGGCCACACGACGCGTGAGGCGGTAAATGTCCGCCTTTGCTGCCACATCGACGGCCTTCGTTGGATCATCCATCAGCAAGACTTTTGCGCTGCTGGCCATCCACTTTGCGATGACCACCTTTTGTCGATTGCCTCCTGAAAGCAGACCCACGGGCGAGTCTTCATTGGCAGGTCGAATGTCCAATTCTTGTATCAAGTCCTGTGTCAGCCGCCTCATCGCGCTTCGGTCCAGCCAGCCTGCCCGGCCTAAACGGCGTCGGTTGGCCAAGGCGATGTTTTCGGCGATGCTCATCTGCGGGATCACACCGTCCTTGAGAGCGTCGCCTGGAACGGTGCAAATTCCATTCAAGATGCGCTGGCGTGAGCCGTCGCTGGAGATATTGACTCCTCGATAGGTCACCTTGGCACCATCGGGCAGTCTTTCTCCGTTGATCACATCGATGATCTCCTCCACTGCCGAGCCCACATAAGTAGGAACGCCGAGGATCTCAGAGGGTCGCAGCGACAGATCAACGTACTCACCGTCGGCGCGTTTAACCACCCCCCCTACAGCCAAAGTTGCTGTAGTGGATCCATACGCATTACCGCGGCTTGGGAAGTTGCCATCGAGTTCGCGGCCAATCATCAGGCGTACCAGCTGCGACCGATCCACCTCATGCCGATCAACAGTCGCGACAAGCTTGCCACTGCGAAGTACGGTGATTCGATCGGCGATATCGAGCACCTCGTCGAGGTTGTGCGCGATGAGGATCACGCAGCCACCGCTCTTTCTGATGGTTTTCACCGTTTCAAAGAGCCGCTCAGCTTCTTCATGGCTTAGCGCAGCGGTGGGCTCATCCAGAATCAGCACTTGCGCCTGCTCGCCAAGTGCTCTTGAGATCTCGACGAGCTGTCGCTCTGCCATTGGCAGGTCGCGCACCAACGTATCTACTTGATCAGAAAGTCCAAATGGCGCCAATCGTTCGCGAGCACGGCGTTTCATGGCCTCATGGTCCACAAGCCATCGGCCGCGTGTCGGCACTTGACCCAGTGACATGTTCTGGGCAACGGTCATGGCCTGAGCCAGCTCGAAGTGCTGATGGACGATACTGATGCCGCACTCGCGTGCGTGCATGGGCGAGCGCAGGGGCATAACCCGGCCATCGAGGGCAAGTTCGCCCTCAAGGGGCCTCTCTTCGCCGGCAAGCACGCGCATTAGCGTACTTTTCCCTGCCCCGTTCTGCCCAACCACCGCATGCACCTCACCAGCACGAAACTCCACGCTGACCTGATGTAGCGCGTGGAAGTTTCCGTACCGAACGCTAATGCAGCGCGCATGCAAGCGCGCTTGTGTATTCATCGAGGCTTGACTCCGAGCCTTTCGCGCAATGCAACTGGTATGTAGTCGTACGCGTTCTTCTGCGTCACGATTACAAAGTCCAGGGGGATAAACCTCGCCGGCTCCTTCTTGGCGCGGAGGAAGTCCATCACAGTTCCGGTAACGGTCTTACCCCAGGTTGCAGCATCCAACAATACCGTCATAGCCATCTCGCCGTTGTGCACAGCCGCCAGGGCTGGCGGGGTCCCGTTAAGCCCAAGAATGGCAACTTTCCCCTCTCGACCAGCAGCCTTTGCTGCCTGCGCCGCACCAAGTCCTAGATCGTCGCTGCCGGCGTACATGATCGAGATGTCTGGGTTGGCGACCAGTGCATCCTCGCTTAGCTTGAGGCCTCTCTCACGAGTTTGCGGCGAATGCTGTGCGAACACCACCTTATAGCCCGCAGGCTCAACCACGGCGCGGAAACTTCGTTCTTGCTCCATCATCGAGATTGCACCCGATGTGGCGAGCAGCATGCCCACCTTCCCAGGTTTAGTGTTCTCGATTACCCAGCGACCTTTCGCCGTACCGATCTGAACAAAGTCGATACCAATGAAGGTCTTCCACCAACTCGAGTACTTTGGGTCTAGTGTGCGCGCAACCATGAAGATTGGAATTCCCGCTTCAAACGCGCGCTTGACGCCCGGCGCAGGGCCTTCTGTGTTGAGCGGATTTACGATCAAGGCGTCCACTTTTTGTGCGACGAGATCATTGATGTTGTTGATCTGTTCATTGGCGTCGCCGTTGGCTGCTAGCAGAACTGCATCGGCACCGGACTCTCGAATGTTGTCGACAAGCGCTTTACCCAAGGCATTGAAGAATGAGTTTTGCGCTTCAGGCATCGAGATGCCGATCCTCAGCTTGCGCTGTGCTTGAACATTCCCTGTGGCTCCGGCCAGAGCCAACAGAGCCGCTGTAGAGACTACGAACTGGCGACGATCGTTCATGGTTAACACTCCTTTAGTGAAAGATTTCAGTCATGTCGACGACGTGCGGCATCGATTGCCGCTGCTACGACCAGGATCACGCCGATGAACACGCCTTTCCAGTGAGCGTGAACCCCGACGATGTTGAGGCCATTGCCGATGATGGTCAGCAGCAGAATTCCCAGCATGGAACGCCACAGCTTTCCCTCGCCGCCGGCCAAAGCTGCTCCCCCAAGGACGACGGCTGCGATAGCCTCTAACTCGTACAGATATCCCGCTGTGGGCTCGCCGCCACCGGTCCGAGCACACAGCATCATTCCGGCGATCCCCGCTAATGCCCCTGAGATGGTGAATGCGATCAGTCGTGTCCTGGCTACATCAACGCCGCTTAGTCGAGCTGCTCGCGGGTTACCTCCAACTGCATAGATATCGAGCCCAAGAGTTGTATGCCTCAGTACTCCGGCGATAACCAAGAAGAGAGCGAATGCAAACCATGTGAGTACTGGCAGCCCGAGAAATCGCAGGGTTCCAATTTCCGAGAACCATGATGGAAAGCTGTAGACGGCCGCACCATCAGCGGCAACGAGCGCTAAGCCGCGACCAGCATTTAGTGCCCCGAGCGTCACGATTAGTGGGGAAATCTTCAAGTACCCAATCGCTGCGCCGTTGAGGATCCCGACCAGTACGCCAACTCCAATGCCCGCCGTCAGGCCCAAGCCGACATTGCCGGTGGATTCCACGACCAAGGCAGCGCAAACGCCCGCCAGTGCTACGACGGCACCAGCAGATAGATCAAAGCCTCCTGCCAAGATCACCACGGTGGCGCCGATCGTCACGACGGCCAGAATAGATACCTGATTAAGTACATTCCCGATGTTTGTGGCCGACATGAATCGTGGATCCATGATGGTGAACACCAGTGCGATCACCACGAATACCAACGGCACGATCCACTCACCCCAGTTGACACCCCGGGGCAGGCTGATCGGAAATCGTTGTCTCGTCTGCTCAGCCATTTCGGCGCTCCACGTTCACCCGAGACGATCGGTCATCGGTTCTCGAAAGTTCAAACAGGCTTTCGGGGGGCAGGTGCGAATGGGAAACAACCGCACCATTGGCCCACACTGCATCTTGAACGGCGGCAGCCAAAGCGTGCAGTGGCCCGCCGCCCCCTTCACCCATTCCCTTGGCACCATTGAATGTGAATGGTGACGGTGACTGCAGGTTTTGGTACTTCAAGGCCGGCATGTTCATCGATGTGATCGGACAGTAGTCGCTGAACGTTGAAGTGGCCAAGTTGCCGTACTCGTCGTACCGAAGGTGTTCCATCAGAACAGCGCCCAGACCGTGCGCTGCCGCACCATGGACCTGACCCTCTACGATGGTGTGGTTCACCACCTTTCCGCAGTCGTCGACGATGGCGTAGTCAAGTACGGAGAGGTTGTGCGTGTCCTGATCAATTTCAATCACTGCGATGTGCAGTTGCGAGGCATAAGTCAGTGTCAAGTTGCCGAACTTTCGAGCCGTGTCTGGCAGCTCAAAAGGTGCACGGTAGACATGGCGGACATTGAGTGTGATGTCGGCCAGATGAGGCGAAAGCCCTGCCGTTTGCGTATTCACCCGTGCAGCCAGATCCGCGAAGGTTTTGAAACTCTGACTGTCACGGCTCATCACTGCAGGTGAACCTCCACACATGCCAAAGTGGAGATTCACCTCGGGAAGATTCAGCTCGGCCGAAGCCAAACGAAGCAATTCCTTCTTCAAACTCTGGGTGGCACCGTGGATTGCTCCCAGGCTTGTGACCGCAAACTGACTGGCGTAAGTGCCCGAATGAGAGGTGTGCGTGTTTCGGTCGGTATCAAAACCCGGTTGAACCAAGATCCAGTCCGGTGAAATTCCGAGATCTTCCGCCACGACTTGAGCAGCTACCGTCTCATGTCCCTGGCCCTGAGGCACCGATCCGACCGCTATTGTGATTCGGCCATCGACACCGACGCGTGCGTTGGCCGCTTCCGAGTTCCCGGTGAACGGCGAGTTCGGATTGATGATCCGGCTTTGCCCGAAGTTGTTTGTGCCCGAGTCCAGCGTTGTCCCGATCCCAATGCCGACCAAGCGCCTCTCGTCCCTCATGGCGGCTAGGCGAGCCTGCCAGTGATCCCAACCGATCATGTCCTTGGCCATTTCGAGCATCTTGAAATAGTCGCCCGAGTCGTACACGCATCCATTGGGCGTGGTCCAAGGAAAGTAGGGGACGTAGTTCCGCTGGCGCATGAGGTCGGCTGGAATACCCAACTCCCGACCACAGATGTCGATCAAGCGCTCGAAGAACCAGACATGCTGCATCCGCGAGAATCCTCGGTTGGGGCCGACCGGGCACTTGTTGGTGACCGCCTGCTGCATCTCGATACGGATGTTTTGCAGCTTGTACGCCGCAGGCGCGACCTGGGACCAGATCACGCAGCCCAGGGGCTCATACCGAGGGTAGGCCCCGCAGTCGTCGACGTGCCGGGATCGTACGGCGAGCACCTCGCCATCACTTTTCAGGGCCACCTCGGTATCGAGGAATGTGCGCTCATTGCCATGAGCGCTGGCCTGCAGGTGCTCGGTACGGCTCTCGATCCAACGCACCGGCCGGTTGCCAGCCTTTCGGCTGATCAGGGCAGCGGTGACGAGGTAGGGATAGAGGTTTTGCTTGATGCCAAATCCGCCACCGATATCTTGTGTTCGGATTCGCAGCTGCTCAGGCGAGACACCGAGCGCCGGGGCAATGAACTTCATCGCAACGCCTGGTTGGATCAGATTGCACAGCATGTCAACCCGGCCGCTTGCCTCCCAGGTCACCACTGCGGCATAGCCCTCCAAGGGTGTGCTGGAAAATCGATGAAACTTCAGTTGGTCGATCCGAACCACCACATCGGCTTGCGCGAAAGCCTCCTCAACTTGGCCCCACTCGAAGACATCAGAGAAGACTTGATTGGTGCCGACTTCCTCATGCAAAAGGATCTGGTCATCCAGCGACTGCACCGCATCTTGCACGGCTGGTAGGGGGTCGTATTCGATTCGAACCAACTCAGCTGCGTCGGCTGCTATGGCGGCTGATGTGGCTGCAATCGCGACCACTGGTTCACCCTGAAATCGAACCTTGTCAACCGCCAGGCAAAGATCCACGATTTGATTGGCAGGCGCAGGCGCCATCTGGGGAAACCGTTGACTCAGCCCGGCCACCTCCTGGCCTGTGAGTGTGCACACCACCCCAGGCTTAGCGGCTGCCTCACTGACATCGATCGAAATGATGCGGGCATGCGCGTAAGGAGACCTCACCAACTTGAGGTGAAGATCGCGGCCACCCGGCTCATCATCGACAAAGCGGCCTTTCCCACGGATCAGTCGCGTATCTTCCTTTCGGGTAGTGACTGCCATGGTCAGACCCTTCCAAGGAGTTTGCGGAACCAAAGTCGCAGGGTGTCCAAAAATCCGTCATTGGCCACGGCCCCAAAAGTAGGTGCAGGATAGGGTGGCTCCATGCCGGCCGGTATGCCCGGGGAAGGAATCGGGTGACCAAGTTCGGTCTGGAGCACCTCGATCATCGAGGCTATGTTTCTCTTTGCCAGTGGCGCAAGTACGCCATTGGCCAGCGAGGCCAAAGTACCCCGAACAATGCTCTGACATTGCCAGCTCACGCGGCTCCCATTACCTGAGGGCGTAAGTTCGAACCCAAGGAGGGTGTCCGCCATGCCAAGCGTATGCCGTCCACGGCAGTCAAATTGCGCTTTTTTGTTGGGAAGGCAGTCCAGGCGTTTGACGACGGTTTCTACCCGACCCCGGATCTGAGGAACACCGACTTCAAGCACCACGGTGAATCCCGAGCTGTCTACCGCTTTGAGCTCTTTGAACATTGGCAAAAGGGGCGCCATGCGATGCGGATCCATCAGGAAGTCATAGGCAGCCGTTGGGTTTGCCTGCACTTCGAATTCGCCACTAAGGTCCAGCTTCATGGCCTTCCGATCAATTGATTTGTGCCGCGGTCAGCACGGCTGCGACGATGTTTTGGTAGCCGGTACAGCGGCATACATTGCCTGACAGTGCTTTTCGCACTGAGGCTTCATCAACCATGCCGCCCTGTTCGAGGAGTGCAGTAGCGGCCATGAGCATCCCCGGTGTGCAATAGCCACATTGAAGCGCGTGCTGCTTGGAAAAGCATTGCTGCAAGCGGCAGGGTTGGCCGTCGATCTCAAGGCCTTCAACTGTGCGCACTCGCGCTCCATCGGCCTGAGCGGCCAATACCGTGCAGCTCTTGACAGGCTGATCGTTGAGCAAAACCGTGCAGGCGCCGCAATAGCTGGTGTCGCAGCCAATATGGGTGCCGGTTTGGCCGGCAACGCCGCGAATCCACTCCACCAGCAGCATTCGGGGCTGCACCGTGCTTTGCACGGGAGAGCCATTGAGATCAATTGAGATGGTCAGGGGGGTGATCTCATCCATAGTAGGTGTGGGTCTTGGGTACAGATGCTCCGGTACGTCGAGCCTCAACGATCATGCAAGCCCGCTTGATCAGGCCCTTTAACAAAGATCGCTTGTAGTCGGCACTTCCTTTGTTGTCGGTGACCGGATCTGCAACTTCATTGGCACAGTGTTGAAGCTTGGCAATCGCGCGTGCATCAAGGGGTTCACCCCGGACCGCGACCGTGGCAGCGTCAACGGCGATTGGCGTGGAGCCCATACAACCCAGCGAAAGTCGAATCGATTCGATTTCCACGCCGCTATAGCTGACCTGCAGGGCCGCACTGGCCGTGGGGTAGGCAGGAGCGGCCCGTTTGAAGGCAACAAAGGCGCCATGGCCCGCCAAAGCGGAGGCTTCCACATGGACTGACTCGATCAATTCAAAGTCCAGTAAAGCAGGGCTGTAGGCATCTCTCAGAAGGGTTCGCACCAACTGCTCTCGCCTTCCCCTAGGACTGACGCAGGTCACTTTGGCGTCCAGAGCGACAAGAAGGGTCGGCCAGCATGAACTGGGATCGCACTCGGCCAGCGATCCGCCCACCGTTCCCATGCTGCGAACCTGCGCGTCCGCAATACCGATTGCGCAGTCTTTGATGATGGGGAATGAGTCGGCCACCGTGGAACGCGCACTGGCCGCGTGGGTCGTCAAAGCTCCGATGACGATCTGATTGCCCTGAAAGCACAATCCCTTGAGCTGCGCGATTCCACCAATGTCCACCAGATGAACGGGTTGCACGAGGCGGAGCTTGAGCAAAGGAATCAGCGTTTGGCCGCCCGCGATGACCTTCGCGTCGGGACCAATGCGCTCCAGCGCGGCCACAGCATCCTGCAGAGTGGCCGCCCTGCTGTAATTGAACGGCGCCGGATACATCCTTAGGCTTTCTGTGTTTGTGACTCGAACCAGTCACAAATTCCGCCGCCTGTTGTCATCCAAACATTCGGATGGCTCTGGATATAGTCGATGGCAGCCTCAAAGTACTTGATTCGGTGAGGAACACCCGTGATGTATGGATGGATGCTCATGGACATCATCCGCGGGTTGCGTTGGCCGTCCTGGTAAAGCCGATCGAAGTGGTCTTTGACCCTTCGCAACCAGGCTTCAGACTCATGGTGATGCACAACCATCATGGGAAGATCACTCAACTCAAGGGTGTAGGGCATCGAAACCATGTCGGCCGTGTCGGTGCGGATACGACAGGGCTGTTCGTCCATCGCCCAGTCACATACGTAGCGGAATCCGGCCTCGGCCAGATAGTCCAAGGTCTCGTAGGTTTCGTGCATCCCCGGGCCAAGCCAACCGCGGGGCGCTGTGCCGGTGAATCGCTTGAGAAGTTCCATCGACTGAAAGATGGCACCCCGTTGATCCGGCACGGTGTGCATGGCGCCCTGCACAACACCGTGCCCCATGAACTCCCATCCGGCATCAAGCATGGCGCGCGCAACGGGCTCATAGGTCTCGCACATCCGTGCATTGACCGGGGCAGACGCCAACAGCTTGCGCTGGGTCAGTGCCTCCAAGATGCGCCAAATGCCCACACGCATGCCGTACTCATGCCAACCCCAGTTCTGAACATCAGGAACCGTGGCCACACCAGCAGGCGAGGTCACATACTGGCGCGGAACTGCCTTGTTGAAGTCCCAGTCCTCGACATTGACGACGAGATAAACCCCCACCCGGGCATCTCCTGGCAGCTGAATGGTTGAGCGGCTGTTGATGGGTGAGAAGTCGAAACGATCTTGCGGCTGCTTCATATTGGCTCCGAGTACAGAGACGGTGGTTTTGCACTAAGGCTTGCGCTCACCACAGGCGGCGGCTGCGCGCGTCTCGTGCAAACTCAGAAGAGATCGGGCCGCACCTCCGTGCGGTTCCTGGAACAGATGTCAAGTGCCGCCAGGGCATACACCTTGGCGCAATCGACCAAGTCACCGATATGCACATACTCACGGTCACGATCCGACAGCGTGAGTCCCTTGATCTTTCGGCTACCTGCTGATCCGTAGTTCAGCGCCTTGGCGCCCATTGAGTTCAGTGGCGGTGCGTTGGAGTACCAAAGCTCGTAGAGTGTTTCCACTGGCATGCCGAAGGTTTGTGCATGGGCGCGGGACACGGCCTCGGCCACATAGTCGCTTTCGTCAATCTCGGTGGGCGGATTGGTGCAGTAGGGCTGGTGTTCCAGTCCCAGTTCAGGATGCTTGCGGTTCAGCTCCCAGACGACCTCGTCCACTGCGGCCTTGACCTTCAGCGGCGTCCAGCCCGGGGGATACCTGACATCGATATAGATGCTCACCGAATCTGGGCTGCGCGAAGCCTTCCACGGGCGCCCACCCTGAACAGCGGCGATGTTCACCAGTCCCCGATAGCCCTTGTATTCCGTGCGTGCTTCAAACTCTTTCTTGAACGCGGTCAACCGCTCGATCACACGAGGCAACTGCTCAATCTTGTTCGGCAGGTCCCTGGTGTAGGCGGTATGGATGACGGTGCCGCCGGTCAACGTGATCTTGCTCCAGAAGGAGCCAAAGTGACCAAGCATCAGCTTCAGGCCCGTGGGCTCACCAAGGATGGCGAAGTCGGGCACGATGCCATGAGAAGCTGCATGCGCAGCGCCAGCGCCGTTTCCGCGGTAGTAGGCCCCTTGGAAATCGTCCACTTGAGAAGCTTCGATTTCACCAGACGTAGCCGACAGCAGAATGTCACCTTTGAGCTTGACACCTGCCTTCATCAGGGCTGAGACGGCTGCGATATAGGCTGCGTGCGCCGCCTTCATGTTGTAGCTGCCGGCCCCAAATATCCACTTGTGGCCATCTGCTTCACCCACACGCGCGCCGACACCCGAGGTGGCGCCGCGCATGAAGGCCTCCTTACCGGTGAAGGAGACATCCAAATGGCCATCAAATTGCAGCATGGGACCGCCGCCCGAGCCGCGCAGGATGCCGAAGATATTCGGGCGTCCGGGTTCCACCTCCTGACGGATGACCTGCAGTCCAAGATCGGCATAACGGTTGGCCATGTAGTCACCCATGTCCTGCTCGGAGCCAGTGGGGCTCTGGACATTGACCATGTTGATAACGTCTTGAACCAGCTGATCCTCATCAATGGCGGCAAGGATTCGCGTCTTCATTTCATCTTGTGCAGACATCACTGGATTCCTTCATTCAATGGTTCGTTGTTCAACGCTGCTAGCGCTTGGAGGATCGCCAAGAGACCCTGATCGCGATCCGCGCAGAGCTGCTCAATATCTCGACCAGCGGCCTCTTGGTTCACGCCGTCGATGAGCATCTGACGAGTACTGTCGTCTAGGCGGGGCTTGCCCAGGCTCGCCCACCGAGCCTCTTGTGTAGGCCCAAGGTGTTTTAGATATTTGGCGTATCCGCCTTCGCCCGCACCGAGGTGATAAAGCATGTGCGGCCCCATGACCGCCCAGCGAATTCCAGGCCCATATCGAACGGCATCATCAACATCAGCCACGCTGGCGATTCCAGAGGACACGATGTGGACTGCCTCCTGATAAAGCGCCGAAGTCAAGCGGTTGGCGATGTGTCCAATGGCCTCGCGTTTCAAGCGAACAGGCCTACGTCCGATGGCCTTAAAAAGGCCATATGTTGTTGCAAGAGCTTCCTCGGAAGTGGACTCACTGCCCGCCACCTCGATCAATGGAATCAAGTGCGGCGGATTGAAGGGGTGAGCAGCGACCAGTCGATTCGGATGCACCATGCCCACCTGCATGTCGCTGACCAGTAGAGAGGACGTTGCCGTGGCGATGACGACATCCTTGGCAAGGAATATCTCCATCTCCTTCAGGAGTGCCTGCTTGAGGGGAAGCCTTTCAGGAGCAGCTTCCAATACAAATTGCGCACCGCACAACGCTGCTTCGAGCTCGGCGTGTATGGCTGGAACTCGTGACCCCAGCGCCCAGCCCCTCATGGTCTGATCAAGACGTCCCCGCGCAGCCTTGTCCGGTTCGTAAATCGTCACCTTCAAACCGTTCTCAACGAACAGTCGGGCCATGCTCGACCCGATCAGGCCTCCGCCGACCACGGCAATACGTTCGATTCCCGAACTCATCTGCGATGTGCCTGTTGTAGTGCCATCTGAGCCACGCTCATTTGGCCGGCGGTTTGTATTCATCAACCTGATCGGTCGCGAAGAGGGATTCCCGCTTGGCGAGCCATGCCAGTTGTTCCACCGTTAGTTCATCAGCACGAACATGGTTGCGCAGCAAGCCAATGTTTTCGATCTCACACTCCACCACATCGCCGGGCTTAAGCCAGTAGGCTGTTGGGTCAGGGCGAAATGCAGCCACGCCGCTCACAGTGCCCGTCGAAATGATGTCGCCCGGTTCAAGCCGCATCACCGACCAGTGCGAGACGATTTCTGGGATAGAGACTGACAGGTGCGAGGTTGAGGACACCTGCCGCGGGTCACCGTTGACCCTGAGTTCGATCTTGAGGTTGTGCGCGTCCCCAATGTCATCGCGAAGCGTCATCACCGGTCCAAAGGGAGCGAAGGTGTCGAGGTTCTTCCCAAGATTGAGCAGGCCGCTCTTCATTTCGCGGGCCTGGATATCTCGAGCCGTGATGTCATTGAAGATGGTGAACCCGGCAATGTGGTCCCAGGCCTTTTCTGCAGGGATATATCGGCCAGCCTTTCCGATGATGATGCCCACTTCGATCTCGTGATCGAGCTTGGCTGTCAACCTTGGGTGTGTGATCGTGTCCTCGTGGCCAACGATTGAAGAGGTGCACTTCAAGAAGGAGATCCAAGGTGGAATCTGAAACGCCCACTTTCCTTCGCTACCTTCCCGCGCGTGCTCGCGAAAGTTGCCAGCCGTATGGATGATCTTTCCGGGACGGGGTACCGGAGCTTTCAACCGGACGGACTTCAGCGGAAAGGCCATGCATTCACCGCGCGCACCCTTGAGGACGGTCGGATCGCTCACATTGAGCAGAAGATGAAAGACCTCCTTGAGGGCTGCCATGCAGTGGTCGCCGCCCTGTAGGAACTTGAGCATGTCCGGGGGCAATTCAAGTGCAGCCCGCTCATAGGCATTCGCGCTTGTGCGCTGAGCGAGGATGGATGCATAAGCGAGGGATGCATCCACGACCCAATCGCCGGCGATGACCCCCAGGCGATCCTGTTGGTAATTAGGCTCCACAAATGTGGCCAGTTGCTTTCTCATGTCAGACCTTTGATCAATGAAGTCTTATGCCCCAGGCATGCTGAAGCCACCGTCGCAGGTGACCGTGTTGCCTGTCATGTGCAGAGAGTCCTCACTGGCCAGGAACAGCACGACCGGCACGAGGTTGGCCGGATCTCCGATGGACTTCAGAGGCGTGTTGTCTACGACAAACTTCCGCCGCGCTGGAGTCCAGTCCTTGCGCTCGTTCAGGGACTCGGTATCCATATAGCCCGGTGCAGCAAAATTCACCCTGACATAAGGTGAAAAAGCCAGGGCATAGGACTTGGTGATACCCAGAATCCCGTACTTGGCGGCGGCATATTCCGGCGCACGCGGGCTTCCGGTGGCGATTACGTTGGATCCGATGTTGACGATATTGCCGGCCTTCTGACGGTCAAGCATCCGCTCACCAAACACATGCGTGCAGAACATCGTGCCCTTGATGTCCATGTCCAGGATGTGATCGATCACCGACTCCTGAAGATCGCGCCAAGACATCTTCGAGGCTGCCGTCTCGCCAGCGTTGTTGATGAGAACATCGCAGCGGCCATAGGCGCGCCACGTTTCATCGGCCAAACGCGTGACATCTGCCAAGCTGGCAATATCAGCCTGTGAGACTTCACACCGCCGGCCCATCTGCCGGATGGCAGTTGCCACATCCTGCGCTTTTTGTTCGTTCTTCACGTAGGTGATGACCAAGTCGGCGCCTTCTTCGGCCGCCGCTAAGGCGATCAGCCGCCCAAAGCCTCTGGAGGCGCCGGTAACGACGACAACTTGATCCTCCAAACGTCGGCCAGGTGGGGTCTTGCGCCGGTTCCAGCGAATTTCGCCATCTACTGAAGTACTGCCTGCAACGGTTCCCCAGGACATCGCCCATCTCCTTTTTTTGAGCCGGCCCGCAATCGACGGATAGCGGCGCTTGTTCAAGATGGAGTCAGTTTCTGGCGACCGCGAAAAGGTCTCAATGAGATACGGCGTCGAACTTGTTGCAAACCGTGCACGGGTCGCCGCGATCAGGCCATCGTCGCGCACTGTGGGTATTCAACTTGTCCCCGGATGCCCTCCAAGCTTCAGAAGCACGATCGCAACTGCGAGTTCCAAAGCTGCACTGCTGCTGAGCCCTGCGCCAGCCGGCAAGTCAGACATGATCAGCAAATCAAAAGTGAGTGGAACCGGCAGCCCGAAATCTTGCAGCGAGCGCCAAACCCCGAGCGGGTAGTTCACCCAGGATTCGGATCCGCACACAGGTATCGAAACGCCCTCCGGCACTGACACAATCGTCTCGTTCTGGGAAGTTGCCAACCGGATACCCGACTCGTGACGCTCTGCAGCGATCACCCAGACATGTCGGTCGATCGCAGCTCCGAGCACGGCGCCGCCGTTGTAGTCGGTGTGATTCCCTATGAACTCGATGCGACCCGGTGCCTTGCCGGCCACCTGTGGCGTGCACCCGAATCGTTCTTGGAATGTGGTTGACAGAAGCGATGGGTTCATCTGGCTGAAATCGCCTGGACCGGCTGCCCCGGGGCTGTTGCCCATCCGCCTGTGCGACACGGGCCTACACGCGGATTTCGAATCTGAAGTTAAGACCGGAGCCTCAGTTTCAGGCGCAGGTGGGGTCAGCTCAATGAGGTGCGGCGCCAAACTTGTTGCGCTGAATGCACGATATTTGGAACTCGTTGCTTTACCGGTGCAGAATCGTCACGTCGCAATAGAGGCACCCCCATGAAGGTTGATGTCATACCTGGAGACTTCAGTGATGAGCGCCTGAAGTACCTGTACATGGCGGCCCGCTTGGGCACGATGCGGGCCGCGGCAGACGCATTCGGCGTGGCACCCTCCTCCGTGAGCAGACAGATCGCTCAGCTCGAGCGATATCTGCGCCAGTCCTTGGTGGAAAAGGGCGTTCATAAAGTGCGCTTGACGCCGGCGGGGGAACTCGTGGTGGCCCACTACCAAGAGCGGGTTGCGCACAAGGAAGTACTGCTGTCCCGACTTGATGACTTGAGAGGGGTCAGGTCAGGGCGATATTCGCTGGCTGTAGGCGAGGGCTTCATCAGCACGGTATTGCTCTCTTGCTTGGAGCGTTTCTCTCAGAAGTATCCGAAGGTGGAGTTGGAAGTCACGACGGCCAACACACCTGAAGTGATTTCCATGGTGACCGAAGATCACGCACATATTGGCTTTGTCTTCTCACCGGCGCCAGACCCACGGTTGAGGGTTCAACTTTCAGTACCTCAGCCGCTCAAGGCGATTCTGAGGGCGGACCATCCGCTGGCAAGCCGATCGGCGCTGTCCCTCACTGAGTTGTCCAAGTACCCGCTGATCCTGACACGCCCGAGCTTTCGGATCCGCAGTCTCCTGGAAATTGCAGAGCGCGAAGAAAAGGTGTCTTTGCAGCCGCTGATCACCACCAATTCGATACTCCTGATGACGGAGTGTGCGATGCGTGGACTCGGCGTTGCCGTGATGTCGGAGCTACCGGTGTCGCGGCAAATCACCAGCGGCGAGCTCGTCGGTGTTTCCATCGACAACCCCATCCTGAAGGGGACGACAGCTGATGTGATTACGCGATTGGGACGGCAAATGCCATCAGGCGCGCAGTTGATTCTTGACAGCTTGCGGCGCAGTTTGAGCTCAGCTTGACAAGTCTGTAGACGTTGGGCTTGGGTTGCATGCGGCGCAACAAGTTGTGCGTGTCCGGATCTCGAACAGATTTGCATCGCGCACTACGCTCAGGCCTTCACCACTGGAAGCCTCGCGGGCCAAAAAAAGCCTCGGGGAACTTAGACGATTGCTCTTCAATGCCACACATACTTGAACCTGACCTGATTCTTCACGGCGCCAAGGTTGTCACCGTTGACGCCGCCTTCAGCATCGCCCAGGCCATCGCCATTCGTGGTGATCGGATCGTGGGTGTCGGGAGCGATGCTGAGATGCTCGCTCTTGCAGGAAAAAATACGCGCAAGGTATCAATGGGCGGTCGCACCATCATTCCCGGCCTGATCGATGTGCACTTTCAGTTCTTCGATCGTGCAGCGGCGCAGTACTTTGGAGCACATGTCGAGCTTCCCGATTGTGTGGAAGACGTCTTGCGCGCTGTCAGGGCGGCCGCTGCAAGGCTTCCAAAGGGAAGCTTCATCACATGCAACCCTGGTTGGTACCCCCACATGTTGCGTGAGTTTCGTCCGCCCACACGCGCAGAGCTGGATGCCGCGGCGCCCGATCATCCCGTGGTGCTTTGGGGAGAGTTTCACTACTTGAACTCTGAAGCGCTTCGAGTCAGCGGAATCACCCGCGATACGCCACAACCTGAGTTCGGCTGGATCGGCAAGGATGAAAGTGGCGAGCCTGACGGTGTTCTGTATGGAGCGGCGATTGGCTTGGCACACCCGGGCTGGAAAACCTACACCGATGACCAGCGCGAAGAAGCATTGCGATGGGCATCAAAGCAGATGCTCTCCATGGGCATCACGAGTCTCAGAGACCCCAAGCGTACGCCTGCTGAAATCCGTCTTTATCAGCGAATGCATCGACAGGGGCAGATCCCATTTCGTCTTTCGGTGCAGCGGTTCATTCCCTCGCAGGGAACGCCGCAAAAGGTCCTTGATCTGCTGCGCGAGCAGTCTCCCTTCACTCCCTTGGGTGACCATCGTTTCCGCATTGACAGAGCAGGGTACTTCTACACCGATGGCGGCTACCACCGCATGAAGATCAGTACGCCCTATGCCAATTCAGTTCCGGGGATTCCCAACGATGGGAAACCACACTTCGAGCTTGAGCAAAACGTCAAATCTTTGACTGAGATCGTGATGGGCATGGCGCAGATGGGCTTCACCGGCAGCATCATGGCTGCGGGGGACCAGGGGCTAGATATTGCCTTGGAAGCGCTTGAGGCAGCGGATGCCGAATACGGAATTCGTGATAAGCGTTGGGTGCTCGCGCACGTGATCTATCCACGCCCTGATCAGATTGAGCGCATCGCTCGGCTGGGGTGCGTGGTCACACCCATGTGGCATCACTACTACTACTACCCCACCCAGGAGTTCTATCACGGTCGGCAAAAGGCTCAATCGACTGAACCCTACAAGTCGCTGATCGACGCCGGCATTGTGTTGGCCCAGGGAACCGATGTGTCGACGATCCCGTTGAATTATTTCCCGGGCTATTACTTCACCGTCACACGAAACACGCTGCGGTGGGGGCCCGCCAACCCAGGCGAAGGTCTTAGCCGTGAACAGGCGCTCAGAACCATGACGATCAATGGTGCCTACACGACCTTCGAGGAGGCGGCGAAGGGATCCCTGGAGCCGGGCAAGTTAGCCGACTTGGTGGTCTTGTCAGACGACATACTCGAAATTGGGGATGAAAGCCTCAAAGGTTTGAGGGCCCTGGCCACGATGGTTGGCGGAGAAGTCGTTTACCGCGCTGCCGACCTCGGCATCGAGCTTTGATCCTTCAATCATCAAGGAAGCAGTCATGAGTGTTCCGTTGAAGCTTGCACGAGTCAGACACCAAGGCGCGGTCGATGTGGCGGTTATCCACGACGAAACGGCTACCTTACTTCACCGATTCGATGGGGATATGCTGGCCTTGATTGAGGAAGGTCCTGTCGGCCTTTCCATGGCGCGAGCGGCGCGCGATTCCACACAGGCCACTCAGATCCCGCTGAGCAGTCTTGAATTGCTGGCGCCCATCAACGTGGGGCAGCGCGACATCCTGTGCACGGGATGGAACTACTGGGATCACTTCGAAGAGGGCCGCGCACAACGAGCTCAAGATGTTCCCCGCCCGGTGGCTCCCACATTCTTCACGAAGCGGGCCAGCGCCATCACCGGGCCACGGCGGGCCATAGGCTACGACGAACGCATCTCACCCAAATGGGACTTCGAAGCGGAGTTGGCAGTCATCATCGGCAAGACTGGCCGCAGCATTCCGAGAAGCCGTGCCATGGGACATGTCTTTGGCTATTGCCTGGCCAACGATGTCTCGCAGCGGGATCTCCAGCGCCGACATGGGGGGCAATGGCTCAAGGGCAAGAGTATCGACGGCACGATGCCTCTAGGTCCGTGGATCGTTCCGGCAGAAGACTTGGATCCTTACTCGGTACGCCTTCAGTGCCTGGTCAATGGCGAGGTCATGCAGGACGCCAGCGTCAAGCAGATGGCGTTTCCGATTGCCGATCTGATTGCCGAGCTTTCATTTGGCATGACCTTGAATGCCGGCGATGTCGTGCTCACGGGCACGCCCAGCGGGGTAGGAAACTCCCGCACCCCTCCCGTCTATCTCAAAGATGGCGATGTGGTGATCATTCGGGGCTCGGGGATTGGCGAACTGCAAAACACGATGAAAGCAGAGGACCTGGCTGGAGCCAGTGATATCGAAGTCCTTGCTTGAATCAGATCTGATCGTCGGGCGGAGTCGCGGGCTTGGATGGATCGCTCCCTGCTGAAGGGGACCCGCCTTCGGCAGGGTGGGATGTGACCGTTTCCGGTCCTCGCCCCTGCTCTTTGGACATGGGTGTCGGCAACAACTGCACGGGCTTTGACAGGCCTCTTTCTGCATCGTGCGCTTGATCCAGGATGTAGGCCACCAGTTCAAGTCCCATCATGGAGGTGTCTCTCCGCGTCTCAAGGACGATTGAGGGCTTCAAACTCTTGCCGGAGCGTCACCCGCGGTCTCTTGGCATCTTCGGGCACCGGGAGCATTTCAAGATTCCATTGTTCGAACCGGTCGCGCATCGATACAGCGATGTCGGGTCTTCTTCGTCTTAGGTTTGCACGCTCACCAGGGTCAGTACTGAGATCAAAGAGGTACTCGCGCTTGTCTTCGCGGACGTACTTCCATGGCCCCTGTCTGACGGCCGCCATGTCATGTGTTCGCCAAAACATGGCCCTATTGAGATTCGATGCTGGGGCCTTCATGGCCTCCTTGAGGTTCAGTCCATCGAATACCGGCGTGTCGTCCGTTTTGGCCTCGACCAGGTCGAGTAGCGTCGGAAGCCAATCCATGGTCATCATGGGCAGTTGCGACCGGATTCGAGGTAGCCGTCCGGGCCATCTGATGATGGCAGGGACACGAATTCCGCCTTCCCATACTTCACTCTTGCTTCCTCTGAGCGGCCATTGGTAGGAGTAGCGTTCACCCCCGTTGTCGCTCGTGAAGACCACAATGGTGTCGTCACCAAGCCCCTGCCTCTCAAGCTCCTTGAGAACGCGCCCTACACCGGCGTCCAGCGCCGCAACCATTCGCGCATACACAGCATGTGACCCCGAGTCATGGTTCCCCGTGATGCGCTCATCGGTTGGTGCATCCTGCGGTGCCTGCCAGGGGAAGTGGGGGGCGGTGTAATGCAGGCTCAAGAAGAAGGGATCACGACGCCAGCGCTTGACAAGGTCGCAGGCTCGATCGGAAAAGAGATCAGTTGCATATCCGGATACTTCAACGGTTTCTTCACCCTGGAAAAGCATTGACGGTGCCTTGGGGCCTGCACCCATCGCCCTGTGGCTGATGTAGTCCATGGCGGAATCCATGGGCCCAAAGAACTCCCCATATCCTGAGCGCAGGGGACCGTACAAGGGTAGGGAGCCCAAATGCCACTTTCCGATCAGCGCCGTTTGGTACCCAGCCCTTGAAAAGAGCCTTGGAAGGCTCTGTGCTGCCGGCGGATAGCCGATCTCTTGGTTTCCCCGTGGGAGAGGGTCGTAGACACCGACGGGGTAGCGGTATTGGTACTGGCCTGAGATGAGAGCAGTCCGGGTTGGCGAGCAGGTCGGTGAGTTCGCATATGCCTGGTCAAGAATCAGCCCATCGGCGCCCAACTTGTCGATGTTGGGCGTCTTGTAATCCGGTCTGCCATAGCAACTCAAGTCATGCGCACCGAGGTCATCGGCCATGATGAAGACCACATTGGGTGGGCGTACCCGGCGCGATGCCGATAGGGCTGGTGTGCTGACACCGGCTCCTGCGAGCCCTGCCAGAAGCCGGCGTCGGGAAATCTTCATTTCGGGTGGATGGCCGCCGTTACTTCGATTTCACAGAGAAACTCGGGCATGGCCAGCCTGGCCACACCAACCACGGTATTCGCTGCGGGCTCCGCGCCCTCGTAGAAGTCGACCAACAGGCGACCGATGGCCTTCAGGTCGTCCGGCGTGTGGTTCACCAGGTAGGTTCTCATCCGAACCACATCTGCGGGCGTTGCTCCGGCTGACGCCAGGATCTGCTTCAAATTAGCAAGAGCTTGCCCGGCTTGCGCGCGAATATCGCCTGGGCCGATGAGGTTGTAATGGGCGTCCCATGCCACCTGACCCGCCAGATGCAGCATGACCGGCGCATCTGACCGGGTGGCATGAGAGAAGCCGAATTTGGTGCTGGCATACAGCTCAGGCGGGTTGAGAGTTTCGCGCGGCATGGAAGTTCCCAAATCCCTCAAGAAGCCATGAAAGCCATTTGTTTGTACTCCATCAACTCAAACTGGTTCCCCCAAGGGTCGCGAAGGTACCAGTTACGCGAGCCCAGAAGCGGCCCATCCGGCGGAACGATCGGCCCTTCACATGCGGTGAAACCTTTCTTCACCAGGTAATCTGCGGCCGCAGCCACATCGTCCACCCGTAAGGCCAGGTGGTGATAGCCCTGATCACAGTTGCGAGCAGCGCCACTGCGTGGTCCATCGGCCCGGTCGAACTGGTAGATCTCCACATTCAATCCGGGCATTAACTCCATGCCCACAAAGGTCAAGCGCGCGTCGGCGACGTTGATATGACCCGCCGTCCAATCACCGGTCTCGGACGGCGGCATATCGCGTGCGTCCAGCGGACCCATCGTGTAATGGCGCTTGGCGCCGAACACATCGGCGTAATAGGCGACGGCTTGTTCGACATCCGGAACAGTCAGACCGACATGATCCAGTCCACGGAATAGGCCTCGGGCAGGGTGACTCATGAAGCAAGCTCCTCAACGTGACAAGCCACAATGCTGCGATGCTTCACCAACCGTTTCAATAGCCCGCCTGGCCACTTAACTTGCGCTCAGAGCAACATCCTTCAATAGACATTCAATTCCTGCAAAGGACTGTTTTCAAAGTAACGCGAGACCGACAGCGGAGAGAGATCGAGAGTGCGATAAGAACCGTAAGTGATCAGCTCTGCAATTCCTCGACCGACGGCAGGGGCCTGCATGACGCCATGCCCAGAAAATCCGTTCGCAAAAACGAAGTTGGGGACCTGCGGCATGGTACCGAGCAAGGCGTTGTGATCAAAGGGATTGAAGTCGTAATGCCCGGCCCAAGCAGAAACCATTCGCAGGGCCTCAAAGGCTGGAACGCGGTGCGCCAAGCGCTCCCAGATCCGTTTATCAAAGTCGGTGTGGTCGATGTCCAGATCGAACGTGATGGGGTCATTGTCAGGCTCAGGGCCCAGGTGAATGATGTAACTCCGACCCTCAGGGCGGAAGGTCAGGCCATCTGAGTCAATCACGGTGGTGCAGTTGGTCAGTTCGGTCGGACAATTGACCACGAAGACCGTCCTCTTACGGGGATCCACAGGAATCCTCAGTCCGACCTTTTCAGAGAATAGGCCGGCATAGGCGCCGGTGGCGTTGACCAAAGTTCCGCAGCCGACTCGCGATCCGTCACTGAGCACCACACCTGTCACCCTTCCATCGGGCGCCTGTTCGACTTCGGTGACCTCGCTCGCTGTGTAGGTGACGCTATTGGATATGGCCTTGCGTCGAAATGCGCTAAGCAAGATGTGGGCATCGAACCAGCCTTCGCCCTGCCGCGTTGTGGCGGCGCCGGCAAGGCCTTCAGGGTTCAGCCACGGAAATCGGGTGAGAAGCTCATCCATGCCCAGCACATCCACGGCTACTCCATGAGACTGCTGGAACTTGACTCGGTCACGGAGCGTGGGCAGCGTCGCTTCACTGGCCAGCAGGAGATAGCCGCGCTCGGTAAAGTGAATGCCAGTGTGCTCACCATTGACCGAAAGAAGCTCCTCGGCTCGGCGCAGCAGGTCGATGCCGAACTGTGAGATCTTGATGTTGATTTCTGTGGAGAACTGCTGCCGGATGGAACTGGCCGACTTGGTGGTCGATGAACTGGCGTACGTGGGATCTTTTTCCACGACGAGTACGCTGCCCGTGAAGTTCTTGTCCGCTGCTAGGTGATGTGCAATGGAACTGCCAATGATGGCGCCACCCGCGATGATGACGTCATAGCTGTCTTTCATTTGAATCCTTGTTCGGTAAAGAGGGAATTGAGCCAATGGATCGCTCGAGCGCGAATGCGTCGTGGGAAACCATCTGATCGGTGTTGCACAGCATCTCAATAGAAACAGGCCGAACGGGGGCTCGCACCGTGTAAGCTGATTCAGGTGTGGGCGCTTCGGATCGGCTGCGGCGGAGAAGCCGTCTGAGGCTGTGTTCGCACTGGCGACCCTGACACAGACCCATCCCAGTACGGGTCAGCAACTTGACGGCGCTGATCGTGTCGGCCATGGGGTGAAGCCCCTGCGCGGACTGGATCTCACCCCAACTCACATCCTCACACCGGCAAATCACGGTCTGTTCGTCCAGGAGCGAAAGAAAAAAGTCATCGTCCATCGCGCTGACGTTCTCCAACAGTGCGGCGAACCGGCGACGCTGTTCCATTTGCCGATGCAGTTCGACAGGTCTTGGGGAGTCTTCCGCATCGATGCCGAGGTCTGCGAGGATAGAGGTGGCCACAAGATCACCTTCGATGGCGGCCGCGTCACCACCCTTGACTCCACCGGTCTCACCAGCCACATAAAGAGCGACTTTCGATGTGCGCCCAGACCCGTCATGGTTGACTTTCCAGCCACCGCCCTGGCATGGGCTGGCCGCTGCGCCGGCCTGGCGCGCCAGCTCGCTAGAGGGAAGGAATCCGTAGCAGAGCGCAACTGAATCGCAGTCCACCACTTCGGGTTCCTCGGCAGATGGCACGCCTTGAACCGCTTGTCGTACTTCGACGGCTTTTACGCTTGTCTCACCCATGACCCTCTGTATGGACTGCGAGAACCGAACGGGAACGCCGGCCCGCTTGAGCCGAAGGACAATCCGGGCGACCTCGAGCAACGGCTGTGGGCTTTCAATCAGTGTTCTGGGCGATCGAATGGCCTGAAGCACCCGATGCCAAGGCTGGGCGAAGAGAATGCGCTCGACCCGTGCGCCTGCATCCAGGAGTTGATCAGCCAATATGAGCTGAAGGGGGTGTGAACCGGAGAGCACGATTCGTTGCCCGGTCACCACCCCTTGACTCTTGAGCAGCGTCTGCATAGCCCCGGCTGTCATCACGCCCGGTAGCGTCCATCCAGGCAAGGGAACTGGCATCTCGTAGCACCCCGCTGCCACGAGCAGCCGCCTCGCGCTGACTACACGGCTCTGATCGCCTTCTACGATGTGAACATCAAAACCGATTCCGGACTGATGTGGAAAGACGCCCCACACCGATGTACCGAGTCGCCAGTCGATATCAGTTGTCAATTCAGCTTCTTTGAGGCGCTGTTTGTGTTCAAGATAGGCGCGACCGGGAAGCCAGTTCTTGACGACGAAGCTGCGGGGCGGCTGCCGCAGCAATTGGCCGCCCAGGCGAGGTTGCTCATCAAAAACAGCCACGCGCAGGCTGGCCTTGGATAGCCGCAATGCAGCAGCCATACCGGCAGGGCCTGCACCAATAACTGCCACATCCAAATCGTGGCTGGTATCGTTCACGGCTGCTCTCCTGCAGGCGCCAAGGTGCGCAGCCGCATTCCGGTTCGAACGAGCAAGAGGCAAGCACGCTGTGGGAGCCATCTCGAAATTCCATCGGCGCCCACTTTCTCCTCAAGGATGGAGCACTCGAAGCACACACCCATGTTGCAGTAAATACCCCTTGGATGGCCGCGTCTAGATTGGCGAATTTCGTTGATGTGCGCAGCCATGACGGCTGAAGCGACCGTTTCGCCTTCATAAGCCACGATGACCTGCCCATCCACTTCGATCGAGGTCGACGCTGGGCGCTTAAACCCGACAATAATCCGCTCAGCCATGATGTCTCAGTGAATGACGATCCGAGAAGGATCGCAATGTTGAACATTCAGCTTGGATTGACCTTCAACGATGATTTCCGCCAGGGCTTTGCTGAGCGTGGGCCCTAGGGTGAAGGACGAACTGGCGCCTATCACGTAGGCCTGATTGACTCCCGGAACAGGACCGCACACGGGAAGATGGTCTGGCGTGTCCGAAGCAATGCCCGTCCAGGACCTAATAAGACGCAACGACGAAATGGCCGGAACAGCATCGCGAGCCACCCGCAGGTTGCCAATTAGAGAATCCGGAACGGTGTCCGCTCCATCCAGTTCTTTGCTCGTGCCCGACCAGCGCAAGCCGGCCGGCCAGCCTCCGCCGATCAGTAAGTTCCCTGACTCCGTTTGTTTGAGGGAAAGCTTTCGCCCCATATGCTGCACCAGGTGAGGAACCAACGGCACGGTACGCTCAGTCACGCTCATCGTCAGGGCCACAGGCCTGATGTCGAGTTGAACGCCGAGCTGCTCGACCAAGCTCTTGGACCACGCTCCGCAGGCAATCACGATGCGTCGAGCCTGGAGATACGAAACGGACGAGGAAGTGTGGTCATGGTTTGCGCCTGCTCGACTGACCTGAATGTCGAATCCAAACTCTGTTTGGATGACTCGTAAGACGCGCGTCTTGAGCCAGTATTCAACTCCTTGATCGCGCCCCGCATTCACATACGCTGGGGTTACACGTAGGGGATCAGCGTGGCCTTCTTCACCACAGTGGCTGGCCACTTTCACGATCGAGGATAGATACGGCGCGGCCTTGGCCAGCGCTGACCCGCTCATCAACTGGGTTCTGAGCCCGTTTCGGTTTTCGAGTTCAACTTTCCGATGGAGCAAGGCTTCGTCAGCGTGAGTCTCACCAATCAGCATGCCGCCGGAGCGCGCGTATCCCACATCGCCTATCTCGGTTTCCAGGCGACGCCAATCGTCAATGGCCTGAAGGCTCACCGGCAGCAATTGAGCCAAGCGGTCTGGATCTTCCCGCAGCGTGTCGGACATGCGTGGTTCAAGCTGGAAGTGCAGTGACCCTGCATTTCGACCTGAAGCTCCGGCATTGACTTCATCGCAGTCCAGCACCAGAACCGGCATGCGCCGCCGAGCCAATTCGAACGCCGTTGCTGCCCCCACCAAGCCCGCACCGATCACCACCACTTCGCGCTGATTTGTCATCAGGCTCTACGGCTTTCACGATTGAGTGTTTGCGACTTAGGCATCGGCGGCAAGGTACCGTGGCCAATTTCCGGCCCTTACCTGGGGCAGCTTTCCGAGCGAAGAGAGGACCTCACGTACATACTGCTTTTCGTCTTCCTGCAATGGAAGGATCGGTGCGCGGGGGTAGCCCCCAGGCAGGCCCATCTGGTTGAGTGCCTCCTTGCAAACCGCCTGTGCAGAACCGAAGACGGCCGTGAGCGTGGGTTTATAGAAGGCGCGCATAAGAGCCACATCGCGCGCCAGCAATAGATCAGCCTTTGCTTCATCGCCAGCCCACAAGGCCTCGAAGAACTGAGGGTGTTCACCACCCAGTAGGGCGCCAGCGCCCATACTGCCGTCTAGACCACAGTGCTGAACCAAGGCCTTGCCCAGCCCGGTCGAGGTGAAGCCGAACGTCCTGACCTGATCGCGCAGAGCAAAGAACGCCTCGCTGAAAGCGCCTACGTTGGAGGTGGAGTTCTTGAAGGCCACAACCTTATCGACGTCAGCAATTCGTCGCAAGAGGTCAGGCGTCATGTCCAGATTCGTTCCGGGTGGCCAGTTGTAGACACAAATGGGCAGCGGGCAAGCGTCAGACACCGTCTGAAAGAACTGCAGGATTTCCCGCTCGGACGGCATGATGTACGGAGGGGGAGTCAGCAGAATACCATCCAACCCTGCATCGGCGGCAGCCAGCGCCGTTTGGATGGCCTCCCTCGCGGTAAAGGCGTTGCAGCCTCCGATCAGCGGTATCCGTCCTCGAACTCGCGCTGCGGCCGTTCGGAAAACATCTCGCTTTTCTTCAGGCAGCAGTGAGAACCACTCACCGGTGGTCCCCAGCAACGTGATCCCATGCATGCCCTCAGCAACCAGCCAGTCAATAAGACGCTCCAAGGAGGGAAGGTCAAGAGCTCCCGACGCATCAAATGGGGTGGTGATCGCAGGCATGTAGCCGCGCCATTGAACAGTGTTTCTATCCACGATAGCCAACGCTCGGGTCTACGGGAAAACCCAAGACTGAAAGAGTCGATGGCTCATGCTATTTCCGGGCAAGAAATGCCTCAATAGCATCAGTGTCATGAGATCGTGCATGTAACGCACGGATACGGGCGGTAGCACCTAAGGGGGGCTTTGCAAGGTGCTGCCCGCGCAACAAGCGCTGCACATACTGCTATTGCTGCCGATGCTATCGACTGCATAGGATCAATTCATGGGAAGGAAAGGACTATTGATCCTGTGCCTCCCTTTCATGCCGCAATCCGTTTCGGCGCTGAACAACCAACTTGACGAGTGAACTCCTATGTCGAAAAAGCTTGATCCCCGTCTAAGTCTGAAGCTGTCGGCGACGGCTGCGGCCATCCTGCAATTGATCTCGGTTAGTGCTTGGGCTCAGCAAAGCTCCAGTTCATCCGACTCAGGTATTGCCACTATCAATGTGACCGCGCAACGCATTGTTCAAAGTTTGCAGGACGTACCTGTCTCGGTGACCGCGCTGAGCGCTGGAAAGCTCGACGACCTCCGCGTCATCAGCACAGTCGATATCCAGCAGTTCACGCCAGGTCTCACATTTGCGACGTCTGCCGGTGAAGGACACAAGGCCAATGTCGTCATTCGCGGTGTGGGTTTGAACAGTTCATCCAATTTGCGTGAAGCCAACGTGGGCATGTACATCGACGATATCTATGTGGCCAACACCAGCGGTTTGACGTCCTCGCTCTTTGACATGGAGCGCGTCGAGATTCTGCGTGGACCACAGGGAACGCTGTACGGCAACACAGTCACCGGAGGCTTGATTCACTACATTTCTCGCAAGCCCACCCGTCAATTTGAAAGCTTTGCAGCTGTTGACATCGGAAGCTTTAACTCTCGCCGTATTGAAGCGGCAGTAGGAGGAGCGATTGGGGGAGGCGCTGCCGCCCGGCTCTCCGCCTTGGTCGACCAGCACGATGGCTTCATGAGCAACAGTATTGGCTCGGCGCGCAACTCACGCGACGATCGGGCTGTTCGGGGGCAGATCCTGTTGGAGCCGAGCAAGGGGGTGAGCCTTCTATTCCGTGCCTATGCGTCCGACAACTCTCCAAATTCGGGGCCCGGGTGGAAGCCCAGAGTGGCGTTCTTGAACACAGCAACTGGTTTGGGCGAGGCGGTGGTGGATGGGCCGTGCCCTGCCGGTTGCGATTCGGCGCGCAATCCCGTAAGCATCGCCAATGGCAGTATCTGGAGCATTGCCAGTTCCGGGCCCAGCGAGTTGCGGGTTAAGCGCAGCGGCGGTGGTCTGACGGCTACCTTTGAACTTGGATCCATGACACTGACGTCGGTAACCGACGCCAGCAAGGTCTTCAAGCACTACAAGGAGGATAGCTCTGGCGCTCCCGGTCAATCAACCTACTTCGAGACCGATATCGACGCCAAGCAGTTTCAGCAAGAGTTTCGACTGACCGGTGGCAAGCGCGAGAGCCTATTGTGGAATGCAGGAATTTTCTATCTTAAGCGTGACGACCTTGACTTTGGCGGCGTCGACTTCTCGCCCGCGATCGGCAAGGGCTTCTTCCCTGCGACGCTGAACTACAAAGCACTGGATCGTAAGCTCCTGAAGTCGACCAGTCTGTCCTTGTTTGGTCAGGTCGAATATGCATTGACAAAGGAGGTCTCTGTCGTGGCCGGAGCTCGAGCCTATCGGCAGGATGAGGACACCAGTAATACATCGAGGCTTCTGCGAGTCGCCACGGGGGTCCTTGACGTAGGTACCCCTGTAACGGCTAGTGTGCGATCAGACGATCCTTCGGGAAAACTGGGCCTTAACTGGCGCGCCGATAAACGGACTCTGATCTATGGAAGCATCAGCCGCGGCGCGCGGCCGGGATTCGCTCAAATGTCTGCCAACCCAGCAGCGCCCGCACTGGTATTGCCCGAGTTGCTTACCGCGACCGAGTTGGGCATCAAGAAGGACTTTGAGTCCATGCCCCTGCGAGTGAATGCTTCTGCATATCACTATGACTATCGGAACATGCAGACCAACGCCTTCCTTGGCATTGCGTCTTTCCAACTTAACAAGGATGCGGTTGTTACGGGTGGCGAGATCGAGGTGATTGCCAAGCCGACCTCGAGTCTTGAGTTTTCCGCCAACGCTGGCCTGCTCAACGGTACCGTGAAGAACGTCCAGCGCCGCCTTCCGAACGCTGCCACGGCTCCTGAGTACCGGGACACCGAGTTGCACAATGCGCCCCGTACAACGGCGTCGATTCAGGGCAAATACAGTTGGCCCATGGCTGGCGGCAATGCCTACTATGTGCTCAGCCAAACCTACCGAAGCTCTACATTCGGCGAACTTGAGAACAATCCAGTCCAGAAAGTGGAGGGTTACAGCCTGACAAATATGCGGTTTGGCTACTCGCCCAACAATGGGAAGTGGCAGGCTGGTCTTTATGTCAACAACGTCTTCAACAAAGAGTACTTCACCTACACAGGTTTTGTCTCATCGATCCGCATCGCCCAACAGTTCCCCGGGCGGCCGCGGTGGGTCGGAGCGTTCCTGAACTACACCTTTGACTAAGACATGACAAAGGGCCAAAAGCCCCGAGAACTACGACGAATCCCCGTCTTCGTTCTGACCGGATTCCTGGGCAGTGGCAAGACCACGCTGCTGTCCAGGCTCATCCGTTCGCACGGAATGGAAGGCACGTTGGTGGTCATCAATGAGTTTGGGGAGGTAGGGCTTGATCATCTACTTGTAGAGGCCACCAACGAGCAGACGATTCTCATGGATTCCGGCTGCGTGTGCTGCACGATGCGCAGCGATCTGGCGGAGACACTCTCGGATGTGGCGCTTCGTATTGCGAGAGGGGAACTCCCTGTCATTCATCGCATTGTGTTGGAGACAACAGGTCTGGCTGACCCTGGACCAGTCCTTCAGACCCTTGTGGGCGATCCGATGGTTGCGGCGTCCTTTCGGTTGGGGGGAATGTGGTCCACTGTCGACGCCGTGCATGCAGGATCGACCCTAGATCGTTACGCGGAGTCCAGGCGGCAGATCGCGATGGCCGATCTCTTGCTGATCACAAAAGCTGATATTGCTCCTCCGGCGACTGTTGAAGCGCTTGCAGATCGCATCATGAATTTGAACGGGGTCGCGAGGATCTGCGATGTTCATGAGGCAACAGACCTTTCAGCGCTCTTGAACGAGACGTCGAGTGATCCCTCGCTCCGTTCGGAGAAGGTCAAGGAGTCTGAAGATGAGCACCACCAAGGTAGTGCTCATGCTGCCGCGCATCTCCATGACGAGCACATCCGTTCATTGAGCGTGAGTTACTCCGGGTCGATTGCGCTTCGATATGTGGCCAGTTTCCTGGAGGATCTGGTAAGGGACCATGGCGAGCAGATCTTGCGAATCAAGGGCGTGGTCGCCATCGCAGGACGCGAAGCTCCAATCGCCATGCATGGCGTTCAGCACCTCCTGCATCCTCCGGTTCCACTCGATGGATGGGCCGACTCGGACCGCACCAGCCGCATCGTGTTCATCATGGACGGCCTCGATCCATCCCTGGTGAAGTCTCGCTTCGATGCGTGGCTGAACACCACCCCACGCGCACTTTGACATTCAATCGATCATCATGATCATCCCTCACAAGATGGACTTTCAGGCGGGGTACCGCCGAAAGCACACACAACTTCGGCATCAATCTTTCGATTCAGCTGATCTCATTCTCCATAACGGCAAGATCCTGACGGCCAATGAGTCGTTTGAAATCGTGCAGGCCTTGGCTATCGCCAACGATCGGATCATCGCCAGTGGGAGTGATGAAGCCTGCATGACACTTCGCCGGCCTGATACGACTGTCATCAACCTACAGGGCCGGTGCGTCATCCCCGGGCTCGTTGACTCGCACCACCACTTCACCAACCGGGCAGCTCGAGCGCACAACGGTGTTCGTATCGATTACTACACCAGCGTGGCGGAGGTCATCGCTGGCGTTGCAGAGAAAGCGCGGGAGGCAGCGCCGGGCCAGTTGATCCTGAGCAACGCAGGCAATGCCATCGAGCTTTTCGATGAGCTTCGTGCCCCAACGCTTGCTGAACTCGACGAAGCGGCGCCGAATAACCCGGTGATTCTGACCCTCGAAGACGGCCTGCATGTCAACACACGCATGTTGAACTTGGCTGGCTTTACGGTTGACACCCCTGTTCCAGCCGGGGGGGCCATTGAGCGAGACCCCGATAGCGGTCAACTGACCGGATTGGTTGCAGGCACGGCGACGGCTTTGATATGGGAAGCGGCATCGCGTGGTGGAGCTGGGGCTCGGATCTACAGTTCCACACAGCTCCGTGAAGCCTTACTTTGGGGGCAGCGACAGGCAAATGCGGTAGGGCTTACGGGGGTTCGGCATCCCCACACGGAGCCTCAGGAGATGCGCGTACTGCAAAGCCTCTGGGAAGACGAGGCGCTCACCCTGAGAGTTGCCATGGACGTTGGTTTTGAGCCGCACACCCAACCGCCCGAAGACATTGCGAGAGCCTTGTCTCACTTCGCAGTGACGCAGCCTTTCGGTGACGAATGGCTGCGTTTTCATGGGGTTGGTGAGTTGGGTGTAGATCAATCGACGGATGGGATGCTCGTCAGTTGGCCCTACAAGGTTCTGCCGCCTGCCGCTCGAGGCAACCCAAATTACAACGGTATCCAGCGAGTCGACCAATCCACCTACAACCAAGTCATTGCCGCGGTGGCGAATTCGGGGTGGCGGCCAGTCATCCACGCCGGTGGTGATCTAGCGATCGATATGGTGCTCAATGCCTTTGAGGCCATTGATGCTGTGGAGCCGGTCAAAGGAAAGCGTTGGGTGGTCGATCACTGCCACTACGGTATGGCGCGGCACATTCCGCGGATCGCCAAGATGGGTGCGTGTGTCTCCATGCAGTACCACGGGTATATGTACTACCCCATCTTCGCTTCATATCATGGTGCTGAAGAAGCTTCCCACCTTTTTCCCGCGCGCCAGTTCATTGACGCGGGCATCGTCGTGGCTGCCGGCAGTGACTACTCCAAGATGCCGCCCAATCCATGGGAGGGGATCTACTTCTTCACCACGCGTGACACCAAGAAGTGGGGCGTCATTGGGCCGGAACATCGGGTCACAAGAGCCGAAGCTTTGCGGATGTACACGGCGAACGGTGCGTATATGTCTTTTGAAGAAGACATCAAGGGGACCTTGGAGCCGGGCAAGCTGGCAGATTTCTTGATTCTGTCGGGGGATTACCTTGAATGCACAGACAAGGAACTGCTGGCCCTGCGACCCCTGAACACCTTTGTAGGCGGAAAGATGGTTTTCAGGGACTCACGCTCGCCCTACGACTGCCCTGAATCTTTGCGCCGCTGAGGTCAACTCAATTCTTATTGAATCATCTGATCGAGCAGCCGTATGCAGGCAACGCAACCCGCAACTGCCTCCTCCTTCGATACCAAGCGAGGTCTTCGGGCCGTTTTCATGGTGGAGATGTGGGAGCGTTTCGCCTTCTATGGCATGAAGTCAATCTTGGTGCTGTTCTTAGTGGCGCCGGCTTCACAGGGGGGGTTATCACTTCCAGACGCCAGCGCAGCGGCGATTTTTGGGCTTTATGCCGCGGGCGCCTCCCTGATGAACATCGTCGGTGGATGGGCTGCGGACCGCGGCTTGGGTGGGCGGCGTTGTATTGAGGCTGGGGGATTCTTGAACATCAGCGGATACCTGCTGATGACCTGTGGCGCGTTGATGCAGGAACCCAATCTGGTGTTCGCTGGATTGGCGTTGGACGCTGCTGGTACAGGCTTTCTCAAGCCGAACGCCTCGGTGGCTGTTGGACGATTATTCCCGGAAGGCGGCGCTCGCCGAGATGCGGGGTATAGCTTCTTCTACATGGGGATCAACATTGGTGCTGTGTTGGGATCCATGATTGTTCCCATACTCGCTACCAAAGTCGGTTGGTGGGCCGGCTTCTCTGCCGCTGCAGTCGGTATGTCCTTGGGCCTCGTTCAGTGGTACTGGTCCAGGAAGCATGTCAACTTTGCGGACCCGACTGAGTCTCAGCCTGTGGTCAAAGGCATGGTGTACTGGCTGTCATCGGCCGGGTGGCTGGCTGTCAGTTCACTGGCTTTGGGCCTGTTCGTCTGGGCTTTGCACCGTGATCCTGTCGGGCTGGCCAAGATGAGCACCCTCGCCATGGTGGTCATTGGGCTCGTAGGGTTCGCGTATCTGATCACGCGGCCCGAACTCACACCCCATGAACGCAAGCGCTTATGGGGCATCTGGGGCGTTGGTCTTTGCATGTGTCTGTTCTTGGTGGGCTACCAGCAAGGCGGCACTTCCATCAACCTCTTCATTCAACGCTTCACTAACCGGGTTGTGCTGGGCTATGAGATTCCCGCAGGAACCTTCCTCTCGCTGCTGCCGATTTTCATCATCATCATGGCACCCGTGGTGGGCCAATTCTGGATCTTGTTGGGCAGGCGCGGCATTGAGCCTCCGGCAACTTCCAAGATGGGTATTGGCATTGCACTTCTTGGAACTGCCTTTGCGGTGATGTCTGCAGCTGCGGCTGCCGCTGCTACCGAGGGCATTGCGGGGCCTGGCTGGATCGTCCTGACGCTGTTCCTGATCACGATGGCGGATCTGCTGGTCTACCCTGTTCTGCTCAGCGCGATCTCGGCGCTTTCTCCTCCTTCACGAGCGGGCATGGTGATGGGGTTGACTGCCGTCTTCAGTGCCATGGGCAACATGATGTCGAGCCTCGTTGCAGCGAAGATGGTGCTCACTGACCCTGCTGCCATGTCCGTTGCCTTCCAGCGGCTTTCCTGGTACGCGATGGTGGGAGGGTTGGCTATTGCCATTTGCGTCGTCTTCGGTGTGCACTGGTGGCGTTCGCGCTCCCAACTTCGCGAGGAGCTCTCGTCATGAACTGGAGTGCGGACGAGCGCCGAATCCTGCTCTCCGTTCAAGGTCTTGGAGAGGGTGTTGTGGAGCGCTTATCTGAAGTTGGAGTTGCGTCCTTCGACGATTTGAATCGACTAGGCATCGACGAAGTTCTGGAGCAGATCTGTCGGCGGGTCGGCACGCAATCATGGAAAAACCGACGACGGGCTCTACAGCGGGCGCTAGATCTTCGTCTGGCTATTCAGACTTGAATTCATCTCGCATATCCACTGCGATGGAAACTGACACATGAATCTCGGCATCTCTGGCCGTTGGGCTTTGGTTTGCGCGGCCAGCAAAGGGCTGGGGCGCGGGTGTGCACAAGCGCTTGTCCAGGAGGGGGTGAATGTCGTGATCACGGCCCGGGGTAGTGAAGCGTTGCTGGTCACCCAAGAGGAACTCAAGGCTCTTAACCCAGCCGTTGAAGTGCGTGCCGTGGCAGGGGATATCACCACCACGGAGGGCCGCGCAGAGGCTTTGGCTGCTTGTCCGCGGGTCGATATTCTCATCAACAATGCCGGCGGTCCCCCACCGGGTGACTTCCGGGATTGGGATCGCGAAACTTGGTTGAAGGCCTTGGATGCCAACATGCTCACGCCCATAGAGCTGATCAAGGCCACAGTCGATGGAATGGCGCAGCAAGGCTTCGGGCGTATCGTCAACATCACCTCGGGAGCCGTGAAGGCACCTATTGACGCACTTGGTCTGAGTAACGGAGCACGATCAGGTTTGACGGGGTTTGTTGCGGGCTTGGCTCGTCAAAAGCGTTTGGCATCCAGAAACGTGACACTCAATGCCATGCTGCCCGGCCCGTTCGATACGGATCGCTTGCGCGCTACGCTGGCGGGTGCTGCGCGTGCTACTGGAAAGACAGTGGATGAAGTGACTGCCGCGCGTCGCGAGACGAATCCGACTGGACGGTTTGGATCGGCAGAGGAATTCGGTGCGGTCTGCGCCTTCTTGTGCAGCGTGCACGCTGGCTACATCACAGGGCAAAACATCCTGATGGATGGCGGTGCCTACCCTGGAACCTTTTGAGCAATGAGGGCATGACTGCGATGGGATTCAACGAATCAACCAAGGGCGTTTACACGATTGCGGTAACGCCGTTTCTTCCAGATGGCCAGGTCGATAGAGATTCCATTGACTCCATGGTTGACTTCTACTTGGAAGCCGGAGTCGATGGCATCACCATTCTTGGGATCATGGGTGAAGCGCAGAAGCTTGACCAAAGCGAGTCCTTGGAGATCACGCGTCAAGTGGTCAAGCGTGCGGGTAAGGTGCCGGTTGTCGTGGGGGTGTCATCACCGGGATTCGCAGCCATGCGATCCCTGTCCAGGTCGGCAATGGATCTGGGCGCAGCAGGCGTGATGATCGCGCCGCCAAGCAACTTGCGCACTGACGACCAAATCATTGGTTACTTCAGGCAGGCGATAGAGGCGGTTGGTGGCGATGTACCATGGGTGTTGCAAGACCACCCGCTTATTTTGACCGTTGTGATGTCGCCACGGGTGATCAGGCAAATCATTCAGGATCATCCATCCTGCTGCATGCTGAAGCATGAAGAGTGGCCAGGGCTTGAAAAAATCTCAACGTTGCGCAACTTTGAAGCCGACGGGAGCATGAGGCATATCTCCATACTCTGCGGTAACGGGGGCTTGTTCCTGGACTTCGAGATGGCTCGAGGAGCAGACGGCGCCATGACGGGCTATGCCTTTCCGGATATGTTGGTAGAGCTTGTGAAGTTGCAGGCCAGGGGTGATTGGGTGGCGGCCCAGAATCTGTTCGATTCGCACCTTCCAGTGCTTCGATATGAGCATCAGACCGGTGTTGGTCTCGCTGTGCGCAAGCATGTTCTGATGAAGCGTGGTGCGATCAAGCACGATGCGCAGAGGCGACCAGCCACTCCGTTGAGCCAGCAGGCACAGGAGGAGGTAGGCTACCTGCTTAGGCGTTTGGCCGAACATGACCCACGCGCTGCAGGGTTGTGATTCTGGTCGGCTGGGTGCCGAATCCGACTAACTGCCAAGCGGGTACGTTGACAGCCCCGTATGACCACGCGTCGCATCACTCTAGGCGCTCTTGCTGCTGCAGCCTTTACGCCTGCGAGCCATGCCAAACTCCTCTGTAGAGGCTACGGGGGCATCCCTGAACAGCGTGGCCCTTCAGGGCACCGAAATCCCTGCACACGCGCCGCAGTGAGTTTGATCTTTGCCATGTGCTACCCTGCCTCCGTAGTTCGGCTGGATGTAAGGGCCGATGTAAGTATAAAAACGAAAAGTTTGAGAATTGAGATCAACGCAGCAGCGGCCAGAAATTCATCCAAGTTGCTGATTCATATTGACTTATTATGAATGGTATCTACAACCCCGAACGCACGCAAACAACCGATTTCCCGCATTCGTAATGCGAAGGTCGGGAGTTCGACTCTCTTCACCGGCACCAGCCACCTCCCTCCTGAATCATCATGTTTTGGCTCCTCACGATTTGTCTGCTCGCAGCTCCAGCAGCTTATGCGGGAAAGGCGCACACCCACGGTGTCGCACAGCTGAAGTTGTCTGTGGAAGCGGCTCAGCTCAACCTGGCCTTCGAATTGCCCCTGGACACCTTGGTGGGTTTTGAGCGTGCGCCGCGAACCCCAGCGGAAACCGAAGCCGCGCGCGTGGCGCTGGCGCGTTTGCGTGAGGCCACAGCCCTGGTCAAGCCGGATGCTGCAGCCAAGTGCCGCTTGTTGGGGTCACAGGTGCAGGCGCAGGTGTTGGAGGGTACGGCCAAGCCGGGGACCGAGCGCCCTGCTGAGCCCCAGCACGCCGACGCATCGGTCAGCCTGACCTTCGAATGTGAGCAGATCGCTCAACTGGGCTCGGTGGAGTTGGCCTTGTTCGATTCGTTTCGCCGATTGGAACGGGTTGAAGCCGAGATGGTCACGCCCAAGGGGCAAGGCAAAGCCACCGTACGGCGTGCCGCCAAGAACCTGAGGCTGCCGCGCTAGCGCCACACTTTTGCGCATGGGCGGTCGTTCAGTTCTGATCCGACTGGGGCTCTTCGGGGCCCTGCTGGCCTGCGCCTTGATGGCCTTGGCGCCCACGGTGGCGCGGGCGCAAGCCGCCCTTCAGGCCAGCGACCCCATCTGGGCCGCCTTGCACGAAGTGTGCTCGGCCCAAGGCAAGCTCAAGGCCTTCAGCGGTGAAGAGGGTGAGCCCGCTTCTGCGGCCCAAGAGGACTGCCGCTATTGCCAAACCGGCACACCAGGCGCACCGCCGCCTGCGGCGGGCCTGGTTCTGGCCCTGGCCCCCGTGGCGCTGCAGGCCTTCCCCTGGCTGTACTGGCAAGCGCCTGAACAGCTGCACGCGTGGCTCACGCCCGCGCCGCGCGGCCCACCCACCCACACCTGATCTGCGCGCAGCCGAAGCTGCGCTGATGCCCCTGCCCAAAGCCTTGGGAGGGATCTGCATGGGCACCGCCCATGCTGCACACAAATGGGCGCACGCCCTTGATCAGGATGTTGAACAGAACGTCAAATTCCGCTTTAGCGCCCGCCGCGGAGCGCACCCACTTGGCCAGGGCTGCCAGCGTAGGCCTGCTGACGGGCCTGTGGGCCACCGTGGCGCCCGCCGCCGAGGTCATCACCGTCACCTCCACCCGCGAAGCCGTACGGCTGTGGGACGTCCCGGCCTCTATCGGTGTGATCGATGGCCGCAGCTTGCGTGAAACGGCGCCGGCCCACCCGCAGCAGGTGATGAGCCAAATCCCGGGCGTGGCGGTTTCGGTGACCAACGGCGAAGGCCATGCCACCGCCATTCGCCAGCCCTTCACCACCGCGCCGCTGTACCTGTTCCTGGAAGACGGGATTCCCACCCGTGCTGCAGGTTTCTTCAACCACAACGCGCTGTATGAGGTCAATGTGCCCGATGCCGCGGCCATTGAGGTGGTGCGTGGGCCGGGTTCTGCCCTGTATGGATCCGATGCCATTGGGGGTGTGGTGAACGTGGTCACACGCGCAGCCCGTGCTTCGGGAACCGGCCCTTGGAGCGCGGGGGCTACGGCCGAGTGGGGCTCATTCGGCTGGCAGCGCGTGCTGGCCGAAGGCCTTTGGAGTGGCAAAGCCGCCGGAGGCGACAACGGCGTGCGGGTGTCGCTCAACCGCACCCAGACCGATGGCTGGCGAAACGCCACCGGCTACGAACGCACCAGCCTGGGCCTGCGCTGGGACCATGCAGCCGGGGGTGGACTTCGCGTGAAGACCATCGTCAACAGCACCGACATCGACCAGCAGACCGGGGCCAACACGCCACTGCCCTTGGCCGATTACGTGGCCAACCCCACGCGCAACAACTTCGCCATCGCATTTCGGCAGGTGCAAGCGCTCAGAGCCTCCAGCGAACTCGAGTGGGACAGTGGCCGCACCCTGTGGTCGGTGACGCCCTACGCGCGGCTCAACGGCATGAAGCTCAATGGATCCTTCAACCTGAGCTCAGACCCGCGCATCGAAGACACGCAGGTCCGGTCCATTGGCTTGCTGGCCAAGGTTCGGCACGATGTAGACGGCCCCTGGAAGCCCCGCTTGATCATGGGCGTGGACCTGGACCGCAGCACCGGAGACCGTGTGGAAGACGCCCTGCAGGTCACCCGCAGCGGCACCGGCGCCTCCACGGTCTTCTCGGCCTACACGGTGGGGCCGCGCATCTACGATTACATGGTGGACTTCAAGAGCCTGTCGCCCTACGCCCATGTGGAACTGCAGCCCGCGCGTGCGCTGCGCATCACCTTGGGCTTGCGGCACGACGCTTTGGGCTTCGAAATGCGCAACCGGCTGGCCACAACCACCACACAGGCCGGTACGCGCTTTTACGGTCAGTTGCCGCAAGCAGCGGCCGATTTCAGCCGCTTGAGCCCCAAGCTTGGCGCCACTTGGGCATTGGGCCCCAGAGCCAGCCTGTTCGCCTCGCTCAACGAAGGTTTTCGCACACCTTCAGAGGGTCAATTGTTTCGCGCAGGCTCCGCGGCCAACGCGGCTGAAGCCGCTAACCGGGCGCGCTTGGCACTGGCGCTCAAGCCCATCCAGGCGCGTCAAGCCGAATTGGGCCTGCGCGCACAGTGGGGTGCTGTGGCCTCGGAGTGGGTGGTCTACCGCTTGGACAAGCGCGACGACCTGGTCAGCCAACGCGACCTGGCCACCAACCTGAGCACCTCGGTCAATGCCGGCCACACGCAGCACCAGGGCTTGGAATGGTCCCTGGGAGCCCCGCTGGGCCCGCAGTGGCGCCTTGACACCGCCTGGGCTTGGGCCAGCCACCGCTACATCGACTGGGTGACCGCCACGGCCAACTTCTCGGGCAAGCAGATGGAGTCGGCACCCAGCATGGTGGGCAACACGCGTCTGAGCTGGCGGCCCGATGCCAAGACGCAGCTGCAGTTGGAATGGAGCCGCATCGGCCCGTACTGGCTGGAGGCCTCCAACAGTGCAGCCTTTGGACGCTACGCGGGTCATGACGTGTTCAACCTGCGCGCGAGCCGGCGGGTTCATGAGCAGGCGCGCGTGTACCTGCGCGTGATGAACCTCACCGACCAGCGCTATGCCGACAGCGCATCGGTGTCGTCGAACACGCCCGTGTTCTCGCCCGCACTACCGCGTGCGGTTTACGCAGGACTGGAGGTGAACTGGTGATGAGTAGCTCATGGGCCATCGGGGCCTCACGCAGGCTGTTGGGCGGCGTGGCTGGAGCGTTACTGAGCCTGGTCATGATGCCCCTTGCGGCACAGGCGCAAGCGCCAGACCAGGCACCCGCCAAACCGGCGCGGCAGCGCCCACCGCCGCTGGCCGTGGGTGCCGCCATCGCTGCGGACGGTGTCTTGTGGACGGTGGGCTTGGATGCACAGCGGCGCCTGGTGTTGCAACGCAGCGCGGATGCGGGGCGAACCTGGACGCCTGCGCAGGTGCTGGATGTGGTGGGTGACGCCGTATCGGCTGACGGTGAGAACCGACCCAAGATCGCGTTTTCCCCACAGCCCGGCGTGGTGGTGGTGACCTACACCAAACCACTGCCCAAGCCTTTCACAGGAGACGTGCGGCTCTTGCGGTCCAGTGATGGTGGAGCGAGCTTTGCAGCGCCCGTGACGGTGCATGCCGACCGATCGCTGATCACCCATCGATTCGAATCCATTCTGTTCGACGAGCAGGGCACCCTGCACACGGTGTGGATCGACAAACGAGACCAGGAAGCGGCCAAAGCCAGGGGGCAGGCCTACCGAGGGGCTGGGGTGTACCGAAACGAGTCGCGCGATGGCGGCTTGAGCTTCGGGCCCGATATCCGTGTGGCCGACCACAGCTGCGAGTGCTGCCGGATTGCCTTGGCCGCGGCCCCGGGGGGCGGCGTGGCGGCCTTGTGGCGCCATGTGTTCAACCCCAATGAACGCGACCATGCCTTTGCACAGTGGTCGGCTTCGGGGGTGAGCCCCCAACCGGCGGTGCCGGTGCGGGCCACCCTGGACCGCTGGGCCCTGGACGCCTGCCCTCACCACGGCCCTGGGCTTGCAGCCGCATCCGACGGCGGGTGGCACGCGGTGTGGTTCGGCATCCACCAAGGCCAAGCGGCGGTGCGCTACGGGCGCTTGGATGCCAGCGGCCAGCCCTCGGTCTACATGCCGGTGCGGCCGCTGCCCGACCCGCAAGCCGAACACGCCGATGTGGCTGCGCTGGGTGACCGTGTGGTGGTGGTGTGGAAGAGCTTTGATGGACAGCGGTTTGTGCTCAGGGCCTGGACCTCGCGCGACGGCGGGCGGCAGTTCGAGCTGCGCGACCTGGCCACCACCACGCAGCTCAGTGATCAACCACGGCTGCTCACCCATGGAGGCCGCTTCTGGGTGGTTTGGCGTGATGTACAACAAACCCGCGTGGAGACCATCGATGTACCGTAAAGCATGCCGCTGGTTTTGGGGCCTGGTCATGGCGACCTCGTGCCTTGTGGTCCCTGCACAGGCTCTGAGCGCCCCCGCGCAGCTTGAGCCCTTTGAGGTGGGCACGTTCAGCCAATGGCGATCGAGCGTGCAGCGGCCTACCTGGGTGGTGTTCACCGCCACCTGGTGTGCCATGTGCCCAGCGGTGGTGAGCGAACTGATTCGATCTGCGCGGCAACACCCGCAGCGGCCTTTGGTGTGGGCGGTGTTGACGGATGTGGCGCCGGGTGAAGAAGATGCGCGGTTCTGGTCACGTCATGCGCACCTGCGCGGCGCCGACCGTGTTCTGGGCTTTGAGGGCATTCCGCAAGCCATTCGATACGCCGTTGATCCGGGCTGGCGCGGCACGGTGCCACACGTGGCGCTGCTGGAGCCCGGAGGGCGCTTGGCCTTGTTCAGCGGTCAACCGCCAGCCTCTGCGCTGCAACGCTGAGGCTGCTGCGTGCGGACTGGCAGCTGATGCCCCGTGCCTGGTGCAGAATTCGGGCCCCAAGCCCAACCACCCGCACGACTCCATGGAACTCATCGGCGAACAGCTCATCCCCGCGTCTCAACAGCGGACCTGGGATTCCCTCAACGACCCCGAAGTCCTGAAGTCTTGCATCCCCGGTTGTGAGACCCTGGAGCGCACCGAAGAGGGTGGCTTTGCCGCCACCCTGGCCCTGCGCATCGGGCCCGTGAGTGCACGGTTCAAGGGCAAGCTCATGCTCAGCGACGTGCAGGCGCCAGACCGCTACACCATGCACTTCGATGGCCAGGGCGGCATGGCGGGCTTAGGTAAAGGGTCGGCGCAGGTGCAACTGGCCGCAGCCGACGGCGGCACGCGGCTGAGCTATGCGGCCAAAGCGCAGGTCGGCGGCAAGTTGGCCCAGGTGGGATCGCGCCTGGTGGACGCGGCTGCGGCAAAGATCACGAACGATTTCTTTGCCGCATTCAATGCTCGGAGCAGGCTGACGCACAGGCCGCCGGCGAGGTGGCACCCGGTGCAGGCGAGCTACCGGTAGGTGAACAGGCGGGTGAACACGTGGGTGAACCGGCCAGCCGATCGGCTCAGGGGCCAGCCAACACCGCTGAGGGCCCAGCTGCTGCGCGGGGCACCGCGAAGCCCAACTGGGTGTGGTGGGGCCTGGCAGCTGCAGCGGCCGTGGGACTGGTGTTGCCCTGGCTTGCAAAGCCCTCGGGGTTGAATGACCACTTATGCAGTCTTGAACATATCGTCAAGTCTGGGCTGATTCCAAACAACCCGGCTTCCTGTTGTTTCAACCCAAGGAGTTGGATGTATGCCCTTGCAGCCTTGGCTGGCTGATGGTGCCCGCGCGCGCCGTGCCGTGTGGATGGGGCTGGGTCTTTTGGCCTGTTCAGGTTGGGCTTTGCTGGCGCCCACAGGCGCCCACGCGCAAGCCGCCCGTTTCATCGTGATGGCCTCCACCACGTCGACCGAGCAATCGGGCCTGTTTGCGCACCTGCTGCCGGCCTTCAAGCAGGCCAGTGGCATCGATGTTCGGGTGGTGGCCCTGGGTACCGGGCAGACACTGGACACCGCACGGCGCGGCGATGCAGACGTCGTGTTCGTTCATGACCAAAGCGCCGAAGAAAAGTTCGTGGCTGAGGGCTTTGGGCTCAAGCGGCAACCGGTCATGTACAACGACTTCATTCTGGTGGGCCCCAAGACCGACCCAGCCGCTGTGAAGGGGCGTGACATAGCCGAAGCGCTGCGCAAGCTGGCCACGGGCAAAGAAGGCTTCGTTTCTCGTGGCGACAAGAGCGGTACACATGCTGCGGAGCTGCGCTACTGGCGCACCGCCGGTGTGGATGTCAGCACGAACAAGCCCGCAGGTTATGCGCAATGCGGTTGTGGCATGGGCCCTGCGCTGAACATTGCGGCGTCGAAAAACGCCTATGTGCTCGCCGATCGGGGCACGTGGCTGAACTTCAAGAACCGAGGGGACTTGAGCGTGTTGGTGGAAGGCGACCAAAGGCTGTTCAACCAATATGGTGTGGTGGTGGTGAACCCGGCCAAGCACGCCCATGTAAAGGTTGAACTGGCGCAGGCCTTTGCCGATTGGGTGGTGTCTTCCAGCGGCCAAGCTGCCATCGCCGCCTACAAGATTGGCGGCGAACAGCTGTTCTTCCCGAACGCCAAGCCCTAAGCCGTTCTGGCGCCAGGCCTTCACCTAGCCCTTCACGTGGCCCATCGCCTGGCCCGAAGGCCCAGACGCAGGGAATTCACCCCTGCTGTTCGTCACAGATCGTGTGTCAAGAAGAGCCCGAGCTCGACATACTCGAGCTCGGATCTGTCATGAAATCTTCAAATCTGTGGGGTAGGCTCGCGCCACTACGTTATGAATGACGCTCATCAAATCCTGGATGTCCCCCTGGCGGCCATCGACATTGGGTCCAACAGCTTCCGGATCGAGATTGCGCGCATCCTTGATGGCCGCTACCGGCGGCTGGATTACCTGAAAGAACCGGTCCGGCTGGGATCGGGCTTGGATGAAAACGGCTCCCTTCGGCCGGATGCGGCCGAACGGGGCTTGGTGACCTTGGCGGCCATGTCCGAACTGCTGCGCCTGCACGACGTCCGCGAGGTCCGCGCGGTGGCCACCCAGACCTTGCGTGAGGCACGCAATCGAAACCACTTCCTGGCCATGGCTGAGCCGGTTCTGGGGGTGCCGATCGAGGTGATTTCCGGTCGGGAGGAGGCGCGCCTGATCTATGCCGGCGTGGCGAACCTGAACCCCAGCGATAAACCCCGGCTGGTGATTGACATCGGCGGGCGATCAACCGAGTTCGTGATGGGTCAAGGCCTCAAGCCCGGCGCTGCGGAGTCTTTCGGGATCGGCAGTCAATCGGTCACCCAACGCTACTTTGAGGATGGCCGGCTGTCGGCCGACGCATTTCGGGCCGCTCAAGTGGCCGCCGGCGCCGAATTTGAAGAGGCAGAGAAGATCTTCACGCCTGACCGCTGGAGCGAAGCGCTGGCCTCTTCCGGCACCGCAGGTGCCGTATCGGCCTTGTTGGCCGCGCACGGTGTGACCGATGGCCGTCTCACCCCTTCTGCTCTGGCCTGGTGCATTGAGCGTTGCGTCCAGGCGGGGCATATCGATCGCTTGGACCTGCGCGGACTCAAGGATGAGCGCAAGCCGGTCTTGGCAGGTGGGCTGGCCATCCTATACACCCTCATGGTGCAGTTTCGAATCCCGGAAATTCAACCCTCGAGAGCCGCCCTCCGCCAGGGCGTCATCTTCGATCTGCACCAACGCCGCAAGGTGTCCTTGGGCGTCGAGGCCCGAGATGTTCGGGATGCCACGGTGGCACAGCTGCAACAGCGCTTTGAGGTGGACACCGACCAAGCCCGGCGCGTGCAGCATCTTGCCTTGAACTTGCAACGCCACTTGTTGCCTGACCTTGCTGATGAGTACGTTCGGGAATTGGCTTGGGCCTGCGACCTGCATGAGATTGGCCTGATGGTTTCGCACCATGACCATCACCGGCACAGTGCCTATCTGTTGGATCACCTTGACGCGGCGGGCTTTTCCCAGAGCCAACAGCGGCGAATTGGTGAGTTGGTACTGGGCCAACGGGGCGGTCTGCGAAAGGTTGAGGCTGGGTTCGCACGGAAAGACTTCGCCCTGCTGCTGCTGTGCCTGCGACTGGCCGTCTTGTGTTGTCATGGCCGCCAACAGGCAGCCAAGGTGAAGCTGCATGTCCACCGCGACCGCCAAGGCGAGGTGATGATGTCCTGGGGACACAACACCCGCGAGCGGCGCTTGACGCCCGCAGAGCTCAGGACACAGCACCTGCTGCGCGAGGAAGTCGCGGTGTGGTTGAAGACCGGGCTGCTGCGCCTGCGCTGGACCGACGGATCCGACTAAAGCAAGTCAGGCGTGCGCACCGCCACGGTCGTTACCGCGAGGTTGCCATCGTCAAGTGCTCTGGCCCGAATCCACCAGATGGCGCCCTTCTTGATACGCCAGGGATTGTCGGCGGTGACTTGCTGAGCACCCATCAGGTACGCGGCCGCCAGGCCCAGCGTGGGCTGGTGCCCCACAACCACGGTGACCTCCCGCGCCTGTGGCCATCGGGTTTCGGCCAACAGATGTTCAATCGTGCCATCCGGCGCCAAGCCGGCCACGGTCTTGAATCGTCGCTCCAAGGCTTCGGCCGTGGCTTGCGTCCGAAGCGCAGGGCTCACCAGGATGCGTGCACTCTCCGGCAGAACCCGGTTAAGCCACTCGCCCATACGCTTGGCTTGGCGCTGTCCCTTGGGAGTCAAGGGTCGATCCAAGTCTGCCAAGGTCTCGCTGCCGGGAACAGCCTCAGCATGGCGCCAAAGTATCAAGTCCATGTGGTGTAGCGCCTCAGCAGTTCGGCCTGTGCACTCAAACCCTGCGGGTTGAGGGGCGCATACCCGCCGGTGGCATCCAACTCCCATGCACCGCGCTGGTCGTACAGGTAAGGAACTAAGGCCTCGTCAATGACCCGTTGACGCCGTTCGGCATTATCGATGGGCCAAGCCAGCTCGATGCGCCGCTGCATATTGCGGTGCATCCAATCGGCGCTGGACAGCCACAGACTCTCATCTCGCGGGCCTGATCCCCAACGGAAGTAGAAGATTCGGCTGTGCTCCAGAAAACGCCCCACCACCGAGCGAATGCGGATGTTCTCCGTCAGGCCGGCCACACCCGGTGCGAGCATGCAGGCCCCGCGAACAATGAGATCGATCTGGACACCAGCTTGTGATGCCCGTACCAGGGCCTCCATCAGATCTTGATCGGTCAGTGCATTGCACTTGACCACCACCCGCGAAGCAAACCCACTGCGTGCAGCCTGGGCAGTACGTTCCAGCAGTCGAAGCATGCGCTGATGCAAGCCCAAGGGTGCGACCGACAGCTTCCTCAGCCGCGGCAAATCGGCCAAGCTGGAAAGGTGTCGAAACAAGGCCTGCGCGTCATGTGTCAGCGCTGGGTTGCAGGTGATGAAGGCCAGATCGGTGTACAGGTGAGCCGTGGATGCGTTGTAGTTTCCCGTTGACAGATGCAGGTAGTGCCGCAGCCCCAAGGCAGCGGCTTTGCCATGACGGTGGTGGCTGACCGTGGCCAGGTCGCCCTTCGAACGGCCGGGCCTCGCGCCTTTAAGCGCTTCACGCCTCGTCACCAGCAGCATCTTGGCATGGGTCTTCAAGCCCACCACGCCGTACACCACCTGTGCGCCCACAGCCTCCAGTCGATCGGCCCAGTCAATGTTGGCTTCTTCATCAAATCGCGCCTTGAGCTCCACCACCACCAGGACTTCCTTGCCTCGGCGGGCGGCCTCCAACAACAGCTCCATCAACTCGGACTGCCCGCCCGTGCGGTAGATGGTCTGCTTGATGGCCAAGACGTCAGGGTCAGCCACCGCCTCGCGTAAGAGCTGCAGCACCGGATCGAACGAATCAAATGGATGATGCAACAAGCAATCTCGCTGGCGCACCTGCGGCATCAGGGCTAGGCTTCGCGGCGCCAAGTCGCGCGGCCAGGCCGGCTCAAAGCGAGGAAACCGCAATGCCGCGCCCTGTGCCTGGTCGATCAACTGGTTCAAACGCACCAAATTGACGGGCCCATTGACCCTGAAGACGGCCTCATCGGGAATGCCAAACTGCTGCTGCAGGATACTGGACAGCGACTTCGGGCAGGTCTGTATCACTTCCAGCCGGATGGCCAAGCCAAAGTGACGCCGCGTGAGCTCAAATCGAAGCGCCTGTCGTAGATTGGTAACCTCTTCCTCATCCACATCGAGATCGGAATCGCGGGTCACACGGAACTGCGAGAAGCTGCCGACGGTGGAGCCTGGAAACAACTCGTGCAGGTGAGACCGAATCACGCTGGACAGCAGCACAAACGACTGACGACCCGGTTGCAATTCGTCGGGCAGCCGAATGACCCGGGGTAATGCACGGGGCACGCGGACAATGGCGATACCCGCGCGCGACCCCTCCGTCAGCTCCACGATGAAGTTCAAGGATTTGTTGGCAACCTGTGGGAACGGGTGTGCAGGGTCAAGCCCAAAAGGCATCAGCAGCGGCTGAACCTGCTCGTGAAAGTACTGGGCTACCCATACCCGCTGGGCCGTGTTGCGCTCCGCGTGGGTCAGGATGTCGATGCCCGACCGCCGTAGCTCGGGTGACACCTGGTCGTTGAAGATGGCGTACTGTTCATTGATCAGCTGGTACGCCTGATCGGAAATGGCCCGCAAGGACCCCAGGCCTGCGCGGCTGCCAGACTCTCGCGACTGTTGCAGCAGGTCGGCAAACCGCACCTCGAAGAACTCGTCGAGGTTGGACGACACGATGGTGATGTAGCGCAAGCGCTCCAGCACGGGAACATCGGGGTAGCGCGACTGCGCCAAGATTCGCCGATTGAAGGCCAGAATCGACGACTCCCGGCTCAGCCAAATCGGTGCCTTCGACAAATCGCTTACCGGCCCATCAGAAGGCTCTGCCACTGAGTTTGCAGAGCCGCGGTTGCTTGCCATGGCCAAAGGTTATGCAGCATTCGTGACGGAATGATGACGAAACAACACCTTGGTATGGCCAGCGTATGTCGATCACGGAAGCAGGTCAATTTGAACAATGGCCGTGGTCCCACTGACCTCGTTGCCGATGATGAGCAGCGGCTTTCCGTTGGGGGACCGGTGGGCTGGAATCAGGGTCAGGCCCTCGGCCCCCCGGTCACCCGTGGTGCCGCTTCGGCTGTTGAAATAGGTTCGATGGCTGGAATCAGTTTGCCTTCTTGGGGCGCCCGGTCTTGATCACGGGCAGACTCTCCAGAATGGCACGCAACTGCGCTTCGCTGAGGCCTTGAAGTGCGACCAAGCCGGCACGCAGCACCTCAGATTTCTTGGCCACATGCTGAAAGCCGAGCGCCCGCTGCTTGACCGCAGCAATCAAGCCAAAGTCGGCCGCGGGCATGGTGAAGCTGTCACGAACGAGCTTTTCCTTGCGGGAGAGCTTTTCTGACTTGGCTGCTTTTTCAGCTTTAGAAGGCTTGTCGGCTTTGGAAGGTTTCTCAGCCTTGCCTGGTGCAGCAGCCTGTAGGGCGATCGGCGCCTTGCGCGCGGCCGAGACCTTGCGTGCGGGCGAGGCCTTCTTTGACGGCGCTGCGGCCTTGACGGGGGTGGATTTGCGCGAAGCGGGTGCCTTGCGCGGTACTGGTGCGGATTTCTTGGCTGTTGCCATGGTGGCCTCCTTAAACAATGTAAATCGTTTATACCGTTTATATTGAATCTGGTCAAGCGCCAATGAAGCGCTTACGATAGGAGGCCGACATGCTGTTGAAGTCCAGCATCATGGGCAGGTCGGCGCAGCCAAATGCGGAATCCCAGGCAGGCGCACCCAATACCTGAGCCCCAATCTTGATGTATCCCCGAACCAGTGGCGGCCATTCAGCAGCACCCACCGCAGGCAACAGGTCTACCGGAAGTGCTACTCGTGGGTTGACCCGAAGATGCTCCGGCGCCAGGTGCTCGCCGCGCAGTTCGTGCCACAAGCGCGCAGCATTGGCGCCGCCATCGGGCATCGGAACACTGGCACAGCCAATGGACTGCTGCACCCCATTGGCGTGCAGGAAGCGCACCAAATGGGTCCACAACATCAGAATCACGCCCCCCGTGCGCCACGGTGCTGCAATGCAGGAGCGACCAAGCTCGGCCATTGACGGCCTCAGCCCCCGCAAGCTGGACAGGTCAAACTCCGTTTCGGTGTAATACCCACCGGCACGCCGGGCGGCATCAGGCAACAGCACCCGATAGGTACCCACCACCTGCGCGGGACCGTCGGCTGACTCCCCTGTTGTAACGATCAGGTGCTCGCAGTATGGGTCGAACCTGTCCACATCCAGTGCATCGGTGTGGGCTGAGGCATGCGCGCTCCATTCCTCATGAAACACGCGATGGCGCAAACACTGCGCAGCCCTCAGTTCGTCTTGATGACGAACCCAGGCCACTTTGAGCTCAGCACTGGATTTGGTGTCGGCGGGCGCGGCAAAAGGGACCGCATGGCGGGGGGCCAGTTGTTGCACATCGAACTCCTTATCTGCAGCCTCAATGCTGCAAGGGCTCAATGACGCGAACGTTTCAGCTTGGTGAAGATGCCGTTAAGGCTGATGTCTCTTCTTCTTGAGCCACGGCACACCGTACTCGAGCAGGCGGAAGGGTCAAGGTGAAGCAAGAGCCTTGCCCGGGGCTGCTGTCCACCAGCAGCTCGCCGCCGTGTCGGGTAATGGCATGCTTGACGATGGCCAATCCCAGTCCAGTCCCACCGGTGGCGCGCGACCGGCTTTTGTCAACTCGATAAAAGCGCTGGGTGATTCTGGGAAGATGGTGCCGCTCAATCCCGATTCCGTTGTCGATCACCCGAAGCTCGAGGTAGCCGTCGCTGCGCAGCAGGGCCCGAAGCTCAATTCGCCCTGCCTCGGGTGTGTACCGGACGGCGTTGCTGACGAGATTGCCCAGCGCACTGGCTATCTCTGGCTCCTCCACAGCCACTTCCAGGTCTTCGACCGGCGTTTCTGAGCACACGAGTTCGTGCTTGCCACCAGACAGGTGGTGCCCATCGGCCACGGCGGACTGCAGCAATGGCATCAAGGGTACCCACTGGGCAATAGCGGGCTTGGGGCTGCCCTCCAAGGTGGCCAGCAGCAGGAGATCCGACACCAGGGCTTCCATCCGGCTGGTCTGTTGCCTCATGAGGTCCAAAACCCGGTTCTGCTCTCGTTCCTGTAGAGCCAATGTCTGCATCGTTTCGACAAAGCCTGCCAACACCGTCAGCGGCGTCCGAATTTCATGTGACACATGGGACACGAAGTCTCGACGCATGGCCTCCATGCGGTCAGATTCGGTGACATCGTGGGTGAGCACCATGCGGCGCCCAGGTGCGTAGCTTCGAACCTGAATCAGGAGCACCTGGTCTGCCCGGTGCGAGCCGATTCGAAAATCTTCTGCCGACTGCGGCGTGTTCAATGCGGCCACCAAGGCTGGGTCTCGAACCAAGTTGGTCAAGGGTTGACTAATGTCGCTTTGTGGCTCAAGTGCCAGATGCACGCAGGCGTTTGCATTCAACCAGACGATGCGCTGTTCAGCATCTAACAGCACCACGCCATTGGGCACGGCCTCAAAAGCTGCCTCGAAGGCCGATCCCAGCGCTTCTTGGTGCGTCACGTTCAATTGCAGTTCAGCTGGAGGCGGCAGCCGCCCCGCTGAGGCTTCCGGCTCGGGCATTGAAGCGGTATCCAGCACCCCGAACCGTTTCCACAGCAGCATCACAGCCCACGGCGCGCAGGGCTTCCCGCAAGCGCTTAACGTGAACATCCACGGTCCGCTCCTCAATGAAGACATGATCGCCCCACACGCGGTCCAGAACCTGGGTTCGGTTATGTACACGCTCGGGATGCGCCATCAGGAAATGCAAAAGCTTGAACTCGGTTGGACTGAGCTTGATGTCTCGCCCACCCACGGTGACACGCCGGGTGGCTGGGTCCAAATGGATGCCGGCGGATTCGATGGGCTTGTCCAGGGCCTCGGGAGCGCGCCGTCGAAGCACAGCCCGCACCCGTGCCATCAACTCTTTGGTCGAGAACGGCTTGGTGAGATAGTCGTCTGCCCCAGCGTCCAAGCCCGCCACGCGGTCGTCTTCTGCCGCACGAGCCGTGAGCATGATGATCGGCAGGTCACGGGTACGCTCATCGGCTCGCCACTGTCGCGCCAATTGCACGCCAGACTGGCCCGGCAGCATCCAATCCAACAGGACCAGCTTGGGGAGTTGCTTGTCGACCTCGCGCCGCGCTTGCTCGGCATCCAGGGCTACGCGCACCGTCATGCCAGCATGACGGATATTGATAGCCAGGAGTTCGGCAATAGCCGCCTCGTCTTCGACGATCAGGACTTCAGCGCTCATTCAGTGGCTCAGTTGGTTGCGCCCACAGAAGCTTCTTCCAGCGATGCCGCGGGCGTGTGGCGGACATCGATGCCATTGACCACATAGATGGTCACTTCGGCCAGGTTTTTAGCGTGGTCGCCCACGCGCTCAATGGCTTTGGCCACAAACACCAAGTCTATGCAACTGGAAATCGTCCGTGGGTCTTCCATCATGAACGTGATCAGCTTGCGCATCAAGCCGTCGAACTCCTGGTCGATCTGGTCGTCCTGCTTGAGCACCTCCAGCGCACGGGAGACATCCAGTCGGGCAAAGGCATCCAAAGCCTTGCGCAGCTGCATAATCGCCAAGTCTGCCTCATACGCCAAATCACCAATGGGCAGCCTGCTGGAAATGCCCGAATCAATCAAGCGCCTGACCGTGCGTGCTATGCGGGCAGCCTCATCGCCAACCCGCTCGAGGTTGGCGATCATCTTGCTGATGGCCACCAAGAGGCGGAGGTCACGTGCGGTGGGTTGTCGGCGAGCAATGATCGTCGACAGCTCGGAGTCGATCTCCACTTCCAGCTGATTGACCTTGGCCTCTGTCTCCACCACCCGTTCAGCCGTTTCCGGGCTCAGCTGGGTCAGGGCGTAAATGGCCTGTGCAACTTGGGATTCGGCCAGGCCGCCCATCTGCAGCACCTGGTTGGAAATGGCGCTGAGCTCGGCGTTGTATTGGGTGGAAAGGTGCTTGTCACTCATGTTGGTCATCCAAATCGTCCGGTGATGTAGTC
>VGHB01000005.1 GCA_016868355.1 Betaproteobacteria bacterium | reverse complement strand
ATGGTGGCCAAGGGCGGAATCGAACCACCGACACGCGGATTTTCAGTCCGCTGCTCTACCAACTGAGCTACTTGGCCGGAGCCGGCGAGTGTAGCCCAAGACCAGGGGTGTGGGCCGCGAACGGGTGTGGCCGCCCCTCAGATCCCCTTCATTAAGCCGCCATCGACCTTGATGTTCTGGCCCGTGATGTATGCCGCACCGTCGGAGACCAAGAAGGCGATGGTGGCAGCAATCTCATCGGCTTGGCCGTATCGCTTCATCGGAACGCTGTCCCGTCGTTCGTCGGTCTGGGGCAGCGAATCAATCCAGCCCGGAAGCACGTTGTTGATTCGGACGCCTTCGGGGGCCAGGGCTTGTGCGGTGAGCTTGGTGTAGGCAGCCAAGCCCGCGCGGAATACGGCCGAAGTGGGAAACAAAGGGCTGGGCTCGAACGCCCAGGCGGTCGAAATGTTGACGATCGACCCGCTGCGCCGCGCCTGCATCTGCGGCGCCACGATGCGAACGGCCCGCACCACATTGAGCAGGTAGACCTCCATGCCGGTGCGCCACTGGTCGTCGCTGAGGTCCAAAATGGGGGCCCGAGGGCCGTGTCCGGCGCTGTTGACAAGGGCGTCGATACGTCCCCAGCGGCGCACAGCTTCATCGGCCAGGGACCGGATGTCATGGTCGTTTTGGTTCGATCCCTCGACGCAAAAGCCCTTCAGGGTTTCGGCCAACGCTTGTCCGCGGCCCGAAGCAGACAACAGGCCTACACGGAAGCCATCGGCAGCCAGGCGGCGCGCCGCAGCAGCGCCCATGCCGCTGCCGGCGCCCACGATCAGGGCCACGCGTTCCGCTGCTGTGTTGGTGCTCACGGGCGCCCCCGAGATGCCTCAGTTGGCTTGCCGCTTGGTGCGGCTCAAGTCCACGCCAAGGTGTTTGAGCTTGCGGTACAGGTGGGTGCGCTCCAGCCCGGTCTTCTCGGCCACGCGGGTCATGCTGCCGTTTTCCTTGGCCAGGTGGTATTCGAAGTAGCTCTTTTCAAAGGCATCTCGCGCTTCGCGCAAGGGGCGGTCTAGCTCGAAGCTTTGCCGGCTGTTGGAGTCCGATGCACCACCCGGGTTGTTGGGGCCCAACGGGCTGGGCAAGCTTGCCGGCCCGGTGGTGAGCCCATAGCGGTCGCCCTCGCCCGCGACGGGGTTACCGGGTGCCCAGTGCTGGGTGCCGCTGGCATCTGGGCCGCTGAGGCCCGGGCGCACGCTTTGGGTGCCAGCACTGCTGGGGCTGCCTGGCCCCCCAGCGGGAGCGGTGCCTAGGTTGGCCGCAGCGCTGCTGATGGCCCCTCGTGGGTCGGTGCCCCGGGTGAGCCCCTCTTCCACCGCACGCAGCAGCTTTTGCAGGGTCACGGGCTTTTCCAGAAAGGCAGTAGCACCGAACTTCATCGCCTCCACCGCTGTGTCGATGGTGCCGTGCCCGGACATCATGATCACCGGCATGGTCAGCTGCCCTGTGCTGTTCCATTCCTTGAGCAGCGTGATGCCGTCCACATCGGGCATCCAAATATCCAGCAGCACCAGGTCGGGCTTAAGCTTTTCGCGAAACACGCGCGCATGCGCGGCGTTCTCGGCTGCCTCGACCGTATGCCCTTCATCAGAAAGGATCTCTGTCAGCAGCGCGCGGATGCCGAGTTCGTCGTCGACGACAAGTATGGTGGCCATGTACCTCAGTGCGTCGGCTCGGGTGCCTTGGGGGCAGCCGCTGCAGTCGCCAATTTTGAAAATGATAACGAAACCTGAGCACCTTGAACGTCGGGTCCGTCCTGGGGTTCGTCGCGCCGGTTGCCCAGCCGGATGCGGGCGGCGTGCTCATCGGCGATCTTGCGCACGACGGCCAAGCCCAAGCCGGTGCCCTTGGCCTTGGTGGTCACATAGGGTTCAAAGGCGCGTTTCATGACCTTGTCGGCAAAGCCGGGCCCGTTGTCCAGCACCTTCAGCCGCACCGCGCGGATCTGCCTGTCTTCGTTGCGAGCGGCCTCGGTTTGCAGGGTGACCTGACCGTCGGTCTGCACCTCCACCGCATCCAGGGCATTTTGGGTTAGGTTGTGGATCACCTGGCGCAGCTGTGAAGCATCCCCCAGGATCAGGGGCAGCCCTGGGGCCAGGACCAGCCTCAGGCGTCCTTGCTCCATCAGAGCGGCGTACAGGCCGGTTACCTCTAGCACCAGTGCGTTGAGGTCCAAAGGAGCTAGTTGGGCCGAGGGCAGCCGGGCGTAGTCTCGAAAGTCGTTGACCAGGCGCTGCATGCCCTGCACCTGCGCCACGATGGTGGACACCGAGCGCGCCAGCAGCTGCTGGTCGGCATCCTCAAGCTTGGCTTCCAGCTTGTGTTGCAGCCGCTCGGCCGACAACTGAATGGGCGTCAGCGGGTTCTTGATCTCATGGGCCAGACGCCGCGCCACTTCGCTCCAAGCAGCCGAGCGCTGCGCAGAGATCACCTCGCTGATGTCATCAAACACCATCAGCCACTGCCCCAGGGGCAGCCGCGCGCCGCGCACCAGCAGGGTCAGCGAGTCGTGCTCGCTGCCGCTCAAGCGCAGTTCAAAGGAATCCTGCCAATGGTCGCGTTCACCTGTCTCGGGGCTGTGTGCATGCAGCTCAAAGCGGTTCCAGATGGAATCAGCAAAATCGAACAGGCCCGGGACCTCGTCCAGCCCATGGCCTCGGTACACCGAAACGGGCAGCCGCAGGATGCGCGTGGCCCCGGGGTTGACGGTGTCGATGTGGCGCTGCGCATCGAATACGATCACGCCGGCGCTCAGGCTGTCCAAGATGGTTTGCAGCCGGGTGCGTCCGGTTTCCAGCTGCAGCAAGCTGCCCTGCAGCTGCGAGCGCGCCTGGCGCAGCTGCTCGGTCATGTCGGCAAAGCTGCGGGTCAGGCCGCCCACTTCGTCTTTTGAGGCGAACACCGGTTTGGTGCTGAGGTCGCCGGCGGCCACCTGCCGCATGCCGTCAGCCAGCAGCAGCAAAGGCTTGGCCAGTTGCTGGCCCAATACGGCGGCCAGAATCACCGCGCCCAAGACCGTCAAGATCAGTGAAAGGGTGAGCGTGCCGATGTACATCTGGCGCAGGCCGTCGCGTGCCAGTGCCCGCTGTTGGTATTCGGTGTAAGCCACCTGCACCGCCAGTGCGTGACGCACCAAGCTTGCCGGCACCGCTTGCGTGGCCATTAGGAAGCGCGCTTCTTCTACCAGGCCCAACTCCCGCGCCGGCAGTGCCGCCATGGCGCGCACCCGCACACCCTGCAAGGCCGCCGCCGGTGTGCCCTCCAGGGCGCCGGCCTCGTCCAGCCCCTCCAGCTGGCTCACAAACGGGACCACGCGGGCCTGCTTGAGCTGGGCAGCAGCGGGTCGCTCGTTCATCAGGGCGCTGGTTCGGCCACTGCTGGCCGACAACAGCACCTGGCCACTGGGCCCCAACACGGCCACTTCATCGGCTTCCAGTTGCACCCGCAGCCGCTCGACCTGCCGCACCGACAGGGCCGTGTCTTGATCGGCCAGTCGCAGAGCGGCCTCTCGGGTGCGGCGTCCCAGTTCGCTGACGGTGTCGTTCAGCGTGCTTTTGCCCAGCGACAGGCCTGCATCCAGCGCAATCTGCACCCGCTCGTCGAACCAGCTCTCAATGCTGCGCGAGACGAACTGGTAGCTCACCAAGTACAGCAACAGCCCAGGCACCACCCCCACCAAGGCAAAGATGCCGACCAGCTTGGTCAACAACAGGCTGCCAAACTTACGCCGCCGGGTGCGCACAGCCAGGCGAACCGCAGCAATCAAGATCACCAGGGCCAAAACCACCGCGACCGCCACATTGACGCGGAACAACCACAATACTTGTAACTCGGAGATGCGCAACACGTCACTGGTCAGGGCCAGCGCGAAGAACACCACCAACGCCAGCGCCGTGACCACAACCGCGGCCAGGGCCCAGGCCCAGCGAGCCTGCTTGCTCATGCGGTCCTCAGGGCTCCAGCCTGAGGGTGCGCTCCACCCCCAGGCTCCATTCGGTGCCCGAGCCCAAACCGAACTGCATGGGCCGGGGCAGTTGGTTGATGTCGAGCTTCCAAGTGAACTCAGCGTAGTGCCGCTCACCCAGCTCGGATTGGCCGGGGTCGGCCACCTGCCAGCGCCCCAATCGGCTCACCGCTGTCAGGGCGTCTTCCAGCCGGGCATGGTTTTGCGCAATGGCCCCTAGGCTGACCCGGTACACACCGGTCAGGGGCTGATAGCTCAAACGCCATTGCCGTTCGATCCGAGCCACGCGCGCATCACGCCAGTACCAGCGCGGGCGAAACAGCGCGGCCGTAGCCTGGAAATACAGGGGCACGCCGCGGCTCAGTGCGTCCTCCACCACCGCAGGCAGATGCACCCGAAGGTCGAAATCCAGCAGCACCGCGCCGTCTTCACGCCGCAGGCTCAGGGTCCGCACCTCAACGCCGGGCGCATCGGGCCGGGCATGTGCCGGTGCGCTTGCGGTCACGCTCAAGGCACCGGCGGTCAGCGTCAACACCCCAGCTCCCAGTGCCCAAACCCCGAGGCCAGCCGCGGTGGCGCGCAGGACGACCCGGCGCGGCACGGGCATGCCGTATGCAGGCCTGACGGCCGCGGGGGCGTCTGCTTCGGCGCGGGGTCGAGGGGGGCTGGATCGGGTCAAGGCTTGTGCAGCAGGGCGTAAAAGAAGCCGTCGCAAGCCGGATCGGGCCTGCCCGGCGCGGGGTCATGGCCAGACGAATGATTGTCGGTCAGGGGCAGCAGGTGCCCCGGTGATGCCGGGTCGAGCACCTCAGCAGGAAGCCGATGCCGTTGCAAAAAAGCATCGATTTGCTGCTCTCCTTCGACCCTGAACACCGAACACGTGGCGTAAAGCAGACAGCCACCCGGGCGAAGCAGGGGCCACAGGGCGTCCAAGAGCTCGGCCTGCAACGCCACCAGCGCATGAATGTCGCTGGCGCGGCGCAGCCAACGGGCGTCGGGTTGGCGCCGCACGATACCGGAGGCACTGCAGGGGGCGTCCAGCAGCACCGCATCAAACGGTTGGCCGTCCCACCACGTCCGAACGGCGCGGGCGTCGGCCGCCCGAAGTTCGGCTTGGCCCTTAGCTTGTGGCCAGGGCAAGCCCAGCCGTTGCAGGTTGTCGTGGACCCGCCTCAGGCGCTGCGCGTCGGCATCTAAGGCCCACAGGTCCAGATCGGCCAGTTCCAGCAGATGGGCGGTTTTTCCCCCGGGCGCCGAGCAGGCGTCCAAGACCCGAGGGCGCTGCCCCGTATTGCGCCCCGCACGTGCCAAGCCCTGCAGCAACAGCGGGGCAGCCAGCTGCGCGGCGGCATCTTGGACCGACCAATGGCCTTGGGCAAACCCCGGAATCTGCTCGACCGGCAGTGCGCGCTCTAGCACGGCAGCCTGCGCCAACGTGGCGCTGGCCTGCGGCTGTGTGCTGGACCGCGCGGCCGCCTGGCCTTGTGGCTGAGCCCAGCTGGGCCCTTCGCACAGGGCAGCTCTTGGCAACCGGACTGGCTGCCAGGCCAAGCCGGCGGCCTGCAGCGCGGGAGATAGGGTGGCCAGGCCACCGTGCCGTGCGTTGGCGCGCAAGGTCAGCGGTGGGTGCTGCTGTGATGCCTGCAGGATGCCCTCGGCCTGTTTCGGCCAATCGAGCTGCAGGCGCTGAACCCACCAGGCGGGGTGGTTGTGGCGGCCGGCCGGGGTACGGACCACCACCGCATCCAGTTCTGGGCCTCGGCGCAGCGCGTTACGCAGCACCGCATTCACAAAGCCCTTGCTGTGGGGCGCCATGCGCGCCGCGCACTTGACCGCTTCGTCGACCAGGGTGTGCGGGGTGTACGCGGGTGAACTCAACGGCCACATCAGTGCCAGGGCTGAGGTCAGCAGGGCGTCCACCTCGGGGTCGGGGGGGCGGGCCACCAACGCGTCGCGCGCGGCTTCGGCACTGCCACGCCAACGCATCACGTGAAAGCCCAGGGCCTGGCAGCCGGCACGCCAAGCGGCCGGCAGCTGCTGCAGCGCCTCGGGCAGGGAACTGCCCCCGCGCACCCGTATCAGCAGGCGCGCGGTATGTTCGAGTTGCAGGTGCAGGCTGTGCGCGCCGCCGGTACGGCTCATACCGGCAGTCTAGCCTCCAGCCCGTGCCCGGGTGTGCTGGCCGCCGCTGCGGTGCGCCATGTCAAGGTTGGTTGCAGGGCCATCGGCACGGCCTGGCATTCGGGCGCACAATTCCGACAGGAAGTCGTTCTTGTGCAGTACCGGCGCCTTCCTTCCATGGGCCTTGCCGCCCGTGCGCTGCGCACCGCAGCCCCACAGGAGCACAATCCGCATGTCTGCCGCTACCCTCCAAGGGCTCTTCCGTTCAGAGAAAGAGCTCGACCGACTGCCTGCCTCTGAGCGCATCCGCTACCGACTGATCGGTGCCGATTGCCGCTACCACGCCAACGACAACATCTCGGCCCATATTCGCGAGGGTGAACTCGAAGAGCTCAAAGCCGAGGTAGCCCAGCAGATGCAAGGCGTGCTGAAATCGCTGGTGATCGACACCGAAGGCGACCACAACTCTAGCGAGACCGCTCAACGCGTGGCCAAGATGTTTGTGGAGGAAGTTTTCCGTGGGCGCTATGTGCCTATGCCCTCGGTCACCGAGTTCCCGAACTTCTCCCGTTTGAACGAACTCATGATCGTGGGGCCGATAAAGGTGCGCAGCGCCTGTTCCCACCACCTGTGCCCCATCATCGGCCGGGTGTGGATTGGCATCATGCCCAATGAGTTTTCCAACCTGATCGGTCTGAGCAAGTACGTCCGCATCTGCGACTGGGTGATGAGCCGCCCGCAGATTCAAGAAGAGGCGGTGACGATGCTGGCTGAGGAACTGCAAAACCGCGTCAAACCTGATGGCTTAGCCATCGTGATGGAGGCCGACCACTTCTGCATGCATTGGCGCGGTGTCAAGGATGACGAGTCGGTGATGACGAACTCGGTGATGCGCGGAGCCTTCCTGCGCGATGCGAATTTACGCCGGGAATTTCTTTCCCTGATGGCCAGCAAGAATCGCAGCTGATTGCGGCTGCGCGGACACCACGCATGCTGGTTCGACTCATGTATTGCAGTCGTGCAGCCACTGGCGTGGACAGCGAAGAGCTTTCTCTGCTGTTGCGCCAGTGCCGCAGCCACAACGGCGAGGCTGGCATCACCGGCATGTTGTGTTTCTCCGAGGGCCTGTTCATCCAAGTGATCGAAGGCGGGCGCTCGGGGGTCAACCAGCTCTACCAGCGCATCCTGGCCGACCCGCGTCACCACGACGTGGTGCTGTTGGTGTACGACGAAATCAGCCAGCGGCGCTTTGCCGGATGGATGATGGGGCAGGTCAATATGGCGCGCGTCAACACGGCCATGCTTCTAAAGTACTCCGAACGGCCCTCATTGGACCCATATTCGGTTTCAGGCCGTGTGACGCTGGCACTGTTTGAAGAACTGTTGGCTACTGCCGCAGTGGTGGGCGACCGCTAGAGCGGTTCAAATCGTGGCTGCTTCGCCCAGGTCAAACAGGCGGCGCAACAGCCGCGTGGGCCACTGCACCAGTGCAGCGTTGTAGACCTTGACCGCCTCGTTGTAGAGCTGCCGCCCAAAACGCATCTTGCGTTCGGCTTCACTAATGCCAGCCAAGCGTTCCAGCATGCCTGGAGACAGGCGCAGCGCCGCGTCGTGCTCCACCTCGGTAATCACCGCCAACAACGCCGCCTGCAGGCCCACTTCGGCTACGGCCACACGCCCTGGGCTGTGCATGTCGCTGGGTTTGTTCTTGAGCACCTCTGAAGCGGCCAGAATGGCGCTGCTGGCCTCATCCACCGCCTGCAGGGTGCCCGCCTCTAGCATGGGGTGATCGACAGGGCGCAGCAGCGTGAGAAGGCCGGCGATCAATTCATCGCGCCGCTGTACCGCTTCTTCGATTTGCTGAGCGGCCTTGCCGATGTCGTTGCGCAGCCGTTGCAGCCGGTTGTAGGCACCCAGTACCCAGCAAAGCAGCACCGCTGAGGTACCCAACATGGTCCACTGAACCGAATCCATACCAGCGTGCTCAGGACCGCGCCGCGGCTTGTGCACCTAGGGCGCGGTAGCGCTGCCAGCCGTGCCCGCGCAGCTCATAAGTTGGACAGTGACCGTATCCGCGGCTCCTCTCATGCAGCTGATCGCGCACACCTGGGTAGCAGGTGTGGGCGTGATCCCGGATGATGACCTCCAAGGCTAACCCACCCAAGGCTGCGCTCAGGTCCCTGGTCTGCGCCTTGTCAATGAACATCAAGGGCGTCCGTGAGCGTAGCGCCGAAGGGCCCAGGCCAGGCACACGGTGGAATCCTGTCCACCAGAGAACAGGACCAGGGCGCAGCGGGGGTTGGGCAGGGGCGTGCTCGGCTGCATGGTTGGTGGTCGCTGCGCTTCAGACGCGTACGCTGCCCTGACCCAGCACCACCCACTTCTGAGACGTCAAGCCTTCCAGGCCCACCGGGCCGCGTGCGTGGAACTTGTCGGTGGATATGCCGATCTCAGCACCCAAACCGTACTCATAGCCGTCGGCAAATCGGGTGCTGGCGTTGACCATCACGCTGGCTGAATCCACCTCCCGCAGGAAGCGCATGGCGTTCGGGTGGTGCGTGGTGAGAATCGCATCGGTGTGATGCGATCCGTAGGTGTTGATATGGGCGATGGCCTCATCAAGGTTGCTCACCACCTTCACGCTGACGATGGGTGCCAGGTATTCCTCGCTCCAATCTTGCTCGGTAGCGGGCTTCACATTCGCACCCGGCACGCTGCTCAGCAGGGCTGCAGCTGCAGCATCACAGCGCATTTCTACGCCCTTGGCTGCGAACACCGCTCCGATCCTGGGCAGAAACGCCGCGGCCTGTGCCGCGTGCACCACCAGCGATTCGGTGGCATTGCAGGGGCTGTACTTCTGGGTCTTGGCGTTGTCGGTGACCTGCACGGCCAGGTCCAGGTCGACCCATTCGTCAACATAGGTGTGGCAGTTGCCGTCCAGGTGCTTGATCACCGGTACCCGGGCCTCTGCACTGATGCGCTCAATCAGACCTTTGCCCCCGCGCGGGATGATCACATCGACGAACGCTGGCATGGCGATCAGTTGGCCCACCGCAGCACGGTCGGTGGTTTCCACAAGTTGCACTGCTTCAGCCGGCAAGCCAGCGGCGTGCAAGGCGGTCTGCACGCAGCGCCATAGGGCCAGATTGGAATGGATCGCCTCAGAGCCGCCACGCAGGATGCAGGCGTTGCCGCTCTTGATGGCCAGGCTGGCCGCCTCAATCGTCACATTCGGTCGGCTTTCGTAGATCATGCCGAACACACCCAGCGGCACCCGCATCTGACCTACGCTGATGCCCGATGGCCGGCGCTTGACCCCTGTGATCTCACCAATGGGGTCGGGCATAGCAGCCAACTGCTCGCAGCCCTGGGCCACGGTGTTGATGATGGCGTCACTCAGGCGCAAGCGGTCAACCATCGGCGCTGCGAGCCCGGCGGCTTGCGCAGCCTGGACGTCAAGCGCATTGGCGGCTTTGAGGGCTGAGGCCTGTTCGCACAAACCAAGGGCCAATGCCCGCAGGGCTGCGTCTTTCTCGGCGGTTTGTGCCTGCACCAAGCGCGTGGCAGCCTGCCGCGCCGCGCGGCCCAGACCCGTCATGTACACGGCAATGTCGGCAGGAGCATTCATGCCCCAATTGTCGCGCAGGCGGCTACAGCATGCTCAGGATCTGCAGCCACATGGGGGCCAGTGCCGCAAAGGCCACCGTGCCCACGACGATGGTAGCCGTGGCTTGGGGCACCTGGGTCTGGTAGCGCTGGGCAAACAACAGAGCATTGCTGCCGGTGGGCAGCGAGGCCGCCAGCACGATCACCGTCAGGGGTAGACCCGAAACCCCCAGCCCCCAATGTGCCACCACCAACACCACCGCGGGCATCACCAACATCTTGCCCACGGTGCAGGCCACCGCCACTCGCGCATAGCCTTCGATGCCATGGTGCGCCAGCGACAAGCCGATCATCACCAGGCACAGCGGCACCACGCCCGAGGCTAAAAGCCGCAAGGCTTCGTCCATGGGCTGAGGAACCGGCAGCTCCGCCAGGCCCCAGCACAGGCCGGCTACTACCGGCAGGATCACCGGGTGAATCAGGGTATTGCGCAGCGTTTGCTTGACCGTTCCCCACAGATTGCTGCCCACCACCGCGTTACGCGCACGCGCCATGTCGGCCTCGGCCAAGATGGTGGCCACGGTCAGCAGCGTCAGGGCATGCAAGCTGATGATGGCCACATGGATGGCCAGCCCGGCGTTGTCAAACAGTGAGGCCGCCAACGGCAAGCCCACCTGCACCGTGTTGCCAAAGCTGCACATCATGCTGCGGGCCGCGGGTGCGGCTGCTCGGCGCTGGCTGTCATCGATGGCACTGGCCTGCGCCGGCACGGGCTTGGGCTGGCACCAGCGGTGGGCGGCGTATACCAGCAACACCCACAACATGGTCGGCCCAAAGAAGGCCACCAGGGTGGCCCAGGGCAGATGATCCAGATCGACCGTGGCCATGGACCTGAACAGGAGCGCAGGAATCAGCAGATAGAAGGCTAGGGTGGAAAAGGCCTTAACCGGCTCTGGCCCGGCCATCAGGGAGGTACGACCGGCGTACCAGCCGGCCCCCACCACCGCGATCAGCACCAGCAGCTTGAAAAAGATGTCGAGCGTCACGCCGACTTCTTGGCAGCGGCCTTCTTGCCCGGTGCGCGCAGCGCACGGGGCTCAAACTCAAAACCGACCTTTCCAGCTTTGGGGTCCCAAGCCAGGAAAGCCTTGAATTTGCGCCGGGTCTTGTTCGATACGAAGTTCTCCAACAAGGCGGTTTTGCCGGTGCTCAGCAAGCGCATCATTTCCTCGGGTGGCACGGGCTGTTGCAAGATGATCTTGCCGCTCTTGAAGTCGCAGGTGGCCACGCCAGTGGTGTGTTCACACACATAGGAGGTGCCATGTTCCACCACGCGCCCCTTGCACTTGGGGCAGGCGCCCAGGCTGGCGTGGCCGCTGAAGTCCACTGCGTCATCCTTCCCTTCAGAGGCCTGCGCGGCCTCGCCGAAGTCGAACTCGAGTTTCCAGTTACCGGCCTCTTCGTCGCGCACCAGTTGTAACTCAGCGGTAAAGGGCCAACCCGCCTTCGAACGGAAGCCTTCGAGCGGACCGATGCGCTTGTCGCGCAGGAAGGCCTCGGCCTCTGCCACCTCAAAGGCGCGACCGGCGGGAATCTTGGTGATGGAAAAACCGCAGCCTTCGGACTGGCCATCGCGCCCAGTGCAGGCGTAGCGCCGGTAGTTTTCCTTGACCATACCCGCGCAGTTCGGGCAGCGCGTGGACAGGGTCACATAGTCGCCGGGTATGGAGTCGCGGTCGTATTCCTTGGCCTTCTTGACGATGCGCTCGGCCATCTGTGCAATCTCAGCCATGAAGGCTGCGCGCGAAAGCTGTCCGTGCTCCATTTGCGCCAGCCGGTGTTCCCAGTTGCCGGTGAGCTCGGGCTTGGTCAGGTCTTCCACCCCCAGGCCGCGCAGCAGGGTCATCAGCTGAAAGGCCTTTGCCGTGGGCAGCAGCTCGCGCCCGTCGCGCAACATGTACTTTTCGTTGAGCAGGCCTTCGATGATGGCCGCGCGTGTGGCCGGTGTGCCCAAACCCTTGTCGCCCATGGCCTCGCGAAATTCATCATCGTCCACCAGCTTGCCCGCGCCCTCCATGGCCGATAGCAGCGTGGCTTCGGTGTAGCGTGCGGGGGGTTTGGTCTTAAGGGCGACCACGTCCACCGATTCGGCGCGCACCACTTCATCCGAGGCCACGGCCACCAGCGTGGCGTCGTCGTCTTGTGCTTCCTTGCCGTACACCGCCAGCCACCCGGGGTTGACCAGCACCTTACCCTTGGTTCGGAAATGCTGTTGGGTGCCGGCACCGGCCACCGCCACCTCAACGGTGCTGGTGCGGGTGGTCTCCAAGAACTCCGCCGAGGGGAAGAACACCGCCAGGAAGCGCTTGACAACCAAGTCGTAGAGCTTGGCCTCAATCTCGGTGAGGCTCTTGGGCGCCTGCAGGGTGGGAATGATGGCGAAGTGGTCGGACACCTTGGCGTTGTCGAAAACCTTCTTCATGGGCTTGATGTAACCCTGGTTCAGCGCCACCCGCGCATGGGCTGACAGCGCCCGAAGCGGCCCAGGCAGGTCTTCGTCGGCCAACATCGACACTGTGTTCTTCACCGTGCCCAGGTAGTCTTCGGGCAGGTGGCGTGAATCGGTACGGGGGTAGGTGAGCACCTTGTGCTTTTCATACAGTGCCTGCGCGATGGACAGCGTGGTCTTGGCAGAGAAGCCAAAGCGCGAATTGGCCTCGCGCTGCAGCGTGGTCAGGTCGTATAGCGCCGGGCAAGCCTGCGTGGTCGGGCTGGATTCCTCTTGAACGGCAGCGGGCTGGCCGCGCACTGCTTTGGCCACTGCTTGGGCCAGGACCTCGTCCCATAAACGATCGGTACGCCGGTCGGCATCATCGTTCTTCTTGAAGTCTGGGTCGAACCACTTACCTTCGTATTGGCCAGCATTGGCGTCGAACTGCGCCTTCACCTCCCAGTAGGGCCGCGCCACGTGCCTGCGGATGAGCTCTTCGCGTTCTACAACGATGGATAGCGTGGGCGTTTGAACCCGACCCACGGTGGTCAGGAAGAAACCGCCGTCGCGCGAATTGAAAGCGGTCATGGCACGGGTGCCGTTGATACCCACCAGCCAGTCGGCTTCGCTGCGGCTGCGCGCGGCATCGGCCAAACCCTGCATTTGTGCGTCGCTGCGCAGCAGGTCGAAGCCGTCCCGGATGGCTTGGGGCGTCATGCTCTGCAGCCACAGGCGCTGTATTGGCTTGTCAATGGGCTTCTTCTCGGTGCCGGCGTACTGCACGATCAGCCGGAAGATCAACTCGCCTTCGCGGCCCGCGTCACAGGCATTGATCAGGCGAGCCACATCCTTGCGCTTGACCAGCTTGATCACCGCGTTCAGCCGGGCCTTAGCCTTGTCGATAGGCACCAGCTCAAAGTGCGGCGGCACCACCGGCAGGTGCGCAAAACTCCATTTGCCGCGCTTGATGTCGTATTGCTCGGGTGCCTTGATTTCCACCAGATGGCCCACGGCCGAGGTGACCACATGCGTGTCGTTCTCGAAATGGTCGGCGTGCTTCTCGAACTTACCCACCGTGGGCGTAAGCGCCCGCATGATGTCCTGGGCCACGCTGGGCTTTTCGGCAATGATGAGAGTCTTGCTCATTCGAATCGGCTTCCTTGGTCGTTCGTCGGGGCACTCACGGGCTGCCTACAATCAGAACCTTACGCGTGCGTGCGTGCGCGCACACGCACGCGCGCACCCATGAATTCAATGTACCCAAAGTCCAACGCCATGCAAGCCAAGGGCCGCTCCTCTTCCTCCACCCCCGCGGCGCACAGCCGCAAGCATGCCCAAGGACGCGCCCGCGCACCTGGGGCCTCGGCTGCGTTGGCGACACCGCCCGGGCGTCGCATCCAGGTGCGCCGCAGTGGTGTCCATGGAAAGGGTGTTTTCGCTATGGTGGCCCTGCGTAAGGGCGAGGTGCTTATCGAATATGTGGGTGAGGTGATCGATTGGGAAGAGGCGCTGCGCCGCCATCCGCACGACCCGGCGCAACCTGACCACACCTTCTACTTCCACATTGACGATGGCCGTGTGATTGATGCCAATGTGGGCGGCAACGCAGCACGCTGGATCAACCATTCCTGCGCCCCCAACTGCGAGGCCGACGAGGTGGACGGCCGTGTGTTCGTCAAGGCCTTGCGCGCGATCAAGGCAGGCGAGGAGCTGTCATACAACTACGGCCTGACCATTGATGAACGCTACACCCCGGCGCTGAAGATGAAGTTCGCCTGCCGTTGTGGCGCGCGGGCCTGCCGCGGCACGATGCTCTCGCCTAAGCGGTGAGCCTGAACGCGTCTGCATCCAGCCCCGCCGATGGCGCGGGTATGCAGTTGGCCTGGGACGCCCCAGGCCTGCAGAGACGCTTGTCTGCATCGGTTGGCGCCGTCACGGTGCGCGCGGTAGCGCAAACCGGCTCCACCAACACCGACTTGATGAAAACGGTGCGTGAACTGCCCGCCCAACACCGCATGCCCCAGGTGCTGTTGGCCGAAACACAGACAGGGGGCCGCGGCCGGATAGGCCGCGCCTGGATGTCCCAAGCGGGGGCCAGCCTCACCTTCAGCCTGGCCTGGCCCCTGCGGCCTCTGCAGGGTTGGGGGGCGCTGTCGCTGGCTGTAGGTCATGCGCTGGCGCAGGCCCTGCAGCCCTGGCCGCAAGGCCAGCCTCCGCCGGGGCAAGGACGCCTCATGCTCAAGTGGCCCAACGACCTGTTGTGGTTCGACTCGTGGCCGCTTGCCCAGCCCGATTCACCGGGCACCGGCGCAGCTTTGGGCGGGCGCAAGGTCGCAGGCATCCTCATCGAAACCGTGCCATTGTCTGCATCGGCACTGGCCAATGATGCCGTCGGCCCGTCGGCCGCAACCCGTTGGGTGGTGGTGGGCGTGGGGGTTAATGTTCGGGCGCAAGACGTGGCCAGCGAGGGCTTGCCGCCCCAGGGCTTGGCGGGTACCTCGCTGTGGCGCGCGCAAGACGAGGCCCCAGCCTTGTGGCACCTGGCGGCTGAAGCGGTGGCCCGTGCCCTGGTGGACTTTGAAGACCAGGGGTTTGGCCCCATTCATTCGGCGGTGCAGTCGCGCGAAGCCTTGATCGGCCAATCGGTCACGCTGTCCGCCGGCCCGGTGGCCCAGGGGCAGTGCGTGGGGATCGATGAAAACGGAGCCCTGTTGGTACAGGCACTGGGTGGTGTGTACCGGGTGGTGGCCGGGGACGTGCAGGTGCGCCCGGCCGCGTCCGGTTTCACCGACACTCCACACCCGTGATGCGTCGCTTGATCCTTTTGCTGTTGCTGGCCCATGTGGCCGTGGCCTTTTGGGCCTTCGGTCCGGCGCACATGCAAAGTGCGCTGTGGGACACGCTTGGCCCATCACAGCCTGAGCCCGAACGCTGGGCACTGCAACGCCGCCCGGAGGCCATTGTGGTGGTCGCGCCTGCTGCACCGGCACCGGCGCCACCGGCCGCACCGCTGGTCGCGCCATCAAGTGCGCCCGCTACAGACCCGGCCACCGCGCCAGCGGCTGGGCCGGCAGCGCCGCCGACCGCGGCTGCGGATGGGGCGTCAACCCAGGCGGCCGGTGTTGCGCCCGCGGCGGCGGCCCCTTCGGTTCAAGGCGTGCAGCGCCAGGGTCGCGACCAAGAGACCAATCAGCCACCCAAGCCCTGAAGCCCCACCACCGGATCCTCCACCGGTGTTGCCGCCGCCACCACTTGCGCCGGGATCGGGCTGCGGTGCAGGCCGTAGGGCTAATGTGCGGGCTACCGCAGCCCCAGCATCCAGCATGCCTGCGCCGCAGGTGGTGGTGGTGCAGAAACACTCCAGCTGGTCCCGGGTATCCGGCGCGCGACAGGCCGGTACCGGGTCTTCGCCACCGGCCAAAGGACGGCTGGTGGGGAAGGGTTGCACCGTGGCCTGCAGAATCTCGCGAATCTTGCCTGGTGTGAGTGTGGGATCGACCGATAGCATCAAGCCGACGCTGGCTGCCACCAGGGGCGCCGCAAAACTGGTGCCTACGGTGTAGTCGGTTCCGTCGCTGTAGCCGTTGGCACCGGCCTGGCGTTGGCCCAGGTTGATGGTGGTGAGCAGGGGATACAGACAGGTGCCCTGCAGGTTCACACAGTTTCCCGCCGGGGCCGCCAGTGCCACTTCTGGCCCGATGTTGGAGTACCCTACTTTGCTGCCGATGTGGCGAACCCCCGAGACAGCCAAGGCGCCCGGGCAGTTCGCCGGCACCGACACCTTCAGCCCGGTGTCATTACCCGCTGCGGCCACCACTGTCACTCCGGCGGTGCGCAACTCGTTGACCACCTCTTGGTAGGCCGCGGTGCAGATGCCCTGCGAACCCAAGCTCATGTTGATCACCCGAGCCGGGTAGGGGTTGGCAACATTCACCACCGCCGTAGTGCCCACATTTTGTGAGACGCCGGCGGCCCAGCGCATGGCGGCGATGATGTCGGAGTCGTATCCACCGCAGCGCCCCAGCACACGCAGCGGTAGCACCATGACATTCCAACCGCCACCGGCCATGCCAGCACCATTGTTGGTGGCTGCACCAATCAGGCCTGCGACCTGGGTGCCGTGCCAGCTGCTGGCGCTGGCCCGTTCGCCTGGACTGCACTCATTTGCGATGGTCCAATCACCCGGGTCGGTAGGGTCGGCATCCCGGCCATTGCCGTCGTTGGCGGTGGTGGCTGCCCCGCTGCGGTCCAAGCTGATGAAGTCATATCCCGGATGCAGCTTGCCTTGCAAGTCGGGGTGCTCAGGCCGCACGCCGGTATCCAAAACCGCCACCACCACCGAGGCTGTGCCCATGGTGGTGGACCAGGCACCCACCGCATTGATGGCCGAGGCCGCTTGGCCGTTGGGTGCACGCAGGTACCACTGCCCTACGGCAGGCGTGGCTGTGCGCTGGTTGTCGGCGAACAGGGTGTCGTTGGGCAGGTTGTGTATGCGCCGACGCTCGTCCACCACGGCCCACTCCACATCGGGCAGGCTGCTCAGTCGCCGCGCGAGTTCCGAGCTGCTCAGGCCCTGGCCGCGCAGGGCCTGTGTATGGGGGCCTAGCACGCGCCCGTCGCTCAAGGGCGCGCGAAGCGTCTGCGACAGCCGCGTGGCATGTCGCGGTGCCGGCGTGGTGCCAGCGCCCTCAGGGCTGGGGGTGGACTGCACCCGACGCAAGGGGCTATCAGCGCGGTACTTGACGATGACGCGGGCCACTTCAGGGTCTTCAGCCACCTCAGAGGTGGCCAAGCGCGCCCAACGGGGGCCGGGCTCAGTGGCCGCTGCAGCGCTGTCAGGGGCCGTCACCAAGAACATCGCAAGGGTCGTGGTCACAGCGACCGTCACGGCCTCTTTCAGTCCGCCGGCCCGGCTGACCCAAAGCCGCGTGGGCCGCTCACGCGGGCTCAGATCATCAAATGCATTCGCGCGCATCAACCGCTTTCTGGTACACAACTGAATCGAGGGTATCGCAGCCCTGTGGTAACACCAAATGCAAGCCCTTTCGGCAGCCCCGAAACAGCCCAGCCGCTCAGCTCTTTAGCACCCGCACCATTTCCAGGCACTTGTTGGAATAGCCCCACTCGTTGTCGTACCAGGACACCACCTTCAGGAAGCTGCCGTCCAGCGCAATGCCGGCCTCGGCGTCGAAGATGGAGGTGCGGGCGTCGCTGCGGAAGTCGGTGGCCACCACCTTGTCTTCCGTGTAGCCCAGCACGCCTTGCAGGCCCCCTTGAGCCACCGGCAGATCGCTCATGCGCTTCATCTCAGCGCAGACATCTTTGTACGGTGCATCACGCAGCAGTTCCACCGTCAGGTCCACCACCGACACGTCGGAGGTCGGCACGCGAAAGCTCATGCCGGTGAGCTTCTTGTTGAGCGCCGGAATCACCACGCCCACGGCCTTGGCCGCGCCAGTAGAGGAGGGGATGATGTTTTCCAAAATACCGCGCCCGCCGCGCCAATCCTTGTTGGAGGGGCCGTCCACGGTTTTTTGCGTGGCGGTGGCCGCGTGCACCGTCGTCATCAGGCCGCGCTTGATGCCCCAGTTGTCGTTCAACACCTTGGCAATCGGCGCCAGGCAGTTGGTGGTGCACGAGGCGTTGGAGACGATGGCCTCGCCCTTGTAGGTGCCGTGGTTCACGCCGTACACAAACATCGGCGTGTCGTCCTTGGAAGGCGCGGACATGATCACCTTCTTGGCGCCGGCTGCTAGGTGCTTTTCGGCACTGGCCTTGTCCAGGTACAGGCCGGTGGACTCGATCACCACATCAGCGCCCACCTCAGCCCACTTCAGGGCTGAAGGGTCGCGCTCTGCGGTCAGGCGAATCTTCTTGCCGTTGACGACCAGGGTATTGCCCTCAATGGCCACCTCACCCTTGAAGCGACCATGCACGCTGTCATACTTCAGCATGTAGGCTAGGTAGTCGGGCTCCAACAGGTCGTTGATACCCACTACTTCAATGTCGGGGAAGTTCAGCACCGCTGACCGCAACACATTGCGGCCGATGCGGCCAAAGCCATTGATGCCGACTTTGATCGTCATGTTCTTGCTCCAGGGTCAATGAGAAAAGTGTTGAAGAAAAACTAAAAGCGGCAGGCCACCGCGCGGGTGCCTCAGCGCCTCAGAACCCTGCGCACCGTGGCCACCAGGTTCTCGGTGGTGAAGTGAAAGTGCTTGAAGAGCACGCCAGCCGGCGCGGATTCGCCGTAGCTGTCGATGCCCAGCACCGCGGCGCAGCCGTACTTCCACCAGAAGTCGGTGACACCGGCCTCGATGGCCACGCGCGGCAGGCCGGCCGGCAGCACCTGGGACTTGTAGGCGGCGTCTTGGCGGTCGAACACAGTGCTGCTGGGCATCGAGACCACGCGCACTGCGATCTTCAGCTGCGCCAATTCGGTCTGCGCATGCAGCGCCAGCTGCACTTCCGAGCCGGTGGCAATGATGACCGCCTGGGGCTTCTTCTTCAGGCCCATTTCCTCAGGCTCGGCCAAGACATAGGCGCCCCGCGTGATCAGGTCAGCCTGGTTTTTCCGAGCGTAAGGCAGGTTCTGTCGGGACAGTAAGAGGGCGCTGGGCCGGTTGCGGTTGATCAACGCCATCGTCCAGGCCACCGCCGTCTCGGTGGTGTCGCAAGGGCGCCAAACGTCTAGCCCAGGGATCAGGCGCAAGCTGGCCGCGTGCTCCACGCTTTGGTGGGTGGGGCCGTCTTCGCCCAAGCCGATCGAGTCGTGGGTGAATACGTGGATGACGCGTTGCTTCATCAACGCTGCCATGCGGATGGCGTTGCGCGAGTAGTCGCTGAAGGTCAGGAAGGTGCCGCCGTAGGGGATGTAGCCACCATGCAAGGCCACGCCGTTCATGATGGCGGCCATGCCGAACTCGCGCACGCCGTAATTGATGTGCCGGCCGAGCACTTCGCGTGCCGCATCGCCTTCGCCCACCGTGGCCATGAGCACCGCGCCGGTTTTCGTGTCCACGCGCAGGGCGGGGGTGGCCTTGGTTTGAGTCAGGTTAGACCCGGTAAGGTCGGCGCTGCCGCCCAACAACTCGGGCAGGCGCGCGGTGAAGTGCTCCAGCGCAATCTGGCTGGCTTTGCGGCTGGCCACGGTTTCAGCCTTGTCGTGCACATCGCCCACCAAGGCCTCGGCCATTCCAGCAAAGTCCGCAGGCAAGTCCCCGGCCATGCGCCGCGCAAACTCGGCGGCCTCGGCCGGGTAGGCCTTGGCGTAGGCGCTGAAGCGTTCGTTCCACATCGCCTCGGCTTCTGCACCGCACAGGTGAGCATTCCAGCCGGCATAGGCTTCCTGCGGAATTACGAAGGGCTCATGCGCCCAGCCCAGTGCTTGGCGGGTGAGTTTGATTTCCTCGCAGCCCAAGGGCTCGCCGTGGGCCTTGGCGGTATCGGCGCGGTTGGGGGAACCCTTGCCGATGCTGGTCCTGCAGATGATCAGGCTGGGCTTGCCACCAGAGGCCTTTTTGGCTTGCGCAATGGCCTGGTCAACTGCGTCGGTGTCGTGGCCATCGACTGGGCCGATCACGTTCCAGCCATAGGCCGCAAAACGCAGTGCAGTGTTGTCCACAAACCAGGGCGCCACCTTGCCGTCGATGGAGATGCCGTTGTCGTCGTACAGCCCAATCAGCTTGTCGAGTTTCCAAGCCCCAGCCAAGGCGCAGGCTTCGTGGCTGATGCCTTCCATCAGGCAACCGTCGCCCAAAAATACATAAGTGTGGTGGTCGGCGATGGTGTGGCCCGGGCGGTTGAATTCGGCGGCCAAGAGTTTTTCGGCCAAGGCCATGCCCACGGCATTGGTCACGCCCTGGCCCAGCGGGCCGGTTGTGGTTTCAACCCCTGGGGTGATGCCCACCTCTGGATGGCCCGGGGTTTTGCTGTGCATCTGGCGGAAGTTGCGCAGCTCTTGCAGCGGCAGGTCGTAGCCGGTGAGGTGCAGCAGGGCATAGATCAGCATCGAGCCATGCCCGTTGCTCAAGACGAAGCGGTCACGGTTGGCCCAGTGCGGGTTTCGGGGGTTGTGCCGCAAGTGCCGCCCCCACAGCGCCACAGCCATTTCGGCCATGCCCATGGGCGCGCCAGGGTGGCCTGAATTGGCCTGCTGCACCGCATCCATGGCCAGCGCTCGGATTGCGTGGGCCATCACGGTGGCGTTGGTGGCGGGAGTGGGTGTGGAAGCAGGCATGGCGGTTGGGCGGGGGTACGCGTCAGGGCGCTCGGAGTTGCGCGCGGTGGCCGACGCTCAGGGCTCACCGGGAAAACCCGAGATTCTACGGTCTGGGGCTGTCACCAGCCCAACGCGCAGGCCGCACCTTAGACTGGCGGCATGCACGCGTCTGAACCTTTGCTGCAGCCCTCTGAGGCCCACATGCCCACATGCCCGCACCCCGTGCCCTGATCCTGGCCGCTGGCCGCGGCGAGCGCATGCGCCCGCTGACCGACACCACGCCCAAGCCCCTGCTTCCGTTGCGGGGCAAACCGATGATCGAGTGGCACCTGCTGGCCTTGGCCGCAGCGGGGGTGCGCGAGGTGGTGATCAACACAGCCTGGTTGGAAGAGCAGTTCCCCGCGGCCCTGGGCGATGGCAGCCGCTGGGGCTTGCGGATCCACTATTCGCATGAAGCTCGCCGCTGGGGCGACGCCTTGGAGACCGGTGGCGGTGTGGCCACTGCCTTGGAGGCCATAGGCCTTCAAGATGACGAACCGTTTTGGTTGGTCTCGGGCGACATCTTCATGCCGGACTTTTCGTATGAGGCCTCGGTGGTGCGCGAATTCGCGCAAAGCCCAGACCTGGGCCTGTTGTGGATGGTGGCCAACCCGCCCTTTCACCCACGGGGCGACTTCTGGCTCAGCGCGGACCGGCGCCTGCATCGGCTAGAGGCTGCGGCAACTGGCCAGGCCATGACCTATGCCAGTCTGGCTTTGCTCAAACCGGGCATGGTTGAAGGCCTGGCGCCGGGCCGCCGTGCGTCGCTGGTGCCTTACCTGTACAAGGCAGCCGATGCGGGACGTTTGGCTGGCCGTGTGTGGGACGGGCCTTGGGAAAACGTGGGCACGCCCGAGCAGTGGCAGGCCTTGCAGGAGGCTTAGCCTTCGAGGGCAGCAATTACGCGCCGTCGGTGAAGGACTCGTGCAGGACCTTGCCAATGGGCAAGGGCGACACCGGACGGGCCCCAGCGCTGGCCAGACCCGAGACGCCGGCGAGTTCCGCTGAGCCTGGTTTGGTGCCCGCTGCGGCCAGCGCCGCCGCTTGTTGGCGCTGCAGCATATTGGCCAACAAAACGGCCATGATCGTGGCAGGAGACTCCATCAGTGCCACGGCAGCGGCCATGTGGCCAAACTCACTTCGACCTCGCGGTTGGGCCCCGATTGGGCTGGGGTAAAGCCGCCCACAAGTCCCAAGGCCATCGGCAGGTACAGCAACAGGAAGTCTGCAATCGGCTGCGCAATCTCGAGATTGGACCAAACCAAGCCCGCCGCTGCAAAAGAAAGAACTGGACCGCCGGGTCAAGCAACGATCGCATGCCTGCAACCTGTGGGACGAGGCAATAAGGCGAAAAATCGATATTTAAGCTGCAGCGTCTAAATAAGGAATCTTTGCAGCCTGGCCTTAAACCCGCTCCAGGATGACCGCAATCCCCTGGCCCACGCCTATGCACATGGTGCACAAGGCATAGCGGCCCTGGATGCGGTGCAGCTGGTTGACGGCCGTGGTGGCCAAGCGGGCCCCGCTGGCGCCCAGGGGGTGACCCAGCGCGATAGCCCCACCGTTGGGGTTCACGCGTGCGTCGTCATCGGCCAGACCCAGGTCGCGCAGCACCGCCAAGCCCTGCGCGGCAAAGGCTTCGTTGAGCTCGATCACGTCCATTTGGTCTAAGCGCAGCCCGGTGAGTTCGAGCACCTTGCGGGTGGCCGGTGCCGGGCCGATGCCCATGATGCGTGGGGCTACACCGGCCGTGGCCATGCCCACCACCCGGGCCCGCGGTGTAAGGCCTTGGCGGGCGGCCGCGGCCTCGCTGGCCAGCAGCAGCGCGCAGGAGCCGTCGTTCACACCCGAGGCGTTGCCCGCGGTCACCGACCCATCGGGCCGCACCACGCCCTTGAGCTTGGCCAGCGCCTCCAAAGAGGTTGCGCGCGGGTGCTCATCACAGTGGACCACCAGGGCATCACCCTTTTTCTGTGGAATGGTGACGGGGATGATTTCGGCATTGAAGAAGCCTGAGTTCTGCGCGGCTACGGCCTTGAGCTGGCTGGCCAGGGCCATGCGGTCCTGGGCTTGGCGTTCAATCTTGAAGTCCACCGCCACGTTTTCGGCCGTTTCGGGCATTGAGTCCACGCCGTAACGCTCCTTCATCAGCTTGTTGATGAAGCGCCAGCCGATGGTGGTGTCGTACACCGCATTGGCCCGCGAAAACGCGCTCTCCGCCTTGGGCATCACGAAGGGTGCGCGGCTCATGCTTTCCACGCCACCGGCGATCATCAGGCCGGCTTCACCGGCTCGAATGGCGCGTGCAGCGGTACCCAAAGCGTCCAGGCCGGAGCCGCACAAGCGGTTTACCGTGCCGCCGGGCACTTCGATAGGCAGTCCAGCCAACAATGCACTCATGCGCGCCACGTTGCGGTTGTCCTCCCCGGCTTGGTTGGCGCAGCCATAGATCACATCGGTAAGCGCGGCCCAGTCCACCTGGGGGTTACGGGCCATCATGGCCTTGAGCGGAACGGCCCCCAGGTCATCGGTGCGCACCGAAGACAGCGCGCCACCGTATCTGCCAAAAGGGGTACGTACAGCGTCGCAGATGTAGGCGTGGCTCATGAAGTTCTCCTGCGGTGTGTATTCAATGGTCAGATGGGCCTGGGCACGGGGCCCAGCGGCCGGGCTTGTGGCGCTCGATCAGCCCGGCAGCAACTCAATGTCGGTAACGGCTTGCAGTTGCTCGAAGCCGATGCCGTCGACCTGGTCGATCACATGGCCTCGTCCATCGCACAGTTCAATCACTGCCAGGTCGGTGTACACGCGGCTCACGCAAGCCTGCCCGGTCAGCGGGTAGCTGCACCGCTGCACCAGTTTGCTTTGCCCGGTCTTGGTGCAATGCTCCATCATCACCAAGGTGCGCTTGGCACCGATGGCCAGGTCCATGGCGCCGCCCACCGCCGGAATGGCGTCGGGCGCTCCGGTGTGCCAGTTGGCCAGGTCGCCGTTGCCAGCAACCTGAAAGGCACCCAGCACGCACACATCCAAGTGGCCACCGCGCATCATGGCAAAGCTGTCGGCGTGGTGAAAGTAACAGCCCCCGGGCAGGAGCGTGACGGGTTGCTTGCCGGCGTTGATCAGGTCGTAGTCCTCTTGTCCGGCCGCTGGTGCGGGCCCCATGCCAATGACGCCGTTCTCGCTTTGCAGGATTACTTCGCGGTTCCGGGGGATGTGGTTGGCCACCAGGGTGGGCAAGCCGATGCCCAGGTTCACCACCGCCCCGTTGGGAATATCTTGCGCCACGCGTGCGGCCATCTGGTCGCGGCTCCAGCGGGGCAGGGAATGGTTCGCTTGTGTGTTGCTGCTCATACGCGTTGCTCCTTGAATCCGCCGGCTTGGGTGGTCTGGCGCGGGATGCAGACCACCCGTTGCACGAAGAGGCCCGGGGTCACCACCGCCTCGGGGTCGAGCACACCCAGGTCCACCACCTCGTACACCGTGGCCACCGTGACCTTGGCCGCCATGGCCATCACCGGCCCGAAGTTGCGGGCGGTTTTGCGATAGGTGAGGTTGCCCCAGCGGTCGCCACGTTCGGCCTTGATGAAGGCGTAGTCGGCGTGAATGGGGTACTCCAGCACGAAGGGTTTGCCGTTGATCACCCGTGTTTCCTTGCCTTCGGCCAGCGGCGTGCCGTAGCCGGTGGGGGTGAAAAAGGCCCCGATGCCCGCCCCGGCGGCCCGGATGCGTTCGGCCAGGTTGCCCTGCGGCACCAGTTCCAATTCCAAACTGCCGCTGCGGTAGTGGGCGTCGAAATGGTGGCTGTCGACCTGGCGCGGAAAGCTGCAGATGATCTTGCGCACCCGGCGCGCCTTGATGAGCGCGGCCAAACCGGTTTCACCATTGCCGGCGTTGTTGTTGACGATCACGAGGTCGCGTGCGCCTTGGTCGATCAGCGCCTCGGTCAGTTCATTGGGCAGACCCGCAGTACCGAAGCCGCCAATCATGACGGTGGCGCCATCGGGCATATCGGCCACGGCCTGCGCAAGGTTGGGTATCAGTTTGTTGATCATCGGGTTCACTTGGTGGCAAGTTAGTTAACCTTGGGTCAAGTGTTCTATACGTGAACAGTTGATCGCTTATTGAACATATTAGCCGCCTGTGGACGAGGGCACAAGCTCATGGGGCGCTGCAGCCAGGCCCGACAATTCGCCCAGGAGGTCCCATGCTCTACAAGTTCAAGTCCCGCGCCGCGGCCGATCTCGTGATGCTCGAGCCTGCAGGTCGTCGCTTGCTGGAAGTCCTGGGCCGTGAGCCTTCGAGCCAGGGCATCTTCGAGGCGGCTGATTTGCACGGCTTGATGCAGCGGCTGGACCGGGCCATCGAGCTCGAAGAGGCCATGCTCGAGCAGGCCGAACGTGATGCGCAAGGCAAGGGGCAAACCATCCGGCGCCCTGAGGTCAGTCTGCGCCAGCGTCTGTGGCCCATGCGCGAGATGATGCGCCGCGCCCAGGCTGAGGGCCATGACATCGTTTGGGGGGTCTAGATGCAACAAGCCACGCGCATCATCTTGATCCGCCACGGCGAAACCGACTGGAACACGCAGACGCGGATTCAAGGCCACACCGATATAGGGCTGAACCCCCACGGCCGTTGGCAAGCCCAACGCCTGGCGGCGGCCTTGGCCGACGAGGGCCTTTCGATGGTGTACACGAGTGACTTGCAGCGGGCACGCGCCACGGCGCAGGCCGTGGCTGACACGAGTGGGGTGCCGCTTGCGGTGACCCCCACGCTGCGCGAGCGGGCTTTCGGAACGTTTGAGGGCCGCACCTTTGCCGAGATCGAAAGTCAGTGGCCCGAGCATGCGCGGCGGTGGCGCCGACGCGATCCCAGCTTTTGCCCACCCGGTGGCGAAGCCCTGCAAGACTTCTTCGAGCGCAGTGTGCAAGCGGTGCACACCCTGGCTGCGCAGCACCAGGGCCAGACGGTGGCCATGGTGGCCCATGGCGGAGTCTTGGATTGCTTGTACCGCGCCGCCACGGGACAAGCCTTGGATGCACCGCGCACCTGGGCCATGGCCAACGCCGGCATCAACCGCCTGCTGCGCGCGGGTGATGTGCTGACCCTGGTGGGGTGGGCCGACGTGGGTCACCTAGACGATGAGCCTGCGCTGGACGAACTCAATGATGGGGCTGGTCAGCGCTCCGGTGCGCCCCGTGGCTTTTCGGGCGGTTGAGGGGGCTCTCAGGAGCCCGGCGTCTCAAACAAGTCGCCCCGCGTGGCCGGTGGCGTTAAACCCAGATGGCGCCAGGCCGCCTGCGTGGCCACGCGGCCGCGCGGCGTGCGCTGCAGAAAGCCTTGTTGAATCAGATAGGGCTCAATCACGTCTTCTATCGTGCCGGGTTCTTCGCCGATGGCCGCAGCCACGTTGTCCAAGCCCACCGGTCCGCCGTCGAAGCGGTGCACCACCGCCTCCAAGAGCTTGCGGTCCATCACATCAAAGCCTTGCGGATCCACGTCCAGCATCCGCAAAGCGGCATCGGCCACGCCTCGGGTGATGCGACCCTGAGCCTTTACATCGGCATAGTCCCGAACTCGGCGCAGAAGCCGATTGGCAACGCGCGGCGTCCCGCGTGAACGCCGTGCGATCTCCAAAGCGCCCCCCTCTTCAATGGGTACGTTCAGCAGGCCGGCCGATCGGTGCACGATGCGCGCGAGTTCTTGCGGTGTGTAGAACTCCAAGCGCGCCACAATGCCGAAACGGTCGCGCAGCGGATTGGTCAGCATGCCCGCGCGGGTGGTGGCCCCCACCAGCGTGAAGGGCTGAAGGTCCAGCTTGATGCTTCGCGCGGCGGGGCCTTCTCCGATCATGATGTCGATCTGGTAGTCCTCCAGTGCGGGATAGAGGATTTCCTCGACCAACGGAGACAAGCGATGGATTTCATCAATGAACAGAACGTCGTTTTTCTCGAGGTTGGTCAGGATGGCCGCCAGGTCTTTGGGCTTTTCCAGCACCGGCCCTGACGTTTGCCGCAGCTTGACGCCCAGCTCGGCAGCGATGATGTGCGCCAGGGTGGTCTTGCCCAGGCCCGGCGGGCCGAACAGCAGCACATGGTCTAGCGCTTCGGTACGTTGGCGCGCCGCGCCAATGAAGATTTCCAGTTGCTCACGCGCCTTAGACTGGCCGACATATTCGGTCAACTCTTTGGGTCGCAGGGCCCGTTCCAAGGCTTCGTCGCGCGGGCTGCCGCTGGCCACGCTCACCACGCGCGGACTGGGACTGGCTCCCGGGGAGGGCAATTCGTCGGTCTGGATGGTCATGACAAAGCCTTGAGAGCATGCTTGATGCCCTCGCTCACGCCCACGTCAGCCGGCATGGTTTTGAGCGCTGCGGCTGCTTCCTTTTCGCTGTAACCCAGGGCCAGCAGGGCTTGCAGCACATCGGCTTGGCTGTCGTAGGCCAGGCTTGGCAGCGCCTGGCCCGTCGGCTGGAGCTTGCCCTTGAGTTCCAGCAGCAGCCTCTCGGCGGTTTTTTTGCCAATGCCAGGCACCTTCACCAAGCGCGCGGTGCTCTGTTGGGCCACCGCCTGCGCAAGTTCGTCCGCGCTCAGGCCCGAGAGCACCGCCAGGGCCGTGCGCGGGCCCACGCCGCTGACCTTGACGAGTTCACGGAAGCTGCGCCGCTCGCCATCGGTGAGGAAGCCGAACAGCAATTGCGCGTCTTCTCGCACCACGAAGTGCGTGAGCAGGGCCACCGGAGAGCCCAGTGCGCCCAGTTGGTAAAAGGTGCTCATGGGCACCTCCAGCTCATAGCCCACGCCCTGCACGTCCACCAGGATGCGTGGGGGCGCCTTCTCCAGCAGCAGGCCTGCAACTCGTCCGATCATGGCCGGATGGTAGCGGGGAAGCGGCTGGCCATTGTGTTGCGGGGCGGCCCACGTGTGCCGGTGGCGCGGTGAGCCGGCTCCACCGTGCCACTGATCAGCGCTTAGGACCGGAACAGGCCCAAGCGTTGGGCTTCCAGCGCTGCTTCGGCCCGCGATGAGATGTTGAGCTTGCGGTAGATCTGCTTGACATAGTCGGCGATGGTGTAGCGGGACAGGCTCAGCTGCACCGCAATTTCAGGCAAGGTGAAGCCCTTGGCCACCCGCAGCAGAACGTCGGTCTCGCGCTCGGTCAAGGCCATCTGTGGCCAGTCCGCCGATGCGGGTTTTCGGGCCTGCTTGAAGTGGCTGATCAAGCGGCGGGCAATCGATGGCGACAGCGGGGGCTCGCCTTGGCGAATGCGCTGCAGTTGTTGCTCAATCTGCTCTCGGTTTTGTTCCTTGAGGATGTAGCCGAAGGCACCAGCCTGTAGAGCTGGAAACAGGTGCTCATCGTCATCGTAGATGGTGACCACCACTGTTTGTGTAACGGTGTTGGCCTGGCGCAGGTGTTCCACCACTGCCAGGCCAGAGCCGTCGGGAAGGCCCAGGTCTACCAAAGCCAAGTCAAAGCGATGCTGACCAATACACCGCAGCGCTTGGTCGCACCTGGCGCAGGCCATCACTTGGGCTTGTGGAAACAGCCTTGCCAACAGTTGGCTCAGCCATACACGGATTTCAGCCAGGTCTTCAAGCAACAAAATAGACATCGTCTTGCCTCCCTTGTGTCAGCAAGCATCTTCACGCAGCTGCTGGTGCAGGGCATATACCCTTGACCTTCAAACCGCAGCCAACTGTGAATTCATGCTGCACTTGCCACGGTTTTTGGCGCCAGGTGCAACCCCTTGGGCTCAGACGTTCAGGGCTACTTCGAGGCGCACCCGGGTGCCGTGTCCTGGACGTGACTCAACTCGGCAGCTGCCGCTCAACAGATGTGCGCGCTGCTGCAGGTTCAGCAGGCCCAGGCCTTTGCTTGTCCCGCCTGCACCGGCGGTATCAAAGCCCACACCGTTGTCTTCGATATCAATCACCAAGCCTGTGCCCTGAATGCTGAGCTGCACGCGGCATTGCGTTGCCTGGCTGTGGCCAATGAGGTTGTTGAAGACCTCGCGCAGGATGCGTGTGGTGTGCCCCATCGTGCGTGAGCCGATACGCTCGGTGTGCTGTTCAGGCGGTGCCGGCCAATCCAGTGCAATGCCCGCAGCGGACAGCCGGGTCATCGCCTCACAGCGCCAGTCGGCCCAGGCTTGCGCCAGCACGGCCGATTGACCGCTCAGCCCCCGCACGCTCAAGCGCATCTCCTGCAAGGCTTGACGCCCCAGTCCTGCAATGCGCTCGTCGCCGCTGGCGTGTACGATGGTGAGCAGCGGAGCGCCCAGGTCGTCGTGCAAATCTGCGGCAATCCGGCGCCGCTCCTGTGCCACGGCTGCTTCGCTCTGGTCTTGTGCAAGTTGCCTGTAGTGCGCTTCGATTTCTTGCCGTGCTGAGTCGATTGCGCGCTGCAGTTGCTGGTGCGCGTTTTGCAGCGTCTGCTCCCGGTGGCTCCACTTCAGTGCCTGTACCGCACCCAGCATGGCCAGTGCCACCGCCAGTGTACGCAGCAGTGGTGCATCGCCGACAAACGCCGTAAGCAGCGTGCTGCCGAGCAGGAACAGGGCGGTGAATACGGTGCTGCTCACGATGCCCATGATGATCCCGTGGCGGACATTGCGCGCGCATCAGTGGTGCGCTGATTGGTACTTTTTGGCATTTTCGGGCCGCAAGTGCGCGAGCCCCAAACTGTCCCTCAACCCTTGGTCGCATCACGGGCGACAATGTCTGCACGCGATTGGCCCCCATCACCTTGATCCTTCAACACACCCTTCCCGAAAACGACACCTTGGTGGTGCAACGCATCTGTGGGCCCCTGGACGAAAACCTGCGGGCGCTCGAGCGGGCGTGTGGCGTACGGCTTTCACGCCGAGCATCGCAGCTGCGCATTGAAGGCGATGAGCCGTCGGTGCTAAGGGCTGCCGCGCTGTTGCGGGAAATCGGCGCGCAGTGCGCTGTTGGCGAACTGCCGGCCGAGCGCCTGAATTGGCTGCTGCGCCAAGCACAGGTGGCTTGCGGTCCGGCAGGTATGGGGGGTGGCCCCGAGGTGAACACTGCGGCTGGCGTGCAGCCGGTTGTGCACACCCGGCGAGCGGACCTTCAGGGCCGTACCGCCGCCCAGGTGGAGTACATGCGCCAGATCCTGTCGCATGACCTCACCCTCGGCGTAGGCCCTGCCGGCACCGGCAAAACATTCTTGGCCGTGGCCTGCGCCGTGGACGCCTTGGAGCGCCACCAGGTGCAGCGCGTGCTGCTGACCCGCCCGGCCGTGGAGGCCGGCGAGCGGCTGGGCTTTTTGCCCGGCGACCTGGCTCAGAAGGTCGATCCCTACCTGCGGCCGCTGTATGACGCCCTATATGAGTTGATGGGCTTTGACCGGGTGGCCCGGGCCTTCGAAAAAGGCTTGTTGGAGATTGCGCCGCTTGCCTTCATGCGCGGGCGAACCCTCAACCATGCTTTTGTTATCTTGGACGAGGCGCAGAACACCACGCCTGAGCAGATGAAGATGTTTCTTACCCGGATCGGTTTTGGCTCCAAGGCAGTGATCACCGGCGACACCAGCCAGGTGGACCTGCCACGGGGTATCACCAGCGGCCTGCTTGACGCCTGGCAGGTGCTGCGCAAGGTCGAGGGCATTGCTTTCACCGAATTCACCGCATCTGATGTGGTTCGCCACCCCTTGGTGACCAAAATTGTGCAGGCCTACGAAGAGGCCCGTGGGCATTCTGCGGTTCGTGGCGCAGCCGGCCGCGGTGGGTGTTGAGTGCTGGAGCCCAGATGCTGAGCTTGTCTCTGCAGCAAGCCGACCGGCGCCACCGCCAGGTGTTGAGCCGTCACTTCGTGCGCCGCTGCCTGGCCGCCGCCTTGGACGGGCCGGCGGAGATCACGGTGCGTATCGTGGATACCGATGAGGGCCGCGCGCTGAACTTCGACTTTCGCGGCCAAGACTACGCCACCAATGTGCTGACCTTTGACTATGCCAACCAAACGCCGGTGTTGGCCGACTTGGTTTTGTGTGCGCCGGTGGTGGAGCGTGAGGCCAAGGCTCAGGACTTGAGCCTGGAGCACCACTACGCGCACCTGCTGGTGCACGGCGCGCTGCATGCGCAGGGCTGGGATCACGAGGACGACACTGAGGCTGCCGATATGCAGGTCTTGGAGGCGTTTATCCTGGCCACACTGGGCGTGCCCGACCCCTACGCGCCGCAGCGCCGCGCAGGCGGCTGATTCGCGGGTGCCACAGGCTGAATGGCCTAAAGACTCAGGTCGCTAGGCGGCCTTCAACAGCCGGGCGACGTCGCGCGCAAAGTAGGTCAAGACACCGTCTGCGCCAGCTCGCCGAAAGGCCAATAGGCTTTCCATCATCACTGCGTCATGGTCCAGCCAGCCGTTGGCCGCGGCGGCCTTGAGCATCGCGTATTCACCGCTGACCTGGTAGGCGAAGGTGGGCACCCGAAACTCGTCCTTGACCCGGCGCACGATGTCCAGATACGGCATGCCGGGCTTGACCATCACCATGTCGGCTCCTTCGGCGATGTCCAGGGCTACTTCGCGCAACGCCTCATCGGTGTTGGCCGGGTCCATCTGGTAGACCTTTTTGTCGCTCTTGCCCAGATTTTTGGCTGAACCCACTGCGTCTCGGAAGGGACCGTAGAACGCGCTGGCGTATTTGGCGCTGTAGGCCATGATCTTGGTGTGCACTTGGCCTTGTGATTCCAAGGCGGCGCGGATGGCGCCGATGCGTCCGTCCATCATGTCGCTGGGCGCCACGATGTCCACGCCCGCGGCGGCCTGCACCAGGGCCTGTTCGCGCAACACCGCCACCGTGGGGTCGTTGAGGATGTAGCCGCTGTCGTCCAGCAGCCCGTCTTGGCCATGGCTGGTGTAGGGGTCCAGAGCCACGTCGGTGAGCACCGCGAGTTGCGGGAAGCTTGCCTTGAGTTCGCGCACCGCACGGGGCACCAGGCCCTGCGGGTTGCAGGCCTCCCGCCCGTCCGGGGTCTTGAGCGACTGATCAATCACCGGGAACAGGGCCAGCACCGGGATGCCCAGCCGCACGCAATCTTCAGCCACGGGCAGCAATTGGTCCACCGATAGGCGCTGCACGCCAGGCATGCTGCCCACGTCTTGCACTTGCTTAAGACCTTCCAAGATGAAGACCGGTAGGATCAGATTGGAGGCGTGGATGTGGTGCTCGCGCACAAGGGCTCGGATGGCTGCATCGCGGCGCAGGCGTCGGGGGCGCGAGGTTGGGTAGGGGGGCGGCAGGTGTTGGGCCATGAGACCTCCTTCAACGGACGCCGGCTCAGCGACCCGCGGTCAGCAGCATCGTCTGGTACGGCGGCTCGAGCCTGCATTGTGTGGCCGTTGCAGCAGCCGCGAAGTGTCATTTCTAATTGACACCCCTGCACAAGATGTTATGGGTGAGGGTAAGCCCTGTGCTACGGTTTAAAAAGAAGTGCGAAAAACCCGGCTTCGGGCAAGTTCCCCGGGCAAGCATCATGTCCCATACATTTCGCCAATCATGTTGCTCGTTGCGTCTTGTTTTAAACTCATAGCGGAAATTGCCCTGTTCGGCTTGGCTGGGCGGTGGCTCTTGGGCCTGTTGGCGGGCCAAAAGCGCGAGCAAAATCTCTTCTATCAAGCCCTGTCGATGCTAACCAACCCCTTCACCAGCCTGGTGCGCCGCGTCACGCCTGCGCTGGTGGTTGACCGCCACATTCCCCTGTTGACCTTCATCCTGCTCTGTTGGGTGTGGTTTTTCGCCTTGTCTGAGAAGGTGCAGCTGTGCCGCGCCAATCCCTTGCAGGGCCTGTGCCAATGAACACGCCGATGAGCACCACAGCACGCAACGTCTGCAGCCTGGATTTCTTCATGCTCAAGTGGCGCGGCCGTGCCTTCTTGTTCTTGGGCATGCAGCAGCAGGCGCTGGATACCTTTCAGGACATGCTGGCACGCTGGCCTCAGGATGGCTATGTGCTTCAAAGTTTGGCCAATATTGAGGCTGCCGCTGGGCGGCTGCACCGAGCGGTGCAGCACCTGCGCCGGCTGGTCACCTTGACGCCTTCATCGGGTGCCGCCTGGTTCAACCTGGCCTTCGTGTTGGAACAGCAGGAACAGGCGCAGGAAGCCGAGCAAGCCTTTCGCAAGGCCATCGAGTTGGAGCCGTCTATCGACCGAGCCTGGTATGGGCTTGGTTTGGCGCTTATTCGGCAGCAGCGGCTGGAAGAAGCCATTGCCGCGCTCAAGCGCAACACCGAGATGCAGCCGATGAGCCCCTTTGGTTGGTATCAGTTGGCCCGGGCCCATGCGGATTTGGGGCAGCTCGATGAGGCCGCGCGTGTGATTCGTCGCTTGGAGGGCTTTGAGCCCAAGGTGGCTGCACAATTGAGGCGCGAAACCGGAATCGGGTCATCGAAGGGCGTTGGTACCCGCTGATCTCCTTCGATGGCCGCGAAGAGCGGAAGACACCCCCGCTGGTTATGGTGGCCCCCTCGGGGCCTGGGTGTGTACACAGAATCGGAGCCCCCCGTTGGGGTAGTTGGAGACAGGAGTCTTGCTCATGGAAGTGACGGAAATTCACCGGCGCTACTGGCAGAAGACCCTCAGGCTGACCGCAGTCCTGTTGGCAATCTGGTTTGTGGTGACCTACGTCATGGCGTTCTTTGCCAGGGATCTGGCATCAATCAATTTTTTCGGCTGGCCGTTGAGCTTTTACATAGGGGCGCAAGGCGCGCTCATCGTGTACTGCCTGATCATTTGGTACTACGCCAAGCGCATGAACGAGCTCGACGCTGAGCATGGCGTGGCTGAGGAGGAAGAATAAACATGGCTGGACTCGCACCTGAGGCCGGGGGCGCTGCCCCGGCAGGCTCCAACAAAGCCTTCAAGCAACAGCTCAACAAGGTGTACTCTTGGTACACCGGGGGCTTCTTGGTGTTCATCGTGTTGCTGGCCATCCTCGAACAGATGGGCCTGCCGCGTAACTACATCGGCTTCATCTTCCTGTTGGCCACCATCTTGCTGTACGGGGGCATCGGCGTGATGAGCCGCACCAACGATGCGTCGGAATACTACGTGGCCGGCCGCCGTGTGCCTGCCGTTTATAACGGCATGGCCACCGGCGCCGACTGGATGTCGGCTGCGTCGTTTATTGGTATGGCCGGCACCCTGTACCTTACCGGCTACGGAGGCTTGGCCTTCATCATGGGTTGGACCGGCGGCTACTGCCTCGTGGCTCTATTCCTGGCGCCCTACTTGCGCAAGTTCGGCCAGTTCACTATTCCCGACTTCCTGGGTGCTCGCTACGGCGGTAACCTGGCACGCCTGGTGGGCATCATCATCGCCATCGTCTGCTCCTTCGTTTACGTGGTGGCGCAGATCTATGGCGTGGGCCTGATCACCACGCGTCTGACCGGTGTGGACTTCGGCCTGGGCATCTTCTTGGGTCTGGGCGGCATCTTGGTGTGCTCGTTCCTGGGTGGCATGCGTGCGGTGACCTGGACCCAGGTGGCTCAGTACATCATCCTGATCATCGCTTACCTGATCCCCGTGATCTGGTTGTCGGTGAAGCAGACCGGTGTGCCCGTGCCCCAGGTGATCTATGGGCAGCAGTTGGCCAAGGTGACCGAGCGCGAGAAGCAGCTGCGCGAAGACCCCAAGGAAAAGGAAGTCATCGCCATTTTCAAGGCGCGTGCTGATGCCGCCACTGAGAAGCTCAAGGATGTGCCGGCTGCCATGTCAGCGGATAAACAAGCCGCCGAGAAGAAGCTGGCGGACCTGAATGAAGCCAACGCGCCGGCGGCCGACATCCAGGCCGCCCAGAAGGCGCTTGATGCCCTGCCGGCTACCGAGGCTGATGCGAAGAAGGCCTACACCGCAGCCAAGACCTCCAACGAGGCACGTGCCAGGCCCTTGGCTGGCATGCCCGGCCATGCCACGGTGTACGCGGGCGACCCCAATGGGGATGCGAAGGCACAAAAGACCTTCAACGAGTCTCGGCTGAACTTCATGGCCCTGGTCTTCTGCCTGATGGTGGGTACGGCAGCGCTACCGCACATCTTGATGCGCTACTACACCACGCCATCGGTGAAGGAAGCACGAGAGTCGGTGACCTGGTCGCTGTTCTTCATCTTCTTGCTGTACTTCACCGCGCCTGCACTGGCCGTGCTGGTCAAGTACGAGGTCTTGAATAACCTTGTGGGCTTGCCGTTTGATAAGTTACCGGTGTGGATCGGCAACTGGGCTAAGGTCGATCCGACGTTGTTGTCCGTGGCCGATATCAACAAGGACAACATCTTTCAGTTGGGTGAGCTTCGCATCGGTGGCGACATCATCGTGTTGGCCACGCCTGAGATCGGGGGCCTGCCCTACGTAATCTCGGGCATGGTGGCCGCCGGTGGCCTGGCTGCCGCGCTGTCGACCGCCGACGGCCTGTTGCTGACCATCGCCAACGCGCTGTCGCACGACCTTTACTACAAGATGATCGACCCCAACGCCTCCACCGCCCGCCGCGTGTCCATCTCCAAGGCCCTGCTGTTGGTGGTGGCCCTGGCAGCGGCCTACACCGCGTACACCGTCTACGTGACCAAGCAGGCTGACATCCTGTTCTTGGTCTCGGCGGCGTTCTCGTTCGCGGCTGCGGGCTTCTTCCCGGCACTGGTCTTGGGCATCTTCTGGAAGCGTGCCACCTCTGCGGGCGCGGTGCTGGGCATGATCGCCGGCTTCGGCGTCACCCTGTACTACATGGCCACCAACCATGCCTGGATGCGCACCATCTTCGGTGTGACCCAGCCGGTGGACCTTTGGTACGGCGTGCTGCCGATCTCGGCAGGTTTGTTCGGCGTGCCCGTGGGCTTTGCGGTGATTATCCTGGTGAGCCTGTTCACGCCGGCTCCCAAGGCTGAGATCCAAGAGCTCATTGAGCATGTGCGCTACCCGAGGATCACGGGAGACATCAACACTCAGGCGACCTGACCGCCTCCACACACCCCTGTCGGCGTAAGCTGGCGGGGGGGGGTTAAGCCAAGGGCACCGATCCGTCGGGGCCCTTTTTTTTGGGCCTCAGAAGTTGAGCACTGCAGATTTAGCCTAGGCCACCAAGGCGACAGCATCAAGCCTGAAGCTGTCAGCCTGCCAAGCGTTCGCGCTTAGCGGATTTTTTCTTTCTGAAGGCAGGACTGGGCGCAGTCCGCGCAATTTATGCCTGGGCGACAGGGCTCGCGATAATGGGTATATGAGCGCCTCCTACCTCTGGGTCAAGGCCCTGCACATCATCTTCGTGGCCAGCTGGTTTGCGGGCCTGTTCTACCTGCCGCGTCTGTTCGTCAACCTGGCCATGGTGGAGCCGCACAGCACGGCCGAGCGCGAGCGCCTGTTGCTGATGGCGCGCAAGCTCTTGCGCTTTTCCACCATCCTGATGGTGCCGGCTTTGTTGTCCGGTTTGTGGTTATGGGTGGTGGTGGGCATTGGCCGTGGGCCTGGCAGTGGCTGGATGCACGCCAAGCTGGCCCTGGTGTTGGCGGTGGGGGTCTACCACCATGTATGCGCCCGCCTGTTGAGCAGTTTCCTGCAGGGGCACAACACCCGTTCCCACACTTGGTTTCGGGTATTCAATGAAGCCTCGGTGCTGATGTTTGCCGCCATCGTCGTGTTGGTGGTGGTCAAGCCCTTCTAGCCTCCCCGATCTTGCTGAGCTTTTGCCTTGATCAGACGGTGGCCCCTTGAATCGGTCTTCACGTACCGGCCGCGTTTGGGCTGAAAGGGACCAATTTGTCACTGGGGGGCCGGGCCAGCGAAGCCTGTCGATCTTGGTGGCGGGGTGCATGGTGCTGTTGGTGGCCTATGCCAGCCTATACCCCTTTGAGGGTTGGCGTTGGCCCGCCGGGGCGGACTGGGCCACAGGCTGGCAGTTGCCCTGGCCGCAATGGCGTGACCGCGCTGACGAGTGGCTCAACCTGCTGGGCTATGTCCCGGTGGGTTTGGTGGTCACCGTGGCCTTGCTGCGCAGCGGCCTGAGCCCTTGGCTAGCCCTGGTGTTGGGCATGGCCCTGCCGGCTGTGTTGTCGTACTCGATGGAGTTGCTGCAGATGCTGCTGCCGCGGCGCGTGCCGTCGCTCAAGGACTGGGTGGGTAACACCGTGGGTGCTGCGGCGGGCGCTGTCATGGCCTGCGCTTTGCACCATTGGGGCTGGTTGCAGCGTTTGCGCACCATGCGAGACCGTTGGTTTGCCGGGGAGAGTGCCGGAGCGCTCGTCCTGTTGTGCTTGTGGCCGGTGGCCCTGCTGGCGCCTTCGACCCTGCCATTCGGGCTGGGCCAGTGCTGGGACGAGATTCAGACGCTGTTTCTGTGGGTCTTGGGTCAGCTTCCACTGAGCGCCTGGGGGCTGGAGGTGGACGTGGACCCAATGGCCTTGGCGATCAACCACAAGCCGCCTTCAACCCCTGCGCAAATCTTGGCTATGGCTTTGGGTGCCTTGTCACCACTGGCCTTGTGTTGCACGGCCATGTCGCCGGGCCTGCGCCGACTTGTACCCATGTTGACCATGGCCGCGCTGGCACTGGTGTCGCTGACCTTATCCACTGCACTCAACTTTGGCCCTGGGCATGCGCTGTCATGGTTGACCGCTGGGGCAATGCTGGCTTGTTTGCTGTGCATTCCCTTGGCTTTGCCCTTCGTGTGGCTGCCCCGGCGTTGGTGCGCGGCTCTGGCCTTGCTGGTCTTGGCCGTGGCAGTGGTGCTGGGCGCGCAGATGCCTATGGGTGCCTATCACGCGTTGAACTTGCAGGCGTGGGAGCAGGGTCGCTTCATCCGGTTTCATGGCCTGGCGTTGTGGGTGGCTTGGCTATGGCCCTACCTGGCCATGGGCTGGCTCATGAAACGTCTGGCCAGCCCGTAGCACTTGCAACGGTGAATCGCCGCCAGGGCCTGCCTGCCTACAATTTGCACATGAGCTACTACAAGCACCACGTGTTTTTTTGCCTGAACCAGCGCGACCACGGGCAAGCCTGTTGCGCCCAGCACGCCGCGCAAGAGGCCTTCGACCACTGCAAGGCCCGTGTCAAGGCCTTGGGCCTGAATGGGCCCGGCGGGGTACGGGTGAACAAGGCCGGCTGCCTGGACCGGTGCGCCGGTGGGCCGGTGGCCGTGGTGTACCCCGAGGGTACCTGGTACAGCTTCGTAGATCCCAGCGACATCGACGAGATCGTCGACCAGCACCTGGTCAAGGGACAGGCTGTGGAACGCCTGATGCTGGCACCCGATGTGGGCCGCTGAAGGGCGGTTCGGGTGAACGCACACACCGAGCGCTGCGTCTTGGCCGGCCCCTGTGGCCGGCTCGAAGTCGCCATGGATGCGCCTGCGCTGCCCACCAAGCCACTGGGTTTGGCGCTGGTCTGCCATCCGCACCCTCTGCACGGGGGCACCCTGGACAACAAGGTTGTGCAGACCCTGGCCCGCGCCTTCGTGCAGTTGGGCTGGCGCAGCCTTCGCCTGAACTACCGTGGTGTAGGCCAGTCTGAAGGCGTCTGGGACGAAGGCCGGGGTGAGACAGACGATGCCCAGCAGGCACTGCTGGCCGTAGCCGAGCCCCAAGAGCCCTTGTTGTTGGCGGGCTTTTCATTCGGGGGCTTTGTTGCAGCCCAGCTGGCGCAGCGCTTGGCTCGAGATGGCCGCGCGCCTCGGCGACTGGTTTTGGTGGGGCCTGCCACGGCCAACTTCGCCCTGCCGCCAGTCGCGCCGAATACCCTGGTGGTGCACGGGCAAGCCGATGAAGTGGTCCCCCTTGAGTCCACCCTTGATTGGGCCGGCTCTCAAAATCTGCCCGTGACGGTGTTGCCCGGGGTGGGCCACTTCTTTCACGGACAACTTCCCCTGCTGAAGTCGGTGGTGCTGCGGGCCCTGGACCCCGCAGCCTTGGTCAACTCCAGCTGAGCCAATTCAACCACTCCATGCCACTGCATTTCAAATCCAGCCGACAACTGCTGGCCATGAGCCTGGCACCGGCCCTGGCTGTTTTGCTCAGCACGCAAGGCTTGGGTCTGATGAGCCCCGATGCGCGGGCGCAGGCCCCGCAGCCCCCCGAAGTGGCCGCGCGCCAGTACATCTTGATCGACATCACCACCGGCCAAACCTTGGCCGAGCGCGATGCCGACACGCCTTCCGACCCGGCTTCCTTGACCAAATTGATGACGGCCTATCTGAGCTTTCAGGCCATCAAGGACAAGAAGTTGTCGCTAGACCAACGCTTGTCGGTAAGCAAGCGCGCCTGGGGCGAGCGTAAGGGCGACCCGTCGCTCATGTTTATCGACACCACCATGACACCCACGGTGGACGAACTGTTGCACGGCCTGATTGTTCAGTCTGGAAACGATGCCTCGGTGGCCTTGGCCGAGGCGGTAGGCGGGTCGCTCGAGGGCTTCGTGGCGATGATGAACCGCCAGGCGCAAGCCTTCGGCCTGACGAACACCATCTTCAAAAACGTTACGGGCATGACCGAAGCGGGCCACCGCAGCAGCGCGCGCGATGTGGCGATGATCGCCTCACGCATCATTCGCGACTTCCCCGACTTTTACCGGTACTACTCGGTGCGCGAGTACACCTTCAACAAGATCCGCCAGGACAATCGCAACCTGCTGCTGCGCCGCGACCCTACGGTTGACGGTATGAAGACAGGCTACACCGATGCAGCGGGCTACTGTCTGGTGGCCTCGGCGCAGCGCAACTTCCCCGGTGGCAAACGCCGGCTGCTGTCGGTGGTCATGGGTACTGCTTCCCGCGAATCCAGGGCCGTTGAAAGCCAAAAGCTGCTCAACTGGGGCTACACCACCTGGGATGCGGTTCGCCTGTTTGAAGTCGACAAGCCCGTGGTCACCACCGTTGTATGGAAAGGGGTGGCCAAAGAGGCACGCTTGGGCGCTGTTGGTGGTGTGGTGGTGAATGTGCCGCGCGGCGAGGCCGACAAGTTGCGTACCGAGCTTCAGCGCACCGAACCCCTTGTCGCCCCACTGAGCAAGGGCCAGCGTGTGGGCACGGTCAAGGTCATCGCTGCCGGCGGTGCCGCTGTGGCCGAGGTGCCCCTGGTGGTGATGGAGGCAGTGCCCGAGGCCGGGATCGTAGGCCGCACCTGGGACGCTTTGCGTCTTTGGATCCAATAAGGCGATTAAGCCAATGGAACGCCCACCCCACTCAGCGCCCGGACCAGAAAGCCTCATCGAGTATCCCTGCGCCTTTCCGATCAAAGTCATGGGCGCACAGGTGGCTGGGTTTGAAGAGGCCATCGTAGCGGTGGCCCTGCACTTCGACCCCAGCTTCAACCCTTCGACGGTGGAGCGAAGAGCCAGCAGCAGTGGCAACTACCTGGGTTTGACGATCATCATCCAGGCCACCAGCCGTGAGCAGCTCGATGAGCTCTACCGCACCTTGTCCACCCACCCCATGGTCAAGGTGGTGCTGTAAATCAGCCCGGCGCATGAAGATCCGCCACCTGGGCCGCCGCCCCTGCGCACCCGTGCTGGCAGAGATGCAGGCCTACAGCGAGTCGCGATCAATTGATGCGCCCGATGAACTGTGGCTGGTGGAACACGATCCGGTCTACACCCAGGGTCTGGCCGGCCGCAGCCACCATGTCTTGGCCGCCGGTGACATCGCGGTGTTGCGCACCAACCGGGGTGGGCAGGTGACCTATCACGGTCCCGGCCAGGTCGTGGCCTACCCCTTGGTCGACCTTCGCCGCAGGGGCCTGCGCGTCAAGGAGTATGTGTTTCGATTGGAAGCCAGCATCCTGGCTGTGCTGGGCGACCTGGGCATCACGGGCCACCGGGTAGCCGGGGCGCCGGGCATCTATGTGCGGCTGGATGCCCCAGCATCGCACGCAGCCCTCACCGGCCCGCAGCCTTCTGCCGACCCCTTTAGAGGCCTGGGCAAGATTGCCGCCCTAGGCGTCAAGGTCACACGGCACTGCGCATACCACGGGGCGGCGCTGAATGTGGCCATGGACTTGGAGCCCTACTCCCGCATAAACCCCTGTGGCTATGAGGGTCTGCGCACTGTGGACTTGGCGTTCTGCGGGGTGCAGGCCAAGTGGGACCAGGTAGCCCGACGCTGGGCAGAATGCATTCAGGCCCACCTTGAGCCCTGAGGCACAAAGGCGTCCTTCGCGCGACAATCCGACCATGATTCGCACCGACACGCCCAACACTGTGCGCCAAGCCGCTGCCGCCGACACCTACGACGCCACGGCCAAGCAGAAGTCGCAGGCCAAGACTGCCCGCATCCCGATCAAGGTGGTGCCGGCCGAGGTGCTGCGCAAGCCCGAGTGGATCCGCGTCAAGGCGGGCAGTCCCAGTACCCGCTTCTATGAAATCAAGCAGATTCTGCGCCAGCACAAGCTGCATACAGTGTGTGAGGAAGCCTCTTGCCCCAACATCGGTGAGTGCTTCGGTAAAGGCACCGCGACCTTCATGATCATGGGTGACAAGTGCACCCGCCGCTGCCCCTTCTGCGATGTGGGTCACGGCCGGCCCGATCCGTTGGATGCCGACGAGCCGGTGAACCTGGCCAAGACCATCGCGGCGCTCAAGCTGAGCTATGTGGTCATCACCAGCGTTGACCGTGACGACCTGCGCGATGGCGGAGCCGGGCACTTTGTGGACTGCATCTTGCGCACCCGCGAGCTCTCTCCGGCCACGCGCATTGAGATTCTGGTGCCTGATTTCCGCGGCCGAGACGATCGCGCCCTGGGCATCCTCAAGGAAGCCCCGCCGGATGTGATGAACCACAACCTAGAAACGGTGCCGCGTCTGTATAAGCAAGCGCGTCCGGGCAGCGATTACGCATTCAGCCTGAACCTGCTCAAGAAGTTCAAGGCGCTGCACCCGGAAGTGCCCACCAAGAGCGGCATCATGGTCGGCTTGGGTGAAACCGATGAGGAAATCATGCAGGTGATGAAGGACCTGCGGGCCCACGATGTGGACATGCTGACCATTGGGCAGTACCTCGCGCCTTCCGCTCACCATCTGCCGGTGCGGCGCTATGTGCACCCCGATGTCTTCAAAAGCTTTGAAGCGGCCGCCTATGAGATGGGCTTCAACCACGCTGCCGTGGGTGCCATGGTTCGCAGTTCGTACCACGCCGACCAACAGGCCCATGCAGCCGGTTTGGCCTGAGGCCTGCTGCGCGCCCTAGGCGCTGGCCTTGCCAAGGCGCTCAAGACTCGGCCAAGAGCTCTTCGACCAAGGCGTTGAGCGCCTTGAAGTCAGGTGCGCCCACATAACGCTTAACGACGCTGCCGCGCTTGTCGATCAAAAACGTGGTGGGTGTCAGCCGAATATCACCGAAGGCTCTGGCGATAGCGCCGGTGTTGTCGATGGCCACCCAGAAGGGCAGTTCGCGGCGCTGTGCGAAGTTCGAGACGTAGGCCGGTGGGTCGTAGCTCATGGCCACCGCCAAGGTTTCGAAGCCGCGTGCGTTGAAACGCCGGTGGGTGTCGATCAGGCTAGGCATTTCAGCCACACAGCTGGCGCAGCTGGTGGCCCAGAAGTTCACCAGCACCACCTTGCCCCGAAGCGCGGCGATGCGCGATGCACTGCCGTCAAGGCGGACGAAGGCCGCATCGGGCGCAGGGTCGCGCCGCACGCAAGCGCCCAACAGTCCGCAGGCGCTGGCTGCAGCACTCAGGCTCAATGCCGCGCCAGATCGCAGCCAAACGCGCCGGGAAGGATGTTTGATCCCATGCTTCATGCGTGAATTATCGGTGCGGCGCTTCACGTGCCCGCAGGCTGTGCGACCGACCCTGCTGGTCTGTCGTGATAATGGACTGATGCCCAGATGCTTGACAAGCCTCTTCAGCGGGTACTCGTTCGCCAGGTTCAGTCCCATCGTGCGGCGTCTGATCGGCTGTGTCGCGATGCTGCTGCCCTTAGGGGCCTGTTCGCCCGCCTTGGACTGGCGTGATGCGCGCCTGCCCGGCGCAGGGCTGTCGATGCTGTTTCCTTGCAAGCCGCAAAGCCAAGAGCGAACGGTGGAGGTGCAGGGAAAGCCCTGGTCGGCTGTCCTGCTCGCTTGTGATGCGGGCGGCATGACATTTGCCGCTTTAGCCTTGCACCCTGCCGATGACCAGGCCTCGGCGTTGGTGGATGTGGATTTGAACGAACAACGGGTACAAGACTTGGCCCACTCGGCGCTGCTCCGTTGGGGGCCTGTAGAAGGCGAGCAGGCTGCACCGGTGGGCATCAAGTTGCCGCAGGGGCTACAGGCGCAATGGACGAGGCATATCCGCGCCGCCCCCGGTGCTGCGGCCACCCACACGATGGCCCTGTTTGTGGCCACACCGCAAGGCTTGGCGCAGATTAGCGCGCATGGGTCCCGACTTGACGAAGCGGCGCTGGAGAACTTTTTTGGGCAGCTGAGGATACAGCGGTGAAGCGGCCAGTCCTGTTGTTCCTGCCTTTTGCTTTTGGCTATTTTTTCTCAGCCCTGCTAAGGGCGGTGGCGGCCACATTGGCCCCACAGTTCAGCGTCGAGTTGGGCCTGGGCGCTGCTGATCTGGGTTTGCTGGCTGGCGTATTTTTCGCCGGGTTTGCCAGCACCCAGCTGCCGCTGGGGGCTGCCCTGGACCGCTTCGGCCCCAAGCGGGTGCTGGTGTGCATGATGGCCGTGGCCGTGTTGGCCTGTGCAGCCTTTGCGATGGCGCAAAGCTTTGAAGCCTTGCTGGTGGCGCGTGCCTTGACGGGCGTGGGCTTGTCAGCCGGCCTGATGGCTGCGCTCACCAGCTTTCGACATGCCTACAGCCCAGAGATGCAATTGCGGGCGTCCTCCTGGATGCTGATGACGGGTTCGTTGGGCATGCTGATGTCCACCGTTCCTGTGCACGCCTTGCTGCCGTTGGTGGGCTGGAGAGGCCTGTTCTGGCTATCGGCTGTCGGCATTGCCGCATGCGCGGCTTTCATTTGGTGGGTGGTGCCCGCAGACGCTAGCGCGCAAACGGCCGCCCCGCCTACGGCGTCAGGTGGGTTCGCGGGGTATGGCCATATTTGCCGCCATCCCGTCTTCTTGCGCTTTGCGCCCATGGGCTTTTGGCACTACGGTGGCTTGGTGGCGGTGCAGGCCTTGTGGGCAGGGCCATGGTTCAACCAGGTCAGTGGATTGGACGCTGCCAGCAGCGCCCGCGGCCTATTTTGGGTCAACTTGGCGATGCTGGTCGCGTTCGCCAGCCTTGGGGCTTTGGTGCCCCGCTTGTCCACCAGGGGTTGGGGGGCCGAACGATTGATTCGCTGGGCCAGCCCGGTGAGCACAGCTTTGTTGTTTGCTGTGGCGGCCATGGGCTCCTCGGCCGGGCCCGCGATGTTGGCCCTGTGGTGTGTGTCCTGTGTGCTGTTGTCCTTGTCGCAAGCGACGGTTGGTCAGGCCTTTGCAGCCCACTTGGTGGGGCGGGCCCTTTCGGCCTTCAACCTGATCATCTTTTTGGGCGTGTTCAGCGTTCAGTGGGGCTTGGGGCTGGTCATCGATGTCCTGGTGACCCAGGGCTGGGCCCGCGTGGCTGCCTTCCAAAGTGCCTTTGCTGTGTTGGCCACCGGTTGTGGCCTTTGCTATTGGTGGTTCCTGTGGATGGGCTCAACCCGGGAACGTTCTGGCCAGTCCGGCATGGCCTCCAAGGGTGCAGAATAGGACTGCCAACTGCTGAGCTGTATGAACAACACCGCCGTGCTCCTGATCGCCCACGCGCCGCTTGCTTCGGCTCTGCGCAGCGTGGCCGAGCATGTCTACCCGGACTGCGCTGCTCGCCTAAGCGCGTTGGATGTCGCACCCGGTATGGCGCCAGCTCAAGTCGAAGAGCAGGCCAGAGCTCTGCTGGGTGCAATGCCGCAGACAGAGGTCTTGGTGCTGACCGATGTGTTTGGCGCCACGCCCTGCAATGTGGCGCAAAGGTTGACCGATCAACGGCGCATTCGCGTCGTCACGGGCGTGAATGTTCCGATGTTATGGCGCGTGCTGTGCTACGAGCAGGAGGGTGCCGAAGGTTTGGCCGAGCGCGCTATGAGTGGCGCCACGCAGGGGGTGATGCCGGTGGAAGCCCGTGCGCCGCAGTACCAGGACTCAAGAGCCCATCATGGTCAAGACCGTCATTGCGATCAGTAACCAATTGGGCCTGCACGCGCGGGCATCGGCCAAGCTGACCAAGCTGGCGGGCTCCTTTGCTTGTTCGGTCCACTTGAGCCGCAACGACAGGCGGATCAACGCCAAGAGCATCATGGGTGTGATGATGCTGGCTGCCGGTTTGGGCGCAGAGGTCGAAATCGAGTGCGATGGGCCTGATGAGCAGCAGGCCCTGGACGCTCTGGGGGCCTTGATCAACGACAAGTTTGGCGAGGGCCAATGAGCGCCCAGTACAGCACGCCATGAGCATCCAAGTTTTTGGTTTAGCGGTCTCCAAGGGTGTCGCCATAGGCCGCGCTGTGCTGATCGCGTCCAGCCGCATGGATGTGGCCCACTACTTCGTGGAAGAAGCCCAACTGGATTTGGAGGTCGATCGTTTGCGCCGTGCGCGTGACGAAGTAGCCGGCGAGCTTCAGGCCCTCCAGCGTGACATGCCCAGCGATGCGCCCGGGGAGCTCAATGCCCTGCTCGATGTGCACCTGATGCTGCTGCACGACGAGACCATGATCGCGGCAACCAAGCAGTGGGTACGCGATCGACACTACAACGCCGAGTGGGCACTTTCGGCGCAGCTTGAAGTGCTGTCCCGTCAGTTCGACGAGATGGAGGATGAGTACCTGCGCGAGCGTAAGGCTGACATTGAACAGGTTGTGGAGCGGCTCTTGCGAGCCTTGCAGCGTTCAGCCGCGGGGCAGACAGCCGCTGCCGATCGCACTGTGCAGCATGGCTTTGGCGGTGAAGAGCCGCTGATCCTGGTGGCTAACGACATTGCGCCGGCCGACATGCTGCAGTTCAAGCGCAGCGTGTTTGCCGGATTTGTGACCGATGTTGGCGGGAAAACCTCGCACACGGCGATCGTAGCCCGCAGCATGGACATACCCGCCGTGGTCGGTGCGCGTGAGGCCAGCCGCTTGATTCGGCAAGACGATCAGGTGGTTATTGACGGCGACGCCGGTGTGGTGATCATCAATCCGCCGCCCATCGTGCTGGAGGAGTACCGATTCCGCCAACGCCAAAGCGAGCTCGAACGTGCGCGCTTGCATCGCTTGCGCAACACGCCGGCTGTCACCCTGGATGGCCAGCGGGTGGAATTGCAGGCCAATATTGAGATGCCCCGTGATGCTCAAGTGGCCACGCAAGCTGGCGCCGTCGGTGTGGGCCTGTTCAGGACCGAGTTCCTTTTCATGAACCGTGACGGGCACTTGCCTTCCGAGGATGAACAGTTTGAGTGCTACCGCTCAGCTGTGCAGGATATGCAGGGGCTGCCCATGACCATCCGTACCGTGGATGTGGGAGCCGACAAGCCCTTGGACCGCATGAGCATCCACGAGCTTCGCCACGAGCATGTGCTCAATCCTGCTCTCGGGCTGCGGGCCATTCGTTGGAGCCTGTCAGAGCCGGACATGTTCTTGCAGCAGTTGCGCGCTATCCTTCGGGCCACTGCCTATGGAAAGGTGCGCATCCTGGTGCCTATGGTGGGGCATCTCAATGAGGTTCGGCAAACCCTGGCGCAGATCGCGCTGGCCAAGCGGCAGCTCAACGATGCGGGGATACCTTTCACCGATGCCGAGGTGGGTGTCATGGTGGAGATTCCCGCCACGGCCATCATGATCCCGCTGTTCGCGCCGCACTTTGACTTCCTGTCGATCGGCACGAACGACTTGATTCAATACACCTTAGCTATCGACCGGGCCGACGAACAGGTGGCGCACTTGTACGACCCCTGGCACCCTGCGGTGTTGCAGCTCGTTGCTGCAACCATCGACTGTGGGCGCCGCCTGGGCAAGTCAGTGAGCGTGTGCGGCGAGATGGCCGGTGACCCGGTGTTTACTGAGGTGTTGCTGGCCATGGGACTGCGCAGCTTTTCCATGCACCCCTCACGCATCGCTGAGGTCAAGCAGCGCGTGCTCCGTTCTGACACCCGCCACCTCGAGCAGCACCTGCAGGCGGTGCTGTCTGATGAGCACCCGGAGCAGGCTGCTGCCCGGGTGTTCCGCGCGGCTCGTTGAATCGCGCTGGCGCAGCGCCCCTGAAGTGGGCTAGACTGCTCGCCCGGGCCTGAATGGTGCCCGAGGCAACGCCTCAGGCTTGGCCTGGGGTTGACAGGCTCTAGAAAAACCTGTCATACTCGCGGACTCTGCTGCAAACGGCAGACTTCATGGCCGATTGCTCTTGTAGGTGGTTGGTCCGGTGGTTTGGCAGAGAACGTTTGTGGCGATGCTCTTTAAAAATTGACAGCCGATAAGTGTGGGCGTTCGGGTGCTGAGCTCTGAGAAGGGTTTGAAGCCGCAAGGCAGCTTGTGGTGTGGTGCTTGAATGCTCATGAAGTGAAGTTCACTTCAATTCAATGAGCGAAACATATTGCAGAGATCGAACTGAAGAGTTTGATCCTGGCTCAGATTGAACGCTGGCGGCATGCCTTACACATGCAAGTCGAACGGTAGAAGGGGCAACCCTTTGAGAGTGGCGAACGGGTGAGTAATGCATCGGAACGTGCCCAGTCGTGGGGGATAGCCCGGGGAAACCCGGATTAATACCGCATACGACCTGAGGGTGAAAGCGGGGGACCGAAAGGCCTCGCGCGATTGGAGCGGCCGATGTCGGATTAGGTAGTTGGTGGGGTAAAGGCCTACCAAGCCTGCGATCCGTAGCTGGTCTGAGAGGACGACCAGCCACACTGGGACTGAGACACGGCCCAGACTCCTACGGGAGGCAGCAGTGGGGAATTTTGGACAATGGGGGCAACCCTGATCCAGCCATGCCGCGTGCGGGAAGAAGGCCTTCGGGTTGTAAACCGCTTTTGTCAGGGAAGAAATGTCCTGGGCTAATACCCTGGGGGGATGACGGTACCTGAAGAATAAGCACCGGCTAACTACGTGCCAGCAGCCGCGGTAATACGTAGGGTGCGAGCGTTAATCGGAATTACTGGGCGTAAAGCGTGCGCAGGCGGTTATACAAGACAGATGTGAAATCCCCGGGCTCAACCTGGGAACTGCATTTGTGACTGTATAGCTGGAGTACGGTAGAGGGGAGTGGAATTCCGCGTGTAGCAGTGAAATGCGTAGATATGCGGAGGAACACCGATGGCGAAGGCAGCTCCCTGGACCTGTACTGACGCTCATGCACGAAAGCGTGGGGAGCAAACAGGATTAGATACCCTGGTAGTCCACGCCCTAAACGATGTCAACTGGTTGTTGGGAGGGTTTCTTCTCAGTAACGAAGCTAACGCGTGAAGTTGACCGCCTGGGGAGTACGGCCGCAAGGTTGAAACTCAAAGGAATTGACGGGGACCCGCACAAGCGGTGGATGATGTGGTTTAATTCGATGCAACGCGAAAAACCTTACCTACCCTTGACATGCCAGGAATCCTGAAGAGATTTGGGAGTGCTCGAAAGAGAACCTGGGCACAGGTGCTGCATGGCCGTCGTCAGCTCGTGTCGTGAGATGTTGGGTTAAGTCCCGCAACGAGCGCAACCCTTGTCATCAGTTGCTACGAAAGGGCACTCTGATGAGACTGCCGGTGACAAACCGGAGGAAGGTGGGGATGACGTCAGGTCCTCATGGCCCTTATGGGTAGGGCTACACACGTCATACAATGGCCGGTACAGAGGGCTGCCAACCCGCAAGGGGGAGCCAATCCCAGAAAACCGGTCGTAGTCCGGATCGCAGTCTGCAACTCGACTGCGTGAAGTCGGAATCGCTAGTAATCGCGGATCAGCTTGCCGCGGTGAATACGTTCCCGGGTCTTGTACACACCGCCCGTCACACCATGGGAGCGGGTTCTGCCAGAAGTAGTTAGCCTAACCGCAAGGGGGGCGATTACCACGGCAGGGTTCGTGACTGGGGTGAAGTCGTAACAAGGTAGCCGTATCGGAAGGTGCGGCTGGATCACCTCCTTTCTGGAAATACACCAGAGGAGCGCAGCTTCAGGGTCAAACCTGAGGAATTGCGTTCTGTTACTTAAGAAAAAGTTCAAGCAATTGCACTGTGGGTGCACTTGAGCGCTCACGCTTATCGGCTGTTGATGAATGAACGAGGCAGCAACGTGCGCGGGGCGATGCGAGCGTGTGTCGCGCAGCGGCAAGCGGCAGGCAGCTAGTCCGGGCATGAAGAGATGCTTGGGGCCTGTAGCTCAGTCGGTTAGAGCACCGTCTTGATAAGGCGGGGGTCGTTGGTTCGAATCCAACCAGGCCCACCAAAATACCTGGGGGATTAGCTCAGCTGGGAGAGCACCTGCTTTGCAAGCAGGGGGTCGTCGGTTCGATCCCGTCATCCTCCACCATTCCAAGATCGCTTGGGGTGGTAAGCGTTGGAAGTCGAGTGCTGGTGCAAGCGAGTTAGGCTGGTTTGCACCAGTTCTCTTTTTTGAGGCTGTCGTTCTTTAACAATTCATAGAGTCGAATCAGAGTTGGCAACAGAAAACGCCGCAGGCGTTTCGGTGCAGGCTTACTTGGCCAGAGCCAAGTCAAGCGTAGCGGCCGGAACTAAATGCGGCTTCCGTGCTGTTGTCAACATTTTGATTGCGTCAACAGATATTTAATTGAGCTGGAAGGATTTTAGGATTCTGAAGGTGCGATTGGATACGGCAGAACGCGAATACTCAAAGAAATCAGTCGTTGGCCGTGTAACTACAAAGTTATAGGGTCAAGTGACTAAGTGCATGTGGTGGATGCCTTGGCAATGATAGGCGAAGAAGGACGTGGTAGCCTGCGAAAAGCTTCGGGGAGCTGGCAAATAAGCTTTGATCCGGAGATATCCGAATGGGGAAACCCACCCTTAGGGGTATCGCAACTTGAATACATAGGGTTGCGAGGCGAACCGGGTGAACTGAAACATCTCAGTAGCTCGAGGAAAAGACATCAACCGAGATTGCGAAAGTAGTGGCGAGCGAAATCGCAGGAGCCTGTACGATTTAGCATTTGGGTTAGCAAAACGGAATGGAAAGTCCGGCCATAGCGGGTGATAGCCCCGTATGTAAAAACCTGGGTGTGGAACTGAGCGTACGACAAGTAGGGCGGGACACGTGTAATCCTGTCTGAAGATGGGGGGACCATCCTCCAAGGCTAAATACTCATCATTGACCGATAGTGAACAAGTACCGTGAGGGAAAGGCGAAAAGAACCCCGGGAGGGGAGTGAAATAGATCCTGAAACCGCATGCATACAAAAAGTCGGAGCCGAGAGGTGACGGCGTACCTTTTGTATAATGGGTCAGCGACTTACATTCAGTGGCAAGGTTAACCGAATAGGGAAGCCGAAGAGAAATCGAGTCCGAATAGGGCGAATAGTCGCTGAGTGTAGACCCGAAACCAGGTGATCTATCCATGGCCAGGATGAAGGTGCGGTAACACGCACTGGAGGTCCGAACCGACTAGTGTTGCAAAACTAGCGGATGAGCTGTGGATAGGGGTGAAAGGCTAAACAAACCTGGAGATAGCTGGTTCTCTCCGAAAACTATTTAGGTAGTGCCTCAAGTATTACCGACGGGGGTAGAGCACTGTTATGGCTAGGGGGTCATGGCGACTTACCAAACCATTGCAAACTCCGAATACCGTTGAGTACAGCTTGGGAGACAGTGCACCGGGTGCTAACGTCCGGACACAAGAGGGAAACAACCCAGACCGCCAGCTAAGGTCCCTAAAATTGGCTAAGTGGGAAACGAAGTGGGAAGGCTAAAACAGTCAGGATGTTGGCTTAGAAGCAGCCATCATTTAAAGAAAGCGTAATAGCTCACTGATCGAGTCGTCCTGCGCGGAAGATGTAACGGGGCTAAGCCAGTTACCGAAGCTGCGGATGCACAGCAATGTGCGTGGTAGGAGAGCGTTCCGTAAGCCTGTGAAGGTGTCTCGTGAGAGACGCTGGAGGTATCGGAAGTGCGAATGCTGACATGAGTAGCGTTAAAGGGGGTGAAAAGCCTCCTCGCCGAAAGCGCAAGGTTTCCTACGCAACGTTCATCGGCGTAGGGTGAGTCGGCCCCTAAGGCGAGGCAGAGATGCGTAGCTGATGGGAAACAGGTCAATATTCCTGTACCGATCAATAGTGCGATGTGGGGACGGAGAAGGTTAGCTCAGCCGGGTGTTGGATGTCCCGGTTCAAGCCTGTAGTCGTGCCTGGTAGGCAAATCCGCCGGGCTTAGATGAGGGGTGATAACGAGCGTGCTTGCACGTGAAGTGAGTGATACCCTGCTTCCAGGAAAAGCCACTAAGCTTCAGCTATTGACGACCGTACCGCAAACCGACACTGGTGCGCGAGATGAGTATTCTAAGGCGCTTGAGAGAACTCTGGAGAAGGAACTCGGCAAATTGACACCGTAACTTCGGAAGAAGGTGTGCCTTGAGTAGGTGAACCTGTACAGGGGGAGCCCAAAGAGGTCGCAGAGAATCGGTGGCTGCGACTGTTTATTAAAAACACAGCACTCTGCAAAGACGAAAGTCGACGTATAGGGTGTGACGCCTGCCCGGTGCTGGAAGATTAAATGATGGGGTGCAAGCTCTTGATTGAAGTCCCAGTAAACGGCGGCCGTAACTATAACGGTCCTAAGGTAGCGAAATTCCTTGTCGGGTAAGTTCCGACCTGCACGAATGGCGTAACGATGGCCACACTGTCTCCTCCAGAGACTCAGCGAAGTTGAAATGTTTGTGATGATGCAATCTCCCCGCGGAAAGACGGAAAGACCCCATGAACCTTTACTGTAGCTTTACATTGGACTTTGAACAGATCTGTGTAGGATAGGTGGGAGGCTTTGAAGTGAGGACGCTAGTTCTCATGGAGCCGACGTTGAAATACCACCCTGGTGTGTTTGAGGTTCTAACCTTGTCCCGTTATCCGGGATGGGGACAGTGTATGGTGGGCAGTTTGACTGGGGCGGTCTCCTCCCAAAGCGTAACGGAGGAGTTCGAAGGTACGCTAGCCACGGTCGGAAATCGTGGTGATAGTGCATAGGCATAAGCGTGCTTGACTGTGAGACTGACAAGTCGAACAGGTACGAAAGTAGGACTAAGTGATCCGGTGGTTCTGTATGGAAGGGCCATCGCTCAACGGATAAAAGGTACTCTGGGGATAACAGGCTGATACCGCCCAAGAGTTCATATCGACGGCGGTGTTTGGCACCTCGATGTCGGCTCATCTCATCCTGGGGCTGTAGCCGGTCCCAAGGGTATGGCTGTTCGCCATTTAAAGAGGTACGTGAGCTGGGTTTAAAACGTCGTGAGACAGTTTGGTCCCTATCTTCCGTGGGCGCTGCAAGATTGAGAGAGCCTGCTCCTAGTACGAGAGGACCGGAGTGGACGCACCGCTGGTGTATCGGTTGTCATGCCAATGGCATTGCCGAGTAGCTAAGTGCGGAAGAGATAACCGCTGAAAGCATCTAAGCGGGAAACTCGTCTTAAGATGAGTCTTGCCGGGGCCTTGAGCCCCCTGAAGGGTCGTTGTAGACCACGACGTTGATAGGCTGGGTGTGGAAGCGCAGTAATGCGTTGAGCTAACCAGTACTAATTGCCCGTGAGGCTTGACCCTATAACTTTGAAGTTCACGACCAATCACTGGTTGATGTGAGAGCGTGTTCTGCCCTGTGTGGCGCGATCAAAATAATCTGATTTTGCTCTATTGAATTGGCTTGTACGTCCAGCGGCGTTCAAGTCGAAAGTTTAAGCCTGATGACCATAGCGAGGTGGTCCCACGCCTTCCCATCCCGAACAGGACCGTGAAACGCCTCTGCGCCGATGATAGTGCGGATTCCCGTGTGAAAGTAGGACATCGTCAGGCTAACCTCCCCCACAACCCCCTCACCTCACGGTGCAGGGGGTTTGGTTTTTTCCGGGGACAGAACTTGTGGACAAACACGCGCTGGTGGGCCAGCCTACGCGTGGGGCCAACCGCTGTGGCGGCAGTCGTCAGTGATAGAGGCGGTCTTCGGGGTCGACGACGAGTTCGTCGAGGATCAACGCATCGGGCTCTTCGCCCAGGCTCCAGAACACCATCAGTACGATGATCTTGATGTCGTCGAGGTCTAAGCCTTCTGCCGACACGGCCATGGCACGATCGATCACCATCTCACGCATGGGGGGTGGCAGGACACTGGCTGATTCCAGGAAGCTGATGAAGGCCAGGGAGTCTGTGCCCAACATCTCGCGCTCAGCTTCGGTATACAGGCGGGTGCTGAGTTCACCCTGTTCGCCGACATAGCCCTGAGCCGTGGTGGTCAGGCCATCGAGCCAGGACAAAGCCTCCTGGATCTCGTCTGTATCAAAGCCAACGGCGGTCAGCTTGCGGCTGAGTTGGTCGTGATCTGGGCAGGCGTCTGGGCGCCAGTAGTTCTCGTAGAGGTAGACCAGAACATCGAACATCCAAACGACTATACAGCAGCCGCACGGGAATGGAAGGGGAAAACCCGGGTAACTCAAAGGGGCGGTCATGGCTTCACGCACCACTGATACAGGCCGCCCGGCAACCGAGCTACCAAGCCTTGCAGTTCGGCCATGAGCAAGGTGCGAGACACCTGGGGCGCGTCCCCAGACACTGCATCAGCGAGCTCGCCAAGGTCGCAGGGTTTGGTCCGCAACAGCCGACACAGTTGCGACCAGGATGCCGCTGAAAGTCCCCCTTGCACCCACACGCCACCATGGTCTTCGGCGCCGCCTTCGGCACAGGGGCCATGGCCTGAAGAGGCGCCTTTGTGGCGCCGCCACCGGTTAGCCTGCACCGTCTGGCACACCTGCGCGCTGAAGGCCCACGGCTGCGACTCGATGATGTCGGCTACGTTTTCCAGCAAGCCGGCTCCTGATTTGATCAGCCGGTTGCACCCAGCCGCCTGGGGTGAGGTCCAGTGGCCTGGCACGGCAAACACATCGCGCCCGGCCTCGCCAGCCAAGCGCGCAGTGATGAGCGAGCCCGAGCGCTCAGCGGCCTCGATCACCACCACCGCGCGAGAAAGGCCGGCGATGATGCGGTTGCGCTGGGGAAAAAAGGCCGGAAGGGCTGGAGTGTCGAGTGGGTGCTCACTCACTACAAGTCCCGCCTCACTGATTTCCTTGAACAAGCCGGCGTGCTGCCGGGGATAGACCTGATCGAGGCCGCAGGCCGCCACTGCAATCGTGGAGGCAGCCCCCTTGCCTTTCAGGGCTGCCTCGTGTGCAGCCGCATCGATGCCCACAGCCAGGCCCGAGACCACCTCAATACCCAAGACGTTCAGTTCGGTGCCCAGTCGGCGCGCCCAGTGCTGGCCTGCAGGGGTGGCGTGCCGGCTGCCCACCAGGGCTACCGCGGGCCGAGCGAGGCTCTCGAGCTGCCCCGTCGCGTGCAGCAGCAGTGGCGGGTCTGGACTTTCGAGCAGGATGCCCGGGTAGTGCGCGTCCCCCAGGTGCAGCACATGGTGTGTCGGGCTTTGGGCCAGCCAGGCCATGGTGCGCAAGGCCGTGCCTTGCATCGTGCCGAATGAGGCATCGAGACCATCGCACCGTTCACCGTCCAGTACCTGGCGCCAATCGGCTGCGGTGGCGCCAAAGACCTGCAGAGGCCCGCCAAAGTAAGTCAGCAGCCGCCGGGCGCGCTGGCGGGACGCCAGGCCCCCAGCTGCCAGTGCCAGCCAACCCTGAAGTTCATCCTGAGCAAGGTTCATCGATACCAAGTTCGGCAGGGCACAATCGCATCATTCAACGATTCTGCGCAGTGGGTTGGCCCGCCTCAAGTGCCCAGCCTTTTGGTGTGTCCCCAATGGCGGGGGCTTGCAGTCACGCTCAAGCCAAACCATGAGCACTCTGTCCATTCTTCGCTACCCCGACCCTCGCCTGCACACCGTGGCCAAGCCGGTTACCCAATTCGATGACCGCATTCGGCAGCTGGCCCGAGACATGCTGGAGACGATGTACGAAGCCGATGGTGTGGGCTTGGCCGCAACGCAAGTGGATGTCCATGAGCGATTGATCGTGATGGACACGTCCGAGTCGCGTGACCAACCGGTGGTGCTGATCAACCCGGAGATCATCGAGCGGAGTGCTGAATTAAAAGTGAGCGAAGAGGGCTGTCTGTCGGTTCCACAAACCTACGACAAGATCGAGCGCCACCTCTGGGTGACCGTGCGCGCATTGGACCGACAGGGTCAGCCTTTCGACCTGCGGGCTGAGGGGCTTGCATCGGTCTGCGTGCAGCACGAGATGGACCATCTGGTGGGCAAGGTGTTCGTGGAGTACCTGAGCATGCTCAAGCGCGACCGCATCAAGTCCAAGATGATCAAGCGCACACGCGAGGAACTCGCGCAATTGCGCTGATGGCCCGTTGCCCGTGGGTGTCGACACGCCGCTGGCCTGGGCGCCACACTGAAAGGGCTGGGCCATGAAGGTGGTCTTTGCCGGTACGCCCGACTTCGCGGCCACTGCCTTGATGGCCCTGTTGAATGCTGGCTTTGAGGTTCCCCTGGTGATGACGCAGCCGGACCGGCCGGCGGGGCGGGGTCTGAAACTACAGGCTTCGCCAGTCAAACGCTTGGCGCTGCAGCGCAACTTGCCGGTTGCGCAGCCGCACGGGTTGAAGCTTGACGGCCGGTGGGCCGAAGACGCCGCACAGGCGCAGGCGGCCCTGCAGCGCGCAGGGCCGGACGTGATGGTGGTGGCCGCCTATGGCCTAGTCTTGCCGGCTTGGGTGCTGCAAATGCCGCGCCATGGATGCTTGAATATCCACGCCTCCTTGCTGCCGCGTTGGCGCGGAGCGGCGCCCATCCACCGAGCGGTACAGGCCGGTGATGCGCGCAGTGGGGTGACGATCATGCAGATGGACGAGGGCTTGGACACCGGCCCGGTGCTGCTGATGGAAGCCCTGGCATTGGCGCCGCAGGAGACGACGGCCAGCTTGCATGACAAGTTGGCAGCCTTGGGTGGTCAATTGATGGTGCAAGCCTTGGCCCTGTTGCGCCACGGTGGGCTCAGCCCGATGCCTCAAGCTCAAGAGGGGGTTAGCTATGCTCGCAAAATCGACAAGTCCGAAGCGGCGATGAATTGGCATCATGGCGCGCTGGAATTGGAGCGCCACATCCGCGCTTTTGACCCTCTTCCGGGAGCCACCTGTCGCTTTGGCAACGAAGTGATCAAGGTTTGGAGGGCACACGCCCAGCCTAAACCGTTGCCAAGCCCACCGACTGGCAGTTCCGCGCCAGCGGGCACCGTACTGGCGGTTTATGCCGACGGCGTGCAAGTGGCCTGCGAGCAGGGCGTCTTGGTGTTGCAGGAACTGCAACGACCGGGAGGGCGCCGGCTGCCGGCGGCTGCTGTGGCGCAATCCCTGCAGTGGGCACCCGGCGTCACCCTGCAGTAGGCGTGAGCCGGCGTAGAGCTGGGTGGTCGCGAAGGTGCGGAGGTGCGCCGAGCGGCCGATGCGGCTGACCTTGAACTTGCGATGACGGGCCGCATCTAATCGGCGTCCGTCGAGGCCGGTCCGCCGCGGCGATCCGCTTCTTGTGAGGTCTGCGATGTTCAATCTGATGAAAACGGCCATGTTGATGGCGGCTATCACCGCTCTGTTCATGGGCGTGGGTCAGGCCATGGGGGGTCAGCAAGGCATGGTGCTGGCTTTGCTCGTGGCCTTGGGTATGAACTTCTTCAGCTACTGGTTCTCCGACAAGATGGTGCTGAAGATGTACAACGCCCGCGAGGTGGACGAAAACACCGCGCCGGGCTTTTACCGCATGGTTCGTGATCTGGCTCAAAAGGCCGAGCTGCCCATGCCGCGTGTATACATCATCGATGAGGAGGCACCCAACGCCTTTGCCACCGGGCGCAACCCCCAGCATGCGGCGGTGGCGGCCACGGCGGGAATCATGCGGGCGTTGTCCGAGCGCGAGTTGCGCGGCGTGATGGCGCATGAGTTGGCGCACGTCAAGCACCGGGACATTTTGATTTCCACCATCAGCGCCACCATGGCTGGTGCTATTTCGATGCTGGCTAATTTTGCGATGTTGTTCGGTTCGCGCGGCAGCCAAGGCCGATCAAGCAACCCCATCGTCACCATTGCGGTGATGATCTTGGCACCCCTGGCCGCCAGTTTGATCCAAATGGCTATCAGCCGTGCGCGGGAGTTTGAAGCCGACCGGGAGGGCGCAGAGATCTCAGGTGATCCAAGAGCGTTGGCTTCGGCACTCGACAAGATCCACCGGTACGCCCGCGGCATACCGCTGCAGGCAACCGAGCGCCACCCCGAAACCGCGCAGATGATGATCGTCAATCCGCTGTCCGGCTCAGGCCTGCGCGGCCTGTTCAGTACCCATCCGGCCACCGAGGAACGGGTGGCACGGCTGTTGGAGTTGGCTGCTTCGAAGAGGGCTTGAAGCCCCTGCGGCTGAGCGCCCTGTGAGGCGCCCGGTGGACAATGCGTCCATGAACGGGCGCGAAAATTCCAAGCCTGTGTGGCGTGAGCCCACGTTTGCCCAGGGCGTGCGGGACATGGCGGTGGTTTCGCTGGGCGTGGCCGCATGGGGCATGGTGACCGGCATGGCGATGGTCAACACCGGCTTGGGCGTGGGCATGTCGGTGTTCATGAGCCTGGTGGTGTATGCCGGCAGTGCACAGCTGGCTGCCTTGCCGCTGTTGGCCATGGGAGCTCCGCTATGGCTGATTTGGGGTACCGCCCTGTGTGTGAACCTGCGATTTGTGATCTTCAGCGCGCAGTGGCGACCGTTCTTCATGCATTTGGGCCGACCCCAGCGACTGTGGCACGGCTATCTCAGCACCGACATGGGCTATGTGCTGTTCATGAGGCGCTATGGCAGCGTGCAGACCCCTGCTGACCCGTCCACACAGCGTGAGGCGGTGGCGTATTTCTGGGGTGGCGCGGTCTTGAACTGGCTGGCGTGGCAAAGCTCGTCGATGGTGGGTATCTTCTTGGCCGACTCAATTCCCAGCCACTGGGGCATCGGCTTTGCCGGCACCCTGGCACTCTTGGCGCTGAGTTGTTCCCTGATCACCGACCGCATCACCGTGGTGACCGCCTTGGCGGCCGGTTCAGCTGCTTTGGCGGCCTACGCCTGGCCGATGCGCTTGAACATAGTGGCGGCCATTGCCGCAGGGGTGGCCCTGGGGGTGCTGCTGGACCAATGGAACGGCCGAGGAACGCGCCATGAGCACCGATGAACTGGTCTTGGCCATGCTCGGATTGGCGGCCGTGACGGTCCTCACCCGGTGCTTCTTTTTCATCTCAGATCGCGAGTGGCCTATCCCCGTGTGGCTACAAGAAGGCTTGCGGCACGCCCCGTTGGCGGCGCTGATGGCCATCATCGCGCCGTCGGTCTTGATGGATGCACAGGGTCAGTGGCTGCAAACCTGGCAGGACGCGCGCTTGGCGGCGGTGGCGGTGGCGGTGATGTGGTTCTTGTGGCGGCGCGATCTGCTGGGCACCATCCTCGCCGGCACGGCCGTGATGCTGTTGATGCGCTTGGGTCTGGGCTGGTAGCAGCGTTTGGCCCCACTACACTGAGTGTCTTGATGATTGGATGGGGCTAGAGGATTCGATGAAGGTGCTGCGCTTTTCAGACTTGGTGCAACGAGGCCAAGTGCCCGGCAAGCGGGTGTTCATCCGCGCAGACCTCAATGTGCCGCAGGATAACGAGGGGCGCATCAGCGAAGATACCCGGGTGCGGGCCTCGATTCCCTGCATCGAGATGGCGCTTCAGGCCGGCGCTGCGGTGATGGTGACCTCGCACCTGGGGCGCCCCACCGAAGGGGCTTTCAAGCCTGAAGACAGCTTGGCACCGGTGGCGCAGCGCCTGGGCCAATTGCTGGGCCGTGAGGTACCCTTGCGCGCGGACTGGCTGGACGGTGTGGATGTGCAGCCCGGTCAGGTGGTGCTGCTGGAAAATTGTCGACTCAATCCCGGCGAGAAAAAGAACAGCGAAGCCTTGGCAAGGCAGATGGCCGCGCTGTGTGACATCTTTGTTCACGACGCCTTCGGCACAGCCCACCGCGCCGAGGCCAGCACCTATGGGGTGGCACAGTTTGCGCCGGTGGCCTGCGCGGGCCCTTTGTTGGCTGCGGAGATGGACGCTATCAGCCGGGCCTTGGCCGCGCCCAAGCGGCCTCTGGTGGCCATTGTGGCGGGCTCCAAGGTGTCTACCAAGCTGACCATTTTGCAAAGCCTGTCGAACAAGGTCGATGGCCTGATCGTGGGCGGCGGCATCGCCAACACCTTCATGCTGGCTGCAGGCCTGAAGATCGGCAAGAGCCTGGCGGAGCCTGATTTGGTGGACCAGGCAAGCGCTGTGATGCAGGCCATGAAGGCGCGCGGCGCTGCAGTGCCCATCCCAGTGGATGTGGTGTGTGCCAAGACATTTGCGGCCGATGCACCAGCCACGGTGAAGGCCGCTGATGCGGTGGCCGATGACGACCTCATCCTCGACATTGGTCCGCAGACGGCTGCGCATTTGGCTGACCGGCTCAAGGCTGCGGGCACCATTGTGTGGAACGGTCCGGTGGGCGTCTTCGAATTCGATGCGTTTTCGCAAGGCACCCGAACGCTGGCGCATGCGATTGCGCAGAGCCCGGCCTTCAGCATAGCCGGCGGAGGCGATACGCTGGCCGCCATTGCCAAGTACGGCATTGAACAGCAGGTGGGCTACATCTCGACCGGTGGCGGCGCTTTTCTGGAGGTTCTGGAGGGTAAGACGCTACCAGCCTTTGAAATTCTCACGCGTCGAGCCGTGGGCTGATACGCTGTGCGGCGCTGGATTACGCCGCACCGGCGCGGTAACCGCAAGGGTGACGACCCGTGTGAGAATGAAACAGAGTTAAAAGTGGAGTCGGCATGCTGCGTCAAACCAAGATTGTGGCCACCCTGGGCCCAGCTTCCTCCACGCCGGAGGTGCTGGACAAGCTGATCGCCGCAGGGGTGGATGTGGTGCGGCTGAACTTTTCCCACGGTTTCGCGCAGGACCACATTGACCGCGCCACCATGGTGCGCGAAGCGGCCCAGCGGGCCGGCAAGTCGGTGGCCATCATGGCCGACTTGCAGGGCCCCAAGATTCGCGTGGGCAAGTTCGAGGGCAATAAGACCGAGCTGCGCAATGGGCAGGCCTTCATTCTGGACGGCGGCTATACCGGCTTAGGAACCAACGAGCGTGTCGCCCTGGATTACAAGGAGCTGCCCCGTGATGTGAAGCCTGGTGACGTGCTGCTGCTCAACGACGGACTCCTGGTCTTGGAGGTGGACAGCGTGCGCGGCGAAGCGGTGCATACGGTGGTGCGCGTCGGCGGCGAGCTCTCCAACAACAAGGGCATCAACAAGAAAGGTGGCGGCTTGACCGCGCCGGCGCTGACGGCCAAGGACATGGAGGACATCAAAACGGCGGTGTCCTTCCAGTGCGAATACATCGCGGTTAGCTTCCCTAAAAGCGCCACCGACATGGAAATGGCACGCCAACTGGCCAATGTTGCTGGCGAGCCCTACCGCCACAAGCCGGGTTTGATCGCCAAGATCGAGCGCAGCGAAGCGATACCGCTGCTTGAGTCCATTCTGAAGGCCAGCGACGGCATCATGGTGGCGCGGGGCGATCTGGCTGTGGAAGTGGGCAACGCGGCGGTTCCAGCCTTGCAAAAACGCATGATTCGGCTGGCCCGCGAAATGGACAAGGTGGTGATCACGGCCACGCAGATGATGGAAAGCATGATCAGCAACCCGGTGCCCACACGCGCTGAGGTCAGTGATGTGGCCAACGCAGTTCTTGATGGTACTGACGCGGTCATGCTTAGCGCCGAGACAGCTGCGGGCAAGTACCCGGTGGAAACGGTGGAGGCGATGTCGGCCATCTGCATGGCCGCCGAACAGGCTGAAGAGATGCACCTGGACGCCGATTTGGCCGACCGGCGCTTTGGCCGTATCGACCAGAGCATTGCCATGGGAGCGTTGTTCACCGCGCACCACCTGGGCTGCAAGGCCATCATCGCCTTAACCGAATCGGGCTCGACCGCGCTGTGGATGAGCCGCCATCGGATCGATGTACCCATCTTTGGTTTGACCTCGCAGCCGGTCAGCCAGCGGCGTATGGCGCTGTACCGAAACGTCAGCGCCATGTTGATGCCGTATCTGGCTGACCGGGATGCCGCCCTGGCGCACGCCGAGCAGTTGCTGGTGAAACGGGGTGTTCTGAAGCCAGGCGACACCTATGCCATCACCTGTGGCGAGCCCATGGGCCACCCGGGCGGTACCAATATGCTCAAGGTTGCGCGCGTGGGTGGCTAAGAATGGCGTGGGCTTTGGGAACGCCCCCTGTCAGCGATTTGAAGCCTGGTGATCCCTAAAATGCCGCGACTTACATCACGACTACACCACGCTTTCTGCGTTCAACTCGGGGATCACCATGCCACTCGTTTCCATGCGCCAACTGCTGGACCACGCCGCTGCAAACGGCTATGGGATTCCGGCCTTTAATGTGAACAACCTGGAGCAGGTGCAGGCCGTGATGTCGGCCGCTGCCGAGGTGGGCGCGCCGGTGATCCTGCAGGCCAGTGCCGGTGCACGCAAGTACGCCGGCGAAAGCTTCATCAAGCACCTCATCCAGGCTGCGGTAGAGGCGTACCCGCACATTCCCTTGGTGATGCACCAAGACCACGGCACCAGCCCCAAGGTGTGCCAGGGAGCCATCGACTTGGGCTTCGGCTCGGTGATGATGGACGGCTCTTTGATGGAAGACGGCAAGACGCCGTCGAGCTTCGACTACAACGTTGAGGTCACCCGCAAGGTGGTGCAGATGGCCCATGCTGCGGGCGTCACGGTCGAGGGTGAGCTGGGCTGCCTGGGCAACCTGGAAACGGGTGACGCCGGTGAAGAAGACGGCATTGGCGCCCAAGGCAAGCTCGACCACAGCCAAATGCTGACCGACCCTGAGGAAGCGGCGATTTTCGTCAAGGCCACACAGCTCGATGCCCTGGCCATCGCCATTGGCACGAGCCACGGAGCGTACAAATTCAGCCGCAAGCCTACGGGAGACATCTTGGCGATCTCCCGGGTCAAGGAGATTCATACGCGCATCCCCAACACCCACCTGGTGATGCATGGCTCTTCATCGGTACCCCCCGAGCTCTTGGCCATCATCAACCAGTACGGCGGCAAGATGAAGGAAACCTATGGCGTGCCCATCGAGGAGATTCAGGAGGCCATCAAGCACGGCGTGCGCAAAATCAACATCGACACCGACATTCGCTTGGCCATGACCGGCGCGGTGCGCAAGTTCCTGGCCGAGAACCCCGACAAGTTCGACGCCCGCGAGTGGCTCAAACCCGCACGCGAAGCTGCCTTGCAGGTGTGTAAGGCGCGCTACCTGCAATTCGGCTGCGAAGGCCAGGCCGGCAAGATCGCTGGGCGCAGCTTGCACGACATGGCGGGTGCCTACCAGCGCGGTGAACTCAACCAGGTGGTGCACTGAGGCTCGGCTGCATTGATACGCGGAGGGATGCGCAGATGGGTAAGCCCGACGGCTTGACCATGGGACCTACAGCCTGCTTCACCTATGGATCGCTGATGTGGCCTGACATCATGGCCCAGGTGTGCGGCCGCGAGGTGGCTGCTTTGCAGCAAACAAAGGCTTGGCTCAATGGCCACATGCGGCACCCCGTGCTGGGGCAAGACTATCCGGGTTTGATTGCGCAAAGCGGGGCCCCCGCCTTGCAAGGGGTGCTGTACAGGGGCGTGACGCCGCAGGAGTTGCAGCGCCTGGACGCCTTTGAGGGCGAAGAATATGAGCGTGTCTCGGTGGAGGTGGTTCTTGAAGACCCTGGCGCCGGGGCGGCCCCCGACCCTGGAGCCCGGACGGCCCTTACCGCAGTGGGTTCCACAAGGGCTTCAGTGCAGCAGGCCTGGGTCTACCGCTTCCGCGCAGCGTTCGCGCACCGCTTGGGGCCTGGCGACTGGAGCGATCGGACTTTTGAAGAGCAGGGCAAGGCCCGCTTTTGTGCGCGCCATATGCGGTTTACGCAGGCGCCGGCGCCCTAAACTCGGGTGAATCGACGGTTAGAGCCTGCGAAACAGGGCCCGCCTGAACCCCAACTGGATACCTTGTGGCCGCATCCACCGCTTTGCTGAAATCATCCATCACGTCACTGCCTCTTTTGGCGCGCGGAAAGGTTCGGGACAACTACGCGGTGGGTGACGACCGCATCTTGATGCTTGCCAGCGACCGGCTATCGGCTTTTGACGTGGTGATGGGCGAGCCTATTCCAGGCAAGGGTGAACTGCTCACCCGCATGGCGCTGTTCTGGTTTGCGCGGCTGGGCCATGTGGTACCGAACCACCTGACGGGCGACGACCCCCTGTCGGTGGTGCAGGCCCAGGAAAAGCCTCAGGTGATGGGCCGCTCGATGCTGGTCAAACGCCTCAAGCCCCTGCCGCTTGAAGCGGTGGTACGCGGCTATCTTGCCGGCAGCGGCTGGAAGGAGTACCAGCAGAACAACGCTGTTTGCGGCGTGGCCTTGCCGGCGGGATTGCGCAACGCGCAGAAGCTGCCCGAGCCCATCTTCACCCCTGCCACCAAGGCTGAGATCGGCGAGCACGACGAGAACATCTCTTATGAGCGTATGGTGCGGATGATTGGCCCAGACTTGGCTGAGCAGGTACGCGCCGTGTCGATCCGCTTGTATCGGGAGGCTGCCGACTACGCCCTGGGCAAGGGCATCATCATTGCCGACACCAAGTTTGAATTTGGCCTGGACGAGGCCGGCACCCTGACCCTGATGGACGAGGTGCTCACCCCCGACTCATCCCGCTACTGGCCGGTTGAAAGCTATGCGGTGGGCGAGAACCCCCCGAGCTATGACAAGCAGTTCGTGCGGGATTGGTTGGAGCAGGCCACGGTGAACGGGGCCCTTTGGAACAAACATGTGCCGGCGCCGGCACTGCCGGCCGAGGTGGTGCAGCGCACTGCGCAGAAGTACCGCGAAGCCCTAGACCGCCTGACCGCGTGACCGCCTGACCACCTGACCGCGTGACCGCCCGAGAGTCCGACCGCGCACGGGCGCCGGCGCCCAGGCCGTTTGTCAGAACAAGGCCATGCTCAGCTTGCGGCGGTATTGGTCGACAACCGGGTCACCGCTGGGCACCGCTGCCTTGCCGGTGAGCTCAAGTCCACCTTTTTGGGCCCCCGTATCGGCTGCGGTCGGCTTTGGCTGAGGCTTGGTGATGATTTCCAGGATCGCCACATAGGTCTTGCGCGCGCGTTCTTCACTCCAGGCTTTGTCGCGCATGATGATTTCGAGCAACTCGTCCATGGCTTCGGTGTGGCGGCCCGCGGCGAAGTGACGTTGCGCCAGTTCAAAACGCGCTTCAAAGTCGCGACGGTTGGCCTTGATGGCGGCCTGCAACGCTGCGATGCTGCGCCCCTGTGCGGCCGCTTCGACCGCACTGATCCAGTGGCCTGCAGCCACCAGGCGCGCGTCCAGGCCATAGCGGCCCGCCACCGGATCGAACACGCTGCGCGCGGCCTGCGCATCCCCGGCTTGCAGCATCAGCTTGATCAGTTCAAAGCGGGCGGCGTCGTTCTGAGGATCGGCCTGCACGGCGACCTGCAACTTCGCAAGTGCGGCATCGGCATCGCCGTCTTCCATCAGGGCTTCGGCTTCTTCCACCTCGGCCAGCGCTTCCAACTCATCGGCGCTGGGCACATGCTTATCTAAGAACTCTCGGATCTGCGATTCAGGCAAGGCACCCACGAAGCCGTCTACCGGCTGGCCCTGGCTGAACATCACGCAAAAAGGAATGGAGCGCACGCCAAACATCTGGCTGAGCTGGCCAGCAATTTGGGGCTGGTCGTCGCTGTTGAGTTTGGCCAGCTTGAAGCGCCCGGCATAGGCCACTTCCAGCTTTTCCAGCATCGGGCCCAGGGTCCGACAGGGCCCGCACCACGGGGCCCAGATGTCCAGCAGGACGGGCTGCTCGGACGAGCCTTGGATGAGCTCGGCTTCAAAATTCTGCAGAGTAATGTCGATCATGCGTGCACGCCAGTGGGGATGAGGCCGGCCGCCGGGCGGTGCACGGGCCACCGCTTGCCAGCCAAAGTTCCTGCTCGAGGGATGGTACCCACCTAAAATCGCTGTTTAGCCATCTTTCGGAGACGCCGGTGTCGAATGCCAGTGCCGTGGTGGGCGTGGTGATGGGCTCCAGCAGCGACTGGGAAACCCTTCAGCAGAGCACCGCTATTCTCGCCGAGTTCGGCGTACCCTTTGAGGCCCGTGTGGTCTCAGCCCACCGCATGCCTGACGAGATGTTTGCCTATGCAGAATCGGCGCGCGCTCGTGGGCTGCGCGCCATCATCGCGGGCGCCGGCGGCGCTGCCCATCTGCCAGGCATGCTGGCGGCCAAGACCACCGTCCCGGTTTTGGGCGTACCGGTGGCCAGCCACCACCTGCAGGGCGTCGACTCCCTGCATTCCATCGTGCAGATGCCCAAGGGCATCCCGGTGGCCACCTTCGCCATTGGTGCGGCCGGTGCAACCAATGCCGCCCTGTTTGCCGTGGCCATGCTGGCGCAGGATAACGCGGCCCTCTTGGCCAAGCTGGAGGCTTTCCGGCAGCGTCAGACCGAGGCGGCCCAGGCGATGACGGAGCAGCTGAGGTGAGCCGACGCACCGTACTGCCTGGCACCACCTCTGCCGACGGCAGACCCGCCACGCTGGGGGTGATGGGCGGGGGCCAATTGGGGCGTATGTTTGTGCAGGCCGCCCAGCGCATGGGTTACCTCACGGCGGTACTCGACCCCGACCCGACCAGCCCAGCGGGATTGGTCTCGCCTTATCACATACAGGCCGATTATTTGGACGAGCAAGGCTTGGCGCAGCTGATGCAACGCAGTTCGGCCATCACCACCGAGTTCGAAAACGTGCCGGCGGCCGCTTTGGTGACGTTGGGCTCGCAGCGGCCCGTTGCGCCCAGCGCCGATGCTGTGGCTATCTGCCAAGACCGGGCTATGGAGAAGGCGCAATTCACGCTTAGTGGTGTGCCGTGTGCGCCGTATGCCGTGATCGCCACGGCCGAACAGCTGCAGGCCGTGGACGAAAGCCTCTTGCCCGGGATCCTCAAGACCGCGCGTCTGGGTTACGACGGAAAAGGACAGGTGAGGGTGAACACCCGCACGGAGTTGGCCGCTGCATGGTCGCAACTGCAACAGGCTGCCTGCGTGTTGGAGGCCTTGCTGCCGCTTGCACACGAAATCAGCGTGGTGCTGGCCCGCAGTTCACAGGGCGATATGGTGAACTTTCCGGTACAAGAAAACCTACACCGCCAGGGCATCCTCGCAGTGACGCAGGTACCTGCGCCGAATGTGCCGCAGGCGGTTCAACACCAGGCTGTGGCCGCTGCGCGTGCCTTGGCGCAGTCCATGGGCTACGTGGGTGTCTTGTGTGCCGAGTTCTTCGTGCTTCAGGACGGGCGCCTGGTGGCCAACGAAATGGCCCCCCGGCCCCACAACTCGGGCCACTACACCATCGATGCGTGTGACGTGTCGCAATTCGACCTGCAGGTGAGAACCCTGGCGGGCTTGCCGCTGGTACCGCCAAGCCTGTTGGCGCCGGCAGTGATGCTCAACCTGCTGGGCGATGTGTGGTTTGACCAAGCCGGCGCCGTGCGTACGCCGCCCTGGTCGGCTGTTCTGGCATTGCCGGGTGTGCACCTGCACCTGTATGGCAAGCTCAGCGCGCGCCGGGGCCGCAAGATGGGTCACCTGACGGTGATCGCAGCCACAGCAAGCGCAGCCCAGGCGGTCGCCCTGCAGGCCTGTGAGCTGCTGGGCATTCCCGGCTTCTGAGACCCCAGGCCACACGGTCGCCAATGACGCCTGCCAACATCGAACCACTGGACCTGGCCTCTGCTGCCCAAATCTTGGCACAGGCGGGCCTGGTGGCCTTTCCGACGGAAACGGTCTATGGGCTGGGTGCCCGCGCTGATGACGACCAGGCCGTTGCGCGCATCTTCGCGACCAAAGGCCGACCAGCCGACCACCCCCTGATTGTTCATGTGCTCGATGAACAAGGCGCGCGTGTGTTCGCAAGCGAGCTGCCCAGCGTTGCCCGGGCCCTGATGCGAGCCTTTTGGCCAGGCCCTGTGACGGTGATCGTGCCCAGGCGCCCAGGCTTGGCAACGGCCTGCGCCGGCGGTCAAGACAGCATTGGCCTGCGCTGTCCCTCACACCCCCTGGCCCGGGCATTGCTGCACCGCGCCCTGGCCCTGGGGGTGCCCGGGTTGGCTGCTCCCAGTGCCAACCGCTTTGGGCGTGTCAGCCCAACCCGTGCCGAGCATGTTCGCCATGAGTTCGGTCTGGCCTTGCCGGTGCTCGATGGCGGTGTTTGTGAGGCGGGCATCGAATCGGCCATCGTGGACTGCACCCGAGAGCGACCGGTGCTGTTGCGGCCGGGCACGGTGGACCGTCAGGCCCTCGAAGCGGCCTGCGGGCAAGCCCTGGGCGAGCGTGACGCCGCAGCACCGCGGGCTTCCGGCTCCTTGGAGTCGCATTACGCCCCGGCCTGTCTTGTGCGCCTGGTTGGCGGTTCTGCGCTGGCCAGGCAGCCAGGCTTGGTTGCTGGGGCGCTGGCGCTATATTCAAAGGCTTGCCCGCCAAGCGCTCATGAACGGGGCGTGGTTTGGCGTTCCATGCCTGCCAGCCCACAGGCAGTGGCACATGAGCTCTTTGCGGTGTTGCGCGAGCTCGACGCCATCTTGGTACAGCGCGGCGGTGGTGAAATATGGGTAGAGGAGCCGCCGTGGGGCGCTGAATGGGAAGGCGTGCGGGACCGGCTGAGCCGAGCGGCGGCCTCCAGGGCGGCCGAGGCGCAACCGTAACGGGGTCGGCACCGATCGACGCACATGGAGCAGGGATGATTTCTTTAGCTGTGGCGGGGGTGTGTCGCGGATGGACGCGCTTTTTGGCCTGGATATGCGCCGCAGGCGCAGCCTTGGTGGTTGCGGGTTGCGGCGGGGCTTCCGGGGCCATCGAGCCTTTCAAGCCCCAGCGTCTGATGGTTCTGGGCGACGAGCTGAGCGTGCTGCTGCCCGATGGCCGCAAGTACGGCGTCAACGCCTACGCCCCGGGCACTTCCACCCTTGATTGCACGACCCACCCGGTTTGGATTCAAAACGTGGCCTTGGTCTTCAGCCTGACGTTTACCCAGTGCAACCCCAATGCGGTGACCTCAACCACTGCGCAGATCTACGCCGAAGTGGGGGCCAAGGCTGCGGCTGTGGGCGCTCAGATTGACCGCGCCCTGGCCGGCGGTGCTTTTGCAGACAAGCAAATGGTGACCATCTACTTTGGCTTGAACGACATGCTGGAGTTGTACGCGCAGTACCCGGCCCGCACACAGGCTGCGCTTAAGGCCGAGGCCCGAGAGCGGGGTGTAGCCCTGGGCCAACAGGTCAACCGCGTGGCCCGCGCAGGCCCAGCCGTGCTTCTGGTGACCGCACCCGATTTGGGCCTGGCTCCGTTCGGTGCAGCCCAGGCGACGGCCAAGCCCGAACCCACCGGTGCCATCACACGTGCGAGGTTCCTATCTGATCTCGCGGATGCCTTCAACGCCGGATTGCGGGTGACCATCATCAACGACGGTCGGCTCATTGGCTTGGTCTCATCCGACCAAATGGTGCGCGACATTCAGCCGCCTTTCAACACTTTTTACGGCTTCAACGACCTGTCCACGGCCATGTGCCTGCCCACGGCGCAGCCGCCCAATTGCGGTACCGACACGCTGATCACCGGCGCTGACACCACCACCTGGGGATATGCGACGGACAAGCTGTTTGGTCCGGCTCTGCAGTCGCGTTTGGGCCAGATTGCTGCTTCGCGCGCGATCCGTAATCCGTTCTAGCGCGCTGCTGCCGTCAGCGGGTAAGCCCTCAGTCTGTACACAGGCTGGCCTGCGTACAGTCGTCGGTAAATGTGACACTTTCTTGACCGGAGTCAAAGACATGCGATTTTTCAAATCAGGCTTGATGGCATTGGCAACGGCTGCTTTGTTGGCGGCTTGCGGTGGGGGCTCCAGCGGCCCGTCGATCAACTCGGTGGTGGTCTTCGGTGACAGCCTGGCCGATGTGGGAACGTTTGGCATCAAGGCTACCGTGCAAAAGGCGGGCGATCCCAAGGGCTATCCGCTTTGGACCCAGTTGGTGGCTGATGCCGCGGGTGCATCGGGTTCGGCACAGTGCAACGCCTACACCTCGACGGGTGCAGGTTTTGCCGCCAGCAGCAACGCTGCTTGCTCCAACTACGCCATCGGCGGCGGCCGCGTTGTAACCGGTGCTGCGCAGGGGGGCTCGGCCAGCCCGCTGCGGGTAGGCACCCAAATGGCTGCTGCTTCGGCCAGCCGTTTCAACAATGCCCTGGTCTTGATCGACGGTGGCGGCAACGACGCGGCCGACCTCGTGGGCGCCTACCTGGGTGCAGGCTCCGGTGCAGCCGGCGCAGCGGCCTATCAGGCCTTTCTGGCTCAACAGCTTAGCGCATCGGCCCTGGGTGGCCTAAGCCCTACCACCGCTGGCTTTGCCGAACGTGCCGCAGGCGCGTACATGGTGGCCCTGGCGGACACCTTCTACAACGACATCCGCACCCAGGTGCTGGTTCGTGGTGCGCGCAACGTGGTGGTGTTGAACATGCCCGATGTCACCATCACGCCGCGTTTCCGCGCGGTGTTGGCAGGCGTGTCGGCCAGTGCCGGTGCGGCAGCGGCTGCGCAGATTCAGGGCGGTATCCGCGCTTGGATCACGGGTTTCAACGACCGCTTGCGCACGCTAGCGGCCAATGACCCCCGCGTCATCATCATCGACTTCTACGGCATCTTTGCTCAACAGGTGAACTCGCCCTCGTCCTTCGGTCTGAGCAATTCGGTTGATACCGCCTGCCCGATCACGGGCCGTGACAGCCAGGGACTGCCCAGCTACACCCTCCCCACCTGCACCGACGCGGCCTTGGACGCAATAGCCGGGCGTTCAGCGGGTTGGTGGAAGACGTGGTTGTTCTCCGACAGTTTCCACCCCACGCCGTATGGCCATCAGCTGATGGGCAACACCGTTATTCAGGCCATCCGCGCCGCGGGTTGGATCTGAGCCTGGCAGGCGTCTGGTCTTGGATGGCCCACTGAACCAGGGCTTCCAGGGCGGGACGTGCAGCCTGCGCCTGGTCGTGGTGGATGAGCACCACCACAACCCACCGTTGGCCGCTGCGCCCAAGTACGTAGCCCGCGGCGGCCACCACATCGCGCAGCGAGCCGGTTTTCAAGTAGGCCCGCCCGGCGGAGGTTTGCAGCCGCCCAAGCGTGCCGTCTGGCGCGCCGGCCACCGCCAGCGATGCGATGAGTTCGGGTAACACGGGGCTGGCCCATGCCTGCCGCAGCAGTGTGGCCACCTGATCGGCTGACAAGCGTTGCTCGCGGCTAAGCCCGGAGCCGTTTTCGAGCCGCAGGCCCGCGCCTCCCAGCCGACCTTGGGCCCATTGCTGAAGCGCGGTGCGCACCTGTTGGGCATCAGGCACACCTGGCCCGGCTACGGATGAGCCCATCTGCTGTGCCGTCCACGTTAGAGCCAGCATTTGTGCCATGGTGTTGTTGCTGAACTTGTTGATGTCGCGCACGACATCTGACAAGGGGGGCGAGGCCCACTCGAATGTTGGCGCCCGCGCGGGGCTGGGACCTTCTCGAACGGTGCCGCTGAGTTGCCCGCCCATGCCCAGCCACAGGGCTTGCAGCAGGCGGCTGTCGTAGCTTGCCGGATCGGCATAGGCCAGGGGCCACTGCTTTGTGCCGCAGGCTGCCGGGTAACGCCCAAGCCAGCGCACCCGGCCTGGGTCTTGAAACTGCCCCTTGAGTTGGCTGCGCCAATCGTTGCAAGAACCCGCTACCAAGGGCACCGCCGCATCGACTTGTACGCCCTGCAAGGCAGGCTCGGCCCACACGCGGGCCGTCCCCCGCGCCGGGTCTGGCACAAAGTGATAGGTGACCGTGCGCTGGTTGAGCATCAGCGCACGGGCTTGCACGTTGTATGGCCGCAGCGATTCGCCGTCAAAGTCGCCCGGGTCCGCAGCCGGTACCCAAAAGGCCGATTGATCCAGCACGATATCGCCTCGAATTTCACGCACACCCAATGCGCGCACGCGCTGCAGCAGGGCCCAAATGCGTTCGAGGGTGAGTTTGGGGTCGCCGCTGCCCTTGAGGTGTACAGACCCCTGCAGCACGCCTTCGGGCCCTGGGTTGTCGATCGGCCCGTCCAGCCAAACCGGTGTTTGCCAGACCCAGGACGGGCCAAGGCTCTCCAAGGCTGCCAAGGTGGTGACCAGCTTGACCACCGATGCAGGGTTCATGGGCTGCTGGCTGTTCCAGCGCAGCCGAGCTTGTGTGCCACTGGGATCCTCCACCACCACAGCCATTGCCTGAGGGGGCACCTTGGCCCGTTCCAGCGCCTGCAGGACCGGTGTGGGCAGTCCCATGTTGGGGGCAGCGGCGTGGCTGCTTAGGCCCATCAAGAACAGGGCGGTGCTGGCCAGAATCCGCCGCTGCAAGGCTGCGCAGGTTCTCAAGGGCATCATGCTCATTTGCCGATATTCGCATGGCCAGCGCCGAAGTGGCCTGTTCTACACTGACCAGATGAAGCTGCTGGCCCTGGATACCTCGACAGACCGCCTGTGCGTGGCCTTGTGCAGGGCTGCTGGCGTTGATGGGCATGAGGAGCCCGGTGGCCCGCTGGTTTCGAAACGCCTGCTGCCGGCGGCGGCGGCCTTGTTGGCGCGGCATGGCTTGAGCTGGGGTGACCTCGATGGCTTGGCCTATGGGGAAGGCCCTGGGGCCTTTACTGGCTTGCGTGCCACCTGTGCGGCGGTACAAGGTTTAGCCCTGGGTTTAAATTTACCCGCCGTGCCGGTCTCAAGTCTGTTGATCATGGCCGACGACGCACGACAACAGGCCGTGGCCGGTGGCGTGCTGCCACCGCAACAGGCGTGCACCGTTGCGGTGGCGGTCGATGCCCGTATGGGACAGGTCTATGACGATTTGATGCGATGGGACGGTGTACGCTGGGTGCTTGACCCCAAGCCGCAGGTGCGCTCGCCAGCAGAGGTGTTGCAGGCCTGGACATCGGAGCGCGCCGGTGCAGCTGTGCAGGAGCGCTGGCTGTTTGCTGGCTCTGGCCTGGCTTTCATGACCGACGCGCACGGGGCTGTCTTGCGTGAACAAGCCTTGTGTTGGCTTGTTCAAGCAGTGGACCGCAGCGCCGCCCTGGGCCGTTGTGCGGCAGCAGCATGGCTTGGCGTCGCGCATCGGGACGCCGCTCAGGTGATGCCGCGCTATGTGCGCGACCGTGTGGCCCTGACCACCGCTGAACGAGACAGCGGTGCTCGCGCCCTGACCGCGCAGCCGCTGGAAGGGCAAGGCGGGGCGGTATGACGCTTTCAACGCGCTTGGCCCTGGAGCTGGGCCCACTGCAGGTGTCCGACCTTGACGAGCTCATGGCCATCGAGGTGTGTTCTTATCCCTTTCCGTGGAGCCGTGGCAACTTCGTGGACTCGCTTTCCAGTGGATACCGCGCGCAGGGCTTGTGGGGCAGTGGAGAGCGGGCGGTGGAGTCACAGGGCGCCAAGCCGCCGCTGCTGGGGTACAGCTGGGCTATGGAGGGTGTGGACGAGTTGCACCTGCTGAATTTAACCGTGCACCCTGAGCACCGCCGTGCCGGCTACGCACGGATGCTGCTGGATGATTTGGTGCGCTGGGCCGTACCCCGTGTCCTTTGGTGGATGTGGTTGGAAGTGCGTGCCAGCAATAAAGCGGCTCGGCACTTGTATGAGGCCTACGGATTTGAAGAAGCGGGTTTGCGGCGCGGTTACTACCCCAATGTGCGAAGTTCACGCGAAGATGCGGTGGTGATGCGCCTAGACCTGCGCCAGGCTTTGGACAGGGTCGATGAAGCTCAGCCCGCGTGAATGCGCGATGCTGCGCGAGATGGGCGTGGCATGGCCCGATAGCCCCGAATTGGCCGCGACCAATGCTGTGCCCAATACGGCAGAAGCGCCCACCCCGGCGCGAACACCACGGCCCGCAGCCGGGCCCGCACCGGTGCCGTTGAGCTTGCCTGACGCAAGCGCTTGGCAAGTCCAGACCAGCTGGGAAGCCCTGCAGTCGGCGGTGGCCTCGTGTCGGCGTTGTGGGCTATGCAAGACCCGGCGCCAAACGGTGTTTGGTGTGGGGCATTCGCGGGCGCATTGGATGGTAGTGGGCGAGGCCCCAGGTGAACAGGAGGACCGACAGGGCGAGCCCTTTGTCGGCGCTGCCGGACAGTTACTTGACCGGATGTTGGCGGCCATTGGGCTGAGCCGAGGCGGCGCCGAGCTGCAGGTGGCTGCTGACCGTGGGGGGTCTAGGGGCCAGGCGGCTTCGGACGTGGCGGCACAGCGGGTGTTCATCACCAACACTGTCAAGTGTCGGCCACCCCAAAACCGAAATCCGGATCCCGTCGAATTGGCGGCTTGCGAGCCGGTCTTGCGCCAGCAGATGGCGTGGGTGCAGCCTCGTTTGATTCTGGCCATGGGCCGATTTGCAGCGCAGCAACTATTGCGCAGCGACGAGCTGATTGGGCGCCTGCGCGGGCGGGTGCACCGCTTGAGTAGCACAGATGCACCGTGGGCCGGTCCCCAGGGCGTGCCGGTCGTGGTGACCTACCACCCGGCCTATCTGCTGCGCAACCCCAGAGACAAGGCTAAGGCCTGGGACGACCTGTGCCTGGCGCTGGACACCATGGCCGCCGCGAGCCAGCCCCAGTAGGCTAGCAGCGCGGGTCGCCGAGGGCGAGGTCGCTTTCCTATCGAGTCCCTTAGGGCCTGAGCTTGGACTTGGATTTCGAGGGGCGTGTCCAGGCGGGTAGGCTGACTTGCTTGGCCCGGGCCACAGTGAGTTGACCGGCGGGCGCGTCTTTGCCGATCGTGCTGCCCGCACCGATCGTGGCGCCTGCGCCAACGGTGACCGGGGCCACCAACACGCAGTTGCTGCCCACATGGGCATCGTCTTCGATGACGGTGCGGTGCTTGTGGGCCCCATCGAAATTGGCGGTGATACCGCCAGCGCCAAAGTTCACCCGCTTGCCTATGGTGCTGTCGCCCAGGTAGGCCAGGTGGTTGGCCTTGGCGCCATCATCCAAGTGGCTGTTCTTGACTTCGACGAAGTTCCCGATGTGCACCTCGGCACCCAGGTCCGCGCCGGAGCGCAGCCGCGCGTAGGGCCCTACAAGGGTACGCTGGCCCACACGGACGGGCTCACCTTGACCATCGATGTGGGTGTAGGGGTAGATGACGGCACCGGCTTCAATGACGGCGTCGCGGATGAAGCAGTGGGCACTGACCCGAACCCCTTGCCCCAAGTGCACGCGGCCCTCGAAGATGCAGTTAATGTCAATTTCCACATCGGGCTCGCAGCTCAGTTGGCCGCGTATGTCCAAGCGTGCAGGGTCTCGCAGCCGTACCCCCGCCTCCATCAAAGCCCAGGCTTGCCGGGCCTGGTAGCGCCGCTCCAAGTCTGCCAATTGGGCAGGGCTGTTGACGCCGAGCACTTCGATTTCATCGGTTGCCTGTAGGCCGACCACCGACAGCCCGTCGGCTACCGCACGGGCGACGACGTCGGTGAGGTAGTACTCGCCTTGGGCATTGTGGTTGTTCAGGCCCATCACCGCCTGCTTGAGCCAGCGCGTGGGGGCGGCCATCACCCCGGTGTAGACCTCGCGGATGCGGCGCTGTTCAACGCTGGTGTCCTTGTGTTCGACAATGCCCTGAATGCACCCGTCGGCGCGGCGCACGATACGACCATAGCCGGTGGCATCACCCAGCTCCAGGGTGAGCAAGGCCAGGTGTTGACCTTGGCAGGCCTGAAGGAGTGCTGCGACCGTGTCGCCGCGAACCAGCGGTACATCACCGTTGAGTATGAGGGTTACGCCTTCATCGGGCAGGGCGGGAACCGCCTGCTGCACCGCATGGCCTGTTCCCTGCTGCGGTATTTGGCGCACACAGCGCACTTGCGGGTGCTGCGCGTTCACATAGGACTCCACCTCGTCGGCTCCGTGGCCGGTGATCACAATGGTGTGTGGCGCCTGCAACGTGGCTGAGGCCTGCATCACATGGCCCAAGAGGGGCATGCCGGCCAAGGTGTGCAGCACCTTGGGGCGACTGGACTGCATGCGCATGCCTTTACCAGCAGCCATGATGACGATGGCGAGGTTCATGGGGATTCAGAGCCTCAGCGCTTGGTCGGCAGGGTCACCGCGACATCGCGGACCTGAGGCTTGGCATTTGGGAAGTCGGACAGTGCGGCTGAAAACATGGCCTGGAAGACCGTCACGTCGGTGCTGTTACCGCTAGAGACGGCGCGCGCCTCCCACAGGGGCACACTGGTGGCGCGGTCACGCAAGAGCAACGCCACTTCGCGATCGGGCGGTGGTGCGGTGCGCCAACCAGGGGGCATGCCATAGAAACGCTGACCGGTCCAGGCCGGGCCACGCCAGTAGCGCGGGCCCCAGCGCCACCACAGGGGGTCGGCCCAGGGGGATATGTCATAGCGCGTCACGCGGGCGCCGATCTGCACCACCACATCGGCTTTTTCAAGGCTGGGTGCCTGCCGGAAGCCTGCGGCCTGCAGTGCGCCATGGGCAGCCGCCTCCAGGGGCGCCAAGGTACCGTTGGCACTGGTCTGTGCAGCTTGGGAGGGCAGGCGTTCAATAAAGTAACTGCCGGGCGGACGGCCGGGTGGCCATTGCCCGAAGCTGCTGACCTCGCTGCTGATTTGGTTCAGGGAAGCACAGCCGCTCAGGGCGGCCACGGCCGCGGCAAGGGCTATCGCGCTGAGTTGACGCCTATCCATGATTCCTCTCCTTATTTGCGCGGCTGCAACCGAATGGTGGCGCCACGCCCGTCCAAGGGCTTTGTGCTGTCGCAATCATCGTCTTCATCAAAGGCTTTGTCACCCTGCGGATCGGGTTGACCATGGGCTTTGAGTGAAGTGAAGGGGTAAAGGTTTCGGTCCATCATGTGCGAGGGCACGATGCTGCCCATGGCGGTGAACATATTGTCGATGCGGCCGGGATACTGTCGGTCCCAGAGCCGAATCATCGCCTTGATCTGTGCGCGTTGCAGGTTCTCCTGACTACCGCACAAGCTGCAGGGAATGATGGGGTACTCCTGAACCTGTGCCCAGCGTTCAAGGTCGGTTTCGGCCACATAGGCCAGTGGGCGGATGATGATGTGTTGGCCGTTGTCACTGACCAATTTCGGGGGCATGCCCTTCATCTTGCTGCCGAAGAACATGTTCATCAGCAGTGTGACCACCATGTCGTCGCGGTGGTGGCCTAGGGCAATCTTGGTGCAGCCGAGTTCCCCGGCCACGCGGTACAAGATGCCTCGGCGCAGCCGAGAGCACAAGCTGCACAGGGTTTTACCTTCGGGTATCAGCCGCTTGACGATGGAGTAGGTGTCCTGGTTTTCGATGTGGAAGGGCACGCCAACCGTGGCCAGGTACTCGGGCAACACATGCTCGGGAAATCCGGGCTGTTTTTGGTCGAGGTTGACGGCGACCAGGTCGAACGCAATGGGCGCCCGTTGGTGCAGGTTCCTCAAGATGTCGAGCAAAGCGTAGCTGTCTTTGCCGCCCGACAGGCACACCATGACCTTGTCACCGGGCTCAATCATATTGAAGTCGGCGATGGCCTGGCCCACCTGCCGATGCAGGCGCTTGCTGAGCTTGTTGGCCTCGTAATTGGCCTTGGCTGCTGCGGCGTTGGGGCTGCTCAACTGGTGTCCTTCATACCGAAGACTTCCACGCCCACTGCATCGCAATCGGGGTAGACATCGGGCTTTTCGGTGCTGACCCGTGCGGCGCGCACCTGCGGATGCGCCAGCATCAATTGCAGCACTTCGTCGACCAGGGTCTCTTGCAAGTGGATGTGGCCCTTTGACACCCGCTGTGTGATCGAGCGGCGGATGAAGTCGTAGTCGACCACCTCGTCGAGCTTGTCGGCCTGAGGGGTGCTCAAGGCCAGTGGCACATACAACTCCACGTTGATCAGCACACGTTGTTCGCCGCGCTTTTCGAAGTCGTGCACACCGATGTTGATCCACACCTCATGGTTACGCAGAAACAGGCGCCGGCAATTCATGAGTGCGGGGTGGGACAGCAGGGTGTGCATGGACGCGTCTTATCGGGAACCGGTTTGGGGGGTGAGGAACAGCACATCGCGCGACTGCGCCCGCAGATGCTGCCCTCCATCAACGAGCACGGTGGTCCCGGTGATGGCGGGTGCACGCAGCAAAAAGGCCACGGCTTGCGCAATATCTTGTGGGGTAGAGGAACGCCCGAGTGGGGTCATGGTGTGGGCCTGGCTGAAACCGGCTTCGCTCATGGGGCCTGATACCAAGGTGACGCCTGGTGCCACGCCGCACACCCGCACGGTTGGGGCTAGGGCTTGCGCCAGCAGGGTGTTGGCCGATTCGAGTGCCGCTTTGGACAGCGTGTAGGAGAAGTAGTCGGGGTTAGGGTTCCAGAGTTTCTGGTCCATCAGATTTACCACGCAGCCCTGCGCGCCTGGGCGTGATTGCAAGTGGGCGTGCAGGCGCTGGGCCACCACCACCGGCGCGGCAGTGTTGGCCAACAGATGTCGCGTGAGGGTCTGGTAGCTGAAGGAGCCCGCATCGTCGTATTCGAAGAGCGAGGCATTGTTCACCACCGCATCCCAGCGGCCGAAGGCGCGGACCACTGCGGCAGCCAGGTTTCGGGCTTGCGCTTCTTCGGCCAAGTCGGCTTGCAGCACCTGCACCGGGGTACCTTGGGCTCGCAGTTCGGTGGCCAGTGCTTGGATGTCGGCTTCAGACTGGCGGTGATGCAGTGCCAAGGCCCAGCCTTGCCCGGCCAATTCCAATGCGATGGCGCGCCCGAGGCGCCGCGCAGACCCTGTGACCAGGGCCACTGGGCGTTGGGGTGTTGAGTCTGCAGCAGTGTTCATGGGCTGGAATGTGTGGCGCGGGGCTGCTGGGTGCGGACCTGGAACGGAGCACGGCTCGGGCCTTTCTACAATCGCGCCCATGCCAACCCCGCCCGTACCAGCGGCCATTGACGAATTATCGATGCTTGGGCCCGGCCCCTTGGCGATGCGCATCCGAAAGGCCATGGTCCGAGACGGTGGATGGTGGCCTTTTGAGCGCTTCATGTCGGCGGCGCTATACACGCCCGGTCTGGGGTACTACAGCGGCGCTCACCTGCCCTTTGGCCGGATGCCAAGGGACGGCAGTGACTTTGTCACCGCACCGGAGTTGTCCCCGATGTTCGGCCAAGCGCTGGCAGCACAGCTGCAACAGGCACTGCAAGCCACGGACACCGATGTGGTGTGTGAGTTTGGCGCCGGTTCAGGGGCCTTGGCGGAGCAGCTGCTGCAGGGTTTGGGTGATGCGGTGCAGCGCTATGACATCGTGGACCTCAGCGGCACCTTGCGCCAGCGCCAGGCCCAGCGACTGGAACGCTTTGGCAGCCGGGTGCGCTGGCTGGACGCTTGGCCGCAAACCCTGGAGGCAGTGGTGGTGGCCAACGAGATGCTCGACGCGCTACCGGTGACGCTGTTGCGCTGGGACGGTCAGCAATGGGCCGAACGGGGGGTGGCATGGGATGAACCCCAGGCGGCCTTCACTTGGCAGGACCGGACCACCGATCGCCGCCCGCCCATTGGCGGAGGCTATCCATTGGCCAACCAGGATAAGGTGTCGGACTGGCCGGCGCGCTTTATGCCGGGTACGGTGGTGGAGATCCACCCGCAAGCCGAGGCCTTTATGCGCACCCTGGCCCAGCGCTTGTTGCGTGGCGCGGCCTTCTTCATCGACTATGGCTTTCCCGAGCATGAGTACTACCACCCGCAGCGCGTCGGCGGTACCCTAATGTGCCACCGCGCCCACCGCGCCGATGCCAACCCCCTGGTAGACGTCGGTTTGAAAGACATCACTGCCCATGTGAACTTCACCGGTGTGGCCTTGGCGGCTCAAGAGGCGGGCCTCAGGGTATTGGGCTACACCTCACAGGCGCGATTTTTGGTGAACTGTGGTCTGGTGGAGTTGATGGCACAGGCCACCTTGCCCGAGCGAGCGCATGCCGCCAAGCTGATGACCGAGCACGAAATGGGTGAGCTGTTCAAGGTTTTGGGGTTGGCCGTGGGCGCCGGTTTTGAGGCCTTGGGGTTTGCCGTGGGCGACCGCTCTCACACGCTGTAGGCCATTGAAGGACTGAAAATGCTGCGCTGGGCACTGGTGATGTTGTTGGCCTTGGTCTTGTTCAGCTGGGCCCAACCCCTGCTGCACCGATTGGGTTTGGGCCAGCTGCCCGGCGACTTCCGGTTTCGCTTGTTTGGCCGCGAGTGGTACCTGCCTGTGGCCTCAACCTTGGTGTTGAGCTTCGTGGTGTCGCTGCTGATGAAGGTGTTCTGAAGGTTTCAGGCCCAGGCCAGTTCCTGGAGCGCCCGAACGCGGGCTTGCTGGATACGCTGCCCGATGGCCGGGCCGCGCAGTCCGTCGGCGGCTGCAGCCTGAGCCACGGCAGCGGTGTCCACAGCCAGACCAACGGCATGGGCCTGAAGCAGCCGGCGGGCCTGCGGGTAGTCGTGTTCCTGGCGACCCAGTCGGCCGCGCGCATCGCACTCGCAGGCTTGCACAATGCCGCCCAGTCGACCTGGTCGGCGCCAGGCGTCCAGCCGATCTAGCAATCGCACCATGGCCGCTGCTGAGAGCCCTAAGCTGGCGTGGATATGCACATGTTCACGCGCCACCACTTCGGCCATTTCACGGCAGTCCTGCGGTACGCGCCAGCGTTGGCACAGCGCCTGCAGCAGCTGAACGCTGCGGCTCTCGTGGCCGATGTGGCGCGGCCACTGTGACTTGGGGGTGCTGCCCTTGCCCAAGTCGTGGCACAGGGCGGCAAAGCGAACCGCAAGCGGGGCGTGGGCTTGGGCGGTGGCGTCCAGCACCATCATCAGGTGCACGCCGGTATCGATTTCAGGATGGTGCTCGGCAGGTTGGGGCACACCCCAAAGCCGGTCTACCTCGGGCAGCAAGCGCTGCAAGGCCCCGCACGCGCGCAGCAGATCGAGCATGCGGCTGGGCTGTACCTCCATCAGGCCGCGCGAGAGCTCTTGCCACACGCGCTCGGCCACCAGGGCGTTGACTTCACCGGCTTGCACCATGTCGCGGCACAGCGCCAGGGTTTCAGGGGCCACAGAAAAGTCGGGCCAGCGAGCGGCAAATCGAGCCAGCCGAAGGATGCGCACCGGGTCTTCGGCGAAGGCCGGACTGACATGGCGCAGGGTCTTGGCCCGAAGGTCAGCCTGCCCACCGCAGGGGTCGATGAGTGAGCCATCCTCGCCTTGAGCAATGGCGTTGATGGTGAGGTCTCGACGCTTCAAGTCTTCCTCGAGGGTGACCGATGGATCGGCCTGAAATTCGAAGCCGTGGTAGCCGCTCGAGGTCTTGCGTTCGGTGCGTGCCAGGGCTACTTCTTCTCGGGTCTGTGGATGCAGGAAGACCGGGAAATCGCGGCCCACGGGTACGTAGCCGTCACGGGCAAGGTCTTCGGCCTGCGCGCCCACGGCCACCCAGTCGCGGTCGCCCGGCGGCCGGCCCATCAGGCGGTCGCGCACCGCACCACCCACCAGATACAAGCGCCACGCGCGGCCAGAAGCTTCGCTTGGACGTCGTGGCATGGTGGCTTCTTGGCCCTCAGCGGCGCCCGGCACGGCTGCGCAGCGCGTCCATGGCGGCACACCCCTGGCCCGCGCGCAGGTAAGTCGGCCCAATGGCCTGAAGTGAGGCGGGCGTGATGCCGATTGCCGACAGGCCCGGCAGCGTACCGCTGGCCACGTTGGGCACCTGCAACGAAGCCAGGTTGTCGCGCGACATCAAGGGCTCCCCAGGCAGGGCTTCCATGGCCAGGGCCTGCAGCGTGGCCAGTGGACCGGGCAGTGGCAGGATAGGGCGTGCATGGCCGCTCCACTGGCCGGCCAAGCGCACCAAATCGGCCAGGGTGTACACCTCAGGGCCAGCGCACTCCAACAGGCTGGGTGTTTGACCCGGCTTGATCAAGCTGTGTACCAGTGCCTGCGCCACGTCTTCCACCCAAACCGGTTGGAAGATTGAGGAGGCACCGGCCAGCGGCACCACCGGCGCCATGGCTTGCAGGCGTGCAAAGGTATTGAGAAAACGGTCACGGGCACCAAAGATCACCGAAGGCCGCAAGATGCAGAGCGCCTGTCCCATAGGCGCCAGCGCCGCTTCCCCGGCGGCTTTGCTGCGCAGGTAGTGGGAAGGCGCCTGTGGGCTTGTTCCCAAGGCGCTGACATGCACCAGCCGCTTCACGCCAGCGGCCTGGCAGGCGGCTACCAATTGGGTGGGCAGCTTCACGTGTACGTGTTCAAACGCAGCGGCTGAGCCTTGCAAGATGGCCACCAAGTTCACCACTGCGTCGCAACCTTGGACGAGCCCAGGTAAAGCAGAGGCTTCGTGCACATCAGCTTGCACCACCACCACACCGGGCAAGTGGCGAATGGCTTGTGCATGTGCCAGCCGGCGAGTAGGCACCAGGAGGGTGCTGCCGCTGGGCAGGAGGCGTGTCCATCGCTCACAAAACGACTGCCCCACAAAGCCGCTACCCCCAAGAACCAGTACGCGCCGAGGTCCCGCACTGGCAGGCCCGGCGTGTGTCGGTAGGCTATGAGATGTCAATAGGGTCATGATGAGGTGTGTGCTGGGGCCTCAGGCCTTAAGGGATGTCTCGATCGGGATGGGGTGCGCTGGCCTCACGTGGGCCAATGCTGCTGCCCAAGCGTGCCTTGAGCGAGGCGTTGGCCTGGCCCAAGATCGCTGCGTACAACGTGGCATTGGACAGCACCTTCTTCACATAGTCGCGGGTTTCGTTAAAAGGGATCGATTCCGCCCAGGCTGCCGCTTCGATGGCGGGGCCTTCACGCCACCGCCGCGGTCGGCTGGGGCCAGCGTTATAGGCGGCTGCCGCCATGAGCTGTGAACCGCCAAAGTCGTCGAGCACGATCTTCAGGTAGGCTGTGCCGATGCGCAGATTGGCATCGCGGTCGTTGATCATTTCAGGCTTGAAGGGCAGACCGATGCGCTTGGCGGTCCACTTCGCCGTGGCCGGCATGACCTGCATCAGACCCGATGCGCCTACATGCGAGCGGGCGTCGGTGATGAAGCGCGACTCTTGGCGGATTAGGCCGTAGACATAAGCAGGGTCCACACCGATCTCGCTGGTCTTGGCCAGCACATCTCGGCGAAAGGGAGTGGGAAAGCGCTGTTCAAGGTCAATCTCTTGGCGGGTACGGTCACTGGTGTTGATGCAACGGTCCCACACCTCGCGTTCGCAGGCGCGTTGGGCGGCGGCCAAGAGTTCGCGGTCACTCATACCACGCAAGCTGAAGTTCCACTCGCGCACCCCCTCGCTGCGCAGGCCCAGCGCCAACAGGCGAAAGGCGCGGGTCAAGCCCGGGTGCTGCACAGCCGCTTCGCGTTCTGAGGCGATCGGCCGGCCGGGCTTGGGCGGCAGGCTCAGGGGCTGCCCCAATTCTTCCAGCGCCAGCTTGCCGTAGAAATGCAAGGGGGAGGCCAAGCGCTGCAGGGCTTCTTGGGCTTCTTCTCGCTGGGCTTGTCCTTCGGGCCCGCTGCGTGCGGTCTGCATCAAGGCGCGCGCTCGCCAGAACTGCCAGGCCGGCTCTTTCTGCTCGCGTTCGCTCATGGCGTCCACCGAACGCAGGATCAAGCGGGTGGACAGGGCATCGGCTGCGCGAAGTGAACTGCGCACGCCCCAGGCTAAGGTTTCGTCAGACCAGGCCACTGGCTTGTCGGCTCGGTCAGCCGCCTCCCAGGCCTTTCTATAGTACTGTGCAGCCTGGGCCTGGCCCTTGAAGCCGGCCTGCCGCCCAATCTGGGCCCACGACCAGGCTTGCCACTGGGCAGACATTTGGCGCGCCCAGCGCTCCTCCAGACGCTTGGCGGCGTCTTCGGGTGCATCTTGCGCGCGGCGCGCCAGCGCCAGCGCGGCCAATGCACCAGAGTGCGCAGCAGGCCAGGCGCGCTTTGCGTCGAGTGCCTTGGCCGCGTTGTCGGTGATCTCGTTGATGGCCCTTTGGACCGGCGCACCCAGGGCCTCAGCGGTCTGTCTGGCCACCTTGTGGCGGTTGGTTTCAATGGCCATCTGCAGTTTGCGCCAGGCCGCCTCAGCGCCCAATACTTTGGCCTGCACCAGGGTTCGACCCAACAGGGCACAGCCCTTGTCGGCTTCGCGTTGGGCAAGCCAGGCGGCCAGCGCACGCTCTGCCAGATCGGCCTGCGCGCGGCCAAGTTCATGCTCGGCCACCAAGGCGTAGCAACTGACCTCTCGGTCATCGTTCATCTTGAAACGCGGCATGTCTTGTGCGAAATCTGCCCAGGCGCGGCGGTGACCCAGCTCAAGCAGCCAGTCGTTACGCAGTCGGTCTTCCACATAGCTGCCGGGCCACCGCTGGTAGAAGCGCTCCACTTCTGCGGTGCCTACTTCTCCCAAGCGCAGGCCCAGGTGCCAGTAGTCGACCCAGGAGGCCAGAGGGTGGGATCTGAGCTGGGCGGTGTCGCGCAGGGACTCCAGGCGCACTTTGTCGCGCCGTTTGACAGCCTCACGGGCTTCCTGGATCAGCACGTCTTGGCTGGGAAAGCCAGCAGCGGGCTCTGCAGCCTGTGCCGCCTGGGCTTGCGCCGGCGCAGCGCCCGGCCACATCACCGACAATCCGAGGATAAGGGCTGCCGCTGCCAGCGCCGCAAAGCGGGGATGGTCTGGATTCATGGCAAGCTTCCAGCACAGGGGCTGCATGGTTCGTTGCGGCATGGTGCACAAGTTTGCACGAGGAACCGGGTGACTGGCCAATGGATTTCAATCTCGACCCTACCCGTGACAAGTCGTTGCTGCGCCGCCAGTTGCAGGTGGAACGCCAAACCATGGTGGACCGCCTGCTGCGCGCCGAGCAACTGCAGGAGGTTCTACAGGTATGGCTCGTAGGTCGCAGCGAAATGACCATCGGCGCGTATTGGCCGATCAAGGGTGAGTTCGACGCCTTGCCATCGCTCTATCGCTGGGCCGAGGCCAATGGCCAGCGCATCTTGTGCTTGCCGGTGATCCTGCGTGAGCATAAGCAACTGCGCTTTCATGCCTGGTGGCCGGGATGCCCCATGGAAGAAGATTCCTACGGCATTCCCAAGCCTAAGGACACGCCGCAGTTTGAGCCTCAACTGTTGTTGGTGCCCTGCGTGGGTTATGGGCCTCGAGGGTTTCGTCTGGGCTACGGCGGGGGGTTTTACGACCGCACCCTGGCAGAACTGCGCCCCAAGCCGGTGACCGTGGGCTTGGCCTATGCACACGGGCATGTGCCGTGGTTACAACCCGAGCCTCATGACGTGCCGTTGGATGTGATCCTCACCGAAGAAGGCGTGGCTTGGCAACGGCCAACTTGAAGCTGCCCGCCTGAGCCCTTAACGGCCGCCCAAGCGCGAGCAGATGTCCATCACCGCAGTGGACTGGTTCATGGTGTAGAAGTGCAGCGCGGGAACACCCGCGGTGCGCAGCTGGTCGCACAGATCGGTGATGACCTCAAGCCCAAAGGCCTTGATGCTGGCCGTGTCGTCACCAAAGGACTGCAGACGCAGGCGCATCCAGCGCGGGATTTCGGCGCCACAGTTGTCGGCGAAGCGAATGATGCTGCTGCTGTTGGTGATGGGCATGATGCCCGGCACGATGGGAATGTCCACGCCCTGCGCATAGGCCTCGTCCACGAAGCGGAAGTAGGCGTCGCTGTTGAAGAACATCTGGGTGATGGCCGAATCTGCCCCAGCCTTCACCTTGGTGACGAAGGCCTTGAGATCTTCTTGCGGTGAGCGGGCCTGCGGATGCATCTCGGGGTAGGCGCCCACCTCAATGTGGAAATGGTTTCCCGTTTCTTCGCGGACGAAGGCCACCAAGTCGCTGGCATAGCGAAACTCACCGAAGCCTCCGTAGCCGCTGGGCAGGTCGCCGCGAAGGGCCACAAGACGCTGGATGCCGCCGGCCTTGAACTGAGCGAGCTTGTCGCGGATGGAACTGCGGCTGGCACCGATGCAGCTGAAGTGCGGGGCGGCGGCCTGGCCTTCGCTCAGGATGGCCTGGACTGCTTGCAGCGTGCCGTCCTGGGTAGAGCCGCCGGCACCATAGGTGACCGAGCAGAACTCGGGTTTGAGGGCGTAGAGCTGCCGCCGCACGGCAGCCAGTTTGGCCACTCCCTCCTCGGTTTTTGGGGGGAAAAACTCCAGGCTAAGCGGCAGGCCGATGGGGGTGGTGGCAGTCATGCGGGAATCTTGGTCCGGTTGGTACGGGACGTATTCGCTGCGGCAGCTTGCAGCACGATGAAGTATTCGGCGTTACCGTCGCCTCCAGTGATGGCGCTGGGCAGCCAAGCCGAAACCGTCAGGCCCAGGGTGTTGGCCACTCTGCGCAGGCGCAGCTCGACTTCGTGTACAGGTGCACCAGCTTTGACCAGGCCGCCTTTGCCGATGTGTTTTGCTTGCATTTCGAACGGAGGCTTGACCAGCATGATCAGGTGGCTATTTGGGGCCATCAGCGGTACCAAGGCAGGCCACACCAGGGTTTGCGAAATGAAGGACACATCCCCCACGATGAGGTCAAAGCCATGGGGGGGCAGGTGATCGCCCAGCTGCGCGGCCCGCAGGCTTTTGGCATTCACGCCCTCGAAGGCCACCACGCGGGGGTCAGCCCTGAGTCGAGGCAGCAACTGTCCGTGGCCCACATCGACCCCCACCACCCGCAGGGCACCCTGAGCCAGCAGGACATCGGTGAAGCCCCCTGTGCTTTGCCCCACATCCAAGGCGGTGACGCCCTGTACGTCCATTTGCAATGCCGCCAGCGCCCCCTCGAGCTTCAAACCTGCCCGGGAGGCCCAGCGCAGTTCAGCATCGTCGGTGACCTGCAGTTCGCACCCGGCGGGCAGGTCTTCACCAGCCTTGCGCGGCGTTTGCCAAGCCCGTGAGGCCTGGCGCCAGCGCACCGCCCCACGCTCAATGAGCCGAGCAGCAGCAGACCGGCTCGGGGCCAGGCCCTTTTCAAGCAGCAGCAGGTCGGCTCGCATGCGGCGGACCAGCACCGGCATCAGGCAAGAGACCCGCGACCGGTGCCGATGGGCGATCAATAGCGGTAGGTATCGGCCTTGTACGGGCCTTCCTTCCTAACGCCGATGTACGCTGCCTGCTCGTCGCTGAGTTCGGTGAGCATGGCGCCCACCTTCTTCAGGTGCAAGCGTGCCACCTTTTCATCCAGATGCTTAGGCAGCACATAAACCTTGCCGCTTTCGTAGCGTTCTTTCTTGGTGAAGAGCTCGATTTGGGCAATGGTCTGGTTGGCGAAGGAGGACGACATCACAAAGCTGGGGTGTCCGGTGGCGCAGCCCAGGTTCACCAGTCGGCCCTTGGCCAGCAAGGTGATCTTTTTGCCATCAGGGAAGATGACATGGTCAACTTGCGGCTTGATCTCGTCCCACTGCAGCTTTTCCAAGGACACCACGTCAATCTCGTTGTCGAAGTGGCCGATGTTGCAGACGATGGCCTCGTCTTTCATGACGGCCATGTGCTCGTAGCGGATCACGTCCTTATTGCCCGTGGCTGAGACAAAGATATCGGCCTTGTCGGCGGCGTATTCCATGGTGACAACCTTGTAGCCTTCCATGGCGGCCTGCAGCGCGTTGATGGGATCGATTTCGGTGATCCATACCTGGGCGCTAAGGGCGCGCAGAGCCTGCGCAGAGCCCTTGCCCACATCGCCGTAGCCGGCCACCACCGCCACCTTGCCCGCAATCATCACGTCGGTGGCGCGCTTGATGGCATCCACCAGCGACTCGCGGCAGCCATAGAGGTTATCGAACTTGCTCTTGGTGACACTGTCGTTGACGTTGATGGCGCGGAATTGCAAGGTGCCTTTGACGCTCATTTCGTTCAAACGCAGCACGCCGGTGGTGGTTTCCTCGGTTACACCAATGATTTGTGCGGCCTTGCGGGTGTACCAGGTGGGGTCTTGTGCAAGCTTGGCCCTGATCGAATTGAACAGGCAAGTCTCTTCTTCGCTGCCGGGGTTGGCGATCACCGAGGGGTCTTTCTCGGCCCGCTGGCCCAGGTGCATCAGCAGCGTAGCGTCGCCGCCATCATCCAGGATCATGTTCGGACCTTCATGGGCCGAGCCTTTGGGGCCGAACTCGAAGATGTGATGGGTGTAGTCCCAATAGTCGTTGAGGGTTTCGCCCTTGTAGGCAAACACCGGCGTGCCGCTGACGACCAGGGCTGCAGCGGCGTGGTCTTGGGTGGAAAAGATGTTGCAAGATGCCCAGCGTACGTCGGCACCCAGGGCCTGTAGCGTTTCCACCAGCACGGCCGTTTGAATGGTCATGTGCAGCGAGCCGGTGATGCGCGCACCCTTGAGCGGTTGTGCCTTGGCGAACTCTTCCCGAATGGCCATCAGGCCAGGCATCTCGGTTTCCGCGACCTTGATCTCTTTGCGGCCCCACTCGGCCAGGGACAGGTCGGCGACCACGTAGTCTTGGTCCTTCAGGGGTTTGACGACGGCGTTCATGACTCATTGCTCCGAAGAAAGAAAGTTGGAGCCTGCTTCATGCCGCCGTTGCGAGACGAGCACAAGGGGAGTCGAAGGGAATTCGCTCGCCATGCACGCCCCAAAGAGGGCCGAAGCAGGGTGAGCGCGGTTGGACACGGTTCCGAGCCTGGGACGTCACCGGTTGAACTCAACGGGCGTCTCGCAGCGCTCCTCGGAAGGCGGCCAGAGTTTAACCGAGACCCCATCTTTGCGTGGCCAGGGTGCATGCGACACTTGAACGCAAGGGGAAATGGGCCCGCAAGGGCTTGGTTGCGCCGGGGCCTGGCCTGGGGCAGGGGAGGCAATGAAGTCGGAATCCAAGGAAGGTGCGGGGCTGCTGTACACCGCCATGGGCCTGGCCTTGGCTTCAGCGATTTCCCTTGGGCTGGCGCGTTTCGCGTATGCGCTGCTGCTGCCGGCCATGCGCTCAGACCTACAGTGGAGCTACGCCACCTCGGGCGCCTTGAACACGGTCAATGCCGCCGGATACCTGGTCGGGGCGCTGCTGTTGCCGCGTTGGCAGGCACGATTTGATGGTCGCTCCGTGGTGGTGGCTGGTGGCGTTGGGGCCTGCGTCACTTTGCTGCTGCACGGCTTGGTGCGTTCAGACGAGGCCCTGTTTGTGCTGCGATTTGCCAGCGGTGTGGCCAGTGCGGCCAGCTTCGCAGGGGGGGGGCTATTGGCTGCTTCCCTGGCCCAGCAGCACGGCGGGCAGCAGCGCCTGGGCCTGATTCTGGGCATCTATTACGGTGGCACGGGGGTGGGTATTGCGGCCTGTGCGCTAACGGTGCCCTTGACCATGTCGTCGCAGGTGGGTGCTGCCTGGGATGGCGCTTTGGCCCTGCTGCCACTAACGCTGGCCGACTGGCAGCGCGCATGGATAGGGCTGGCGGGCTTGGCGGTGCTGGCACATCTGGGCATGCTGGCCATGACCCGTGGACTGCGCTTGCCACCAATGCCTGCTGAGCAGCGCGGGGCGGCCCCGCTGACGGGACTGCTCTTCGGTTTATTGGGCTATTTGTGCTTTGGTTTGGGTTACATCGGCTACATGACCTTCATCATCACGCTGCTTCATGAACAGGGCCTGGGCGCGCCCCTGGTGACGGCTTTCTATGTGGTGCTGGGCTTGGGCGTGGTGGCCTCGTCTTGGTTGTGGGCGGGCTTGCTTCAAAAGCACAAGGGCGGGCGGCCCATGGCGACCCTGAATGCACTGCTGGCCCTAGCCACTGTGCTGCCCGTGTTGTCATCGCACCCCGTGGCGGTGTTCGCATCGGGGGCACTGTTTGGCAGCGTCTTCTTGTCGGTGGTGGCGTCGACCACCGCCTTGGTCCGACACAACTGCACCAAGGCGGCTTGGGCCTCGGGCATTGCTGCCTTCACCATCATCTTTGCGGCCGGCCAAATGGTTGGGCCGGTACTGGTGGGCTTGGTTGCAGACGGGCCGGGGGGCCTTCAACGCGGGTTCGTAGTCAGCGCAGCAGTCCTGGGCTTTGGGGCCTGGCTGGCCAGCCGGCAGCGCGCCTTGGCTTGAAGCGGCGCAAGTCTGGCAGCCATATGACGCTGGCGCTGCCGTGTGGCGCCCACCTTCCGCCGGCCTCTGCTCACATTCGCTGAGCCGACGTGAGCATCGCCCGCGCAACGATACCTAGCCCTAAGCCCTAAGCCCTAAGCCCTGAAGCCCTTGGCCTTACAGCCCCGCGGCAGCCCGAAGCGCCTGTGCTTTGTCCGTCCGCTCCCAGGTGAACTCGGGTTCTTCGCGCCCGAAGTGGCCATAAGCGGCCGTCTTGGAGTAGATCGGGCGCAGAAGGTCCAGCATCTGGATGATGCCTTTGGGCCGCAGGTCGAAGTGCGCATTGACCAGGGCGGCGATCTTCTCGTCGGAAACCACACCGGTGCCTTCGGTGTACACGGTCACGTTCATCGGACGGGCCACGCCAATGGCATAGGCCACCTGCACCTGGCATTGCTTGGCCAGGCCTGCGGCCACCACGTTCTTGGCTACGTAGCGTGCAGCATAGGCAGCGCTGCGGTCGACCTTGGAGGGGTCTTTGCCTGAAAAGGCGCCACCACCGTGCGGGCAGGCGCCGCCATAGGTGTCAACGATGATCTTGCGGCCGGTGAGGCCACAATCGCCCTGAGGGCCACCAATGACGAAGCGGCCGGTGGGGTTGATCAGATACTTGGTGTCTTGCAGCCATTCCTTGGGCAGCACCGGCTTGATGACCTCTTCGATCACGGCCTCGATAAAAGTGGGCTTCATCTTGGAGCCATCGCTCATTTCCGGCGCGTGCTGGCTGGACAGCACGACGGTGTCGATGCTGTGGGGTTTGCCGTCGACATAGCGCATGGTGACCTGGCTCTTGGCATCGGGGCGCAGGAAGGGTAAGCGGCCGTCTTTACGCAACTGGGCCTGGCGTTCGACCAGGCGGTGAGCGTAATAGATGGGCGCAGGCATCAACTCCGGCGTTTCACTGCACGCGTAGCCGAACATCAAACCTTGATCGCCGGCGCCCGTGTTGAGGTGGTCGTCTGACGCGTGGTCGACGCCCTGGGCGATGTCGTTGCTCTGCTTGTCGTAGCAAACCATGACGGCGCAGCCCTTGTAGTCGATGCCGTACTCGGTGTTGTCGTAGCCAATACGCTTGATCGTATCCCGCGCCACCTGGATGTAGTCGACGTGAGCATTGGTAGTGATTTCCCCAGCCAGCACCACCAAGCCGGTGTTGCACAGAGTTTCTGCAGCCACGCGTGAGCGTGGGTCTTGCGCAAAGATGGCGTCAAGGATGGCGTCGGAGACTTGATCGGCGACCTTGTCTGGGTGACCCTCAGAGACCGATTCCGAGGTGAAGAGGTAGTCGTTGGCCACTTGCTTACACTCCTTGTGTGGGGTTGTCGGACGCGTTGCCGAGCAGTGGAAGCGAGCGGCGAACGCTTTAGCAGAATTTGTGGATCGCCCCGCAAGTAGTTCAATAACTCGGCGATTGGCCTAGTATAAGAAACATGACCGCCTTGTTGCACTGGCTTGCCCGATGGCCCTTGTGGCTATTGCATGGCGTGGGCGCGGTGCTGGGGTGGTTGACCTACGCCGGCTCGTCAGCCTACCGCAGCCGTTTGCGGGCCAATGCCCAGCGGGCGGGCTTGGCTGGGGATGTGCGCCGCGCGTCGGTGGCGCACGCCGGGCGCATGGTGGCAGAGTTGCCCTGGCTATGGCTGAACCCGCCAAGCCGGCCGGTGCAAGGCTGGGTGCGTTGGCAGGGCCAGGAGGCCCTGGACGCCGCCTTGGAACAAAACGGCGGCTTGATTTTGTTGACACCCCACCTGGGCAGCTTTGAGGTCTGCGCACAAGCCTATGCCCATCGTTTTGGTCATCGAGCCCCGATGACCGCACTGTACCGTCCGGCTCGCCAGGCCTGGCTGCGGCAAGTCGAGGAGGCCAATCGACAACGCCCAGGCCTGTCGACCGCCCCGGCCACGCTGTCGGGGGTGCGGCAAATGATTCGCGCCCTGCGCCGGGGCGAGACCGTGGGCTTGCTGCCCGACCAGGTGCCACCGCAGGGCATGGGCGTGTGGGCGCCGTTCTTCGGAGAGCCCGCCTACACGATGACGCTGGCTTCTCGACTGCAGGAGCAGACGGGCGCGCAGGTCTTGTTGATGTGGGCCCAGCGGCAGCCCCAGGGGCGTGGCTGGGTTATGGAGGTAATGCGGCCGCAGGATCTGCTGCCGGCCCTGACTGACTACAGCCCCGAATCGATCAACGCCCTGATGCAGGCCATGATTGAGCGCGCACCCGAGCAGTATCTGTGGGGCTATCACCGATACAAGCAACCGCGCTCGGCCCCGTTGCCAGTACCGGGTGGTTCTGAATGAGCGAGCGCCATATCCAGACATGGATAGGCCGTTGGGGTGCTCAGGCTGCGATGGTCCTGCTGTGGGCACTACACCTGCTGCCCTTGCCGCTGTTGGCTGCGCTGGGCCGCAGCCTGGGGCGGCTGCTGCACGTGCTGGCACACTCGCGCCGCCGGGTGGCCTTGCGCAATGTGCAGCGCTGTTTACCCGAGCTGACTGCGCCGCAGCAACAGGCCTTGGTGCGTGAGCACTTCGAATACCTGGGGCGCAGCCTGTTGGAGCGGGGCGTGCTGTGGTGGGCTTCGCCGGACCGTCTGCGGCGGCTGATTGAGGTGCAAGGCGATGTGGGCTTGGCCGAGCGAAGCAGCACCCGGTTCATGTGGGTGGTGCCGCACTTCCTGGCTTTGGAAGTGGCAGGGGTGGCCACGCAGCTGTTCCAGGACCGCGCGGTCACGGCTTTCTATCAGCAACAGAGCAATGCGGTGTTTGATGAGGCCATCCGTCGCGGCCGGATTCGTTTTGGCAAGGTCACGGTGCACACGCGACACGACAATGCGCTCAAGCTGATGCGTGACTTGCGCCAGGGTGCGGCATTTCTGAACCTCCCGGACATGGACTTTGGGCTCAAGGATGCTGCTTTTGTGCCGTTCTTTGGCATCGAAGCGGCCACCCTCTTGGCACCCGCCCGGATGGCGCGGTCGCTGGACATGATGGTGCAGCCGGTGTTGGCCCTGATGCGTCCGGATGGCCGGGGCTACATCGTAAAGTTCCTGCCGCCATGGACGCATTGGCCTGGCGCCGAAGACGATGTATCGGCAACGCGTCAACTCAACGCCTGGATTGAGGAGCAGGTTATGGCTCATCCGGCTCAATATCTGTGGGTGCACAAGCGTTTCAAGACCCGACCTGAAGGTCAGGCCCCCTTCTATGACTGATCGCGCCGGATAATCAGTTTATGAAACTGCGCTTCACCAAGATGCAGGGGGCCGGCAACGACTTTGTGGTGCTCGATGCCACCCGGGGCGATCTGGCTTTGGATCAGTCCATCATCCAGCGCTTGGGCGATCGCCGCTTTGGCGTGGGGGCTGACCAGATCTTGGTGTTGGAGCGGGCCCGCACAGAGGGCGTCGATTTTTACTACCGCGTCTTCAATGGCACCAGTGGCGGGGAAGTTGAGCATTGCGGCAATGGCGCGCGTTGCATCGTGCGCTATGTGCGTGAGCACGGGCTGCTTGACCGCGACCTTGTTCGGGTCGAGACCATGAACAACCGCTTGGAGCTGCGCTTGCAGCCCGATGGTCGGGTTTGCGTTGATATGAACGCCCCGGTTTTTGAACTCCAGGCCGTGCCCTTCGATGCCGCCGGCCTGCTATCCCGTGCCCAGGGGGCATTTGAACTGTGGCCGCTGGCTCTGGCGATGCCGCTGCAACCGGGCTTGGCTGTAGAGGTTGCGGTGCTGTCCATGGGCAACCCACATGCGGTGCACCGCGTTGCTGACGTGCAGGCTTTTGATGTCGCTGGCATCGGCCCCCTGTTGGAGTCGCATCCCCGTTTTGCCCATCGGGTCAATGCCGGTTTCGTGGAGGTACGGTCGCGCAGGGAAGTCAAGCTTCGGGTGTTCGAGCGAGACGCCGGGGAGACCCTGGCCTGCGGCACGGGCGCCTGCGCCGCCGTGGTGGCGGGCATTCGGCTGGGATGGTTAGACACGTGCGTGGATGTGCACACCCGCGGCGGAGTGTTGACCATTGAGTGGCCGTTTGAGGACCAGGGCCTGCAGGCCCATGTGTTGATGACTGGCCCAGCTGAGACGGTTTTTGAAGGGGAGATTTCACTGTGAACCACGACAACGCGGGCGACCTGGGTGTGCAGGGCATCACGGAAGCCGATATTGCAAATTACCTGGCGCACACGCCGGGTTTCTTCGAGCGCCAAGCGGAACTGCTGGCCACCATCCGGCTGGCCAGTCCGCATGGCACCCGTGCGGTTTCGCTGCAGGAGCGCCAAATGGACATGCTGCGCGAACGCATCAAGGGCCTGGAACATAAGATCATTGAGATGATCCGGGCCGGCCAGGAGAACGTTGCCATCGCCGACCGCCTGCACCGCTGGACCCGGCGCCTAATGCTCACGGCCAATGCGCGTGAATTGCCTGAAGTGCTGGTCACCCAAACCAAGCAACAGTTTTTGGTGCCGCAGGCGGCCGTCGGCCTTTGGGGCTTGGACAAGGCCTATGCGCAGTTGCCGCAGGCGCAGGGTGTGTCTGAAGAGGCGCGCTCGATGGCTCAGTCGCTAAGCCTGCCGTTTTGCGGTTTGAACGCGGGTGGCGAGGTGGTGAAGTGGTTGGAAGACGCCCACACCGTGGCGTCGATGGCGATGATTCCCCTGCGCCACGGGGTTGGGAATGGCTGCTTTGGCTTGCTGGTTTTGGGCTCGCCAGACCCCACGCGCTATGCAGCCGATATGGGAACTGATTTCCTGATGCGCCTGGGCGAGTTGGCCAGCGCGGCGCTTTGCCGGATGTTGCCCACGCCCTCGGCATGACCGACGTCGCAGCCCCGCGCGATGCCGCGGTAGCGCGGTACCTGGAACACCTCACGGTGTCGCGGCGCTTGGCCCCGCGCAGTGTGACCATGATTGCCGATGCGCTGGCCAGGTTGCAGGCGCGTTGCACCGAAGCGGGCGTGGCTCTTGAAACGGTGCAGGCCCACCAGGTGCGCACCTGGTTGGCACGATTGCACCAGGGCGGCCTGGCGCCCCGCTCGGTGGCCATTGTGCTGTCGGCCTGGCGCGGCTTTTACCGTTGGTGGGGCCGGGAAGGCGGTGTAGTGGCCAACCCTGCCGATGGGGTGAAAGCTCCCAAGGCCCCCAGGCCTTTGCCCAAGGCGTTGTCGGTCGATCAGGCGGTTGCGCTGGTGGAGCATGGTGCGTCCCAGCGCCAGCAGACGGCCCAGGTGCCCATGGACACTGCCTTGGCAGCGCGCGACCTGGCCATCATCGAACTGCTGTACGGCTGTGGCTTGCGCGTGGGTGAACTGGTGGGCTTGGATGCCCAGGCCAGTGAGCAGGCTGCTGGCTGGTTGGACCTGCAGGATGCCACCGCGCATGTCACTGGTAAGGGCAGCAAACGCCGCGCGGTGCCCATGGGGCGGGCGGCGGTGCAGGCGGTGCAGGGCTGGCTTGCGCACCGCGGCAGCACGGTACCTGCTGCCGATCAGGCCCTCTTTGTCAATCGTCAGGGCCAGCGCTTGAGCGACAGCCAGGTTCGAACCCGGCTTCGTCAGGCTGCCCAACGTGCTGGGCTGCCTACTTCGGTGCATCCGCACATGTTGCGCCACAGCTTTGCTAGCCACCTGCTGCAGTCCAGCGGTGACCTGCGCGCCGTGCAAGAACTGCTCGGCCACGCGCACATCAGTACCACGCAGGTGTACACCAAGCTCGACTTTCAGCACCTGGCCAAGGTGTACGACGCGGCGCACCCCCGGGCCAAGCGCAAGGGCTGAGGCCGACGCGTCGGGCCCCGTGCCCGACAATCGCGGCCATGAAGACAATCCGACTTCGCCAAGGCAAGGAGAGGTCGCTGCTGCGCCGCCATTCCTGGATATTCCAAGGCAGCATTGCCAGGGGCCAAGCCGATGCCGGCGAGACGGTGCGCGTGGAGTCGCAGGCAGGTGAGTTCCTGGCGTGGGCGTCCTTCAGCCCCAGTTCAATGATTCGCGCGCGGGCCTGGAGTTTTGATGAAGCCGAGCGCATCGACCACGCCTTCTTCAAACGCCGAATTCAGACCGCACTGAATCTGCGCACGCGCCTGCCCATACGCAGCAATGGGGTGCGCTTGATCCATGGCGAAGCCGACGGGCTACCTGGGCTGATCGTGGACCGCTATGCCGATGTCTTGAGTGTTCAGTTCCTGTCAGCCGGGACTGAACGTTGGAAGCAGGCGATTGCAGACATCCTGGTGGAACGCACTGGCGTGGCAGCCTTGTATGAACGGTCGGACTCCAGTGTGCGCACCTTGGAGGGCTTGCAGCCGGTGAAGGGCTGGCTGCGCGGTGAGGAGGCAGACGCAGCCGCTGCGGGAAGGGCCATACGGCCCACCGAAGTCACCATCAATGAACACGATTGGAAGTTCACCCTAGACGTGGCTGAGGGCCACAAGACGGGCTTTTACTTGGACCAGCGCGACAACCGCATGCGCTTTGCGCAGTGGGTGCGGCAGTTCGGCTCACAGCGGGTGTTGAACTGTTACTGTTACACCGGCGGGTTTTCAGTCGCTGCGCTGGCCGGTGGTGCCGCCGAAGTTGTGAGCGTGGATTCTTCAGCGCCGGCCCTGGCGCGTGCGTCGGCCCATGTGGTGCTCAATGGGTTTGAAGCGGCACGCCATAGGGTGTTGGACGCCGATGTGAACCAGACCCTGCGCGAAGCGATCAAACAAGGCGAGCGGTTTGACGCCATCGTGCTGGACCCGCCGAAGTTCGCACCAACGGCAGCACACGCAGAGCGGGCCGCGCGTGCCTACAAGGACATCAACCGGCTGGCCTTCAAGCTGCTGTCGCCCGGGGGCCTGCTGCTGAGCTTTTCCTGCTCCGGCGGGGTGGGCTCCGAGTTATTTCACAAGATCGTGGCTGGCGCCGGGATGGATGCGGGTGTGGACGGCTACATCCTGGACCGCATGGCCGCAGCGCCCGACCATCCGCAGACCATCTGCTTTCCCGAAGGGGAGTACCTCAAGGGCCTGGCGATCATCAAGCGCTGAGCCTGAGGCCTGCAAGGCTAGCGGGCAGGGGCCTTCAGGTTCAAGCCCGCCTTGAAGGCGTGCCGCGCCACACTGAAGTAGGCCTTGACGTGGCGGACGTTGGCGTCTTCGGCTAGCAGGCGTTGGCTGAAGGCATGGTAGGCCGGCATATCGGGTACCTGGGCAATCAGCACGAAATCGGGCCCGGGTGAGACCTGGTAACACTGTTGAACCTCCGCTTGCTTGCAGGCCAGCGCTGCGAAAGTCTGAAGTGCGTGCTCACCTTGCCGCTCCAAGCTGACCTCCACCACCGCCAAGAGGCCTGCGCCCGTGGCATGTGGGTTGAGGATGGCGACCACCCGCTCGATGACCCCCCGGTCTTTAAGGCTCTTGATGCGCCGCAGTGTGGCGGCAGGCGACAGGCCGATCAGGCGGGCAATTTCCAAATTTGATCGGTCGGCTTGGTCCTGAAGGAGGGTCAGGATACGGTGGTCGAATTTGTCAAGGGATATCATTTATTTCGTTCAGAATAGAAATATTAAATTTTATTTCTCTAGACAGCTTGTACGCAAGAAAATTTCGTTTAAGACATACTTCTGATCGCCTATTGATGCATTGTCTGACTACTATGGTCAGCCACGGCCACTTCGGAGTGCACCCCATGTGCGGCATCGTCGGCGCGGTTTCCCAGCGCAACATCGTTCCCACCCTGATCGAGGGGCTCAAGCGCCTGGAGTACCGTGGCTACGACTCTTGCGGGGTGGCGGTGCACCAAGATGGAGGCTTGCGCCGCGCGCGCAGCACCTCACGGGTGGCCGAGTTGCAGCAAGAGGCGGCGGTGGATGGCGTTGCTTCGGGCACCGGCATCGCGCACACGCGATGGGCCACCCACGGCGCGCCGGCAGTACACAACGCGCATCCGCATTTTTCCTATGGCCCGCGTGCAGCTGACGCAACCCCAGGGCGCATTGCGCTGGTGCACAACGGCATCATTGAAAACCACGACGAGTTGCGCGCAGAACTGCAGGCTCGTGGCTACGCCTTTACAAGCCAAACCGACACCGAGGTGATCGCGCACCTGGTGGACCACTTGTACGCAGGAGACCTGCTTGAAGCGGTTCAACAGGCCATCGGCCGGCTGCGAGGGGCCTACGCCATTGCGGTGTTCTGCCGAGATGAACCGAACCGCGTGGTGGGTGCGCGTGAAGGGTCGCCCTTGGTGCTGGGGGTGGGTGAAGCTGCGCAGGGCGAGTTCTTCTTGGCCTCGGACGTCATGGCCTTGGCCGGTGTGACCGACCAGATCGTCTACATAGAAGACGGCGATGTGGTGGACCTGCAGCTTGGGCGCATGCGCATTCGAGCACGTGTGGCGGCAGCACCACAAAGCGGCCGCTTCGAGCCGGTACAGCGCAAGGTGCGTGCGGTGCAGGCCCACAGCGGCGCAGCGGAATTGGGGCCTTATCGCCACTACATGCAAAAGGAAATTTTTGAGCAGCCAGTGGCTATTGCCAACACGCTAGATGCGGTGCAAGACATTCGTCCTGAGTTGTTTGGTGACGGAGCACACCGGGTGTTCAAAAACGTAGATTCGGTGCTGATCTTGGCCTGCGGCACGAGCTATTACGCCGGTAGTGTGGCCAAGTATTGGCTGGAATCGGTGGCGCGTATTCCGGCTCAGGTGGAGATTGCCAGCGAGTACCGTTACCGTGACAGCGTACCCAATCCGCGCACGCTGGTGGTGACCATCACCCAAAGCGGCGAAACAGCCGATACGCTGGCCGCGCTCAAACATGCGCGTTCATTGGGTATGCAGCACACCTTGACCGTTTGCAATGTGGCCACTAGTGCGATGGTGCGAGAGTGCTTGATGGCCTTCATCACGCGTGCGGGCGCAGAGATCGGTGTGGCCTCGACCAAGGCGTTCACAACCCAACTGGTGGGGCTGTTTTTGCTGACGCTGTCGCTGGCGCAGGTGCGGGGGCATCTCAATGAGCAACAGGAGCAGCAGCACCTCAAGGCCTTGCGCCATCTGCCCGTGGCGGTGCAAGCGGTGCTGGCGCTGGAGCCGCAGATCATGGCCTGGTCACAGGCCTTCACCCCCAAGCAGCATGCTTTATTCCTGGGGCGCGGCAGCCACTACCCTGTGGCCTTAGAAGGGGCACTCAAGCTCAAAGAGATCAGCTACATCCACGCCGAGGCTTACCCTGCTGGCGAGTTGAAGCATGGCCCCTTGGCACTGGTGGATGCCGACATGCCGGTGGTGACCGTGGCGCCGAATGACCAACTGCTGGAAAAGCTCAAGAGCAACCTGCAGGAGGTACGGGCCCGCGGCGGCGAGTTGTATGTGTTTGCCGATGCTGATACGCAAATCGCCTCCTGCGAAGGCTTGCATGTGATTCGCATGCCCGAACACTATGGGGTACTTTCGCCCATCTTGCATACGGTGCCGCTGCAGCTCTTGGCGTATCACACCGCCTGCGCTCGTGGCACCGATGTGGACAAGCCGCGGAATTTGGCGAAGTCGGTGACAGTGGAGTAGATTCGCTGAGGCCGGCCTGGCCTTCGCCCATGTCGACATCCCATGCCCGCTTTCTACGCTTTGTTTGGCACGCTGACGATCGCGCTGGTCTGTGTGGCCGGCAACGTGGTGGCGTCCGAGCCGCAGCAGCCTGCTTCCAAGTCTCCGGCCAACCTTCAGCCCCAGGCCCCTGCGGTATTGGCGCAGCGGCTGCAAGCCTTGGTCCAAGCGGAGATTGACGCTGGCAAACTGCCCGGTGCCGTGGTGCTGGTGGGCCATCGTGGGCGTGTGGTGTACCGGCACGCCATTGGGCAACGCGCGATCATGCCCCTGGCTGAAGGGATGACGCCCGATACGGTGTTCGATGTGGCCAGCCTGACCAAGGTGGTGGCCACCGCCACTGCCGCGATGATGCTGGTGGAGCGTGGCGAGTTGCGACTGGCCGACACCGCCGGGCGTTGGATACCCGAGTTGCAGCACGAGGCGGCCAAGCGGGTGACGGTTCTCCAACTGCTGACCCATGTGGCCGGCTACGCGCCGAGCTTCGACCTCAAGCAAGCCTGGACAGGACGCGAAGGCATGATCCATGCCCTGGCTACTGAGCGGCTGACCCACGCTCCTGGGTCGAAGTTTGTGTATTCCGACATCGGTTTCATCGTATTGGGAGAAATCATTGAACGGGTCACTGGCCGGCGGCTCGACCAGTTCTTCGCGCAGGAGATCGCCACGCCCCTGGGAATGCGCGACAGTGCGTTTCGGCGCTTGGATACCACAGCCCTGGCTCGGGATGAGGCAGCCATAGCCCGCTTGGCTCCCACCGAGCGCGTTCGCGGCCAGGTGCATGACCCGACCGCGCACCGCATGCAGGGTGTGGCCGGACACGCTGGGCTGTTCTGCTCAGCCGATGACCTGGCCCGTTTTGCTCAGATGGTGCTCAACGGGGGAGTGTTGGAGGGCCAGCGCTTGCTGTCGGCTGCCAGCATCGCGCGCATGACAGTCCCCGTGGTGGTCAGCGAGGAGGGCTGGACGCGCGGCTTGGGCTGGGACATGTCCACGCCCTTTTCGGCCAACCGCGGTGAGCTTTTTCCGCTGGGCTCGTTCGGGCACACCGGGTTTACCGGCACCTCCCTGTGGATCGACCCAGTGTCGCAGAGCTATGTGGTGTTTTTGTCCAACCGGGTGCACCCCGATGGAAAGGGAGACGTGACAGCCCTTCGGGCCAAGGTGATGACGTTGGTGGCTGCATGGACCGGAGGGGATTCCAGCGCTGCGGAGCCCGCTGCGCCTGGCGCTTCCCCGGTGGCTGCGCGGCCAAGCTCTGCGACATTCGAAGCGCAATACGCCGCCCAAGTCGCCGCTCAAATGCCGCGATTCAGGCTACAGGCGGAAAAGGCGCGTGAGGCCTTCGTACCGACGGTGCGCGCGGCGTCAGCCTCGGTGCTCAACGGCATCGACATATTGGAGCGCAATGGATTCCAGCCGCTGGCGGGCCTGCGCCTGGGCTTGGTGACCAACCACACCGGGCGCAACCGTGCTGGCCAATCGACCATCGACGTATTGAGAAATGCCAAGCCGGTACAGCTGGTGGCGCTGTTCTCACCCGAGCACGGCATACGGGGCGAGCTCGACCAGGCGCAGATTGCTGATGACGTCGATGCGGCCACTGGCCTGCCCATCTATTCCCTGTACGGGAAAAGCCGCCGTCCCAAGCCTGAGCAGCTGCAAGCGCTCGATGCCTTGGTCTTCGACATCCAAGACATCGGCACGCGGTTCTACACCTACATCTCCACCCTACAGCATGTGTTGGAAGAGGCGGCCAAGGCCGGCAAGCCGGTGTTCGTGCTGGACCGGCCCAATCCCATCAACGGGGTGCAGGTGGAAGGCCCTGTGGCTGATGCCGACAAGCTCAGCTTCGTAGCCACGCACACACTGCCGGTGCGCCATGGCATGACCATAGGCGAGCTGGCCCTGATGTTCAATCGGGAACAAGGTATCGGTGCGGACGTGCGTGTGATCGCCATGGAAAACTGGCGGCGCACGCAGTGGTTTGACGAGACCCACCAACTGTGGATCAACCCATCACCCAATATGCGCAGCCTCACCCAGGCCACGCTGTACCCCGGCGTGGGCTTGCTTGAGTACACCAATTTGTCGGTGGGTCGGGGCACGGACACACCGTTTGAATGGGTGGGCGCGCCGTACATCGACGGTCGTGTGCTGGCACAGCATCTGAACGCGTTGGGGCTGGCCGGCGTGCGTTTCGTTCCGGTTCAGTTCCAGCCCACTTCATCCGTGTTTAAGGGTCAACGGTGTGGTGGGGTGAACATCGTCATCACCAACCGCGCCCAGTTCCGTTCGGTGCACTTGGGCCTGCATTTGGCGGCCGCCTTGCGGCACTTGTATCCGCAAGACTGGAAACCCGAACGCTTATTGGCTCTGTTGGTGCATGCACAGACCTTTGAGGCCTTGGGGCGAGGCCAGGACCCGCAGACATTGGCCGCGGGCTTGGAGCACGCTGTGGAGGCCTTCAAGCAGCGGCGTCAACCCTACTTGCTGTATTGAATGCGCGATGAGGGAAGATGCCCAAACACCTTGGCGGAGCCCTTTTATGAAATTCGAGTCTCCACTGCGCGCCTGTCGCGCTGTATCGGCGGCCCTGCTGCTGCCGTTCATTGCTGGCTGCGCCATCACGCCACAAAAGGTAACGGTACCGGTGGCGCCCGTGGTGGACCTGCCGCGCTTCATGGGCACTTGGTACGTGATCGGCGTCATTCCCACTTTCTTTGAGAAAGACATCTACAACGCCATCGAGGCTTATGAACGGGCACCGGATGGCCGCATTCTGACCACCTTTACCTTCAACCAAGGCGGCTTTGACGGGCCTGCCAAGCGCATGCAGCCCACGGGCTTTGTGGTGCCGGGCTCCAACAACGCCATCTGGGGCATGCAGTTCGTATGGCCGATCAAGGCGGAGTTCGTGATCTCGCATGTGGACGCTCAGTACACCGAGACCATCATCGCGCGCAGTGCCCGCGACTATGTGTGGATCATGGCCCGCACGCCCACCCTCGATGATCAGCGCTATGCCGCCTTGGTGGGCCGGGTCAAGGCCATGGGTTATGACACCAGCCGGCTGGTCAAGGTACCCCAGCGCGCTGTATCGGTAGCGCCGCGGTGACTCGCGTCTTCGTCTTGCTCACCAAGAGCCACTGTCTTGGCGGGTTGGGCCGATGTGGCCGCTGAAGTGGCTGCACCCCATACAAGGTTAGTTCGCCATGCACTTGACAGCAAGGATCGGATCGGCGCCTGATTCATTTCTACCCCTTCGGATGTGGGTGATCACGCATCAAGAGCCAGCCAATCCCTGGCGTCCAGCATTTCGCGGGATTCTTTGAAGATGGATCATCATGATGGCGGCGCGCTACGCGCCCCATGGCGCACCAGCCAACGCTCGAACTCCGCGTACCACTGCAGCGTGTTGTGTGGCTTGATCACCCAGTGGCCTTCGTCGGGGAACCACAACAGCTGAGCATCCACGCCCCGTGCTTTGAGGGTGTTGTAGTACGCCAAGCCGTTTTGGTCTGGCACGCGGAAGTCTTGTGCCCCGTGGATGACGAAGGTGGGCGTATCCATGCGCGCAGCGTGCTCGACTGGGCTTTGGGCTGCCAGCCGTTTGGGCTGCTTCCAATAGGTGCCACCCAGGTCTTTGAAGCGCTGGCTGTAGGAGTCGGCGCTCCAGGTGGCGCGGCGGTCCAGCACACCCGCATGGCAGATGTAGGCCCGTATCGGCCCCTTGGGCCAGGGCTTCCAGTGCCCATTCATCCAGGCCACCAGGAAGCCGCCATAACTGGCGCCTGATGCATACACACGAGCCGGGTCAACCCAGGGCTGTGCTTGGACCCAGGCATTGGCCGCCTTGAGGTCCTGCAATTCCAATTCGCCTTGCCGACCCAGGATGCTGATGCGAAAGGCTTCTCCGAAGCCGCTGGAGCCGTGGTAGTTGGCCTGCACCACCACAAAGCCCATGGCCGCAAAGGCGTGCGGGTTCCAGCGATAGCCAAAGGTGTCGCCCGCGGCGTTGTAGGGTCCGCCGTGGATGACCTGCAAGCAGGGATAACGGCGGCCGGGCTTGAAGTCGGGCGGGTAGACCACCCACAGCTGCAGCGGGTCACCCAAGGCGCCTTTGACCACCTGCTCCTTCACGCGGCCGGTTCTCAGCGGCTTGAGCAACGCGTCGTTGAATCGGTCCAAACGGCGTTCCTGTCCCATGTGGCGGGCAAAGATCCGAGCCGGATGGCCGATAGCGTCGCGAACGGTGACGACCACCGCGTTGGCGCCACTGCCCCGAACCGCCAAGCCTTGCACCCAGCCCCCTTGAATCTCAGCGGCGGAGGAGCGGCGGCGCAGATCATGACGCCAGGCATGGCAGCGGCCGCGGTCTTCAGCGGTACACCACAGGGCCCCGCCATCATCCTCCCAGTGCAGGGGGGCCTGTGGGTCGAGGTGCCAGGCGCGTGCGTCGGAAGGCTTGAATATTCGGCTCAGTGGCCACACGGCCAGCCGCCCAAATGATGCATGGCCGTAGGGTGTGTCTCGCCGCCGGATGGGGGTGGCGATCGCGGCGATGTGTTGCCCGTCAGGGCTGTATCGCGGCCCCGTAAAGTCCCAGCTCTCGGTCTGTGCAAGGGGTTTGAAGCGTCGGCCGCGCAAGGTGAGCTCGACCAATTCCCTGCGTTGGCCGCCGGCCTTGACTGAGGCTGGGTCGTGGGTGAAACACAGGCTTCGTCCGCCGGGGCTCACGTCGAACGATGTCAGCCCCGGCTCATCGCGCGGCAGTTCATAAGCGGTGGCTTCGAACAAGTCTGTGATCCGACCGGTGTGCACATCCAGCAAGTGCAAGTGCGCCACACGGCCTTGCGGCAGGTTGGCATTCCAGTAACGGTATTGAGACTCACCGGTCAGCAGTCCGGTGGCGGGGCGTGCGCTGTGCTGCGTGTGGCGTAGGTTCTGCGCCCGGCTGCCCCGCAGCTCCGGCCACACCCAAGCAATGAACACGATGTGCCGCCCATCAGGCATCCAGCGGAATGCGCCTACCCCCGGTTTGAAGTCGCTGACCCGCCGGGCCTCGCCACCGTCCAGCGGGATGATGTACAACTGAGCCGAGCCGTCTTCTTGGCCTTGTTGGTGGCGCACCGAAGTGAAAGCCAGGGTCCGGCCATCCGGGGAAAACGCTGGGGCGCTGTCTTGGCGTCCGGCGGTGGTCAAAGCCCGGGGTGTTCCGCCTTGTGTGAGCATCAGCCACAGTGCTGATGCGATCCGATTGCCTGCTAGGTCGACCTCACTGACGGTGAGCACGGTTTGCAGGCCGTCGGGGCTGAGGCTGCAACTGCCCACGCGGGCGAACTTCAGAAGGGTATTGGCATCCAGACGTTGGCGCATCCCGCGAGTATGACGGGACTGGGCGCTGGACTTCAGGTGCCGGCGTTGAACCGCGCCAACAGAGGCGCAAACTGGTGTGGCCAATCGCGCAGCGCCTGGCCGTCGCCGTCCAAGACTCCGCGCAGGAACGCCATCGACAGCTCCTGGGTGGCGGTCTTCACTTTGGGGTTGAGCACAACGCCCCCGGTGCCCATCCGGTCGGTGAACATGCTGTGCGAGCCGCCAGCAAATACGGCCAACCACTTCTGCGAGTTGCCGATGGCCTCATACACCGACAGGCGGTCTTGCAGGCCGCTGTAGTAGCCAGGAATGCGGATCACATCGTCCGTGGCGGTGACGTGCAAGGTGGGCACCTGCACCGTGGCCAGGATGCTGCCCGGGTCCCCTTCTCCGTAGAACGGGGGCGCCGAAATCACAATGGCGGCCTTGATGCGAGGGTCTGCCAGTTCCAAGACGCCGCCTTCCCGGAACACACGTGCACCGGATGCCAACAAGGCCGTATTGGCTCCATACGAGTGCCCTGCCACCACCACCCGGCTGGTGTCAATGCGCTGACCGAAGTTACCGCTAAGTATCTGGTCGAGCGCAAAGCGCAGGTCTTGAACGCGGGCCACCGCTTCAGCACCTTGAGCGGCCGCCTGCAAGCGGCTGACCACCGACCACATGCCGCCTTGCCACAGGGCGCGGTCACTGCCCACATGCTGCAGGTGCAGGCTGGCCCAACCTTGTCGCGCCCAATGCGTTCCGAGGTAGGCATACCCGCGGCGCGAACCGCCAATGCCGTGTGAGAACACCAACAGCGGTATCTGCTGATCGGGGCTGAGTGGGTGGGGCCAGTACAGGCGAACGGGCACCACGCGCTGCCGTACCCTGTCGTTCCAGTCGAACTCGAGTGCCTCAAAAGACCCCGCCGCCTTTGCTCCATTGGCGTGGGCTGGGTCGGCTCCCTGATCCCCACGGGCAGCTGGTGCCGGCGTGGCCCATGCCGGGCCTTGCGCGGTGGCGACCAACACCCATCCGCTGGCTGCGGCCTGCGCCAGCCAGCGGCGTCGAGACAAAGAGAAACGGAGCATGGTTGGCTGATGAATGCGAGACCCTCGTATTCTCAAGCAAGGTCGACACCCGATGGTGCCAAGGTGTTTTTGCAGGTCATAATCGTTCTGGAACACACCAGGCGCCAGTGGAAACCAGCGCCCATACGGCCTGGTAGGCGGAGGACGCGCAATGCCAGATCCAGCAGACAACCCCATGGGTTTGATGGGCTTTGAATTCGTCGAGTTCGCCTCACCCGAGCCCGGCCTGTTGGAACCCTTGTTTGAGCGCATGGGCTTCTCGTTGGTCGCCCGCCACCGCAGCAAGGATGTGGTGCTGTTTCGCCAGGGCGACATCAACTTCATCGTCAACCGACAGCCCCGCAGCTTGGCGGGTTACTTCGCTGCCGAACACGGCCCCAGTGCTTGTGCCTTGGCATTTCGGGTGCGGGATTCCCACCAGGCCTATGCGCGCGCCTTGGACTTGGGTGCGCAGCCTGTTGAAGTGCCCACTGGCCCGATGGAGTTGCGCCTGCCGGCCATCAAGGGCATTGGTGGTGCCCCCCTATACCTCATCGACCGCTTTGAAGACGGCAAAAGCATCTACGACATCGACTTCGAATTCTTGCCCGAGTTTGTGCCGCTGGAGCGCCGCCACCCCGTGGGCCACGGGCTGAAGCTGATCGACCACCTCACCCACAACGTATACCGCGGCCGCATGGGCTACTGGAGCGCTTTTTATGAGCGGCTCTTCAACTTTCGTGAGATTCGCTACTTTGACATCAAGGGCGAGTACACCGGCTTGACCAGCAAGGCCATGACAGCACCAGACAACTTGATCCGTATTCCGCTCAATGAAGAGTCCGGTCGTGGTGGCACAGGCCAGATTGAAGAGTTTTTGATGCAGTTCAACGGCGAGGGGATCCAGCACATCGCCTTGCTCACCGACGATATCCTGGCCTCGGTCGATGCGCTGCAGATGGCGGGCGTGCCTCTGATGACCGCACCGAACGACGTGTATTACGAAATGCTGCAAGAGCGCATGCCGGGCCACGGTGAACCGGTGGGCGAGCTTAAGGCGCGCGGCATCCTGATGGATGGCAGCACCGCTGGGGGTGAAAAGCGCCTGCTGCTGCAGATCTTCAGCCAGCCGGTATTGGGCCCAGTCTTCTTCGAGTTCATTCAGCGCAAGGCTGACCAGGGGTTCGGTGAAGGCAACTTCAAGGCCTTGTTCGAGAGCCTGGAGCGCGATCAGATTCGGCGTGGAATATTGGCGCGTCCGGCTGTTTCAGGCGCTTGACCCGGTGGTGGGGCTGTCAAGGCTGAAGCCCTCTGCCGGATAGGCGCTGATGAAGTCTCCTGCCTGAGCGGCACTGCACTGCAGCCAAGCGCCATATTGGTCTGGCCGCAGCACCACCACCATCCGTTTTTCATCACCGGGCTTGTGGAACCGGTTCATGAAGGGGTGGGTGTCGGCGTTGAGGGTAAGCATGGTGAAGCTGTACACCCACTGCCCCTGGGACGATCGCCAGGTGTCCCACAGGCCCGCGATGCCCAGAGCCTGGTCTTTGGCGTGCGAAATGCGCGTGGGAACCGCCCTGCCGCTTCGCCAGTCGGGCTCGTAGATGGCCTGCGCCGGAATAATGCAGTGGCGAGCCTTGCGCCAAGCATCGCGAAAGCTGGGTTTATCGGCCACGGTTTCACTTCGGGCGTTGTAGGTGTGGCGTGCCAGTTTTTTGTCCTTAGCCCAGTGGGGCAGCATGCCGAAGACACCTGGCAGTGCGACGCTCGAAGCGACGGCTTCGTCGCCGAATTCAGCCTCGGGTGGCCTGGCGATGAAGGTGCCGATATAGCCTGGCCACACATCCTGGCGTACCTGGGCCGCCACATCAGCATGCAGCGGATCGGTCTTGAAGTGTTCTCGAATGATGCGCGGGTCGCAGATATTTTCGTAATGGGCGCACATGGGTTGATCCGACAAGCACAAGTGGGTGCGCATAGGCACCCTGCTCGCTTCTCGTCGTTCAGCGCACCGAGGTGAACCTCGCCTCGGGTCGGTCGTCCGAACGGTGCAGGGTGCTCACCCCGGGCTTCATGGCCCAGGGACGCATCTGGTGGTGCAGTGGCAGTAGCAGGTGTTCATCACGGGTGCGCTTGAGTGCCTCACGCATCATCGCCAGGCGTTTTGCGGCATCCATTTCGGTTTTCATCGCCTCGACCAACTGATCCACCTGGGGGTCGCTGACGCGCGCGAAGTTGAAGTTACCGTCGGCGCCAGTGGTGCGGGTACGCACGATCGACTGCAAGGTGTACTGCGCATCAAACGTGGCCACGCCCCAGCCCAGCATGTAGGCCGAGGTATCGAAATTCTGAAAGCGAACGCTGTGCTGAGCAAAGGGCTCAGCCACCAAACGGACCTTCATGCCGATCTTGGCCCACATGGGCAAGAGGGCCTGGCAGATCTCTTCATCGTTCACATATCGGTTATTCGAACAGTTCAATTGAAATTCGAAACCATTGGGATAGCCCGCCTCTGCGAGCAGGCGCTTAGCGCGCTCCACGTCGGGCTTGCTGATGCTGTCAAGCTCGGCGCTCCAGCCTTCCACCCCCGGCGGCACCATGATCGCCGCTGGAATAGACAGCCCGCGCATGATGGTGCGCCGAATCGTATCGCGGTCGACCACGATGGAAAGCGCTTCGCGCACACGCTTGTCCTTGAAGGGGTTCTTGCCCTTTACATCGCTGTATTTAAGTTCATTGCTGTGTTGGTCCAACGCCAAGAAGATGGTGCGAACCTCGGGGCCGTCCATCACTTTGAGCTTGGGGTCTTGGCGTAGGCGAGCCACGTCCTGAGTGGGCATGTCGGTCAGCAAATCCACGTCGCCGGCAATCAGGGCGGCTACGCGGGTGGGGTCGCTCTTGATGGGGGTGTAGACCACGTCGGTGACGTTGTTGGTGTGCTTGTCCCACCAGTTGGGGTTGACCTTCATCGTCACGCGCTGATCGGGCACCCAGCCGGTGATCGCATAGGGGCCCGTTCCCATTACGTTACGCGATGCGTAGTTCTCTTCCTTGGCTCGATAGTTCTGAACCTCGGTTGACTTGTTCTTCTCAGCCCAGGCTTTGTTGACGATGAAGAAGTTGACAATATTGCGCAGCAACAGCGGGTTGGGGGCCGCCATGATGAAGTCCACCGTATGGCTGTCGACCTTGCGGATTTCAGCAATGCCGGTGACGTAGATGCCCATCGTGCCTTGGGGCTGTCGAATGCGGTTGAAGCTGAACACCACATCGTCTGCCGTGAAGGCCGAGCCATCGTGGAAGCGCACGTTGCGCCGCAGTTCAAATCGAACCTGGGTGGGGCTGATGTACGTCCACTTGGTGGCCAGGGCTGGCTCGATCCTGCGTTCGGCGTCGTACCGCACCAGGCCTTCATAGGCGTGCATCAAGATGGCTGATGTGGTGGCGTGGTTCTGCGAATGCGGATCCAGCGTCAGGATGTCATTCTGGGCAGCCCAGCGTAGGGTCACCGTGGGCGCAGCGCTCTGGGAGATTGCGCCCAAGGGCAGCGTGGCCGCCAGGGCTAAGGCCGCTGCGGCCAGGCTACGCTGCCACAGCCGCGCTGTGAGTTCAAGGCCAGTGCGGCTGGATGGCGTCGCGCGGGTGGGGGTCAGAAAGGTCATGGGATCGCCTCTTGGTAGACCGCCTGGGGGCGGATGAACGGTGTCTGCAGGCCGCACGCAACATCAGGCAATCAATCACCGACGCACCGACGCTGCAAAGCCTAGACCAGCTTAACCAGCTTAACTATAAGCCAGTCAATGCGCTCCAAGCCTGCGGAAAGCCCGCGGGCGGGCCTCGGGTGGCCGCAGGCTTAAGTGCGGATGGGCGCATCCGACAGCGGCAGGCTGCGCCGCCGCCGGCCGTCCAGGCGCGCCAACGCATTGGCCACTGCGGGGGCCACCGGCGGCGTGCCGGGCTCTCCGACGCCGCCGGGGGGCTGGTCGCTGGGCAGCAACAGGGTCTCGATGTGGGGGGTGTCGGCCATCTTCACCACGGGATAGTCGGCCCAGCCGCGCAGTTGAACCTGACCACCATCCATGGGTACGCGGCCCCACAGTGCAGCACTCAGGCCGAACACGATGGCACTCTCCAGCTGTGCACGCACCGTATCGGGGTGTACCAAGGTTCCGGCATCCAGGGCGCACACAATGCGGTGCACCCGTGGTCGGCCCGCTTGCATACTGACCTCTGCCACCTGCGCGCAGATGGCCCCGAAAGATTCATGCAGGGCCAGCCCCAGGGCCCTTCCAGCCGGTGCCGCGCGCCCCCAGCCCGCCGCTTGAGCGGCTGCACGCAAGACAGCCAGATGGCGTGGTCGGTTCTGCAGCCATTCTTCGCGCAAGTCCAAGGGGTCGCGCCCCAGGGCCTGGGCCACCTCATCGGTGAAGCACTCAGTAAAAAAAGCATTGTAGGAGTGCCCCACACTGCGCCAATACCCCACGGGCAGCACCGAGGGGCACAGCACCTGTTCAACCAGTTGATGGGGAATGGCGTAGGGCAGGTCGTAGGCGCCTTCGATCTGGGATTTGTCGGGCAGCACGGGCATCGCATCGTTCCACGGTCCGGGGAACAGCCGTCGGGTGGAGCCCTCGGACACGGACGGCGCCACCACCTTGATGTGCAGGGCGCTGACCCTGGGCTTGAGGCCCCCGGTACCGGCACTTGTGGAGGCAGCCGGTTTGACCAGTGCAGCACGCAGGCGCGCCACCGCAGCGGGCCGGTAGACGTCGTGTTGCAGATCTTGCTCGCGGGTCCACATCAGGTGCACCGGCGTGCCGGGCATCTTCATGGCCAGATGTGTGACCTGTTCAATGATGTCGGTTTCCAGCCGCCGGCCAAAGCCGCCGCCCAGAAAGGGAACCTGCAGATGCACCTGTTCCAGATCCAGTTTGGCAATCTGGGCTGCGCGCCAACGCGCCAGGATGGGCGATTGGGTCCCGGTGCACAGATGCAGGTGGCCGGCATCGAACCGCGCGGTGGCATTCAGGGGTTCCATGGCGGCATGGGCCAGATACGGCACCTGATACTCCACTTGCAGCGTGTCGGTGGCCTGGGCCAGGGCCGCTGCGGTATCCCCGAGGTTTCGGAATCGGGTGCCAGACCCTTCCTCGAGCAGGTCTTGCATCGTGTGTTGCTGGGCCGCCGTGCTGTGGCCGGCATTGAGGCCGGGGTCCCATTCCAGTTCCAAAGCTTGTGCGCCCTTGAGCGCCTGCCAGCTGTGGTCGGCTACCACCGCCACCGCCGGCACCGGCCAATCGGGGAACTCATGGACCGCTCGCACCCCGGGCAGTTGCAGGGCCTTGCGTGCATCGACTTTAATCAGGCGGCCGTGCACGAAGGGGCAGGTTCGAAGCACCGCGCGCTTCGTGCCCGGCCATGCGGCGTCAGAACCAAAATCAGCGCGGCCGGTGGTCTTGTCGGGTGTGTCCAGCCGTGTGGGTGAGGTACCGATGAGGCTCCACTGGCTTGCAGGCTTGAGGCTCAGCTTGGACGGCGGCTCCAGGGGGTGGGCAGCCCACAGACTGGCCAACTCCCCATACGACAGCCGCCGGCCACTGGCCTGGTGTTGCACCTGACCCTGTTGGCACTGGCAGGCTTCAGGCTGGACTTGCCAGTGCCGAGCCGCAGTGGCCCGCAGCACTTCGCGTGCGGAAGCACCCGCCCAGCGCATTGGCTCCCATGCTGCACGCACGCTGGTGGAGCCGCCAGTCACATTCAACGACAACATCACTGCCGCGTTGGACAGCGTCCAACGTGCGGCCTGCACCCACCAGCCGTGGTCATCGGGTTGAAAGGGCAGCACCGCGTGCAACAGGGCCGTGTTGGCATACACGCGGTCTGGGTATGCAGGTTCCACACCCACCTGCGTCCAGGGCACCTCGAGTTCCTCGGCCACCAGCATGGCCAGCGCGGTGTACACACCTTGGCCCATCTCAGCACGGGGCAGGGCTACGCTGACCCGGCCATCGGGTGCCAAGCGCAGCCATGCGTTGAGTGCCACGCTTGCGGCAGGGGCCTCGGCGTTGACAGCACGCTCAGCGCCAGTGGGTTGGGCGGGCCGGGGGGCCTGGCCCCGCTCACGAGGGTCGAGCGGGCCGCAACCCACAACAAGTGCGCCACCCGCACCCACGCCCAGCATCAGAAAACGCCGACGCATTGCATCCGCATCCGGCCCCGCCACTTGTGCGCTGCCTGCCACCGCGCCGGGTGCTTTACCGGCTGGGTCGTCGGGCGGCTCGATGGGGGCGTGTGCGGTGGACATGGGGGCTCCTGGCTTGGACACCGAGCTTACCGGCACTGGGCAAGGCGTGGGCCTGCGGTGCGCGCTAAGCTAGAGACATGCAGGTGAATTCGCAGTCTATTGAAGGCCCATCGCGCAGCACCGCGCTTACATCGGCTGCTGTTTCGTCGGGGTTGTGATCGGCTGTGGCCTGCACCTTGCGGAGCACCGGTTTCGGGGGCGCTTGTGCTTAGCCGCCTCCCAGCACCTTGTACAGGGTGGCCTGGTTGACCAGTGCCAGCGCAGCGGTTTGAACCAACGCCGATTGAGCGGAGTACAAAGAACGTTGGGCGTCCAACACCTCGACATAGGCGCTGGCACCCAGTTGCCAGCGCGCCTGGGCTAGGCCTACACGCTGGGTTTCGGCGCGCACCTGCAGACGCAAGGCCTTCAGCTGATCAAGCAGCAAGGCCTGGGAGGCCAGCGCATCGTTGGCTTCCTTGAAAGCCACCTGCACCGCCTTTTCGTACTGGGCCAAAGCCGACTGTTGCGCCGCTTGGGCCTGCTGCACCCCCGCACGCAGCCGCCCAGCGTCGAAGATGGGCGCCAGCACCGATGGCGCCACTCCCCAAACCCAGTTGCCCCCAGCAAACAGGGCCGACAGCTCTTTGCTGGCTTGCCCGTAGGAAGCGGTGAGCGAGATGCGGGGGAAGTAGGCCCTGCGGGCCGCTTCCACATTGGCTTGTGCGGCGCGCAGTTGTGCCTCTGCTGCGCGCAGGTCGGGCCGGCGGGCCAACACCTCCGATGGCAGGCCGGCCCGCAGCAGCGGCAAGCCGACCAGGTGATCCGCTTCCGCGGCGCCCGCAGCACTTGTGAGCCCCTCCAGCAAGGCCTGCACACCTGAGCTGGTCGAATATGGTGCGCTGTCTGGCCGGCCTGGGGGTGTGGGTCGGCCCAGCAGCAGCTGCAGGGTGCTTTCGTCCAGAGACTTTTGGCGCTGCACCTGGGACCTGGCGGCGCGGGCGGCCTGCAGCAGGGAATCGGCCTGCGCGACTTCAAGCGCCGAGGCCGCTCCGGCCTTCAAGCGCCCCTGCACGATCTGAAGGCTGTCTTGCCGGCCGCGCACCGTCTCGTCGGTGATGCGCAACAAGGCCTCATCGGCTTGCAGGTTCGCATAGGCCGCCGCTACCGCGGCAATCAGGCTGGCCCGGGCGGCCGACTGTAGGAACTCACTGGCCTGCAGTTGCGCCTGAGCGGCCGCCGCCTGTTGGCGCACGCGACCGAAGAGGTCGAGTTCGTACGCGGTGCTCGCCAATCCCCCAATGACCGTGGTGCTGACACCGCCGGCATTGGTGGGCGCCCGGTTTCCACTAACACCCGCATTGACCGTGGGCCACAGGTCGGCCTCGCGGATCGCCGCCTGGGCACGCGATTGCTCGACATTCAGTGCGGCCAGACGCAGGTCACGGTTGTGTTCCAGTGCCAGGCGTATCAGGCCCTGCAGCGGCAGATCGGTGAAGAACTGGTCCCAGGCGAGCAGCGGGCCGAGCACCGGCGCCGGGGCGGTAGCGCCTGTCTCAACGTTAGCAGTGGCGGGAAAGCGTTGCGGAATCAGCTGCGGGCTGCTCAAGGCCGTTGGGCCGGTGGGCACGGTGTTGCAGCCTGCCAGCGCCAAGGTCCCGAGCGTTCCGGCCAGGGCGCGGCCCACAGCCCTCGCGCGCCGCAGGCCACCAGGGGATGGGCTCATGACCAATCCTCCACTTTGGGCTTGTCTGGGTTTTCATGCGCATACAACTGCCGCTGTCGTTCGCTGCCCTTGAACAGGCGGCGCACCACGACGAAGAAAACCGGCACCATGAAAATTGCGAGCACGGTCGCGGAGATCATGCCACCCATGACACCGGTGCCGATGGAGCGCTGCCCCGCAGAGCCCGCGCCGCTGGCCAGCACCAGGGGCATCACCCCCAGGATGAAGGCCAGTGAGGTCATGATGATGGGCCGCAAACGCAGATGCGCGGCTTCCAAGACCGAGGCTACCAAGTCCTTGCCCTGCGCATGCAGATCTTTGGCGAACTCAATGATCAGCACCGCGTTCTTGGCCGACAGTCCGATGATGGTGATCATGCCAACCTTGAAGAACACATCGTTTTCAAGACCGCGCATCATCGTGGCCGCCACCGTGCCCAGAACGCCCAAAGGCACCACCAAGATCACCGCCAGGGGAATCGACCAGCTTTCGTACAGGGCAGCCAAGCACAAGAACACAGCTAATAGCGAGAAGAAGAAAAGCAGATAGGCGGTCGCCCCGCTGATCTTTTCTTCACGGGCCAGCCCGGTCCACTCATAACCCACACCCTTAGGCAGTTGGGAAGCTATGCGCTCCATTTCAGCGATGGCCTCACCGGTGCTGACCCCTTTGGCCGGCTCGCCGGCGATGCGCATCGCTGGGTAGCCGTTGTAGCGAACGGCCTGCATGGCGCCGGTCACCCAGCGGGTGCTGGCAAAGGCCGCCAAAGGGGCGCTTTCACCACGGTTGTTCAACACCGGCAGGGCCAACAGGTCTTCGGGCTCCATGCGGGCCGCTGCGTCAGCTTGCACCACCACGCGCTGCACCCGGCCGGCGTTCAAGAAGTCGTTGATGTAGGCCGAACCCAGAGATGTGCCCAAGGCAGTATTGATGGCAGCAAAACTCACCCCCAACGCAGCGGCTCGGTCGCGGTCGATCTGCAGTTCCACCTGTGCAGCGTCTTCCAGGCCGTCGGGTCGCACGGCGTTGAGCAACGGGCTCTTCTGGGCTTCGCCGAGCAGCTGGTTTCGCGCCTGCAGCAGCACCTCGCGCCCAACACCAGCACGGTCTTGCAGGCGAAAGGCAAAGCCGTTGGCTCGGCCGAGCTCGCGGATGGGCGGAGGGCTCACCACGAAGATGAATGCATCTCGAATGCCCGCCAGCATGCCCTGCGCGCGCTTGACCAGGGCTTGGGCCGACTGTTCGGGGTCGGGCCGTTCGTCCCAATCCTTCAAGGCCACAAAGTTCAGCGCTGAGTTTTGTCCCGAGCCTGAGAAGTTGAAGCCCAGCACGCTGGTCATGGCTTTGACCTCGGGCTGCTTGAGCATCACTCCTTCAACCTGCTTTATCACCCCCAGGGTGCGTTCCTGGGTGGCGCCTGGGGGCAACAGCACGTTGATCAGAATATTGCCCTGGTCCTCGTTGGGCACGAAGGCCGTGGGCAGCCGGGTGTACATCACCGCCGCTGCGCCGATGACTGCCGCGTAGATCACCATGTAGCGCCAGCAGTTACGCAGCATGCGCGCTACCACGCTTTCATAGCCGCGAGCCGCACGGGAGTAGCCACGGTTGAACCAGCCAAAGAAGCCGCCCTTGGCATGGTGGTGACCGGCTTGCACCGGCTTGAGCAAGGTGGCGCACAAGGCGGGCGAAAAGCTCAGCGCCAGGAAGGCCGACAACAGTATGGCCGTGACCATCACGGCAGCAAACTGACGGTAGATATTGCCGATGGCACCACTGAAAAACGCCAGCGGAATGAACACCGACACCAGCACTACGGTCACACCCACGATGGCGCTGCTGATCTGCGTCATTGCCTTTTGGGTGGCCGCGCGGGGGCTTAAGCCCTCTTCGCTCATGATGCGCTCAACATTTTCCACCACGACGATGGCGTCATCCACCACGATACCGATCACCAGCACCATGCCGAACATGGTCAGCACGTTGATCGAAAAGCCCATGGCCAGCAGCGCAGCGAAGGTGCCCAGCAGACAAACCGGAACCACCAGTGTGGGGATGATGGTGTAGCGAATATTCTGCAGAAACAGGAACATCACGATGAACACCAGCGCCACCGCTTCGATCAGCGTCTTGGCAACCTGCTCGATGGAGATGCGGATGAACAGCGACCCATCGAAGGGGATCGTGGCTTTGACGCCAGGGGGGAAGAACTGCTCGACTTGGGTGAGCTTGGTGCGGATGGCGTCAGCCGTTTCTAGTGCGTTGGCACCCGAGGCCAACTGCACCGACATGCCCGCCGATGGCTCACCATTGAGCCTGGTGCGCAGTGAATAGCTTTGTGCACCCAGTTCAACGCGGGCTACATCGCGCAGCCGAACCGCTGAACCGTCGGGGTTGGCGCGCAGCACGATATTGCCGAACTGGCCCACAGAGCTGAGCTGCCCTTGCACCGTCACCGTGGCGCTGACCAGCTGAGTGGGCAGCGCAGGCTGCTCGCCCAACGAGCCCGACGTCACTTGAATGTTCTGTTGAGCGATGGCGGTGTTCACATCCAGCATCGATAGCCGGTAGCCCTGCAGCTTGGCCGGATCCACCCAAATCCGCATGGCCCGTTCAGTTCCGAAGAGGTTGGCCTGGCCAACCCCGGGCACGCGCTGTATTTCGGGCAGTACGGTGCGCGCGGCGTAGTCGCCTAGAGCCACTGGGTCGAAAGCAGGGTTCTCCGAAGACAGCACCACGAACAACAAAAAGTTCGGGTTGGCTTTGTCCACGCGGATGCCCTGTTGCGTGACGGCAGCCGGCAGGCGCGGTGAGGCCCGCGCCAAGCGGTTCTGCACATCCACCTGCGCCAGATCGGGGCTGGTGCCAGGTTCGTAGCTCAAGGTGATGGAGCCCGAACCATTGGCCTGCGCCACGGATTCCATATAAACCAGGCCTGGCGACCCGTTCATCTCCCGTTCAATCAGGGCGATGACGGTATTTTCAAGGGTGGTGGCCGACGCACCGGGGTAGCTGACGTTCAGCGAAATCGAAGGTGGGGCCACTGGCGGGTACTGCGCAATGGGCAACTGCGTGACCGCCACACCACCACCCACCAAGATGAACAGCGCAATGACCCAGGCGAAGACCGGGCGGTTGATGAAGAACGGCGCCATTTGCCGCTCCTAGCCTTGGCCCGGCGGCCCGGCTGGGGCGGCTGGGGTAGCGGGCGTCCAGGGCACCGGCTTGACCGGCCCGCGGCCACGCAGCTTTTGGAAGCCGTCGACCATCACCTGTTCTTCGGCTTTCAGGCCTTCCAGCACCACCCACTGGCCGCCGCGCGCAGGGCCGACCTTTACCGGGCGAATGTCCACCATGCCGTCCTCGCCCACCACGCGAACCGTGTCCCCTTGGGGGCCACGGCTGACCGCCTGTTGGGGCAGCAGTATCGCGCCCGTGGCCTGGGCCTGTTCCACCCGCACCCGAACAAACAAGCCAGGCAGCAGCGTTTTCCTGGGGTTGGGCACGATGGCGCGCAAGCTGATCTGTCCGGTCGTCGGGTCGACGCTGAGGTCTGAAAACAGCAGCTTGCCAGGCAGGGGATGGGTGCTGCCGTCCTCCAGGTGCAGGGTCACGGCTGCCGCATCGGGGCCAGCTTGCTTGAACTGGCCGCGCGCGATGGCCGCGCGCAGGCGCAGAACGTCGGCTGCGGGCTGTGTGAAATTCACATACAAGGGGTCAACCTGTTGAATGAGCGCCAGTGGAGTGGCTTCACCTTGGCCCACCAAGGCTCCTTCGGTGACCAGGGCCCGACCAACGCGACCCGCAATGGGTGCGACCACGCTGGCATGCCCCAGATTCAGTTCAGCCGTCTGAACCGCTGCCCGCGCGGCGGCTACCTCAGCCAGCGCCTGTTGGCGTGCGGCTTGTGCGCTGACAGACTCTTGCTCGCTGATGGCTTTGGCTTCCAGCAGAGGCTTGGCGCGGTCGGCATTGGCTTGAGCCTGCATCAGGGAGGCTTGGGCGCGCGCCAACTGCGCTTGGGCGCTGGCCAGGGCCGCCTCGTACGGTGCAGGGTCGATGGTGAACAGCAACTGGCCTGCCTGTACGTCGCGGCCTTCTTCGAAACGGCGTGTGGTCAGGATGCCCACAGCGCGCGCGCGCACCTGTGCCACCCTTGAGGGCTCGGTGCGGCCAGGCAATTCGGTCAGCAGGCCCACATCGGCGGGCACGACCTTGACCACACCGACCGCCGGCGGCGGAGGTGCTGGCGCTGCCGCTGCACCGCTGGCCCCTGCGTTGGCTGCGGGCGCAGCCGGCGCAGCCTTGTTCTCACCTGAACCGCCGCAGCCCGCAAGCCCCAGCAGCGCCCCCATCAGGCCGAAGGTGGCCACCAGTTGGTTTGTACGCGCAGTCATTGCCTAACTGTATCGGCACTGATGCACGGCGGCGTGATTCAGAGTAAACTCCGCACTTCTCGTCCCCTCTGACCATTCGGCCTCATCGTGCAAACGATGCTCAGCCGACACTCCCGGGTGCAGGTCGGCGGCGATGCCGTCGCTTCGGACCCACCGGTCCCGGCCCGGACTTTGTTCCACAGCGTGTACCTGGAACGTCCGCCGGACCTTACCTCCATTTTCGCGACTTCACCTGCGGGCCGTCCCACGCATTGTGTTGGCCCGTTTAACTCGTGCCTGGCGCAGGAAAGCCAGGCTGGCGTGTGTTGCTTGTTTGATTGGAAATTCATGTCTTTTGAAAATCTGGGCCTGGCCCCCGCCCTGTCCCGCGCCTTGGCCAATGCTGGTTATGAACAGGCCACCGAGGTACAGCAACAGGCCATCCCCATGGGCCTGAGCCGTTTGGACCTCAAGGTCAGCAGCCAAACAGGCAGCGGCAAGACCGCTGCCTTTGCCCTGCCCGCGCTGCAGCGCATCCTTGAGGCACGGGGTGACGCCAGCAAGCGGCGTGAGAAGGGCTTGGTGCACGGCCCGCGCGTACTGGTGCTGGCGCCCACGCGGGAGCTGGCCATGCAAGTGGCCAAGGCCTTCACCGCCTATGGCAAGCATGTGCAGGGCTTGCGCGTGGCCACGGTGGTGGGCGGCGTGCCCTATGGCGCGCAACTGAAGGCGCTGCGCGGCCCGTTGGATGTGGTGATTGCCACTCCGGGCCGCCTGATCGACCACCTGGGCAGTGGCAAGTGCGTTTTGGACAACCTGGAGATGCTGGTGCTTGACGAAGCCGACCGCATGCTCGACATGGGCTTCATCGACGACATTCGTCACATCGCCGAACAGACTCCGGTTGCTCGCCAAACCGTGATGTTCAGTGCCACCTTCGCTGGCCACGTAGGCCGCCTGGCCGAAGAATTGCTGAAGCCCGAAGCGCAGACCGTGCAGGTGGCGCACCACACAGACACGCACGCCAGCATCGAGCAACGCCTGCATTGGGCTGACAGCCGCCAACACAAGGATGCGCTCTTGGACCACCTTTTGGCCGACCGCGAAGTGGACCAGGCGGTGGTGTTCACCAGCACCCAGCAAGACGCCGATTGGCTGGCCGACCGCCTGGCCGAGTTTGGCCACCGTGTGGCTTCGCTGCATGGTGGCATGCCACAGGGCCGTCGCAACCGCGTGTTGCAGGGCTTGCGCACCCGTCAGCTGCGCGTGTTGGTCGCCACGGATGTGGCCGCACGCGGCATTGATGTGCCCTCCATCAGCCACGTGATCAATTACGGCATGCCGATGAAGGCAGAAGACTATGTGCACCGCATTGGCCGCACTGGTCGGGCTGGCCGCAATGGGTTGGCGGTGACGTTGGCTGAGCGGCGTGATATCTCGATGGTCAAGCGTATTCAGCAGTTCACCACACAGCCCATCCCCGTGGCCCAGGTCACCGGCCTTGAGCCCCAACAGCCCGAGCCGCGCATCTTCATGGGTGCCCTGCGCGGGGCTGGCGGCGAGCACCGCGGGCGACCCGGGCCACGTGTTGGCCACGGCAGCCCGGGCCATCCGGGCCAGCGCTACGGCGGCCGTCCTGCACCCCACCATTCGGGCCGCCCGCGGCATGAGGGTTCTGGCTACGGTCGTCCCGCGGGCCAGGGCTTTGCGCGGCCTGACGGCCAGGGCCATGCCGGCCAGGGTCATACCGGCCCCGACACTCGCCGTGGGGCGGCACCGGGCGCTGGCCGAGCCCGCTTCGGCGACCAAAAGCCGCGCGGGCCGCACCAGGGGCGTGATGCCCGCTGGGGGCGCTGAAGGCCACGCCTGAGGGCCTCTGCGGGTTCAGAATCCGGGTGTCATGGCAGGAGGCACCCATGCATGAACATCTGAAGTCCCGCATAGCCGGCTGTTGGCCTCGTGCGAAGGTGTCTCTGCCGGGACTTGCCTTCGCGCTTGCGGCGCCGCTGATGGTGGGCGAAGTGGCGGCCCAGGCGCTTGCCACCGGCGCCACCTCGCTGACCACGGCTGCGGGGTCCAAGGCCACTGCGCCCGACCCCGCGGCCACACGCGCCCTGCGTCAGCTGTTTGACCAGTAGTGGGATCGCCGCTTGCGCGAGCACCCCGAGCAGGCCGCGTATTTCGGTGACCCTCGCGGTGCCGACCGCTGGACCGATATGAGCCTGCAGGCCATCGCTGCCCGCGCAGCGGCCGACCGGCAGGCGCTGCTGCGGCTCAAGGCCATTCCAAGGCATCGGTTGTCGGCTGCCGATCAGTTGAACTACGATACCTTTGAATGGCTGCAGCAGGAGTCGGTGGACCGGCAGCGGTTTGGCGAACACCTGCAGCCCGTAGGCCACCAGTCAGGGCCCCAAACGGCCGACCAGATCGCCGAGCTCCTGCGTTTTTCCACTGCGCCTCACTACCGGCGCTACCTTCAGCGCCTGTCATCGCTGCCCCTGTACCTGGAGCAGCATGTGGCGCTGATGCGCGAAGGCGTGAAGGCCGGCGTCGTGCCGCCGCGGGTGTTGATGCAGCGCGTGCCCGCGCAGCTGGCTGCGCAGGTCGTGGCCGACCCGACCCTGAGCCCCTTCTATCGGCCCTTCAAACGTTTTCCAGCTGGTATGCCCGCGGACGAACGCGAGGCTCTGGCGCGCCAGGCGCAGGAACTCATCCGGGATCGGGTGGTGCCCTCCTATGCCGCATTTGCGAAGTACTTCAACGAGGAATACCTACCCAAGACACGCGAGACGATTGCCGCCACCGCGCGGCCCGATGGACCGGCCTATTACCGTTTTCTCGCGCGGTCCTACACCACGACGACGCTGGATGTGGATGCCATTCACGAGACGGGTTTGTCGGAGGTGGCCCGTATCCGTGCAGAAATGGAAAAGGTCAGGGCCGAGACCGGCTTCAGCGGCACCCTGGAGGCCTTCTTTGCCGACTTGCGCACCAACCCGCGCTTTTACAAGAAAACTCCTGCGGAACTCTTTGCCGCCTACGAAGCGGTATCCAAGCGGGTTGACCCGCAGATGGTCAAGGTGTTTCGAAAACTTCCCCGCCTGCCCTATGGCGTGCGCCCGATTCCCGACCATCAAGCGCCGGACGCCACCACCGCCTATTACCAACCGGGTGCACAAGACGGCAGCCGCGCGGGCTACTACTACGTCAACCTATACCGGCCCGAAATGCGACCCACATGGGAGATGGTGCCACTGACCCTGCATGAAGCCGTACCGGGCCACCACCACCAGTTCGCACTGGGCCTGGAACTGCCCGACGCGCCCACCTTCCGCCGCACTGCCTACTTCGTGGCCTACAGCGAGGGCTGGGGTTTGTATGCCGAGCAGCTGGGCTACGACATGGGTTTGTATGACGACCCGTATGATCGCTTCGGCCAGTTGGTGTATGAGATGTGGCGTGCCGTGCGCCTGGTGGTGGATACCGGCATGCACGCCAAGGGCTGGAGCCGAGAGCAAGCGATCGCGTACTTCAGGGCCAACGCGGCCAAGACTGAGCAAGACATCGTCAACGAAATTGACCGCTACATCGGTACGCCGGGGCAGGCCTTGGCGTACAAGATTGGACAGCTGCGCATCAGTGGCTTGCGCCGCCTGGCCGAGCAGGCGCTGGGATCGGGCTTCGATGTGCGGGACTTCAACGACGCGGTTCTGTCCACCGGCTCGGTACCGCTGCAGGTGCTAGAGGCCCACATGGGTGCATGGATAGCCGCGCAGCGATCGCGCTAGCCCATCTGCCGGCTGACCAGCTGGATTTATTTCAGAAACTGAAATAAATTAGGGCTGAAGATTGTTGGTGTTGCATCCCGCCTCCTGCATCAAGCCCCTATGAACGCCACCACCGCTGAAGCCGCCGCCCCAAAGCACCCGCCCGAACAGCCGGTTGAGGGTCTGTTGGCCACGCTCGAGTTGTTGCGCATCAACCGCGCCGGCCCTGTGCTACACCTGCAGCTCAATCGTCCGGCCAAGCGCAATGCCTTGTCCGACGCCTTCATCCAGCAGCTGCACACGGTCTTCGTGAATATGCCCGAAGGCGTGCGCGCGGTGATGCTCAGCGGCGAAGGCAGCCACTTTTGTGCTGGCTTGGACCTGTCCGAAGTGGTGGCGCGCGACATCGACAGCGCGGTTCAGCACTCGCGCATGTGGCATGCAGCCTTCGACGCCATCCAGTTTGGCCCTGTACCGGTGGTGGCGGTGCTTCATGGTGCGGTGGTGGGTGGCGGCCTTGAATTGGCCAGCGCCTGCCACATCCGCGTGGCCGAGGAATCGGCCTATTTCGGACTTCCCGAAGGCCAGCGCGGCATCTTTGTGGGCGGGGGCGGGTCGGCCCGTATTCCACGCTTGATGGGTGTGGCCCGCATGACCGACCTGATGCTGACCGGCCGGGTGTACGACGCCCAGGAAGGCCTGCAAGTGGGTCTGGTGCAATATGTGGTCAGCCAAGGCAAAGGCCTGGAGCAGGGCATGGCTCTGGCCCAGCGCATGGCCACCAATGCGCAAATGAGCAACTACGCGGTGATGCAGGCCCTGCCCCGCATAGCCGACCAGGCCCAAGCCTTGGGCCTGTTTACCGAGTCGCTGATGGCAGCCACTGCTCAAAGCACCCCACAGGCGCAAGAACGGCTCAAGGCCTTTTTAGAAGGCCGCGCGGGCAAGGTGCTCAAGTCATGAGCGCAGACCTCATCACCCCCCGTACCCACATCCACCGCGTTCGCGTGGAGTTTGGTGACTGCGACCCCGCTGGCATCGTCTTCTTCCCCAACTTCAACCGTTGGATGGACCAAAGCTCGCTGCACTTCTTTGTCGCTTGCGGCATCCCGCCTTGGCGAGAACTGGTCAAGACACGCGGCATCATCGGGACACCGCTTCTGGAAATCCACACCCGCTTTGTGAAATCGGCCACCTACGGCGAACACCTCGAGGTGCATACCTGTGTCCTGGAGTGGCACCGAAAGACCTTCCGCCAACGCCACACCATTCGACGCGGCCAGGAGCTCATATGCGAAGGCACCGAGTTACGGGTGTTCTGTGTGCGCGATGCTCAGAACCCGGACCGCCTTCGCAGCATCGAAATACCGGAGGACATCCGCGCAGCCTGCAGCTGACGCGGGTTTGTTCGGCGAAGCCGCCATCCGAATCCTGGGGCGGCCCGGCTAAGATCGTCCGACCGGTCGGTAAATAAATTGAGATCTGCCTAAGACGGGCCCAGCAAGCAGGAGACGCAAGCATCATGGACATGACGATCGCCAGCATCCTGGCGCTCGATGGGGTGACCAACGGCTCGGTGTACGCGCTGTTGGCGCTGGCCACCGTGCTGGTGTTCGCCGTTACCCGCGTCATCTTTGTGCCGCAGGGCGAGTTCGTGGCTTTCGGGGCCTTGACCTTGGCGATGTTCCAAATGGGGCAGGTGCCCGGGACGGTGTGGTTCCTGCTGGTGCTCACCGCCCTCACCGCTGTGGGTGTGGTGATCAAGGGGATACGCCAGGGGCAAGCGGTCTCGCGCTTGACGCGGCAGGTCGTGGAGTTGGCGGCCTTTCCCATAGCCATCAGCGGGGTTGCCATTTGGGCTGCGCCGCAACAACTGCCCCTGTTGGTGCAGGCCGCCCTGACCTTGGCTGTGGTCACGCCCTTTGGCACCCTGATTTACCGCTTGGCCTACGAGGCCTTGGCCGACGCCACTGTCTTGGTGCTGCTGATCGTCTCCGTGGGCGTGCACTTTGCGTTGGTGGGCCTGGGACTGTTCTTCTTCGGCGCCGAAGGGTTTCGCAATCCGCCGTTTTGGGACCAACGCTTCAGCGTGGGTGCGCTCACATTGTCCGGGCAGACCATCATCATCTTCGCCATCTCGCTGGTGCTCATCGTGGCCTTGTGGTTCTTGTTCGAACACACCCTGCTGGGTAAATCGCTGCGTGCCACAGCGGTCAACCGCACCGGCGCGCGCCTGATGGGCATTTCCAGCACCAGTGCTGGCCGTACCGCCTTCACCATGGCCGCCTTTATAGGCGCGCTGTCGGGCCTGCTCATCAGCCCCACTACCACTGTCTTCTACGACACCGGCTTCCTGATTGGCCTGAAGGGATTTGTGGCGGCGGTGTTTGCAGGTTTATCGAGCTATCCGCTGGCCCTGGTTGGGGCGCTCTTCGTAGGCATGATTGAAAGCTTTGGTTCTTTTTGGGCCAGCGCATTCAAGGAGGTGATCGTGTTTGCCGCCATCTTGCCGGTGCTGCTGTGGCGTTCAATCACCGACCCGCACGGGGAGGAGCATTGAAATGAACAGCCTTGGCAACTGGGCGTTTGCGGTCTTCTCCGTGTTGATGCTGGGTTTGCCGCTGTTGCCCGTTCCTGACTTTTGGATCACCCAAAGCAATATGGTGGGCTTGTATGCCATCGTCGCTTTGGGCCTGGTGCTGCTCACTGGCGTGGCCGGCCTGACGAGTTTTGGCCAGGCGGCCTTCGTGGGCGTTGGCGCCTATGCTGCGGGATACATGGTGGTGTCGCTGCAGGCTTCGCCTTGGCTTGCATTGGTGGTGGGCGTGGCCCTGGCGGTGATGGCTGCGTTACTGCTGGGGCTGCTCACCCTGCGCATGTCGGGGCACTACTTGCCGCTGGCCACCATCTGTTGGGGCCTGGCCTTGAACTACACCATGGCCAATATGGGATTTTTAGGCAAGTACGATGGCATCAATGGCATCCCGTCATTGAACCTCTTCGGCCTTGAACTGGGCTCGGGACGCGGCCTGCATGTGCTGATCTGGGCGGTGGCCCTGGTGTGCGCGCTGGGGGTAACCAACCTGTTGGATTCGCGTGTGGGCCGCGCCATCCGTTCGCTCAAGACAGGCTCAACCATGGCCGAAGCCATGGGCATCTCCACCTTTCGCTACAAGCTCATCGCCTTCATTTTGGCGGCGGTGCTCGCGGCCATCTCCGGCTGGCTGTTTGCGCACTTCCAGCGCACGGTCAACCCCACCCCATTCGGCCTGAACAAGGGCATTGAGTATCTGTTCATGGCCGTGCTCGGCGGCGTAGGCCACGTGTGGGGCGCCTTCTTGGGTGCTGCTGTGGTGAAGATCATCGAAGACGAGTTGCAGGTGCTGCTGCCAGCCCTGCTCGGATCCAGTGGCAACTTTGAGGTCATCGTCTTTGGAATTGTGTTGATCTTGGTGCTGAAGTACGCACCTGATGGCTTGTGGACCTTCATCCAAAAACGTCTGCCGACGGTGCCCCGCGCGGTGGACTGGACCGAAAACGATCACATGCCGCACGAGCCAAAGCCAGCTCAGGGCCAGCGCCTGCTGGAGGTGGACCAGGTGCGCAAGGCCTTTGGCGGCTTGGTGGCGGTCAATGATGTGAGCTTCCACATTGATGCCGGCGAAATCGTGGGCCTCATTGGTCCCAACGGCGCGGGCAAGAGCACCACGTTCAACCTGGTCACCGGGGTGTTGCCACTGACCGGCGGTGGTGTGCGCTGGCGCGGCGAATCGATTGCCGGCTTGCCGTCTCGGGAAGTGGCGCAGCGCGGTATTTCACGCACCTTCCAGCATGTGAAGATGATCCCCGAAATGACCGTGCTGGAAAACGTGGCCTTGGGCGCTTACATCCGCAGCGGCGCCAACACGGTTCAGGCGATGCTGGGCCTGGACAAAGCGGAAGAGCGACGGATCTTCGCCGAGGCCCACCGCCAATTGCGGCGCATCGGCATGGAGGATCGGATGCACGAGTTAGCCGGTAACTTGGCCCTGGGGCCTCAGCGCCTGATGGAAATTGCGCGTGCCCTGTGCACCGACCCTTCGCTGCTGTTACTCGACGAGCCCGCCGCAGGCCTGCGCCACAAGGAAAAGCGGGCGCTGTCCGATGTGCTGCGACAGTTGCGCGATGAAGGCGTGACGCTGCTGCTGGTCGAGCACGATATGGATTTCGTCATGGGTTTGACCGACCGCATCGTGGTGATGGAGTTCGGTATCAAGCTGATGGAGGGAACACCTGCCGAGGTTCAGGCCAGCCCTGCGGTGCGAGCGGCCTATCTGGGAACCGAGCATTGATCGGCCCGGCTGCATCGGCTGGACCCAATCGAAGGGAAGGAATATGACCACGCTGTTGTTGGAAGTTGGCGACCTGCACGCCGGCTATGGGCGCGCCGAGGTACTCACTGGGCTGAATTTCGCGGTGCGCCAAGGCCAGGTCATCACCATCATCGGCCCCAACGGGGCCGGCAAGAGCACCACGCTTAACGCCCTCATCGGCTTGCTGCCTACACGCGGGCGTGTTGTCTTCGATGGGCAAGATCTCAGTGGCGCCAACCTTGAAGACAGGGTGATGATGGGTCTGGCCCTGGTGCCCGAAAAGCGCGAGCTGTTTTCCACCATGCCCGTGGAAGACAACCTGGTGCTGGGGGGTTGGCGCGCCATGAAGCAGCGCATTCCCCATTGGAAGCGCGAAATCGAACGGGTGTATGAACTGTTTCCCCGCTTGAAGGAACGCCGGGCACAACTGGCCGGCACGCTCAGCGGCGGCGAGCGTCAGATGCTCGCCGTTGGTCGTGCCCTGATGAGTTCACCGCGCCTGTTGATGCTGGATGAGCCCAGCCTGGGGCTGGCCCCTTTGGTGGTCAAAGAAATCTTCCGCATCATTGAACGATTACAACGCGAAGGCACCTCCATCCTGTTGGTTGAGCAAAACGCACGGGCTGCGCTGGAGGTTGCCGACCATGGGTATGTGTTGGAGACCGGGTCAATATCCGTGCAAGGCCCGGCCGCTGAACTGGCCCATAACCCCCGGGTGATCGAAAGTTACTTGGGCTCGGCCCACCGCGAGGCGGCTTGAGATGACCGGCAAGGGCTTGCTGGACACCACGCTGGGTTTTCACATTGCCCGAGCTTCGGTGGTGGCCTACGACGCCTTCGAGCAGCACATCGGCGCTCCGCATGAGCTGCGCAAGGTCGACTTCTCCTTGTTGATGCTGGTGGCCCAACATGGCCACCTGGCGCCCAAAGGCTTGGCCAAGATGCTGTCCTTGACCGCACCCAAGCTAAGCATGGTCTTGGACCGCATGCAGGCGCGTGGCCTCATCGAACGCAAGCCCGACCCCCAGGACCGCCGCTCGGTTCGAGTCATACTGACCCCGCAGGGCGAACGCCTGGCCCGCAAGCTGGAACCGGTGGCTCGCCGCATGGAACAAGGCCTGAAAAAGCTCCTGAGTGCGGCCGACCACGCCCGCCTCATCCAGCTGCTGAGCAAGTTGACTGCGCCAACGCTCTAAGGATCCCAAGCGCCGCCCCGTGCCCGTGTCAAGGGCAGGTAGGTACGCTAGCATCGAGGTTTGGAGGACAGCCTCATGGATAGCCTGGACCTGCGGGTGCTTGAGCAGGCGCGCCTTTGGAAGCGCCAGGGCCACCCGGTGTGGCTCGTAACGGTGATTGAGACCTGGGGCTCTGCCCCGCGGCCGCCGGGCGCTCTGCTGGCCATGCGCGGCGACGGCCAGATCGTTGGATCGGTCTCCGGAGGCTGTGTGGAAGACGACCTGATCGGACGGGTGCGATCAGGTGAGCGCGTGGCCAAGCCTTCCGTGATCCATTACGGCGTAAGCAAGGAAGAGGCGGCCCGCTTTGGGCTGCCCTGTGGCGGCAATTTGCGCTTGGTGCAGGAACCCTTGCTCGACACCGGCTGGGTCGATGAAGTCCTGGAACGCACGGCACGCCACGAGATCGTGGCCCGATGCGTGTCATTGGAAACCGGATCGGTAAGCCTGCAGCCGGGCGCCCGCGGTGAAATTTTTTCCTTCGACGGCCGCAACATGCGTGCGCTGTTCGGCCCCCGCTGGCGCTTGTTGATCATCGGGGCTGGTCAGCTTTCGCGTGCGGTGTCGCAGATGGCCTTGATGCTGGACTTCGAAGTCATCTGCTGCGATCCACGCCAGGAGTACCACCTGAGCTGGGACGTACCCGGTACGGTGTTCAGCAAGCAGATGCCCGACGACCTGGTGCAGGCGTTGCAACTGGACCCGCACAGCGCGGTGGTGGCGCTGACGCACGACCCCAAGCTGGATGACCTGGTCTTGCTGGAAGCCTTGAAATCTCCTGCCTTCTATGTAGGGGCTTTGGGCTCGCGTGGCAACACGGCCAAGCGAAAAGAGCGCCTGAAGCTGTTCGATTTGAGCGAGGCCGAAATTGGCCGCTTACATGGTCCCATAGGCTTGGACCTGGGCGCTAGGACGCCTGCGGAGATTGCGGTGTCGATCATGGCTGAGGTGATCGCGGTGCGCAACGGAACTGCGCTGCTGCAAAAGAAGCTGGGCTCGCTGATGCCGGAGTGCGCGGTGGCAGCGCCCTGAGCTTTTGAGCGGTGGCGCGGAGGGCACCCCGGCGCACAGGCCCCGTGTCCACGATGAGCCGCTCAGCAGCCCAGATCAGCGCCCCAACAAGCGCCAACACGGCAAAATCAATGTATGAGCGTAGCACCGCCCCCAGCGCCCGTGTGGCCCACGCCCGGCACCCATCGCATCCCGTTTGGCGTCTACACCAGTGCCGAACTCCATCGCATGGAGCTCGAGCGCCTGTTCTACAAGGGCCATTGGCACTACATCGGCCTGGAGGCTGAGGTACCGCACCCGGGGGACTTCAAGCGCACCGTGGTGGGCGAGCGCAGTGTGGTGCTGGCCCGCGCCCAAGACGGGCAGCTGCATGTGGTGGAAAACGTATGCAAGCACCGTGGCATGCAGTTCTGCCGCGAACGGCACGGCAACCGCAAGGAATTCGTTTGCCCGTATCACCAGTGGAGCTACGCCCTCAACGGCGATCTGCAGGGTGTGCCGTTTCGCAGGGGGGTGCGGCAAGAGGGCAAGGTCAATGGCGGTATGCCTGCGGATTTCGATCCCAAGCAGCACGGGCTGACCCGCTTGCGGGTAGCCACGCGCGGCGGTGTGGTATTCGCCACCTTTGACCACGAATTGGGCTCGCTTGAAGACTTCATTGGCCCGGTCATCCTGCGCTGGTTCGACCGGCTGTTCAATGGCCGACGGCTCACGATTTTGGGCTACAACCGCCAGCGTATTCCGGGCAACTGGAAGCTGATGCAGGAAAACATCAAGGACCCTTATCACCCCGGGCTGCTGCACACTTGGTTCGTCACCTTCGGACTCTGGCGCGCCGACAACAAGGCTGAGCTGCAGATGGACCGCCACCACCGCCATGCCGCCATGATCTCCACCCGGGGCGCCACCGGGGCTGCGGCGCAGGTCACCCAGGTCTCGTCCTTCAAGGAAACCATGAAGCTGAACGACGACCGCTTCTTAGACATCGTGCCGGAAGCCTGGTGGGGTGGACCTACGGCGGTGATGACCACCCTGTTTCCCAGCGTGATCCTGCAGCAGCAGGTCAACAGTGTCTCCACACGCCACATCCAGCCCGATGGCCATGGGCACTTCGACTTCGTGTGGACCCATTTCGGCTTTGAAGACGATGACCCGGCCATGACGCAGCGTCGTTTGCGTCAGGCTAATCTGTTTGGTCCCGCAGGCTTCGTCTCGGCTGACGATGGAGAAGTGATCGAGATGTGCCAGCAGGCCTTTGAGCGCGCGCAGGCCGGGCAGGGCCACGCCTTGGCCGAACTGGGCGGGCACGGCGTGGGTGACACCGACCACATGGTCACCGAAACCCTGATCCGCGGCATGTACCGCTATTGGCGCGAGGTGATGCAGGCATGATTACCTGCGCGACCCTCAGTCCCGCCGACCACGTCGCGCTGACCCAGCTGTACGCCCAAGCGGCCCACCTGGCCGATGCGGGGCGCTGGGTGCAATGGGCCGAGCTGTTCACCGAGGACTGCCTGTACCTGCTGCAACCGCGGGAGAACTTCGACCGGGGCTTTCCCCTGGCCACCATGCGCTTTGAGAGCAGGGGCATGCTGCTGGACCGTGCCTATGCGGTCACCCAGACCATCTTCCACGACCCCTACTACCAGCGCCATGTGGTGGGTGCGCCCTGTGTGAGTGCCTTTGAAGAGGGTCGCATCCATTGCGAAGCGAACTATGCAGTCTTTCGCACCAAGCTCAACCAGGAAACCACGGTCTTCAACACAGGCCGCTACCTTGATGAGGTGGTGCAAACGCCGCAGGGTTGGAAATTCGCTGTGCGGAAAGCGGTCTACGACAGTGAGATGATCCCCAACTCCATCATTTATCCCATTTGAGGCCCATCCGCTGGCCGTAAGCGCAAACCGATGAGCACCCCCTACTGGATTTATGCAGCCCAATGGGCCGATGTGCAAGTGCAAGAGGTGATGCCGGTGTCCACCGACGGTCATGACCTGGCGCTGTACAGCGTGGACGGGCAGGTTCACTGCACCGCCAACCAGTGCACCCACGGCAACGCTTATTTGAGCGAAGGCTTTTTGATAGACGACCAGATCGAATGCCCGCTGCACCAGGGCCGCTTCGATGTGAAGACCGGCGCGCCTACCTGTGACCCGGCCTGTGACCCGCTTCGGGTGTACCCGGTGAAGATCGAAGACGGCCGGGTCTACGTTGAACTGAGCTGATGGGCGCCCAACGCCCCACACCACACCAAGGATCAAGATGAAATTGCCTCCCGGCGCCCTGGCGGGCATCCGCGTGCTGGACCTCTCGCGTGTGTTGGCGGGCCCCTCGAGCACCCAGATCCTGGCAGACCATGGCGCCGATGTGCTCAAGGTGGAGCCGCCCTCGGGCGATGAAACCCGCACCTGGGGCCCGCCTTTCGATGCGCAGGGCACAGCCTCGTACTACCACGGCCTAAATCGCAACAAACGCGGTATCACCCTGGACCTGAACACCGAGGCGGCCCGCGCGAAGGTGCTGGAACTGCTGGCCGACAGCGACGTGCTGGTGGAAAATTTCAAAACCGGCACCATGGATAAGTGGGGCCTGGGCTGGCCGGTGCTGCGCGAGCAGTTCCCGCGCCTGGTGTACTGCCGCGTCACTGGCTTCGGTGCAGACGGGCCCTACGGTGGCCTGCCCGGTTACGACGCGGCCATACAGGCCCTAGTCGGGCTGATGAGCGTCAACGGTGAACCCGATGAGCGGGGCGGGAAGCCCCTGCGCGCCGGCGTGCCGGTGGTGGATTTGGCCACCGGGCTGAACGCCGCCCTGGGCGTGACCTTGGCGCTGTTCGAGCGCGAGCGAAACGGCCGTGGGCAGTTTCTGGAAGTGGCGCTCTACGACGTGGGCCTGACCCTGCTGCACCCCCACACTGCCAACCACCTGATGGACGGCCGCATCCCCAAGCGTACCGGCAACGACCATCCCAACATCAGCCCCTACGATGTCTTTCCCACCGGCAGTGAACCCTTGTTCTTGGCGGTGGGCAACGACCGCCAGTTCAGTCAGCTGTGCCTGGGCATCGGTGCCCCCGAGTTGGCTTTCGACCCGCGCTTCACCAGCAACGCCCTGCGGTCCAAACATCGCGCCGAGCTGCGGCCCCTATTGGAGGCGGCCTTAGCCCGCCACGAGGGCAAGGCACTGGCTGTGCAACTGCTGGAGGCCGGTGTGCCTTGTGCGCCGATCCAGGACATCGCCGCCGCGCTTGAAGACGCCCATACCGCCCACCGGGGCATGGTGGTGCAGGTGGGTGAGCACTACCGGGGCATCGGTTCCCCGATCAAGCTCGAGCGTACGCCGCCGAGCTACCGGCTGCCGCCGCCGCCCGGCCCGGACCACTAGCCCATGGCCACCCAGCCCGGGGGCTTGAGCCCGCCTGCTCGGGGTCTTGAAACCCCGGGTGCTGCCCCCATTTCCTAGTAGTTTCGGGTTCGCGCGCGCCTGTTGTGTGCCGAGCTACGGCACTCCCCTTACTTGATCCTTAACTCAGGCATATGGAAAAGAAGACCCTGTCGTTTCAAGCCGAAGTGCAGCAAATTCTGCATCTGGTCACCCACTCCCTGTACTCCAACAAGGAAATCTTTCTGCGTGAGTTGATCTCCAACGCCTCCGATGCCTGCGACAAGCTGCGCTTTGAGGCCCTGGACAACGCCGCCTTATTTGAAGATCAGCCCAAATTGGAGGTGCACATCCTGGCCGATGCCACCAACAAGACCCTCACCATCCGCGACAACGGCATCGGTATGAGTGCCGAAGAGGCAGTTGCCAACCTCGGCACCATTGCCAAGAGCGGCACCCGTGAATTCATGTCGCGACTGGAAGGTGACCAGAAGAAAGATGCCCAGCTCATTGGCCAGTTCGGCGTGGGCTTTTACTCCGGCTTCATCGTGGCCGACCGCATCACAGTGGAAACCCGCCGGGCTGGCGCCGCCGCCGATCAGGGCGTGCGCTGGAGCAGCGAGGGCACGGGTGAGTTCGAGGTGGAAACCATTACCAAGGCCGGCCGTGGCACCGATATCGTCTTGCACCTGCGCGAAGGCGAGGACGAGGACTATCTGAAGTCCTGGAAGCTCAAGCAAGTGATCGGCAAGTATTCCGACCACATCTCTCTGCCCATCCTGATGCACAAAGAGGAGTGGGACAAAGACAAGAGCGAATACGTGACCCAGGATGAGTGGGAGACGGTGAACAAGGCCGCTGCGCTGTGGGCGCGCAGCAAGGGCGATGTGACCGACGCCGAGTACCAGGCCTTCTACCAACAGATCAGCTACGACCAAAGTGCACCGCTGGCCTACACCCACAACCGCGTGGAAGGCCGCAGCGAATACACGCAGCTGCTCTACATCCCCGCCAAGGCGCCGTTTGACCTGTGGAATCGTGACAAGCGCGGCGGGGTGAAGTTGTACGTCAAGCGCGTCTTCATCATGGACGACGCCGAGGCCCTGATGCCGGTGTACCTGCGCTTCGTCAAGGGCGTGATCGATTCGAACGATCTGCCGCTGAACGTGAGCCGGGAGCTGCTGCAGGAAAGCCGCGATGTGAAGGCCATCCGCGAGGGTTCAACCAAGCGGGTCTTGTCCATGCTCGAGTCCCTGGCCGACTCCGACAACGCTGACGAAAAGCGCAAGTACGCCGACTTCTGGAAAGAGTTTGGTGCGGTGCTCAAGGAAGGCATAGGCGAGGACATGGCCAACCGCGAGCGCTTGAGCAAGCTGCTGCGCTTTACTTCCACGCACACCAACAGTGACGAACCCGATGTGTCGTTTGCCGACTATGTGGGCCGGATGAAGGAAGGCCAGGAGGCGATTTACTACATCACCGGCGACAACTTGGCTGCGGCCAAGAACAGCCCGCAGCTGGAGATTTTCCGCAAGAAGGGCATCGAGGTGCTGCTATTGTCGGACCGGGTGGACGAGTGGATGCTGTCGCACCTGTACGAGTTCGATGGCAAGCCGCTGCAAAGCATCGCCAAGGGTGCGGTCGACCTGGGCAAGCTGCAGGACGAAGAGGAAAAGAAGCAGGCCCAAGCCGCAGCCGAGGCCTTCAAGCCGGTGCTCGACAAGGTCAAGGAAGCGCTCAAGGACCGCGCCAAAGATGTGCGCGCCACCACCCGTTTGGTGGATTCGCCCGCCTGCTTGGTGGTGGAGGAGGGCGACATGAGCGGGCACCTGGCGCGGTTGCTGAAGCAGGCGGGCCAGGCTGCGCCGGTGTCTCAGCCCATCCTGGAGGTCAACCCCGCACACGCCTTGGTCAAGAGGCTCGAGGCTGACGATGCGCGCTTTGCCGATTTGGCCCATCTGCTGTTCGACCAGGCCGTGTTGGCCGAAGGCGGCGCCTTGGAAAACCCTGCTGCGCATGTGCAACGGGTGACGCGCTTGTTGCTGTCTTGAGCCCCAGGGTCGCCCAGCTCAGTACCCGGCGACCCCGTTCTCGGCGCGCAGGCCCGCGAAGTCCTGAAAGTCGGCTTCGTTGTTGGTGACCAGTGTCACCCCCAAGGGACAGCGCCTGGGCTGCAATCAGTTTGTCCAGCGTGTTCCGATTGCGGGTGCCATGCCCTGCACGCAGGGGCCTGTAGGCGCAGGCAGCCGCGGTATGAAGATCCACGGCAGGGACTTCTTTCAGCCGCGCTTGAAGGGGCGCTTCTTTGCCCTGTCGCGCGGTTCCTGATCGGGCCACCCCATTGGCCAACTCAGCCAAGGTCAGGGTCGACATCACCTCATCACCCATCAAACGCTGCGTAAACCGCTTGCGCACCTGCGGCGGCTGGTGTTTCACCAGGTCGATGCAGTTTTCGGTGTCCAGCAGGTAGCGGGCCGCCACAGCTGTTCGCGCCGTTCTTCAAGAGATTGGTGGGGGCGAAGGGGCTGTATTCCTCTTTAGATGCACGGGTACAAACCAGCGGCAAGGCCAGTTTCTGCCGATCGCCTTCGGAGTTGCGTTTGGTTTACCCCGCGGCCATCAGCTTTTTGGCCAGGCTCCAGCGGTGCACCTCACTTGGGCCGTCGTAGATGCGAAATGGTCGCACATCGCGCCAGATGCGCTCCACGATGGTTTCGCCGGTCACCCCTTGGCCACCCAGGACTTGCACGCAGCGGTCGACGATGCGGTAAATCGCCTCTGAAGAGATGACCTTGGTCATGCTCGACTCGGTGTTGGCCTTGCCACCCTGGTCCAGCACCCAGGCGCAATGCCAGATCGACAAGCGCGCGGTGTGCAGGTCCAGTTCGTTGTCTGCCAGCATGAAGCCCACGCCCTCGTGCTCGCCCAAGGGCTTGCCAAAGGCCGTACGGCTGCGAGCGTGGGCCACGGCCACGTCGTGCGCGCGCCGGGCCGCACCCAGCCAGCGCATGCAGTGGGTCAGGCGCGCAGGGGCCAAGCGCACCTGGGCGTAGCGAAAGCCCTTGCCCAGTTCACCCAGCACCGCGTCCGGTCCCACCCGCAGATTGTTGAATCTCACCACGCAGTGCCCGCCGGGGAAGCAGCGGTCCAGGGAGTCCATTTGCCGCTCCACCGTGATGCCTGGCGCGTGCATGTCGGCCAGAAACATCGTGGCCGAACCATCGGGCAAGCGCGCCATGATGATGGCAAAGCCCGCACCCTGCGCACCGGTGATCAGCCACTTGCGTCCGTTGATCAGCCAGCCTGCGCCGTGCGCGTCTTCCACCGGTGTGGCCGTGGTCTGCAGCATCGACGGGTCTGAGCCCGCGCCCGGGGGTGGCTCGGTCATGCAAAAGCAAGACCGCATCTGACCAGAGGCCAGCGGCGCCAGCCAGCGGTCCTTCTGCTCTGCCGTGGCCACCACCTCCATCAAGTGCATATTGCCTTCGTCCGGCGCAAACAGGTTCATCGCCAAGGGGCCAAGCGTGGAGTAGCCGGCTTCCTCGAACACAACCGCGCGGCTGCGGTGGTCCAGGCCCATCCCGCCGTAGTGCATCGAAACATGGGGCGCCAGCAGACCTGCAGCCTTGGCCCGCGCCACCAGCTCCAGCCGAAAGTCTTCCCTCGGGCCATGGTCGCCCCAACGCGGATCGCCCTCCAGCGGCATGATCTCGTCGGCGATAAAGCGGCGCACACGCGCCTGCAAAGTCTGCAATTCGGGGGTCAGTGCGAAATTCATGCGCCCATCCTAGCCCCATCAAAAGGCATATGCATCCCTACTGACTACCCCATGCTGTGCGCTCTCACGAACGCGGCGGGCGTGGCAGGCGAGGGCCGCACCTCAGCCTGCGGCCAGGCAAAAGGGTAGCCGGTGCTCATCGGTGGGGTGCATGTCCACCGCATGCGGGGCCTGCGTGCGATGAGCGCACAGGGCTGGCCAATCGCTGGCTTGGCTGCATTCTTGCCACCACTGCCGATACGCCCGGCTCTCAGCGATTTACGGAATGTCCGTGGGCTGAAGATTGCACATGAACAAGTGCAGCTTGTGTGTGATGCTGACACTGATCAAAAGCCACACGCCTTCATCCGCCAGCGGTGCCAGCGCCGCGCCCGGCGCCATCAGCACCTGCGGCGCCCAGGCAGGGTGACAGGCTAGGGGCAAGACCGGCACATACCCGCCGAGCCACAGGTAGCGCAGCATGCGCAGACGGGGGGTCGATTCCGCCAAAACCACAGACCGCTGAATGCTGTGCAGCCGCCAGCAGCATCCCCACGCCCGACCGTTGCGGCCAATTGGATGCATCATTCAAGGATGAACACCGTGCGCGATCGCCCCCCCTTGGCCCTGCTGGCCTGGCGCCAAACATGGCGCGACTTCCGCGCTGGCGAATTGAGGCTGCTGGCCTTGGCAGTGGTCTTAGCGGTGGCCGCCTTGTCGGCTGTGAGCTTTTTCGCCGACCGGCTGCAGGCTGGCCTGTCCCGTGATGCGGGCCAGCTCTTGGGTGGCGACCTTGCGGTGTCGGGTGATCAGCCCTTGCCGGCGGCATGGGCCCAAGCGGCCACCGAGCAGGGTTTGCGAATCGCACGCGCTGTGAGCTTTCCCAGCATGGCCCGCGCGCCGCAGGAGCAAGGCGGCGAGTTTCGCTTGGTGGCCGTGAAGGCGGTGGCTGGCGCCTACCCCTTGCGCGGCCGCCTGACGGTGCGCGACGCGCAAGGCCTGGAGTCGGTCGTGGCACGGGGGCCCCAGCCGGGCGTGGTTTGGGTGGATGCGCCGCTGTTGGACGGCCTGAACCTGGCGGTGGGCGACCTGCTGCTGTTGGGCGACGCGCAGCTGCGTATTGAACGGGCCATCCTCAATGAACCCGACCGTGGTGCGGGCTTCATGAGTTTTTCCCCGCGGGTCATGTTGCATGAACAGGATCTACCGGCCACAGGGCTGATCCAGCCTGCCAGCCGCGTGACCTACCGCTTGATGGTGATGGCCCCCGACACACTGGGGCGCAGCCGCGCCGCGCAAGTGCTGGGCAGCCTGCGGCAATCCATTGAAAGCAGCATCGACCAGCAGGGCCTTCGAGGGGTGCGCATCGACAGCCTGGAAGCCGGGCGCCCCGAGATGCGCCAGACCCTGGACCGTGCAGAAAAGTTCTTGACCCTGGTGGCCCTGCTCTCAGCTTTGCTGGCTGCAGTAGCGGTGGGCATCGCCGCGCGCGACTTCACCGACCGCCACCTCGACGACTGCGCCCTGTTGCGAGTCTTGGGTCTGCACCAGCGAGAAATTGCCACACTCTATGCGCTTGAGTTCGCCTTGGTGGGCTTGGTGGCTTGTGCAACTGGAGTGGCCCTGGGTTGGTTGGTGCACCACGGTTTCGTCGCCTTGTTGGCCGGGTTGGTCAAAACAACCTTGCCCGGTGTCAGCCCGCAGCCGGGCCTGCTGGCCGCAGCCTTGGGCTGGGTGTTGTTGATGGGCTTTGGGTTACCGCCAGTGCTGCAGCTGGCCCAAGTGCCGCCCCTGCGGGTGATCCGGCGTGATGTTGGCCGCCCCAGAGCGTTTTCGCTGGGGGTGTTGGGTGCGGGTGTATTGAGCTTTGGGGCTTTGCTGTTGGAGCTTTGGGGCTTTGCTGTTGGCGGTGTCTTCCGACCTGCGCTTGGGCCTGATGACAGTGGGCGGTTTTGCCTTGGCCTTGCTCTTCTTCGCAGGCTTGGCTGCCCTGGCCATGTGGGCCTTGCGCTGTTTGGTGCCGCGCCTGCGCTCAGCGGGGCGGTGGCAGGCTCTGGTCATGGCCACGCGGCAATTGGCCGCGCGGCCGGGCTTTTCGGTTCTTCAGGTCAGTGCCTTGTCGGTGGGTCTGTTGTCGCTGGTGCTGTTGGTGCTGCTGCGCACCGACTTGGTGGCCAGTTGGCGGTCGGCCACGCCGCCAGATGCGCCCAACCGCTTCATCATCAACATCCAACCCGAACAGTCAGCAGCGTTTGAGCAGCAGCTCAAAGATGCGGGTGTGCAGGGCTACGACTGGTATCCCATGATCCGTGGCCGATTGGTGGGCATCAATGGCCAGCCCATCCGGCCTGGTTCTTTCAACAGCGACCGCGCGCAGCGTCTGGTCGAGCGTGAGTTCAACCTCAGCCACACCCCGGAGCTGCCCACACACAACGCGGTGTCGGCCGGCCGCTGGACGCCCGAAGAAGCCGATGCCTTAAGCGTTGAAGAGGGCCTGGCCCAGACCTTGAACCTTCGGCTGGGCGACCGGCTGCAGTTCGACATTGCCGGCATCGTGCGTGAAGGCCGCATCACCTCCATGCGCAAGGTGGAGTGGGGTTCGATGCGGGTGAACTTCTTTGTGCTGTTTCCGCATGCCGAGCTGGGGGGTGTGCCCAGCACCTACATCAGCGCCTTCAAGGCGCCTATGCCCGCCGCTACCGCCCAGGCCATAGACCGCGCCTTGTTGCAAGCCTTTCCGAACATCACCAACGTGGACATTTCGGCTTCGGTGGCGCAGGTGCAGCAGGTGCTCAACCAGGTCATCAGCGCGGTGGAGTTCCTGTTTGCCTTCACCCTGGCCTCGGGGCTGTTGGTGTTGGTGGCCACCATCACCGCCACTCGAGAAGCCCGCGTGCGCGAGTATGCGGTGATGCGTGCCTTGGGCGCGCGCAGCCAACTGCTTCAGCGCATGCAGCGAGCCGAGTTGCTGGGCGTGGGGGCCTTGTCGGGCCTGCTGGCCTCTTGTGTGGCCATGGCCATCGGCGCGGTGTTGGCCCGATCGGTTTTTGAATTCAACTGGGCGCCCAGCCCCTGGGTGCCCTTGGTCGGCACGGTGGCCGGTGCGCTGTTGGCTTGGTGGGCCGGTGCATGGGGCCTGCGCGCGATTTGGCGACGGCCGGTGGTAGACACCTTGCGCCGGGCTGCGCAGTAGCGTACAGCTTCAACCGCGGCTGCGCCGCCGCACGCAGTCCAGGTAGGCCTGCCCATCGGGCGGCAGTCCGCTGCGTTGCGAGGCCCAGATCATTTCGCCCAAACAGTCCATCATCTGATGGTGAGCCTCATGTTCGCTGCCCCGGCGGTCTCTCAGTGCCTCGAAGGCTTGTCGAATGCCGCGAGGCTGGTCGATGTCCACCTGCTCAACCAAGCTCAGGTGCATGCTCAGGTGCAAGAAGGGGTTGGTGCGCCCCTCTTCGACGGTGTAGACGGCTGCCAGCGCGGCGGCTTCGTCAGCCAGATCGCCGTCATACTCGGGGTGCAGTGCCAGCCAAGGCGCGGCCTTGGTCTGCATAGTGTCCAGCGGCAGGCCTTGGCGCTGGCGGCGCCAGGTTTCGCAAAAAAAGCGGCGGACATCCTGTTGTGACGGGGCAAACATAAGGGCATTGTGGATGATCGCCGACCCGCAGTTCTACATCTGGGCCACGGCTGCGGTCTTGCTGGTGGGCTTGGCCAAGAGTGGATTTCTCAGTGGCTTTGGCGCCGCGGCCACACCCCTGATAAAGGGGCCTCGCAAAGGGGCCTTAGGCGGGCTACTTCCCCCAAGTTGGAGGTTCCCCCTGGTACGAGGGGTGTACCTGCCCGAGCAGGCCCCCTAGCATCTTTCAAACCGGCTCTGTGTGCAGCCGGGTCAAGGAGTTGAAGATGAAGATGCTGTTGGTGGACGACCATCCCCTGGAACGCTGCGCCCTGGAGACCCTGATCCAATCGCTGGGCTGCGACGTCACGGTACTGAGTGCTGCCAGCGCCGAACAAGCCAAGTGCTGCCTGGACGACCAGGGCCCGGTGGACCTGGCGCTGGTGGACCTGCAGCTTCCCGATGCCGATGGCCTGTCCTTGTTGGCTCAATGGCGCCAAAGCCACCCTGCCATGCGGGTGGCGGTCATTTCGGCCTCAGAGACGGTGGGTGAGGTGATGCGGGCCCTAGACGCTGGTGCGGCGGGCTTCATTCCCAAGCGCACCGCACTGGAGCTGCAGTTGCAGGCCCTGCGCATGCTGATGTCCGGTGGTGTCTATGTGCCAGCCGGCGCCTTGCGCCAGACCATGGAGCCCAGCGCGCCGAGCCTGCAATCCATGTGGTGGCCCAGCACGCGGCCGGTGCATACGCCGGCCCCACCGGTGAGCGTGCCCCCGAATGCGGGTGGTTTGTCGCAGCTCAAGCTCACGCCCCGGCAGTCAGAGGTCTTGCAGTTGCTGTTACAAGGGCAGCCCAACAAGCTCATCGCGCGGCAACTGAAGCTATCGGTAGAGACGGTGAAGGACCACGTGGCTTCACTGCTGCGGGTGCTGGGCGTGAGCTCGCGCACACAGGCGGTGCTCGCGGTCAGTCACCTGATGACCCCACCCAGCGCGTTGGGCCACAACGGTCACCTGCCGATGCGCCCGCCTGTCAGCACCTATGTGCACCGCTCGTTCTGAAGCCCTTCAGCTGGGCTGATAGGCCAGCCGAACGTAGATGGGAGCAAAAGCCTCGGCCTGTGTGATTTCCAGCAGGTGTTCGCGGGCCAGTTCGAGTAAGGCGATAAAGGTCACCACAACCACGGGTGCGCTGGCCTGGGTATCGAACAGGTCGGCGAACTCGATGAAACGCTGGCCCTGCAAGCGCCGCAGAACCATGCCCATGTATTCGCGTACCGAAAGCTGCTCCCGGCTAATTTTGTGGTGTTGGTTGAGCTTGGCGCGCATCAGGATGTCGCGCCAGGCTTCCTGCAGGTCCAGTGGTCTGACACCGGGCAGCCGCACCGCTGCAGTCTGCTCAATGGTGACCTGTGCCTTCAGGAAATCGCGCCCGATCACCGGCAGCTCATCGATGCGGGCTGCAGCCAGCTTCACTTGCTCGTACTCCAGCAGGCGGCGTGCCAGTTCGGCCCTCGGGTCTTCAGGCTCACTGCCGTTCTCGCTCTTTTTGGGCGGCAAGAGCATACGGCTCTTGAGTTCAATGAGCATGGCCGCCATCAGCAGGTACTCGCTGGCCAATTCCAAATTGCGCCGGCGGATCTGGTCCACATAGGCCAGGTACTGCCGCGTCACATCGGCCAGCGGAATGTCCAGGATATTGAAGTTCTGCTTGCGGATCAGGTACAGCAGCAGGTCCAGGGGGCCTTCGAAGGCCTCCAGGAACACCTCCAGCGCATCGGGTGGGATGTACAGATCGGTGGGCAGCGCAAACAAAGGTTCACCGTATAAGCGGGCCACCGCCACATGGTCCACTTCCAGGGGCTTTGCGGCGGGGTCGGGCTTGAGGCTGTGATCGGGCTCGGGCACTGCGGCCTGGGCCAGCTCCCCAGGCAGCGCCACCGCTTCAGGCGGCTCGCGCGGCGCCTGGGGCACGGCGCTGTCGCCTGCGGGTGTTTCCACGGCGTTCAGCGGGCCTTGGTTTGGTAGACGTAGGCCTGCTGGGGCACGCGGGCCTGTCGGGCCTGCGCCAGTTGTTCGCGGTCGATGGCCCTGTCCCACAACAGGGCGCGGCCTTCGCGCTGTTCATGCTCCAACGTGGGCTTGGCCTGCTTGAGCGACTCGATGAACTGCGTCACATCAGACTGATAGGGTTTCCAGAACAGCGGCATGGTGAGAATCCTCGCAGCCGGGCTATCCGGCGCAACCCGCCATTTTAGTCTCGGCTGGGGCCGCTGCAGGCCCGCGCTGCGGGCCCTTAGCGGATGCGCATACCCGGCTGAGCACCAGGCCAGGGTTCGAGCACGAAGATGCCCGGTTCGGCCTTTTCATCGGCATGGCTGGCGGCCAGCACCATACCTTCGCTAACCCCAAACTTCATCTTGCGCGGCGCCAGATTGGCCACCACCACGGTGAGCTTGCCCTGTATGTCCTCGGGCTTGTAGGCCGAGGCAATGCCGCTGAACACGTTACGCAGGCTACCCTCGCCCACATCCAGCGTCAGGCGAAGGAGCTTGGTGCTGCCTTGCACTGCCTCGGCCCTTTCGATGCGGGCCACCCGCAGGTCAACCTTGAAGAACTCGTCGATGGTGATGGCGGGAGCCAGAGCCTCCCCCCCGGGCAAAGGCAGGGCGGTACCGCCCGAGAGCGCCGTATCCGCGAAGGCAGCCGCACGGATGGCACCCGCACGGGCACCCTCACCGGCTGAGCCTTCGGCGGTGGCCGCTGGCTCGGCCGGCGCTTCGAAAAGCGCCTCCATCTGCTTGGGGTCCACCCGCTGCATGAGGTGTTCGTACACGCCAATCGTGTGGGCGCCCAAGGGCTTGCCCGCATCGGCCAATTGCTGTGCGGGCACCTGGAGGAACGACTCCACCCGCGCGGCCAGTGCCGGCAGCATAGGCTTGAGGTAAATCGTCAGCACGCGAAAGGCCTCTATGCACACCGAGCACACTTCGTGCAGCAGGGCGTCTTGGCCCTCTTGCTTGGCCAGTTCCCAGGGCTTGTTCTGATCGACGTAGCCGTTGACTCGGTCGGCCAGGGCCATGATTTCGCGAACGGCCTTGCCGAACTCGCGCTCGGCGTACAGCATGCCCACGGTGTTGCGGTGTGCGCGCAGCGCGGCCAAGAGTTCGGCGCCGTCACCGCCAAGCCGGTCGGTGAGCCGGCCGCCGAAGCGCTTGCTGATAAAGCCCGCTGCGCGCGAGGCGATATTGATGTACTTGCCCACCAAGTCGGCATTCACCCGCTGCACAAAGTCGTCCGCGCTGAAGTCGATGTCCTCTACCCGCGCGTTGAGCTTGGCGCTCAGGTAGTAGCGCAGCCACTCGGGGTTCAGGCCCAGATCCAGGTAGCGCAAGGGGCTCAAGCCGGTGCCACGGCTCTTGCTCATCTTCTCGCCATTGTTGACAGTGAGAAAGCCGTGCACATGCACCGCCGTGGGCACCTTGCGGCCGCTGAACCGCAGCATGGCCGGCCAGAACAGGGCGTGGAAGGTGACGATGTCCTTGCCGATAAAGTGCACCTGCTCCCTCGCGGGGTCGGCCATGTAGGCCTCGAAGTCCACGCCGCGGCGGTCCAACAGGTTTTTTAAGGACGCCAGGTAGCCCACGGGGGCATCCAGCCACACATAGAAGTACTTGCCCGGCGCATCAGGGATCTCGATGCCGAAGTAAGGCGCATCGCGCGAGATGTCCCAGTCGCCCAGGTTGATGTTGCCGGCTTCATCGCGGGTGAACCATTCCTTCACCTTGTTGGCCACTTCGGGCTGCAGGCGCCCATCCTGGGTCCAGGCCTGCAAGAACTCCACGCAGCGCGGGTCAGATAACTTGAAGAAGTAGTGCTCGCTGGTACGCAGCACCGGCGTGGCGCCGGACAAGGCCGAGTAAGGCTTCTTCAGTTCGGTGGGCTGATAGACCGCGCCACAGGCCTCGCAGTTGTCACCATATTGATCCTGGGCGCCGCACTTGGGGCATTCGCCCTTGATGAAGCGGTCGGGCAGGAACATGCCCTTGTCGGGGTCGAAGAACTGCTCGATCGTGCGGGCTTCGATCAGGTTCTGTGCCTTGAGTGCCCGGTACACGGACTGAGCCAAAGCGTGGTTCTCTGGCGCATCGGTGCTGTGCCAGTTGTCAAACTCGATGTGAAAGCCCTGCAGGTAGCGCGAGCGCCCTGCGGCAATGTCGGCCACGTACTGTTGCGGGGTTTTCCTGGCCTTGTCCGCGGCGATCATGATGGGTGCGCCATGGGCGTCGTCAGCGCACACGAAGTCGACCTCCGAGCCCATCATGCGTTGTGCCCGCACCCAGGTGTCGGCCTGGATGTACTCCATCATGTGGCCGATGTGGAAGGGCCCATTGGCGTAGGGCAGGGCGGTGGTGACGAAAAGCTTGCGGGTCATGGATGCTTGGGTTGGACTGGCCAATGCCTGTGATGGGTATGCGGCCATCGGCCCTTGATTTTAGTGAGTGCGCACTAGCCGCTACCATTACGGGTTAACTTCTGTTGCGCTGTTCCTATGTCCGCCTCTGATTCCGCACTTGTCCAAGCCGTCCAGGAGGCGCTCAAGACGGCGGTCGACCCCAACACCGGCCAGGATTTCGTGTCGGCCAAGCAGCTGCGCAACCTGCGCGCCGAGGGTGGGGACGTGTCTTTCGATGTGGAGTTGGGTTATCCGGCGAAGAGCCAGATCCCGGCGCTGCGCAAGGCCCTGATCGCAGCGGCGCGCACGGTGGCGGGCGTGGAAAACGTGAGCGTCAACCTCAGCACCAAGATCGTCGCCCATGCGGTGCAGCGCGGCGTGCAACTCATCAACGGTGTGCGCAATGTGGTCGCCGTGGCCTCGGGCAAGGGCGGGGTGGGCAAGAGCACCACCACCGTCAACCTGGCCCTGGCCCTGGCCGCCGAGGGCGCGCGCGTGGGTATTCTGGATGCCGACATTTATGGCCCCAGCCAGCCCATGATGATGGGCATCGAAGGCCGCCCCGAAAGCGTCGACGGCAAGAGCATGGAGCCGCTGGAGAACTACGGCGTGCAGGTGATGTCCATCGGCTTTTTGGTCGATTCGGACAATCCTATGATCTGGCGCGGCCCCATGGCCACGCAAGCCTTGGAACAGTTGCTGCGCCAAACCAACTGGAACGACCTGGACTACCTCCTGGTGGACATGCCCCCGGGCACGGGTGACATCCAGCTCACCCTCAGCCAGCGCGTGCCCCTCACCGGCGCCGTCATCGTCACCACCCCGCAAGACATCGCCCTGCTGGACGCCCGCAAGGGACTCAAGATGTTTGAGAAGGTGGGCGTGCCGATTCTGGGCGTAGTGGAAAACATGGCGGTGCACGTGTGTGAAAAGTGCGGCCATGCAGAACACATCTTTGGCGCTGATGGCGGCAAAAAGATGGCGGCCGAATACGGCGTGGACTATCTGGGTGCCTTGCCGCTGAACCTGTCGATCCGGGTGCAGGCTGACGCCGGCCGGCCCAGCGTGGTCAGCGACCCCGATGGCGAGGTGGCCGGTATCTACAAGACGGTGGCGCGTACGGTGGCCATCAAGGTGGCGGCCAAGGCTAAGGATTTCAGCTCGAAGTTCCCGACCATTTCAATTTCCAAGAACACCTGAGGCATAGTCCCGTGGCGAATGCGCGGCGCGGGCCGCCCAGCCCATTTGGCTGGGCCTCGCACAGGGCCCGCGGGCTTGCTGGCCGGATGGCCTGATTTGGACATCACGACATGAAGACCCTGATCTGCGATTGCAACGGCACCATGAAGCTGGACGGCCCGGCTTTGGCCGCCGCGCTCGAAAAGGTGCCCGGTGCCGACGCCGATGGCCTAACCACGGTGCACACCCTCTTGTGCCGGCGCGAGGCCCCGTCCTTCCAAAAGGCCGCTAAAACAACCGGTGCGGGCGAAGAGCTGTTGGTGGCTTGTACCCAAGAGCAGCGGCTGTTCCTTGAGCTGAATGAACAGACGGAAGGGGCTCCTTCCGTACAGGAGCGGCCGATTCGCTTTGTAAACCTGCGCGAGACCGCGGGCTGGAGCCGTTCATCGGCCACGGGTGAGCCGGCCGCTGCGGCTGCAGTGCTGCCCAAGATGGCCGCCCTGATTGCCGCGGCCCAGCGCCCCGACCCGGAACCGGTGCCAGTGGTGACCTACAAGTCTCAGGGCCGCGTGTTGGTGATCGGGCCGGCCGACCGTGCCGAGGTGGCCGCACAGCGCTTACAAGACCGTTTGGAGGTAGAGCTGCTGTGCACCCCGCAAGCCGGTGGCCGCAACGGCACGGGCGTTGCGCAACAGCGCAACCGCCTGGTGCATGCGGGTGTGCCCTCGCGCATCAGCGGCTGGCTGGGCCAGTTCGAAGTGCAGTGGGAAAGCGCCAACCCCATCGACCTGGACCTGTGTACCCGCTGCAACGCGTGCTTGGAGGTGTGCCCGGAAGGGGCCATTGGGCTGGATTACCAGATCGACTTGTCGCGCTGCTCGGGCCATCGCGCCTGCGTTCGGGTCTGCGAGGCCGCTGGCGCCATCGACTTCCAGCGCCAAGCGCAAAGTAGCGAGGGCCGCTTTGACCTCATCCTAGACCTGCGCGAGCAAGCCGCCTACACCCAGCATCAATGGCCACAAGGCTATCTGCAGGTCGCCCCGCAGGCCGGCGAAGCGGCCCTGTGGGCTGCGGTGGTGCAGCTGCGCGAGCTGGTGGGCGAGTTCGACAAGCCCCGCTTCTTCCAATACAAACAGAAGCTGTGTGCCCACAGCCGCAATGAAAAAAGCGGCTGCACCGCCTGCATCGACGTGTGCTCGGCCAAGGCGGTGCGCAGCGATGCGTCGCTCAAGGGCAAGGCTGGTGCCTCTGGACCCAAGGTGCGCCGGCCCGATCAGCAGCATATGGTGGGCGGCCAAGGCGGCGGCATCATCGTTGAGCCTTATCTGTGCGTGGGCTGCGGCGCCTGCACCACGGCCTGCCCCACGGGGGCCTTGAGTTACCAAACACCCACCGCGCCAGAGCTCGGGGGCCGCATCCGCACCATGTTGCAGGCCTGGCGTGCGGCCGGTGGCCAAGACCGCCCCGGTGGCCCGGTGCTGCTGATCCATAGCCTGGAGCGCGGCGGCGCCTTTATCGATGAACTGGGGCGCCAAACCCGCTTGGGCCGGCGCGGCCCTGATGGTCAGGTGCTGCGTGGCTTGCCCGCTCGGGTGCTGCCTTTGGGCGTATGGCACACCGCCAGCACCGGCCTGGACATCTGGCTTTCGGCCCTTTGTTGGGGAGCTGCCGAGGTGGTGGTAATGCTCACCGGCGAAGAAGCCCCCGACTACCGAACCGCCTTGCAGGAACAGGTGGACCTGGCCCGTGCGATTTGGCAGGGCCTGGGCTTCGACGGTGTGGGCGTGTCCTTGCTCGAGGCCGCGCCGACCTCGGCCCATGCCGGCATGCCTTGGCCCGATGAGCCCAGCATGCACGGCCTGGTGCAGGTCGACAAGGCTTTGAGCCAGCTGGCCCCGCCGGTAGTCTCGGCTGTGGCCGCCGCCGCACCGGCCGCCGCTGCTGGCGCCTTCAAGCCCGCCACCTTCACCGTATTGCCCGAGAAGCGCGCCACGCTGGAGCTGTGCATCGACCACCTTTTGGGCCAAGCGCCTGCTGCTGCGCCGAGTTTGCCAACCGCCTTGGAGCAGATCGCCCTGCCGGGTGGACAGACCTTCGGCTCCTCGCCATTCGGCACCTTGGTGGTGGATACGCAGGCTTGCACGCTGTGCCTGTCCTGCGTGGGCGCATGCCCGCAGGGCGCACTGGCGGACAACCCCGAAAAGCCCCAGCTGCGCTTCGTGGAGAAGAACTGCGTGCAGTGCGGCCTCTGCGAAAAGACCTGCCCCGAAAGCGCCATCTCGCTGCAGCCGCGGCTGTGGCTGGCCGACGAGGGCAAGGCGCGCAAGCAACTCAGGGTGTTGCACGAAGCCGAACCTTTCCGCTGTATCCGCTGCTCCAAGCCCTTTGGTACGCTGCGCGCCATCGAATCGATGGTCTCCAAGCTGGCGAGCCATCCCGCGTTTGCCGGCGCCGGAGCCGACCGACTGAAGATGTGTGGCGACTGCCGCGTCATCGACCTGCATACCAACCCCAACGAGGTTCGGATCACCGACCTTTGAGGCCATGAATTCAGACGAACTGCGCGCCCTGAGCTTTGCCACGATGGACGATGGCGAAGAACTCGCCCGCGCCGAAATCTACGGCCTCTTGGCCCGGCTGTGGTTTGCGCCGCCCGACGACGAGCTGATGCAGCAGTTCAAGGTGGCCGTCACCCAAGCGCCACAGGCTGGTGCCTTTCTGGAGGCGCCTTGGGAGGCGATGGTGGCCCTGTTCCGCGAACAAGACCGCAGCGCCATCGCCAGCGAATACGACGCCCTGTTCCACGGGGTGGGTCGCCCTGAGGTGTTTCTGTACGGCTCGTATCACTTGAGTGGCTACCTCAACGACAAACCCTTGGCCAGTCTGCGCGCAGACTTGGCCGAACTGGGCCTGGCCCGTGACGAGTCACGGGGCGAAACCGAAGACCATGTGGCCTTTGTATTCGAAGTAATGCGCTACCTGATCGCCGGCGATGAGGTGGCCATATGCAACCTCGAACGCCAGCGCCGCTTCTTCCGCAGCCATGTACAAGCCTGGGTGGAAGCCATGTGCGACGCAGTCAACGCCCATCCTCGGGCCCAGGCCTATGCCCGGGTGGCCGACTTCACCCGCGCCTTTATCCAAGTGGAGACGCAGGGCTTCGATCTGCTGGAGTCCTGACCGCTTTGAGCCAAACGGTGAACACCGCGCCACCGCCGTCCTGCGCCGGACGGTTGGCCGCAAGAATGTCGCCACCGTAGCGCTCGACGATGCTGCGGCTGATCCACAGCCCCAGGCCGGTGCCGGCTTTCTTGTGGGTCACGAAAGGTTGGAACAGGCCGTTCTTCACCGATTCGGGCAGCCCACTGCCCTGGTCAGCAACCGCCAGGGCCACGCCCTCAGACCCATCGGCCAGGGCCTGTTGGGCGCAGCTGAGCGTTATGGTTCCCCCAGTGGGCATGGCGTGCGCCGCGTTCATCATCAGGTTCACCAGCACCTGCTGCAGCTCTTGGCGGTTGATGGCCGCGTGCAAACCCGGCACCCAGTTGCGGACCACCTGTATGCCCCGCTCGCGCAGGGCGTGGTCGGTCAGCACCAGGCTGTCCTCCATGGCCTGCACGGGGTCCACCGCCTGCACATAGCCTGCGAAGTCACCTGGCCGCGCAAACTGCAGCATTTGGGTGACGATCAAGCGCATGCGTTCCACCTGCTGCTGCGCCAGATCAAGTTCGGTTTTTACCCGTTCAGCCTGAGGCCCCAGGGTTTGGCGCAACAGATCTAGGTTGCCCTGTATCACCGCAATCGGGTTGTTGATCTCGTGGGCCATACCAGCGGTCAGCTGGCCGATGGCGGCCAATTTTTCAGATCGCATCAGCTGGTCCTGGGCCTCTTGCAAGGATGCGGTTCGCTCGGACACGCGTGCATCGAGCACCGCGTTCCAATCTTGCAGGGCGCGGGTCTTTTCGGTGATGGCATCCAACAGGTCGTCCAAACCCTTGGCCAGGTGCCCCAGTTCATCTTGGCTGCTCAAGGTGCCCACCCGGGCTTGCGCGTCGCCGGCCTGAAAGGTGCGCATCGCCAGTTCCATGCGCTCCACTGGCCTGAAGATGCCGCGCGCTGCGCGCAGGCTCCACCAGGACGCACCGATCATCACGCTCGAAAAAAGGGCGCCGATGGCAGCCAGAACCGCGTACTTCAGCACGGTGAACGGGCGTTCCAGAAAACCCACATACAACATGCCCACACGTTGGCCAAAGTGGTCTTGCAGCGGCGTGTACGCCGACACATACCACTCCTTGACGACGAAGGCGCGGTCTAGCCAGGTGCGCCCGTCAACCAAGACGGCCCCTTGCACGCGGTCAGACACCCGGGTGCCGATGGCGCGCGTGTATGCACCCACGCCAGCCGAAGCATCGGGCTCGAACAGTCGCACGTTGGTACTGATGCGCACATCGTCCAAAAACAAGGTGGCTGTGCCCCGGCTGCCAAAGGGCAGGGCGCCCTCGGGGTAAACAATGTCGTTGATGCGGTCGATGAGCTCCAGGTTGCGGTTGAGCAGCACTCCAGCTTGAATGTGGCCCATCAGTTCACCCTTGTCACCGCGCACCGGTGCGGCTGCGGTGATCACCATGGCGCGGTCTTCCACCGTGCGTGCACTGGGCTGCGCGCCCTCGGTGGCCAGGACGGGCACGGTCACAAGGTCGCGCGCTTGGGGGGCCAGCCGGCCGAACTCGGCGCCTTCGATTACCGCCAAATGGGGCCGTCCATCGCGCTGGCCCAACAGTTCGACTGGCGGGCCCTCGGCCGCGCCCCAATGGGCCACCAATAGGCGTCCATCTGGTGAACGCCAGTTGAGATAGGTCAGTTCGCTGCGGTTACGGTAGGCCAGCAGCAGCGACTGCATCGCGGCGGGGTCCCGGCTTTGCAGCGCGCGTTGCAGGCCATGAGACTCGGCCACGGTGGTCGCAGCCGTGGCAACGTCGCCCATCACCTTGTCAAAGTAGCCTTGCGCCACGGCCAGGTCGCTGCGGACCTTGGTGCGCAGCACCTCGTCGATGGCCTCGTCGCCCCACCACAGCAGGATCAGGCCAAGCAGGGGTAATACCCCCAGCAGGGGCAGCAGTACCAAGGCCAACAGCTTGCGCCGAATCGAGCCACCCGACAACAGCATGGCTAATTCCGCTTACCGCAGCGGCTGCGCCGCCCAGTCGGCCACGCGCCGTTCTAGTGTGCGCCGCGAGATGCCCAGCAGCTGGGCTGCGCGGGTTTTGTCGCCGCCCACCGATGCCAGGGTGGACTCGATGTGTTGGCGCTCTAGCGTGGACAGGTCGGTGACCACAGGCTGCGCGGGCCAGAGGGGGCTTTGTGTGGCGTTGGCCAAGCCCTGCTGCGGCGCAGGGGGGCCTGGCGTTGGTGGGCCTGGCCGCAAAGTGTCGACGACCTCAGCTTTGGGCATCGGTGGGTAGAGGGCCGATATGTTCAAAGATCCCAAGATGATCGAGCGTTCGATGAAGTTGCGCAGCTCGCGCACATTGCCCGGCCAGTCATAGGTTTGCAGATAGCCCAATTCCTCAGCGGTGACCTCAATGGGCGGTAGACCCAGGCGCGCGCACAGGGCTTCGATGAAATGCGGCACCAGATCGGCGATGTCTTCCTTGTGCGAGCGCAAGGGCGCTAAGCGCAGCTCCACCACCTGCAGCCGATAGAACAAGTCAGCCCTGAACCGGCCAGCGGCCACCTCGCCAGCCAGTGGCCGGTTGGTGGCGGCCACGATGCGCACATCCACCGGAATCTCTTGACGGCGGCCGATCGGCCGGATGCGGCGCTCTTCGAGCGCCCGCAGCAAGCTGGCCTGCTGGGCCAGCGGCAGCTCGGCCACTTCGTCCAGGAACAGGGTGCCCCCTTGTGCATACACGAACAGCCCGTCGCGCCCGGGGCTGCCAAAGAGCTCCTCTTCGGCCTGATCACCGGACACGCTGGCGCAGTCCACCGGCACGAAGGGCCCATCCGCGCGCGGGCTGTTGTGGTGCAGGGCCAAGGCCACCAGCTCTTTGCCGGTGCCGCTTTCGCCAGTAAGCAGCACCGTGCTGTCCACGATGGCCGTGCGGCGGATAGCCTCTCGCAGGCCTGCAATCACCAGGGACGAACCGATCAGTGCACCCGGGGTCGGCACGCGTTGCGCCAGGTTGCGCCGCAGCAGGAAGTTTTCTCGCTTAAGTTGAGCGCGCTCCAAACACTGGCGCACCGAGTTGAGAACCTGGGGTAGGCGAAATGGCTTGAGGATGAAATCGCTTGCACCTGCGCGCAGCGCTGTGATGGCCGAATCCACATCGGCAAAAGCCGTGATCAGCACCACTTCGAATGTATGCCCGCTGGCGCGCAGGGCCTGCAGCCAGTCCAGCCCGCTTTGGCCCGGCATGGAAATGTCCAGAATCACCAGATCGAAGCGGTGCTTGTCCACCAGGGCCGCAGCCTGTTCGGCGCTGGATGCGGTGTGCAGGTGGCCCACCAGGGGCTCTAGGGTCTTGGCGATGAAGTGCACCATCCCGGGCTCATCGTCGACCACCAAGGCCGAGGCCCACGACCAAATGCCGGCCTTCAAGTGGTCCAAGGGGGCGGCAGATTGCCTCATACGGCTGAGATTGTATGAACCGGGCCCATCGCACCCGGTGCTTGTGGCCGCATTCCCTTGCCGGCATCTCGGATGGTGGCGCCCACCGCATGGCCGGGCGCAGAAGTCGGGGTTTACCAGTAGATCGACGGATCCACCCTTCCCGCGACAACTTGTCGCGGGCGCTGGCCAAAGCGGCCAATTCCCATCAGGGCAGTCCCGAATTGCCGATCGACGGCGACTTCGCGCCAATACATGATTAGGCACGGAGGTGTACACGTGTGCGGTGCCCGGCTTGTGCTAGTTTGAATGGAGGTTTCATGAAACCAGCTTCTGATCAAGTGCTTTCCCGCCGTAAGGCCCTGGCTGGCGCCGGGGCTGTGGGCGCCGTAGCTGCTGTGGCGGCTGTGGCTTCCACGGGCTTGACCCCCGCATCGCAGCAGACGGCTGCGGCAGCCACCGGTACGGCTGACGCCGACCAGGCCGGCTACCGCCTCACCGAGCACATCAAGCGTTACTACAGCACCGCCCGCGTCTAGGCACGGCGCGCGGCTGTATCCCCTTTTATCAACCGGTTGTCCAACAGGAGGTTTTCATGTTGTTGACACGCAGGTCGAACGAGACTGGACCGGCGTCGCCGTCCCGGGGACTCGTCGACAGTCTGGCGCGGGGCATCTCCCGTGCCATGCCGACCATGGACCGGCGCGCCTTCCTGCGCCGTTCAGGGCTCGGTGTGGGCGCGGGGCTTGCTGCCTCGCAGCTCACTTTGGTGAAGAAGGCCGATGCCAATACGGCAGCAGCTTCTTCAGACGGCAAGAAGAAGATCGAGGTCAAGCGCACCGTGTGCACCCACTGCTCGGTGGGTTGCGCAATTGATGCGGTGGTCGAGAACGGCGTCTGGGTTCGCCAGGAGCCGGTGTTCGATTCCCCGATCAACCTGGGCGCGCATTGCGCCAAGGGCGCTGCAGTGCGCGACAACGCACATGGCGAATACCGTCTCAAGTACCCCATGAAGCTTGTCAACGGCAAGTACCAGCGCATCAGCTGGGATACGGCCCTAGACGAGATCAGCGCCAAGCTGCTCAAGCTTCGCGAGGAAAGCGGTCCGGATTCGCTGTTCGTCGTAGGCTCTTGCAAGAGCAACAACGAGCAGGGTTATCTGATGCGCAAGTGGATGTCGTTCTGGGGGTCGAACAACACCGACCACCAGGCACGAATATGCCACTCCACTACTGTCGCCGGTGTGGCGAATACGTGGGGATACGGTGCGATGACCAACTCGTACAACGACATGCGCAACAGCAAGGCTGCGATGTACATCGGCTCGAATGCAGCCGAAGCACATCCGGTGAGCGTGTTGCACACTTTGCATGCCAAGGAAAAGGGCTGCAAGGTGATCGTGGTGGATCCGCGCTTCACGCGCACCGCCGCCAAGGCCGACCAATATGTGCGTATGCGCTCGGGCGCTGACATCCCGTTCCTGTACGGGGTGATGTGGCACATCTTCAAGAACGGCTGGGAAGACAAGAAATTCATCAACGACCGCGTCTGGGGCATGGACAAGGTCAAGGAAGAGGTGCTGGCCAACTGGGCGCCCGACAAGGTCTTGGAGGCCTCTGGTGTAACCGAGCAGGAATGCTTCGAGGTTGCCAAGACCATGGCTGAGAACCGCCCAAGCACACTGGTGTGGTGCGTGGGTCACACACAGTCCACCATCGGTAACGCCAAGGTGCGCGTTTCTTGCCTGCTACAGCTGGCGCTGGGCAACATCGGAGTCAGCGGCGGCGGTGCCAACATCTTCCGTGGCCACTGCAATGTGCAAGGCATCACCGACGTTGGCATGAACCCCGATTCGCTGCCCGGCTACTACGGCATCGCCGACGGTGCCTTCAAGCACTACGCTGGTGTTTGGGGCGTTGACTTCGATTGGATCAAGAGCCGTTACGCCGCAGGCATGATGAACAAGCCTGGCTTGACCATTTCGCGTTGGTTCGACGGTGTGCTGGAGAAGAACGAAGTCATCGACCAGCCGAGCAACTTGCGAGCGATGTTCTATTGGGGTCACGCGCCCAATTCCCAGACCCGTGGTCTGGAACTCAAGCGCGCCCTGGACAAGCTCGACATGCTGGTGGTGGTCGACCCCTTCCCCTCAGCAACGGCTGCTATGGCGGCCATGCCGGGCAAGGCCGAAGATCAAAACCCCAACCGTTCGGTGTATTTGCTGCCCGCGTGCACGCAATTCGAAACCAGCGGCTCCGTCACCGCTTCCAACCGCTCTATCCAGTGGCGCGAGAAGGTGATGGACCCTCTGTACGAGTCGCGCAGCGACCACATGATCTTGTATCAATTGGCCAAGAAGCTGGGCTTTGCCGAGCAACTCACCAAGAACTACAAGATGCAGACGGTCAAGGGTCAGGAAGAACCCGTGCCGGAGGACATCCTGCGCGAGATCAACCGCGGCGTGTGGACCATTGGCTACACCGGCCAAAGTCCCGAGCGTATCAAGGCGCACATGCGCAATATGCATGTGTTTGACCCGACCACGCTGAAGGCCAAGGGCGGCATCGACAAGGAAACCGGATACAAGCTTGACGGTGAGCACTTCGGTCTGCCCTGGCCCTGCTGGGGAACGCCCGAAATGAAGCACCCCGGCACACATGTGTTGTACGACAACTCCAAACATGTGTGGGAGGGCGGTGGTTGCTTCCGCGCCAACTTCGGCGTGGACCGCGACGGCAAGTCCCTGCTGGCGGCTGACGGTTCGCACTCCAAGGGTTCTGACATCACCACCGGCTACCCCGAGTTTGATCATCTGTTGATGAAAAAACTGGGCTGGTGGGATGAGTTGACTGAGGCTGAAAAGAAGGCTGCAGAAGGCAAGAACTGGAAGACCGACTTGTCGGGCGGCATCGTCCGCGTGGCGATGATGAACCACGGTGTGCACGTATTTGGCAATGCCAAGGCACGTGCGATCGTGTGGAACTTCCCCGATCCGATTCCGAAGCACCGCGAGCCGCTGTACTCGACGAGGCCGGAACTGGTGGAGAAGTACCCCACCCACACCGACCAGGCTCACCGGTGGCGCTTGCCCATCCTGTACAAGAGCGTTCAGGATAAAAACAAGGACATCGGCAAGACCTTCCCCCTTATTCTTACCTCGGGCCGTTTGGTCGAGTACGAGGGTGGGGGCGACGAGACGCGCTCAAACCGCTACCTCGCCGAACTGCAGCAGGACATGTTCATCGAAATCAACCCGGTGGCAGCGCACGATCGTGGCATCCGCAACGGCGAGTGGGTGTGGGTGACCATGCCGACTGGCGCCAAGTTGAAAGTGCGTGCGATGTTGACTGAGCGGGTCGACAAGACAACCACCTTTATGCCGTACCACTTTGCGGGTTCATGGCAGGGTGTGGACATGAAGAACTATTACCCGGCTGGCGCTGCGCCAATCGTGCGGGGTGAGGCCGTCAACACCGGCACCACCTATGGTTACGACATCATCACGATGATGCAGGAAACCAAGACCACGGTCTGCCAGGTTGAGAAGGTCGCCTAAGGAGTTCATGTATGGCACGAATGAAGTTCATATGCGATGCCGACCGCTGCATCGAGTGCAACGGTTGTGTCACCGCCTGCAAAGCTGAGCATGATGTTCCCTGGGGTGTGAATCGCCGTCGGGTGGTCACCCTCAACGACGGTATCGTCGGCCAGGAGCGCAGCATCTCGGTGGCCTGCATGCACTGCAGTGATGCGCCCTGCATGGCTGTGTGTCCGGTGGACTGCTTCTATCGCACCGACGACGGTGTGGTGCTGCACGACAAGGACGTGTGCATCGGCTGCGGTTACTGCAGCTATGCATGCCCCTTCGGTGCACCGCAGTTCCCCACCAACGGCACCTTCGGCCTGCGCGGCAAGATGGATAAGTGCACCTTCTGCGCCGGTGGGCCTGAAGCCAACGGTTCTGCAGCCGAAAACGAAAAGTACGGCCGCAACCGCCTTGCAGAAGGCAAGCTTCCTGTCTGCGCTGAGATGTGCTCAACCAAGGCCTTGTTGGGTGGCGACGGCGACGTCGTGGCCGACATCTTCCGTACCCGAGTGCTGCAGCGCGGCAAGGGCTCGGAGGTGTGGGGCTGGGGCACGGCCTATGGCAAGCCTAGTGGTGGCAAGCCCGCCGAAGGTAGCAAGGCATGAAGGCCGGCGCTGTCCTCGCGGTAGCCGTGGGCGTGGGCGCGGCGCTGTGTGTGTCGGGCTGTGGTGAACAGCCGCAGACCGCCACCCAGCGCAAGGTCGACGCCACTGCCTACAGCGGCTCTACCGTCAGCGGCTTTACTGAGCCGGGCTGGAAAGCTGGTGACAAGATCAGCTGGGAAAGCCAGATGCGCGAGCGCAACAAGGGTCAAAACGAGTACGGCCGTTGAAGACCTGAACCAGGGCTCGCCGCAGCTTCATTGCCTGGCGTGATGAGGCAGCATGCGGGCCCTGACCAATTTGTGATGGAGTGGTGATGACACGCTTGTCTTCCTCCTTGGCCGGCCTTCGGGCTTGGCTGGCGGGTTTCGCGCTGTGCGCGCTTAGCGCAGCACCGGCCTGGGCACAGGCACCGGCTGCACCGGCTGCGGCCGACAAGAACGGCCCGCCGGCCGGCTTCGTAGCCCCGGCTGCCCCTAAGGCTGATGAAAACACGGCGCAGCGCGCCCAAAGCCAGCCTGGCAACAATGCGCCCTTCTGGCGCGGGGTGCACGATTCCGGTACCGAGCCGGGCATCACCTCCTTGCCAGGCAAGGAAATGGGCGTGCTGGTTCAGAAGTTCACCCAGTATCCCGGGTCGGACTACACCAACGCGGGCGAAGCCTGGCGTCAGGTGCGCAACAAGATCATCATTCCCTATGGGGGCTCGCTCCTGTTCATTGTGGCCCTGGCCATTGCGCTGTTCTATTGGCGAGTGGGCAAGCTCGGAGGGCACAGCACTGACACCGGCCGTGTGATCGAGCGCTTTACTCCCCTGGAGCGGGCTGCTCACTGGACCAATGCGATTACCTTCGTCACCTTGGCGGTATCCGGTATCGTCATTGCGTGGGGCAAGTATTTCTTGCTGCCCATCATCGGCAGCACCCTGTTTGGCTGGTTGACCTATTTGCTCAAGAACGTACACAACTTCGCCGGGCCTTTGTTTGCCGTGTCTGTGGTGATCGTGTTCTTCACCTTCGTGAAGGACAACTGGCCGGCCAAGGGTGACCTGAATTGGTTGGTCAAGGGCGGCGGTCTGCTCAGCGGCAAGGAAGTGCCATCCCACCGGTTCAACGCCGCTGAGAAGGTGGTGTTCTGGGCTGGCGTGCTCTTCCTTGGCGCCATTGTGGTGGTCTCGGGTCTGTGGTTGGACATGGTGATTCCTGGGTTGCAATATCTGCGTTCCGACATGCAGATTGCGCACATGGTGCACGGTGTGGCAGCCGTTCTGATGATGGCTATGTTTGCAGGCCACATCTACATTGGCACTCTGGGTATGGACGGCGCTTTCAAGGCCATGCGCACGGGGTATGTTGATGAAGCTTGGGCCAAAGAACACCACGAGCTTTGGTACGACGACATCAAGGCCGGCAAGATCCCCGCGCATCGCAGCCCGCCCGAGGCTGGCGGCCAAGCGGCAGCCAAGCCCGTTGCCTGATTGAATTGAGCACCTACTAAGGAGCAACGCGAGATGAAGACCTCGACAACCCTTCGGACACTCTTGGCCTTGAGCATGGCAGCTTTGGCCTCTGCAGCAGCCGCCAAGCTGCCGCCCCCCAGCGACGAAGCCAAGGCCAAGGCCGCCGAGGCGGCGGCCAAGACGGCTCATGGCAACAAAGTGGCCGATTACAAGTTGTGCCTTTCCATGAATGATGTGGCCGCCAAGTACGCCGCTGCACAGAAGAAGGCGGGCAAGCCGGTGACCCCCACGCCTACGCCGCCCTGCGCAGACCCAGGCGCCTTCGTGTACACGCCGCCTGTGGCTGCAGCCCCTGCTGCTGCCCCCGCCCCGGCGGCTGCCCCGCCGGCAGCCGCAGCGGCGGCGCCCAAGAAGTCTTGAGCGACTGCAGCACACCATCGGGGGTTGCAGACAGCGCCCCCGGCACCGAACGGCCACGCATCGACGTGGCCGTTGTGTTGGAGCGCACCGCGCAGCCTAACGCCTGGCAAGATTGGACGTTTCGGGTGCTCGAAGTGGTGCCCCACGAGGGGGCTTTCGGACAAACCCAGCGCAAGGTGTTTGACGACGGGCGCATCTCCCGTTGGCTGTATCCGGGCTTTACGCTGGAGCTCTTTGCCGACGAGTGCAAGGGCTACTTCCTCAACCTCACCTCGGGCAACCCCTGTTGGTTTGTGTCCTACCGGCCAGTGGATGGCGACGAGTCGATGGTAGAAATTACCGCGGCCAGCGTGTCTTACATCGAAGCCGATCGCCGGCTGTTTGCGGGCGAACAGGTGGAAAGCGTGCCGCTGGCGCCCGAGTTGTGCCAATGGCTGCAGGCCTACACCAACGATCACTTTGTGCCGGAAGAAACGCGCAAGGTGCGCGCCATGTCCTTCCTCACGCCCGAAGAGCGGGAACGCCACGGCCGCCGCGCCCTCGCCCAATGGAACACTGGCGATGAGGCCTGACTGCTTATGACAGGTAGGCCTTGGCAATGAACACGCCCGACGACGACGCAGCCGGCTTTTTTTCGCGCTGGTCGCGCCGCAAAGCGCAGGTGCACCAGGGCGGCCAGCCGCTGCCGGCTGTACCCGCTGCACTGGGGGCAGCAGATGCGCGCGCAGCATCAGCCGCAACGGATGAAGCGCGCGCAGCATCACCCGCACCGGCCACACCCCCCGCGGGCCCGGCTGAAGCGGCACCCGCACCCAAGCCCACCCTCCAAGACGTGGAGCAACTCGACGCGAAGTCGGACTATCGATCCTTCGTGGCGCAGGACGTCGACCCCGAGGTGCGCAACGCGGCCTTCAAGAAGCTCTTCCACTCCGACCCGCACTTCAATGTGATGGACGGGCTAGACGTTTACATCGACGACTACAACACGCCCAATCCCCTGCCCGTGGCCATCATGAAGACGCTGGTACAGGCGCGTGCCATGGGCCTGATTGACGACGAACTCAAGGAGCAAGACCCGCCCCGAGCTGCCGAGGCTACCGGCGCGGGGGAGGCCGTTGGCGAAGGTGCAGGCCAAGCCGAAGGCGCGGTTACGGCTGACGGTGCCGCCAAGGGTGCGGCTGAACCTGCAGGCGAAGGTGCAAGCGCAGCCACCGCTGAGCCCGGCGCCGACGCGATCACCGCCGCAGCTGAAAGCCCCGCGCAGCCGGTGCTGGTGGAACTCAAGCTGGTGCCCGATCAGGCCAGCAACGACGAGCCGCTCAGCGCGGCATCTTCAGCCGCACCAACTGCTGCAGGAAGCGTTGTTCCATTTCCGCGCCGTCCAGGCAGCGCAAATCCAGCCTGACTTCGCCGTCTTCGATGCGGCCGATCACCGGGATCGGCAGCTCGCGCAGCGCGCGCGCCACCTTCTCGGGGAAGGCCCCCGACCGTTTGGCCCCGCTGGCCGAGGCCACGGCCAAGCCCGCGCTGTCCAGGCGGTCCACCGGCAGGGAGCCGCTGCCAATTTGGCTGCGGCACTCCACCGCCCGCACCAGGGCGCGGTCGCCAAAAGCCGCCTGCACCGCGGGCAGCAGCCGTTGTGCCTGCTCGGTGAGCTCGGCCTGTGAACGGGTGAGCAGCCGCAGCGCCGGCAGGCGCTGGGCCAGGCGGTCGGGGTCGCGATACAGGCGCAGCGTGGCTTCCAGCGCGGCAATCGTCATCTTGTCCAGGCGCAGTGAGCGCTTGAGCGGACACTTCTTGATGCGGGCAATCAAGTCTTTGCGGCCCACGATCAGGCCCGCTTGCGGCCCGCCCAGCAGCTTATCGCCGCTGAAGGTGACGACATCCACGCCGTTGGCGACGGACTCGGCCGGTGTGGGTTCATGCGGCAGGCCCCACCGGCTCAGGTTCACCAAGGTGCCGGCGCCCAGGTCTTCAGAAAAAGGGATGCCGTGCCGGTGGCACAGCGCGGCCAGTTCGGCCGGCGGCGCCGCCGCGGTGAAGCCCTGCACCTGGTAGTTGCTGGTGTGCACCTTCATCACCATGCCCGTCTTTGGGCCGAAGGCTTCTTCGAAATCATGCAGGTGGGTGCGGTTGGTGGTGCCCACTTCAACCAGCTTACAGCCTGCGCGGCGCATGATGTCGGGGATGCGGAAGGCTCCGCCGATCTCCACCAGTTCGCCGCGTGACACCGGTACTTCCTTCTTTTCAGCCAGGGCGCTGAGCACCAGCATCACGGCTGCGGCGTTGTTGTTGACAGCGGTGGCGGCCTCGGCCCCGGTGTATTCGCGCAGCAGGCCTTCGATGTGGTCGTCGCGGTCGCCGCGCGCGCCGCGGCCCAGGTCGAACTCTAGGTTGCTGAAGCCCTGCATCACCGACATCACTGCTTCGATGGCCTCCGGGGCCATTACCGCGCGGCCCAAGTTCGTATGCAACACCGTGCCGGTGAGGTTGAACACCGGGCGCAATGCCGCTTGGGCCTGGGCCTGAAGGCTGCTGTCTACGGCGGCTTCAAAGGCGGTCAGATCAAAGGGCAGGCCGCTGGTGCGCCATGTCTCCAGGGCCGCGCGTGCAGCCCCCAGTACGCTTTGGCGGCCATGGGTGGCCTGCAGGGCGCGCATGGCTGCGTTTTCCAGCAAGCGGTCCATGGCGGGTGGGCGGTGAGCCGCCACCGGTGAATTGTTCATGCTCGCACTCAAGTTGGCGGAGGTGGGTGGGAGTCGAACCCACCTGGGACCGCTGAGCGACCCCACCCGGTTTTGCAGACCGGACGCCCCACCGGGGGACGATCCGCCTCCTGCGGCAATCGCATCAGCCGCCGAACATCTTGCGGGGGTCGCGTTTGAAGTGCCGCCCCACCGCATCACGTTCGGTCAAACCTATTTCATCGAAGTACTCTACCAAAGGCACCGACAGGTGGCGGCTTACCCCCACCGATTCCCTCAGGTCGCGCACGTTCAATCGGTGGTTGGGGTCGGCATCGGCCAGGGCCCTGGCGCGCAGGCTCAAGGCCAGCATCTGTTCGGTCTGAAACCAATACTCCGCGCCCACGGGGTGCACCTTGCCCATGCGCTGCAAGCGCTGCAAGGTGCGCAGCACCTGGTCTTTGCGCAGGGTGCGGTCGCGCTCGAGCAACTCGCTCAAGCGCGGGGGAACCAGGCCGCCTTCGTCTAACCACGGCTTCAGCCGCTCCCAAATCAGCTTTTCGGTGCCCTGCAGCGTGGCTTCGTGGCCGGCCAATGCGAGCGCCGCTCCGGCGCGCTGCAAGCTGCCTTGACGCACCAGGCTGGCCAGCAACTGCACAAACACAGCAGCCGTGGGCTTATCGCGCACCTGCCGGTTCAGTTGTTCCTGGCTCAGGCCGGGGCTGTCGGGGTTGCGCCTGTGGTGCGCGCCCAGGGCCTCGGTGATGCGTTGCTGGTAGCGCTGCAACTGTGCTTGGGTGAACCACAGCGCAGCGTCGCCTTCGCCCACCGTGGCCAGGGGCGTGGTAAGCGCTGCTGCCTGTTCAACGGCTTGCAGCGCCGCGCTCACCAGGTTCCATGCCTGGGCGAAGGCTCGCCGTTCCACACCGTAGGGCGACTCCAGTGCCAACACGCCCGACAGCGCAGCGGCAGGGGTCGGCGCCTCCAGTGCCTTGAGCGCTTGTATGAGCTGGCTGCGGTGCCGACGCTTCGGGGGTGGGAAGGGGTCGACCACCTGGCCACCGCCCAGTGTGCGCTGGGCCGACTGGTCGCGAATGATGAAGCGGTCACCGCGCAGCGTGCCAATGGGGCGGTCCAGGTCGAACTGCACCCAGGCTTGTCCGCCCGCGGCCAAGCTGCCGCCTTCGAGCAAGGCCACCCGTGCGTTCACATCTTCAGCGCCCAGGTGCAGATGAACTGGGGTCCAGTGCGCCAGGGCCTTTGCTTCTGAGGGCAGCAGGCGCAGCCGCGCGGCCAAGCGCTGCGTGGGGGCATGCAGCTCTTCGTGCACCAACCAGTGGCCGCGTTGAATCTGCTGCTTTTCAGCGCCCACCAGGTTCAGCGCCAGGCGCTGGCCGGCCAGGCCTTCTTGGGCTGTGTGGTTTTGGGCGTGCAGGCCGCGCACGCGCACTTCCAGGCCCGATGGCGTCAGGCGCAGCCGGTCGCCTACGCGCACCCGCCCGCTGACGGCAGTGCCGGTGACCACGGTGCCTATGCCAGCCAGGGTGAAGCTGCGGTCCACCGACAAACGGAAGTGGCCGTCCAAAGCGCGCGGGGCGGCTTCCTGGCGGGCCTGGTCAAGGTGGGCACGCAGCGCATCCAAACCCGCACCGCTGACGCTGGACACCGGCAGCACCGACGCTTGCTCCAGGGCGGTGCCGCGCAGCAAGGCGGCAATGTCGAGCTGAACTTGGCGCAACCGGGCCTCGTCGACCAGGTCGCATTTGCTCAAGGCCACCACCCCCCGGTTTAGGCCCAGCAGGTCGAGGATGGCCAGGTGTTCGCGGGTTTGCGGCATGGGGCCGTCATCAGCGGCCACCACCAGCATCACATGGTCGATGCCGGTGGCCCCAGCCAGCATGTTGCGCACCAGCCTTTCATGGCCAGGCACGTCCACGAAGCCCAGCACCTGGCCATCGGCCTGCGCCTGGTAGGCAAAGCCCAGGTCTACGGTGATGCCGCGTTCCTTTTCTTCCTTCAGCCGGTCGGCATCGACGCCGGTCAAGGCCTTGACCAAGGAGGTCTTGCCATGGTCAATATGGCCGGCGGTGCCGACAATCATGCGCGGGTCTCCGGGTGCAGGGGGCGGTGTTCGTGGGCTGTTGCCGCTTGCCGGTTGCCCGGCGCAAAATCCACCGCCAAGCGCTGGATGCTACACGCTTGCCCAAGGGCTGCCCGCAGGGCCTGAACAAGCCCCGAACCCCCGCCGTGCAAGGGCGATGACGGCTGGGCGAGAATCCAGGGATGCCTGGCCCGCAGTCTGAAGCCCCCCTTGCCCGTCACCCCAGCGCAGCCACCGCAGCACCCGTCGGTCTGCCGCACCTGAGCAGCGCTGGCAGCGCCTTGACCCGCGAAATCGAGATTCTCGACGAATACGGCCAGCGGCGCACGATCGCCATTCCCATTGAGCGGCCGCTCACCGTGTTCGTCGACAAGCGCGAACTCGTCACCTTGATGACCTTGGGCTCGGCACCGGAGTTGTTGGTCTTGGGCTACCTGATCAACCAGCGCCTGATTGCTGCGCCCACCGAGGTGGTTTCGATTACCGTGGCATGGGACGTGTCGGCCGCGGCAGTGAAAACCCACTTGGGCATCGAGCATCTGGAAGCGCGCACGGCCAAGCGGGTGGTCACGACCGGCTGTGGCCAGGGCACGGTGTTCGGCGACTTGATGGCAGGGCTGGAGACCATACGCCTGCCCGACGCCGCCACTGCCCGCATCCGGCAAAGCACCTTGCACGCGGTGTTGGAGGTAACGCGCCAGCAAGACAGCGTGCACCGCCGCGCCGGCAGTGTTCACGGCTGCGCACTGTTCAAAGGCGCGCAGCTGCTGATGTTCGTGGAAGACGTGGGCCGCCACAACGCCATCGATGCCATTGCAGGCTGGATGGCGATGAACGGCGTGCAGGGCCACGACAAGTTGTTCTACACCACCGGCCGCCTGACCAGCGAGATGGTGATGAAGGCGGCCCACATGGGCGTGCCGATGATCGTCTCGCGCAACGGCGTCACCCAAATGGGCCACGACCTGGCCACGCAGCTGGGCATGACGCTCTTCGGGCGCGCCTCGAACCGCCACTTTCTGTGCTACTGCGGCTTTGACCGCTTTGATTCGGAACCCGAACCCATGCGTCCTTCTGTGCGCGTGGTCTCCTCCTCTGGCCACGAGGGTTAAACCATGCAAGCCCCCCAGCCCACAACCCTCAGCCCCAGCGCGCTGCAAGGCGTTCGGGTGGTGGAGATGGGCCAGTTGATCGCCGGGCCCTTTTGCGGCAAAACACTGGGCGAATTCGGGGCCGATGTGGTCAAGATCGAAGCCCCCGGCAGTGGCGACCCGCTGCGCCAGTGGCGGCTGATCAAAGACGGCACTTCGGTGTGGTGGCAGGTTCAAAGCCGCAACAAACGTTCGGTGGCCATTGACCTGCGGCAAGCCCAAGGCCAGCAACTCGCCCGCGACCTGATTACACAAGCCGATGTGTTGATCGAAAACTTTCGACCGGGCACGCTGGAGGGTTGGGGCATGTCTGCCGAAGCCCTGATGGCACTCAACCCACGGCTGATCATGGTGCGCATTTCGGGCTATGGGCAAACCGGCCCCTACCGCGACCTGCCGGGTTTCGGGGCCATAGGCGAAGCCATGGGCGGCCTGCGGCACCTGACAGGTGAGCCGGGCCGTGTGCCAGTGCGGGTGGGTGTGTCCATTGGCGACACGCTGGCAGCCTTGCACGCCACCATCGGCGTGATGATGGCCCTGTACCACCGCGACCAGCATGGAGGCCGCGGGCAGGTGATTGACGTGGCGCTGCATGAAGCGGTGTTCAATGTGATGGAAAGCCTGCTGCCCGAGTACAGCGCCTTTGGTGCAGTGCGCGAGGCCGCCGGCTCGGCCTTGCCGGGCATTGCGCCGTCCAACGCCTACCGCTGCCAGGATGGCTATGTGCTGGTGGCCGGCAACGGCGACAGCATCTTCAAGCGGCTGATGCAGGCCATTGGCCGGCCTGACTTGGGCGCAGACCCGGGCCTTGCCGCCAACAGCGGGCGGGTGGCGCGCGTGGCCGAAATCGACGCGGCCATCGAGGCCTGGACATCACCGCGCCAAGTTGATCAGGTGCTGCAGTCCTTGAGCACGGCGCGCGTGCCTGTGGGCAGGGTGTACACCGTGGCCGACATTGCGGCCGACCCCCACTTTCGCGCGCGAGACATGATCCTCAAGCAACAGACGCGTGAGGGTTACGAGCTGGAGGTGCCGGGTGTGGTGCCCAAGCTGTCTGCCACACCGGCCACGGTGCGCCACGCTGCGCCGCGCCTGGGCGAAGACACCGACGCGGTGCTGCGTGAGATGGGCCTAGGTGCGCAGCAGATTGCACAACTGCGCGAGCAGGGCATCGTGGCCTGAGCCCGCCGCCGCCCCGGCGCACCAAGGGCCGGGGCTGTGATCAGGGTGGGGGCGTGCCTGCTCAGCGCAGGGCGCCGGCGTGCAGGTCGCGCAACTGCACCGGGCCGGCTTCGGCCTCGATGGTTTCACGCAGGTTGAGGCACAGGCGCAGGGCGAACAAGATTTCGGCGCACACGAACATCGGACCCACCAACAGGCCGACGAGGTCGTCCATAAAGGCCGGCTTGCGGCCTTCGTAGTAGTGGCCGATGAACTGGATGATCCAACCCGCCACGAACAGGCCAGCACCCCAAGCGACCCACCATTCACCCGCTTCGAAGGCCACCCAATGCGCCAGCGCCATGGCCAAGCCGTTGGCTGCGATCACGCTGAGGGCGACCACCGGGTTGCCGCGGGTGACGTACCACAACGCAGCGGCGGCCCACAGTCCCCAGGCTGGGCTGAGCACCCACGGCGAACCTGGGTTTAGCGGAATGCTCGGGTGAGACAGCAATACGCCAATGCCCACCACGATGAGCGGAATACCCACCAAGTGGGTGCTAATGTTGCGGGGGTCGCGGTGGTAGCGGGCGTACTGAACAAGCAGGGTCGTGGTGTCGCGCATGAGGTCCTCCGGCCGCACACACGCCAGAGTGTGGCAGCGTGGGCAGATGCTAATACTGAACCGAATGTGACAAGCCCCGGAGCTTCCCTAGAATGGCGGACAGTAGGGCCCGTGGGCCCAGGCCCTTATGCAGCCCCAGGAACCCCCATGAGCATCAAGAGCGACCGCTGGATCCGCCGAATGGCTGAACAGCAAGGCATGATTGAGCCCTTCGAGCCGGGGCAGGTGCGTTTTGCGCCCGATGGGCACAAGCTCGTGAGCTACGGCACCAGCAGTTACGGCTACGACATCCGCTGCGCGCCCGAATTCAAGGTCTTCACCAACATCTACAGCACTGTGGTGGACCCGAAGAATTTCGACGAAAAGAGCTTCGTGGACATCCAGGCCGATGTCTGCATCATTCCCCCCAACAGCTTTGCGCTTGCACGCACCCTAGAGTATTTCCGCATTCCGCGCAATGTGCTGACCATTTGCCTGGGCAAGAGCACCTACGCGCGCTGCGGCATCATCGTCAACGTCACCCCCTTCGAGCCCGAGTGGGAAGGTTTTGTGACGCTGGAGTTCAGCAACACCACGCCGCTGCCGGCCAAGATCTACGCCGGCGAGGGCTGCGCGCAGGTGCTGTTCTTCGAAAGCGACGAGGTGTGTGAAACCTCGTACAAAGACCGCAGCGGCAAGTACCAGGGCCAGCGCGGCGTGACGCTGCCCAAGGCCTGATCGATCAGCGCGGTACCGGGTAGGTGCCCGGCACCAAGATTGAACGGTCGACGCCGCGCAGCTGCGTGTGGCCGCAAAAGGCCATGGTCACATCCAGTTCCTTGTGCAGGATCTGCAAAGCCTTGCTCACACCGGCTTCGCCCATGGCGCCCAGTCCGTACACCATGGCGCGGCCGATCATGGTGCCGCGCGCGCCCAGCGCCCAGGCCTTGAGCACGTCCTGGCCGCTGCGAATGCCGCCGTCCATCCACACCTCGGTTTGGCTGCCCACAGCCTGTACGATGGCGGGCAGGGCTTCGATGGTCGCGGGTGCGCCGTCGAGCTGCCGCCCGCCGTGGTTGCTCACCACAATCGCATCAGCCCCGGCCTTGACGGCCAGCTCGGCGTCTTCGGCTTCCATGATGCCCTTGAGGATCAGCTTGCCACCCCAGCGTTCCTTCACCCAAGCCACGTCATCCCAATTCAGCCGCGGGTCGAATTGCTCGTTGGTCCAGGCTGAAAGCGAGTTCATGTCGCTCACGCCCTTTACATGACCCACCAGGTTGCCGAAGGTGCGCCGCTGTGTTCCCAGCATGCCCAGGCACCAGCGCGGCTTGGTGGCCAAGTTCAACAGGTTGGCCACAGTGGGACGGGGCGGCGCGGACAAGCCGTTCTTCAGGTCTTTGTGGCGCTGTCCAATCACCTGCAGGTCGAGCGTGAGGATGAGGGCCGAACAGCGCGCAGCCTTGCAGCGGTCGATCATGCGGGCCATGGCTTCGCGGTCGCGCATCATGTACAGCTGAAACCAGAACGGGGCGCTCGAGTGCTCGGCAACGTCTTCAATCGAGCAGATGCTCATCGTGGACAGCGCAAAGGGAATGCCAAACTGTTCGGCTGCACGCGCGGCGTGGATCTCACCATCGGCGTGCTGCATGCCAGTCAGGCCCACCGGGGCAATGGCCACCGGCATCTTGGCGGCTTGGCCCACCAGTTCTACCGCCGTGCTGCGGTTTTCCATGTTCACCGCCACGCGCTGGCGCAGCTTGATCTTGGCGAACTCGCTTTCATTGGCCTGGTAGGTGCCCTCGGTCCATGAGCCGGAGTCGGCGTAGTCGTAAAACATCTTGGGCACGCGCTTTTGAGCCAGCACGCGCAGGTCTTCGATGTTGGTGATTACGGGCATGAGAGCACTCCGATTGCAGACACCTACATCCTAGCCTTTGGCCAGGCCACCCGCGCGAACACCCAAGAGTCGTATACGGCGATCAAAGGTTACCCGCTTGAGGCAGTGGCCACAGGCGTCCCGAATCGCCGAGGCTTCCTGCACCGGATGGGGCAGGGTGAACTCGCGGGTGAGGCTGCGGAAGTCTTCGAACTTGAGCTTGATGCCCACCGTGCGCGCCACATAGCCCTTGCGCTGCAGGTCGAAGGCCAGGCGCTGGGCCAGTAGGTCGAGCGCGGCAGCCAGTGCTTGGCGGTCTTGCTTGACGTGCAGATCACGCTCGAAGGTGGTTTCGCGGCTCATGCAAACCGGTTCGCTGTGGGTGACCACCGCGCGGTCGTCGTGGCCCTGGGCCGCTTCGCAGAGCCACTGTCCCTGGCTTTTGCCAAAGTGTTCAATCAGCATGCTGCGGTCAGTAGCGGCCAGGTCGCCAATGGTGTGCAGCCCCAAAGCGGCTAAGGCCTTTTGGGCTTTGGGGCCAATGCCGTTGACGCGGCCCACGGGCAAGGGCCAGATGCGCTGGGGCAGGTCTTCCAGGGTCAAGATGGTCAGCCCGTTGGGCTTGTCGAGTTCAGACGCGATCTTGCTCAAGAGCTTGTTGGGGGTGATGCCCATGGAACAACTCAGGCCGGTGGCTTGGCGCACCGAGTTGCGTATGGCCTGGCCCACGGCCCGCACGCCGCCGAAGGGATCGTGGCCCACCACATCTTGCGCGCCCGGTACCTCGGTGAGGTCGATGTAAATCTCATCAATGCCGCGGTCCTCGATTACCGGGGCCACTTCGGCCACGGCGGCCTTGAACAGGCGCGAGCAGCGGCGGTATTCCTCAAAGTCCACCGGCAGCAGCACGGTGTGGGGTGCACGCTCGGCCGCGCGGGCCAGTGCCATGCCCGAGTGCAGGCCCAGGGCCCGGGCTTCATAGGTGGCGGTGGTGGCCACGCCGCGGCCTTGGTAGCCCTTGAGGGTGGCGAATTGCCAATGGCCTTGGCTGTTGCGCTGCGGCGCATGCCGCCTGCTGCCACCAATCACCACTGGCAGGCCACGCAGTTCAGGGTAGCGCAGCAGTTCAACCGACGCGTAGAACGCGTCCATGTCCAGGTGGGCGATCCACCGACGCATGGGTTGAGCGGATTGATGCAGCGCTAACGCGGAGATGTGCGATGCGAGCATGTTGATCTAGCCTTCGTGGGGTGTGTGTTGTGCTGTGTATGCCGACGCTCCAACTCTAAAGGTCCTTCAACGCCGCAGCCACGCATAGTT
>VGHB01000004.1 GCA_016868355.1 Betaproteobacteria bacterium | reverse complement strand
GGCCTTAAAACTGATAGCCCGCTGACACGTAAATCGTGCGCAGACGGCCGTCGTGGTACCGCGGATCGAAGCCAACCATATTACCCCCGTCCAGCTTCAGGCTCTGCGGTGGCTTCTTGTTGAACAGCCTGTGATAGGGAACAGAAACCGGCCGATTGGGGGCCCCTTGTAAGGCCCTCCAACGACAGGCATTGCAACACGGTGCCCGCCAAGCCCGTCGGCCCGGCAGGCTCGCTCTGATCAGAAACGGACTGTGGCCCCCACGGTGAAGTAGCGACCGATCACATCATAGGTTTGCGGAAAGGTATTGCCGCTGTTGACGGTCGTTCCGCTGATCGTGTTTCCGACATTAGGCGCTGCTTTATTTGTCAAGTTGGTCACCGCCGCATTCAGCCGCACACTCTTGGTGGCCTGCACGGAAGCAGTGAGATCAACATAGTTGAAGGACGCGATCTCAGAGAACGCCGGAAGGAACGAAGCACCACCCGGCTCCTCGATAGCCGCACCCAGGTGACGCCAGGCGTAGCCCAACGAAACCTTACCGAAACTCCAGTTGGAGCGCTGGATGAACTTGCGCTTGAGGTTGGGCGCGCCGCAGGCCACGCTGTAGAAGCCGTTGCAGTCCCGGTCGATGGAGGCCGGAGTAGGCTGGCTGCGATAGCGGTCCACGCGGGTGTAGTTCAAGGCCATGTCCACGTTGCCCCACTTGGGATCAACGCCGACTGACTTCAGCGGCAGGCGGTAGTTCGCCGCAAGATCCCAGCCGGCAGTCCGAACAACGCCCAGGTTGGACAGTGCGGTGAACACGCCCTTGGAATCCGCGCCGTTGAAGGTGCCGTTTAACGGGCTGCGAAAGATCAGCGAGCAAAAGCTGTTGAACGCCAAAGTCGGATTGCGAGTCGTGGAGTAGCAGCCATCCAGCACATCGGTGGTGGAGGCGGAACTGATCGCCTTGGTTAGATCGATATCGTAGCGGTCCAGGGACAGCGTCAGGCCTGGCACTGCGGCCGGGGTCCACACCACGCCGAAGGTTCTGGTGTCGGCCGTCTCAGGGCCCAGCCCCGGATTGCCACCGCCCAGGTTGTTGATCTGACCGGCAGACGGTGCCACCAACACCCCGATCTGGTTGTCGGGAACACCCGTCAACTTGCACAGATTGGAGAGCGTGCCCGCCTTGTTGGCATCAGCCGCATTGATCCTGTTGCCCTGGCAGGGGTCAACCGCAAGGTTGGAAAGACCCGAAACCTGCGGTGCATACAGCTCGTTGATTGAGGGCGCGCGCGTGGCCTTTTGGGACATGGCGCGAACACGAATGCCCGCCACCGGTGACCACTCACCCCCCAACTTGCTCGTGCTGTAGCTCTGTGAGCCCGTGGTGGTGAAGGAGGTGCGGCGCAGGCCGGCTTCCAAGGTGATGGCACGCGCGAACGGCGCGCCTTCCAGCACCGGAATCAAGGTCTCAAGGAACCCTTCCTTGAGCTCAACGCGACCCTTGCGATCCGGCGTCGGTGCGCCGGTGCCCAGCACTTCGGACTGGATCTGCGCGGCGCTGTCGGACTTGGTGGCCGCCTCCAAGGTACGGTTTTCCAAGCCAACAGCTAGGCTGACCGGTGACTTGGCCGCCGGGCTCTTGAAGGTCCCCAAATCGCCCGTGACCGATACAGCCGCCACGTCCTGCGTTACCACCTGGGTTTGCAGCGAATCTAGGTTGATGAATGTCAACATTGCCGGCGTGATCGACCCCTGCGGACCAAACACATTCAGCGGGACGCATCCGTTGGCGGGGTTGCGACAAGCCGTGGTGCTAACGGCATCCAAGGCTTGCCGAACCTTTGCCAGCGAGCCCCAGTTCACGCGCGTCTGCAGCTGGTCGGCCTCTCCGTGTGAGAAGTAAGCTTCGTACGACCAGGTACCCACCAGGGAACCTTTGGCGCCCAACGTGTACTGGGAGGTCTTGTTCTCAAAATTCTGAATGCGTGGTCCCAGCTCGGTGAAGCGACGGCCAATGGCCAAGGTCACCGGCGTGGTGTTGCCCGCCGCGCAATTGGCTGCCGAGATGGCAAAAGCCGTGCAGAGCTGGGCACGCGCCGCATCTGGAATGAACGGGTTGCCGATGGGCACCGCGTAGCTGTTGAAAAAAGTCCCCGAAGCCGCCAGATTGGACTCCACATCCGAGCGGGTGTAGAGCAACTCGGCATACAGCTCTAACTTGTTGCTCACCGTGTAGTTGGCCAGAGCCGTGAATTGTTGGCGATCCAGCGGCGTTTGGTAGTAGTTGGGCGGGTTGAAGTTATAGCCAGCGCCAGGAGTCACAAGCTGACCCGTACTCGGGTTGATCTGGCGCGTGCCCAGACCGCCGGGCAAGCCCAAAAACTGGGCCGGCACGTCGGTGCCGGAGCCCTGTGGCGCGCCAGAGGTGGAACTCAAGGCCGCCAAACCAATGGGCCGCTGGCCTTGCAGCAGAGGATCTGTGCGGGTTTTGCTCAGGCCCACCATGGCAGACCCCTTGCCGTTATCCAGGCTCGTGCCCATCACCACGTCGGTGCGGTATCGGTTGGCATCGCGTTCGCCAGAGCTGCCGTAGGTGCCGGAGAGCTCAACTCCGTTAAAGCGCTTCTTGGTGATGAAGTTCACCACACCCGTCACCGCGTCAGCTCCATAGACCGCCGAGGCGCCACCGGTCACGATTTCAATGCGGTCCAGCATGCCCACTGGGACAGAGTTGGTGTCCACTGAGCCAGCCAAATTGAACGGAACCAGACGGCGGCCATTGAGCAGCACCAGGGTGCGGTTGGAGCCCAGTCCCCGCAAATCGATGGTGGCGCCACCACCGGTGCCGTTGTTGGTGCCCGGGCCGATGGCCGGCACGGCCGAGGGCAGCGACTTGATAACCTCTTCTACTGCAGCTGGCTGGGTAGCATTGATCTCAGCTGAACTGAGTGAGGTAATCGGGGAATTAGAGCTTGCGTCAAAGGTCTTGATGCGGCTGCCTGTAACGTCCACGCGCTCCTGCGCAGCGGCCGCGCCGGCGGCACCAATTGCCATGCTACCGAAAGCCCACAGCGTGCCATAGGCAAGCTTGCTTTGCTTAAACATGAATCCTCCTGGGAGTTAACGAGACCGGGGTCGCGCCTCGTGTGCAGTATTTAACCAACGGCAAGCGTGTGTCTGGCAAGCAACACGCAGCAGACGCCAAGTGGTAATATTGTCGGAGCCGCCGTGTGGTGCCGATGCGCTGAAACCCGTTGTTGCAAGAATGACACAGGGCGCCCAGGGCAGTGTGCGGTTGGCGCAACAACTGCATTTCTATCAATGCCCAAGACCTCGCCCCGTCCGGAGCGAGTTACCAGGTTCAAGAAAGGAACTTTCCATGACCAAACCAGCGAAGACGCCCCTTGCCGCCGCAATCGCCCTAACGCTGGGCACGGCTGGAACCATACCGCTGGCCACCGCCCAACAGGGCGCAACTGCTCAAGCTTCGGACCAGCGCATCGAACTGACTGGCTCGCGCCTGCGCCGCACCGAAACCGAGGGCGCGCTGCCCGTGACGGTGATCGACCGCGCCGCCATAGAGGCCAGCGGCCAAACCTCGGTCGCAGAGCTCATGCGGGAAGTCACCTTCGCGTCTTTCGGCAACACCAAGCCAGTGTCGGGAAGCTCGGCTCAGGCCCTGTCGGACATCGACCTGCGCGGCCTGGGGTCCAACCGCACGCTGGTCCTGGTGGACGGACGGCGGGTTTCCAAGGCACCCTTCGTCGGCAGCGCACAAGACTTGAACGCAGTTCCCTTGGCGGCAGTCGAGCGCATCGAAATCCTGTCTGATGGCGCGTCCGCCGTGTACGGCTCTGACGCCATTGGCGGCGTGGTCAACATCATTACTCGCCGGAACTTCAACGGCGTGCAGGTTACCTACGGTGAAGGCAACCCCAACATCGTGGGCGGCGACACCAAGGAATTTTCAGCGTTGTGGGGGGCTTCCAGCAGCAAGGGACGCGTGTTTGCAGGCGTGTCGTCTAACAGCCGCGCCATGATTTACACCCGTAACCAGCAGGGTGGCGATGTACGGGGCGTGTCCTCTTTCGGTAACAACTATTACCGCGCCAGCAATACCACCGGCGGGCCGACCGGGGCTGGTACACCAGTTCCTGGGTTCGCATGCAACAGTAACGACTTCTACTTCACCAACCCCGGCCAACCCGGCAACCTGTGCGCCTTCAACTTCAACGCCACAGGTGCAAACGAAGCCGCCATCGGCAACCGCTCCATCTTTGCCAAGGGTGACTTCAACATCAATGACGATTGGCAGGTTTACACCTCGGCATCGGTGTCGAATGTGGATAGCTTTGGCCGCTATGCCGCCACGCCGGTGAATGTGTTGCTAACACCTACCAGCGCGCCGTACCTGAGCATCACCGCAGCCACTCCGGGGCTGGCCGCCGCCAGCCCGCGAGGCCTGTGGCTGCGCCACCGCATGGCTGCCGCAGGTCCGCGTGATTCCACCACCGAAGCCACGGTCAGTTCGGGCCTCATGGGCGTCAAGGGCCGCTTGCTCAACAAGGTGGAAGTGGACCTCGGCGTGCGCAACGAGCGCTATAAGTACATCGAACTGGGCCAGAACTACATCGTCCGTCCGCTTTTGGAGTCGGCGATCACTGCAGGCCGCTACAACATCTTCAACCCCTTCGGCACTTCGGCTGATGTACTCAACAGCGTGAAGTCCACCATCTCGCGCAACGACTTATGGGACCAACGCGAGGTGTACGGTACAGCTTCCATGGACCTGTTCAAGGTCGGGGGCCGCGCCGCCACCGGCCTGGTGGGCTTGGAGTCGCGCAAGGAGTACTACTCCGACCAGTACGACCCTCAGTCTGAGGCCGGCATCATCGAGGGCTCCGCAGGCAACTCGGCTGCGGGCAGTCGCAAGGTGAATTCGCAGTTCTTCGAACTGTCCATTCCGGCCATGCAGAACATGGAACTGTCTTTAGCCGGTCGCCGTGACTCGTACAGCGACTCGGGCGGCGCCTTCTCGCCCAAGGGTGCCATCCGTTGGCAGCCGTTGAAAAACACCACCGTACGCGCTTCGATCGGCAAGGGCTTCCGCGCACCGACATTGGATATCCTGACCCAAAAGCCGGCCTTCTCCGCCGATTCGGTGACCGACCTGCGTACCTGCCGGGCCTTTGGCAGAACCGCTGCCCAGTGCGGTGACGCCAATGGTGACGGCATCATCGACGGTGTCCAACCCCAGATCCAGGTGGACGCCACCGTGATCTCCAACCCTGGCCTGAAGGCTGAGACCTCCAAGCAGTCGAGCTTTGGCCTGGTGGTGGATGCCACAAACTGGTTGAGCATGAGTGCGGACTACTATCGCATCCACATTGATGGCCGTATCGCCAGCATCTCCGCCCAGACGTTGATCAACCGTACGCTGAACCCGGCCCTGGGGCCCGTGCCCGCTGCGTTCAGTGTGGTGCGTGACCCAGTTACAGGGCAAATCACCAATGTCACGCGCGGTGCGATCAACGAAGGCACCTTGGACACCGATGGCATCGACCTGAACCTCCGGACAAACTTTAAGCTCAGCCAGTCGCGCCTGCAGCAGCAGCTGTTGGTGAGCTTGGTTCGGGACTACAGCATCGACGACGGTCAAAACCTGGTAGGCACGCAGGGCGCTCCGAAGTGGCGCGCGAACTTCGCCAACACCTACACGATCGGGCGCGTCAGCACCTTCTTGGCAATTAACCGCATTGCGGGCCAGAGCAAGGAGACGCCGCAGCCGACTTCCGGGTACACCACCCTCACCGCCTCTGTGTCCTACAACGCCGCCACCAATACACGCCTGACGGTGGGTGCGGTGAACCTGCGCAACAAGTTCCCGGAGCTCATCAGCTATGACGGCCGCCCCTGGAACTTCAACCTGTACGACGGTCTGGGCCGCCAGGTTTACTTCCGCGCACAGCAGACCTTCTGATTCACAAGCTGCTGATGCGCAAACCCCGGGGGGCTCGAAAGAGCCCCCTTTTTTATGATCAACCCATTTCGCTAGGCTTGAGCCAATGTCCCAGCACCTTCTGACCGAGCGTCTGCTGCGCCAAGCTGAGCAATTGCGCTGTGCGCCCGCGGCCTTTGGCGACGTCATCCAGGGCGTCAAGCCGCCCCTTGAGTCGCCCACGCAGGCCGCCCCGGGCGCTTTGACCTGCGCCTACACCTGGATGCAGGTGGCGCTGCACTGCATGGCACAGGGCTGGGAGCGGCCGGCCTTGCAGGCATGGTTTCAGGCTGGGCAATACCTGCCTTCTCAGTGGGACGAGCCTGCTTTGCGTACCTTGGGCATCAAGGACAGCAGCGCACTTCGCGATCGGTCGGCTGATATGAGTGTGCGCCGCGCGGCCCGCTTGACGGCCAGTCTGCAGCCCTTCACCGAAGCCCATGGGCCGGCCGCGGTGTTTCGAATCAACCGCAGCCTGGCCGGCTATCTGGGGCAAGCCCGGGTGTTTTCCAGCCATCCGACCCAGCAACCGAAGCTGCTGTACGTCCCTGGGTTGTCAACCAACGGCTGGATCAATCCCAAAACGGTCCCTTTGGCTCAAACGCTGACAGCTGCGTTTAAAGACATCCAACAGGAGTTTGAGCAAGCCTTACAGCGGGATCATCCACATGAACCCTTCATGGGGCAAATGCAGCCCGAGGTCGCGCAGCGCTACGTCACCGGAAGTGGCCGCGCGTCCTGGGATGCGATTTTCTTCGACCGGCATGGCTGCCGAAATACCGATGTCCATGCACGGTATCCCCAAACCAGCGCGGTATTGGACTCGGCTGCACGCTGCTGCATTGAGCGGCAGTCTCCCGAGACCTGCTTTTCAATCCTGCAGCCGAAAACCCGCATCGAACCGCATTACGGTGTCACCAATGCCCGGGTGGTGGTGCACTTGCCCTTGCGTGTGCCAGCGGGCTGCTATTTGGAGTTGGTCGGCGTGGATCGTCACCACTGGCAAGAAGGAGAAATCTTTGCATTTGACGACACCTTTTGTCATGCCGCAGAGAACCCCAGCGACCAGGTGCGCGGAATACTGCTGACCGACGCATGGCATCCGGAGTTGAGCGATGTTGAGCGCCAGGCCTTTACCGCCCTGATCACCACCTTGACCGATCTGGAGTCGCCCCCAAGCGCTTCGACCCCGTGAACTGCCTGTGCCCGCGTCGAACATGAACTCCAACATCGCCACAGCGGCCGCCTCAGCCCATCCATGGACCGAGCACTGGACCCGCACCCTGAACGGATCAATCGACCTGCAGGCCGAGGAGCCCGTCGCACAGGCCCTGCGCGGCTGGTGGCAAACCCGCGTGGCCCAGCTACGCAGATGTGGGCAAATTATCGATGTGGGCAGTGGTCCGGCCATTTTGCCGCGCCTGATGGTGCGCCTGGGTTGGACACCAGAGTCACCCAAGCGGTGGTGGTGCGTGGACCAAGCCGACCTGGGCACAGGCTGGCAACAGGCCCTGCCCTCCGCTGTGCGCATGTTGGACAACACCTCGTTCGAGTCTAGCCAGGCGCCCGAAGGGCCGGCTGATGCCGTGGTCAGCAACTTCGGTCTCGAGTATGTGCCCATTGAGGCCCTGGTGCAGGCACTACCGGCTTGGCTGATTGACCGAGGACAGGTTCACGCGGTGCTGCATGCGCGTGGTTCAGTGATCGACCAGGTCAGCCAATTGCACGCGCAAGACCTTCATGTTGCGTTAATAGAGGCACAGTTCCACCAGCGTGCGCATGACCTGGCACAGGCCATGGCCACCGCTCCCAGCGACCCTGTACAAAGGATGATGCATGGGGTGGGCGTTCGTGATGCCTACAACCAAGCTGTTGACACCCTTAAGCAGCACATGGACGCACGCGGGCAAGCCAGTGCCGTTCTGATGGATATGCTGCACGGAGTCACAGCGGTGCTTCGCCAACTGCCACAAACCGGTGTCGAGCTGGCGTGCATGCGCATCACCGAGCAGGCACAAGCCTACGCTGCTGAAGCTGCACGCTTGCAGCAAATGCGGGACAGTGCACTGGATGAAACACAGGCACGGGCCTTGCGCGACGCGTTTCTGGCCAGCCGCCCTGGTGGCGGCACTTTGCTTGTCGGCCGCTTGGACTGCTCGCGGGGTCAGGTTGCCTGGACCCTGAGCACCACCGCATGATCTAAAGTACCAGCATGCGACTGAACCCACTTGACCTGATGAACATGCTCTGCCGGCCACACCCCACCCTGGTCCATACCCCTAAGTCGGTACCGCGACGCACATCAAGCCTGGCAGTCGTTGGCCTTGTCGCGTGTTGGCTGGGGCTGAGCTGCCTGAGCCCCAACGCCCACAGCAGCCCCCCTGCGTCGGTATCGTCCCAGCCTACCAGTGGCCCCACTTCGACTGCCCAGCCCACGCAAGAGGTGCAGCCACGAGGCCAGGTCAAGCTTGAGGACTTCTTTAGACGCCCCGAGTTTTCCGAGGCAGTGCTTTCGCCCAATGGACGTTTCCTGGCCACCTTATCTTCGATCAACAACCGCTTGAATCTGGTGGTTATCGACTTGGACACACGCCAAGCATCGGTCTTGACCCGATACGACAACATTGACCTGGGCCGCTTGCGCTGGGTGGGCAATGACCGCATCTTGTACAGCGCCGTGCAGCTCAACGCACCTTCGGGCCAAGATGCACCGCGAGCCGGTGGTCTGTTTGTGATCAAGCGAGACGGCAGCGAAGCACGGCAACTGGCCCGCACCGCCGCCCAATTGGTCAAGAATCAAACAGGGGGGTTCCTGGCGATGCAGCCCCTGCGCCCAGTGCCGGGCTCGAGCGACGAGATGATCGTGGCTGCAGTGGTGGCCAATGACGACTCCTTCGACCTCTATCGCATCAACCTGAGCACGGGACGGCACCGATTGTTGACGGCGGGCAGGCCCGCAGACCGCATCAGCAACTGGATCCTGGACAGCAAGCTCGTGCCCAGGGTGGCCATAGCCAGTGGAGCCGGGCGCAGTACTCAGATCGTGGTGCACTACCGACGTGATACCGACTCGCCCTGGCAGGAGATCGCCCGATTTGATAACACACGGCCACCAGCCTTTGTGCCACTGGCCTTCGACAGCGACGATGTGCACTTGTACGTGGCCAGCAACGACGGGCGGGCCAATATGGCGATTTACCGCTACAACCCGAACGACCGCAGCATGGTGGAGATGGTGGCGCAGCACCCGCAGTACGACCTGGGTGCGTCACCCCAAGGCTCGGCCCTCAACAGCCTCTTATTCGACCCTCAGAGCTATGCCTTGTCAGCACTTCGCATCGACGCCGATCGCCCGCAGGTGGTGTGGCTGGACGAGACCATGGCCAAGATTCAGGCCTCGGTTGATGCGACATGGCCCGATCGCTTCAATGTGCTGTCCGGCAGTCGACACGCCAGCCGTGTCTTGATCAGCAGCTATTCGGACACCTGGCCGGGACGCCTGTACCTGTATGACCGCCAAACACAGAAGATTGAGGAGATTGGCGCCTCAAGGCCGTGGCTGGAGGGTCAATTGGCATCGGTCCGCCCCTTCAGGCTCAAGACCCGCGACGGCCTGGAGATTCCCTCCTACGTGGTCTTGCCCAAGGGCCACCGTGCCGGCCAACGTCTGCCCACAGTGGTTCACATCCACGGTGGGCCGTTTGCCCGTGATGTGGTGCAAGGCGGTCGCTATGGGCCCTCATTTGGTGTGCGTGAGGCGCAGATCTTGGCGTCGCACGGATACGCGGTGGTGCTGCCCAATTTTCGGATCACCCCGGAGCTGGGCTCGCAGATTTACTACGCTGGTTTTGGCACCTACGGCCAGCAGATGTCGGACGACCACGAGGACGCGGCGGCCTGGGCTGTGGAACAGGGCTTTGCCGACCCACGGCGGATCTGCATCTCCGGGGGCAGCTATGGGGGTTATGCAGCGTTGCAGGCTGCCACGCGGTCCGGTCATCCCTTCGCCTGCGTGATTGCCGGCTTGCCCGTCACCGACCTGAAGTTTCAGCACGAACGCGCAGACTATTCCTTTTCCCCCACAGCGGTGGAGTACTGGCGCAAGGTGCAGGGGGTACCAGACTTCGACGACTCAAGAGTGCGCCAGCAGTCGCCTCTGTTCCAGGCCGATCGCATCAAAGTGCCGGTGTTCATGTATGTCGGCGAGCTGGACAGCCGCACGCCTCCGGCTCAAGCCAAGCGTATGGCCGATGCACTGGCTGCTGCGGGCAATCCGGTCAAGGATTACTTCATCGGCAAGGGTGAAGGCCACGGCTTTGGGGTGCAGGCAGTCAACGTGGACCTTTACACCCGTATGCTGCGGTTTCTCGACGAGGCCTTGGCGGGTCGCTGAGCCTGTACGACTCAGGTGTCAAAAAGTAAGTAGGCGGTGCGGCCATCCACCTGCAGGCGGGCCTTCTGACCCTGAGGCAGGGTCAGATTCAGCGGTACATGCCCCACCGGCAGGCCGGTGAGCAGCGGCGTCTTGGGGCAGCTGACCGCCACCCGCTGCACCATGGCCTTCAGGCCATAACCACGGTCCAGCGTTGACGGCTTCCAGGCGCTGAACTGGCCCAGCAACACCGCGCGCTGCTCCGCCAGGACGCCCCCCTGCGCCAGTTGCAGCAGCATTCGCTCAATTCGGTAGGGATGCTCGGCCACATCCTCCAAAAACAAAATGCCGCCTTTGATGCGGGGCCAATGTGGTGTTCCCAACAGGCTGCACACCATGCTCAGGTTGCCGCCCCACAGGCTCCCCCGGGTGCACAATCCATCGCGGCCGACATCGGTGCGAAAGCCCACCGCCTCCAATTCGCCCCGCATGGCCTGATCAAAGGTCTCGCAGGTGATGTCGTTGACCTGGTCGCCGTGCACATCGTGGCCACGCTCGCGCCCGAAGTCCTCTACAGCCATGGGTCCATGCCATGAGGGAGCCCCGGTGTGGCTCCACAGGGCCAAGCTCAGTGCGGTCATGTCGCTGTAGCCTACCCAGCGAGTGCCGCGGTCCACACTGCGCTTGAGGCGCTTCCACTGTATGCCGTCCAGCAACCGCGTCATGCCGTAGCCACCGCGGCAAGCCAGCGCGACCGACGGCGCCTGATCGGCCACACGATGAAGGGTGGCCAACCGCTGCGCATCATCACCCGCGAAGCGCTGATGCCGCAAGCGTACGCTTTCGTCCTCAAGAACCGCATAGCCCATCGCCTGCAGGCGGCGGCGCGCGCGCTGAACCTGAGCGCGGCGCGTCTCCACACCTGAGGCAGCAAAAACGGTCAAGGTCATGGTGCTCATAAAGGGGGTTTCATCGAGCGCTGATCCTCGCGGCGCTCTCGGAAGAAGGACTGCAACAGAGCCGCTGACTCAGCGGCCATGACACCTCCGACCACCCGGGTGTGGTGATTCAATGCGGGCTGCTCAAACAGATTGAGCACCGAGCCAGCCGCACCGGTTTTGGGGTCGGGTGTCGCATAGACCACTCTGGACAAGCGAGCGTGCAACATGGCCATCGCGCACATGGCGCAAGGCTCAAGCGTGACAAACAGCTCAAGGCCTGTAAGCCGATAGTTTTGAAGCACTTGCCCGGCGGCCCTCAGGGCCAGAATTTCAGCATGCGCGCTGGGATCGTGTAGCCCGATGGTTTGGTTGAAACCACTCGCAACCAGTGCCCCATCGCGCACCACAACAGCACCTACCGGGACTTCCCCTCGCAGCCGGGCCTGCTCCGCCTGCTGCAAAGCCAAGTGCATCCAGTGGCCATCATCTTGGGGCATAAATTCAGTTTACGACCGATTCCCCCTCACCATCACTCCCACTCGATGGTGGCCGGTGGCTTGCTCGACACATCGTAGGTCACGCGGTTGATACCCCGAACCTCGTTGATGATACGGCCGCTGACCCGCTTGAGCAGGCCATAGGGCAGTTCGGCCCAGTCGGCGGTCATGAAGTCACGGGTTTGGACCGCCCGCAGTGCCACCACATGATCATAGGTGCGGCCGTCGCCCATCACTCCCACGCTCTTGACCGGCAGAAACACGGCAAAGGCCTGGCTCGTCAGCTCGTACCAGTTTTTGCCCGTAGCCGCATCGACTTCGCGGCGCAACTCTTCGATGAAGATGTGGTCGGCCCGGCGCAGCAGGTCGGCGTACTCGCGCTTGACCTCTCCCAGGATGCGCACGCCCAGGCCCGGCCCCGGGAAGGGATGGCGGCAGACCATTTCGTGGGGTAGGCCCAAGGCTATACCCAGGGACCGCACCTCGTCCTTGAACAGTTCACGCAACGGCTCCAACAGCTTCAGGCCCAGCTGTTCGGGCAGGCCGCCCACGTTGTGATGGCTCTTGATCGTGGCAGCCTTCTTGGTCTTGGTGCCACCGCTTTCCACCACATCCGGGTAGATGGTGCCCTGAGCCAGAAAGGTCGCGGCTTTGAGCTTGGCCGCTTCAGCCTTGAAGACATCCACAAACAAGCGGCCGATGATCTTGCGCTTAGTCTCAGGGTCGCTCACACCCTGCAGCTCTCGAAGAAATGAGTCACTGGCGTCCACCCGCAGCACCTTGGCGTGCAGCTTGCCGACAAACATATCCATCACCGTATCGCCTTCGTGCAACCTCAAGAGGCCGTGGTCCACGAATACGCAGGTGAGCTGGTCGCCAATGGCGCGGTGAATCAAGGCCGCGGCCACGCTGGAGTCCACGCCACCCGACAAGCCCAGGATCACCTCCTCGTTGCCCACCTGCTCCCGGATGCGTGCCACCGCCTCGGCAATGTAGTCGCCCATGATCCAGTCGCCGCGGCAGCCGCAGATCTGCCGTACGAAACGATGAAAGATTTCGGCGCCGCGCGGGGTGTGCGTGACCTCGGGGTGGAACTGAACCGCATACAGGCCGCGCGACTCATCGGCTATACCGGCAATGGGGCAGCTGGAAGTGCTGGCCATGAGTTTGAAGCCTGGGGGGAGTTCGGTGACCTTGTCGCCGTGGCTCATCCACACCTTGAGCATCCCGTGCCCTTCGGGGGTTCGAAAGTCTTCGATCCCCTCGAACAAGCGGGTGTGGCCGCGTGCGCGGACCTCGGCATAGCCAAACTCGCGCGTGTCGCTCCAGGACACCTGACCGCCAAGTTGCACCGCCATGGTTTGCATGCCGTAGCAAATACCCAAGACCGGAATCCCCAAGTCGAAAACCGCCTGCGGCGCGCGCAGCTGGTGGTCTTCATAGGTGCTGGCGTGCGAACCGGAGAGGATGATGCCCTGAGGCGCAAACTTGCGGATGAAGTCGTCCCCCACATCATTGGGGTGGATCTCGCAGTACACCTGCGCCTCCCGCACCCGCCGGGCAATCAACTGCGTCACCTGTGAGCCAAAGTCGAGGATCAGAATTTTCTGGTGGGACATTAGGCGAGCTTTCAGTGCGAGGCGGTGTGGGCAGGTCTTGACGGTGTGAACGAGTCGGTGGCGAGCCAGGACCGGTGGCACCGCTCATTCAGGGCGCTGCAGGGAAAGCTGCCGCCTGTTCGGTACGGCTGATCCGGGCGAAGTGGCGAATGGCAATCACGGCGCTGCAAATCTGAAGGGCACAGCAGGCGAAGAAGGGAAGACCCACCAGCCAGTGTGTCGGACCCAGCGGCGACACAAGGCCCAGCAAGGTGGCGCCCAGCACGGGCGCGATGACGGCCATGGCGCTGGTCAGGGACGCCACCGATCCCATGGCAGTACCCTGCTCACGGTCCGACACCGCGTTGGAAATCAGGCTTTGTAACGAGGCTGTGATGGTGAAGCCCAAGAGGTTGCACACCACGATGGCCATCATCATCCAGCCCTCGGTGGCCAGGCCCCAGGCCAGGTAACCCGTGGCAGAAGAAACCAGCCCCATTTGCACCAGGCGCTCGGGTTTGAATCGCTTGAGCAAGACGCGCATCAAACCGCCCTGCACCACCGCGGCCACCACACCCACCACGAACAGCGACCAGCCATTCTCCTTAGGGCCCCAGCCGAACTTGAAGCTGCAGTACAGCACCCATGTCACATGCAGCACGAACTGGGCCAAGTTCGATAAGGCCACCACCCACAGCAGGGGCTTGACACCGGCCAAGGCGGCCAAACCCCGAAGGGAACTGATCGGGTTGGCCTTGCGCCACTCAAACGGTACGCGCTTGTGCTGCGGCAGGGACTCCGGTAGTACCAGCCACCCATACAGGGTGTTCATCACCGCCAGCGCTCCGGCAACATAAAAGGGCAGGTGGACATCGATATCACCCAGAACCCCACCCATGACAGGGCCGAGGACATAGCCCACACCAAACATGGCTCCCACCAATCCGAAGCGGCGCGCACGGTCTTCAGGGGAAGAAATGTCGGCCACATAGGCATGGGCCACTGCAGCGTTTGCTTGAAAGGCGCCGCCCACCAATCGCGCCACCACCAAGACCCACAAGGCCTGCGCCATGGCTGTGGCAAAGAAGTTCAGCGCCAAGCCGAGGAAGCCCACCAGAAGCACCGGGCGACGCCCGTAACGGTCGGACAGTCGGCCCAGGATGGGGGCGCCGAAGAAGTTAGAGATGCCAAAGGCGAAGGCCACCACCCCGTACCAAAACGCATGGTCGGCCGCGTCGGTGGCGAACTGCCCCACCAACGGCGGCAATACTGGAATGATCAAGCCCACCGAGACCATGTCGATGAGCACCGTGATCAGGATGAAGGGGATGGCTGGTGCTCGACCGGCGAAGGTGCTCATGTGCAGCCCTACTCCATGCGGTAGTTGGGCGCTTCTTTCATGATCTGCACATCGTGCACATGGCTTTCACGGATGCCCGCGGCCGTGATCTGCACAAACTCAGCCCGCTCATGCAGCTCCGCCACGCTGACGCATCCGCAATAGCCCATAGCGGCTCGCAGGCCGCCGGCCATCTGGAAGATGATGTTGACCATGGATCCCTTGTAGGGCACGCGCCCTTCGATACCCTCGGGCACGAGCTTGTCGGCGTTGGGGTTGGTGGTCTCGTCGTTTTCCTGAAAGTAGCGGTCAGCCGATCCGGCCCTCATGGCGCCAAGGGAGCCCATGCCACGGTAGCTCTTGTAGCTGCGCCCTTGGTAAAGGATGACTTCACCAGGCGCCTCTTCGGTGCCCGCAAACATACCGCCCATCATCACGGTGCTGGCACCGGCGGCCATGGCCTTGGCAATGTCACCACTGAAGCGGATGCCCCCGTCGGCGATCAGCGGCACGCCCGTACCTCTGAGCGCCGCTGACACATTATCGATGGCCGTGATCTGAGGAACACCTACACCCGCCACGATACGGGTGGTGCAGATCGAGCCCGGGCCAATGCCAACTTTCACCGCATCGGCGCCCGCCTCGGCCAAGGCAAGGGCAGCTGCGCCGGTGGCAATGTTGCCACCGATGACATCCACGCCCGGGTAATTCGATTTGACCCAGCGCACCCGCTCGATCACACCGGCGCTGTGCCCATGCGCCGTATCCACAACGATGACATCAGCCCCGGCCTTGACCAGCGCTTCCACACGTTCCTCAGTACCATCGCCCACGCCAACAGCGGCCCCGACCCGCAGCTTGCCTTGGGTATCCCGCGCGGCATTGGGGAAGTTGGTTTGCTTGGTGATGTCCTTGACGGTCATCAAGCCACGCAGCTCAAAAGCATCGTTGACCACCAGCACCCGCTCCAGCTTGTGCTGGTGCATCAGGGCCTTACCCTCTTCAATGGAGGCGCCTTCGCGCACGGTGATCAAGCGCTCGCGGGGCGTCATGATGGCGCTCACCGGCGCGTCCATGCGGGTTTCAAAGCGCAGGTCGCGCCCACTGACAATACCGGCCACACACCCACGGTGCACCACCGGAAAGCCGGACACGCCGTACTGCTCAGACAGGGCCTTGACCTGTCTCACGGTGGTGTCGGGCGTGATGATGATGGGGTCACGCAAAATGCCTGACTCGTAGCGCTTGACGCGTGCCACTTCTGCGGCCTGCTGTGCAGCGCTAAGGTTCTTGTGCACGATGCCGATGCCACCTTCTTGGGCAATGGCGATGGCCAAACGGGCCTCGGTCACCGTATCCATGGCGGCGGACACCAGTGGCAGGTTCAGGGCGATGTTGCGCGTGAAGCGGGTGGCGAGGCTGGTGTCCCGCGGCAGCACCTTGGAAAAGGCGGGGACCAACAGCACGTCGTCGAAGGTGAGCGCGTTGCCGATCAGGCGCATAAAAATCTCCGAGCGCAAAACCAAAATTATAGGGAGCTGTCCGGTGGGCTCGTCCGTTTCACAGAGGTCTTACGGTAGCGCTGGCGCCGTGCTTCCTTGGGGTCAACCAGTAAGGGCCGATAAACCTCCACCCGGTCGCCATCGCGCAGCAAATGGTCCAGGGGGCGTAACTTGGACCACACGCCGCACCGCAGGCTCTCCAAAGGGCCGGGCCACTGCTGTCTGAGCCGCGTGCTGGCCTGCAGGGCTTGCCCTAAGGTGGCGCCCAGTGGCAGGCTCAGGGTCTCCTGCTCCACCCGCTGCGGCGCGGGCGACCAGGCCAGCACAACGCAGATCGCCAGAGAAGTGGGCTGAGCTTCATCGTGCCCCATAGACCACCTCTGCCCGCTGAACAAAACAGTCCACCAGGGTGTTGGCCACCCGGTCAAACACGGGGCTCAATACCAGCTCCAAAGGCCCGGCACGCAACGCATACCGCAGATCCAGCTCAACCCGACAGGAACTGGGCTCGGCACCACCGGTTGGGCTGGCGGCATCAGCCGGTGTCCCCCCCACCGGCGTAAAGACCCACCGGCCTTGCAAAAGGGAAAAGGGACCGTCCACCAGCTCCACGGTGACCAGGCGTCCTGCCTCGTGGGTGTTGCATGTGGTGAAGGCATGGCGCAAGCCCGAAAAAGCCAGCCCCAAGCGCGCGGTCATCCCCCGCTCGCTGAGCTCGAGCACTTCAGCTCGGTCGCACCAGGGCAAAAACTCTGGATAGGCCTGTACCTGGGTGACCAGGTCGTACATCTGCCGGGCGGAGTACCACAACAGAACAGATTTCCGCACATGCTTCATAGAATGACGCAATTTTAAGTTCATGGCTACCACCCCCGCCCTCATCGCCGAGAACCGGCGGGCCCGGTTCGATTACCACCTCGAGGAGCGCCACGAGGCGGGAGTGGTGCTCGAGGGCTGGGAGGTCAAGGCCATCCGCTCGGGCCAGGTGCAGTTAACCGATGGCTATGTGCTGGTCAAGAACGGCGAGCTCTTTTTGATTGGCTGCCGCATCAATGCCCTGCAAACGGCCAGCACCCATGTGCGGCCCGATGCCGACCGCACCAAAAAACTGCTGCTGCAAAAGGCCGAAATCCGCCGGCTGGTGGGCAAGGTTGAGCAACGCGGCTACACCCTGATACCCCTGAACCTGCACTTCAAGAACGGATGGGTCAAGGCCGAGATCGCTTTGGCTAAGGGCAAGGCCGAACACGACAAGCGCCACACCATCAAAGAGCGCGAGGGCAAGCGCGAAGTCGAGCGGGCGATGAAGTCACGCAACCGGTGAACCTCAGCCGGTCCAAGGGCGGACACTCGACCGCGCAAACAGCCTGCTTTGAGTCCGCTTCAACAGGGGCAGCTCCAGATGCCGATGGAAGAGCCAACCACCCAAGAGGCTGAGCTTGAAGGCCACCACCACGCCGATGAGCTGAACCAGCGGCTGATGAGGCAAGAAGGCCACCCACAGTGCATTGACCACCAACGCAATTGGGAAGTGAACAAGAAAGACCGCGTAACTGATCCGGCTCAGGGTTCGGCAAGCTGGTTCCGCATAAGCCATCAGCGAGGCCAGCGGCGTCTTCCAACCCCACAGCACCGCCGCCGTAGCCAGCGCCACCAACAAGCGAATCCGCGGATCCCAAACATACGACAGCACCACGAATATGACCCCCAGCGCAAGCCAGCCAGCGCGCGGCTTCAACCCAAAAAGGACCCCTAAGCCGTAGCTGACCCAAAAGTATGGGGCGTACACATCCCAGCTTGGGTAGCGGTTGAAGAGGAATGCAGACAGGATCAGCAAGCCTGTCACCAGCCACAATAAGTTGCGCCGGGGGTGGCGTGTCAACTGGGCCAGCACCACCATCGCCGTGAACACGGCGAACAGCTGAAGGTCAATCGCCACATACCAAATTCCGGCCGACAGGGCCTCATGGCCCAGGATGTCTTGCAGCATCACCACATGCAAGAGGGCCTGCCACAGCTGTGGCGGTGCGCTGATGGAGTGGTGGTCAATCCAGTGGTCTGCCAGCGCATTGCACAAGACCGCCAGGATCAAAGCCAAGCACAGCGGCACAGCCAGCCGCAAGTAGCGCTGCGCCACCCGAATAGCCGCTTGACGGCACAAATGGGCCACGCCGGGCCTCTTCTCGCCAGGCAAGGGCTGCAGACCCGCCTTGATCACACCCTGGGCGGCCAAGTACCCACCCAGAACCAAGAACACCTGGACAGCCAAACGACCGTGCTGGGCGAGCCAACCGAAGACCCCAGGAAAGAGGTCATCTGCATGATCAGACATGGGCCCGTAGAAGGCCAGATGGTGCAGCACGATCAAGCTGCAGGCCAGCGCCTTGAGAAGGTCAACCACAGGCGCGGCCTGTGAAGTTAGCCTGACCAAGCCCCTCAAACCCTGCCATATTGCTCCAGCACCGCCAGGGCCTGTGCCAGGTCCTGCTTCAGATCGGACACCGCCTCCAAGCCGATGCATAAGCGAACCAGGTGACCGCGCAGATGCGAACGGTCCTGGCGCATCGCATCCAGCGAATAGGGAACGGCCAAGCTGACCGGCCCACCCCAGGAGTAGCCCAAGCGGAATACGCGCAGCGCATCCACGAAGGCATCGACCGCCTCGCAGGCAAAAGATTCGTGCAGCAAGATGGCGAAAATGCCAGCTGCTCGGGTGCACTGCTGAGCCCAATATTCGTGGCCAGGCGATCCAGTAAGCGCCGGGTGCAGCACCTGGGCGACAGCATCTTGCGCCTGCAACCACCGCGCCAACTCACGCGCGACATGATCTTGCGCTTCATAGCGAAGTTCGATGGAAGGCAGCGAGCGAAGGAGCGCTTCGGCGTCGTTGGCACCTACACCCAGGCCCAAGCGCATGCGCGCCGTGAGCACGCGGTCGTGAAAGGCTCGGTCCACGCTGGTGACGGATCCCATCAACACGTCGCCGCCACCCGAGGGGTACTTGGTCAGCGCGTGAATGCACAGGTCCACGCCCAATTCGCTGCCCTGCGGCCCGCTTAATCCAAAGGGCTTAAACGCCAAACCGGCTCCCCAAGTGTTGTCCAATGCGATGGCCAGCCCCGCCTGGCGGCCTGCTTGCACCAAGCCCACCATGTCCGGAAACTCCATGGTGACCGAGCCAGGTGCCTCAATCCACAGCAGCTTGGTGGCGGGACCGATCAGCGCCGGCAACGACGCTGCCCGCAAGGGGTCATAAATACGATGCAGCACGCCCAGGTCAGCCAGCAAGGTACGCGCAAGGTCCTTGGACGGCCCGTATGCGTTATCGGGCAGCAGCACCTCGTCTCCGGGCTTGAGCAAGGCCAGGTTTACCAAAGCCAAGGCAGACAGGCCGCTGGGGGTCAACACGCAATAGCGCGCGCCTTCCAAGGTAGCCAGGCGCTCTTCAAGGGTGAAGGTTGTGGGCGTTCCGTGCAGCCCGTAGCTATAGCCTTCTTTGTGCCGCCAGTCACGGCTGCGCAAAGCCTGCACATTGGGGAAGAAGACCGTTGAGGCCTTGTGGACGGCCGGCACCACCGCCTCAAAGCCATCTGGCGGACGGTAGGGGTGGTGAATCAGGCGGGTGCTCACAGCGGCTGCGCGACCAAGTCGTGACCTTCGGCAGCGACCACCCGTGCCCGCGTGAACTCGCCAACCCGAAGTTGCGTCGAGATCTTCTGCGGCGGTAACAAGCGGACGACACCGTCAATCTCTGGGGCATCCGCATAGCTACGCCCCACCCCACCGCGGCGCCCCCTGGCCGGCGCTTGGTCCACCAAGACCTGCATGGTGGCGCCCACCCGGCGCGCGAGCCTTTGCACGGAAACCGCCTCGGCCACTGCCATGAAGCGAGAGCGGCGCTCCTTTCGAAGCGGCTCCGGCACGGTGCCGGGAATCTCGTTGGCCGCAGCCCCTGGTACCGGCGAGTAGGCGAAGCAGCCCGCACGATCAATTTCTGCTTCGCGCACAAAGTCCAACAAGGTTTTGAACTCAGCCTCGGTTTCACCGGGGAAGCCGGCGATGAATGTGCTGCGGATAACCAGTTCCGGGCAAGCTGCCCGCCAAGCCTGCAGCCGTTCGAGGTGGCGCTCGCCAGAGGCTGGCCGCTTCATGCGGCGCAGCACATCGGGGTGCGCATGCTGGAAGGGAATGTCCAAGTACGGCAGGATGCGTGCCTGCGCCATCATCGGGATGAGCTCGTCCACATGGGGATAGGGATACACGTAGTGCAGCCGTACCCAAGCCCCAAAGGGCTCGGCCAACTGCGAGAGGCGCTCGCACAGCTCCACCATACGGGTCTTGACCGGCTGGCCGTTCCAAAAGCCCGTGCGGTACTGCACGTCCACGCCATACGCGCTGGTGTCCTGGCTGACCACCAGCAACTCCTTGACGCCGGACTCGAACAACTTGCGCGCTTCCTCCAGCACGTCGCCGATGGGGCGCGACACCAACTTGCCGCGCATGCTCGGGATGATGCAGAAGGTACAGGCATGGTTGCAGCCCTCGCTGATCTTCAGATAAGCGTAATGCCGCGGCGTGAGCTTGATGCCCTGTGGCGGCACCAGGTCGGTAAAGGGGTCGTGAGGCTTGGGCACATGACGGTGCACCGCGTTCATCACTTCATGCGTAGCGTGTGGGCCCGTCACGGCCAAAACCTTGGGGTGCACCTGCTGCACCAGGTTCTGGCCGTTCTCGCCCATTTTGGTGCCCAGGCAACCGGTGACGATCACCCGCCCATTTTCCGCTAGCGCCTGGCCGATCGTGTCCAGGCTCTCTTTGATGGCGTCGTCGATGAAGCCGCAGGTGTTGACGATCACCAGGTCGGCACCAGCGTACTCGCGTGAGGTCTGATAGCCCTCGGCGCTGAGCTGGGTCAGGATCAGTTCGCTGTCGGTCAAAGCCTTGGGGCAGCCCAAGCTGGCAAAAGCCACACGCGGGGCCCTTTGGCTGGACGAGACCGGTGGGGCAGCGAGTGAAGTGTTGGAGGTGGTCAGGGACATCCCGTGATTGTCCCGCAGCCGCGCACGGTATACCCCAGTCTACTTTTTTCCCGCCGGAAAACCGGGGAAGCCCGGCACCGACTGGAACATCTTGGCCCACTGCCCCCAGGCCTCGGTGTTGAAGGCCCTGGGGTCGTACAACGTCTTGGACTGTTCCGTGAACTGCCGCTGCATGTCGGCAAAAGCCTGTAGATTGTGTTCCAGATAGTGCCCCATCAAGCCCTGCATCGCATGGCCATAGAAGCGGATGATGTTGGCCAGCATGGGTGCTGAAAACATCGGCACGCCGTCGGTCTCTTCCTCAAGGATGATCTGCAGCAGGATGCTGCGGGTGATGTCCTCTGCGGTTTTGGCGTCCTGTACTTGAAAGTCCTGTCCTTGCAGGACCATGTCCTTCACGTCCTGCAAGGTGATGTAGCTGGAGCTGTGCGTGTCGTACAAGCGCCGGTTGGGATACTTCTTGAGGAGCCGTTGACGTGCAGCGGCTGCCGCTGGCTCTGCGGCGGGCGGCGGGGAAGGCTTGGTTTTGCGGCGGGCGTTGGTGGCCATGACGAATGGGCTCCTGCGTGTACCGGCACGCGGTCCGCGCACTGTACGCTGCCTACCCTGCCCTTTCATAGGGGGGATTGCCCGGCCGCGCTGCCATACCCCCATGGCTTGCCGCATGCCCGCCAGATGGCCAGCAAGAACGCCCGCATTGCCGTGTATCACGCAAAAGGCCTGAGTTCTCGTGTGGAACTCAGGCCTTCACGTTTGTGCTGGTCGGGGTGGCGGGATTCGAACTCGCGACCCCTTGCACCCCATGCAAGTGCGCTACCAGGCTGCGCTACACCCCGAAAACACCCCGATTATAGCGACTCAATCGGACAGCATCCGGCGAATAGCCAAGAGCTCGCGGCGCAGGTCAAGTTCGACAGCCGGGTGTGGCTCGGTTCGCGCAGCCGATCCAGCCTGAGCGAGCGACGCGGAAACCTCCCGGCCGCCAACCTCAGCGCCCGATGGATCTATGGGCTCATCCGCCAATATCAAGTCAGACCCCGCCGCCGCGCCTGATCGCAGGCTGCTTTCGGCCAGACGGTCTCTAGCCCCGCTGATGGTGAAGCGCTTTTCGTACAGCAACTCCCGTATTCGCCGTACCAGCAAGACTTCGTGATGCTGGTAGTAGCGGCGATTGCCCCGGCGCTTCATGGGGCGCAACTGCGTGAACTCCTGCTCCCAGTACCGCAAGACATAGGGCTTGACCATGCACAGCTCGCTGACTTCACCAATCGTGAAGTAGCGCTTCGGAGGGATCGGGGGCAATTCGGAGCTCACGGGATGATTCTCAATGCAAGCAGGCGGCTCCGTGGATCAGGGAAAGGCCCAGGATAGCGGGTGGCATAGAGCCATGGAGCCCGACCTGCCGGACGGGGCGTATGGATCGCCACAGGAGTGGCTTCAGGCCTCATCGGCCGGGAGTTCGTCACCCTGCACCACGGCCTTGAGTTTGAGGCTGGCGTGAAAGGTTACCACCAGCCGCTCGTCGATCGGGATCAGCTCACCGGTGCGTGGGTTACGCCCCGGCCGGGCCGCCTTGTGGCGCACATTGAAGTTGCCAAAACCCGAAAGCTTCACATCGGTGCCCTGCGCCAGGGTGTTCCCCAAGATTTCGAAGTATGCGTCCACCATGTCCTTGGACTCTCGCTTGTTCAGCCCGAGCCGCTCAAACAAAAGCTCAGACAGCTCAGCCTTGGTGAGCGTGGGTGTGTGCAAAGACGGCAAGATGACGCGATCATTCATGGCGGGGGCCCTCATGCAGCGGCGCGCAGTCGCGCGCCTACAGCGGCGGCACGGACCAAAGCCTGCTGAACCGCTGCCTCAATCCGATCCTCGGTCAATGTAGCCGTTTCGTCCAGGAGTTCAAGGCGAATCGCCAAACTGCGCTCACCGGCCTGGAGATCACCGCTGGCGGACTTGGGCTTGTATACATCGAAAAGCCGAGCAGACCGCACCAGGCCCGAAGGGTCATCCGACAAGGCTTGAACCAAGGTGTCGTGGTGCAGCGCCTCGGCGGCCACCAGGGCCAGGTCGCGCCATACGGCCTGTTGCCGCGCCACTGCTTGAGCCACCGGCACCGGACGGTTCAGAACCGCCTGCAGGTCCAGCTCAAACACCACGGGGGCTGAGGGCAGTTCATAGGCCTGGCGCCAACGGGGATGCAGCTCTCCCACGTGGCCGATCATCTGGCCGCCCAATTGCACTGCAGAACAACGGCCAGGATGCAAGGCCGGGTGTTCAGCAGCCACAAATACCGGCTCCAGTGGCCACAGCAGGGTTTCGATATCGCCCTTCACATCAAAGAAGTCCACGGCGCGCGTGGCGCTGCCCCATTGCGGCTTTTCCGCGGCCCCTAAAGCCAGGCCGGCTACTTTCAGGGGCTGATCGATGCCGGCCACGGTGGTGTCGCTGTCACGGATGCGGGCATCGCGATTGAATACACGGCCAATTTCGAACAAGCGCACTCGGCTAACCTTGTGCGCCCAGTTGCCTCGCGCAGCCTGAATCAAACTTCCGATAAGGCTGGATCGCATCACCGACATCGACGCAGCGATCGGGTTGAGCACCCGGATGGCCTGGTCGTTTCCCGCAAGCTCTTGTTCCCAACGCTCTTCCACAAAGCTGAAGTGGATACCCTCTTGGTAGTCCAGCCCCGCCAGTAATCGGCGCACCGTATGGGCGCTGCGCTGCGACTCGGCGCGCACCTGCGCGGTCACCGGTGCCAGCGGCGGCGTATCGGGAAGTAGATCAAAGCCCAGCACCCGAGCCACCTCTTCAATCAGATCCTCTTCGATCTGCAGATCGAAACGGTGGCTGGGCACTGTGATCTGGATCAGGTCGCCTTGCCCCTGGGGCGCCAACCCCAGACGGCTGAACACCATCTCGCACTGAGGACGGCTCAGGGGCATGCCCAAGACCTTGGCAGCACGGGAGACCCGCATGGTCACGGTTTGCGCAAGGCCCGCCTTGGCCGCTGCTGGCCACTGGTCGTCGATCGGGCCGCAGGCAGTCCGCTCGGTACCGCAGATGGCCACCAGCAACTCCGTGATGCGCTCGATCGCACGCACCGTGCCGGCAGGGTCGACACCGCGCTCAAAGCGGTGCCCCGCATCGGTGGAAAAGTTATAGCGCCGAGCGCGCCCAGCGACTGCCTTGGGCCACCAGAAGGCAGCCTCGATGTACACATCTTGGGTATGGTCGCCCACCGCCGTGGCTTCTCCGCCCATGATGCCGGCCAGGGATTCAACACCTGTTTCGTCGGCGATGACCCCCACCTGCTCGTCCAGCGTGACGGTCTGGCCGTTGAGCAGGTGGAGGGTCTCCCCGGCGCGAGCCCAGCGCACGCTCAGCCCCTGGCCTACCTTGGCTAGGTCGAAGATGTGGCTAGGCTGGCCCAACTCGAACATCGCATAGTTGGAGATGTCGACAATGGCGTTGACCGGGCGCTGTCCACACCGTGCCAATCGTTCCACCATCCAAGCCGGGGTGACCGCAGCGGGGTTGATGCCCCGCACGATACGGCCACTGAAACGGCCACAGAGATCGCGGGCTTCAATGCGCACTGGCAGGCGGTCTCCAAGGCTGACCACCGCCGGGGGCACCACCGGTTCAGCCAGCGGCGCTCCGGTTAGGGCCGACACTTCTCGTGCCAAACCCAGAATCGACAGGTGGTGGGCCAGATTGGGTGTGAGCTTGAGGGTGAACAAGGAGTCATCCAGCCCCAAGAGGTCGCGCACGCTGGCGCCCAGGGGCGCGTCGCAGGCAAGCTCCAGAAGGCCGCCGTGGTCTTCGCTGAGCCGAAGCTCACGCGCCGAACACAACATGCCGAAGCTGTTCACGCCGCGCAGCTGGCCCACCTTGATCTCAAACGGCTTGCCGTCGCCGCCTGGCGGTAATTGCGCGCCCACCAAGGCCAGCGGTACCTTGATGCCCACGCGGGCATTGGGCGCACCGCAAACGATCTGCAGCGGACCGTCCTTGCTGTACGGGCCTGCGTCCACCTGGCACACCCGCAGGCGCTCGGCATTGGGATGCTGTTCAGCAGCGACGATCTCGGCCACCACGATCTTGGAGAACGGAGGCGCTACCGGTTGGACCTCTTCGACTTCCAAGCCGGCCATGGTCAGGCACTCAGCCAATTCAGCGGTGCTCAAGCTGGGGTTGCACAGCGTGCGCAACCAGGATTCGGGGAATTGCATGGGGGCTCTTGGTGGACTTCAGTTGAACTGCGACAGGAAGCGCAGGTCACCTTCAAAGAACTGGCGCAGATCGTCCACGCCGTAGCGCAGCATGGTCAGGCGGTCTGGGCCCATGCCGAAGGCAAAACCGATGTAGCGCTCCGGGTCGAGACCAAAATTACGCACCACACTCGGGTGCACTTGACCAGACCCCGCCACCTCCAGCCAGCGGTCTTTCAAGGGCCCCGTAGCGAAGGCAATATCGACTTCCGCAGAGGGTTCGGTGAAGGGAAAGAAGCTGGGGCGAAACCGAATCTGCAGATCGTCGGTCTCGAAGAAGGTGCGAAAGAAGTCGCCAAACACCGACCTGAGATCCTTGAAGCTCACGTTCTCGCCGATCCACAGGCCTTCACATTGGTGGAACATGGGTGAATGGGTGGCGTCACTGTCCACGCGGTAGGTACGCCCCGGAGCAATGACCCGAATCTCAGGCATGGCCTTGCCCGCGTCCAGCAGGGCCTGGTAGCGCTTCACATGCTGCACCGCATGGCGAACCTGCATCGGGCTGGTGTGGGTGCGCAAGAGATACGGCGAACCGTCGGCACTGTGCATATCGACATAGAAGGTGTCGTGCATGGAGCGTGCCGGGTGGTCGGCTGGCGTGTTCAGCGCCGTGAAGTTGAACCAGTCGTTTTCGATCTCGGGGCCGTCAGCCACTCCAAAACCCATGGAGCCGAAAATGGCCTCGATGCGCTCGAGCGTGCGCGACACCGGATGCATGCCTGCATGGCCGCGGCGGCGCCCAGGCAGGGTCACATCCAAGGCTTCGGCGCGCAGCTGCGCTTGCAGTTCGGCATCAGCCAGCGCTTGGCGCCGCTCCTGCAAGACCGCCTCGATCTGCGTCTTGGCCGCGTTGATCTCGGCCCCGCGGGCCTTTTTCTCTTCGACCGGCAGAGTACCCAGTGACTTGAGTGCTTCGGTCACCCGGCCGGCTTTGCCCAGGTAACGCGCCTTGGCATTTTCCAGGTCTGCGGGGGTCGCGGCCTGGTGGAATTCTGCGGTGGCCTGGGCCACCAGGGCATCAAGTTCGTTCATGCAGAGCGTTAAGGCTGTCGTCGGCGCAAAAATAAAAACGGCCGTCACGCGGGTGACGGCCGGGTTGCTGACGAGACAAAGGCACCTCGGGTGCCTTCACCAGAACATCAAGCCAGTTGGGCCTTCACCTGGGCCACGATGCTGCCAAATGCAGCGGGGTCGTTGACCGCCATATCGGCCAGCACCTTGCGGTCGATGCCGATATTGGCCTTCTTCAGGCCAGCCATGAACTTGCTGTAGGGGACGCCAAGTTCACGCGAAGCAGCGTTGATACGGGCAATCCACAGCTGACGAAACACGCGCTTTTTGGCGCGGCGGTCGCGGTAGGCATATTGGCCCGCCTTCATCACCGCCTGTTTGGCGATACGAAAGACATTCTTGCGGCGGCCCCGAAAACCTTTGGCCAGGGCCAGAACCTTTTTGTGACGAGCACGTGCGGTAACACCACGTTTGACGCGAGGCATATTGAATCCTTTCCTTGAAGATGACCCGGGGGCTTACAGACCTGCGAAGGGCAGCATCTGAGCCATATGACCCATGTTGGTCTCATGCACGTTGACCGCGCCGCGAAGTTGGCGCTTGTTCTTCGTGGTCTTCTTGGTCAGGATGTGGCGCTTGAACGCCTGACCGCGCTTGACGGTGCCACCCGGACGAACGCGAAAGCGCTTTTTCGCGCTGCTCTTGGTCTTCATCTTGGGCATGACTGCTCCTTTTAAGTGACCCCTGCAGGCGATCCGAAATCGACTTCAGATGCTTGTTGGCCTGCAACGGCTTCTTCGATCGATCACCCGGCGACCAAACCGGATGCTCGCGAAACTCTTTTCAGCGGCGCTTGGGCGCCAACACCATGATCATCTGACGGCCCTCGAGCTTGGGCATATGCTCAACGACTGCCACGTCGGCCAATTCGTCGCGAATCCGCTCCAACAGACGCATGCCAATGTCCTGGTGGGTGATTTCTCGACCCCGAAAGCGCAAGGTTACCTTGCCCTTGTCACCGTCGTCGGCAATGAAGCGGCGCAGGTTGCGCATCTTCACGGCGTAGTCGCCTTCATCGGTGCCGGGACGGAACTTGACCTCCTTGATCTCAATAACGTGCTGCTTGGCCTTGGCCTCCGCTGCCTTCTTCTGCTCTTGATACTTGAACTTGCCATAGTCCATCAAGCGGCACACAGGCGGATCGGCTTGCGCCGCAATTTCCACCAGATCCACGTCGTACTCACCAGACAGCCTGAGGGCTTCCTGAATGCTGACGATGCCTAAGGATTCGTTTTCGGGCCCGTTCAAACGCACCATGGGTGCGATGATCTCGCGATTGAGTCGATGCTTGCGCTCGACATTGGGCATGCGGCGATCGAGAAACGTAGCGATGGTTCGAACCCTTTCAGAACATCAACAGAAAAACGCCCGTCGGCTTCTAAGCCTTGGCGGCGATGTCGACAAGAGCCTTCTGAGCGAAAGCTGATACGGACATTACCCCCAGGTCTTGGTTGCCTCGGGCGCGTACGGCCACGCAATCAGACGCCATTTCCTTATCACCCACGACCAGGATGTACGGCACTTTTTGCATGGAATGGATTCGGATTTTATAGGTAATTTTCTCGTTTCGCAAATCGAGCTCGCACCTAAGGCCTTGTTTTTGCAGCGTTTTGACCACATTTCGCGCGTAATCGGCCTGGGAATCGGTGATGTTGAGCACCGTCACCTGCGTGGGCGCCAGCCAGGCGGGCAAGGCGCCGGCATGCTGCTCGATCAGGATGCCAATGAAGCGCTCCAGGCTGCCCAGGATGGCCCGGTGCAGCATCACAGGGGTTTTACGCTCGCCGTTTTCGGCCACAAACTCGGCTGCTAGACGCTGCGGGAGCGCGAAATCGACCTGGATGGTGCCGCACTGCCACTGACGGCCCAAGGCGTCTGTGAGGGTGTACTCAATCTTGGGCCCGTAGAAGGCTCCATCCCCCGGCGAGATGATGAAGTCACATCCACTGTTGCGCAGGCTTGCCATCAAGGCATGCTCGGCCTTGTCCCAGAGCTCGTCCGCGCCGATGCGCTTTTCCGGGCGGGTGGCCACCTTATAAAGGATGTCGGTGAAACCAAAATCCGCGTAGACCCGCTGCAGCAAGGCGGTGAAGGCGTTGCACTCATCGAGAATCTGGTCTTCAGTGCAGAAGATATGGCCATCATCCTGGGTGAAACCCCGCACCCGCATGATGCCGTGCAGGCCACCACTGGGCTCATTGCGGTGGCACTGGCCGAACTCGCCCAAGCGCAGAGGCAGGTCGCGATAGCTCTTGATGCCCTGCTTGTAGATCAGGATGTGACCGGGGCAGTTCATCGGCTTGAGGGCATAGTCACGCTTTTCCGACTCCGTGGTGAACATGTTTTCCCGGTATTTGTCCCAGTGTCCGGTTTTCTCCCACAGGGTCTTGTCCAGAATCTGGGGACCCTTGACCTCTTGGTAACCGTTGTCTTGGTACACGCAGCGCATGTACTGCTCGACCTGCTGCCACACAGTCCAGCCTTTGGGGTGCCAGAACACGACGCCGGGCGCGTGGTCGTCCACATGGAACAGGTCGAGCTCACGGCCGAGCTTGCGATGGTCGCGCTTTTCTGCCTCCTCGAGCATGGTGAGGTACCGCTGCAACTCGTCCTTGGTCGCCCAGGCCGTGCCGTAGATGCGCTGCAACATCTCGTTGTTGCTGTCCCCCCGCCAGTAGGCGCCTGCCACCTTCATCAACTTGAAGTGCTTGAGCTTGCCAGTCGAGGGCACGTGGGGGCCGCGGCAAAGGTCTTCGAACCCCCCCTCGCGGTAGAGGCTGACCTCCTGCCCTGCAGGGATGCTGCCGATGATCTCAGCCTTGTAATGTTCGCCCATGGCCTTGAAGTGCGCCACCGCCTCGTCGCGTGGCAACACGCGGCGCACCACCGGCTCGTCCTTCTTACCCAACTCACCCATGCGCTTCTCGATAGCCTGCAAATCGTCGGGCGTGAACGGGCGCTTGTAGGAGAAGTCGTAGTAAAACCCGTTTTCAATCACCGGGCCAATCGTGACCTGTGCCTCGGGGAAGAGTTCCTTGACCGCATAGGCCAAGAGGTGGGCGGTGGAGTGTCGGATCACCTCCAACCCATCCGGGTCCTTGTCGGTGATGATGGCCAGGGCAGTATCGGCATCGATCAGGTGGCTCGTGTCCACCATGCGGGCGCTGTCGCCGCGCCCCACCCGACCTGCCAATGAGGCCTTGGCCAGGCCCGCTCCGATGGAGGCCGCCACCTCGGCCACCGTCAACGGCGCCGGGTACTCACGGCGCGAGCCATCGGGCAGGGTGATGGTGATCATGTGCACACTCCGGGATCTTGAATGCAAAACGCGGCCGATGGGCCGCGCTGCGAGGGGGACTGAAAAACTCAGGCACGGAAAGCCGCGGCGGCGATCCGCTTGAAAAGCTCGCAGGGCGTTCGCGGTGTCACAACCATGATGCCTTTCTCGACCTTGTTTGTTGAAAACCTCCCTGCCATTGTAGGCGATGCGCCGGTGCTCGAATCCACCGACTGGCCATTGCACACCCGGCCCAACATCGACAGGTGCAGGATATTCAGGGCAAGGGCGAGGCTTCAATCGACGGCTGGTGCACACATTCGGCCCACTCCTGCGCTAGTTGTTCGCTGGCTTTCAGAGCGGCGGACCACAGGCGCTCACGTTCCTGTGGAGCATGCACATAGCGTTTGAAGTCGGAACGGTCAGGGATCTTTCCGCCAGGGAGCAAACGCAGCCACTCGGGCGAAGGGCTCAGGACGATGGCGTTGTCCAAGAAGGGCGTGGCCCGATGGCGGTGTGGCCACGGCTTGTCCAACCAGCCCGGCACCAGCTGCGGCTGAAAGTGCGGTACCAGCGCCAGGCCTCCACCGATGCGATGGAAGGGAAGATGCATGTGGTAATCCGTCAGGCCGCCGTCCCAATACGGGCCCGCGGGTGCGCCGGCAATGTCCTGCACTGGCTGCAACCAAAACGGAATGCTGCAACTGGCCAAGAGTACGTCTTCAAAGTTATCCTGGCGCAGGGGTGCGGTCACCGTCTGCAGATCAGGCTGAGGTTGGACCATCCAATCCGGCGCACACCCATCAGAGCTGAACCACACCCGCTGCAGTTGCAGGTCCAGCAACCGCCGGCTCAGGGCATTGAGCCCGACCGCAGCAGCAAAGCCGGTGAGCATCTGCGGGCGCCCAGCGCGGGCCAGCAGGCCGCGCCCTCGTGAAGCCACGATGTGCAAGCGCCAATTGGGATGGGCACGCAGGTCCGCCACCGCATCCGGCGGAAAATGCTTGCGCAGGGTCTGTCGAAACTGGCGGCTGACCACCTCCGCCCCCGGCAGCACCGCGTCCACCGCGCCATAGCGCTCGTGGATGTAGTCATGCCCCAAGCGCTGCAAGGCGGCCACGGGCTGCCGGGTGCAGGCCGCAGCCATGCGCCACGCACCGATCGACGCACCCACCAAGTCCAGGCGATGCCGGCCTTGCGGTAACCAGTGGCCGAACAAGAATGCATCCAGATGCAGCAGCACCAAGCCCTTGGGGCCGCCCGCAGCTGCAGCCACGACCTGGATGTCGCTCGGCCGCAGCCCGAACTCGCGCAGGTGCGCGCGGGCTGTTGGCCCAGCATGGATGCACAACGCGCGGGGTGTGGCCATCGGACGTGGGTGCTCAGTGGCGCTGCTAAAGCTTAGCGAGGGCTGCAGCCATAGAGTTTTGCGCTGCCAGCTTAAAGCCGGTAGATGTGGGGTGCCCTGCCGTAGCGGACGGTTCGTGTCGAGTGCATTCTTCGCGCCCTGCGGCTTGTAATCGTTTGGTGCCCTCGCGGCTTGAGCCCCTTGCCGGTGTGACGTCAAGCTTCATCATCAAGGAAACTCGCTTACGAGCCAAGTCGACATCCAAGACCCGAACCCGAGCCGCGTCGCCGGTCTTGACGACCTCACCTGAGGGGCATCAGAGGGTGCTGTTGTCCCTTAGCGATGCGCGAAGCCGCTGACCAATCTCGGGCCGATCCTTGAACGGATCCGATGGGTTGCGCGACATCAACACATCCTCCAGGCGGGTCTGTACTGGCGCCAATGCGTTGGGGTGGCTGTAGATGTAGAACTGGCCCGCTTCAACCGCGGCAAAGGTGGCATGGGCCACATCGGCAGCACTGACCTTGCCCGAACTCACCGCCTTCTCGCTCATGGCCTGTGCAATCAACTGGCTGGCCGTGGGCTTGCTTTCGCTGCGCAGCTCGCTTGGCCTGTTGCGGTGGCTTCGGCTGATACCCGTGGGCACAAAGTACGGGCACAGCACCGAAGCACGCACCTGGTCGGTAACCAAACACAGGTCCTGCTGCAGGGTTTCAGTCAGCGCCACAACAGCATGCTTGGTGACATTGTAGACACCCATGTTGGGTGCGCATACCAAACCCGCCATAGAAGCGGTGTTGATGATGTGACCTTGGTAATCGGCTTGCGCCCGGGCTGCCCTGATCATGTGGGGCGTGAACAGGCGAACCCCGTGGGCCACGCCGCGCAGGTTGACCCCCAGCACCCAGTCCCAATCGCGTTCGCTATGCTCCCAAATCAGACCACCATGGGCCACGCCGGCATTGTTGAACAGCAGGTGGGGCGTGCCAAAGTGCGCCAGGGTGCTTTCGAGCAGCTTCTCAACCACGACCGACTGGGCGATGTCGCCAACGCAGCTCAGCAGCGATGCGCCGGTTTGGCGCACCCGAAGCGCCGCAGCCTCCAAAGCGTCGGCCTGAACATCGCTCATCACCACGTTCATCCCACGCCGGGCAGCCTGCAGGCTGAACTCGAGCCCAAACCCTGAGGCAGCGCCCGTGACGACGGCTGTTTGACCGGATTTAAGTTTCATAGTGCATGTTCCGGATCGAGGAGCATCTCCACATGGGGAATATCGTCCTCCAAGTAGGGATCGCTGACGATTTGAAATCCGAAGTCCCGATAGAAGCGTTCCAACCGCGCCTGTGCGCTGATGCGGACGCCGTGCCTGGGCCACAGATCGCGACAGTACTGGATGCCCTGTCCCATCAATTCTCGCCCGACACCGCTGCGGCGCACGGTGGGCGCAGTGATTACGCGGCCGATGGAGGGCTCGGGGTACTTCACGCCAGGGTCAACAATGCGCAGGCCAGCCCGCAGGAGGCCCCGTGCATCGCGCCCCAGCAGATGATGGGCTTGCTTGTCCACACCGTCGGCGTCCTGGAAGATGCAGGTTTGTTCCACCACGAATACCTCGCTGCGCAGGGCCAGCAGGTCATAAACATCCAAGGGATCCAACTCTTGCAAGCGGCCCCGAGTCCAGCGCAGCCGCATCAGTTGACGAGTACCAACTGCTTGCCGAAGTTACGCCCCTTGAGCAGCCCGATAAAGGCTTCAGGTGCGCTTTCCAGGCCCTGCGCAATGGACTCGCGGTACTTGAGCCGTCCCTGTGCCACCAACCCGCCGAGTTCCTTCAAGGCCTGCGGCCACAGCTGCATGTGTTCGCTCACGATGAAGCCCTCCATGCGCATGCGGTTGACCAGGATCAACGAGGGGTTGGCCATGGGCAGTGGATTGCCGTTGTATCCGGCAATCATTCCGCACACGGCAATGCGCGAAAACGCGTTGGCACGCAACATCACGGCATCCAAAATCTGACCGCCCACATTCTCGAAGTGGGCGTCTATCCCCTGGGGGCAGGCAACCTTCAGGGCCAGGTGCAACGACTTCAGGTCGGGGCAGGCCTTGTAATCGATGCAATCGTCAAACCCGAGCTCATCCCTCACGTAACTGCACTTTTCCGGCCCGCCCGCAATGCCCACAACCCGGCATCCGCGCACCTTGGCCAGCTGCCCCAGGGCACCACCCACCGCTCCGCTTGCAGCGCTGACGGTGACGGTCTGCCCTTGTTGGGGCTGCATGATCTGCGTCAGGCCATACCAAGCGGTCACACCCGGCATACCCACTGCACCGAGGTAGGCTGCCAGCGGCAAGCGCGAGTCGACCTTGCGCAGCACACCAGGCTTTTGGGCGTCCACCACCGAATACCGCTGCCAGCCGCCCATGCCAACCACGGGATCCCCCACCTGAAAGGCCGGGTGTCGCGACTGCTCAACCGTGCCCACTGTTCCGCCGATCATCGGGGTATTCAGTGGATGGGGTTCAGCATAGCTCTTGGCGTCGTTCATCCGCCCACGCATGTAGGGGTCCAGGCTGAGGAACTGGTGACGCACCAGCACCTGCCCCGCTTCCAGAGCCGCCACTGGCGCCTCTACCCTGGCGAAGTTGTCGGCGCGGGGTTCGCCCTGGGGACGCGACACCAGGTGAATTTGGGTGTTGATGAGGGTCATTCCTGGCCGTCCTTTTGCGGCAAAACACGAAAACCGCTGGAGGCTGGCAGCGCACGAAGATACTTGAAAGTACCCGTGGCATGCGCACACAGCAAGCCGTTGGCACCGTAGACCGACCCTTCGGTGTAAGCCATGGTACTGCTGCGGTGAAGCACACGGGCACGGCACACGAGCGTGCCCTCCCCTGGGCGCATGAAGGTGGTCTTCATTTCCACGGTCACCACCCCAGGGCCCTTATCTTGCCCCTTCATATTCAGGCTGCGCGCTGCGTGCGCCATCGTGACGTCCAAAAGGGTCATCGTCACACCTCCGTGGGCCACCTGCCACGTGTTCAGAAGCTCAGGCTTCATCGGCAGCGCCGATTCAGCCTCCCCGCCATGCATACGCACCAGTCGAAGGCCGATGAAATCAGCAAATGGAACCTGGGTGGAAGCCGGCATGGCCAAAGGTGCTGCATCGGAGGCCGGTGTTGTGCTCATCCTGGTCTCAGCCGCCGTTGACCGCCGACACACCGCCATCAACAGCCAGGATCTGTCCAGTGATGTGCTTGCCCGCTGCGCTCGCGAACAAAAGCGCGGCGCCCTTGAGATCATCGTCATCGCCGATGCGCTTGAGCGGAGCTGCAGCCGACAAGGTGTCCACACCAAAGTGTTCCAGCGTACCCCTGGTCATCTTGCTGGGGAAAAAGCCTGGCGCCAAGGCGTTGACGGTGATGCCATAGCTGCCCCACTCGGCTGCCAGTGTGCGCGTCAGGTTCACCACCGCACCCTTGCTCGTGCCATAGGCTATGAACTTGACATGCGCCGACCCTGCCAAACCCGCAATGGAAGCGACGTTGATAATTCGTCCCTTGCGGCGAGGGATCATGCTGGCCTTGCCCACGGTTTGCGAGAACAGGAATACGCTGCGCACATTGAGGTTCATGACCTTGTCCCAGGCCTCCAAGGGATAGTCCTCGGCCGGTGCACCCCAAGTGGCCCCCGCGTTGTTGACCAGAATGTCTATGGGGCCCAGGCGCTCTAGCGTCTCACGGACCACGCGTTGCACCTGGTCGGGGTCACTCGCATCAGCGGCCACCCAGCGGGCGTCGATACCCTTGGCAGCCAGGTCGGCGGCCGCCTCTTGCAAGTCCGCAGCCTTGCGTGATGTGAGCATCACCCGCGCCCCGGCCTCACCGAGGCTTTCGGCGATCTGCAGCCCCAAACCGCGAGATCCGCCCGTAACCAAGGCCACCTGGCCGTTGAGATTGAACAACTGTTGAATGGGCGTGCTCATGGGCTTGGGCCTCCTGGGATCTCAGAACCACTCGTCTTGCATGGTGCGGCACACATCTTGGCGCGACGCGACCACCTGCAGCCAAGGGCCGATCTTGGGCAATTCGTATTCGAAGAAGTATCGCTGGGCCGCCTGCAAACCCCGGTGCTGGGGCGACTCGGATGCGGCGCAAAGCGCCACATCCAACCAGATCCAGCCCAAAACAACATGGCCACAGGCCTGCAAATACGGGGTTGCATTGGCCAGAGCCTCTTCAGCCACGCCTGTGGCCCACGCCGCTTTGGTGGCTGCGCTGAGCTGCTGCAAGGCCTGAGCAAGTTGCTCGGCCTGCAAGGCCAGCCCCGGTTGCTGTAGCGCCTGCTGCACCGTGATGTTGACCCGGCCGGCCACCAGCTTGAGCCCAGCGCCGCCTTCCATCACCACCTTGCGGCCCAATAGATCAAGAGCCTGGATGCCGTGAGTGCCCTCGTGGATCATGTTGAGGCGGTTGTCGCGCCAATACTGTTCCACCGGAAAGTCACGCGTGTAGCCATAGCCGCCGTGTATCTGAATGGCCAAGCTGTTGGCCTCCAGACACCACTCGCTGGGCCAACTCTTGGCAATGGGCGTGAGCACCTCCAGGAGCAGGCGTGCCTCGTTGCGAGCGGCAGGCGTTGCGGTGTGCAACTCATCGACCAAGCGCGCGCAATACAGCTCCAAAGCCAGGGCACCCTCGCAATAGGCTTTCTGTGCCAACAGCATCCGCTTGACATCGGCATGCTCAATGATTGGGATCTGGGCTTGTTGGGGGTCTTTACCAGCAGGGCCCACCGAACGGCCCTGCGGGCGCTGGCGCGCATAGGCCAAAGACGCCTCATAGCCGGCCATACCCAGCATCGCTGCGGCCATACCCACGCCGATCCGGGCCTCGTTCATCATGTGGAACATATAGCGCAAGCCTTCTCCGGGCACACCTACCCGGTAGCCAATCGCGCCGGCGCCCTGGCCGTCCAAGCCTGCCGACCCGACAGCAGCACGAACCGGAAAACGCCCTTCGCCGAAATTGAGCAGCGTATTGGTGGTACCGCGCCAGCCACACTTGTGGTTCAGACCTGCCAGCGCAACGTCGTTGCGCTCACCGGTGAGTTCACCCGATTCATCGACCAACTTCTTGGGCACGATGAACAGTGAAATGCCTTTCACCCCCGGCGGCATCTGGCCATCGGGCCCGGGAATCTTGGCCAGCACCAGGTGGATGATGTTTTCGGTGAGCTCGTGCTCTCCAGCGCTGATCCACATCTTGTTGCCACGCAGGCGGTAGCGGGGCCCTAAGGGATCGGCCTCAAAGTCGGGGCCGTCTGGTGTCGCGCGGGTGGCCACATCCGACAGGCTCGATCCCGCCTGGGGTTCACTCAGGCACATGGTGCCCGAGAAGCGGCCGCTAAACTCATGCTGTGCAAACACCCGCTGCTGCAGCGGTGTGCCGTGTGCCATGAGCAGGTTGGCGTTGCCCACACTGAGCAGGCTCGCCCCGATACTCACCGACGCCTTGGCAAAGAACGCGTTGGCCGCAGCTTCCACTGTGTAGGGAAGTTGCATCCCTCCAATGGAGTAATCCTGGGCTGCGCCGAGCATGCCGCTGGCAGCGTAGGCGTCCCAGGCATCCTGGGTGGCCTGGGGCAGGATCACCCTCTGACCATCGAAGCGAGGTTCTTCAGTGTCGACCAAGCGGTTGAAAGGCGCGTACTTTTCGCGTGCGATACGTTCACAGGTGTCCAGTACTTGGCTGAAGGTTTCGCGGCTGTGGTCGGCGAAGCGTTCACGCTCGGTGAGCGTTTGAACCTTCAGCCAATCGTGGAGCAAGAAATCGACGGTTGCACGCATCTCAACTTGCCAAACAAAGCTTGCCGCACAGGGGTACTCCCAGCGTACGGCGCGCCGTCAACCGGTTCACAGAACCTCAAACACACCTGCAGCGCCCATACCGCCGCCGACGCACATGGTCACGCACACCCGCTTGGCGCCCCGGCGTCGACCTTCGATGAGGGCATGGCCCGTCAAACGCTGGCCCGAGACGCCGTAGGGGTGCCCCAGGGCAATCGCACCACCATTGATATTCAGTCGGTCCGACGGGATGCCCAACTTGTCTCGGCAGTACAGCACCTGAACCGCAAATGCTTCATTGAGTTCCCACAGGTCGATATCCTGCATCGAAAGGCCCAATCGTTGCAGGACTCTCGGAACGGCAAACACCGGCCCGATACCCATCTCATCGGGCTCGCAGCCCGCCACTGCAAAACCGAGGAAGCGGCCCAAGGGCTTGAGGTGGTGCCGCTGCGCATACGCCTCGCTGACCACCACACAGGCCCCGGCGCCGTCTGAGAACTGGCTGGCATTACCGGCTGCGATCACCCCACCAGGAATGGCCGGGCGAATACCGCTGATGCCTTCTGCGGTGGTGCCTTCACGAGTACCCTCGTCTTTACTGACCGTCACTGCCTGCGCTGTCATGCCGCGCACAGGGTCGGCCACGCCCGCTGTCACGGTGATCGGGGCAATTTCGTCGTCAAACCTGCCACCCGCCTGCGCCGCACAGGCCTTTTGCTGGCTGGCCGCACCGTACTCATCCATGGCCTGACGAGTGACACCGTAGCGCTTGGCCACCTGCTCGGCGGTTTGCAGCATGTTCCAGTAGATCTCAGGTTTTTGTGCAAACAAGGCCGGATCACGCAGCATGTGCTGGTTCATTTCCTGCTGAACGCAGGAGATGCTCTCCACTCCCCCGGCCACATAGACATCACCTTCGCCCGCGATGATGCGTTGAGCTGCCAGCGCAATGGTCTGCAGCCCCGATGAGCAAAAACGGTTGACGGTCATCCCCGAGACGGTGACCGGGCAGCCCGCCGTCAATGCAATTTGCCTTGCAATATTCGCTCCCGTGGCGCCTTCAGGGTTGGCACAGCCCATCAGCACGTCTTCCACAGCTGCGGCCTCAAGACCTGCGCGGGAGATGGCGTGCTGCACAGCGTGCCCACCCAAGGTGGCTCCATGAGTCATATTGAAGGCACCCTTCCAGCTCTTGGCCAATGGGGTACGGGCGGTTGAAACGATCAGTGCATTGCTCATCGTGGTGATCCTGGTGTTCAGTGCGGTTGGCGGCTTAACTGAAGGTCTTGCCTTCGGCTGCGAGCTTGGTCAACAACGGTGCGGGTTGCCAGAAATCGGCATCGTCGTGGGGGTTTCGGGCAAACCGCTTCATGGCCTGCACCACATTGAACAGCCCCTGGGTGTCGGCGTAGCACAGCGGGCCGCCGCGCCACAGGGGGAAGCCGTAGCCCGTGAGGTAGACCATATCCACATCGCTGGCCTTGTTGGCAATACCCTCTTCCAGGATCTTGGCCGCCTCGTTGACCAGCGAATACACCAGGCGATGAACAATTTCCTCATCGGGAATTCGGCGCGGCGTGATGCGCAGTGCTCTGCGGTGGTCCTCGATCATCTTGACCACCTCGGCTGATGGGATGGCATCGCGCTTGCCGAGCGCGTAGTCGTACCAACCAGCCCCGGTCTTTTGCCCGTAGCGACCCTTCTCACAGAGCAGGTCCGCTGTCTTGCTGTAGCGCATTTGGGGCTTTTCCAGGTAGCGGCGCTTGCGAATGGCCCAGCCGATGTCGTTGCCTGCCAGGTCACCCATGCGGAAGGGGCCCATGGCAAAGCCGAACTTTTCAACCGCCTTGTCGACCTGGGCCGGGGTACAACCCTCCTCCAGCAAAAAACCGGCTTGACGACTGTATTGCTCGATCATTCGATTGCCGATAAAGCCGTCACACACACCCGACACCACAGCCGTTTTCTTGATCGTCTTGGCCACCTTCATCACCGTGGCCAGCACGTCGTGGGCCGTGGCTCGCCCCCGAACCACCTCCAAGAGCTTCATCACATTGGCAGGGCTGAAAAAGTGCATGCCGACCACGTCTTGCGGCCGCCGCGTGAACGAGGCAATCTTGTCAACGTCCAGGGTCGAGGTGTTGGAGGCCAGAATTGCCCCAGGTTTGGCTATCGCATCGAGCCGCTCAAACACCACCTGCTTGACGCCAATTTCTTCGAATACCGCTTCAATGATGAGGTCACAGGCCTTCAGGTCGTCGTAGCTCAGGGTGGTCTTGAGCAAGGCCATGCGCTCCTCGCACTTCTCAAGCTTGAGCTTGCCCTTTTTGACCTGTGCCTCATAGTTCTTGCGGATGGTGGCCACGCCACGGTCCAGTGCCGCCTGCTGGGTCTCCAAGATGGTCACTGGGATGCCGGCATTCAGAAAATTCATGGAAATTCCGCCGCCCATGGTGCCGGCACCGATCACACCCACGGTGGCCACCGGACGCAGCGGCGTATCTTCGAGCACATCAGGGATCTTGCTGGCAGCGCGTTCCCCAAAGAACGCATGGCGCAAGGCCTTGGACTCGGGCGTCATCATCAGGGACAGGAAATGCCCACGCTCCAAGAGCAGGCCCTCCTCAATGTCCAGCTTGGTCGCGGCTTCCACGCAATCCACACACTTTTGCGGAGCGGGAAAGTGTTTAGCAACTGCGCCTACCGTGTTGCGCGCAAAGGCAAAGTAGGCGTCGCCTTGAGGGTGCGCCGCCTTGAGGTTGCGAACCAACGGCAGCGGACGGATGTCGGCCACTTCCAGCGCATAGGAACAGGCGCCAGTGAGGAGGTCACCCTCGATCACCCGATCAAACAACTTCTGACCCGGCAAAGCCGCCAACACTTCGCTCTTGACCGGGTCACCCTTGACAATCATGTTCAGGGCGGTTTCCAACCCCAACACCCTGGGCAGGCGCTGCGTGCCACCAGCCCCAGGGACCAAGCCCAGTTTCACCTCGGGCAATGCGATCTGTGCACCGGGCGAGGCCACGCGGTAGTGGCAACCCAACGCCAACTCCAGTCCCCCGCCCATGCAGACGGTGTGGATGGCCGCCAACACTGGCTTGGGCGTGTTCTCGCACAGGCGAATCAGGCTGAGCAAATTAGGCTCTTGAGTTGCCTTGGGTGAGCCGAACTCTCGTATGTCCGCACCACCGGAAAACGCCTTGCCGGCCCCTGTGATGACGATAGCCTTTACGCAAGCGTCAGCTACCGCCTGCTCAATGCCGGCAGCGATGGCCGAACGGGTGACCATGCCCAGACCATTGACCGGTGGGTTGTTCAGGGTGATGACGGCAACGGCGCCGCGCACCTCGTAGCTTGCGCTCATCGGGCGGGTCTCCTTGTGGACGTTGGGATGGGGCGGGAAATGATGTTCAAGCCGCGCCGCGAAAACGGCATGCTCGTTCTATTCTAGGCGGCTCAGACCTCGAGCCATTCCTTGCGGATGTAGCGGTTGTCGCGCAGCTCCGCGGGCGTTCCCTCGAACACGATCTGGCCATGTCCCATGACCAGACAACGCTCAGAAACCTCCAGCGCGATCGTGAGCTTTTGCTCCACCAGCAACACCGAAACCCCACGGCGCCTGAGTTCGCGAAGGTACTCGGCCACCAATTCCAAGATCTTCGGGGCCAGACCCTCCGTGGGTTCGTCGATCATGATTAGATCCGGGTCGCCCATCAGCGTACGACACAGGGTCAACATCTGCTGTTCGCCGCCGGACAAGACGCCCGCCTCGGTGTGCTGGCGCTCCTTCAAGCGGGGAAACAGCGCATACATATCATCGAATTGCCAACGCGCCTTGGGGTCGGGCTTGGCCGCCTTGCAACCCAGCATCAGGTTTTGGTGCACCGTCAGCTTGGGGAAGATATCGCGGTTTTCCGGAACGTAGCCGATGCCTCGGTGGGCGATCTCAAAGGCCTTGTTACCAATGAGCTCTTGGCCCTTCCATCGCACCGACCCATGCGCATCGACCAAGCCCATAACCGCCTTGACGGTGGTGGAGCGGCCCGAACCGTTGCGGCCCAGCAAACCGATGATCTCGCCAGGCTGGACAGCGAAATTCACACCATGCAGCACATGGCTCTTGCCGTAGAAGGCATGAAGGTTCGCAACATTGAGCATGGGGCAGCGCGATGAGATTCAGGCCGCGGCCGAAGCGACCTGTTGGTCGGCCAAGACCGAACCCAGGTAGGCCTCTTGGACACGAGCGTCCGCACGGACGCGCTCTGGGGTGTCAAAGGCGATCACCTCGCCATACACAAGCACAGCGATCTTGTCGGCCAGTCCAAAGACCACGCCCATGTCGTGCTCCACCGTCAGCAGCGTCCTGCCTTCGGTAACTTCTCGGATCAGGCGCACAAACCGCGTGGTCTCGCTCTTGCTCATGCCGGCCGTGGGCTCGTCCAGCAGAATCACTGGCGACCCACCGGCAATTGTGACCCCCACCTCCAAAGCGCGCTGCTCGGCGTAGGTCAGGTTCATAGCCAAGTGATCGCGCTTCTTGTCGAGCTTGATCATCTCCAAGACCTCGTCTACGCGTTCGGTCACATCGTCCAGATCGGCCAAAAAGCGCCAGAAAGCATAGCGATGGCCCAGACTCCACAGCACGGCGCATCGGATATTTTCGAAGGCAGACAGGCGGGTGAAGAGATTGCTCACCTGAAAGCTGCGGGCCAGGCCACGTCGGTTGATGTCAAACGGCTTGCGCCCGTCAATGCGCTGCCCCATCAGCCGTATCTCGCCCCGGGTCGGGGTAAAGCGGCCACTGATCAGGTTGAACAAGGTGCTTTTGCCGGCCCCATTGGGTCCGATGATGGCTACACGTTCACCCTGGGCCACGCTCAAACTGGCGCCGCGAATGATCTCGGTCTTGCCAAAGCTTTTGTAAATATCGATCAGTTCAAGGGCCAAGCCCTTGGGGGATGGGCGGTGCTGCTGGCTCATAGCGACTCTCGGCGCTTGATTTCCTTCTCGATCTCTTCCTGCGTCTGGTCCCATTCTTGCCTGAACGCGCGCCGCGCGAATTCAAACAAGACGATGCCCAAAACCATAGTGAATGCCGCTCCGAACCAAGCATCCAGCCCGGTGGCATCCAACTTGACGCCCATGAAGCGGACGTCCGGCCCCATCGCGGCATTCATCTGGAGGTGATAGGTCATCTCCACCATAGCCGCACCGCCCACCAAGACGGTCAAGCCAGTGCCTAACAACGCCAGGTAGGACGTCCACAGCCGCCTCAATTTTCCAAAGGCTGCCACGCGCAGGTTCATCATGATCAGGCTGGCAAAGCCACCCGGCGCGTACATCACCATGAACAAGAACACCAAGCCCAAATAGAGCAGCCAGGCTTTGGTCCACTCGGACAAGAGCACCAGAGCGATCACCATCAAAATGGCACCGATGATGGGACCGAAGAAGAAGGTGGCGCCTCCTAGGAAGACAAAGAGCAGGTATGCACCCGAACGATGAGCACCCACCACTTCACCGGTAACCAGCTCAAAATTGATGGCCGCCAGCCCGCCGGCAATGCCCGCGAAGAAGCCCGAGGCCATGAAAGCCAGGAAGCGCACGATCTGGGTGTTGTAGCCCACAAACTCCACGCGCTCGGGGTTGTCGCGCACCGCGTTGAGGATACGCCCCAAGGGGGTGCGGGTGAACGCGAACATGGCCGCCGTCGTGATGTAGCAGTACACAGCAATCAAGTAGTACACCTGAATCTGTGGCCCAAAGGTGATGCCCAAGAAGGGATCGCCTACCACCCGATTGCCTGAAATGCCACCTTCACCACCGAAGAATTCCGGCAGCATCAAGGACATCGACCACACCAACTCGCCTACGCCCAGGGTGATCATGGCAAAGGTGGTGCCCGACTTCTTAGTGGTCACATAGCCGAGCAAGAACGCGAAGAACAAGCCAGCCAAACCACCCACCAGCGGCACCAGGCTCACCGGGATCGACAACTTACCGGCCGAGGCCAGGTTGAGAGTGTGAATGGCCAGAAACGACCCCAAGCCGCTGTAGACCGCATGGCCAAAGCTGAGCATGCCGCCCTGGCCCAGGATCATGTTGTAGGCCAAGCAAGCGATGATGGCGATACCCATCTGTGACAGCATCGTCAGCGCAAAGCCGCTGGTCCACCACAGGGGGGCCACGATCAGCAGCAGGGCAAACAAGCCCCATACGATCCAGCGGCCCACATTGAGCGGCTTGAAATGGACGGCAGCACGGGTTTCGTCGATGGTCATGGTGTGGAGGCTCCCCGCTCAGTCTTCACGGGTGCCCAGCAGGCCCTTGGGCCTGAAGATCAGAATCAAGACCAGCAGCAGGTAAGGCAGGATGGGTGCTGCTTGAGACAAGGTGATCTTGAGGAATGGGTAACCAAAAGTCTGTGGCGTAACGGCCCAACCCAAGGATCGAGCAGCATCGGCCAGCGAATGGTCCACGGTCAAAGGCAAGGTCTGCAGCAGTCCAATCACCAGTGAACCCACGAAGGCGCCGGCCAGTGAGCCCATGCCACCCACCACCACCACCACGAACACAATCGAGCCCACGATTGCAGCCATTGAGGGTTCAGTGATGAAGGTCATGCCCCCAATCACCCCGGCCAGGCCTGCCAACGCACAACCACTGCCGAAGACCAGCATCAGCACCCGTGGTACGTTGTGCCCCAAAGCCTCCACCATCTCTGGGTGGGTGAGGGCGGCCTGAATGACCAGGCCAATGCGGGTCCGGGTGAGCAGTAACCACAGGAAAAGCAGCATCACCACGGCTACAGCCATGATGAAAAAGCGCGCGGCTGGGAATGTGGAGCACGCCAACTTCACCGTGTCGTTGCCCACGCACAGGGCCTTGGGCGCAGCCCCGAGCATGAGACCCAAGCCGGTTTCACTGGATTGCATCACGGTAAAGGCAGAGCCCTGCAGCACCTCTGGCGGCGAAAAGGGCACGTTGGACAGGCCCCATACCAGCTTGACCACCTCCAGGACCACGTAAGACAGACCAAAGGTCACCAGCAGTTCGGGCACATGACCAAATTTGTGGACCTTGCGCAAGGCGTACCGCTCGAACACGGCGCCCATCACCCCCACCACCAACGGAGCCACCAAGAAGGCAGGCCAGAAACCCACGGCCTGGGACATGGAGTACGCCAGATAGGCCCCCACCATATAGAAGCTGGTGTGGGCGAAATTGAGCACGCCCATCATGCTGAAGATGAGCGTCAGCCCAGAGCTGAGCATAAACAGCAACAGACCGGCGCTGATGCCGTTGAGGATGTTGATCAGGACTTGGTCCACCTGCCGCGGGGTCCTATGGGCGTCCGAGTGACATTCGAGAAAAGGGCCCTGCAGGCTTTCGCCTGAAGGGCCCCCGGTTCAGGCCAACAGCTTAGCGCGGATTCGGGCGCTTCATCTGGCACGAGGTCGGCGTGCTGGCCACATAGGGCTCGAAGGTACGAATGGTGCGAAAGTTGTAGCCGGTGTTTTCAACGCTGTAATCGTTGGGTTTGGCACCGGCCTTTTCCCAGCGGCTGATGAACACATGCTGCTGCAACTGGTGGTCGGTCTTGCGCATTTGTACCTCGCCCGACAGGCCCTTGGCCTCCAGGCCCTCCAGGGCAAATGCCACCTTGAGCGGATCGGTGCTCTTGGCCTTGGTCATGGCCGCGCTCAACAGCTGGTAGGCGCTGAAGATCTGGGCCGTGTAAAAGTCGTCGTTGAACTTCGCCTTGTAAGCGTCCATGATCTTGCGGGCCTCGGGGGACTCGTAAGACATGATGCCCACCTGGTACACGCGGCCAGCGGCATTGGGGCCCAGGGCGGTGGGGGTGCCACTGACCGAGGCGTAGTAGGTGTAGAAATTGGCATCTAGGCCTGCGTCATTGGCCGCCTTGATCAGCAGCGTGAGGTCAGACGACCAATTGCCGGTGACCACCGTGTCAGCGCCTGAAGCCTTGATCTTGGCGATGTAGGGAGCAAAATCACGAGTCTGCGCCAATGGCGTGAGATCCTCACCCACGATTTGTATGTCGGGGCGCTTACGAGCCAGGTTCTCCTTGGCGTACTTGACCACCTGTTGACCATGTGAATAGTTTTGGTTGATCAGGTACACCTTTTTGATGTCCTTCTGACCCTGCATGAAGGTGCTCAAGGCTTCCATCTTCATTGAGGTGTCCGCGTCCAGGCGGAAGTGCCAGAAGTTACACCGCTCGTTGGTGAGTGCGGGATCGACTGCGGCGTAGTTCAGGAACAGCACCTCTTTACCCGGATTGCGCTCGTTATAGCGGGCCAAGAAGTCGATGATGGCAGCCGCAGGGCCGCTGCCTGTGCCCTGTGCCACATAGCGCACGCCTTTGTCGATGGCCGCCTGCAGAACGCTCACGGTTTCCTGCGGGCTGAGTTTGTTGTCAAAGGGCATGATCTCGAACTTGACACCAGCCGAGTTGGACTTGCTGAACTGCTCAGCGAGGAACTGAAAGCCCTGCAGTTGGTTTTTGCCTGTGGCCGCCGTCAGGCCGGTCAGCGCGTCGATCCAGGCGATCTTGATGGTCTCTCCCTTTTGCGCGTGGGCCATGCCAGCGCTCAAAGCCATACCGGTGGCCATGGATGCGGCCAGGATCGTGCGGGTGTAGCGATTCATCTTGAGGTTCTCCTTCAATCAAACTGCAGGAACAGTGGAGTTGTGGGGCCAAAAGGTACCGGAACACCGACACAATCAAACTCAGGGCATACCCCACAATCATGCCAAGACCCCCAGCGGAGTCAGGGTTTTGCCCAGAGTTCCAATTATGTTTGTCTTGCCTGTCTACAACCCACCCGCCCTGGGGCTTGCGCGCCCTGCCGACCCAGAACCCTTCGACCATGCCCCACTCCAACGACGACCCCCGCTACCCCATTCGCAAGCCCGAAGCGCAATGGCGCCAAACCTTGGGCGACATCGAGTTTCAGGTGACCCGCCGGGCCGCCACAGAGCGCGCCTTCACCGGACGGTTTTGGGATCACTGGGAAGGCGGGCACTACGACTGCGTGTGCTGCGGCACACGGCTGTTCCAGTCCAAAGCGAAATTCGACGCGGGCTGCGGCTGGCCCAGCTATTGGGAGCCGGTGAATGACCAGGTGATCGAAGCGCTGCCTGACCACAGCCATGGCATGGTTCGGGTTGAAGTGCGCTGCCGACAGTGCGGCGCACACCTCGGGCATGTTTTTGAGGACGGGCCGCAGCCGACCGGCTTGCGGTATTGCATCAACTCGGCCTCGCTTTCGTTTACCGCCAGCACACCGCAGGATTCCTCCGCAAGCGCTCCCCCATCCAGCCCAAACGGAGCCCCAACTTGAAGCTGCTGCTGGACTTTCTGCCTATCGTCCTGTTCTTTTTGGCTTTCAAGTGGGCCGAGGGGCACCCTGACCAGGCCGCATCTTGGGCCACACAGCACCTGGGATTCCTGGTGCAAGGCGGTGTGGTCACGCCCGAGGTGGCGCCCGTGTTGCTGGCTACGCTCGTGGTCATGGTGGCCACCGGGTTTCAGGTGGCCTTACTCAAGGCGAGCGGGCGCACGGTGGACACGATGCTGTGGGTGAGCCTGGCCTTGGTCGTGGTGCTGGGCGCTGCAACGGTTTGGTTTCACAGCGAAACCTTCATCAAGCTCAAACCCACGGTGCTTTACTGGGCCATGGGGAGTGCCCTGCTGCTGGGTCAGTGGGTTTGGAAGCGCAACCTGCTTCGCAGCCTGCTCGGTACGCAGATGAGGCTGCCCGAGCCGATTTGGTGGCGCCTGAGCCAAGCGTGGGCTGCTTTCTTTGTCACCATGGGGGGCCTGAACCTGTGGGTGGCGTACGGTTTCGACACCGCCACCTGGGTCAATTTCAAGCTCTTTGGCAGCATGGGCCTGTTGCTGGCCTTCTCTGTGGCCCAAGCGATTTGGGTTTCCCGCCACCTGATTGAAGAACCAGAAGGGTCCCGATGAGCCAGCCACCAAGCAAACCCCCTGCGGCCCGCGTCCTTCCTGTCGAAGTCGACCCGGCAAGTGCTGCACCGCAGGCTCACTCCCCAGCACAGCCCGCAACGATTCCCAAGGCAGACCGGGCGGCCATCACCCAGGCGCTGATCACGGCCCTGGCCCCCCAGGAGTTGGAGGTAGTCGACGACAGCCACCTGCATGCGGGCCACACCGGTGCGCGTGAGGGTGGGCACTACACGGTGAGAATCCTCAGCGACCGCTTTGAGGGACTGAGCCGGGTTGCACGACACCGGCTTGTGTATGATGCCCTGCAGGGGCTTGTATCTCGCGGGATTCATGCCCTGGCCATTCAGGCCCGCAGCCCCCACGACTGACCCTCCCCCTCCATGAGCAAGAAGCTTCTGATGCTGGCGGCCACTGCCGCCTTTCCGATCTGGGCAACGGCCCAAAACGTGGCCAACGTCAATGGCAAACCGGTACCCAAGTCGCGCATGGACACGCTGATGCAGCAGGCCAGCCGCAGCGGCCAGCCGGTCACGCCCGAGCTTGAGGCTCGGGTGCGAGAAGAGGTGGTTCTGCGTGAGATCTTTGCGCAAGAAGCTGAGCGACGCGGCATTGCCACGACGCCCGACTACCGCGCTCAGATGGAATTGCTGCGCCAAACGCTGCTGATCCGTGAACTCTTTGCCGATTGGCAACGCAAGAACCCACCCACCGATGCCGAGATCAAGTCTGAGTACGACAAGTACAAGGCTCAGGCACAAGGCTCGGAGTACCGCGCCCGTCATATCCTGGTCGAAAAGGAAGACGAGGCCAAAACTTTGGCGGCCCAACTCAAGGGGGGCGCCAGCTTCGATGACTTGGCAAAGAAGCACTCCAAGGACCCCGGTTCAGCCCAGCGCGGCGGCGATCTCGACTACGCCAGGCCCGAGTCATATGTGCCTGAGTTCGGTCAGGCCATGGCCAAACTGAAAAAGGGCGAGACCAGCGAGCCGGTCCGATCACAGTTCGGCTGGCACATCATCCGCCTGGAAGATACGCGTGAAGCGCAATTCCCGCCGCTGGAAGAGGTGCGCGATCGCATCTCTCAGCAGATGGTGCAGAACAAGTTGCAGGCTTATCAGCAGGGCCTGCGCGACCGCGCCAAGACCGACTTCAAGTTCGCTCAGTAAGCCGCCCAGCATCAATCACCAGACGGCGGTCGCAGCGATCGGCAATCGTTTGGTCGTGCGTGACCATGACCAAGGTGGTACCTTCGTCTCGGTTCATGCGGAAGATCAAGTCCATGATGCGCTCGCCTGTGGCGTGGTCCAAGCTACCGGTGGGCTCATCTGCCAACAGCAAGGCTGGCCGCACAATAAAGGCGCGCGCCAGAGCCACCCGTTGCTGTTCACCGCCCGACAAGACCTTGGGGTAGTGCCCCACCCGGGAACTCAGACCCACCCGGTCCAACATCTCCAGGGCTTGCTGGCGTGGCTTGGGATATCCCATCAACTCCAGCGGCAGCATCACGTTTTCAAGTGCACTTAAGTGGGCCAACAGCTGGAAGCTTTGGAACACGAATCCCATGCGCCGCGCCCGCAGGTCGGCGCGTCGGTCCTCGTCAAGGCCAAACAGGTTCTGGCCCTGAACCTGCACCCGACCCTCAGAAGGGGTATCCAACCCCGCAAGGATTGACAACAAGGTGCTCTTCCCAGAGCCCGAAGCCCCCACGATCGCCACGGTTTGGCGCGTGGGCAACTCAAAGCTCACATCGTCGAGAATCGTGAGTTCACCATCCGCATCCCGCACGCGCTTGCTCACGTGCTCCACCACCATCAGGGCATCTGTCATGTCTGGCCGTTTGATCGCAGCCGAACCACTCAGCCGCCGCACTTGGGTTAGGCACTGTAGCCTGATCCTGGCGGCGTACGCGTGGCCAGGGCTTGCCGCGCAAGCAGCCGTGATCTTGGTCGTGGGCGACAGCTTGTCGGCCGAATACGGCATCTCGCGGGGCACCGGCTGGGTCGCCCTGCTGCAAAAACGCCTAGACCAGGAACAGCGCGGGGCACGTGTGGTCAATGCCAGCATCAGCGGCGACACCACAGCCGGCGGACGCTCACGCTTGGCCGCGCTTTTGCAGCAACACAAGCCCACGCATGTGCTGATTGAACTCGGCGGCAACGACGCCCTGCGCGGACTGCCCATCACCAGCACACGTGACAACCTCCTCGCCATGACGCGTGCGGCGCAAAGCACCGGGGCGCAGGTTTTGTTGTTGGGCATGCAGGTACCCCCGAACTACGGCAAGGCCTACACAGACGCCTTTGCAGCGGTGTTTGTGGAAGTAGCCCAATCAGCCCAGACCGGCTTGGTTCCGTTTTTGCTTAAGGGGGTCGCTGACAGCCCCAAGGCCGATGAGCTGTTCCAAGCCGACCGCATACACCCCAAGGAAGCCGCCCACCCCTTAATGCTGGATAACGTCTGGCCAGCGCTAAACCGTTTGCTCCCCAAGCGGCCCTTAGGCACCTAAGGCGGTGCAAGCTGCGCGCCAAGCCGGCGCCTGCTTGCCCAGGGCTCGGCGGGCCACCGGTGGTGTTACTGAGCGAGTTGACGGGACCGGTCTGGGCGATCGGGCTTGTCGCTGGACGGACGGTCTGCCGGGCGTGGGTCAAGCGGCTTGGGGGGGCTGCGAACAGGCTCACCACGTTCGGGGCGAAGGGCCGGTGGTGGTCGGTCGACGGGACGCTCAACCGGCCGCTCGATCACGCGGTCAACCGCTCGGTCCGATCGGCGCTCTCCTGCTGGGTCTGTGGGCATAGGCTCACGAGTCGGCCGCTCAATGCCATGACGGCGGTCGGGGCGAAGGGGCCGCTCGTCCAGGCCCGGCAGGAGTGGGTTGTGCACTCCCCCCGGCAGCCCCGCCCCGCCAGGTGGTAGCGGGCGGTGTAAGCCCGGCTCGCCCGGTTCGGGGCGCGGCTTGCGTTCGGTGCGGTGTTCCGGCACCCAGGGTGGGGCCGTGTTGGGTGGCAAAGGGCGGATGCGCGCCGCGCCCGGCGCCCACACCCAGCGGCTGTTCCAGTAGATCCAGCGTCCGAAGTGGGACGGCGCAAAACCCCAGGGCGCATCATCCAGCCAGGTCCAGCCCCAGGGGTAGGCCCATACCCACCGGCCTTCCCGAAAAGGCTCCCAGCCAGGCCTGACCGTGTGGGGTGACCATATCCAACCTTCATCAGGATGGCGCTCCCAGCGGCCATAGCGTTCCAAAGTCTCCAGGCCCGTCACTTCCCGCCAAGGCGCAGCAGCGGCCGACACCGGGTCGTCGGGCATCTGATCACGCGCCTGAACCCAAGTGGCGAAGGCGTCACTGAGCAGTACCGTGTTTCGCAGACCGCCGCCCGCCTGCGAGCCCATGACCTCCAAGCGCTGGCCACCAGCCAGCTGCAGGCGGGCATCGACTGCATTCACGCTCAAGAGACCCCGCAAGGTCGCAGCGGCAGAGCGCCCACCGGAAACCGTGTCTCGGTCCACCCGATACAGGCCCGGCGCCAAGGGCTGCGCCACCAGTTCACCGGTCAGCACCTGCAGCGAGCTGGCCCACTCGGAGGTGCGGACTCGGGCCACCAGGTGCCCCTGGTTAAGCCGCAGCTGAGCCGCTTGGGTATCCAGCCGCAGCACGTCCACATCGCTGCTCGGGCCCATCCAAAGCGCCAAGGTACCCACCTGGATCTCCACACGGGCCTGTGCCTCGCTGCGAAGGCGGTCGCCCTCGGTGACCAGCCTGTTGGGCTGCAGCGGAATCCACTGTCGATCCTGCGCGTCCCACAGTTGAGCAGCACCACTGATGGCCGCCACCCGCCCCACCCGCTCCACCCGTTCAAGCGGTACGGGCGGCGCAGCCGATGCAGCGCCGGGCACGGGTACCGGCGGTGCCCAGGTGGCTTGGGCACAGGACAGGCGAGGAACCAAAGCAGCCAGGCCCAGCAGCAGGGCAAAGCAAACGCGCACCAGGGACCTGTTGTTCATGACGGATCAACGCAGCCGGGCGTGCGGCGGATGACCGGCAGCCCCCTGTATCGGGCTCGGCCGCGCGGGTCAGTCATCATCACCGGAGCGCGTTGCCAGCTCTGGAAACAGGATATCGGTGTAGCCAAATTGGCTGAAGTCGCGCATGCGCTGCGGGTACAGGATGCCCAAGAGATGGTCGCACTCATGCTGCACCACCCGGGCATGAAAGCCCTCGACCACCCGGTCAAGGGGCTGGCCCAGATCATCAAGCCCACGGTAGCGCACTCGGCTCCAGCGGGGCACCTGGCCCCTGAGCCCCGGCACCGATAAACACCCCTCCCACCCCAGGGTCTCCTGAGCATCCATCGGCTCGATGACCGGGTTGATCAACACCGTTGGGGATATGGGCAGCTCATGCGGGTACCGCGGGCTGACCTGTCCGGTGCCGAAGATGACCACCTGCAGGTTGACGCCTATTTGCGGGGCGGCCAAGCCAGCGCCATGCGCCGCGACCATGGTGTGGCGCATGTCCGCCAGCAGGTCACGGAGCTCGGCACTGCCCACATCCAACACGGGTTCAGCCACCCGCCGCAGGCGTGGGTCGCCCATACGAAGAATTTCGCGAACGGTCATGTCGCCCCTTCCTGTGCAGGCCCTTCCAGCATGGCCTTGAGCCCATCTTCATCCAACACCGAGATGCCCAACTCGCGCGCCTTTTCGAGCTTGCTGCCCGCCTCCGCGCCCGCCACCACCCAATGCGTCTTGCGTGATACCGAACCGGCCACCTTGCCCCCGGCCGCCTCAATCCGCTCGCGGGCCTCATCTCGGCTGAGGGTGGGCAGTGTCCCGGTTAGCACCAGCGTTTGGCCTGCCAGGGGGCGAGGAGTATCACTGCGCACACCCCGTCCTTCGTTCCACTGCACACCAGCGGCGCGCAACTGCTCCACCACTTCGCGGTGATGAGGCTGGTCAAAGAAGCCGCGAATACTTTGGGCCACGATAGGGCCCACATCAGGAACTTCCAACAAGGCCTGCAGGCTTGCCCCCATGATTCGGTCGATGGAGCCGAAATGCCGCGCTAGGTCCTTGGCTGTGGCCTCGCCCACATGGCGAATGCCCAGACCGAACAAAAAACGGGCCAAGCTGGTCTGTTTGCTGGCTTCAATGGCAGCAACGAGATTGGCCGCACTCTTGTCGCCCATGCGGTCCAACGCTGCCAATTTGGCCACCCCAAGGCGGTAAAGCTCCGGCAGCGTGCCGACAATCCCCAGGTCGACCAACTGTTCCACCACTTTGTCACCCAGGCCCTCGATATCGAGGGCGCGTCGGCTGGCAAAGTGCAAAAGGGCGTGCTTGCGCTGAGCAGGGCAATACAGACCGCCTGTGCACCGCCAGTCAACCTCGCCTTGTTCGCGCGCAATCGGGCTGGCGCACACCGGGCAACGCCCCGACAGACGCTGCACCAAGTCAAAGGGCGCACCGACGCCTGGAGGTCGCCGCTGCAAAACCACCGACACCACTTCAGGAATGACATCGCCGGCACGCCGCACGATCACCGTGTCGCCCTCGCGCACGTCTTTGCGCCGCGCCTCCTCTTCGTTGTGCAAGGTGGCGTTGCTGACCGTGGTGCCGCCCACGAATACCGGCTCAAGCTTGGCTACTGGCGTGAGCTTGCCGGTTCGCCCGACCTGAATATCAATAGCCCGCAGCACCGTCATCTCCTCCTGAGCGGGGTACTTGTGGGCGACGGCCCAACGCGGTTCACGAGTTACAAAGCCCAGCCGGTCTTGCGTGGACCGGTCATCGACCTTGTAGACCACCCCATCGATGTCAAAAGGCAAGTGGTCGCGCACGCCCTTGATGTCGCGGTGGAAGGCAACCAAGCCAGCGGCACCCTCGACCACTTGGCGGTGCTCATCCACCGGCAAGCCCCAATCAGAGAGGGCCTGCAGGATCTCACTGTGGCTGGTCGGGCCTTGTAGCAAAGCCCCGCCCCAGCCCTGCACCTGCCCAAGACCATAAGCAAAGAAACTCAATGGTCGCCGCGCGGCAATGGCCGGATCAAGTTGGCGAACCGCCCCAGCCGCCGCGTTGCGTGGATTCACAAAGGTCTTCTCCTGCCGATGGCCCGCTGCAATCAGGCTGCGTTGGCGTTCGTTGAGCGCTTCGAAGTCATCGCGCCGCATGTAAACCTCGCCGCGCACCTCCAGAACCTCGGGGCATGGACGCGAATGGGTTTGCAGCCGCAGCGGTATCTGGCGAACGGTACGGATGTTTTGGGTGACGTCCTCACCGGTTTCACCATCGCCACGTGTGGCCGCCTGCGCCAGCACACCGTGCTCATATCGAAGGTTAATAGCCAAGCCGTCGAACTTGAGCTCGCAGCAGTAGCGCACGGCGGCAGCCTCGGGTGCCAAACCCAGTTCACGCCGGATGCGCGCATCAAATTCCCTTGCGCCGGCCTCCGTGGTGTCGGTCTCCGTACGGATACTGAGCATGGGTACGGTATGGGCCACAGGCGCAAAGCCCTGCAAGACCTGACCCAACACCCGCTGAGTGGGTGAATCTGGTGTACGCAGTTGCGGATGCGACAACTCAAGCTGCTGCAACTCCTGAAACAAGCGGTCGTAATCGGAGTCGGGAATTTCCGGCGCATCAAACTCGTAATAGCGCCGAGCGTGATGCTCGATCAGGGCACGCAAAGCCTGAATACGCTCTTGTAGCCCATGAATGACGGCCTGGGCTCCCTTGTCATTCGGCTGCGTGGACACGATGGCCACCGAGCTTCAGCTGAACAGGCGCTGCGCGGCCATGCTGCCGGCGGGAAGCTCCCGTGCGGCCAATGCCTGATACAGGCGTTGCAGCTCTTGGTGGATGCCGGCAAACTGCTGGATGGAAACCGGTCGCCCGTCGTCATCCACCAAGGCGCCATCCAAGTCTTGAGCCAAAGCTGAGGCCAGCCTTTGCCATTGTGCAAAAGGCTCGGCTGACTCGGGCGACTGCGGAACGTCCAGGGACAAGGTGCAGCGGCGCAGCGCCGCTTGGTCAGAGTCTTCGGCCAGAGCAGCCTGCGCATCAAAGCTCAACAGCACCAGGGCAGGCGATTCGGCATCTTCGCCCGGCAACACCCACTGCCCGGCGATGGGTCCAGGGGTCATGCCCCGGCGCGCAGCGCATTGCTGGAGATAGCCCACCGTCCAGGATGGACCTTTGGCCTGGAGCTGCACCGCCAGTTGGGCATCATGCGCATGGGCAAACTCGTCAAGCTCGCGCGCCCGGTCGACAACCTCGCTCATGTCCGCAAAGTCCACCGAAGCCCCCAAGGCGTCGGCAAAGGCTTGCACCTTCTGAACGAACTCTGAGTACCCGATCTCGTTGATGGGACCGCTGCGATTGGCCAACTGCACACCCGCTTGGAAAGAGCTGTATCGCTGTCCGTGTACCGGTGACTCCCACACGCCTGTTTCTGCGTTGAGGCCTTCGACCAAGAGCAATTTACTGCCCACACGCCGAGATGCCGGTACCGCTTGCAAGACCGGCTCGGCCGGCAAGGGGGCTTCGGGGACCACTTCGGCGATGGCGTCGATCAGAGGGTCGATGGCGGCCCGTCGCCTCAAGGCTGCCGGGCGCAAACCTCGCTCGAGTACGGGCGCCCCAGCGTCATCGGCATCCGCTGAGGGCTGGGGTGTCACCAGCGACGGGCTGGTAGCACCAATTGCACTGTAGGCCTGGGCACCAGACATGTTGGGCTCCACCCGCTCGGCTGGCTGCGACGCGCGCCGCGGCCGGGCTCGCCAGGACGTCCAAATCCCCTGAACCAGCAAGACCACCAGCACCGCCCCGGCCAGCGCCACGAGCCCTTGGGTCAGCGTCATGCAGCCTCCCCCGCGCTCAATGCCGACTCCATGTCCACGGCCACGATACGCGAGACGCCCTGTTCCTGCATGGTGACCCCGACCAGCTGCTGGGCCATTTCCATCGTGATCTTGTTGTGGCTAATGAAGAGGAACTGTGTGCCCTCAGCCATCCGCGTCACCAGGCGCACATAGCGCTCGGTGTTCGCGTCATCCAGCGGGGCGTCCACTTCGTCCAGCAAACAGAAGGGCGCGGGATTGAGCTGGAAGATTGCAAACACCAGGGCGATCGCCGTTAGGGCCTTTTCGCCGCCTGACAACAGGTGAATCGTGCTGTTCTTCTTGCCTGGGGGCTGCGCCATCACCTGCACGCCCGCATCCAAGATTTCATCGCCTGTCATGACCAAGCGGGCGTTTCCACCGCCAAACAGCAAGGGGAACATCCGACCGAAATGCTCGTTGACCTGGCGGAACGTCTCACTCATCAAGTCGCGCGTTTCACGGTCGATCTTGTGGATGGCGTCTTCCAAGGTGGTGATGGCCGCGAGCAAATCGGCGTTTTGGGCGTCCAGGAAACCCTTACGCTCGCGCGCACTGCTGAGCTCATCCAAGGCAGCCAGATTGACCGCACCCAATGCTTGAATTTCACGGTTGATGCGGTCGATCTCGCCTTGAAGGCCCCAGAGCTTGACGCTCCCGCTGTCGATGCCTATGGCCAAGACTTCGAGATCGACCTGGGCGGCTTGCAGCTGTTCCAGGTACTGAGCGCCGCCCAAGGCTGCAGCCTGCTCTTCCAGCTGCAGTTGCGTGATCCGGTCGCGAAAGGGCTGCAGACCGCGCTCGATGCCCATGCGCTGCTCATCAGCCTGACGCAGTTGCGCGCTCAGACCCTCATAGCGTTGCCGGACCGTCGCGAGCGCCTGTTCGCGCTGCAGCCGCTGCTCCAGGGCTTGCTGAAGGCCCGCTTGCGCGGATGCGTCGTCAAGCTCTCGTAATTCCACCTGTGCGTCTTGGGACAATGCCGCATTGGCCTGGATCTGCTTGTCGGCTGTTTGCACCAGGCGCTGCAGCTCTTCGCCACGGGCGTGAAGGGTACGCCCAGCGAACGAGGCCTCTTGGGCTTGACGCTCTAGGCTGCGTTGCAGTTCGCGAGCGGCCGAGAGGCGACGCTCTTGCTCGTTCACCACTTCATCCAGCTCAGCGTGCCGCTGCTGCTCCAGGGCAAGCTGCTGATCGAGTTCCACAAAGCGGACGTCGCCAGTGGTGCGACGCTCGTGCAAGCCCTCGATCTGCGCGTCGATTTCACCCAGCTCTTCGTCGAGCTGCACAGCCCGCTCTTGAGCAGCCTGGTGCTGCTGGCTGAGCTGCAGCCACTGCACTTCAACTTGGTGGGCGCGCGATTGGGTGGCAGCGGCATCTTGGCGCAGCTGCTCGGCACGCAGATGGGCTTCGGTGTGGGCCGCTTCAGCGCGCACCGCTGCTGCGCGCGCCTCGTCACCCAACATCACTTGGGCGCGTTGCTCAACCTGGAGGTTTTTGATTTCCTGGGCTCGGGCCAGTAGACCCGCTTGCTCGGTGTCAGGCGCATAGAAAGTCAGCGCGTCGGCGCTGACGGTGTGGCCCTCGGGCGTGATCAACACCTCACCATGCTGCAGGCGGCCGCGTTGGGCCAAGGCCACATCTAGGGAAGCAGCCGTGTATACACCCTGCAACCAGTCTTGCAGCAGGTGCTGCAAGCGGTCCTGACCGTCGATACGAACGAGGCTCATCAGGGGTAAGCCAGGTGGCTGCGCACCAACGGCCATGCGGGCTTTGGCTGCGCCTTCAGACGCTACGCTGTAGAAGGCCAATTTGGCAGGCGGCGCGTCGCTTGAAAACGCCTTGAGCGTGTCCAGGCTACCCACCTCCAGGGCATGCAGTCGCTCGCGCAGCGCGGCCTCAAGCGTGTTTTCCCAACCGGTCTGGATGTGCAGCCGGGTCCACAGCCCGCTCAGCGACGCCAACCCGTGCTTTTCGAGCCAAGGCTTGAGCTTACCCTCGGTCTGCACCTTGTCCTGCAGGGCGCGCAAGGCGTCCAGCCGTGCGCTGAGTGCCGTCTGACATGCGCTTTGCTGATTGGCCGCTTCTTGCGCGGTGCGGCGTGTGGTGTCCAGTTCAGGCAGGCGCTGGCTGATCTCGTTGAAGCGCCCAGCGGCTTCCTCGGCCACGCGTTGAGCGTCCTTGCGCTGAAGGTCCATCGTCTCCAGGCGCGCAGCATCGGGGGCGCCCAGACCCTTGCGCTCGCCACTGATACGCTCACGTCGACCCTGCAGCCCGCGCAGCTGCTCGTCCACGCTGCGGCTATCTGCTGCCAAGAGCTGGATTTGTTGCTGTACCTCTGCGCCGCGCTGCCGCTGTTCCTGAGCCCGCTGCCGGGCCGCGTACAGCTCATCCTCAGCTTCAGGCAATCGGACAGACAGTTCCTCAACCTGGGCAGCCAGCATCTCGGCCTGCTCTGCGGCTGCGGCCCGCTGGGATGCCAGGTCCTCAAGTTCCTGGCCTGCCTGTTGCTGGCGCTCGGCCCACTGGGCGTCCTGTCCGCGCAACTCAGCTAGGCGCGCCAGCACCCGATCCCGGCCCTCATTCACATAGCGGATGCGTTCTTCCAGGCGGCTCACCGACAAGGCGGCCTCGCCCAAAGCACCTTGGGCCAAATGCAGCTCGTCGTTGGCGGCGTAGTGTTCTTGGCGCACCGATTCCAGTATGGCCTCAACCTCGCGAAGCTCTGCGGTGCACGCCTCGAGTTCATTGACCGCCTGGCGCATACGGACCTGCACACGCTCCTGCTCGCCAGCTGCGTCCCTGTGTTTGAGGAACCACAGTTGGTGCAGCTTCAGCGTGCCTTGTTCATGGAGCTGACGATACTGTGCCGCCACTTCGGCCTGACGTTCGAGCTTTTCCAAGTTGGCGTTAAGTTCGCGCAGGATGTCTTCAACGCGGGTGAGATTCTCGCGCGTGTCCTTAAGGCGATTTTCAGTCTCGCGTCGGCGTTCTTTGTACTTTGATACACCGGCAGCTTCCTCCAGGAACAGGCGCAGCTCTTCTGGCTTGCTCTCGATGATGCGGCTGATGGTGCCCTGGCCGATGATGGCGTAGGCCCGGGGGCCCAATCCTGTGCCAAGAAACACGTCTTGCACATCGCGCCGGCGCACCACCTGGTTGTTGATGAAATAGCTGCTGTTGCCGTCGCGGGTCAGCACCCGCTTGGCGGCGATTTCGCTGAATTGGTTCCACTGGCCGCCGGCCCGCGCCAAGCTGTTGTCAAAAATCAGCTCCACGCTGGCCCGACCGGCGGGCTTGCGGCTGGTGGTGCCGCTGAAGATCACGTCTTGCATCGACTCTCCACGCAATTCGGAGGCCTTGCTTTCGCCCAACACCCAACGCACCGCATCCATGATGTTGCTCTTGCCGCAGCCGTTGGGGCCCACAACCCCGACCAACTGACTTGGCAGTTCAAAGGTAGTGGGATCGGCGAAGGACTTGAAGCCGGCCAGCTTGATGGATCGCAGCCTCATGGAGCTCCTGCTTGCACGGGCCGAAGGCGGCCGCAAGTGCTTGATTTAGTTGGATAAATCTCCGACTCCCAAGAGTCAGATCGGTCCCAGATGATAACATTGCAAGATGCCCAAGACCCCCGTAAAAACTCAGCGCGGCAAGCCTTCGGCGCCACCCAGCGCCCCAAGCAAACTGCTCGATGTCTTTCCCAATCCAGCCCCTGAGCGCGACTACGTCATTCAGTTTCAGGTGCCCGAGTTCACCTGCTTGTGCCCCTTGACCGGCCAGCCCGACTTTGCGCACTTCACCATTGACATGATTGCCGAGCGCTGGTGCGTTGAACTCAAGAGCCTGAAGATGTACATGTGGTCGTACCGTAACGAAGGCGCGTTTCATGAAAAAGTGACCAACACCATCCTCTCAGACCTGGTGCGGGTGTGCGAGCCACGCTTTGCCCGCATCACCGCAAAGTGGTATGTGCGTGGCGGTATCTACACGAACGTGACGGCCGAACATCGCAAAAAGGGCTGGAAGCCACAACCCCGCGTGGACTTGCCTGCCTTTGAGACCGCCACCGGCTTGGCCGGCTGACGAGGTCTTGCATGAACCCCTTGCTGCAGCGGCTGCAGCCCTATCCTTTCGAACGCCTGCGAGCCTTGACCACAGGCATCCAAGCCAACCCCCACCTTCGGCCGATCAGCCTGGGCATCGGTGAGCCCAAACACGCCACCCCTGCCCTGGTGAAGGATGCCTTGATGTCAGCTCTGGGCGGCTTGTCGAACTACCCCGCCACCGCTGGGGAGCCCGCACTGCGCGAGGCTGCAGCGGGCTGGGTGCAGCGCCGCTACGGTGTCGCGCTTGACCCGGCCAAACAGGTGCTGCCAGTCAACGGATCGCGCGAGGCGCTGTTTTCACTGGCGCAAGCGCTGATCGACAGCACGCAGGCCGGCGCCACGGTGGTGTGCCCCAATCCGTTTTACCAGATCTACGAAGGTGCTGCCCTCTTGGCCGGCGCCCAAATTACCTTTGCCAACAGCGACCCCGAACGAAACTTTGCCACCGATTGGGCGCAGATTGACGCGGCCACCTGGGCCCGCACGCAGCTGCTGTACACCTGCTCGCCAGGAAACCCCACGGGCGCGGTCATGCCGCTAGCCGAGTGGGCCACCCTCTTCGACTTGAGCGACCGCTACGGCTTTGTGATTGCCAGTGACGAGTGCTACTCCGAGATTTATTTTGGCGATCAAGCCCCGTTGGGCTCCCTAGAAGCAGCTCAGCGGCTGGGCCGCCACGATCTGCGTCGCCTGGTCGCCTTCACCAGCCTGAGCAAGCGCAGTAACGTACCGGGTATGCGCTCAGGGTTCGTGGCTGGGGATGCACAGCTGCTCCAGCAGTACTTGCTCTACCGGACCTACCACGGCAGCGCCATGAGCCCAACGGTGCAAAAGGCCAGCATTGCCGCCTGGAACGACGAAGCCCATGTCAGGGTCAACCGAGCGCTGTACAAACGCAAGTTTGAGCTGGTCACCCCGCTGTTAAGCGAAGTCTTGGATGTGGCCTTGCCCGATGCAGGCTTTTATCTGTGGGCCGGCGTGCCCGGGGGTGATGATGTCGACTACACCCTCAAACTGCTGGCTCAATACAATGTGGCGGTGTTGCCTGGCAGCTTCTTGGCCCGCAACGCCCACGGCGCCAACCCTGGCGCAGGCCGTATCCGCATGGCCCTGGTGGCTGGCGTCGAAGAATGCCTCGAGGCCGCCCACCGTATCCAACAGTTCACCAAGGAATACCGCTGACCATGAGCACCGCCTTGCTGCAAGCAACCATCGACACCGCCTGGGAGGTGCGCACCCAAATCAGCGCACTTAATGCGCCCAAAGTGCGTGAAGCAGTCGAGCAGGTCATTGCCGACTTGAACAAGGGCCGCATCCGCGTAGCTGAGCGCCAGGGTGTAGGCCAGTGGAATGTGAATCAATGGGTCAAGAAAGCAGTGCTTTTGAGCTTTCGTTTGAATGACAACCGCGTCATGCGTGCGGGCGACCTGGGCTTCTTTGACAAGGTCAAGACCAAGTTCGCCCACTTAGATGAAGCACAAATGCGAGAGACTGGCGTGCGCGTCGTGCCGCCAGCGGTGGCGCGTCGCGGGTCCTTCATTGCCAAGAATGTGGTGTTGATGCCCAGCTACGTAAATATCGGCGCCTACGTGGATGAAGGCACCATGGTGGACACCTGGGCCACGGTGGGCTCTTGCGCGCAAATTGGAAAGAACGTCCACCTGTCGGGCGGCGTGGGCATCGGCGGCGTGCTCGAACCGTTGCAGGCCAACCCCACCATCATCGAGGACAACTGCTTTATTGGTGCGCGCTCCGAAGTGGTCGAGGGCGTGATCGTTGAAGAGAACTGCGTGATTTCCATGGGCGTGTACATCGGCCAGAGCACCAAGATTTATGACCGGGCCACCGGTGAGGTCAGCTACGGCCGTGTGCCTGCTGGCTCGGTGGTGGTCAGCGGTAACCTTCCCAGCGCCGACGGCAAGTACAGCCTGTACTGCGCGGTGATTGTTAAGAAGGTGGATGCGCAAACCCGCGCCAAGACCAGCATTAACGACCTGCTGCGGGCCTGATTGAAGCTACTGCGCCTCATCGAAATCGAAGCCGCCCGACTTGCCGAGTCGGGCGTTTCATTTGGACACGGCACCACCAATGCGGTTGACGAGGCAGTGTGGCTGGGGCTTTGGTCACTGGGGCTGCCGCTGGATGACCTGGATCGTGTGGGCTCGCGCGACCTGACGGATTCGGAGATCCAGTCCATTCGGGCACTGGTCGACCGGCGCATTCATCAGCGGGTGCCCGCGGCATACCTCACCCGCGAAGCCTGGTTGCAGGGCGTACCCTTCTACGTGGACGAACGCACCATCGTGCCGCGGTCAATGATTGCAGAGAACCTGGCAGATGGTGACCTGGACAGCCTGTTGGGACGCACGCCGAGTCAGGTGTTGGACCTGTGCACCGGCAATGCAAGCTTGGCCGTGCTGTGCGCGCTGGCCTGGCCGCAGGCCAAGGTCGATGGCGCTGACCTCAGCTCGCAAGCCTTAGAAGTGGCTGCCATCAACCGACACCGTCATGGACTGGAACAGCGCATCGACTTGCTACAAGGTGACGGTCTGCAAGCGGTAGCCGGCCGCCGCTACGACCTCATCGTGTGCAACCCACCGTATGTGAACGCAGAGTCCATGGCCCGCCTGCCCGCTGAGTTTCGCGCGGAGCCCGCCATCGCCTTGGCGGGCGGACTGGACGGTATGGACTTTATCAGCGCTTTGTTGCGCCACGCCGGTTCTCACCTGGCATCAGGCGGATGGCTCGTTCTGGAAATCGGCCATGAGCGGGCCACCTTCGAAGCGCGATTCGCGGGCCCCCGCGGCTTGGAGCCCATTTGGCTGGAAAACTCCAGCGGCTGCGATGCGGTGCTGGCGCTGACCGCGGCCGACCTGTGCGCCTGGTCCGGTTTGGAGCCGCTGGGCGGCCCAGCCAAGCAGGCTGAACACCGCGACCACAGCGGACATTCGGACAGATGATCACGCTGCGCGATGTGACCCTGCGGCGCGGCGTGAAGGTCGTGCTTGAACGCGCCAGCGTGACGCTAAACCCAGGCGAAAAGATAGGGCTGGTAGGCCGCAACGGTGCCGGAAAGTCCAGTCTCTTTCTGGCCTTATCGGGCCGCTTGGAGTCCGATACCGGTGAGCTCGCTGTACCCAGCCACTGGAGGGTAGGTGAAGTGGCGCAGCATTTGCCCGAGACGGAGCAGGGGGCGACGGAGTTTGTGCTGGAAGGCGACGTGGCGTTGATGGCCGCCCGATCGGGCTTGGCGGCAGCCGAGGTATCACAAGACGGTCATGCCATTGCTGAGGCCCATGCAGCCTTGGAGCAAGCAGGCAGTTTTGATGCGCGTTCGCGAGCGCAAACCCTGCTCATGGGGCTGGGTTTCACCGCCGAGCAGCTGGACGCGCCGGTCAACAGCTTCTCGGGAGGCTGGCGCATGCGGCTTCAACTGGCACGGGCACTGATGTGTCCAGCCGAACTGCTGTTGTTGGATGAACCCACCAACCACCTCGACCTGGACGCCTTGGTGTGGCTTGAGAGCTGGCTGCAGCGACACCCAGCCACCCTGATCGTGATCAGCCACGACCGTGAATTCTTGGACGCAGTTACCAAGGTAACCTTGCACCTCGAAGAAGCTCGCCTAAGCCGCTATGCAGGCAACTACACCGCATTCGAGTCCATGCGAGCCGAGCGCCTGCTTTTACAGCAGGCCGCCTTCGATCGACAACAAGAACGCATGGCGCAGTTGCAGCGCTTCATCGACCGTTTCAAGGCCAAGGCCAGCAAGGCCAAACAAGCGCAGAGCCGCGTCAAGGCCCTAGCGAGGATGGAAAAACTCGCACCGGTGCTTAGCGCATGCGACTTCTCCTTTGACTTTCGCGATCCGGCCTCCGTGCCCAATCCCATGCTTAGCCTGCGCGACCTGCATTGCGGCTATGGCCAGCAGGTGGTACTGCGTGGGGTGCAGCGCAGCGTGCTGGCGGGCCAGCGTGTAGGCATCTTGGGCGCCAATGGTCAGGGTAAGTCCACCTTGATCAAGACCCTAGTGGGCCAGATCGAAGCTTTAAGTGGTACCAAAGTCGAGGGCAAAGGACTGGCCATTGGTTACTTCGCTCAGCAGGAAATGGACCTGCTGCGCGACGACGATACCCCCCTGCAGACGATGGTGCGCTGGGCCCGCGAGCGGGGCCCCGATGGGCGCGAACAGGAGTTGCGCGACTTTCTGGGCCAATTTCGTTTCACAGGCGAGCAGATGCTGCGCCCCGTGGGCACCCTGTCCGGAGGAGAACGCGCCCGCTTGGTGCTGGCAATGATCGTCTGGCAGCGCCCGAACCTCTTGGTGATGGACGAGCCAACCAACCATCTGGACTTGCAAACCCGCGAAGCCCTCTCAATGGCCCTTAACGGATTCGAGGGTTCAGTGCTATTGGTCAGCCACGACCGGGCCCTCTTGCGCGAAGTCTGCGATGAGTTTTGGCTGGTAGCAGCCGGCACGCTGCAGCCCTTTGATGGCGACCTCGACGACTACCAACGCTGGCTGGCCGATGAGCAACGGGCATATGCTGCACAGCGCCTGACCAAAGATTTGTCGACCCGCACAGCCGCCTGCGGATCGGCCGGGCCGCAGGCCGGCGGCAATCGACGTGAAGACCGAAAGGCCGTTGCGGCGGCACGTCAAGAAAGGGCACAGCGCCAGCGTCCGCTCAAACAAGAGCTTGAGCGCATCGAACAGCGCTTGGAGGCCCTTGAGCAGCAACGAGCGGCGATGCAAGTGCGCATTCTTCAAGGCAGCACCGATGGCACCCTGTCTGGCGCTGCAGTGTCCGAGGCAGGCCGCAAGCTGCGCGAGCTTGAAAACGAAACGGCCAAGCTGGAACACCGCTGGCTTGAAATCGGCGAGGCGCTGCAGGGTTTGGAGGCGCAGGCCTAGGCTGTCAAGCAACGGCGGCCAACTGCAACATCAATGCGACTCGGGCCTGAGCCGGTGTCAGGCGGCTGGCCACCGGCCAACCGTGGTCAGGCTCTCCCACCACCCACCCACGGGTGCAGCGGCTGGCCACCAAAATCTGATGGCACTTCAGGCGACCTTGAGACAGCGCCGCCCGCAAAGTGTCCTGCAGCCTGTCGTGCACCGACCCGTTGCCGGTGGCGCTGATCACAACGCCCTGCACCGTGGGGTCGGTCAAGATCAGCTGCAGCAGGCGTCCGTCTGCGCCCGCATGGCTGTGCACGATCTCCACACGCGGCCATCGCTCCACGTCTGCCGGCAAGGACACAGGCTCTGCCGCCAAGGGGCGAGCAGCTTGCGCCCGCAGATCCGACTCACTCCAGCGCCAGGCACCGCTGTTGCCGCCCACCGGCGTGCCATCCTGTTCCCCTGCACAGACCCATTGGGCGGCAGGTGGTCCGTCGCCGCCACAAAACGCTTCCAGTGCAAATGGGTGCACCTTGCGCACCTGAATGGCCGGCCAGGCTTGCCTGCCAAAGGCCAGCCACACGCCCTGGGCAGCGGGGTCCACTGCCAGGTGCAGGGCCTGCAACAGGTTGCGTGGCCCGTCGGCTTGGGCGGAAGTAGCCGGACGCATCGCCGCGGTCAGCACCACTGGCTTGGACCCGCGCAGAACACCCTGCAAGAACACGGCTGTTTCCTCCAGCGTGTCCGTGCCATGCGTCACCACCTGCCCAAGCACGGTCGGGTCGTCCAGGCCAGCCTGCAGTTCAGCGGCCAGGCGCTGCCACACCGCATGCTCCATGTTCCGGCTATCCACTTGGGCCACCTGCAGGGCCTGTACTTGGCCGATACGCCCACGAAGGCCAGGCAACAACGGTTTGAGCAGATCCTCCACCGCCACTTGCCCTGCTTTGTAGGCGTTCTCAGGTGCTCCGGCATGGGCAGTCCCGGCAATGGTGCCGCCGGTCCCCAGGACCCTCACCGTGCAGTCAAGCGCGCCGATCGAATGCATGCTCGATACCACCATCTTCAGAATCCTCTGGATAAAAACACAGTTACTGGATAGAATGACAGCCCAACGCCGCCTGGCACTGACTGAGATTGCACCATGCTCGACCGACCCAAGCTCACCGACCGGCAACAACAAATCCTCGACCTGGTCCAAACCGCGATTGAGCGCAAAGGCGCACCACCCACCCGGGCGGAAATCGCAGCCGCCCTGGGTTTCAAATCAGCCAACGCCGCTGAAGAACACCTGCAGGCACTGGCCCGCAAAGGCGTGATTGAACTGGTGGGTGGCACCTCACGCGGCATACGCCTGCGCGGCGATGCGTTGCGCTCGCTGCAGGAGTCCCGCGGTCGGCAGTTCAGCCTGCCCTTGCCCAGCCTGGCCCAGTTGGCCCTGCCCTTGGTGGGCCGCGTGGCCGCAGGCAGCCCTATCCTGGCCCAAGAACACATCGATCAAACCTATGCCGTCGAAGCCACCTTGTTTCCCCGCAAGCCAGACTACCTCCTGCGGGTGCGTGGGATGAGCATGCGAGATGCCGGCATCCTCGACGGCGACCTTTTGGCCGTGCAGCGCGCCTCAGAAGCCAAGAACGGCCAGATCGTCGTGGCCCGGTTGGGCGACGAGGTCACCGTTAAGCGGCTGCGCCGCACCCGCAGCGCTATCGAACTGTTGCCCGAGAACCCTGACTTTTCCGTGATCACCATACCGCTCAATGGCGAGAGCGAAGTGACCTTCGCCTTGGAGGGCATCGCGGTGGGCCTGTTGCGCAACAACATGCTGATGTAAGGCGGCACAATGCGGCTGCTGCCGCAGCGCCCGCCATGAACATCATCATCCTTGACGACTACCAAGACGCCGTACGCAAGCTGCCTTGCGCGTCCAAGCTGGAACACCTCAACGCCAAGGTGTTCACCAACACCGTCAAGGGAATCGGCCAGCTGGCTGTTCGCCTGCGCGATGCCGAAGTCCTGGTGCTTATTCGCGAGCGCACCCACCTGCCGCGCGGCTTGTTGGAACGGTTGCCAAAGCTGCGCATGATTGCGCAAACCGGCCGCATTGGAAACCACATCGACCTGCAGGCCTGCACCGACTTGGGAATCGTGGTGTGCGAGGGCGTGGGTTCGCCCGTAGCCCCGGCCGAGCTCACCTGGGCCCTGATCATGGCAGCTTCGCGCCGGCTGCCCCAGTACATCGGCAACCTTAAACACGGCGCATGGCAGCAGTCGGGTTTGCGCGCTTCTAATATGCCGGTGAATTTCGGCCTGGGCAAGGTTCTCAAGGGCCAAACCCTGGGAATCTGGGGCTACGGCAAGATCGGCTCGATGGTGGCCCAGTACGGCGTGGCCTTCGGCATGCGGGTGATGGTCTGGGGCAGTGAAGCGTCGCGGCGACGCGCCCTGGACGACGGCTTAGACGTCGCCAGCAGCCGCGAAGCGCTCTTCAGTGACAGCGATGTGCTGAGCCTGCACCTGCGCCTGAGCAGCACCACCCGTGGCATCGTCAACCTGATCGACCTGTCGCTGATGAAGCCCACCTCGATACTGGTTAACACCTCGCGAGCTGAACTCATCGACGATGGTTCCCTGGTGGCGGGCCTGAACCGCGGACGGCCGGGCATGGCCGCCGTCGACGTGTTCGAGAGCGAGCCGCCCTTGGCAGGTCACCCCTTGCTGCGCTTGGAAAATGCCATTTGCACGCCTCACATCGGCTATGTCGAACGCGAAAGCTACGAGATGTACTTCTCGTCGGCCTTCGACAACGTGCTGAATTTCTTGGCTGGCACACCCACCCATGTCGTCAACCCAGAAGCCCGGCGGGTAGAGCGCTGATCAACCACACGACCGGGGCTCGAATACGCGCGCCCCGCCGGTGAGGCGCCCCCATACCGGGCTGTTAAGCCTGTGGCGTTAAGTCGCTTCCGGGAAGCCTGGCCAGATCAAACAGCAGCACGTGCGCATCATCACCGTGGGACAGGTGCATCACGGCCTCGTCGCGCACCATCAGGGCGTCACCGGCCTGCAAGGTCTGACCATTGGCTTGAATCGACCCCCGGACCAGGTGCACATACGCCAGGCGATTGGCCGCCAACGCCAGTTGGGCCGACTCGGCAGGCCCGTCAAACAAGCCGCTGTACAAACGTGCACCGGCGCGCATGGATACCGAGCCCAGGTCCCCATCGGGGCTGAGCAGCAAACGCAAGCGACCTCGCTGATCGTTGTCTGGAAAAGCCCGCTGCTCATAACCCGGATCACCCCCAGGGGCGTCGGGCAGAAACCAGATCTGCAGGAAGTGGGTCTCACGGTCAGCCTGGTGGTTGTATTCGCTGTGGCGAATGCCCTGACCAGCGCTTATGCGCTGCACCTCGCCAGGCCCGATGGTGGTTCCGTGGCCCAGGCTATCTTGGTGGCCCAATCGTCCGCTGAGCACCACGCTGATAATTTCCATGTCGCGGTGACCGTGGGTTCCAAAGCCCGTGCCCGGGGCGACCCGGTCTTCATTGATCACACGCAGATTGCCCCAGGATACGAAGCGGGGGTCTTGATAGCTGGCAAAGGAAAAGCTGTGGAAACTGCGAAGCCAGCCGTGGTCGGCGTAGCCCCGCTCTTGGGAACGGCGCAGGTACATCATATTGGCGTGCTCGTGGGGCAGGCCGCAGCGCAAACGTAGCTGCGGCAAGTGCGTACTGTAGAACGCCACCAACGAGCGATTGGGTCGCCGACCTTGAAACCCTCGTTCAAATAAGATAAAGCCATGGCAGACAAGCACCTGACCTTGACTTCGCAGGCCCTCATGATGATGGATGCGATCACGCGCAACGGCAGTTTCGCCCCTGCCGCGCGCGAGCTAGGTCGTGTGCCCTCGGCGCTGACCCGCAAGCTGTGGCAACTCGAAAAGTCGTTGGATGTGCTCTTGTTCGACCGCAGGTCAGGCCAAGCTTGGCTCACCGCAGCGGGGCAGAAGTTGCTGTATGAAGGGCGTCGCCTGCTCGCTGAGATGGCCGGCACATGGGAGGCCCTGCTGTCGGGTCAAGCGGACCTCACTCTAGGGATTGCCTTGAACGGCTTGAACGCTGTGCCGGGCGTGGCTGTCGAGCCGCTGGGGGAGCTGCCGTTTGTGCTGAGCGTCAGCCCAAGCCATCAGCTGACCCGCCCGTAGCACCATGGCTCGGTACCCGCTACCCAGCCGCCGAAGCCCATGGCGCGCGCTTCCATGCTGAGCCCATACAGGGGCCGCTTCGCGCCCACGCCCTCGGGCCCACTGCACGCCGGGTCGGTGGTGGCCGCGCTGGCCAGCTGGTTGGATGCACGGGCCCATGGCGGAACCTGGCTGGTGCGCATTGAAGACAGCGACTGGCCCCGATGCAGCCCGGGCGCGGATCAGCACATCCTGCATCAACTTGACCGCCTGGGGTTGCATTCTGACGAATCGGTGCAGTGGCAATCTCGCAGGACCGAGCGGTATGAGGCCGCGTGGCGTTCCCTGCAGCAGGGCAGATGGGCTTACGGTTGCGCCTGCAGCCGCCTGGACATTCAACAGGCACTGGCGCAGGACGGTATGCCCGACGAGCGCCACGCGAGCGCACGCTATCCCGGCACCTGCCGAGAAGGTCTGAACGGGCGTACCGTAAGGGCTTGGCGGGTGCAAGTGCCGGGTGTGTGGCCGTGGTTCGACCGTCGCTTGGGTCCCCAGTCGCAGGACCTGCAGGCCGAGGTGGGCGACTTCGTGGTGCGCCGAGCCGACGGCATTTGGGCCTATCAGTTGGCAGTCGTGGTCGATGACGCTGAGCAAGGCATCACCGATGTCGTTCGGGGTGAAGATCTTGCAGACAACACCCCACGCCAGCAGCACTTGCAAGGCCTGTTGGGCCTCCCCACACCGCGTTACCTGCACACACCCCTGGTCTTGGCTGCAGACGGGCAAAAGTTATCCAAGCAGACCGGCGCACAAGCGGTGGATGTCAACCGGCCATGGGAAACCTTGCAGGCCGCTGCACAGGTGCTGGACCTGAAGTTGTCACCGCCACAGGAGCAAGCGGCGTTCGCACCATCGTCTGCTCAAACAGTCCCTGGACCACAGGAGCTGCAGCGCTGGCTGGAGCTGGCCACCCAGGCCTGGGCTAGGCGCTGGATGGTCCCACTGCCGCCACAGGCCCGCTCGCTTACCATCCCCGCCTCAACAAATCGGAATTTCCATGAGCGCAGACTCCCAAGACCTTCAGATTGAAGACCTCATCGTCGGCAATGGCACCACGGCCCATGCGGGCGATGACGTGACCGTCCACTACACCGGCTGGCTGCACGACCCGATGGCCGATCAAGGCCGGGGCCGCCAGTTCGACAGCAGCAAGTCCCGCGGCGACCCCTTCGAGTTCAGCCTTGGAGCCGGTATGGTGATTCAGGGCTGGGACCAAGGGGTGGCCGGGATGCAGGTGGGCGGCACGCGTGTGCTGACGATTCCGCCCGAGTTGGGCTATGGTGCTGATGGCGCTGGCGGGGTGATCCCGCCCAACGCAACCCTCGTGTTTGAAGTCGAACTCTTGGCTGTAGACGGCTGAGACGGGGCTGGAGGCGTGCCGCCATTCAGGGCAGCAAAAAATGCCGCCGGTAGTACACCAACTCGTCGATGGACTCGTGAATATCGGCCAGGGCGGTGTGGGCCTGCGCCTTCTTAAAGCCATCGAGAATCTGAGGTTTCCAGCGGCGCGCCAACTCCTTGAGGGTACTCACATCCAAATTGCGGTAGTGAAAGAAGCGCTCCAGTTCGGGCATGTAGTGCGCCAGAAAGCGGCGATCCTGACAGATCGAGTTCCCGCACATCGGGCTCTTTCCCTTGGGCACGACCGTGGCCAGCCAATGGATGACCTGCGCCTGTGCAGCCGCTTCATTGATGGTTGACGCACGAACACGATCAATCAAGCCGCTCTTGCCATGGGTGCCCTTGTTCCAGGCATCCATGCCACCCATAACAGCATCGCTTTGGTGAATGGCCAGCACCGGGCCCTCCGCCCGAACTTGCAGCTGTGCATCGGTCACCACCACCCCAAGTTCAATGATCCGGTCGGTGCTAGGCGATAGCCCCGTCATTTCCAGATCGATCCAGATCAGGTTCTGTTCGTCGATGGCTAAGGTGTTTTCGGTCATGGGTGGATGTCACGGCTTGGGCGTGGGGATTGTCGCAGGCCTACACTATCGACATGGATTTGACGCCCCTTGGCCACCCGATTCCGATGCTGAGCTGGGTCTTCGCTGCCCTGGTGACGACGCAGGCGGTGCTGCGCCTGGTGCTGCTGGCCCGCCAGGTTCGCCATGTTCAAAGCCACCGCGGCCAGGTACCCAGTGCGTTCTCCCACAGAGTTGGCCTGGCCGACCACCAAAAGGCTGCCGACTACAGCAGTGCCAAGGCGCAGCTCGAAGCCGCCGCAGTGCTGACGGGGGCTGCAGTCTTGCTCGCCTGGACCCTGCTGGGTGGGCTAGACGCCCTCAACCATGCACTCAGAAGCTGGATCCATGACCCCATGCCCTCGCCCACCACGGCCCTGAGCTACCAGATCGCCCTCGTGTTGGCCATCACCCTGATCAGCGCACTGGCCGATGCGCCACTGGACCTGCTCCGCCATTTTGGCGTCGAACAACGCTTTGGCTTCAACCGCATGACGCTGAAAGACTACGCTGGCGACGCGCTGAAGGGCATGATGCTCGGCGCAGCGCTGATGACGCCCGTGCTTGCGGTCGTGTTGTGGCTGATGGGCCAGGCGGGCCCGGAATGGTGGCTGTGGGCCTTTGCAGTCCTGGCTTGCTTTCAGCTGCTCATGATGGTGGTGGTTCCAACCTGGATTGCCCCACTGTTCAACCGCTTTGCTCCCCTAAACGACCAGGTGCTGGAGGCACGGGTGCGCCAACTGATGCAACGGTGCGGGTTTGATGCACAGGACCTGCTGGTGATGGACGGTAGCCGTCGATCGGCCCATGCCAACGCCTACTTCACTGGCCTGGGCCGCGCCAAACGGGTGGTGTTCTTCGACACGCTGCTCAAGACCCTATCGCCGCAGGAGGTCGAGGCGGTGCTGGCGCACGAACTGGGGCACTTCCGGCATCGGCATGTGATCCAACGCCTGGTGCTGATGCTCGCAATGAGCCTGCTGGGCCTTTGGCTGTTGGGGGCTGCCTCGCAATGGAGCGGCTTCTACCTGGGTCTGGGTGTACAGCCCAACCTGCTGGCGCCCAATGATGGGCTGGCCTTGGCGCTTTTTTCCCTGACCCTGCCCACTGCGCTGTTCTTGCTGGGGCCTTTGGCCGCGTGGTGGTCGCGCCGCCAGGAGTTCCAAGCGGATGCCTTTGCAGCCTCACAAGCCGACCCCAGCGCATTGGCTTCGGCCTTGGTGAAACTGCACACGGACAATGCCGCGACCCTGACACCCGATCCCTGGGTCGTGCGCTTTCAGTACAGCCACCCACCGGCTGTACAGCGCTTGCAGGCACTCGGCCAACTTCAACCCATCCCCACACCCACTGCCACATGACTGATTCCACACCCGCTGCGCATTCCCAAACGGTGGGCGCAGCACCACCCAGTACCGCAAAGCAACTAGCCCGCTTGGACGTCCGCCGCACGCCGGACCAACGCCTGCACAATTCCGAGCTTGAGGGCCTGGTGAGTCTGCTCGACGGTTGGCAGGTGCAGGGCCAGGTGCTGCAGCGTGGCTATTCCTTCACCGACTACCACGCCACCATGGCATTTGTGAACGCCGTGGCCTGGATCGCCCACCGCGGCGACCACCATCCCGATCTGCAGGTGGGCTATAACCGATGTCACGTACAGTGGAGCACCCACTCAGCTGGCGGTCTGACGCTCAAAGATCTGATCTGCGCTGCGCAGGTTGACGAGTTGTAGTGCCTTTCGGCTTGATTGTGGCGGCCTTTGGACGCCACTTCACTTTGGAAACCGAGGATGGTCTGCGTCTGCAGGCCCAGGTCAGAGGCAAGCGCAGCGATGCGGTGGTGGGCGATCGTGTGCAGTGGAACACCACCCAAAGCGGTGGCGAAACACAAGCGGTGATCGAATCGCTGCAACCTCGGCGCAACCTGATGCATCGCCAAGACTTGATGCGCAGCAAGTCCTTCGCTGCCAACCTCGATCAAGTCCTGATGCTAGTGGCCAGCCAACCGCTGTTCAGCGAGTCGCAACTGACCCGGGCGATGGTGGCAGCCGAGGCCGCTGATATTGAGCTGTTGATCGTACTCAACAAGACCGACCTGCCCGACGCGGCCGTAGCGCGTGACCGCCTTCAGCCCTATGTGGCCATGGGCACCCCCCTGCTGGAGTTGTCGGTCAAGCATCAAGGCCCGGACAGCCTGCGCCAACTGGCTCCACGCCTGCACGGCCGCACCACCCTGCTGTTGGGGGCAAGCGGCACCGGCAAGAGCTCCCTGGTCAACCTGCTGGTACCCCAGGCGCAATCTCGTGTGGGTGCACTGTCGCAAGCCTTACAGGCTGGCCGGCACACCACCACCCACACCCTTTGGCATTGGTTGGACGAAAGCCGCTCAGGTGCCCTGATCGATTCACCCGGCTTTCAAGAGTTTGGCTTGCAGCAAATACCCGCTGCTGACCTGGGGCGGCACATGCGTGACTTCCAACCAGTCTTGGGCCAATGTCGCTTTCACAACTGCCAGCATCGTCAGGAGCCCTACTGCGCGGTCACAGCTGCGGTGAGCGATGGTCGTATCAGTGCACAACGGCACCGCATCTATCTGGAGATTCTGCAGGAGCTGCAGACTCAGCGTTGGTAGGGCCACCTCTGCTCAACGGCCACGGCACTAGCCCGCCAGGTTGGCCAAGGTCATCAGGACCAAAATCAACATCCACAAGACCACCGAGCGCCAAACCAGCGCCGCCACATTGCGCAGGTGGGCCAGCTGTACCGGCACACCTGGCGTGGAAGCGGTCGAGTCCGCCGCATCAGCGGCCACACCGGTGGAAAATGTTTTGGAGCGGTCAGGCGTGATACCGGGAGCCGCGTAGCCGCCAAGCTGCACACCCAAGGCACCGGCTGCCGCCGCCAGGATCACCCCTTCATTGCCGTGATGCCACAGCTGCGCGTCGCGCCGCCAGCCGTTGATCGCCTCTTCAAAGTTGCCCACCACGGCAAAGCCAAAAGCCGTCAAACGCGAGGGAACGAAGTCGACCGCCCCGAAGTACTCATTGGACACACGGCGAAGCTCTTCATTGGTCGGCGCCTGCAGGCTGTTGCTCTGGTAGGCCCAATAGCGACTCATGAACTCGGACATGCGGTAAAAAACAGCCCCGGCCGCACCGAAGCCCAGCGCGGCCATGAAGACAAAGCAGAAGAACACGCCAAAGACGTGCCGGTGAGCTGCCAACAGGCCATGCTCAATGACATGGCGCAAGAGCTCGGTCTGCGGCAGCTCCAAAGCATCCAGGTGCAGCCAGTCGGACAGCAGCTGCCGCGCAGTGGCTTCATCGTTGCGCTCCAAGCACCGGCGTATGTCGGTGATGTAGTGGCTGAAGCTGCGAAAGCCCAAGGTGAGATAGAGCACCCCCACGTTGAGCACCAGGGCCAAGAGCAGGCTAAACCTGGCTACCGACAGGTGCACCACCCAGATTAGAACCGCGGGTGTAGCGACCGACAACCACCACACCACTCGGGCGTGCTGAGGCTGACCCGCGTCGAAGTTACGCGCCATCCAGCTGCACCAGGTGACCGCTGCATCGTGCACCCGGGTATCCCGCGGCAGCGACTTCAGCTGCTCCAGCAGAAGCGCAAACAGGACGGTGAAGAAGCTCATGCGCGCGATGATAGCGGCCGTGCCAGCAGGTGATAGAGATTGCGCAGCATCGCCGCAGTCGCACCCCAGATGAAAAATTCGCGTTCTTCCCCCGACAGGCCCCGACCCCTCCAGGGCATCGATAAGAATTGCCGCGTCCGGTCTTGCAGCACCGCACAGTGGCGGCGATGGTGGGCCGGGTTCATTAAGAAATCCAAGGGCACCTCGAAGATATCTTGAACCTCGTGCGGATCAGGTTTGAGGTTCAGGGGCGGCTGCACCCAGGCAAGCACCGGCGTAACTTCGAAGGCGGTAACCGTCCGGTATGCAGGCAGCTGCCCCAACACCTCCACCGCCTCAGGTGCCAAGCCCACCTCTTCCTGCGCCTCACGCAGCGCCCCGGCTGAAGCGCTGGCGTCATCTGCTTCAAGGCGTCCGCCTGGGAAGCTGATCTGGCCCGCATGTGCTTTTAGATGGGCGGTGCGTTGGGTCAACAGCACTGTCAAGCCTTCAGGACGGCGCACCAAAGCCATCAATACTGCTGCAGCGCGCAGCTCAGTGTCACCCCGGGTCACGCCACCATCACCGCCCAGCGGAGGCACCCAGCCTTGCGAGCAAGCCAACTGAGCGGCTAATGCGAGGGGCTCCCAGTGGGTCGCGTTCAAAGCGGGCAGGTGTTCGTCTACCCCGATGATGGGCACAGACCGTGGGTCGATGATCAGCGGGGAACGCACGGCGTATTGTCCATGGACCCAAAAAACCAATGGCGAGCTTTGAATAAAAGCTCACCGTTTTGCCGCGCGCCGCCGGCGCTCTGGCGCCCCCGTTCGCTGCGCTCAGGCGAGCTTTTCTTTGATGCGGGCGGACTTGCCGCTGCGTTGGCGCAGGTAGTACAGCTTGGCGCGGCGAACGTCGCCGCGACGCTTGACCTCAATTCCCGCGATGAGGGGGCTGTAGAGCTGAAAGGTCCGCTCAACGCCCTCGCCCGAAGATATTTTGCGCACGATGAAGCTGCTGTTCAGGCCACGGTTGCGCTTGGCAATCACCACACCTTCGTAGGCCTGCACACGCTTGCGAGTGCCTTCAACGACGTTGACATTGACGACGACTGTATCGCCAGGGGCGAATGCAGGAACGGTCTTGTTCAGGCGGGAAATCTCTTCCTGCTCAAGTGCTTGGATTAGGTCCATGAGGGCTCCGTTGATCATGCGCCCGGGATGTTGAAGGGAATGTATAGCCCCAGCCAGAGGATCAGAGCCCTCGATTGTACAACGCGGACAGAATACGCTCATCGTCAGCGCTCAGCCGGCCCGCAGCTCGGGCCGCCTCAATGAGGTCGGGTCGGCGCCTGGCTGTGATCTCGAGTGCCTGCGAACGCCGCCACCGTTGGATGTCGCCATGGTGACCAGACAACAAGACAGGCGGAACGGACTGGTGCTGCCCCCCCTCTGGCCAAAACTCAGGCCGGCTGTAGTGTGGGCCCTCGAGCAGACCGTCGCCCTCGAAACTGTCCTGTTGGTGTGATGTGGGGGCGTGCAATACACCATCCTGCAAACGCGCCACCGCGTCCATCAACAACAATGCCGGCAGGTCGCCACCAGACAAAACGAAGTCACCGACGCTCAGGTCCAGGGCCTGATGCCGTTGCAGCAAGCGCTGGTCGACCCCTTCGTATCGGCCACACAAGAGCACGGCGCCGGGGCCCCGCGCGAGGTCCCTCACCAGGGTCTGCGTTAGGGGACGCCCGGTCGGCGTGAAGTGGATCAGCGGTGCGCCATCGTCAGCCATGCGGTCGGCCCGAATGGCCTGGATGCAACGGTGCAAGGGCTCGGCCAGCATCACCATGCCCGGCCCACCGCCGAAGGGCCGGTCGTCCACCCGCCTGTAGGGTCCGTGGGCATGCTCGCGCAACGGCCACACCCTGACCTGCACCGCTTCGGATTCGTAGGCACGGCGAGTGACCCCATGGCTGAGGTGAGGCCCGAACAATTCGGGCATGAGGGTGATCACATCAAATCGCGGCATACCTGGCCCGCCTCAGTCGTCCAGGCCCCAGTCGACCTGGATGCGATTGCCGCCCAGATCCACCGAATCCACATAAGCCTGCACAAAGGGTACCAAGCGCTCGATGGTTTGCCCCGTGGCTGCATCCACCGATTCAATCCGCAGCACCGAGTGGGGCCCGGTCTGCATCAGACCGACCACCGTGCCCAAGATGTCGCCCCGGCGGTTATTGACCTGCAAACCCAGCAGGTCCACCCAGTAGTACTCGTCCTCATGGGTAGTGGGAAAACTGCTGCGCCTCACGAACAGCCGCAGGCCCTTGCAGGCTTGTGCAAGATCGCGGTCGGCGAGGTCCTGAATCAAGGCCACGATGCCCTCACCTTGTTCTCGCGCCGAGGCCACCCGCAGCGGTTGCTCCAGCACCGACAGCCGCTCTTGCTGAGCTGCCGTCATCCCAGGTGGCCCTTGCCAGTACCAGCGCTTGCTGGAAAAGAGCGCCAGGGGGTCCGATGAGAAAGGCTTGAGTCGGATACCGCCCTTGATACCCCAGGCACCCGTGACCACCGCGACTTCGACAGCGTCATCAGGCCATTTGGGTGTGGAGGGTTCGCTAGCCATCATGGAAAACGACAGAAGGGCAGGAACTGGAGCCGCTCAGCCCTCGGGCGTGCAAAGAAAAAGCCCCGGACACCAAACGTGCTCGGGGCTGAGGCTTGCTTAGCGGTCGCTCGGTGGCCAGGCAGCCAATGGCCGATGCTCAGGAGCGAATCTGACCAGGCCCTCATGGGTAAGGCAATGGCCGACCTGGCGCCCAAGCGCCAGCAGCCGCTCAGGCCTGAGCCGACTTTCGTGCCACGTCCACCAAGCGGGTCACCGCCGGGGACAGTTGGGCACCCACACCCGCCCAGTGGTTGATGCGGTCCATCGAAACACGCAGGCCTTCGGCAGCGCCGGAGGCCACGGGGTTGTAAAAACCCACGCGCTCGATGAAACGACCATCGCGGCGGTTGCGCGAGTCAGCGACAACGATGTTGTAGAAGGGGCGCTTTTTGGCGCCGCCACGAGCCAGTCGAATGACGACCATGAAAATTCCTTGAACACGGGAATGGTGCAAGGATTCGACTGAGACACGTTTCGAACCCCGGCGGGATAGCCCCGGTTTAACCGAGGCCGCGGTGGTGACCGTAGATACGCCCCCTCGCCACCGTTGCAGACAGGCTTGCATAGGCCCGACGGCGGGGGTACGGCAGGGGACCAATCACCGAAGCCTTTTATTATACGATTTTGTCTCGCCTGCGCAGCCCTTCGATGCCTGACCACCTCCCCGCGGCCCTGATTCGCCCCTGCACAGCCCAAGACCTGACCGCTGTGCAGGCCATCTACGCCCATGCGGTGCAGCACGGCACCGGTACCTTTGAACTGGAAGCTCCACCGCTGCAGGAGGTCAAGCGTCGGTACGCGGATGTGTTGGCCAAGGGTTTGCCGTGGCTGGTGGCCGAATCGCAGGGGAAGGTTCTGGGCTACGCCTATGCCAACGCCTTTCGCCCAAGGCCTGCCTACCGCTTCTTCTTGGAAGACTCCATCTACTTAGCGCCCGATGCCCAGGGCCAGGGCTTGGGTCGGCTGCTACTGGCCGAGCTGGTGGCGCGCTGCACCGCGCTGGGTGCGCGCCAACTCCTGGCCGTGATCGGCGACGCACAAAACAAGGCTTCCATCGGGGTACACCGCCGCTGCGGCTTTGAACATGCTGGCGAGCTGAAGCATGCTGGTTGGAAATTCGGGTGCTGGCTGAATGTGGTGTTGATGCAGCGGGCCCTCGGGCCCGGAGCCGAGCAAGGCGCTGGCGCCGGTGGCGTTCGATGAGCAACCGAGACTCACACCCCACCACCCCCCTGCACTCCAAGACCCTGACCACCTGGGCCGCGGTGCTAGGGGGCTTCTTCGGCCTGCACCGCTTTTACCTGCGCGGCATGACCGACCCCTGGGGATGGCTGCACGCCGCGGCAGCATTTCTTGGGCTGGTAGGGGTACAGCGCGTTAACACGCTTGGGGTGGACGATCGATTGGCCACCCTGCTATTGCCCTGCCTGGGCCTGACCATCAGCGCGGCCATGCTGACAGCCATCGTGCACGGGCTGACATCTGACGAGCGTTGGGCTCAACGCCATCACCCCGAATGGGGCCCAGTGCCCACCGCCTGGGGACCCGTGCTGGGTGTCATCTTGGCCTTGATGTTGGGTGCTACCGCCTTGATGGCCACTGTTTCATTTGTAGGCCAACGGGCATTCGAGGCCCTGCTGGGTGCCTAGCTCAGGCCCATGGTGGGTCCGCCAGCCGCTCAAGCGGTGGATCCTCCAGGGCCCTGAGCCTATGAACCCAGGCCGTGCCCAAACCGGGCCAGTCGACACGGGGCAGCAGGTCAAGCAGGGGCTGCAGCACAAAGGCCCGTTGCAACGCCCGGGGGTGCGGCAACACCAGATCTGGGGTGTTCAAGATCCGATGCCCGAACAGGATGAGGTCCAGGTCCAGGGTTCGGGGCGCATATTGGTAGGGACGCTCACGCCCGCGTGAGGCCTCAAGGATCTGCAGCGCACGCAGGAGCGCATAGGGCGCCTGCTCGTCGCCCGTCCCTTGCAGCACCACCACCGCGTTGAGAAAGTCTGGGCCCTGGTGCTGCCAGGGATGGCTACGGTACAACGGCGAGACGCCCCAGGTCTTCAGGCCCAGGCTGCCTTCCAAGTCGCACAGGCCGCGCACCGCAGCGCTCAGGTGTTGGCGCGCATCGCCGAGGTTAGAGCCCAGTCCCACGACGACCCACTCTGCCGGCCCAGTTGGTGCGTCCTGCTGTGCGGCGTTATGCATCTGGTGTTACCACTGCATGCGTCGTGTAAGGACTTAAGCCAGCTGCGTTCCATCACCGGGGCCAGAACCACCCCCAGAACGGCGGCGGCGCCGCAGCCTACGCGGCCCATCAGAAAGCCCAGCATTGAGCGCACCCGCAGGCCCATCGGCGGGCTCCTCGCCTCGCACGCCTGCTTGGCCAGACAGCCCAGACACACCGACTGCCTGGGCCTGGTTGGCCTCGCGGGAAGGCGCGCCCCGAGCGCTTCGGGCTTGGGGCGACTGGCCATTGGACGCGGGTTCGGACCGGCCAGACCGCACGCGCCGTGGGCCGGGATGAGGCCGCACCGCGGCAATCAAGGCCTCTCGTTCGTCGTCGGACCCCAAAGAGTAGTCTTCCCACCACTCAGCCAGTTCAGTGGGCACCTCATCCACATCGGCCCGCAGCCTTAGGAAATCGAAGGCGGCCCGGAAACGGGGTTGATCCACAAGTGAGGCCGGTCCGCTGCCGCTGCGCCGCTCAAAGCGCGGCTGCATCAGCCAAATCTCGCGCATGTCTGAGCCCAGCTTACCGCGCCCAGAGATGTCGCCGATGCGCTCATCAAACACCGCAACAATGGCTGCTTGCAGGGCGGGCACGGCAGGTGTGCCTTCATCCTTGAAGGCCTGCCAGCGCTGGCGCACCTCGTCCCACAACAGGCAGGCCAACAAGAAGCTTGGGGCGACCGGCTTGTCTTCACCCACTCGCCGATCGGTGTCAGCCAGTGCCAATTCAACAAAGCGCGCCGCAAAGGAGTCGGCCGGGTGTTCCAGTGCCACATCCAGAATCGGGAACACACCACGCAATTCAAAGCGGCGGATGGCCTCTATGCTGGCCAAGGCATGCCCGGTTTGCAGCAGCTTGATCATCTCGTCAAACAGCCGAGAAGCGGGCACGCTGGCCAAAAGGGCTGCTGCAGCCTTCATCGGCTTGGCTGTGGTCCTGTCGATTTCGAATCCCAGCTTGGCAGTAAACCGCACCACACGTAGCAGGCGCACCGGGTCTTCGCGGTATCGGCTGGCGGGCTCGCCAATCATGCGCAGCACCCGTTTGCGCACATCGTTGAAGCCCTTGTGGTAGTCCACCACCACCCGTGTGACCGGGTCGTAGTACAGAGCATTGATGGTGAAGTCGCGCCGGGCAGCGTCTTCAATTTGCGGTCCCCAAACATTGTCGCGCAGCACCCGGCCACTGGCGTCGACCGCATGGCTCTTGCCAGCCAATTCGCCCTTGGCGGTGCGCTCATTGCCATCAACCTGGTCCGCTGCAGCGACGTCCAAGTAAGCGCGGAAGGTGGAGACCTCAATCACCTCGTGGTCTCGGCCACGCCCAAAAATGACATGCACGATGCGAAAGCGCCGGCCGATGATAAAGGCCCGGCGAAACAGAGACTTGACCTGCTCAGGTGTGGCGTTGGTGGCCACATCGAAGTCCTTGGGTCGTCGCCCGACCAGCAAGTCGCGCACAGCGCCGCCCACGACATAGGCTTCAAATCCTGCATTCTTAAGCGTGGTGACCACGTGTACCGCACGCTCGTCGACCAATTCCGGGTCAATACTGTGCTCTTGAGCGGTGAGTTCCACCCGGCGGCCTAAGGGGATGCCGCTGGCAGTGGTGATCTCAGGCTTGCCCAGCAGCTTGCTGATGAAACGCTTGATCATGTGAAGAGCCGAAGTATGGGCCAGCCTCGCTGTTGAGCCACGTCGGCCAGCGACGGTGCGGGGTTGGTGGCCACTGGGTGGGTGGCCCACTCGAGCAGGGGAAGGTCGTTGATCGAGTCACTGTAGACGGTGACGCGATCAAAGCCCTCACGTCCTGATGTGTGGCCCAGGCCGCTCAGCCAATCAAGGACCCGGGTAATCTTGCCTTCGCGGAAGGTGGGTGTGCCCCGGATCATGCCGGTGGTCTGGCCATTTGCGTCGCGCTGCAGTTGCAGAGCAATCAGGTGCTCAATGCCAAAGGCCTGTGCAATGGGTTCGGTGACGAACTCGTTGGTGGCGGTGACGATGGCCATCAAGTCGCCGGCCTGTCGGTGCTGCTCGACAAGTGACTTCGCACCCGGGCGCAAAGCCGGGCGCATCACCTCGCGCATGAAGCGCTCACGCAGCGCCAAGCTTTGCGCCAGCGGCCGCTGGCGCCAGCCGGCTGTGGCGAAGGCCACATAGGCGGGCAGGTTCAGGCGGCCGGCTTGATAGTCGGCATAAAAGGCGTCGTTGCGCCGCTTGAAGTCAACCGGGTCGACCCACTCGTTTTGCACCATGAAGTCGCCAAAGGCGTGGTCGCTGTCGATTTCAATCAGGGTCCCATCGAGGTCGAACAGGGTCAGGTTCATGGTTCTTCGTCCAGCATCTGCCGCAGCAGGGGCACCGTCAGCGGACGCTGATGCTGCAGGGCATAGCGGTCGAATCGATCTAACAGTCCGGTCAGGCTTTTGAGGTCGCGTGACAGGCGCTTGAGCGCATAGTCCAGCACCTCGTCACCCAGGCGCAATCCTCGCCTCGACGCTTCGCCTTGCAGGGCGTGTCGCAGGTCTGATTCTCCCAAAGGCCACAAGGACAACACCAAACCCCATCCCAGGCGGCTGCGGATGTCCTCGCGTATGGGCAGGTCCACTGGCGGAAAGCGGCCTGCAGCCACCACGGCAGCGCCCAGGGCACTGGCGTGCACAAAGGCGCTGAAGGCCATTTGCTGCTGAGCCGGCGACCACAGCTCGGCTTGGTCCATCAGCAGCCATTGCACCCCCCGTTCAACGGGTGGGGGGTCTGCATGGGCCGCATCGAACCAGGCCACCGCCTGACGCTCCCTTTGGGCACGCGCCTGTAAGGCCTGTAACAGGTGGGTCTTGCCGCTCCCGCTTGGGCCCCACAGGTAAATGGGTGCACCGCCAGGCTTCAGGCCAAGCAAAGCCTGCACCGCCGCCTCGTTGCTCAAGGCAATGAAGCTGTCGAAATCTGGGGCTGTAGCCAGCCCAATATCCAGCGCCAATTGCCGCAAGGCTCAACCTCGGTAGAGCTTGCTGTCGAAATACAGCGTCTGGGCCCTGCGCAACAACACCAGCAGCACCGCAGCAGCGGGCAGGGCCACCAGCACTCCCACAAAACCCAACAGCTGTCCAAAGGCCAAGAGCGCAAAGATGACGGCTAAGGGGCTCAAGCCTATGCGCTTGCCCACCCAGCGTGGAGTCAGCAAAAAGCTCTCGAGCACCTGCCCCACTCCGTAAACGACCAATACCATGACCGCGCCCGCGATGGGGCCAAACTGCAGCACCCCGGCCAACAAGGCCAGCACCAAGCCCACCCCGAAGCCCAAGTAGGGGACGAAGATGGCCAGCCCCGTGAACAGGCCCACTGGCAACGCAAGGTCGAAGCCCAGGATCATCAGCGCACCAGCGTAGTACACCGCCAAGGCCAGCATCACAAGCACCTGCCCACGCAGGTAATGGCTCAGGAGTTCGTCGCACTCACGTGCAAAACCGAACACCGACGGGCGCAGCCGCGGCGGGACCAGCGTAGCGGCCCAGATCGACCAGCGGCGTGCATCCATCAGCAGGTAGTACAGCGCCACGGGAACCAGCACCAAGTAGCCCACCACGGCCAGGGCCACGCTGCCACCAATACGAAGGGAACTCAGGGCCGCCGTGATCAACTCTTCCGCATTGCCACCAAACACCTTGAGCACCAGAGCCTTGATGGCAGCCACATCCAGGCTGAATTCCACGCCCAAACGGGCCAACACGGGCACCACGGTCTCGTTAAAACGCAAGGCCAGTCGGGGCACCTGTTCGCCCAGCAAGGGTAGTTCGTGCAGCAGCACGGGCACCAGCAAGAGCAGCAGGCCGAGCAAGGCCAATAAGGCCACGGCCTCGACCAGCAGCACCGCCAGCAGGCGCGGCATACCGCGGGCCTGCAAGGCACCGACCGGGGCGGCCAGGACATAGGCCAGCACCGCAGCCACCGCGAAGGGGGCCAAAACAGGGGCCAGCAGCCACAACACCAATCCCAGCAGCAGGGCCAGCAGCGCCCAACGCCAGGTACGTGACAACCAGTCGGGGTTCATGGGGCCCTTTCAATGCAGCCGGGCCATGCGCTGCAGTTCCTGCAATCGATCACGCAGGGCGTGTGCGTCCTCGGCCTGCGGGCATTCCTGGAGGTAGCGCGCCAGGGCCTCTGCGGCCTGCGCCCACTGCTCCAGTTCGGCGTACACCAAGGCCAGGTCACGGCGTTCAGACCAATCCTCGGGCACCACCAGCACCAGCCGGTCCATCACCTGCTTCAGGCGCACCCAGTCTTCACCGGCCCGGTGAATCTCCTTCAGGTTGCGCAGCATGCGGGCCAGAATTTCACGCGGCGAAGCGGCCTGCAGGAACAGGCCCAGCGGCACCTCGTATTCCCCCACCAGGCCGCGCTGCTGCCGATAGGGCAGTAGGCGCTCGTCGAGTTCATCTCGGGACAGCGAGCGGCCGGTCATGGGGTCGATGATCACCTCCCCTTGTGGCAGGCTGCACTTGACCAGAAAGTGGCCAGGGAAGGAGATGCCCTGCACCTTCAAGCCCACGGTACGGGCAATCTCCAGGTAAACCAGGGCCAGTGTGATGGGAATACCGCGCCGGGTCTGCAACACCTGATGCAGGTGGCTATTGGCCGGCGAATAGAAGTCATTGACGTTGCCGCCAAAGCCCAGCTCTTTGAAAAAGTAGTGGTTGAGCAAGCGCAGCCGCTGCTGCGCAGCTGCATCGGGCGCCAAACGACGCGCCAGGCGCATGGCCAAATCGTCCACCTGGGCCACCACGGCCATCGCGTCGACTGCGGGGTCTTCGTCTTGCGCTACCGATGCAGCAGCTTCCAAAAGAATGAAGTGCTCATCGTCGGCCACGAGCGTGCGGAAGTACTCGAGCCGGGCGCGCTGGGCAGTCAATGGGGCGGCACACATGCGGCTTGAAGTGTAAGGCGGCCTGCTGCTGCCGATCAGGCGCTGCGGCTGAACGCCGAGCGGCGCAGGCCCATGGCTGCTAGGGCCGCCAGGTAGAGCGCACCCGAACCCAAGAGCAGCAGGGCCAGCCAAGCTGCGCGCACCCAGGGCTGCGCCTGCAGGCCCAGCCAATCAACCGCCACTGCGCCCACCCCCAACACGGCCCCCAGCAAGCTGCACGCCACGGCGACCTTCAACAGGTACAGGCCCCAACCCGGTGAGGGTTGCCAGGCACCACACCGGTATAAGCCCCACAGCAGCCACGCCGCGTTGACCAGTGCGGCCAAACCGATCGACCAGGCCAAGCCGGCTACGCCCAATTGCGGTACCAAGGCCGCGTTGAACACTTGGGTCAGCACCAGCACCAACACCGCAACGCGCACCGGGGTTCGGATGTCCTGGCGGGCATAAAAACCGGGGGCCAGAATCTTCACCGCAATCAGCCCCACCAGGCCTACCCCGTATCCCATGAGCGCACCCTGTGTGCGCAGCACGTCGACCGCAGTGAACGCGCCGTAGTGGAACAGCACTGCCACCAAGGGCTGCGCGAACAATGCCAGCGCCAAGGCACTGGGCAGGGCCAGCAGCACCACCAGACGCAACCCCCAGTCAAGCAAATCGGCGTAACGCTGCGCCTGTCCCTGTGCCTGGGCCGCTGACAACTGCGGCAGCAACACAACGCTTAGCGCCACCCCCAGCAGGGCGCTGGGAAACTCCATGAGGCGATCGGCATAGGTGAGCCAACTGATGGCCCCGGGCCCTTGGTACGACGCGATCAGGGTGTTGATCAGCAACGACAATTGGGCCACCGACACCCCCAACACCGCCGGCGCCATCTGCGTGAGCACCCGGCCCACGCCTGGATGCGCCCAGGCTCGCCGAAGCGCAGCCGGGCTCAGGGCCAGGCTAGGCACCATGTGCAGCCGTCTCAAGGCCGGCCATTGAAGGGCCAGTTGCAAGACGCCACCAACCATGACCCCAAGGCACAAGGCATAAACCGGGTGCAGACCAAGGCCGCCCATGTAAGGGCCTGCCAGCAGCGCCGCTGCAATGACGCACAGGTTGAGCAAGACCGGTGTGGCCGCTGGAGTAGCGAAATGGCCATACGTGTTGAGCACGCCCGCGGCCAAGGCCACCAAGGCCATGAACCCAATGTATGGAAACATCAGGCGCGTCATGAGTACCGCTTCGCTAAGCTCAGCCAAGCCCGAGGCCACCAACCACACCAGCACCGGCGCGCCTGCCACGCCAACCAGCACCGTGACCACCAGCGCAGCGGCCAGCACGCTGGCCACTGCATCCACCAAGCTGCGTGTGGCGGCGTCACCTTCGCGCGCCTTGACCTGTCCCAACAAGGGCACGAAAGCCTGGGAGAACGCCCCCTCGGCAAACAGGCGCCGCAACAGGTTGGGAATTCGAAAGGCCACATTGAAGGCGTCTGTCCAGGCGCTGGCCCCAAACTGTGTGGCCACTACCCACTCACGCGCCAGTCCGGTCACGCGCGATGCCAGGGTCAGCAGCGAAACGGTGGAGGCGGCCTTGAGCAGATTCATCAGCGAGATCGATTATAGAAACCCCGCGCACTGCGGCCGGTTTTTGTTATACTCATGGGCTGATTAAAACCGCAACGTATCAAGAATGGCCACCACCTCAAAAGCCAAGAAGACCGTCCGGGTTGCCTCGGGCCGCAAGCGCGCCCGCCAGGATGTCAAGCTCAACGCGGCCAACTCGGCGCTGCGCTCAAAATTTCGCACCGTGATCAAAAACGTTCAAAAGGCTGCGGTGGCCGGTGACAAGTCCAAAGCTGCTGATCTGTTCAAGCTGGCCCAAAGCGTGATTGACTCGGTAGCTGACAAGGGCATATTTCACAAGAACAAGGCTGCCCGCCACAAGAGCCGACTCTCCGCCAAGGTCAAGGCGATGGCCGCTGCCTGATCCAAGCCCTCCGCGCTTGTTATCAAAGGCCCGCTGCGCGGGCCTTTGTCGTTTCTGCAAGCCCATGCCCTTAAACCACACCCACCCTTGCCGACAACACAGGACGGGGCCGACCCAGACCTCAGGCCTCAAGCCTCGTGCACCTGCGTACCTTCGTCGCGCGCAAGCCTCGTCACGAAGTCCCAAGCCATGGGCTAGATGCCGCGAAGGCCAGCCGTCTGCGGTGCGTTCGATGATGCAGTGCTGGCTAGCCATCCCAGGATCAGTCCTTGCCGTGTTGCAGCGCGGCACTTCACGGCTCCGCCTAGGCCCGGCACACCCCCAACACTAGAATCCTGAATGCCTTAAGGGAATTTTCATGAACACCACCGCCCCCACGGACCAGCCCCATGTGATGATGACCTACGGCCGCTTGCCGATTGCACTCACCCACGGCCGGGGCTGCCGCGCCTGGGACACGCATGGGCGCCAATATCTGGATGCCCTGGGCGGTATCGCCGTCAACACCTTGGGCCATGCGCATCCAGGCCTGGTGGCGGCGCTGCAAGACCAAGTGGCCAAGCTCATCCACACCTCTAACTATGTGCACATTCCGCTGCAGGAGGCCCTGGCCGCTCGGCTCTGCGAACTCTCCGGCATGAGCAACGCCTTCTTCTGCAACTCGGGGCTAGAGGCCAACGAAGCCGCCATCAAGATTGCGCGCAAGTTCGGCCACGACCGTGGCAACACCAACCCCGAAATCCTCGTGTTCGAGCGTGCCTTTCACGGCCGGTCGTTGGCCACGCTGTCAGCCACAGCCAACCCCAAGATCCATGCCGGCTTCGGCCCCTTGGTGGGCGGCTTCGTGAGGGTGCCGCTAAACAACCTGGCTGCCGTGGAGCAGGCGTTTTCCGAACACCCCTGCATCACGGCTGTCTTTCTGGAAACAATACAGGGCGAAGGCGGTGTGAACCCTTCGCGCATCGACTTCTTGCAGGGCCTGCGGGGCTTGTGTGACCGACACGACAAGCTGTTGATGCTCGATGAGGTGCAGTGCGGCATCGGCCGCACGGGAAAGTGGTTTGCCCATCAATGGGCAGGCGTGGTTCCAGACGTGATGCCGTTGGCCAAGGGCTTGGGCTCGGGTGTGCCCATTGGGGCGGTGGTCTGTGGCCCCAAGGCGGCCGGGATCTTGCAAGCTGGCAACCACGGCACCACCTTTGGCGGCAACCCCCTGGCTATGCGTGCGGGCGTTGAAACGCTGCGCATCATGGAAGAAGATGGCCTGTTGGCCCATGCGGAATCGGTCGGCGCGCAGTTGAAGGCAGAGCTCCAACGCGAACTGGGTTCACATTCCGGGGTCAAGGAGGTCCGTGGGCAGGGCCTGATGCTGGGGGTGGAACTTGACCGTCCCTGCGGCGCCCTGTTGGGTATCGCCTGTGAAGCAGGCCTGCTCATCAGCGTAACGGCTGACAGCGTGATACGCCTGGTCCCGCCCCTTGTGATGACACATGAGGAGGCTCGCGAATTGGTGGCCCGCTTGGTGCCGTTGGTGCTGCAGTTCCTAAAGGACACCGACGTAAAGGCCGCTGCATGAAGCCTGGACTACCCCTGATACGCCACTATCTGCAGTTCAAAGACCTTCGGTCCGAGGAATACAGCTACCTGTTTGAACGTACGGCCATCATCAAGAAGCGCTTCAAGAACTACGAGAGGTACACGCCCCTGGTCGACCGCACACTGGCCATGATCTTTGAAAAGGCCAGCACCAGGACCCGGGTGAGCTTCGAAGCGGGGATGTACCAAATGGGTGGCTCGGTGGTGCACCTGACCACGGGTGACAGCCAGCTGGGCCGCGCAGAGCCGGTAGAAGACAGTGCGCGCGTAATCAGCCGCATGGTGGACATTGTGATGATCAGGACCTACGAGCAGGCCAAACTCGAAGGTTTCGCCGCCCACTCACGTGTGCCGGTGATCAATGGGCTGACAAACGCTTACCACCCCTGTCAAATCTTGGCCGATCTTTACACCTACATTGAGCACCGCGGCTCAATTGCGGGCAAGGTGGTGGCCTGGGTAGGTGACGGCAACAACATAGCCCACACCTGGCTACAAGCGGCCGAAGTACTGGGTTTCACCGTTCACATCAGCACGCCCAGCGGCTACGAGGTGAACCTGGATGTGGCTGGGCTGCGAGACACCAGTTGCTTTAAAGTCTTCCAAAACCCCCTAGACGCCTGCCGCGGCGCAGACCTGGTCACCACCGATGTGTGGACCAGCATGGGTTTCGAGGCCGAAAACGAAATGAGAAAGGCTGCATTTGCAAATTGGTGCGTGAATGCTCCGATGATGGCCGCGGCCAAACCCGAAGCCCTGTTCATGCACTGCCTGCCGGCCCACCGGGGTGAAGAAGTGGCCGCCGAGGTCATCGACGGCCCCCAGAGCGTGGTTTGGGATGAAGCGGAGAATCGAATGCATGTGCAAAAGGCGTTGATGGAGTACCTCTTGCTGGGCCGCATCGGTTAGCGAGCCCTACCCCTCCACACGGCTGGGCCCCGCGCTCCTAGAATTGGCGCATGGACATCCGAATCAACCCCATTCGAAGCCGGCTGCAAGCCCTGCGTGAGGTCATGGTGCAGGAGCGCGTGGACGCGCTGCTGGTGCCCTCGGCTGACCCCCACCTATCGGAATACCTGCCTGAGCGCTGGCAGGGCCGGGAGCACTTCAGCGGCTTTACTGGATCGATGGGGACCCTGGTGGTGATGCTGGACCAAGCAGCGTTGTTTGCCGACAGCCGGTACTGGGTACAGGCCGAAGCCGAATTACAGGGCACCGGCGTGAATCTGGTGAAGATCCCAACCGGAACCGCAACCCACCACATCCAATGGTTGGTCGAGCAGGTGCTCCCAGGCGGGACGGTGGCGGTCGACGCGCAGGTCTTGGGGCTGGCCGCAGCCCAACAACTGCGAACAGCCCTGGACGCTGCGGGCATCCAGTTGCGAACAGACGCCGACTTGCTGCAAGGTGCATGGCCCGAGCGCCCTGCGCTGCCCACCGAGCCGGTGTACGCGCACCAGGTCCCCCATGCTCCCATGGGCCGAAGTGCCAAGGTCGAGCAAGTGCGCCAGGCCATGGCGCGGCTCGGTGCTTCGCACCACTTTGTCAGCACCGTCGACGACACCGCCTGGATCACCAACCTGCGCGGCTCGGACGTCAGCTATAACCCCGTCTTCCTGTCCCACCTGCTGATAGCGCCCAGCACCGTGACGCTGTTTGTGGGTGAGGGCAAGGTGCCGGCTGCCTTGATAAACGAATTGAGGGCCGACGGTGTCTTGCTGGCGCCCTATGAGCAGGCCCCCTTGGCGCTCTCGGCTCTGCCCCCCGAGGCCGTCTTGCTGCTAGACCCTCGGCGCGTCACCCTGGGCTTACGCCAGGCGGTATCGGCTTCAGTGAAGGTCATTGAAGGCATCAACCCCAGCACCCTGCTTAAGAGCCGCAAAACCAGCCAAGAAGCCGGTTTCATTCGCGAGGCCATGGCCCGTGACGGTGCGGCCATGTGCGCCTTCTACGCGTGGTTTGAGCAGGCGCTGGGCCGCGAACGCATCACCGAGCTGACGCTCGACGAGCGATTGAGCGCCGAGCGGGCCAGGCAATCAGGCTTCGTGGGCTTGTCGTTTCCTGTGATTGCCGGCTTCGCCGCCAATGGTGCGATGCCCCACTATCGGGCTACGCCCAGCTCGCACGCAGTGATCGAAGGCAACAGTCTGCTCTTGATCGACTCTGGCGGCCAATACCTGGGCGGCACCACCGACGTCACCCGGGTATGGCCCGTAGGCGAGGTCAGTGCAGCTATGCGGCGCGACTACACCCTGGTGCTCAAGGGTACGATGGCTTTGTCCAGAGCCCGTTTCCCGCGCGGCACGCTCAGTCCCATGCTGGACGCGTTGGCGCGAGCCCCCCTTTGGGAGCAGGGCATTGAATTTGGGCACGGAACCGGGCACGGGGTGGGCTACTTCCTCAATGTCCACGAAGGCCCGCAAAGCATCAGTAAGGCCATCCCCGAGCCGCACATGGCCATGGAGCCGGGCATGATCACCTCCATCGAGCCGGGCGTGTACCGACCCGGGCACTGGGGCGTGCGCATCGAGAACCTGGTGCTCAATGTGCCCGCCTCTACTGTAGAGAATGGCGGCTTTGGCGACTTTCTAGAGTTCGAGACCCTGACCCTTTGCCCAATTGATACCCGCTGCATCGAGCACGCGTTGATGAGGGAAGATGAACTGCAGTGGCTCAACGCCTACCACGCCGTGGTGCGCGAACGCCTGCTGCCCTTGGTGCAGGGCGATGCACGGGAATGGCTGATCGCGCGGACCCAGGCCCTTTGAGCCGCTCAACCGATGGCAGCCCTTGCCCGGTGCTCTGGGCCCTTGAGGACGCGCTCCAGGCCTTTGAAAACGACCGGATGAGCGGGGGTGATTTGTGTGCGCGCTTCAGGGCATGCGCGCAGCACTGGCCGGGTTTGCCCAATCGCTTCACCGCGGTACTTGAGACCTTGCTGCAAGCGTTGGAGTCCAGCGCCCTGTTCAGCGAAGAGAGCTGCGCCTTTAGCCGACACGACCTCGCGGCGTCCTTGCGCCAATGGCTGCAGGCAGCACATCTGACGGCCCCGCAGTCTGGGATTGCGCAAGCCTGGGCGCCCCCACCTTCGCCCGCGGAGCACCCAGGGTGAACGAGGCCTTTAACCGGCGCCAGACCATGGCCACCCTGATGGGCCTGGCAGCTGGCTCAGCGGCTCATGCCAGCAACGCCGTAGGCCCCTCCGGCACCCCGGCAAGCACCCCCACGGTGGGCCAGCTTGCGGCCGCGCCGGTTGCAACGCGCACCAACTCATGGGGCCCCGTGGTCGCCTTGGGCGGCAGTGTGCGTTTTGACAACCCCGTGGTGTGGAAGCGGCTGGTGGAGTTGGCCGGCGGGCCGGGGTCAAGATTTGCCGTGATGAGCATGGCAGCCGGACGGCCTGAGCGGGCAGCCAACCTGACGCAGCAGGCTTTGCAGCGTGCTGGCGCCCGAGCTGATTGGGTGGCAGTCGCGCCGGCCCTAAAAGAACAAGACCTGGCCGCTGCGGTGCGTGACCCCAAGTGGCTGCAGATGGTGATGTCCGCACAGGCGGTGTTCTTCACTGGCGGGGCGCAGGCCCGCATCGTGGACACAATGCTGCCCGGCGGGCAAGACAGCCCGCTGCTGCAGGCGGTGCGGGCGGTGCAGGCGCGAGGCGGCCTGGTGGCCGGCACCTCAGCCGGTGCGGCCGTCATGAGCCAAACCATGTTTCGTGATGCGCCCTTTGTGACCTCGGTGCTCAAGGGTGTTCTGCGCAAGGGGCAGGAATATGCGCCCGGACTTGGCTTTGCACCCGAAGGCCTGTTGATTGACCAGCACTTTCTCAAACGCGGACGCGTCGGGCGCATCATCCCCTTGATGTTGAGCACCGGCGACAAGTTGGGCCTGGGTGTTGATGAAGACTCAGCAGCCTTGATTCACGACCAGGAAGTTGAAGTGCTGGCCGGCCGAGGGGCCCTGTTGGTGGAGTTGCATGCGGCCACAGCGGGCCTGGAAAATGGCGCGCTGAGCCTGCAGGGCGCGCGCATCTCGCTGCTGGAGCCGGGCGACCGCTTTCATTTGGAAACCGGCCGGCTGCAGCCCTCGCAAGCCAAGTTGGCCGCGCCGGTGAACTTTCGCGCGCCCAACTTCGACCCCACCTTCGAGTTTGACCGCTACTTCATGGACGTCCTCGGAGACTATGCCATTGTGGACGCCATGATTCAGCTGGTCGACGGGCCCAAGCAGCAGGTTCGGGGCTTGGCCTACACCCCGTTGCCGCGTCCCGGCGACGCCCGGCGTGACCTGGGCTTTGAATTCGTCCTCACCCGAGACGAGCACACCCGGGCATGGGCCCCAGCGGGTACCGGCGGCGACCCCTACACCATCGAACGGGTACGGCTGGACATTCGCCCGGTGCGGGTACCCCTGCCCCTGCTGCGGGACTGGTCGGAGCCAGCTTGATGATTGAACAGCTCCATGCATTGCTGCCGCCAGCCCCGGGTACCCATGCCGAGTTGCTGAGCCTGCACTTTGGCTCGACCATCCCGGGCCCGAAGGCCTACATCCAATGTGCCCTGCACGCTGATGAAATTCCCGGTTTGCTGGTGGGTGTGCACCTTCGCCGCGAATTGACCCTCCTGGAAAGCCAGGGCCGCCTGCGCGGTGAAGTCGTGCTGGTGCCCGCGGCCAACCCACTGGGCGGCTCACAGGCGGTATTGGGTGCGCAGATTGGCCGCTTCGATCTGGCCAGCGGCGTCAACTACAACCGTGGCTACCTTGAGCTGACCCCGGCGTTGCATCAGCACCTGGAAGGGCAACTGGGTCCGGATGCGGCGGGTAACACCGCCCTGATTCGACGAGCCTGCACCGAGGCGCTGCAGGCTTGGTCACCGGCCACCGCGCCCGAGGCACTCAAGCGCTTGCTGCAGCTTCTGGCGGTGGACGCCGATACGGTGCTCGACCTGCATTGCGACAGCCAGGCCCTGATGCACCTGTATGCGCCCACACCTTGGGCCCAAACCGGCTTGGCCCTGGGCCAGTGGCTGGGCGCGAGGGTGGTGCTGTTGGCCAAGGAGTCGGGCGATAACCCCTTCGATGAGTCTGTATCGCGACATTGGTGGGAGTTGCAGGAGGCCTATGCTGGACGACACCCCATCGAACTGGGCTGTTTTTCCACGACGGTGGAGTTGCGCGGCGAAGCGGATGTGACCCATGCCAACGCCCGACGAGATGCCCTTGGGCTGCTGGGTTTCTTGGAGCAGCGCGGACACCTGGAGCCCGGCAGCATTGCACCGCTGGCCCCCACCTTGAAGGGTTTGGCCCTGCCGTTGGAAGGTGTAGACCCGCTGGTAGCACCTTGCGGCGGCGTGCTGGTGTTCGGGTGCGAGCTGGGTCAGTCGGTTCGAGCTGGGCAGGCCGTGGCCGAGATCATCGACCCGTTGACGGGCGGCTCCACGCCGGTGTGCAGCCGCGTCGAAGGGCTGTTCTTCGCCCACAGCAAGACTCGTTGGGCGTTGCGCGGCCAGCGTATCGGCAAGGTGGCCGGCGCACACGCTTTTCGCAGCGGCAAGCTGCTGTCGCTGTAGCACACAGCGCTGCCGTTGCCGTGTTGCGGCGCGTTGCTTTTATTTGATCGGCTTAAAACGCACCCGCTTCGGACGCGCTCCCTCTTCCCCCAAACGCTTCCTCTTATCGGCCTCGTATTCCTGGTAGTTGCCGTCGAAGAAGGACCACTGCGAGTCGCCCTCGCAGGCCAGGATGTGGGTGCAGATGCGGTCCAGGAACCAACGGTCGTGGCTGACGATCATCGCGCTGCCGGCAAACTCAAGCAGGGCCTCTTCCAGCGCACGCAGGGTTTCCACGTCGAGGTCGTTGGAGGGTTCGTCCAACATCAGCACATTGCCGCCGCGCGCCAAGGTCTTGGCCAGGTGCAGCCGGCCGCGCTCACCACCGGAGAGTTGCCCCACCATCTTCTGCTGGTCGTTGCCCTTGAAGTTGAAGCGCCCCAAGTAGGCGCGTGAGGGCATCACAAACTTGCCGATGGTCAGGTTGTCCAGGCCGCCGGAGATGTCTTCCCACACCGTCTTGCTGCCGTCTAGGCTCTGGCGCGACTGGTCCACGAAGGCCAACTGGGCCGTCTTTCCAATGAGAATCTCACCGCTGTCGGGTTGCTCCACACCCTGCAGCATCCGAAACAGCGTGGATTTGCCCGCGCCGTTGGGGCCGATGATGCCCACGATGGCACCCGCGGGCACCTTGAGGCTCAGGTTGTCGATCAAGAGGCGGTCACCAAAGCTCTTGGAAACGCCCTTGAATTCAACAACCTCATTGCCCAACCGCTCGGCCACCGGGATGAAGATCTCGTTGGTCTCGTTGCGCTTTTGATATTCGAAATCGCTGAGCTCTTCAAAGCGGGCCAGCCGGGCTTTGCTCTTGGCCTGACGGCCCTTGGCGTTCTTGCGAACCCACTCCAACTCCTGCTTCATGGCCTTGCGCCGGGCGTCTTCGCTCTTCTGCTCGGCTTCCAGGCGCTTTTCCTTCTGGTCCAGCCAGTCGGAATAGTTGCCCTTCCAGGGAATGCCATGCCCGCGGTCGAGCTCGAGAATCCACTGGGCGGCGTTGTCCAAGAAGTAGCGGTCGTGGGTGATGGCCACGACGGTTCCGGGGAAGCGTTGCAGGAACTGCTCCAACCACTCTACGCTTTCAGCGTCCAGGTGGTTGGTGGGCTCGTCGAGCAGCAACATGTCGGGCTTGGACAGCAGCAGCCGGCACAGGGCCACACGGCGTTTTTCGCCACCCGACAGGTTGCCGATGGTGGCCTCCCAGGGTGGCAGGCGCAGCGCATCGGCAGCCAGTTCCAATTGCAGGTCGGTGTTTTCGCTGCCCGCTGCCGCGATGATGGCTTCCAACTCGGCCTGCTCGATGGCCAGCTTGTCGAAGTCGGCATCGGGTTCAGCGTAGGCGGCATACACCTCGTCCAGGCGCTTCTTGGCGGCCAACACGCCGCCAATGCCCTCCTCCACCGCTTCACGCACGGTTTGGTCGGGGTTGACCAAGGGCTCTTGGGGCAGGTAGCCGATCTTGATGCCCGGCATCGGCACCGCCTCGCCTTCGATCTCGCGGTCAATACCGGCCATGATCTTGAGCAGCGTGGACTTACCCGCACCGTTCAAGCCCAGCACGCCAATCTTGGCGCCCGGGAAGAAGGACAGGGACACTTCCTTGAGAATCTGTCGCTTGGGCGGCACCGTCTTGGTGACGCGGTTCATAGTGAAGACGTACTGGGCCATGGCTTAGGGCAATCTCAATTTGGGGCCGCACGGCGGCACAATTGGCGATTATCCCTGAGCCATTCGAACCATACGACCATGAAACTCGCCACCCGTCTGTCAGCCCGATCACAAACCCGCCTGTCGTCGCCCGCGGCCGTGCACACGCGTCGCCGCATCCTGCTGGGGCTAGCAGTCAGCGTCTGTACCCCCGGTCTTGCATCGGCCCAGGCAGGCAACTACCCCAACAGGCCCATCAACCTGGTGGTGGGCTACCCACCGGGCGGCAGCACCGACTTGACAGGACGCGTGGTAGGGGCGGAGCTGGCCAAACAGTTGGGCGTGCAGGTGGTGGTCGAAAACATCGGTGGAGCCGGCGGCGTCTTGGGCGCGCAAAAGGTGGTGCAGGCCTTGCCTGATGGCTACACCCTGCTGCTGGGCGCGAACAACGAAACCGCCATCGCCCCGCTGGTCAACCGCAAGCTGCGCCTGAACCCCCTGCGCGACTTGACCGGACTTGGGCTGATAGCCTCGCAGCCAATGGTGTTGGTGACTTCAGCGGGCACCAAGGATGCGCCTCGCACACCGGCGCAGTTCATCCAACGCGTCAAAGCCAACCCAGGACGCTTCAGCTATGGATCTTCTGGTGTGGGCACCGCCCTGCATCTGGCCGGGGAGATGACCAAAGAAGCCGCAGGGCTCTTCATGGTGCACATTCCCTATCGCGGTGTGGCGCCGCTGACCACCGACCTGCTCAGTGGACAGTTGGATTTCGGGGTATTCGTCTTGTCCAGCGCCCTGCCACACATTCGCAGCGGCAAGATGATTCCAATCGGCACCACTCAGGCGCGCCGTGCGGGCTTGACACCTGAGATCCCTGCCCTGGCTGAACACCCCGCGCTCAAGGCGGTGGATATCAGCAGCTGGTTTGGCCTGTTTGGCCCTTCAGGGCTGCCCTTGGCAGTGATAGAGCGCCTACAAAAGGCCCTGGGTGAGGCCTTGCAGGTGGCCGATATGCGCAAGCGCTTGGAAGAATCAGGCGCCACGATGGCCCCTCCTGGTCTGAACTTCAGCGCCTTTCACAACGCAGAAATCGAGAAATACCGCCGCATTGTTGATTTCGCCAAGATTGAAGAGTAAATCGCCGCCCCGCGCCTTGCCATGAACCGTTCCTTTCCTTCTGCTAAGGCCTTCGAACTGCAGGCCCCTGACCTGAACGCCTGGCGTGCTGGCAACACCGGTGTTGAGGGCGTATGGCGTTTCGCATCGACCCAACCGGGTCGTGAGGTGCTGGTTACCGCACTGGTGCACGGCAACGAACTGTGTGGCGCATGGGCCCTAGTGGAAGCCCTGGAGGCCGGACTGCGGCCCCGGTGCGGCGCCTTGAACTTGGCTTTTTGCAACCTGGCCGCTTTCGACCGCTTTGACCCGACCAACACCGACCGCTCGCGCTTTGTTGACCAAGACCTAAACCGGCTCTGGGGCCGTATGCCCTGGCGGGGCGGCTCTGCCCCGCTGGATTGCGAGCAAGAACGCGTGCTGCAGCTGTTGCCGGTGGTCGAGCGCGCCGATTGGCTGTTGGACCTTCATTCCATGCATGCCGAGGGGCCTGCCCTGGGCCTGACCGGATTGATGGCCCACCACGCTGATCATGCCCTGGCCTGGGGTGCACCCGGGCTGTTGGTAGCCGATGCCGGCCATGCCGCGGGCACCCGTATGCGTGACCATGGACGCTTCGGCGACGCTCAGGACACAGAAGCCGTGGCCTTGTTGGTGGAGTGCGGCTGGCACGGTGCGGAGTCTTCACGCACGGTGGCGCTGGATATGCTGCACCGCTTCCTGTGTGCCAGCGGATGCGCACAGGCCAGCGACCTGCCGACGCGTTGGCGCCAGAACGACCTGCGCCAAGCGCCACAGCGCTTGCAAGTCACCCACGCCATCACGGTGCAGCCCGGGCCTGCACCGCACTTCACAAAGGCGTACCGCACCGCAGACGTGGTGGCGCGGCAAGGTACCGTCATCGGGCATGATGGCGCCAGCCCCGTGGTCACACCCTACGATAACTGCGTACTGGTCATGCCTTCCCTGGTCCATGCCAAGCCCGGCGCAACGATGGTTCGCTTGGCCCGCCAAGAGTAAGGCCCTAAAGAAGCCGCTGAGCATCGGATACAATCGCGAGTCTGCGCGGCGTTCCAGTCCTCGCACGGGCGGCCCACCGTGGCCCCTCATCACCTTGACCCCAGCCACGACTGGTGCCCTCCTCCCGGAGCGGCGGTTGGCGGGAACTAAAAGCCTCACAGGGCTCTGAAAAAACACATGAACTTCACCGATCTCGGCTTGGCCGAGCCCATCCTGCGAGCCGTGCGCGAACAGGGTTACGAAAACCCCACCCCCATCCAGGCGCAAGCCATCCCTGCTGTGCTGAAAGGCGGCGACCTCATGGCTGGCGCCCAGACCGGGACCGGCAAGACCGCAGGCTTCACCCTGCCCCTGCTGCACCGCCTGGCCGCACACAAGCCACTACGTGATTCACGCGGCCGTGTGTCCATTCGCGCCCTCATCCTCACGCCCACCCGCGAACTGGCTGCACAAGTGGAAGAAAGTGTACGCATCTACGGTAAGTACCTGCCACTGAGCTCCATGGTGATGTTCGGTGGCGTGGGCATGCAGCCCCAAATCGACCGCCTGCGCAAAGGCGTCGATATTCTGGTGGCCACCCCCGGACGCCTGCTGGACCACCACCAACAGGGAACACTGGACTTGTCCAATGTGCAGGTGTTCGTGTTGGACGAAGCCGACCGCATGCTCGACATGGGCTTCATTCATGACATCAAGAAGGTGCTGGCCCTTGTGCCGGTGAAGAAGCAAAGCCTGCTGTTTTCAGCGACCTTCAACGATGACATCAAGGCCTTGGCCGACCGGCTGCTCAATCAACCCGCGCTCATCGAGGTAGCCCGGCGCAACGCGGCGGCCGAAACCATCGCCCAACGGGTGGTCATGACGGGACGCGAGCGCAAGAAGGCACTGCTGGCGCAGTTGATTCGAGAGGGTGACTGGCACCAGGTGCTGGTCTTCACCCGCATGAAGCACGGCGCGAATCGTCTGGCCGAGTATCTTTGTCAGGAAGGAATTGAGGCCATGGCCATCCACGGCAATAAGAGCCAGGGCGCGCGCACCAAGGCCCTGAACGAATTCAAGTCGGGCGCATTACCGGTACTGGTGGCCACCGACATCGCCGCTCGCGGCATCGACATTGACCAGCTGCCGCACGTGGTGAACTTCGAACTTCCCAATGTGCCCGAAGACTATGTGCATCGCATCGGCCGCACCGGCCGTGCAGGGGCGCAGGGTGAAGCCCTGAGTCTGGTGTGCCGCGATGAAGAGATCTTCCTGCGCGACATTGAAAAGCTCATCAAGCGCGAGATTCCGCGCGACAGCGTGCCAGGCTTCGAGCCGCCGGCCGATGAAAAGGCCGAGCCCATCGTGCTGGGCCGCATGACCATCGGCGTTGGTGGTATCCGCCGCGGCAGCGGCAGCAGCAGTCGGAATGGATCGAACGGGTCTAATGGTCGCCCTGCATCCAGGGATGGTCGGGGACCTCGTTCAGCTTCAGCACCGGGGTCACGCAACAGTCGATCCGGTCCCCGATAGCGGCCCACTCGGCCATGGGCCGCTGGGCCAGAAGCTGGGCCATCAAGCGGCGGGTCTCCAGCGCCACCGCTGAGCCGGGCACCTCGCCCAGGCTCCAGTGGCGCTGGCCCCACGGGGCCTGACCAATGGCGTCGCACCAGGCGTACCAAAACTTGGCCTCTAAGGCGCCCACGGCCAGGTGTCGACCGTCGGCGCAGCGATACACCCCGTAGCAGGCCGCTCCACCGTTGAGCAGGCTACTGCCACGCGCGGGCACCAGTCCCAAGCTGTGTGCTTCGGCACGCGCGATGACCGCATGGCGCCACACCTGTTCCGTCATGGAGATGTCAACGAAGCGCCCCTGGCCGGTGCGCTGCGCGCCCACCAAGGCGGCCAACAATCCCGACACCGCAGCCAAGGTGCCGCCCAGTAGATCGGCGATCTGGAAGTTGGGCAAGGCTGGATCGTGGCCCTGTGGCGTGCCCATTTGGTCGAGCACGCCCGACAAAGCGATGTAGTTGATGTCATGGCCAGCCCGCAAGGCATACGGCCCTTGCTGGCCATATCCGGTGATGGAAACCATCACCAGGCGGGGGTTTACTGCCTGCAACACCGGCCAGTCCAAGCCTAGGCGCTGCATCACACCGGGCCGAAACCCTTCAATCAACACATCCGCTCCGCGCACCCGTTCCAGCAGCTGCGCTCGGCCAGCGGCTTGGCGCAGGTCCACACGCCAAGAGGCCTTATTTTGGTTGAGCGCCTGAAAGAAGCCGCTGGGTTCACCGGCAGCCGCCTCTTCAGGGCTGCGATACAACAGCCGCGCACCATCGCCTTGGCCTGGAGGCTCCACCTTGAGCACCTGAGCGCCCCACTCTTGAAGGTGACGCGTTGCCAGAGGGCCCGGCAACAACTGGGTGAGGTCAATGACCTGGATGCCGGCCAGCGGCAGGCTCATGTAAACACACCTTCGCGCAGCCACTTCGTGGCCACCCACTTGTGCCCATCGGTCACTGGCGCTCCGCCGTGCAGGCTCAGGGTGGCTGGATGGGGGCGGTCATAGCTGAAAAACACCGCATGGCCCTTCACCGGGGCCACCTCCAGCCCCACATCGGGAAAGGTGGTGGCGCCCCCTTCCGACGGGGTGTTGAGGTAGGCGATGAGGGTGCCCACCCGTTGCCCCCCCCGCTTCAGCACGGCTGCAGTGCCGGGGGCGGCCGGATCAAAGTAATCATGGTGCGGCTTGTACTGGGCACCGGGCTGGTAGTGCAACACCTGCAGCCCTTCGCCGTGGTCCACCGGCCAATTCAGCAGGGTGGCCATGCGCTGCTCCAGGCGCCGAATCAACTCTGATTCACCTCGTTCGAAGAACATCCCTTGGCTGGTTCGGGCCTCGTGGACCTCGGCTGTGCCGTCATCGTGTCGAACAGTCTCCGAGCGGCCCATGCGCGGCTGCGCAAAGGCCACCAGTTCGTCACACTCCTCGTCCGTCAGCAAGCCACCCAAGACCACCACAGCCGGGCGCTGCATGACGGCCAACACTTGCACGCTGCGGTCTCCCGCGTCAGCCGTGCAGCCCGCCAACAAACGCACGAACGGCACCGGGCGTGGTGCCTCGACAGCAGCCCGCAAGCACTCTTCCATCGCCTGCATCGCGGTGGCCTCCTCCCAACCACTGGCTCGCATGGCCTGCAAGACTGAATCAGGGGTACAACCCGCCTGGGCCTGCTCCACGATCCAGCGGCGCAAGGAATCGGTGATGACTTGGCTCACGGATGCGGGCTTCTGCAGGGTTCAGCCCTGCCGTCGGCGAAACAGCAGACGGTCCGGCTCAGATGCCCTGGCGTCGTAGGCATAGCCATCGGCGGCAAAATTCTTCAGGTCTTCGACATTGCCTGCACGTTGCTCAATGGCGTGACGCGCCATTAGTCCGCGGGCGCGCTTGGCAAAAAAGCTGATGATCTTGTATCGGCCATTCTTCCAATCCTCGAACACGCACTCCACCACCCGCGCCTTGAGCGCTTGGCGGTCAGCCACCTTGAAATACTCCTGCGAGGCCAGGTTGACGATCAGCGGCTCACCGCTCGTGCGGCTGCGCCGAGGGGGCAATCGGCTGTTGAGGTAGTTGGCGACATCGTCACCCCAGTAGGCGTACAGGTCGTGGCCCCGCGCGTTGGCCAGCCGCGTACCCATCTCCAAACGATAGGGCTGCAGCTTGTCCAACGGGCGAAGCGCACCGTATAGGCCTGAGAGAATCACCACATGATCTTGCGCCCAAGCCAGGTCGTCGACGGACAGGCTCTGGGCCTGCAAACCGTCGTACACATCGCCGTCGAAGGCCAGCATCGCCGGGCGGCTGTTGGCTGGCGTCGCCTTGACAGACCAGGCTGCATAGCGCGCTGTATTCAAGCTGGCCAGCTTGTCCGACAGGTTCATCAGGCCTGCGATCCGTACAGCCGACAGGGGGCGAAGCACACCGATCAACTCGGCCGCTCGGCCTTGAAAGGCTGGCTCGGTGGCCTTTCGGCCCAAGCCCGGGGGCAAGGGAGACTCATAGTCCAGGGATTTGGCCGGTGAGAGCAGAAGCAGCATATCCAGACCTTAACCCAGGCTCGACAACCCCGCAGTGCACTCAGCCGACCCAGCGCCGCGCATTGCTGAACATTCGCCGCCAGGGGCTGGGGGCGCTCACATCGCCCGTGCTCCAACTCAGTTGCACCGTCCTGAATACCCGTTCGGGGTGCGGCATGAGCACAGTGTAGCGGCCGTCAGCAGTGGTCACCGCGGTCAAGCCGTCTGGACTGCCGTTGGGGTTATGGGGGTACCGCTCGGTGGGCTGTGCCTGTGCATCCACGAAGCGCATGGCCCGAAGCACCTGCTGTGGGTCGCCTGTGCGGCTGAAATCGGCGTAGCCCTCCCCGTGGGCCACGGCCACAGGCAGACGGCTGCCGGCCATGCCCTGGAACAACAAGCTGGGACTGTCCAAGATTTCTACCTGCGACAAGCGTGCCTCAAACTGCTCGCTCTTGTTGCGGGTAAAGCGCGGCCAATGCTTTGCCCCCGGAATCATGGGTGCCAGAGCCGCCATCATCTGGCAACCGTTGCACACCCCTAGGGCCCAGGTGTCGGGTCGTGCAAAAAACCCCTCAAATGCGGCCTTCATTGCCGGATTGAACCGAATGGAGCGCGCCCAGCCCTCGCCCGCCCCGAGGGTGTCGCCGTAGCTGAAACCACCACAGGCCACGAAACCGACGTAGTCTGCCAAGTTGGCTCGTCCACTTTGGAGATCGGTCATGTGGACATCGTGTGTCTCGAAGCCGGCCTGCGCCATCGCATAGGCCATCTCCAGATGGCTGTTGACCCCCTGCTCCCGAAGGATGGCCAATCGCGGACGGGTTAGGTTCAAGAACGGCGCGGCCACGTCCTCGGACGGGTCAAATGTCAAAGCCACATGCAGCCCGGCGTCGGCCGGATCACCCACCGCAGCATGTTCGGCATCGGCACACAGTGGGTTGTCACGGGTTCGGGCGATTCGCCAGCTCACCTCGTCCCAGGCTTGGTGCAAGGTCGGCAGCGCGGCACTGAACACCGCCTTGGTGTCACGCCACACCTCCACCACGCCCCGGTCATTGAGCTTGCCTATGAAGTGGCTGTGCCGCGACAAACCATGCGCGCGTAGGCGCCGGATCACTTCGTTGCGTTGTTCCGTTCGGACCTGTAACACCACGCCCAACTCTTCGTTGAACAGCGCCTTGAGGGTCAGCTCGTTGCGCCGCTCCGAGACTTGTGTCGCCCAGTTCTTGGAATCCCCGTACTCAGCGCGGCTGTCGGTAATGCCATCGCCCTCGGTCACCAGGATGTCCACGTTCAAACTGATCCCGGTGTGGCCCGCAAAAGCCATCTCACAAACCGCGGCCCACAGCCCGCCGTCACTGCGGTCGTGATATGCCAGGATCAGACCGTCTTGCCGAAGTTCATTGACGGCGCTGTACAGCGCGCGCAACAGCTGCGGGTCGTTCAGATCGGGCACCTCGGTGCCAAAGGCTTGCAGGGTTTGGGCCAGGATCGAGCCGCCCATGCGCATCCGCCCTTGCCCCAAGTCAACCAGAATCAGGGTGGTATCGCCCTCATCGGTGCGCAGCTGCGGGGTCAAGGTGCCCCGCACATCGGCCACCGTGGCAAACGCCGATACGATCAAGCTCACAGGTGCAACCACCTGCTTGGCCCCTTGATCGTCGCTCCAGCGTGTGCGCATAGACAAGGAGTCCTTGCCCACCGGAACCCCAATGCCCAGGGCCGGGCACAAGTACAGCCCGACAGCGCGAACCGTTTCGTACAGCGCAGCATCCTCGCCGGGCTCGCCACAGGCGGCCATCCAGTTGCAGCTGAGCTTGATGCGTGAAAGCTCCACCGGAGCAGACAACAGGTTGGTGAGGGCCTCGGCCACGGCCATGCGCCCCGAAGCGGGCGCATCCAGGGCGGCCAGCGGCGTGCGCTCACCCATGGCCATGGCTTCCCCAGCAAAGCCCGCATAGTCGGCCAAGGTCACTGCACAGTCAGCCACCGGCACCTGCCACGGACCCACCATCTGGTCGCGGTGCGACAAGCCCCCGACCGTCCGGTCACCGATGGTGATCAAAAAGCGCTTGCTGGCTACAGTGGGATGGCGCATAACCGCCAACACCACATCCTGCAGCGCCACACCGGTCAGCGTCAGCACATCCCCCTGGCGCTGAACCTGACGGACATTCCGATACATCTTGGGTGGCTTGCCCAGCAAGACCTCCATGGGCATATCGATGGGCCGGTGCCCACCAGGGCCGTCCTCCAGTACCAGCTGCGCCTCATGTGTGGCCACGCCCACCACCGAATGTGGGCAACGCTCGCGTTCGCAGAAAACCTTGAAGGTGCTGTATCGCACCCGGTCCAAGGCCAGCACATAGCGCTCCTGGCTCTCGTTGCACCAGACCTCCTTGGGGGCCAGACCTGTTTCTTCCAGGGGGATCTGTCGCAGGTCAAACCGTGCACCCCTGCCCGCACTGTCCACAAGTTCAGGAAAGGCATTGCTGATACCACCTGCACCGACGTCGTGTATGGCCAAAATGGGATTGTCATCCCCCAGTGCCCAACACTGGTTGATCACCTCTTGGGCCCGGCGTTGGATCTCGGGGTTGCCCCGCTGCACCGAATCAAAGTCGAGCGCTGCGGTGTTGGTACCGGCAGCCATGGAGGACGCTGCGCCACCGCCCATACCGATGCGCATGCCCGGGCCACCCAATTGAATCAACAGCGTTCCTGCGGGAAACACCACCTTGTGTGTCAGATCGGCGCGTATCGTTCCCAGGCCACCTGCAATCATGATCGGCTTGTGGTAGCCGCGGCGCACGCCGTCAACGGTTTGCTCGTAGACCCGAAAGTAGCCAGCCAGGTTGGGGCGTCCAAACTCGTTGTTGAATGCGGCTGCGCCTAGAGGACCCTCAGTCATGATCTGCAAAGCGCTGGCGATGTTCTCAGGCTTACCGATGGTGCCCTGCTCCCAAGCCTCGCTCAAGCCGGGCAGGTGGAGATTGGACACCGAAAAGCCGGTCAGACCTACCTTGGGCCGCGCACCGCGCCCGGTGGCCCCTTCGTCGCGAATTTCGCCGCCGGCACCGGTCGATGCTCCTGAGAAGGGCGAGATCGCGGTCGGGTGGTTATGGGTCTCCACCTTCATCAGCACATGCGCGGTTTCAGGGTGGGCTGCATAGGGTTTTGCGCCGGACGCTCGCGGGTCAGCTTGCCAGCGCTGCAGCGCATGGCCTTCCATCACAGCCGCGTTGTCGTGGTAGGCCACCACCGTGTGCTGCGGGCTGCTTTGCTCGGTGTGCCGAATCATTGCGAACATCGACTGCGGCTGACGCACGCCATCAATGCTGAACTCGGCGTTGAAGATCTTATGTCGGCAATGCTCGCTGTTGGCCTGGGCAAACATCATCAGCTCGACATCGCTGGGGTTACGACCAAGCTGCGTGAAAGCGCTCACCAGGTAATCCAATTCATCGTCGGACAAGGCCAGGCCCCAACGCGCATTGGCCTGCTCCAAGGCACTGCGCCCACCGCTGATCAGGTCCACCGTTTCCGCGGCCGGGGCCTGCCGGCTGTCGAAGAGCGCACAGGCAGCACCTAAGTGCTCAGCAACGCTTTCGGTCATACGGTCATGCAGCACAGCATCCACGGCTGCCTGCTCCCGTGAACTCAGCGGCGAAGCCGCACCTGACAGGCGCTGCATTAGGCCCTGGGACAGCCCTAGTCGGTATTCTGTGACCCGTTCGATGCGGCGCACCGGCAAGCCACAGTTGTGTGCAATGTCGGTAGCCTTGCTGGCCCACGGCGATACGGTGCCTAGACGCGGCATCACCACCACACTGTGCAGGTCCTGCGGCTTGGATGCCGGGATGCGGTCCTTCAACTGACCGTCCAAGAGGGCGGCCACTGCCTCTTGCTCACTGGCCTGCAGCACACGCTGCGGCCACACCCAATAGACGTGGCGGCTTTCGATGGCTTCGGCCCTTGGGGCTACTGCCTTCACCTGGCTTAGCAAGGCCTGCAAACGGAACGCGGAGTGGGCAGAGCTGCCGAAAACGGCGAAGACAGGCGAGGAAGACGCACTCATGCCCGAGTAGTTTAGGGGAGCCCACCGCGCACCGCCGCAGCGGGTGGGATAATTATGTTATGGCGTTCTCGATTAAGTCCCCTTTTGATATCGACGGTATGCGCACCGCAGGCCGCTTGGCCTCTGAGGTCTTGGATATGCTGGCCTCCCATGTGGTGCCGGGTGTCAGTACCGAACGACTGGATCAAATCGCACACGAGTACATCACCCAGGTGCAGCAGGCCATCCCCGCTCCACTCAATTACTCGCCGCCGGGCTACATCCCCTATCCCAAGTCGATCTGCACCTCGGTCAACCACCAGATCTGTCACGGCATCCCCAACGAGCGCCCACTCAAGAGCGGTGACATCGTCAACATCGATGTCACCGTGATCAAAGACGGCTGGCACGGCGATACCAGCCGCATGTTCGTGGTGGGCGACGGCTCCATTGCCGCCAAACGGCTTTGCAGCACCACCTATGACGCCATGTGGCGCGGTATCGCCAAGGTCAAGCCCGGTGCGCGCCTGGGCGACATCGGACACGCTATTCAGTCCTACGCCGAAGCCCAGGGTTTCTCGGTGGTTCGGGAATTCTGCGGCCATGGGATTGGGCAGCGGTTCCATGAAGAGCCCCAGGTGTTGCATTACGGCCGGCCCGGTACGCTCGAGCAACTGGTTCCCGGCATGACCTTCACCATTGAGCCCATGATCAATGCAGGGCGACGCGAGATTCGCGAACTGGGTGATGGCTGGACCATTGTGACCAAAGACCGGTCCTTGTCGGCCCAATGGGAACACACAGTGCTTGTGACCGAGACCGGATTCGAAGTCCTGACCTTGTCAGCCGGATCACCGCCGCCACCGGCCTTCATCAACTCGCCGGCCTGAGGCCCTACCCTGCGTGGATACCCCCCGCGCCAGCGTCGCCCAACTGCGCCAGGACCATCGCAGCCAAAAGCAGGCCTTGACCGAGGCCTTTGCGCACAAGCGCCCCTGTGCGGCGGCTACCCAGGGTCTGCTCAGAGGCCTGGCCCGGCTCACAGACCAGACCTTGGGATCACTGGCGCAGCTGACCGGATTGCCCGCTGATGTGGCCTTGGTCGCCGTCGGAGGCTATGGCCGCGCGGCCCTGTTTCCGCATTCAGATGTGGATGTGCTGTTGCTGGTACCGCCTCAACGGGAAGCCAATATGCAACTGCAGGAGGCTATCGTAGCCTTCATCACCGCCTGCTGGGACTGCGGCCTGGAGATTGGCTCATCGGTTCGAACCCCGACCCAATGTGCACAAGAGGCCCAGCGAGATGTCACCATCCAGACTGCGATGATGGAGTCGCGCCGGGTGTTCGGGCCCACCAAGCTGGTGCAAAGCTTCCACAAGGCGACCGCCGCGGTGATGGAGCCGGCGTCTTTTCTGCGCGCCAAGGCGCTGGAGATGTACCAGCGCCACCAGAAGTACGAGGACACCCCCTATTCCCTGGAACCCAACTGCAAGGAAAGCCCCGGCGGCCTGCGCGACCTGCAGGTGCTGATGTGGGTGGCGCGGGCCGCAGGATATGGGCGTAACTGGGCTGAATTGGCCGCCAACGGCGTCATCACCCGCTTCGAGGCACGGCAGATCGAACGCAACCAGGCCACGCTGACCACCATACGGGCATGGCTGCACGTCGTGGCCAATCGCCGCGAGGACCGTCTGGTGTTTGACCTGCAGACCCAACTGGCCGAGCGCATGGGCCTCAAGCCCGCGCGGGGGCAGCGTGTGTCAGAGGCCCTGATGAAGCGTTACTACTGGGCGGCCAAGGCGGTGGTGCAGCTCAATGAGATCGTCATGCAGGAGGTGCAGGAACGCATCGCCGGTTCGCGTGACGTCCCTATGCGCTGCTTGACGGCAGACTTTCTGGACCGTGGTGGTTTATTGGAGGTGGCACATGACGACCTGTACCGCCAACGTCCCTCGGCCATTTTGGAAACTTTCAGCATTTACCAGCAGACGCTGGGCATCAAGGGACTGTCGGCTCGAACGCGCCGGGCCCTGTACAACGCCCGCACCGTGATGGGTGCCACCTTTCGGCGGCAACCAGAGCATCGCCAACAGTTCCTGGACATTCTTCAGTACCCCGGCGGCGGCCAAACGCACACCTTGCGTTTGATGAACGAGACCAGTGTGCTGGGCCGTACCCTATGGGTGTTTCGGCGCATCGTGGGCCAGATGCAGCACGACTTGTTTCACGTTTACACGGTGGACCAGCACATCCTGATGGTGGTGCGTAATGTGCGGCGCTTCTTTGTGCCCGAGCACGCTCACGAATACAGCTTCTGTTCGAACTTGGCCGCCGGATTTGACCGCTCCTGGGTGCTCTTGGTGGCAGCCCTATTCCACGATGTAGCCAAAGGGCGCGGGGGCGACCATTCCCAGCTGGGCTCCACCGAAGTACGGCGCTTTTGCCGCGACTACGGAATCGGTGCCGAAGACGCCCGGCTCATCGACTTTTTGGTCCGTGAGCATTTGACGATGAGCCGCATCGCGCAGAAGGAAGACTTGTCAGACCCCGAGGTCATCAACGCCTTTGCCAAGACGGTTCGGGACGTGCGCAGCCTGACGGCCCTGTATCTCCTGACGGTGGCCGACATCCGCGGAACCAGCCCGAAGGTGTGGAATGGGTGGAAGGGCAAATTGCTCGAAGACCTGTTTCGAACCACCCGACGCGCCCTGGGTGGCGAGCCGCCGGGCGCCCAAGCAGAAATCGAGTCTCGCAAGGCCGAAGCGCGCAGCCTTCTGGCCCTGGCGTCCCAATTGCCCGGCACCGAAAAGCCGCTGTGGGACACCTTGGAATTGAGCTACTTTGCCCGCCACGAGGCGGCTGACCTCGCTTGGCATGCCCGCGCGTTGTGGCGCCACCTGCAAACCGACGCCCCAGTGGTCAACGCCAGAGCGTCGTCGGTGGGAGAAGGTCTGCAGGTTTTGGTCTACAGCCCGGACCGGGCCGACCTTTTTGCACGCATCTGCGGCTACTTCGACAACGCAGGCTTCAACATCTTAGATGCCAAGGTGCACACCACGCGCCAGGGCTATGCCTTGGACACCTTTGAGGTGGTGCAGACCCATACCGGTTCCAGCGCCGACGTTGCCAGTGCGCACCGCGACCTGATAGCCTTGGTTGAATATCAGCTGGCTGCCGCTGTCTCGTCACTCCAGCCCCTACCGGCGCCCGCACAGGCTCGACTCTCGCGGCGTGTGCGCAGCTTTCCGATTACTCCTCGCGTATCGCTACGCCCGGACGAGCGCGGCCAGCGCTACCTGTTGTCGGTGAGCACCAGCGACCGGGCGGGACTGCTGTACTCCATTGCGCGGGTGTTGGCCCAGCACCGGATCAACCTTGAGCTGGCCAAAGTCATCACTCTGGGAGAACAGGTTGAAGACACCTTTGTGGTGACGGGCGACGCCCTGCGGCATGCGCGCACCCAGTTGCAGATCGAAAGCGAGTTGCTTGACGCTGCCGGGGCTGCACGCCCTGCCGTGGCCGCCTGAAGCCATGGCCTTGCGCCTGATCTCGGTTCGCGAGGCCCTGCATCCACGGGCACGGTTCGACGCGGTGTTGGATGCACGCTCGCCCGCCGAGTTTGCGCTGGACCGATGGCCTGGCGCACAGAACTGGCCAGTGCTGGACGACGAAGAGCGACACCTGGTGGGCACCGACTACAAGCAGGTCTCGGCCTTCGACGCCCGCAAGCGCGGTGCAGCGATGGTGGCCCGGCGCATCGCCGACTTGTTGGACACACATAGCACCGACCTGCCCCGCGAATGGCAACCCCTGGTGTACTGCTGGCGCGGCGGCCAGCGCAGTAGCACCCTGGCCTGGTTCCTGGATCAGGTCGGTTTTCGGGTGCACCTGCTGCAAGGCGGCTACACAGCTTTTCGCGCCGCAGTGCGCGAAGACCTGCAAACGCTGTCAGCCCCCCTGAACTTTGTGGTCATCGGCGGGCGCACCGGCAGCGGCAAAAGCCGCCTGCTGCAAACACTCGCTGCCCAGGGCGCTCAAGTACTGGATCTGGAGGCGCTGGCCTGCCACCGTGGATCGGTCTTGGGTGCCCTGCCAGGGCAAGCGCAGCCCAGCCAAAAGCAATTTGAAACCCGGGTGTGGCATGCGCTGCGCCAAGTCGACCCGCAGCGCCCGGTCTTCGTAGAAAGCGAAAGCCGCAAGATCGGCGCCCTGCAGCTGCCGCAAGCCCTGATCCTGCGCATGCGCCATCACGGCCGCGTCGGCCTCGTGGACATGCCGCTGCCCGCCCGCGTGAACCTGCTGTTGGAAGACTACGCGCACTTTGCCAACGATGTGCCGGGCTTCAGTGCACTGTTGGAGCGCTTTGTGGAACTGCGTGGCCGTGAACGCGTATTGCGTTGGATAGCGATGGCCGAACAGGCGCGCTGGGCCGAGGTATTTGAGGAACTGGTGTGCGAGCACTACGACCCACTTTACGGCCGGTCGATGGACATGAACTACAGCGGCATGGCGCAGGCGCTGCCCATTAAACTGCTCGACGGAGGCAAAGAAGCCCTGAGCGCAGCCGCTCGCAGCCTGATCGCACAAGAAAAGGCCCTGAGCACACGGGCACAGAGCTGAGTGGCCTGCCCGTCTGGTCGTATCTTGCTTGAGTAAGCCGTGCCCTTATCCACCAGGCGCGCGCGGGTGCGAGCTACCCATCACCCAAGAAGGCATCAGCCCATGTGCAAACCACCGTTGCAGGAGAAATCAGCACCGGTGGTGAAGCCGGAGTCTTCACCCGCTAACCATCCCACGATGGAGCCGATCTCTTCGGGCGTTCCAAGTCGCTTGACGGGAATCGTGCCCACGATCTTTTCCAGCACCTCGGGCTTGATGGCCCGAACCATATCGGTGCCGATGTAGCCAGGGCTCACGGTGTTGACGGTGACCCCCTTATTGGCCATTTCCTGCGCCAGCGCCATGGTGAAGCCGTGCATACCGGCCTTCGCGGCCGAGTAGTTGGTCTGGCCCGCCTGGCCCTTTTCGCCGTTGACCGAGGAGATCTGGATGATGCGGCCCCAGCCACGCTCCACCATATCAGGCACCACCTGCTTGGTGACGTTGAACATCGAATTCAGATTGGTGTCAATCACCGCGTCCCAGTCCTCGCGGGTCATCTTAAGGAACATACGGTCCCGGGTGATGCCGGCGTTGTTGACCAGCACGTCGATGGGTCCATGCTCAGCCTTGGCCTTTTGGAAGGCCTCGGTGGTGGAGTCCCAGTCCGACACATTACCCACCGAGGCGTAGAAGGTGTAGCCCAGGGCCTTTTGCTCGGCCAGCCACTTGGCGTGATCACGGGTGGGGCCGCAGCCGGCAATGACCTTGCAACCGTCCTTGTGTAAGCGCCGGCAGATCGCGGTGCCGATGCCGCCCATACCGCCGGTGACGTATGCAACTTTTTGACTCATGACTGACTCCTGCTTCTAAAAATGAGGGCAAGCCTCGGTTTGGTGATGCGTTATGGCCGACCCCGGGGTCATGCTGGCAGGTCAAGCCCAATACCTGGGGTGCCAACGGTTTCAACGTTCCACGGCCAGCGACACGCCCATGCCGCCGCCGATGCACAGCGCAGCCAAGCCTTTTTTGGCATTGCGGCGCTGCATTTCATGCAGCAGCGTGACCAGGATGCGGCAACCCGAAGCGCCGATGGGGTGGCCAATGGCAATGGCACCACCGTTGACATTCACCCGCACCGGGTCGATATCCAGGGCTTTGTTGACCGCACAGGCTTGGGCTGCGAAGGCTTCGTTGAGTTCGAAAAGATCCACATCTTGGGCCTTCCACCCCGCGCGGGCGAGTGCCTTTTGAGAAGCCGGCACCGGGCCCATGCCCATGGTGGCGGGATCCAGGCCGCTTGTGCCAAACGCCGCAATGCGGGCCAGGGGCTTGAGCCCCAAGGCCGCGGCCCTAGCCGCTGCCATCACCATGACGGCAGCCGCGCCGTCGTTGATTCCCGAGGCATTGCCAGCGGTCACGCTGCCAGCTTTATCGAACGCCGGGCGCAGGCTTGAAAGGGCCTGGGCACTGGTCTTCGTGTTGATGAACTCGTCGCTGTTGAAGGCGATGGGGTCGCCTTTGCGCTGGGGGATGCTGACTCCAACGATTTCCTCGGTGAACTTGCCCGACTCTTGTGCCGCGGCGGCCTTCTGCTGCGAACCCAGGGCCAGCGCATCTTGCATGTCGCGCGTGATGCCATGCGCCTTGGCCACGTTCTCGGCCGTGATGCCCATGTGGTACTGGTTATACACATCCCACAGGCCATCGACGATCATGGAATCGATCATCTTCCAATCGCCCATGCGCTGGCCATCGCGGCTGCCCAACACCACATGGGGGCTGGCGCTCATGTTCTCCTGGCCGCCGGCAATCACGATTTCGCTGTCCCCCCAGGCTACGGCCTGCGCGGCCAGCATCACCGCCTTGAGGCCCGACCCACACACTGCATTGATGGTCAAGGCCGGTGTCTCTCTGGCCAGCCCAGCCCTCATCATGGCCTGGCGAGCCGGGTTCTGCCCGGCACCGGCTGCCAGTACCTGGCCCATGATCACTTCGCCCACCTGATCGGCTGGCAGGCCGGTGCGGCGCAGCACTTCGGCGACGACAATGCCCCCCAGTTCGGTAGCGGGTGTCTTGGCCAGGGTGCCGCCGAATTTGCCGACCGCAGTGCGGGTGGCAGCGACGATGACGATGTCTTGGCTCATGGGGGTCTCCTGCAGTTTCAGTTCACGCGCAAAGGGCTTGGGCGTTCCTGGTGGTTCCTTGGGAAGCACTCAGGCCTTGACCTTTACATAACGGCCCGGTGCGGGCTCAATCGGTTTGTACTGGCGGTTACCCGGGGCCTTCGGCGCGGCAATCATCTTGCCTGCGTGCGAGGCAAGCCACCCGGACCAGTCGGTCCACCACGACCCAGGGTGTTCGGTGGCCGCATCCAACCAATTCTGAGCCGATTCAACCAGACGATCGTGTGTCCAGTAGTGACGTTTGCCCTTGGCCGGAGGGTTGATCACGCCGGCGATGTGGCCCGAGGCCCCCATCACAAAGCGCTTTTTGCCCTTAATGATCTGGGTGCTGCGGTAGGCCGCTTCCCAGGGCACGATGTGATCTTCGTGCGAGGCATACAGGTAGAACGGTGCCTTGATCGCGCCCACATCCACTGGCTCGCCACAGGTATTTAGGCGTGCGGGAAGGCGCAGCTCGTTTTGCAGGTAGAGATGGCGCAGGTACCAGCAGTACATGGGGCCGGGCAAGTTGGTGCTGTCAGAGTTCCAGTACAGCAAGTCAAAGGGCGGCGGCGTTTCGCCCTTGAGATAGTTACCCACCACATAGTTCCAGACCAAATCGTTGGGTCGCAAAAAGCTGAACGTAGCCGCCAGTTCACCGCCCTTGAGCAAACCCGGTCCGCTGGGGGCGTCAGGCCCAATGGTCATCTCGCGCATCTGAACCGCTGGCTCGTCCACAAAGATGTCCAGAATGCCGGTATCGCTGAAGTCCAGCAAGGTGGTGAGCAGGGTGACACTGGAGGCAGGTTGCTGCCCACGTGCAGCCAGCACCGCCAAGGCCGTGGTCAGGATCGTGCCCCCAACGCAGAATCCCAACATATTGAACTGCTTGAGCCCGGTGATGGCTTGAACCACTTCAATGGCCTGGATAGGCCCTTGAGCAATGTAGTCGTCCCAATCTTTGCCTGCCAGGCTTTCGTCGGGGTTGCGCCAGCTTACGACGAACAGCCGATGTCCTTGCTCCACCGTATAGCGGATCACGGAATTGTCGGGTTGCAGGTCCAGGATGTAGTACTTGTTGATGCAAGGGGGCACGAACAAGATGGGCCGCTCATGCACCTGCGCGGTCAGAGGCTTGTACTCGATGAGCTGCATCAACTCGTTTTCGAAAACCACGGTGCCCTCGGTGGTGGCCACATTGCGCCCCACCTCGAAAACGGTTTCGTCGGTTTGACTCATGTGCCCCTGTCGAATGTCAGCCAGCAGCTGCTCCAGACCCTTGGCGATGCTTTGGCCCTGAGACTCCAACGCCCTTTGCTGGGCCTCGGGGTTCAAGGCCAGGAAGTTCGAGGGGCTGGCTGCATCGATCCACTGTTGCACCGCAAAGCGAACCCTCGCCTTGGTCTTGGCGTCGCCCTCGACGGCCTCGGCCATTTCCATCAGGGTGCGGGCATTGAGCAGATAGGCCCGTGCGGTGAAGGCCGCCATGGGGCTGTGTGTCCAAGCATCGGCGGCAAAGCGGCGGTCCTTGATCGGCGCTGCTTGCTCGGCGGTGCCCAGCGCCTGGTTCCACAGCTGGCCCATTTCCTGCACATAGCTTTGCTGCATGCGGGACAGGTCCTGCATCGGCACGCTAATGCCGGCCAGCGACTTGAAGGCGTCACCCACCGCCTGCCCAAAGGCTTGGGCGTTCTCACCCAAGGCGTCGAGCTTGGGGTGAACGGGGGACTTAGCTTTGGCTTTGGCTTTGGCCATCTTGATCTCCTGCTGCTGGTGCGGGCCGCAATGCCCTCACTTTAGTCTGACAATCTTTCCCGACCATGACAGCCCAGGTACCGGGGTCTGCACAATACGGTGTATGGGCATGTTTAGGTCGTCTGCCCAGAACCGGAGCCTGCTGCATGTACCTGGTGGCCATAGCCTGGATGTACGTGGTGTTGATGATGAGCATCGTGGAGGCTCTGTCCCCCCAAGGGACCGTGTTGGGCGCCCTGTTCACCTTTGCCCTTTACGGCGCGCTGCCCTTGGGCATCGTGATGTACATCCTGGGTACCCCCATGCGCCGAAAAGCCCGCATGGCCTCATCCCCGCCCGGCGCGGCGCCAGACGCTGGCAGCCATGCGGCCGGTCAACCCATCGCGCCGGAACGAAAAGAACCGTGAGGCGTCGGCAACCGTGCACAGGCTGCTCGCACTGATGTGTCGCACCCCTGCAGCCCATAAGCGCTGGCGCGCCAAACCGGCCAGATCCGCCTTCCAGCGTGGCGTGCCGTCTGGGCGCGGTGCGTAGCGAAACTGGCCCGCTTGTGGGCTGCTGACCTGCGCCGGCTCAGGCTTCACCCCAAAGGCCTGCAGCACATCGGGCCCAACTTCAAAGGCCTGCGGTCCGATGCAGGGCCCCAACCAAGCCAAGACCTGGGCACTATGGCAAGCCGCCGAACGGCACAAGGCTTCAACGGTGTTTTCGAGCACACCTGCGGCCAGCCCGCGCCAGCCAGCATGGGCCGCAGCCACCGCCCGGCCGGCCTGGTCGGTGAACAACACCGGCAGGCAGTCGGCCACCAACACGGTACAGGCTAGGCCAAAGCGTGTGGTCACCGCCGCATCGGCCAGCCCAGCGGGTTCGGTCAGGTTGGTCAGGTCATCCAGGTCCAGCACGGCCACGCCGTGCACCTGTTGCAAAAATACCGGTTGGGCACCCAGCGCTGTGCCATAGCGCCGGATGTTCTCGGACACGGCACGTGGGTCATCGGCTGGAGCGCCATGATCGTTCAGCGCAGCCGGGTGCAGGTTCAGGCTGTCAAAAGGCGCTTGGCTCACACCCCCCTGCCGGGTGCCCATGGCTGCGCCTACACCGGCGGGCGTCGGCCAGTTGGGGATGAGCAAGGCCGCAACTGCCATGGCCAGCAGCAACTATTGAGCGTCCGGGCAGGCCGAGGGCTGCGCCTGGCTGAAGGCCGCCAGCCCCATGCACTGCTCAAAGATGCGCATCACCGTGGGCACATGGTCCAGGCGGCATTCAAAGCGCTTGGCGTTGAAGATCTGCGGCACCAAGGTGATATCGGCCATGGTCGGGCTGTCGCCGTGGCAGAACCGGCCCGTGGATGGATGTCCGGCCAGTTGCCGCTCCACCACCGACAGGCCGCTTTCCACCCAATGCTGGTACCAGCGGTTTTTGTCGCCTTCGCTGAGCTTGAGATCAGCTGTCAAATAGCGCAACACCCGCAGGTTGTTGATGGGGTGAATCTCACAGGCCACGTCGTAAGCCAAGGCCCGAACACGGGCACGGGCCAGGGCTTCTTTGGGCAGAAGGGCGGGCTCAGGATGGATTTCCTCAAGATATTCGATGATGGCCAAGGACTGGGTCAACAGCGAGCCGCTGTCTTCGCGCAGGGTGGGAACCAGTCGCGAAGCGGACACGGTGGCATAAGACTCGCGGAGATGCTCACCTGCTGCCAGATGCACCGGGGTATAGGTGTAGTCCAAGCCCTTGAGCGCCAGGGCAATGCGCACTCGAAAGGATGCGGAGGATCGAAAGTAATTGAAGAGTTCCATTTGGGTGGCACAAGAGCGATTAAAGAGTGTCATGCATAGAGCAGCGCGGCACTACACTGGGCGCCATGTTGTTGAGCCAACGCACCCGCATTCAGCATTGCCGAGCCTGTGGCACCGCTGTGGCGTACCGCGTGCCGCCTGACGACAACCGGGAACGGGCCATATGCGGCAGGTGTGGACACATTCAGTATGAAAACCCGCTGAACGTCGTGGGCACGGTACCGGTCTGGGAAGACAAGGTGCTGCTGTGTAGGCGCAACATCGAGCCGCGCCATGGTTTCTGGACGCTGCCAGCGGGCTTTTTGGAACTGGGCGAAACGACGGCCCATGGGGCCCTCCGCGAAACCGATGAAGAGGCCGGGGCGCTCATCGAGCTGGGCCCGCTGTTTTCGTTGCTCAACGTGGTGCAGGTCGGGCAGGTTCATCTGTTCTACCTGGCCACGCTAAAGAGCGACGTGTTCCATCCGGGCCCCGAAACCATCGAGGCCCGTTTGTTTGCCGAGCACGAGATCCCCTGGGACGAACTGGCCTTTCGTACGGTCAAGGTGACGTTGCAGCACTTCTTTGAGTGCCGACGTGTCGGACAGTTCGCCTTGCATTGCAGCGACATCGGTTGAGGTCGCTTCAGCGCTTGGCCGGAGGCAGGTCAGTGCACGAACCGTGCATCATTTCTGCAGCCATGCCGATGCTCTCGCCCAGTGTGGGGTGCGGATGGATGGTCTTGCCGATGTCCACCGCATCGGCGCCCATCTCGATGGCTAAGGCAATTTCCCCAATCATGTCGCCGGCATGGGTGCCTACGATGCCGCCGCCCAGGATGCGCCCATGGCCATGCGCCTCGAGGCTGTCATCGAACAGCAGTTTGGTGAAGCCTTCATCTCGGCCGTTGGCAATCGCCCGACCCGATGCGGTCCAGGGGAACAGGCCTTTCTTGACCTTGATGCCCTGGGCCTGGGCCTGGTCCTCGGTGAGGCCGACCCAGGCCACTTCGGGGTCGGTGTAGGCCACACTGGGAATCACGCGGGCGTAGAAGGCAGCACGGGCCAGGCCTTGGTTGCCCTTGAGTTCACCCGCAATCACCTCGGCCGCCACATGCGCTTCGTGCACGGCCTTGTGGGCCAACATCGGCTGGCCGACGATGTCACCAATGGCGAAGATATGGGCCTTGTTCGTCCGCATTTGAACGTCGACGTCGATGAAGCCCCGATCGCTGACTTTCACACCGGCCTTCTCAGCGGCGATCTTCTTGCCATTGGGCGTGCGGCCCACAGCCTGCAGCACCAGGTCATAGGTACCTTCGCTCTTGCTGCCGTCCAGGCCCTCGAACTGAACCCTGATCCCTTCAGGGGTGGCCTGCGCACCCACTGTCTTGGTCTTGAGCATGATCTGATCGAAGCGGTACTCGTTCATCTTCAGCCACACCTTGACGAGGTCGCGGTCTGCCCCCTGCATCAGGCCATCGAGCATTTCCACCACGTCCAGGCGGGCGCCCAGGCTGCTGTAGACGGTTCCCATCTCCAAGCCGATGATGCCGCCGCCGATGATGAGCATGCGCTTGGGCACAGACTGAAGGCCCAAAGCGCCGGTACTGTCCACTATGCGCGGGTCCTCGGGCAAGAAGGGCAGGCGCTGCGCCTGTGAGCCGGCCGCGATGATGCAGCGTTTGAAGGCGATGACTGTTTGGATGCCCGATTTCTCTTGAGCGGAACCGGTGGTCTCTTGCACCGTCACGCGATGGCTGGCGGTGAAGGCTCCGTAGCCGCGCACCACGGTCACCTTGCGCATCTTCGCCATGGCCGACAAGCCGCCGGTCAGTTTGCTGACGACCTTTTCTTTATGGCTGCGCAGCCTGTCGATGTTGAGCCTGGGCGCGCCAAACTCCACACCCAGATCGGCCATGTGGCTGACCTCATCCATCACCGCCGCTACGTGCAGCAGTGCCTTGGAGGGTATGCAGCCCACATTCAGGCACACACCGCCCAGGGTCGGGTACCGTTCCACCAACACCACCTTCAGGCCGAGGTCGGCCGCACGGAAAGCCGCGCTGTAGCCACCCGGGCCAGCGCCGAGCACCAGCACATCACAGTCCAGGTCGAAGGGTGAGCTATCTTCGGCCACCGCGGCAGCAGCAGCGCCAGCGGCCACGGCGGCCGCTGGCGGCGCAGGTGATGCGGCGCTGACCACCGCCGGCGCGGGCGTTTCAGCGCTGACCGTCGCCAAGTCGCCCGAAACTTCGAGGGATAGCAACACGGTGCCCTCGCTGACCTTGTCCCCCAGCTTGACCTTGAGCTCCTTGACCACACCCGCATGGCTGGCCGGAATCTCCATCGAGGCCTTGTCAGACTCCACGGTGATCAAGCTTTGCTCGACCTTGATCGCATCGCCGGTCTTGACCAATAGCTCGACCACCGCCACTTCTTCGAAGTCACCAATGTCGGGAACTTTGATATCGATGATGGACATGGTTTGCCCCGTCACAGGATGATCCGGCGAAAGTCCGCCAAGATCTGACATAGGTAGGCGTTGAAGCGGGCTGCCGCAGCCCCATCGATCACGCGGTGATCCCAGGTTAGTGACAGCGGCAACATCAGGCGCGCAACAAACTCCTGGCCGTTCCACACCGGCTCCATCTGGCTTTTGCACACGCCCAGGATGGCGACCTCTGGAGCGTTGATGATGGGGGTGAAATAGCGCCCACCAATACCGCCCAGGCTGGAGATGGTGAAGGTCGCCCCGCTCATATCTGCAGGACCGAGCTTTCCTTCGCGTGCCTTCCTGGCCAACTCACCCATTTCCTGGCCGATCTGCAAGATACCCTTCTGGTCGGCGTTCTTAACCACCGGTACCACCAGACCATTGGGGGTGTCGGCGGCAAAGCCGATATGCCAGTACTGCTTATAGACAAGCTCGTCACCGTCCAGCGAGCTGTTGAACTCCGGGAACTTCTTCAGCGCAGCCACACAGGCTTTGACCAAGAAGGCGAGCATCGTCACCTTCACGCCAACTTTTTCGTTTTCCTTATTCGTGGCCACGCGAAAAGCCTCAAGCTCGGTGATGTCAGCGTCCTCGTGATTAGTGACCGCTGGGATCATCACCGCGTTGCGCAACAAGTTGGCACCGCTGATCTTCTTGATGCGGCCGAGTTCTTTGCGCTGGATGGGGCCAAACTTGGCGAAGTCGGTCTTGGGCCATGGAATCAGCCCCAAGCCTTCTCCAGCCGCGCCTGCGCCCGGTGCACTGGCAGCTTGCGCAGCGGTCTGTACTGTGCCCGCCATCACCGACTTGGTGAAAGCCTGAACATCGGCCTGCATGATCCGCCCCTTGGCGCCACTGCCCTTGACTTCATGCAAGGGCACCCCCAGTTCCCGGGCGAACTTGCGCACCGAGGGTGACGCATGGGGTAAGCCTTGCGTCGACGCCGCCAGGGGGGCGTGCGCTGCTTGGGCCGCCACAGGCGGCAAAGCCTGAACAGCCGGTATTGCAGTGGGTGCCGCCGCAGCGGTTACCGCTGCTGAAGGTGAAGCTGCCGCGGGTGCAGCCGAGGCAGCCGCCGGCGCTACAGGCGCCGGGCCTGCGGCTGCAGCGGTGGCTTCGCCCTGCGCCTCCAGCACCATGACCAAACTGCCCTCGCGCACCTTGTCGCCCAGTTGCACCTTGAGTTCCTTGACCACACCCGCGTGGCTCGAGGGAATCTCCATTGAGGCCTTGTCGCTTTCCACGGTGATCAGGCTTTGCTCGACCTTGACCACATCGCCGGCCTTGACCAACACCTCAATGACCGCCACTTCGCTGAAGTCCCCAATATCGGGAACCTTGACTTCAACCGTTGCCATGTTCGAGCCTCCGTGATGCGTTCAAGCGAACAGGGGGTTGATCTTTTCGGCGTTCAAACCGTACTTCTTAATGGCCTCGGCCACCTTGGCCGCCGGCACCTTGCCCTCGTCTGCTATGGCCTTGAGAGCGGCGATCACCAAGAAATGGCGGCTGACCTCAAAGTGCTCGCGCAGCTTCTTGCGGAAGTCTGAGCGGCCAAAGCCGTCGGTACCCAACACCGTGTAGCCCTTGTCCTTCGGAACGAAGGCCCGGATCTGCTCGGCGTAATTCTTCATGTAGTCGGTTGCGGCCACCACCGGGCCCGGCAGCGTGGACAACTGCTGAGTCACGAAGGGCGCGCGCTGTTTTTCGGTGGGGTGCAGCAGGTTCCAGCGGGCGCAGTCCTGCCCCTCGCGGGTCAACTCATTGAAGCTCGGGCAGCTCCACACATGAGCCACCACACCCCAGTCCACCGCCAACAATCTCTTGGCCTCCAGGCTTTCACGCAGGATCGTGCCTGAGCCCAGCAGGTTGACCTGGGGCGCTGCCTTGGCACCTTCGCCGCGCTCCAACAGATACATGCCCTTGATGATCTGCTCCTCGGTGCCGGGCTTCAGCCCCGGCATAGGGTAGTTCTCGTTGAGCAGGGTCACGTAGAAAAATACATTCTCCTGGCGCTCGACCATGCGCCTCATGCCATGGTGCAGGATCACGCCCACTTCATGCGCAAAGGTGGGGTCATAGGACACACAATTCGGAATGGTGGCCGCCAGAATGTGGCTGTGGCCGTCCTCGTGCTGCAGGCCTTCGCCGTTGAGTGTGGTGCGGCCCGAGGTGCCGCCCAACAAGAAGCCGCGGGCCTGCATGTCACCTGCAGCCCAAGCCAAGTCGCCAATCCGTTGAAAGCCGAACATGGAGTAATAGACGAAAAACGGCACCATGATGCGGTTGTTCGTCGAATACGAAGTGGCTGCGGCGATCCAAGACGCCATGCCACCGGCTTCGTTGATGCCCTCTTGCAGGATTTGCCCAGCCTTGTCCTCTCGGTAGTACATCACCTGGTCTTTGTCGACCGGCGTGTATTTCTGGCCTTCGGGGTTGTAGATTCCCACTTGGCGGAACAGGCCTTCCATACCAAAAGTGCGGGCCTCGTCAACCAGGATCGGCACCACGCGGGGGCCCAGGGCTTGGTCACGCAAGAGTTGGGTCAGGAAGCGCACATAGGCCTGGGTGGTGGAGATCTCACGTCCTTCGGCCGTCGGCTCGAGCACCGCCTTGAAGGTTTCGAGCGACGGCACGGTGAAGCTCTCGCTGCTGTGGGTTCGCCGGTGCGGCAGGTAGCCACCCAAAGACTTGCGCCGCTCGTGCAGGTAGCGCATCTCCGGCGTGTCCTCGGCCGGCTTGTAGAAGGGAATCTTGCCCAGTTCACTGTCGGGAATCGGGATGTTGAAGCGGTCACGGAAATGGCGAATGTCCTCGTCCGTGAGCTTCTTGGCTTGATGGGCGGTGTTTTTACCCTCACCAGCCTTGCCCATGCCCCAGCCCTTGACGGTTTTGACCAGCAAAACCGTCGGCTGGCCCTTGGTGTGGTTGGCCCGATGGAACGCGGCATACACTTTTTGTGCATCGTGACCACCGCGGCGCAGGTTCCAGATGTCGTCGTCGGTCATCTTGGACACCATCTCCAGAGTGCGCGGGTCGCGGCCAAAGAAGTTCTTGCGGACGAAGGCGCCATCGTTGGCCTTGAAGGCCTGGTAGTCGCCGTCCAGCGTTTCCATCATGATCTTGCGCAAGGCACCGTCCTTGTCGCGGGCCAGCAGCGCATCCCACTCCTTGCCCCACAGCAGCTTGATCACGTTCCAGCCTGCGCCCCGGAACTCACCCTCCAACTCTTGGATGATCTTGCCGTTACCGCGCACCGGCCCGTCCAAGCGCTGCAGATTGCAATTGATGACGAAAACCAGGTTGTCCAGGTTTTCACGGGCAGCCAAACCGATGGCGCCCAGCGATTCGGGCTCATCCATCTCACCATCGCCGCAGAACACCCAGACCATGCGCTGGCTGGTATCGGCAATGCCGCGGGCATGCAGATACTTCAGAAAACGGGCCTGGTAAATCGACATCAACGGCCCCAGGCCCATTGAGACCGTGGGGAACTGCCAGAACTCGGGCATCAGCTTGGGGTGCGGGTAACTCGACAAGCCCTTGCCCTGCACTTCCTGGCGGAAGTTCAACAACTGCTCTTCGCTCAGCCTGCCTTCCAGAAAGGCGCGTGCGTAAATGCCTGGGGCGCTGTGGCCCTGGATGTAGAGCAGGTCGCCCCCATGCGTGCCACCTCTGTCGGTGTCATCGGCGTGCCAGAAGTGGTTGAAGCCGGCGGCAAACATGTGCGCCACGGACTGGAAGGAGCTGATGTGGCCTCCAAGATCCCCGCCATCATCCGGGTTCAGGCGATTGGCCTTGACCACCATGGCCATGGCGTTCCAACGCATGTAGGCCCGTAGCCGCCCTTCGAGTTCGAGGTTGCCGGGGCTGTGCTCTTCCTCGGCGGGCTCGATGGTGTTGACGTAGCCGGTCGTGGCCGAAAACGGCATGTCGATGCTGTGCTCGCGCGCGTGCTCGAGCAACTGCTCCAACAGGAAGTGCCCACGCTCGTGGCCCTCGCTTTCCAACACCGCCGAGAAGGCGTCGAGCCACTCCCGTGTTTCCTGTTCGTCGAAGTCTTGGGGCTGTTCGGCGCTCATGTCTACTCCTTCTCGATACCTGCGATGGCTCGGCTAGCGGCCGGCTGTGTTCGGGCCTGTTGGCGGCTCTTGTGGCTGCCTCGTGGGCGTACGCGGAGCACCTCCACGATGCGCTTGTACGAAGTATCACAGATTTTTTTCAAAATTCCAAATCGTGCAAATCTGTTTCATAATGCGATATTATGAGTGCCAACCTGGGCTGGGGTAAGCCCCCGATAATCTGGCGATGCAATCCGCATTAAGCCGCCACTGGACGCCGGGATTGGTGCTGGACGCCATCAAGCGCGTGGCGCAGCGCTGGTGGGGTCGACAGTCGCCGTCACGCCAAGACCGCTATGTGATCCTGGGGCCGCTGGTTTCTGTACTGCTCTTTCTGACCGTTATCTCGGCCACATTTTGGTTTTTGCGGGCTGAAGAACTGCTCCACGAAGAAGAGGCCGTGGCCCGCGCGGGCGAAATCGGCCAGCAGCAAGTCCGCTTGCGCCTCCTGGACCACCAGGAACAGCTGATTCGACTGGCCCGTGAAATCGCCACTCGCGACATCGGGCGGGGCGGCTTCATTGAACAGGCCCGAACCCTCACCGGTGACCGGCCTGAGATCACCCGGATGCAGTGGCTGGCCCCCACTGGCCAGTTGCGCTTGACCTTCAACCCCAACCCTATGACCGCTGAGGTACAGCCCGATGCCGCGGTTGAGCTTTTAAACGCCGCGCGCAAGCTGCCTGGCCCGGCGGTGCAGGCCTTCCTGGAGGCGCAGGGCCGCCGCCTGCCCACCCATTCCCAACACTATGTGGACGACGAAGGTCGAACGGTGATCCGCCTGGTGGTGCCCTTGCTGGCGCGAGGCGAGTTCAGCGGAGCGGTGGCGGCCGAAATCGATGTGGACACGCTGCTGCGACGCTCGGTGGCCGAAGACCAAACGCGGAGCAACACCTTGTCGATCATCGATATGGACGGCATGGTGGTGGCCACTACCGGCGCGAGCTTGGTCACCGGCAACCCCCGGGCAGGGCGCTTGCACGAGGTGCCGCTGGGCAATATGGCCCCAGGCCTTCAGCTGCGCACGCAGGGCTGGCTGACCTCATCGAATCTGATCGGCAACACCTTGTTTTGGATGGTGTTGGGGCTATCGGCCCTGACCGTTTGGACGCTGCTGGGGTCGCTGCAGCACCTGCGCCGACGCAACCAGATGCAGGCCACCTTGGTCCAAGAGACAAACTTTCGGCGGGCCATGGAGAACTCCATCCTCACCGGTATGCGCGCTATGGACCTCGAAGGCCGCATCACCTATGTAAACCGTGCCTTCTGCGAAATGACCGGTTTCAGCCAACAAGACCTGATTGGTCTGGCGCCGCCCTACCCCTACTCACTGGCTGACCGCATCGACGAAACGATGCAGCTCCTGCAGCAAGAGCTGATGGGCCGTACACCATCGGGCGGTATTGAGGTGAAGGTGCAACGCAAAGGCGGAGAGGTTTTTGACGCACGCATGTATGTTTCGCCGCTGGTGGATCATCGAGGTGAGCAAACCGGATGGATGACCTCGATGACCAACATCACCGAGGCCAAGCGGGTACGCGACCAGCTCACCGCCTCCCATGAGCGCTTCACCACCGTTTTGGAGGGCCTGGACGCTGCAGTCAGCGTGGTGTCCATGCGCAGCGGTGAACTTCTGTTTGCCAACAGGTCATACCGAGTTTGGTTTGGCAGCAGCCCGCGCGGACATCTGTTGCTCAGCGAAGGCAGCGCGCCCGACGTGCATGCGCCGTTACATGAATTGGACGATCCGGAAGACCCGATGTCGGGCCTGCCAGCTGACAGCATCACCGAGGCGGTGACTGACCCCCGCGAGGTTCACATTGACGGGCTGTCCAAGTGGTTTGATGTACGCCTTCGCTACCTGCAGTGGACCGATGGCCGTTTGGTCCAAATGATCATTGCCACCGATATCACTGCTCGGCGTCGTGCCGAGGAAGCCACCGCTCAACAGGCTGAAAAGGCTCAGGTCACCAGCCGCCTGGTGACCATGGGCGAGATGGCGAGCTCGGTGGCCCATGAACTCAACCAACCGCTGACGGCCATCAACAACTATTGCAGCGGCATGGTCAACCGCATTCGTGAAGGCGCCATCGGCAAGAACGACCTGATCGCCGCCCTGGAGAAGACCGCGCGCCAGGCCGAGCGGGCTGGCCAGATCATCCATCGTATTCGCGCCTTCGTGAAGCGCAGCGAACCCCAGCGCCAAAGTGCCGACGCGCGCGAGATCATCGACGACGCGGTGGAGCTGGCCAATATCGACCTACGCCGGCGCAAGGTGCAGCTCAACACCTATTTGGCACAGCGTCTGCCTACCTTGTACTGCGACCCCATCTTGATTGAACAGGTGGTACTCAACCTGGTCAAGAACGCTGCAGAAGCCATCGACCTGGCCGACATGCCGCCGGCGCGACGGCGCATTGAATTGCGCGTGGTGCCACGCTTGCATGGTGAGGAGGAGCCGGTAGTGGAGTTCAGCATCACCGACAACGGCCCTGGGATGTCCGAAGACGTGCTGGGCCGCATCTATGAAGCCTTCTTCTCCACCAAACGAGAAGGCCTGGGCATCGGCCTGAGTTTGTGCCGCTCCATCATTGAATCCCACCGTGGGCGTCTAACGGCCGAGAACCTTTACAATGGTGAGTTGGTGAGCGGTTGTCGCTTTGTCTTTACCCTACCGGTCGACACCACAAACCATCTCCAAGCAGCGGCGGGGCCCGAGAGTCCGCGGCGCCCCGAAGCCTCCACTTCTTTTTGAGAACATGAGCTTGATCCCCAAGAAAGGCACGGTGTATGTTGTCGATGACGATGAAGCCGTACGTGATTCTCTGCAGTGGCTGCTTGAGGGCAAAGACTTTCGGGTCAAGTGCTTTGATTCGGCTGAATCATTTCTGTCACGCTTTGACCCGCGTGAGGTGGCCTGCCTGATCGCCGACATACGCATGGACGGCATGAGCGGCCTAGAACTTCAAGACCGCCTTCTTGAGCGTCGCAGCCCCCTTCCCATTGTCTTCATCACCGGCCACGGGGATGTGCCCATGGCCGTCTCCACCATGAAGAAGGGCGCGATGGACTTCATCGAAAAGCCGTTTAAGGAAGGCGAACTGCTGGGCTTGGTTGAACGGATGTTGGAGCAAGCCCGTACCGCATTCAGCCAGCACCAGGAACAGGCCAGCCGTGACGCGCTGCTGTCGCGCCTGACCACCCGGGAAAGCCAGGTCCTGGAGCGCATCGTGGCAGGCCGCTTAAACAAGCAAATTGCCGACGATTTGGGCATCAGCATCAAGACGGTCGAGGCCCACCGCGCCAACATCATGGAAAAGCTCAATGCCAACACCGTGGCCGACCTGCTGAAGATCGCCCTGGGTGCCCAAGCCAAGGCCTGATGGGACGTGAGAGCACTCGGGTGTAGCCAGGGCCGCAGCAGCGGCCCTGTTGCATTTGACGAACCTTTCACGCCATCGGCCCTGCACCGCCCCGCCTAGCTTCACCCCAAGCGCCCCTGCAAGCCAGTTCTCTGTCCATTGTCCACTGCCCCTATGAGTGCTCAACTGATCGATGGCAACGCCCTTTCAAGCCACTGGCGCGCGGACATCGCCGCGCGCGCAGCCGAGCTCTGCGCTCAGGGTCACGCGCCGGGCTTGGCCGTCATTGTGGTCGGTGACGATCCGGCCTCTGCGGTGTACGTTCGCAATAAGGTGCGCGCCTGTGAAGCCACCGGCATCCGCTCGGTGCTGGAACGCTACCCGGATACGTTCACACAGGCCGAGTTGTTGGTACGCATTGCCGCGCTCAACGCTGACCCCTCCGTACACGGCATCTTGGTTCAGATGCCCTTGCCGCGCCACATTGACCCGCACAAGGTGATCGAGGCGATTTCGCAGCGCAAAGACGTCGACGGCTATTCGGTGCAATCGGCTGGCGAGTTGATGACGGGCCTGCCCGGCCTGCGGCCGTGCACCCCCTGGGGCTGTATGAAATTGATTGAGAGCACCGGCCAGCCCATTGCAGGGCGGCATGCGGTGGTGATTGGCCGCAGCAACACCGTTGGTAAACCCATGGCCCTGCTATTGCTTCAGGCCAACGCCAGCGTCACCATCTGCCACAGCGGTACACCCGACCTGGGCCTACACGCCCGCCAGGCCGACATCGTGGTGGTGGCCACCGGCCGGCGCAACACCTTGCGCGCCGATATGGTCAAGCCTGGGGCTGTGGTGATCGATGTGGGCATCAACCGCCGTGAAGACGGCTCGCTGTGCGGCGATGTGGACTTCCCCAGCGTGAGCGCCGTGGCAGGCTGGATCACACCGGTGCCAGGCGGCGTGGGGCCGATGACAATCACGATGCTTCTGGCCAATACCCTGCAGGCCGCGCAGCAATACGCTTTAAGCGCGTAGGCTAGCTGCCCTGATACCCAGCATGCTCACAGAGGGCTCGCTGTGCCCCGATAAGAGGCCTTTCTGACACGAATCTGGATTGCCCCACCATGACCAGCACTGATTCAAGCGCCAAGAACCCCATATTGGGTGCGCCGGACCTGCCCTTGTTTGATCAGATTGCCGCGCATCACGTCGAGCCAGCACTCGACGCGCTCTTGCAGCAGGCCCAGGCTGCGTTGGAGGCTGCAGTGGCAAGCTCCACCCCCGACACCTACGACGCTGTGTCGGCTGTGTTGGATGTGGCAAACGAACGACTGGGCCGGGCCTGGGGCGCGGTCAATCATCTCAATGCGGTCGCCGACACACCCGAGCTGCGCACTGCCTACAACGCCTGCCTGCCCAAGGTCACCGAGTTCCACACCCGCATGGGCGCCGATGAGCGCCTGTTTGCCAAGTACAAGGCGATCGCCAAAGCGCCCCAGGCTGCACAGCTCAACCCCGCGCGGCGCACCGTGCTGCAGCATGCGTTGCGCGACTTTGTGCTCAGTGGGGCAGAGCTGAAGGGCACAGCCAAGGAGCGCTTTGCGCAAATCCAGGAGCGATTGGCGCAGCTTTCACAAAAGTTCAGCGAGAACGTGCTGGATGCTACCGACGGCTTCGCCCATTACGCAGCCCAGGATGAAATGGCTGGCGTGCCCGATGATGTCGTGCAAGCTGCCCGCACGGCAGGCCAAGCCGACGGGCGTGAAGGCTGCAAGGTAACGCTGCACTTCCCCAGCTACTTCCCCATCATGCAGTATGCGCATAACCGCAGCCTGCGCCAAACCCTGTACCGCGCCTACACCACCCGCGCCAGCGAGTTTGGCCCGGCAGAGCGAGACAACACCGAGCTCATGCAAGAAATCCTGGCTCTGCGACAGGAAGAAGCGCAGCTGCTGGGCTACGCCAACTACGCAGAGGTGAGCCTGGCGCCCAAAATGGCTCAGTCCCCACAAGAGGTCCTCGATTTCCTGCAAGACCTGGCTCGCCGCGCCCGGCCTTATGCGCAGCGCGACATGGCCGAACTGCGGGACTTTGCCGCGCGTGAGTTGGACCTGCAGGACTTGCAGGCCTGGGACCAGGCCTATGTGAGTGAGCGGCTCAAGGAGGCCCGGTACGCCTTCAGCGAGCAAGAACTCAAGCGCTACTTCACACAAGACCATGTCTTGAACGGCCTGTTCAAGATCATCGAAACCGTGTTCGAGGTGACCATACGCCCCGACCAAGCCCCTGTGTGGCATGAACATGTTCGTTTTTACGCCGTCCAGCGCGGCGGCCAGACGATTGCGCAGTTCTACTTGGACCCCTATGCGCGGCCGGGCAAACGGCCCGGGGCCTGGATGGACGATGTGCGCGGGCGCTGGCAGCGGCCGGAGGGCCGCTTACAGACTCCGGTGGCGCACCTGGTGTGCAACTTTGCACCGCCTTTGCCCAGCCAACCGGCCCTGCTCACCCACGATGATGTGATCACCCTGTTTCATGAATTTGGACATGGGCTACACCACATGCTGACGCAGGTCAGCGACCTGGGCGTGGCCGGCATCTCCGGCGTGGAGTGGGACGCAGTGGAGCTGCCCAGCCAGTTCATGGAGAACTTCTGCTGGGAGTGGGAGGTGCTCAAACACCTCACCGCGCATGTGCAGACCGGCCAGCCCCTGCCGCGCGAGCTGTACGACAAGATGATGGCTGCCAAGAATTTCCAAAGCGGCCTGCAAACCTTGCGCCAAATCGAGTTTGCGCTCTTTGACATGCGGCTGCATGCCGAGCCAGCGCAGGCTTCAAGGGTGCAGCAGCTCTTGGATGAGGTCCGGACCGAGGTTTCGGTGAATCCACCCCCGGCATTCAACCGCTTTCAACATGCCTTCTCCCATATTTTTGCCGGAGGCTACTCGGCTGGCTACTACAGCTACAAGTGGGCTGAGGTGCTCAGCGCCGATGCCTGGAGCGCCTTCGAAGAGACCGAACCGCTGAGCGTAGCCACCGGCCGCAGGCTGCGCCAAGAGGTCTTCGAGCGCGGCGGGTCACGCCCGGCACTTGAAAACTTCAAAGCCTTCAGGGGCCGGGAGCCTTCGATTGACGCCCTGCTGCGACATCAGGGGATGGCGGACTAATCAAGGCGGCCAGCCCCATGGCCGGCCGTTGGGCCATCAGCAAGCCAGCAGCCATCAGCCACAGCGGTGCTGCCGTGGTCAGCGAGGCCGACATCACACCGTAGAGCATGGGCATGGCCACTGTGGCGGCGTTGGTCACCATCATCCGCAGGCCCAGTGCCTGCCCCTGTCGGTCCGGCGGCGTCACCTGGTGCAACATCGACAGCACCATGGGCTGCACAGAACCCAGGGCCAAGCCCAGAAGGGCTGACCCCACCATCAGCCCCAGAAGCCCGGGCAGCCAGGCATACACCAGCAGCACCGTGGCAGCCAGGGCCATGGCTCCGCGCAGCATCAGCGCTTCCTGAATGCGCGCTGCCCATCGAACAATAATCAGCCGCACCGCCGTCGCGGCCATGGCAAACGAAGCAAATACGAAGCCGATCTCCGAGGCGCTCATCTCGCGCGCATGTCCAATAACCGGAACCGCAAAGGTGTGGGCATCCCAAGCAGCGGCCATGGACAGGTTCAACAGCAGCAACACCCGTAAGGGCGGTGAACCCAGCAGGGCCCACGACCCTGCAGGGGCGGCCCGATCGGCCGTACGCAGGGCTTGGGCCACCTCAGGCTCGGTGGCCAGCGGCAAGGACGATAGGGACGCCAGCGCCGGCGAACTCAAGCGCTGGCCAACTTGCGACAGCAGCACAAAAGAAAGCAGTGGTAAGGCCACGAGCATCACAAATGCCCAACGCATACCTGCGAAGTCGATGACAAAACCGCCCAACAACGGCGCCAACACATTGGACAGTGCCGGCCCCAAGGCCACCCAGCTGAAGATGCGCTTGAGGTCATGGCCCTGATGGGCCAGCTGGCCTGCCTCTCGTTGTATCGCAACGGCTGCCAGGCTCAAGGCCCCGCCGGTGAGCAAGGCAGCCAGCCCCACCGTGAGCAGGCTGGGTGCGACTGCACTGGCGCAGGTGCCAATGAGGCCCATGGCGGTGGCCAGACGCACCGGGCGTTGCAATCCATGGCGATCAGCCAAGCGGCCGGCCCACATGGACAGCACGATCGGAGCCACCGCAAACAGGCTTAGGATCAGGCCCATGATGCGCTCATCGTAGCCCTCGCGCAGCACCCACAAGCTTGAAACTACGCGGGTGGCGGCCATACCGGCATGTAGGGCAATCAGCCCGGTGATGAGCCAGGTAAAGGTGGCGGGCAGACGTGGGGCAGCAGCGTTCAACCTTGCGAATGTTAAGGCAAGGCGTCGCCCTCATCGGTCTGTTCATCGCTCGGTAAACCGATCAGGTCCCGCGCGCTGTTGTCGGGCAAGGCTTGCACCTCTTGCAGCTTGCGCCCCATGGCACGGGTACGCACCGCCGCGGCCTCAATGGTGTTGGAGGCCTCCTGCAGCTTCTTTTGCGTCCTGGCCAGTACGTCGCCAAACTTGCTAAATTCGGTCTTCACCGCGCCCAGCACTTCCCACACCTCAGCGCTGCGACGCTCCAGGGCCAAGGTTCGAAAGCCCATCTGCACGCTGTTGAGCATGGCCAAAAGAGTGGTGGGGCCCGCCAGGATGATACGGTGTTCCATTTGGAGGGCTTGCATCAAACCAGGCCGCCGCAGTACTTCGGCGTACAGGCCCTCGGTGGGTAAAAATAAAATGGCGAAATCGGTGGTGTAGGGCGCAGCAACGTACTTCTGCCGGATGCTGCGGGCCTCCAAGCGGATGCGCTGTTCCAGAGCCTTGGCGGCCAGTTCCATCGCGGCAACATCGCCACGCTCTTGCGCATCGATCAGCCGCTCGTAGTCTTCGCGGGGAAACTTCGCATCGATGGGCAGCCAGGTCGGCGCCATGCCGTCAAATCCCTGGGCGGCGCCCGGGCTGTTGCCGGCTGTATCCACCCCCGGCCCCGCTCCGCGCTGGGGCAACGCGATGGCGAACTCCACCCGCGCCCCGCTGCCCGGTACCACCTCCACATTCGAGGCGTATTGCTCCACGGTAAACACCTGCTCAAGCAAGGCGCCCAACTGCACCTCACCCAAAATGCCGCGGGTCTTGACGTTGGTCAACACCTTGTTGAGGGAGCCCACATCGCGGGCCAGTGCTTGCATATCGCCCAGGCCTCGGTGCACCTGCTCCAGGCGCTCGGCCACCTGCTTAAAACTTTCACCCAGCCGCTGCTCCAGCGTGGCGTGCAGCTTCTCATCCACGGTCTGGCGCATCTGCTCAAGCTTTTTTTCGTTTCCCTCCTGCAGCGCGGCCAGGCGGGTTTCCATCTGCACCCGCATATCGGCCAGCCGGCTGTCGTTGTTGGCGGCCAAGGCGCGCAACTGCTGCGACAAAGAATCGGTCAGCCGCGTCAAGGCCTCGCCCTGGTGGGCCGATTGCTGCTGCAAGCCACTGCTCAAGGCCTGCTGCATGGCACCCAGTTGAAGGCGAAATCCATCGATTTGTTCGTTCTGAATGCGGGCCACCTCGCTGCCTTGCTGCAGCAAAGACTGTTGCTGCTGGGCCATATCGGCTCTCTGGCCCTGCGCGGTGCGCTGCACCTCATCGCGCAGGGTGCGCTCGAGCGACTCCTGCAGAGGCAACAGGCGCGCCACCACCAGGTCAGCAGCCTGTTGAGCGCCCGCTGCGGGCACTGCAGCACCCCCAGATCGTTTCAGCGCCCAGGCCAGCCCCACAAATGCCAGGCCCAAAGCAGCCAGCACCACCCACATCAAGGTCGAGTCTTCGTTCATGCTGGTAGCATGGCCTTGAGTAGGCTCACCGGTTGAGCCACCGTGGCCATAATTCCCCGTTGATGGGCGTGGGGGGCTTGCGTCCAGCGAAAGCCTCCATCAGATTGGCTGCTGCCAGACCCGCCATCAATCGACGGGTGGCCAGGGTGGCACTGCCGATGTGTGGGGCCAGTACCACATTGGGCACCCCCAGCAGCCCTGGGTGCACCTTGGGCTCACCCTCGTAAACGTCTAGGCCTGCAGCGGCAATCACCCGGTTCTTCAGGGCTGCAGCCAGCGCTGCATCGTCCACCACCCCGCCTCGGGCGATATTGGTCAGCGTTGCCGTGGGCTTCATCAGGGCCAGCTCAACAGCACCGATGGCGTGGTGGGTCTGCGCCGAATAGGGCACAACGATCAGCAGGTGGTCACAGCTGCGCAGCAGCTCTGGCTTGCTCACCCAACGCGCGCCGCCGAGTTGCGCCTCGGTGGCCGTATCCAGCTGCGATCGGTTGTGATAGACCACCTTCATGCCAAAGCCGTGAACCCCGCGCCGGGCGATCGCCTGCCCGATGCGGCCCATACCCAGAATGCCCAGCGTGCTGCCATGCACATCAACGCCTGCCAACAGGTCGATGGTCCAGCGGTCCCATTGGCCACCGCGCAAAAAACGCTCACTCTCCGACAGACGCCGGGCTGCGGCCATCATCAGCATGAAGCCCATGTCGGCTGTGGTCTCAGTCAAGACCCCAGGTGCATAACTGGCCAACACGCCGGCGGCACTGCAGGCTGCTACATCGATGTTGTTGTAGCCCACAAACATGGTAGCCACCATCTTCAATTGCGGGCACGCAGCCAGCAGTGGTGCATCAATGCGCTCGCTGCCGGTGATGAAGGCCGCATCCTTGCCCTGCAGTCGCCGAGCCAGCTCAGCAGGCGTCCACACCATGTCGCCCGGGTTATTTTCCACCTCGAAGTGCTGGCGCAGTGCCAACAAAGTATCGTCAAAAATTCGCCGGGCAACCAGCAACTTGGGCTTGCTCATCAATGCAGCCCATTCAAATAAACCAGATATAGGTCATGACCACAAACAGAGGGATCAGCACCCCTGCGCTCCACAGCATGTAGCCAAAGAAGCTGGGCATGCGGATACCCCGATCTTCTGCAATCGCCTTGACCATGAAGTTCGGTGCATTGCCGATATAGGTGTTGGCCCCCATGAACACCGAGCCAGCCGATATGGCTGCCAAGGTGGCGCTGAGCGTGGTCATCAACACCACTGGGTCGCCGCCAGCCAAATTGAAGAACACCAGGTAGGTAGGTGCGTTGTCCAAGAACGAACTGAGCACGCCACTTGACCAGAAGTAGGCCCAGGGCAAGGGCTGGCCGTCAGGCCCCGTGACGGCGCGCGCAACGGCGGCAAAGGCTCCAGCCTCACCTGCGCGCAGCATGGCCAAAACCGGAATCATGGTGAGAAAAATACCGATGAAGAGCTTGGCCACCTCCTGCATAGGTGCCCAAGAGAACTGGTTGCGCTCGCGTACGCCAGCAGGTGTGATTTTCAGCGATACGAACACCACCGCCATCAACAGCGCGTCGCGCACGATCTGCTGCAGTTCAACCTCGGTGCCCATCACATTGAAAGCAATACCAGGCTTCCAGGTGCCACTCATCAACACCAGGACCACCACAGCCAACAAGGGCAGGAAATTGATGGCGCCATCCAGACCGAACTTCTCATCATCAGGTGTGGGGTCGGCCACCAACAAGCCTTCACGCTGGTGGTACCAGCTGTCGATCATGTAGAAAATGACCAGCAGCGCGCCCACCAGAAAAAGGGTTTCCGGAAAGATGGTCGTGGCGGTCCAGAAAAAATCCACCCCCTTGAGGAAACCCAGGAACAGCGGGGGGTCGCCCAGTGGGGTGAGCGAGCCCCCGGCGTTGCTGACGATAAAGATGAAAAAGACCACCACATGGGCCACATGCTTACGGTTATCGTTGGCCCGAATTAAGGGCCGTATGAGCAGCATGGATGCGCCGGTTGTGCCCATCAGGCTCGCAAGCACCGCCCCCACGCCCATGATCTTCACATTGGTCAGGGGGCTGCCGTGCAGATTGCCCTTGACGTAGATGCCCCCCGCTGCGGTGAACAACGCGGTCAGTAAAGCGATGAAGGGGATGTACTCGGCCAGGAGTGCGTGCACCACGGCAACTGAGGCTGCGCCGAATCCAAATACCGCTGCATAGGGCAGCAGGAATGCCAGGGCCCAGGCTCCTGCGATCTTGCCGAAGTGGTGGTGCCAGATGTGCGGGATGGCCAAGGGCATGATGGCGATGGACAGCAGCATCCCGGCAAAGGGCAGGCTCCACCAAGCCGATAGCTGTGCGCCATCGATATCCGCCGCCTGTGCAGTTCCCACGCCCAGGCCGATCAGGGCGGTCAATGCCCATCGCGCCGCGCGGCCAGCAGCAGCATCCGCGTCATCGGACGAACGCATGCAGGCCGGCATCACCGTCGTTGCATACGGACGCTCAAAGTGCAAAGAAGAGGTCAGCATGTTTTGCTTAATCCAAAAAACGAGCAAAGCCCGAAACCGGTTCCCGTTCGGTCTTGAGTTGCGCCACGGGCGGTGCGTTATCGGCATAGCCCAAGGACATGCCACAGATCAGCTCCTCATCAGGCGCCGCACCGATATGGGACAGGATGATGCGATGAAATTGATTAAAGGCGGCCTGGGGACAGGTGTCAAGACCGTGGGCGCGTGCGGCCACCATTAGCGTTTGCAGGAACATGCCGTAGTCAACCCAGCTGCCCTTTCCCATCACGCGGTCGATGGTGAACATCAGGCCCACAGGCGCGCCGAAAAAGCGGTAGTTTTGAGCGTGCTGCTCATGCATGCCGGCCTTGTTGTCCTTGGTCAGTCCTAAGAGCCCATACATGTCCCAGCCGATTTTTCGGCGGCGTTCGATATACGGGGACACCCATTGCGCGGGATAGTAGTCGTAGGCTTCGGTGTGCAGGGCGCGCTCGGCCGGGTTGTTGTAGGCAGCCAGGATCTTGTCGCTGAGCGATGTTTTCTGTGCGCCGGTCAAGACCGTGACCTTCCAGGGCTGGGTGTTGGTACCCGAGGGTGCGCGTGCGGCCAGGGCCAGGATGCGCTGCAGCACCTCACGCGGCACGGGCTGATCTCGGTAGGCCCGCGCAGAGCGGCGCGACACGATTGCGTCTTCCACTGCCTGGGTGGTGGTGGCGGTGACCGCAGGCAGCTTTTGGGGGTCAGGGATGAAGTTCATGGGCACGGTCACCAATTCAAAGGGTCAGGGCATCCAAGGCAGCCGTCAGAGCCTTGGGCAATTCAGTGGCGGGCCTGCGGGTGGCGCGGTCAACGTAAACATGAACAAAGTGCCCGCGGGCTGCGCACAGGTCCTGCCCGGCGCCGAACAAGCCCACCTCGTAGCGGACGCTGCTTCGGCCGCGTTGGGCCACCCGTATGCCGGCCTCAACCTCCTGCGGAAAGGCCAGGGGAGCAAAGTAATGACATTGGGTTTCCACCACCAAACCGATTACATCTCCGCCGTGCATGTCCAGTGCGCCAGACTCAATCAGGTAGCGGTTGACCGCTGTGTCAAACCAGCTGTAATAGACGACATTGTTGACGTGCCCGTAGACATCGTTGTCACCCCAGCGGGTACCGATGCGGCAGAAGTGCGTATAGGCGCTGCGAGGCTCAGCAGCTGGACGGTGGGTGTTCATACTTCGAATTGTTCCATCACAGTGGCCGCACCGGTTCGGGGGTCAAGTGGGCTCAACGCGGGCGCGCCTGACAGCCCTGCCAGTGACGCCAGCACGCGGCCAGCGTCTGTTGGTGCACATCCACGGTGCGTTCGATGTCGTGCCCATACCCACCGGCCATACTGACCGCCAGCGGAATGCCCCGCTGGCCACAGGCCTGCAAGACCCGATGGTCGCGCTCGGCCAAGCCCTCCAGGCTAAGTTTGAGACGGCCCAATCGGTCTGCCTCGTGGGGATCTGCTCCGGCCACATAGAAGACGAGACCCGGCAAGGCACGTGTATGCGCCGCCCATACCTGTTCCAAAGCACCGTCCAGAGCAGCCAGATAGGCCTCGTCTTCACAGCCATCCGGCAGCTCCACGTCCAAGTCGCTGGGTTCTTTGCGAAAGGGAAAGTTGCGCGCACCATGCAGGCTGAGGGTGTAGACGCTGTCGTCCCGGGCAAATATCGACGCTGTGCCATTACCCTGGTGCACATCCAGGTCGATCACCAGCACACGCAGCAATGCTCCGGGGCGGTGCCGCTGCCATTCGGCCTGCATCAGCCGTGCGGCAACCGCCACGTCGTTGAACACGCAAAAGCCGCTGCCCTTGGCAGCATAGGCGTGGTGGGTTCCACCGGCCAGTTGAGCGCTCACGCCCTCGTGCAAAGCCGCACGCGCGGCCGCGATGGTGCCCCCCACCGATCGGCGCGCGCGCTCGGCCATCGCCGGGCTCCATGGGAAACCGATTTCTCGCTGTTGCGCAGGCGACAAGAGGCCTTCTGCCACTGCGGTGATGTAAACCGGGTCGTGTACCAAGGCCAGCTCACCGTCAAGCGCGGCCGGTGCCTCGAGCAGCTGCACGCCAGACAGCTGCGCCCGCACACGATCGCGCAACAGGCTGTACTTGCGCATGGGAAAGCGATGCCCCGGAGGCAAGGGCAGCACATAGTGGTCGCTGTAAAAGGCTTTCACCGGGCGCGAGTCTGCCAAGGACTCGCCCACCGAGTTCTGTGGGGCAGCACTAACCTTGCATCGAGCTCTGACATCGCATAAACTTTTCAAATGCTGCAGCGCAGCAAATTAATGCAGGTGACTACCCCGCACCGTCCACAGGAGTTGAACATGATGACACCCGATCAACTAATGGCTGCGCAAAAGGCGCATATGGAAACCCTGCTGGGCCTGACGCACAAGGCCTTCGAGGGCGTGGAAAAGCTGGTGGAACTGAATATGCAACTCGCCCGTGCGGCACTCAACGATTCAGCCGGCACCGCCAAGGCGGCCCTGTCGGTCAAAGATGCACAGCAGCTGCTAGCCCTGCAGGCCGAACTGCTCCAACCCGCCGCGCAGAAGGCCGCAGCGTACAACCGAAGTCTGTGCGATATCGCTCAGACGGTGAACCAAGAGTGGGTCAGAGCCACCGAGGTCCAACTGGCAGCGGCCCAACAGAACTTGCACGCCATGATCGACTCGGCAAGCCGCGGCACGCCGGGCGGGTCCGAAGATGCCCTGGCCTTGGTCAAGTCGGCTGTCACGGCTGCCAATCACGCCTTTGAGCGGGTTCACAAGGCTGCTCGGCAAGCCGCGGACATCGCCGGTGCCAACCTTCAATCCGTGGCCGATCAGGCGGCCGCAGCGGGCAAGCCCCCCGGCAAGCCCAGCGCCGCTGGCGCCAGCAAGCGCAGCCGCCGCGGCACCTGAAGCGCTGTGCCAGAGTTGGGTGCGCCAGACTGCCCCCTTGCGCCTAATGCGGTGGGGCCAGTGTCTTCAGGCGTTCGCGGATGGAAGCTAGCTGGCTAAGGGCCGCCAGGCGCCCCGCCTGAATGGCCTTTTGGCGCGCGGTGAAGTCGGCACTGCCCACACCGGCAAGGGCGGGTCGCACCACCACATCGGCCTCACGCAGCTCGAACTGGTTGATGCTCTTGCCCATGATGGACAAGGTCTGCAAAAGCAAGCTGAAGGGGTCGCTGGTGGGCTGGCCCTCGGGCTGGTTGGAAATGTCCACCGCCACCACCAGCTCCGCACCCATTTCGCGCGCATAGCGCACCGGCACGGGCGACACGAGGCCACCATCCACATATTCGCGGTTGGCAATGCGCACCGGCTGAAATACGGCCGGCACGGCGCTGGAGGCGCGCACGGCTTGGCCCAGGTCGCCCCTGCGGAAGAGCACACCCTGCCCCGTATCCAAATCGGTGGCCACGATGCCCAGCGGCATGGACAACTGCTCGATCAACTTGCCCTGGGTATGCTGGCGCACGTAGCGGGCCAGGGCCTCGCCGCGTATGACGCCGCGCCCTGGGAAGGACCAATCGGTAATGGCCGATTCATCCATGCGCAGGGCCAGCTTGGCCAATTCGGTGCCGCTCAGGCCCGAGGCATAAAGCGCTGCCACCAGGCTTCCCGCCGAAGTGCCGGCCACGCAATGCGGCTTGATGCCCGACTCTTCGAGCACCTGTATCACGCCGATGTGGGCGAAGCCGCGGGCTGCGCCGCCGCCCAGGGCCAGGCACATGCGGGGCGGGCGGCGGGCGCTAGGCGCTGCGATTGGAATTTCTGCGGGGATGGTGGCCAGCGCGGCGGCACCAGATGGTGCAGTACCGGCTGCGGGCGCGCCGGGTGCTGTGGGGCCGCTTGGGCCTGATGAGGCGCCGGGCGCACCCTGGGTCATCTGAGTAGCCTGGCCAGAGCCCTGTGCACCGGTTGGTGCACCAGATGACGGCCCGCGTGGTTCAGCTGGCGCACCCGGAGTTTGTGCAGGCCGCGTGGCACAACCGCCCAACAGCACCAAAAGAACAAGAAGCCATTTCATAAAACCAGAAGCGATTAAAAAGAAATCAAACGTGGTTCACAAGTATTTGCAGGATCGCTAGCATACGCGGCGACATGACGCGGCGACCTCGACTCCAGTGACTGCCCCGTGAATGCCGAGCATCAGGCCCTGGACCTGCCACCAGTATCCAAGCTTGCCTAGAATATGAGAAATCGCTTGCGTGCAAGCCCCCAACCAACTGCTGTTTTTTGGACCTGATATGACCCACGTTGTCCTGGAATCCTGCATTCGATGCAAATACACCGATTGCGTGGATGTGTGCCCGGTGGATTGCTTTCGAGAAGGCCCCAACTTCCTCACCATCGACCCGGACGAGTGCATCGACTGTGCGGTATGCATTCCCGAATGCCCGGTGAACGCCATCGTGCCGGAGGAGGATGTGCCGGCTGATCAGCAGAACTTCATCGCGCTGAATGCAGAGCTGGCCAAGAAGTGGCCCAGCATCACCAAGCGCAGGGCTCCCCTGGCCGACGCCGACGATTGGAAGGACAAGACGGGCAAGCTGGGCGAATTGAAGCGCTGAGTGCCGCACGCGGCCTAGAGCCCTGCCGCTTCATAAGGACCTGCCGATGCAGGTCCTTTTTTCGCCCCTATACTCTTTCTCAATGTCTGAAAAGCAGTGTTTCAGGCAGACGCTAGGGGTGCCCCGTTAGGGGCTGAGAACACACCCTATGAACCTGTCCCCATTGGGGGTGCGGCAAACGGTGCCGCATGAGGTCATCCTCGCGCAGGGAAGCGAGCTCGGCAACGGGCCGCCCATCACCATGATGGGCGACTGAAAGCCAAAGGCGCGTCGCCCTGCCATCTCGTACTGAAAGCACGGCATGGCATATCTTCTTCGACATCAATTGGCCTGGGCAGCAGCCCTGGCTTGCAGCGCTGCGCCAACGCTGGCACTGGCGCAAACGAGCAGCGTCGAATCCAATGCGCGCGTCACGGTGACCGGCCGCGCGAGCACGCTGGCGCCGCTCAGCGGATGGGACAGCGCTGCCCGCGACACTCCCGTCGCAGTCAACCGCATCAATGCGGCAGACTTGGCCTTGACCGGTGCCACCCGCTTGGCCGATCTGGTGGGCTTCGACAGTTCGGTTTCAGACGCCTACAACGCGGCGGGCTACATCGACTACTTGACCGTGCGCGGCTTTGTGATCGACAACCGCTATAACGTCCGCCGCGACGGCTTGCCCATCAGCGGGGACACGGCCATTGCGCTTGAAAACAAGGCCGCGGTGGACATCCTCAAAGGCACCAGCGGCTTGCAGGCAGGCACCAGCGCACCGGGTGGCTTGGTGAACTATGTGGTCAAGCGCCCCCTGGCGCGCGAGCATGCGGAACTCCGCTTGCAATTCAGCGGCCGCAATACGGTGTTGGCCACAGCCGACCTGGGTGGGCGCGCAGGCGAAGGCGGTGACTTCGGCTGGCGCTTGAACGCTGCGCATGAACAACTGCGCCCAGAGCTTCGCAACGCCGATGGCAAGCGCAGCCTCTTCGCCGCCGCTGGCGAGTGGCGCTTTGGCAACCTGGCGCTGCTGGAAGTGGAAGGCGAATTCAGCCGCCGCGAGCAGCCTACCCAACAGGCCTTCAGCCTCTTGGGCGATCGGCTGCCCGCAGTGACCGACCCGCGCCTGAACCTCAATAACCAGCCCTGGAGCCTGCCCACCATGTTCGAAGGCCGCACCGGCAGCCTGCGCCTCACTCACCAGCTTTGGGGGAGCTGGCGCGGCGTGGTGCAGGCCGGTACGCAACGCCTGCGCACCGACGACCGCGTAGCCTTCGCCTATGGCCGCTTCGACCCGGTAACCTACGACTGCAACCCCTGCGACCGCTTCGCTTCCGACGGCACCTTCAGCGTGTGGGATTTCCGCAGCGAAAATGAGCACCGCCGCTTTGATGCGGTTCAGGCCGAGGCGATGGGCCGCGCCGTGACGGGCCGCTTGAAGCACGACCTGCGCCTGGGTGTGGTGCAGTCGAGCCAAGGCATCGACCTGCAGCCCCAGGCCTACAACCTGGTGGGCGTGGGTAATGTAAAAGGCACCGCGGTGTTGCCGGCTGACGGCACACCGTATGACCCCAACACCAACCGGCGAGAGCGCTCACGCGAATTCTTCGTTCAGGACCGCGTGCAGCTGAACGCGCAGCTCACCGCCTGGCTGGGGTTACGGCACACCACTTTTGGGCGGCGCAGCGTGCGCACCAATGGCAGCCGGGCCACTTCGTATGAAGATGGCCTGACCACACCGTGGGTGGCACTGAGCGCGCAGATCGCGCCTGCACTGATGGCCTTTGCCAGCCGCGGCGAAGGTGCTGAATCACAGGTGGTACCGAATCGGCCTAGCCAGTACACCAATGCTGGCCAGGTGCTGCCGGTATTGAAATCGGTGCAGGAGGAAGTGGGCGTACGCGGAGGGCCTGCTGGTGCGCTGAATGGGCATGGCATGCAGTGGCAGGCCACGCTGTTGCGCATCACGCGGCCCACAAGCAACCTTGACGCATGTGCGAATCTGGGGCTTTCGCCCTGCACTGGGCGCAGCGATGGCGATGTGCGGCACCAAGGCGTGGAGGTGGGTGTGCAGTGGGCCAGTTCGCCGTGGCTCTTGGGTGTGCAGGCCACGGTGTTAGATGCACTGCGGCGCGGCAGCTCGGTGCAGCCTGAGCTCAACGGCAAGGCACCCACGAATGTGCCCGAACAGGTGCTGCGCGCGCGCGCGCGGTGGACGCCTGCGGCCGTGCCGGGTTTGGCGGTGCACGGCGTGATCAGCCATGAAGGCAAGCGGCAAATATTGCCGGACAACAGCCTGCAACTGCCGGCGTGGACGCGGGCCGACGCGGTGTTGACCTGGGGGACACCCAGCTCACGCGCGCAGTGGTTGCTGGGGGTGGACAACCTGAGCGGCCGCCGCTACTGGCGTGAGGCGCCCTACCAGTTCGGGCATGCCTACCTGTATCCGGGTGCTGTTCGAACGCTGCGTGCCGGCGTGACGATGCGCCTATAAAAAACACGATACACTTTGAAGCTTGGTTCCAGTCCCCGATAGCTCAGTCGGTAGAGCGCCGGACTGTTAATCCGTAGGTCCCTGGTTCGAGCCCAGGTCGGGGAGCCACAATAGCGTAAGCGGGCCAAGGGCTTAGATGCTTCGGCACCTAGGCCCTTCTTCTTTTCCCCATCGTGTTGGCCGGTCAGCTAGCCAATGGCCAGCGGGCGGTCTATCGAACTTGCCCCTTCCGCAGCGGCTCGAATGGCTCTCTGAGGCGCCCTCGCTCAGCGTTTTTCCCCTTTCTTTATGCCGGTGGCCTGCTACCGGAGTCCGGTGAAGGGGTGCCTGAATAGCGAAGCCGAGACCACCTGGGCCACATGCGGGTCACATCCCGGCGTGGCTTATGACCTCGCTCAGCTTCACTTTTGGTTCTCGGCAGACACGTGTCAGCAACATGACGCTGAGCTTGACCTCACCAAGCTCGGCAGCACCGGGACAGCTGCGCTACACCAGATCGGTGCTCAGAGCACCCAGGCCTCACCCGTCTCACCCACCCAGACCCGCGGCGGTTGTGCATCCAATCCGAGATGGCTCAAAATCGTGTCGATCACCAGCCGCTTCAGAATGGCCGCGATGATCTTCAACTCCCCGGCGCCGCAGTTCGGGCAGTGCTGCATGTCGGTGTCGAAAGCGCAAACGTCAGCGAAGACCAGCTTGTACTCGGTCTGCAAGCTAATGGGCAATTCCACCGCTCAGGCCATCGCCGTGGGCGTTGGGGGTTTTGCGGCCGGCATTGCCAGCAGGGCCGGTGCCCCGCACATACGGGCAAACCAGGGCTGCCCGGTCGGCCTGTGAACCTCTAGCATTCAAGGATCCCTCCAAAGGAGAAAGGTACACCCGATGACGCAGCAAACCAAGTTCCTGCTCGACGAAGGCAGGATGCCCACTCACTGGTACAACATTGCAGCCGATCTGCCGCAGCCCCTGCCCGCTGTGCTGCACCCGGGCACGCTTCAGCCGATAGGTCCGGCTGACCTGGAGCCCCTGTTTCCGATGGAGTTGATCCTCCAGGAAGTCTCCACGCAGCGCGAGATTCCCATCCCGGAACCCGTGCGCGAGGTGTTCAAACTGTGGCGGCCCAGCCCCCTCATCCGGGCGCGCCGTCTGGAGAAGATGCTTGGCACGCCCGCGAAGATTTACTACAAGTACGAAGGCGTGTCCCCCGCCGGCTCCCACAAGCCCAATACGGCCGTGCCGCAAGCCTGGTACAACGCCCAGGCCGGGGTCAAGAAGCTCACCACGGAAACCGGGGCCGGGCAGTGGGGCTCTTCACTGGCCTTCGCCGGATCCCTGTTCGGCATCGATGTCCAGGTGTTCCAGGTGCGCGTGAGCTATGACCAGAAGCCCTACCGAAGGGCCCTGATGGAGACCTACGGGGCCCGGTGCGTGGCCAGCCCCTCCAACCTGACCAACTCCGGTCGTGCCATCCTGGCCCGCGATCCCGACCACCCGGGGTCCTTGGGCATCGCCATCAGTGAGGCGGTGGAGGTTGCCGCGACACATGACGACACCAAGTACGCCCTGGGATCGGTGCTCAATCATGTGCTGCTGCACCAGACCATCGTCGGCCAGGAGGCCATCGCCCAGATGGAGATGGCGGGCGACGATCCGGATGTGATCATCGGCTGCACGGGAGGCGGCAGCAACTTCTCGGGCATTGTCCTGCCCTTTCTGGGCATGCAACTGCGCGGAGGCCGACGGCGGCGCATCGTTGCGGTGGAGCCTGCGGCCTGCCCCAGCCTCACGCGCGGGAAATACGCCTATGACTTCGGCGACACGGCGCACCTGACGCCGCTGACCAAGATGCACACGCTGGGCAGCACCTTCACGCCGCCCGGCTTCCACGCTGGCGGGCTGCGCTACCACGGCATGGCGCCGCTGGTGTCGCACCTGAAGGAACTGGGTCTGATCGAGGCGACGGCATATCAGCAGAACGCGTGTTTCGAGGCCGGGGTGATGTTCGCGCGGGCCGAGGGCATCGTGCCCGCGCCGGAAGCCAACCACGCAGTCAAGGGAGCCATCGTCGAGGCGCTGCGTTGCAAGGCCGAGGACCGGCCTCAGACCATCCTGTTCAATCTGTGTGGCCACGGCCACTTCGACATGACGGCCTACAGCAACTACACGGCGGGCAAGCTGCTGGACCAGCAGTACGACGAGGCAGAGCTCGCCATGGCCCTGTCCGGCCTGCCTTCGGTGCCGGCCTGAGCGCGCCGCCCTTGGCGAGGGCTCAGAGCCCGTGAAGCATTTGCTTCGCGCTAACCGAAGGTGCGGCCTCGTCCAGCGAAGCGGTTGACGAGGCCGCAGGCGCCAGCGGTGCGCTCGGCGAGGCGTCTGGCACGAGCAAGGGTCGGATTTGCGGGTCTACCCTGGGCTTTTCGGTCTTCATGCCGCACCGTCCCGTGCTGCAGACGGAGTTGTGCCCAGAGCCAACAATGGTGGCGCCAGTGCCAGCGTGCGCATCAGGTTGTGCGCCAGCGCGAACAGCAGTGCCACGCATCCAAGCTTTTGCAGGCCCCGTACCAGCACACCTTGCATGCCGTGCTTGCGCGCCTGCGCGTTGAAGCATTTGGCCGTGGCCGCTCGCCGCTTATACAGCGCCTTGCTCTTGCATGGCCAGGTGGCTAGCGCTGGTGGCTTTTTTCCAATCGATTAGTGCGGACGCAGTGTATTGAAGTGAATGCGCCATTGCTCAATGAGTACCCGCGCTTCGCACAAGCTGTAGAACAACTCGCCAGCGAGCCACTGAACGCGGGACTTGCCGTTATGATAGTGGTTAACCGTGATTTTCTAAGCCACGCAAGAACCACAGAGAGGACCAAGCTATGGCCGTTATTCTGCAATCCTTAGGGCGTACGTTGCTGGCAGGCTTCATCCTGCTGATCGCGATCATCGTCGCCACTGGGCTGTTTGGCGGCAGCATGCCGAGGTTCGATTACACCTGGGGCGCCTTCATCATGCGCTGGCTGCATGTGTTGACGGGCATCATGTGGATCGGACTGCTCTGGTACCTTAATTTCGTGCAGATCCCAACCGTCCCCAAGATCGAGCCGGCCGAGCATCGTGCAGCGATCAGCAAGTTCATCGCGCCCGAGGTGCTGTTCTGGTTCCGCTACGGCGCGCTGGGCACCGTGGTCACCGGCTTGCTGCTGGCGTGGATGAACGGCTACCTGATCAATGCGCTACTGCTGCAGAATGGGGTGCACGCCATCGGCATCGGCATGTGGCTGGCGCTGATCATGGCCTTCAACGTCTGGTGCATCATCTGGCCGAACCAGCAAAAGGCGCTTGGCCTGGTCGATTGCCCGGCCGACGAGAAGCCCAAGGCGGGGCGTACCGCGATGCTGACCTCGCGCATCAACACCCTGCTGTCGATCGCCATGCTGTACTGCATGGTCGCTCAGCAAAACGGGGGCCTCTGAACATCCTTGCCGCAAGGATCACTCGGCGGGGTTCCCAGGCCCCGTTTGCATGAAGCGATATCGGGCCTGAGTTTGTGGCCACAGAAGTGGCCCCACAAATATCAACAGGTGAGACAAAGCAGACTCCGGGCAAATCACTTCATCGGAGAAGGGACCTCACCCATGCGCCCCCTCAACCCCCAAGACATCACCCGATCGGTCCTTGCCAGCCTGGCCGACACACCTGACGAACGGCTGCGCGAGATTATGGGCAGCTTGGTGCGCCATCTGCACGCCTTTGCGCAGGACGTGAAGCTCAGCGAAGCCGAATGGTTCGCCGGAATCGACTTTCTCACCCGCTGCGGCCACATCACCGACGAAAAGCGGCAGGAATTCATTTTGCTGTCCGACACCTTGGGGCTGTCGATGCTGACCGTGGCCTTAAACCAGGACAAGCCCGCAGGCTGCACCGAAGCCACCGTGTTTGGGCCCTTTCATGTTGAAGATGCTCCCCATGTGGAACGCGGCGGCGATGTCGCACAGGGCGCAAAGGGTACGCCGTGTTGGGTGCGCGGCCGTGTCCTGGGCCTCAAAGGAGAGCCCGTGGCAGGCGCCAAGCTCGATGTGTGGCAGTCAGATGAAGAGGGCCTCTACGATGTTCAGCGCCCCGGGTTGGGACGCGCCCAGGCGCGCGGCGTGGTGCAAACCGATGATCAGGGGCGGTTTGACTTCCGCTCAATCGTGGCGGTGCCCTATGCCATCCCCCATGATGGTCCGGTGGGACAGATGCTGCAAGCCACCGGGCGCCACCCCTGGCGGCCGGCGCATCTGCACTTCATGGTTCAGGCGCCTGGCTACGAAACCCTGATCACCCACGTGTTTCGCGCCGACAGCGATTACCTGGAATCGGACGCCGTCTTCGGCGTACGCCCTTCGCTGGTGTGCGATTGGCTTGAGCAGGACGATGGCAGCTTCTTGCTCGAGTTTGACTTTGTGTTGAACGCAACGCCCCCGGCTTGAATCCTGATCAAGCCTGCGCGCGCAGGGCCATCAACCACAGGGGCATCCCCAGCATCGCCAGCCCGGTCGATACAGTGACCAAGCCGGCCACATACGCCGCCTCACTGCCCATGCGCACCGCCAGCACATAGGCGCTGCTGGCCGTGGGCATCGCGGCAAAGGCGATTAACACCGCTTGTTGGGCCGGTGGCAGTGGCACCCAGGCCAAAACAACCAGCAGGGCGAAGGCCGGTAGCAGCCCGTGGCGGATGGTCAGCAGTGCCGCGGCCAGGCGAGGTGCATCACCCAAAGCACCCAGGCGCAGCCCTGCACCCACCGCCATCAGGCCCAAGGCCAGGGCCGCCGCGCCCATGCGCTGCCCGGTGACCTGCAAAACGTCGGGCAGTTGCAGGCCCACGGCATTGGCGAACAAGCCAGACACGGTGGCCACGATCAATGGGTTGCGTACCAACTCCTTCCACAAGCCCTGCTCCCCGTGGCGCGCCATAGGCCACACGGCAGCCACATTGGCCACCGGTACCGTCACCGCAATGATCAGCGCCATCGAGGCCACCCCTGCGGGCCCGCCCAGTCGGTCGGCCAGCGCCAGGGCAACGAAGGAATTGAATCTGAAGCCCGCCTGCGCACCAGCGGCGTGGTGCGCGCGGGCCACACCCGGAAACAGTCCCAGGCTCAAGGCCAGCGCGGCGCCCAGCAGGGTAACGCTCAAGCCTGCACCCATCAAGGGCAAGTCGCTGGCCAGATCAAGTGGGCTGCGGGCAATAGTGGTGAACAGCAGAACGGGGAACAGCACAAAGTACACCAGCCGCTCCACCCCCTCCCACAGTGAGCGCCCGAGCGGCGTGTAGCGGCACAGCAAGAAGCCGCTGAGGATCAGCAGGAAGTCGGGAAGAAGGAGCAGGGCCTCGGCCATGGGCGCAGTATCGGGGACTCCCGCGCCATCACAAGCCGCAGGCCTCGGGCGGCGTGGGAGCCATCGTGGTGGGCCGCACCGCTCGGATACCGTAAACTTTTCGGTTCAAACAAGGATCGAATCCGTGACCTATCCCAAGCTGAGCCTGTACATCGACGGTGAATTCATCCATGGCGGTGACCGCCCCACCCAGGACATCCTGAACCCGGCCACGGGCCAGGTGATTGCGCAGTTGCCGCACGCCACACCCCAAGATCTGGACCGCGCCCTGGCCGCTGCAGCGCGCGCTTTTGAAGCGTGGAAGAAGAGTTCGCCCATCGAGCGCAGCAAGGTGCTGCGCAAGGTGAGTGAATTGGCCCGTGCTCGCGCACAAGACATCGGCCGTGGCATCACGCTAGACCAGGGTAAGCCGCTGGCTGAAAGCGTCGGCGAGGTGATGTTCTGCGCCGAGCACGCCGAGTGGCATGCCGAGGAATGCCGCCGCATCTACGGCCGTGTGATACCGGCGCGCCATCCTGCCGTTCGGCAAACCGTGCTGCGAGAGCCGGTGGGCGTCGTGGCTGCCTTTTCGCCGTGGAACTTCCCCTTCAACCAGGCCATTCGCAAGGCGGCGGCGGCAGTGGGCGCAGGCTGCAGCGTCATCCTCAAGGGGCCCGAAGACGCGCCCAGCGCGGTGCAGGCCATTGCACAGCTGTTCCACGATGCCGGGCTGCCCAAGGGCGTGCTCAACGTGGTGTGGGGTGTGCCGTCTGAGGTGTCCACGCATCTGATCGAAAGCCCAGTGGTGCGCAAGATCACCTTCACCGGCTCCACCGCGGTAGGCAAGATGCTGGCAGCCAAGGCCTCTTCGCTGATGAAGCGCAGCACCATGGAGCTCGGCGGACATGCACCGGTCATCGTGTGCGACGACGCCGATGTGGACGCTGCCGTGGCCCTGATGGTGGGCTTCAAGTTCCGCAATGCAGGGCAGGTCTGCATCTCGCCCACGCGCTTTTATATCCAGGAGGGCGTCTACGACCGTTTCGTGGCCGATTTCGTCGCCAAAACCCGCGCCTTGAAGGTGGGCAACGGCTTGGCCGAAGGCACACAAATGGGCCCGCTGGCTCAGGCACGCCGGGTGGGCGCCGTGGCCGGCTTCGTCGATGACGCGCGCGAGCGCGGCGCCAGTATCTTGGTGGGGGGCGCGCCCATTCCCGGGGTGGGCAACTTCTTCGCGCCCACCGTCGTGGCTGACCTGCCCGACCAGGCACGGCTGCTGCACGAAGAGCCCTTTGGCCCGGTGGCTGGCATGATCCGCTTCAAGACGATTGATGAGGCCCTGCAGCGCGCCAACGCCCTGCCCTACGGATTGGCTTCTTATGTCTTCACCCGCTCCAACCACAACGCCCATGTGCTGAGCACTGGCTTGGCCTCGGGCATGGTCAGCGTGAACCACCTGGGCCTGGCGCTGGCTGAAACACCGTTCGGCGGTATCAACGACAGCGGCATGGGTAGCGAAGGCGGCAGCGAAACCTTCGATGGTTACCTCAACACCAAGTTCATCACCCAGCTCAACGGATGAGCGTTGGAAACTGCAGAGTTGCTGGTGGCTGCGATGGCCTTCGTTGAGCGAGGCGCGACGCAGATCGACTGGAACTCGCTGGGCCAAGGCAAGCCGGTGGTGCTGGTCACGGGCCTGGGTGCAGCTTAGCCTCAGACCACGCCAACGGCGCGCAGGGCCATGCCCAAGCCGGCACATGCTGCCAGCAGGGGCACCACGCCACATTGGTAGCGGAACAGCGCGACCGCTGAGGCCAAGCCCATCAGCAGCGCCATCCGATCCAAACCCTGCCAGGCGCCCACCACTGCAGCCCAAGCACCGCTGCCGTGGTCGTGGCCGGCAGTACCGGACATGCCGTGGGGCCACAACACCTGCAGGGCAAAAAACAGGGCCAGGTTGAGGATGACCCCCACCACGGCCGCCGTGATGGCGGTCAAGGGGGCGGTGAAGCCCAACCGACCATGGGTGGCCTCAACCGCCGGCGCCCCTGCGAAGATGAAGACGAAGGAGGGCAAGAAGGTGAACACGGTGACGACGGTGGCCGCCAGTGCGGCCCCTGCGAACAAAGCCTGTGGCCCCAAGACCTCGTGCGTCCATCCGCCCACGAAGCCCACGAAGGCCACCACCATGATCAAGGGCCCGGGCGTGGTTTCGCCCAGCGCCAAGCCGTCCATCATCTGTGCCGCACTCACCCACTGGTGAGTGTCCACTGCGCCCTGAAACACATAGGGCAGCACCGCATACGCACCTCCAAAGGTCAGCAAGGCCGATTTGGTGAAGAACCAGGCCATCTGCGGCAAGGTCGAGCCCCACCCAAACACCAGCGTGATGGTGGCCATACCAATGGCCCACAGACCCACGCCTATGGCCAGCACCCGCAAGGCGCCTCCAAGCGTAGATTGAGCGGCTGAGTCCAGTCCTGGGTGTCCGCCCGCCTGCGGATCGCCATGATCATCTGCCTGAGCATCCGCCGGTTGGCCCTTTGGTGGTACGGCCAGCGCCGATCCAGGTGCAAAAACCTGCGGCCAGATCCGTGCCCCCCACCATCCGGCAAGTGCCGCGGCTGCCACGATGGCGGGGAACGGGGTATCCAGCACCGCGATCGCCAGGAACGAGGCCGATGCCAAGGCCCACATCCACCGGTTCTTCAGCACCCGCATACCGATGCGGTGGGCCGCATGCGCCACCAAGGCGGTGACTGCGGGCTTGAGCCCATAGAACGCTCCGGCCACAAGGGGTACATCGCCGAATCGCAGGTACACCCAGCTCAGCCCGATCAGGATCAGCAAGGACGGCAACACGAAAAGCACGCCCGCCACGATGCCGCCCCAGGTCCGGTGCATCAGCCAGCCCATGTAGGTCGCCAGCTGCTGCGCTTCCGGCCCGGGCAGCAGCATGCAGTAGTTCAGTGCGTGCAGGAATCGCGCCTCGCTGATCCAGCATCGGCGCTCGACCAGCTCGGCATGCATGATCGCAATCTGACCGGCGGGCCCACCAAAGCTGATGAAGCCCAACTTCAGCCAGAAGCGCAGGGCTTGCGCGAAGGAGACAGCCTTCACGGGGTTCGGATCTCAACCAAAATGCTGCTGCATCGCGCGCAGCATCTGCATCAGCTGCCGCTGCAGCACAGCAAAGTGTGCAAGCTTCAGGCCCGTGCCTTGATCCATGTAAAGGCGCTTGTTGATCTCCAACTGCAGGCTGTGGCGCCCGATAGCGGGGTTTGAATAGGCCCGGACGAGTTCGACGCCGGCAAATGGGTCGTTGATCTTGACGCTGTAGCCGTGGGCGAGCAATTGATCGCGCACGAAGTGCGTGACCTCCGCGCTGCAGGTGGTGCCATGCCGATCACCCAAGACAAAATCTGCCCGCGCCGTGCCCGCACCGCCCTCGCCCATCACACCGGCCACCGCATTCATCGAATGGCAATTGATGTGCACCACCTGGCCGTGGGCATGGTGCGCGGCGTCCATCAACTGGCGCAGCGTTCGGTGATAGGGCTGGTGAAAGCGTTCAATCCGAGAAGCCACTTCTGCAACGCTTAGCTGCCGGTTGTAGATGTTGCGGCCATCATCAAGCGTGCGCCACAGCAGTGCCTTTCCAATGCCGGCCTTGCCACTGGGCTCGTGGTGGTGGGGCCATGGTGCATCCAGCAAGTCGAGGTCGATGTCGGCTGCATGGCGATTGGCGTCGATGTAGGTACGCGGAAATTGCGCTGCCAACACCGGAATACCGAGCTCAGCCGCTGGCCAATAGAGCTCGTCGATGTACTCATCTTCCCCGTCGCGCAGGTCTTCGTGTGAGAGCGCTGCGCGGAAGTCCGCCGGCATCACTCGGCCCGAGTGAGGCGAGTCCAGGACCAGAACTGAGGCCGGCTGCAGCGGGCCATGCACGATCAGCACATCAGCTTCGGGCTGGGTATCGTGGTGAAGCTTGGATTGGCTCATCTTTCAGTGCCCTGCGCAGTAGAAGTGCGGATCGGTGGACAAAAGGCCAGGGCCCGGCTGCCCTTCAAAGAACAGCGGTGCCCGAGGTCGCTTGCGCGAGACAATTTCGGCCAGGGTCGCCGCCTCAAACAAGCGCCCGTTTTGCATCACATGGCTGATGCGGTCGCTTTGGCGAATATCCTTAAGCACATCGCCCTTGATCACCACCAGGTCGGCCAGCTTGCCCACTTCCAGGCTGCCCAAGTCTGCATCCAGCCCGAAATGGCGCGCCGGGTTCAGTGTCGCAGTGCGCAGCGCCTCCAGAGGGCTCATGCCGCCCAGGGCGAACATCCACATCTCCCAATGGCTGCCCAGGCCCTCGCGCTGACCGTGCGCGCCGATCATGGCCGGCACGCCCGCGCGCTGCAGCTCAGCAGCGGTGCGCGCCACCCGAATCACATTGAAGTCTTCTTCTGGTGCCGTGGGGCGGCGCACCGCGCGCGACTGCAGGATGCCCGCAGGCACGTAGCGGCTCAGCAGGGGGTGTTGCCACACATCGGTTCGGGCGTACCAATAGTGCTCCCCATCCAGGCCGCCGTAGGCCACATTCAGCGTGGGCGTGTAGCCCACCTGGGTCTGGCTCCACAACTGCTTGACGTCGTCGTAAACGATATCGATGGGCAGCGCATGCTCCAGGCCAGTGTGGCCGTCGACCACCTGCGCCATGTTCTGTTGGAACATGCTCGCGCCTTCGGGTACTACCATCATTTGTGTGCGGCGCGCTGCTTCCAGAATCATTTGGCGCTGCTCACGCCGCGGCTGGTTGTAGCTCTTGACGCTGATGGCGCCGTTATCCTTCTGGCGCTGAAGGTGCGTCAGGGCATCGTCGAGGTTGTTCACCACCGCGTTGGACCCACCCTTGGCGCCGTAGAGGATGGAGCCGGTGCTGAAGATGCGCGGGCCCAACACCTGCCCGGTGCGCTGCAATTCAGCCTGGGTAAAGATGTGGTCATTGCGGTTGCTGGGATCGTGAAGCGTGGTCACACCAAAGGCCAGGGATGCCAAATTCACCCAGCTTTGCTGGGGTATGAGACCGTCTTCCCCCATGGCGCCGTGCCAGTGTGCATCGATAAAGCCGGGCACGATGGTTTGGCCATTCAGGTCTACCCGCTGCGCCCCGGCCGGTATGGCGACTTGCGCAGCAGGACCGATGGCCGCGATGCGGTGGCCGTCAACCAGAATCACCGCATCCTCGATCACCTCGTCGGGTTGCGCTGGCCGCATTGTGGCCACTCGGGCGCCTACCAGCGCGATCAAACCTTTTGGCCGGTCGCTGCGGGCGGTCAGGCCGATGTGGCGTCCCAGGCTTGGCGGCTTGAAGCCCTGCGCCTCCTGGCCGTCGGTACTGGTCGGCCCCGCCCCCGTGGCGGGGAAGGCCTGCGCCAGAGGCACGCTGAATAGGCGCGGGCCCATGCTGAAGTGAGCGGTGCGTGAATCCCCGCTGAAGTGCAGGTGCTGGCCCGCGTCGTGGCTCAAACGCTTGACCGGTAGGCCTTCCATGCGCGCAGCAATTGTCAGCGGCTTTCCGGTTTGGGGCAGGGGCAGCACATAGGCATGGAACCGGTCTATGAAGCCCAGCCAGCGGCCATCGGGCGACACGCTGTATTCGGCGATGAATTCGCCCCGCGCGACTTCTGTTTCCTCGCCGCCATTCAGGCGTATCCGCCACAAGGCGCGGCGCCACTCCACCTCGCTGACCATGCTGCTGCGGGTGATGAAGACCTCGTCAGCCCTGGCGCCGAACTGCGGGGTGTCACCTTCTCGGCTGATGCGCCGCGGGCTGCCGCTGCCGTCTGCAGCGGTGATGTACACGCCCGTCTCCAAGCCGTGCCAGGGCGACAACAGCACGCTGCCGCGCGACTTCAGATACACCACCTGTCGACCATCCGGCGAAAAGCGTGGGGTCAGGTATTTACCGGGCTCAGGCGTCACCACGGTTTCCCGCCCACTGGCCAGCTCGCGCACCCGCACCCGACCCATTTGCCGATCATCCCAGCTGACGTAGACCACGCGACGGCCGTCGCGGCTGAGGCTGGGCTGGAACTCGAAGTGTTCATTCTGCGAGGTGATGCGCTGCGCCGTGGCATCGTCTCGTTCCAGGCTGCGCCGCCACAATTGGCCCAGTGCTGAATACACGGCGCTGCGCCCATCGGGCGCCACCTGCACATGGCGCAGCTGGCGCACCTCAAATGAATCCGGGGCCACGGTTTGCTTGACCCGCAGGGCTTCACGCACCTCACGGCTGTGCCGAACCTGGAAGGGGATCTCGCGGGCCTGCCCGCTTTGCCCGCTCACCCTCCACAGCTTACCCTGCGCCCACACCACCAGCTGCTGAGAGTCGGGCGTCCAAGCAAAGCCTGGGTACACGCCATACACGCTCCAGGCCTCCTGCAGGTCGCGGCTCAGGCCGCCCCAGAGCGCGCGTTCGGTGCCGCTCTTCAAATCCTTGATAAAGAGGGTGCTTTGGTTGCGCACCCGCCGCACAAAGGCCAGTTGCTGGCCATCGGGTGAGGGCACCGGACGCACCGCGCCGCCGGGGCCGGTCACAAAGGCCTCGGTATGGCCGTCGTTGAAGTCTTGGCGAAAGATGCGAAAGATTTCCTTATTGGCATCTTTGTTGTACTCAAAGCTGTTGCCGGGCGTGGTGTCGCGTGAGTAGTACAGGTGGCGGCCATCCGGTGAAATCGCCGGCTCACCGAGGTCCTTTTGCCAATTCGGCTTTTCGTTCAGGGCCACGCCCTTGCCACCGTCCAGGTGATACAGCCAGATTTCGCCTGAGCCCATGGAGCGCGTTCCGAAATAGTGCTTGCGCGCCAAGACGTAGTGGCCACTGGGGTGCCAAACCGGGTTGTTCAGCAGCCGCTCGGGCTCTTGTGTGATGGCGCGCGCGCCGCTGCCGTCCAGGTTCATCACCCAAATGTTGTCGCCCCCGCCCGCATCGGACACAAAGGCCAGTTGCCGGCCGTCCGGGGAAAACCGCGCCTGGTGCTCCCAAGCGATGGAACTGGTCAGGGGCTGCGCCTGTCCGCCCTCAATGGGCAGCAGGTACAGGTCGCCCAGCAGGTCGAAGACCAGGGTCTTGCCGTCCGGGCTCACATCCACGCTCATCCAGGTACCGGTGCTGGTGTCGATCGCCACGGTGCGTGCCACGCCGGGGGGCTTGTTGACATCCCAGCTCGATTTGACCGGCTGCGCGATCGCGTTGCTGACGGTCAGCGCTGCCAGGCATACGCTTAGCGCCCATTGCACGAGGAAGGGTGCACAGAGTCTCATCAAGAATCCCATTGAAGCCGGGACGATTCTGCCCACAAAACAGGCCTGATGTTCAAAGATGCACAGGGCGCAGCACTTGGGGAACGGGCGGTCTCGGGTATATCCTTGAGCCCATGAACCGTACACCCGCAAACGCAACCTCAAGCGCCCCCCCAAACGATCCCCATCCCGCCCCGGCGCTGGAAGTGCTGCCGCGCGACCTGAGTGCCTACCGGCGCGGCAACACCGGCGTGGACTATGTCCACCGCTTTGAAAGCGGTGAGCCCGGGCCCCATGTGCTGATCAATGCACTGACCCATGGCAATGAGTTCTGCGGCATGGTGGCGGCCTGCCACCTGCTGGACACTCAGGTACGCCCGCTGCGCGGCACCTTGACCATCAGCTTTGCCAACGTCGCCGCCTACGAAAGCTTTGACTCGCAAGAGCCCTTCAAGAGCCGGCAGATCGACCATAACCTCAACCGTATCTGGTCAACGGAGTGGCTGGAGGGCTCTGAGGACAGCGTGGAGCTGCGCCGCGCCAGACAACTGCGGCCAGTGGTAGCGGCAGCCGACCACATCTTAGACATCCACTCCACGAGCCAAGATGTGTTGCCCTTTTGGGTCTACCCCCACTTTGCGCGCAACGCGGCTGTGGCTATGGCCCTGCCCCTGCCCACGGTTCACTTGGTCATGCCCAAGGGACTGGGGTCGGGCTGTCCATTGATCCAGCATGGCCGACATGGCCAGGCCGAGAGTGACGCCGGCGCAGCGCTGGTGGTGGAATGCGGTCAACACTTTCTGCAAGCCAGTGCCGACCGCGCCATTCGTGTGACACAGGCTTTCTTAACGCACTTCGGCCTGCTTTCGGCACCTGCGGACGGCCCAGCTTCGGATCGCGCAAATAGCGCAGAACATCGGCGTTTCGAACTGCTGCGCACCCATGTGATTGCACACGAGGCTTTCCGCTTTGTTCGCCCCCTCAAAGGCTTTGAAAGCTTTGCGCGCGGCGAGCTGATCGGCCACGATGGGCCTGAAGCCATCATCGCGCCATGCGACGACTGCACGGTCTTTATGCCTGCACGCATGCCCATTGTGGGCCGCGAAGGCGTGTACCTCACCAAGCCTATGGCTTAGCCGCTTCGGCGGGCTTTGCTTCAGCGGGCTGTGTCCCGGCCGGATTCGCCGCTGCAGGCTCACCCCCAATCCGCTCTACCTCAATGCCGTCCTCGGCAACGCTGTCTTCCTGTTGTGTCCACCACCAGGCGGCTGCAGCAGCCAGCACCACGGCCAACACCAGCGCCACGCCCAGTACCCACCGCAAGCGGCCTCGCAGGGCGTCAGACCTCCCTTTAAGTGGAATCCAGCGTGCCCGATCCAAGGTGACCGCCAAGGGATAGTTCAAAGGGCTGCGCGTGGTGTCGCCCGCTGCTGCTTGCGCAGCGCCGGGCGCACCTGCATGGCCGGAAACAGCCGTTGGCTCAGCCTCGGCCCCCTGGGGGCTTGGCACACCGGGTGGCTCGGCGCCGCCCGAGCCTGGCGTGCCTTCGTCAACCGACGGCCGCACCAACGCCACCCCGCAGAAGGGGCAGAACCGGGCGTCTTTAACCGGTTGGGCCTGTCCACAGTCGATGCAATACATGGTGCGCGTCAATGGCCCTTGGCGGGCTTGTCCTTGGCTTTCTTTTCAGCCTTGTCCTTGGGCGCCGCCTTGGGGGCGACGGCCTTGACCCTCGGCTTGGGCTTGAGCCGCCAACCCGCCATCAGGCGATCAAAGCGCTCGCGGGTAAGCTCGCGGCTGGTCGCCAAAGCCAGGATGCGCGTTTGTGTTGCGACATCAAAGAGCGCCTGCAGCTGCGATTGCGCCGACGGTGGCGGGGGCGTTGTGTGCAGGCCTTTGGGTGCGGAGCCCAGTTCAGAGCCGAGCTCAGAGCCCGGATCAGCGCCGAGCTCAGGGTTTGGCTTGGGCTCTGCGCTTGGCGCGTGCGCTGGCTCTGACAAGGGCGTGAAGGCTTCAGGGGCCACGGGCTGCGGGGCCGGCGGGCTGGGCGCAAACACCGGTGCTGGGCCCAGGGCTGCTTGCAACTGCTCAGGGGTGAGTCCTGGCGCCAGCAAGCTCGCGGGGATGGGCCGGCCAGCCGCCAAGCTGGGCACCACTGTGGGCCCGATCGAACGAGGCGGTGCCACGCGCGGCACGGTGGGCACTGGTGTTTGTGCCGGCACCCGAGGTGGGGCCTCGACCACCATGGTGGGCACCGGGGCCAGGTACACCGGTCGCTCCAAGCCCGGCAGTTGCGGCTCACCACAGGCGTTGCAAAACTTTGCGCGCTGAGGAAGCTTGAGCAAACACGCTTTACAGACTTTGAACCCAGGAGCGTCAGCGGGAGCATCAGCGCAAGCATCGACGGGCGCTGTTGACGGCTGCGGTGCAGGCTCGGCCGCAGGCACGGCCTCAACCCCAAGCGACGCCACCTCAACCGGTGCGGCTTCTGCTGCTTTCTTGCGCTTGCGGGGGGTTTTGGGCATGGCGTGGCGATACAAGCCTGTACAGGCCTTCCCGGTTGGGTCGGCCTGGGGCGCCCAAACTTGAGCCTTGGCTCAGCGAGCGGCGGCCAAGGCCGTCTCGATCGCCGACACCATCTTGCGGCTGTCAGGGCCAGTCATGCTGCCGAAGTGGGCAATGGCCTTGCCGTCACGGCCCACCAGGTACTTGTGGAAGTTCCAGCTCGGCTGGGAACCGGTGAGCCGCGCCAATTCTGCAAACAGGGGATGGGCCCCATTGCCCTTGACCCGGGTGTCGGTGAACATGGGGAACTTCACGCCATAGGTGTTGAAGCACACCTCCGCCGTCTTCTTCGCATCCGCGTCTTCTTGCTTGAAGTCGCTTGAGGGGAAACCGAGCACCACCAGCCCGCGCCCAGCGTACTTGGCGTTGAGCGCCTCTAAGCCTTCGAACTGCCCAGTGAAGCCGCAATAGCTGGCGGTGTTGACCACCAACAGCACCTTGCCGGTGTATTGGCACAGGGCCTGGGGCTTTTCGTCCTGCAGGCGGTTAAAGGTGTGTTTGAGCAGGGCCGGGCACGCCGGCACGTTAGCCCAGGCCGGAACCACACCAGCAGCCAGGCCCGACAAGATCAAGGATCGACGCTTCATACCTTAAGGATATCGAAAAGCGTGCGCGCCACCACCTTTGTGGCCTTTCTCAGGTCCTCCAGCACCAGGTGTTCGTCGGCGCGCTTGGCATTGGACTCCAGCACCGTGCGGGGGCCCGCTCCATAGATCACCGCCGGAATGCCCCGGGCCCCGAACAAACGCACATCGGTGTACAGGGGTGTGCCCGAAGTGGGGATGGGCTCGCCAAACACCGCCTGGCCATGGCGCTGAATGGCCTGTACCAGCGGCGTATTACGGCTGTCGGGCTTCCACGCCTGGGCCAGCAGCAGGCGCTTGATGTCCACCGTGATGCCCGGCATCGTGGCCGCCGCTTGCGCAATCACACGGCGCACATCGGCTTCAACCTCAGCCGGGTTTTCTTCGGGGATCATGCGGCGGTCCAACTTGAGCACCACCTTGCCAGGAACCACATTGGTGTTGGTACCCCCTTCAATGCGGCCCACATTCAGATAGGGATGGGTGATGCCGGGCACCTGAGAGCGGATGGCCCGGTAGCGCTCGTTTTGCTCGTACAAGGCCTGCAAGATGCGCGTGGCGCCTTGCAAAGCATCCACCCCCGTGTGCGGAATCGCGGCATGGGCCATCTTGCCGTGCACCGTGACTGCCATCTGCAGGCAGCCGTTGTGGGCCGTGACCACTTGGTAGGAAAAGCCAGCGGCCACCAGATAGTCGGGCTGGGTCAAGCCCCGCTCCAGCAGCCAGCCCGGGCCCAACTCTCCGCCGAATTCTTCGTCGTAGGTGAACAGCAGCTCAACGCCGCCCTTGAGCGCAGGGCGCTGCGCGGCTGCTCCATCTGCATCTGCTGCACCTGCTAAACCTGCTGCACCTGCTGCACCTGCTGCACCTGCTGCGCCCCTAGCACCACCCGCCACCGCCTCCAAGGCGCGCAGGGCGAAGGTGTAAGACGCAAAGTCGCTCTTGCTCACCGCAGCGGCTCGGCCGTATAGGCGGCCGTCCACCACCTTGCCACCATAGGGGTCGTGCGTCCAACCTTCACCCGGCGGCACCACGTCGCCATGGGCGTTGAGGGCTACCACCGGGCCCGGGCCATAGCGGCGGCGCACGATCAGGTTGGTCACCGACTGCATGCCGCAGGCCTGTACCGCCTGGGCAGGCACCTCATGGGCTTCTGACTCCAGTCCGAAGCCCTTCAAGAGCTGCGCGGTGCGTTGCGCATGTGGCGCGTTGTTTCCCGGAGGCGTGTCGGTGGGCACCTGCACCAGGGCCTGCAGAAAGCTCAGCTCTTCGTCGAAGTGGGCATCGACCCAGGCATCGAGCTGATGGTAAGAGAACACGCTCATCGGTGTTCAGATTCCTTCAGATTCCAATTGGTGGATCAGCTGCATAAAGGCCTGCACGCTCAGCTCGATGTCGTCGTTGGTGCTGGATTCCAGCGGGTTGTGGCTGATGCCACTGTTCAAGCCCCGCACGAACAACATGGCCTGGGGCAAGATGTCGTGCATCTTCATGGCGTCATGCCCGGCCCCACTGGGCATGCGAAACACCGGCAAACCCAAGGCCTGCACCGCGCGTTCCCATTGTTGCTGCCACTGCGGGTGGCTGGGGGCGGCGGCCGCGCGCATGGTGCGCTCCAGCGTGTGATGCAGGCGGCGGCGCTCACAGATGGCGCGCAGCTCAGCCAAGATGTCCGCCTCGCAGGCGTCGCGCGCGCCATCGGTGGTGGCGCGGATGTCCAGGCTGAAGCGGCATCGGCCCGGCACCACGTTGATCGAGCCGCTGGGCACTTCCAATTGCCCCACGGTGGCCACCACATCAGGCACCTGGGCGGCGCGACGTTCGGCGAACAGCAACAGTTCGGCCACGGCCGCAGCTGCATCGCGCCTGCGGTCCATGGGCGTGGTGCCCGCGTGGCTGGCCATACCCACCACTTCACACAAGTAGCGCACGCTGCCGTTGACCGAGGTCACCACCCCCAGGGGCAGGTCAATCTCGTTGAGCACAGGGCCTTGCTCAACGTGGACCTCTACAAATCCCAGGTACTGCGCCGGGTTGCGCACCAACCGCGCGATGTCGTCCACGCACAGGCCCGCCTGCTGCAGGGCTTGTCGCATAGTGATGCCCTGGCTGTCGGCCTGCTCTAGCCACGCGGGGTCAAAGCTGCCGGTCAGGGCGCTGGACGACAAAAAGGTCGCCTTGTATCGCAGCCCCTCTTCCTCTGAAAACCCCACCACCTCAACGCCAAAGGGCAGGCGCTTGCCCTGGCGGCGCAATTCGCGTACGCAGGCCATGGGCACGAGGATGCCCAAGCGCCCGTCGTACTTGCCGCCGTTGCGCACCGTGTCGAAGTGCGAACCCGTGATCAGGCGCAGCGCCGTGGGGGAAGCGCCGTGGTACACGCCCACCACATTGCCCACCGCGTCAATTTCCACGCTGTCAAAGCCGCAGTCGGCCTTCATCCAGTGCAGCAGTTGCTGCGCGCAGGCGCGGTGCGCATCGGTCAAATAGGTCACGGTGAGCTCGCCGCGCTCTGCATAGGGCGGCTCGCTGTGCTGGGCCAGCTGCTCGGCCCAATCCCACACCAGGTTGCCCAGTTGGGGCTCATGGCCAAACTTGTCGTTCAGGCGAATCTCAGCGATGCGGTGGATGTTGCGCAGACATTCCGCACGCTCGAAATCGGGGTGGTGCTGCAGCCGCCGGGCAAAGGTGGCGATGATTTCCGCGCGCGGCAAGCCCAAGCCGCGGGGGCCGCGCACTGCCAAGATGAAGGGAAAGCCGAACTTGGCCTTGTAGTGCGCGTTGAGCTGCTGCAGACGCTCAAACTCTTGCGGCGTGCAATCGGCTAGACCGGCCTTGCCCTGCTCGCTGGTGGACTCCGCCGTGAGGGTCTTGCTCACCATCGCCTTGCCGGCCAGTTCCGGGTGGGCCCGAATCAGGCCCAGCTGCTCGGCCTCGCTGGCCTGGCGCACCACGTCGGCCAGGGCTTGCTTGAGGTGCACCAGGCTCTTGAAGGGCGCTTGCGCGTGAGCGCGCTCGGCAATCCAAGGCGAGTGCTCGTAGATGCCCTCGAGCAAGGCCACAAACGCCGTGCGGTCTACGGCGTTCAAGGCTGACAAGCTCAAGGTGGCCGGCGGTGCTGCGTTCATCGGGCGATTTTCAAGGGGCTTTTGCCAGGGCTCTAGGCCCATTGAAAAGCGGTGGCCGCGTCATAGGGGTGGGTGGCGCGCCAGTGCCGGGCGATGTCGATGCGGCGGGTTACCCACACCCGGTCGTGCAACCCGATGTGGTCCAAAAAGCGCTGCAGCGCGCGCAGACGGCCCGGGCGGCCCAAAAGCCTGCAATGCATGCCAATGCTCATCATGCTTGGGTGTTCTGCACCTTCTGCGTAGTGCACATCAAAGGCATCGCGCAGGTACTGGAAGAACTGGTCACCGTGGGAATAGCCCTGCGGCAGCGCAAAGCGCATGTCGTTGCAGTCCAGCGTGTAGGGCACCACCAGCTGCGGCACATGGCTGCCATCGGCCTTGCGCACCGTCAGCCAAAAGGGCCAGTCGTCGCCGTAATAGTCGCTGTCGTATTCGAAGCCACCATGCTCGGCCACCAGGCGACGGGTGTTGGGGCTGTCGCGCCCGGTGTACCAGCCCGCGGCATGGATGCCCTGCCCGTGCGCTTGGCCGGTGAGGGTTTCGATAACGCGCACACCACGCTGCAGGTGTTCGCGCTCGGTGGCTTCATCGATGTTCTGGTAGTGAATCCAGCGCCAGCCGTGGCAGGCCACCTCGTGCCCCAGTTCCACAAAGGCTCGGGTCAGGTCCGGGTGCCGCTCCAGGGCCATGCCCACACCAAACACCGTCAGCGGCAGTCCGCGGCGCTCAAACTCACGCAGCAGGCGCCACACGCCCACGCGCGACCCGTATTCGTAGATGCCTTCCATGCTCAGGTGCCGCGCGGGAAAGGCCGCCGGATTGAACATTTCCGACAAGAACTGCTCGCTGCCCGCGTCGCCGTGCAGCACCGAGCTCTCGCCGCCCTCTTCATAGTTCAGCACGAACTGCACCGCCACCCGGGCCCCGCCTGGCCACTGCGCCTGCGGCGGCGTGCGGCCGTAGCCGATCAGGTCTCGGGGGTAGCGTGCAGACGGCTCGGTCATGGGCATGCAGGTCGGCTAAACGGGGTGATCGGCGCGCGTGCGTGGGGCTACTAGGGCTTGACGGGCGTCATGAAGTGTATACACTTTTGTGTTCAATGCAACCCTGAACGGAGACCTCATGGGCCAGCTGAGCACCCATGTGCTGGACACGATGAACGGCTGCCCTGCCGCGGGAATGCGGGTTGAATTGTGGCGCCATGAGGACGGCGGGCTCACCCCCCTCAAGACCCTCACCCTGAACGCCGACGGGCGAAACGACGGCGGACCACTGTTGGATGCCAGCACGATGGCCACGGGCCGCTACCGCATGGTTTTTCATGTGGCGGCGTACTTCCGCTCCAAAGGCCATCAGCTGCCGCAGCCGGCCTTTCTGGACACCGTACCCGTGGATTTCGGGATCGCTGAGGCCAGCGCCAAGTACCACGTGCCACTGCTGGTCAGCCCCTGGTCCTATTCCACCTACCGGGGGTCTTGAGCCACGCCCGGCGGCCCGGGCCAGCAAGCTGGCGTGATGGCCCATAGGCCTTGGAGCCCGGTGATTCGGGTTAACCCGAAATTTTCTGTTCTTCGGATCGTATACAGTTTCTGATCGTCGCCGCGGAGCCCCCAAGCCTGTCCTGGGGTTGCGACGAGCACTCCTCACAGAGCCCGCTGTGGTGAGGGGGTTGGCAGCACGGCTGTACCCGCTGCGCCACCCTCTAAAGGATGCGAGCCGCCATGGAAGCCTACCTGCTTGATTGGGCCAATCTGCTGTTGCGTTGGGCCCACGTGATTGTGGGCATCGCCTGGATCGGCTCATCGTTCTACTTTGTCTTTCTCGACAACGCGCTGACCAAGCCCGAAGCACCCGAATTGAAAGCCAAGGGGGTGGACGGCGAGCTTTGGGCGGTACACGGCGGGGGCTTCTACAACCCGCAGAAATACATGGTGGCCCCGCCGCAGCTGCCCAAGAACCTGCACTGGTTCTACTGGGAAAGCTACTCCACCTGGCTCACCGGCTTTGTCCTGTTCACGGTGATGTACCTGTACCAGGCCAGCGTCTATCTCATCGACAAGAACCTGCACGACTGGACTCCTGCCGCCGCAGTCAGCGCCGCCTTGGGTTTCCTGGTGCTCTTCTGGATGGCCTACGACGCGGTGTGCCGCTTTTTCGGCCAACGCGCCGGCGGCGACCGCCTCGTGGGCGTGGCGGTCGCCCTGATCGTGGTGTTCGCTTCCTGGCTGGCATGCCAGCTGTTTGCCGGCCGCGCGGCCTTCTTGTTGGTGGGCGCCATGATGGCCACGGCCATGAGCGCCAATGTGTACTTCTGGATCATCCCTGGCCAGCGCGCGGTGTTGGCGCAAATGAAGGCCGGCCAGCCGGCCGACCCGGTGCACGGCCAGCGCGCCAAGCAGCGCAGCGTGCACAACACCTACTTCACCTTGCCGGTGTTGCTGACCATGCTCAGCAACCACTATGGCTGGCTCACCAGCGGCCCTAGCAATTGGGTGACACTGGTAGCGGTGATGTTGGCCGGCGCCCTGATTCGACACGCCTTTGTGGCGCGGCACAAGGCCCGCACCTTGGGCAAGCGCGTGCCTTGGGAATATGCGATGGCGGGCACCCTGCTGCTGCTGGGGGTGATGGTGGCGCTTAAGCCAGCAGCCCTGCCGGCAGCCCCGCTCGGCCTCAAGCCCACATCAGAACTCACCCCCAATCCCACCGCCACGGCGGGCCTTGAAGCAGGGTCTGCAGCCAGCGGCTCGCCTGCCGCTGCGGCAGACGGCTTCGCCCAAGTGCAAGCGGTGATGCAACAACGATGCGTGTCGTGCCACAACGCGCAAGTCGCCACCAAGAACGTGGCCCTGCACGAGGCGGCACTCATCTTGGCGCAGGCCCAGAGCATCTACCAGCAAACCGTGGTGCTCAAAGCCATGCCGATGAACAACGCCTCGCAGATCACCGAGGACGAACGACAGCTCATCAAACGCTGGTTCGAAGCTGGCGCGAAAGGGCCAGCACCATGAGTCACCTGCGCTTACCCGCCTGGCCCTGCGGGGGAAACTCGGCTCTGTTGAAGTGAAGCAGCGCAAACCATGCTTACCTCGGAAAGCGGCTGGCTGCCGCCAATCGGCCAGGCGGCAATACCTTGCCACCCCAGTGCAGCCAAGCAAGATGGTACGCAATTTGATCCCGATTTGACGCCGAACCGTCCCCGAAACCGTGGTCTGGTTTTTGCTCGTACCTAGGGTTCGCTCGCAGACCCACAGGTGTAGATCATGCAAGTTAACCCCACTGCCCTACGGGCGCTGGAAACCCTGCGCACCAACCAACGCGCCATTGGCAGAACTGTAGAAGTCTTGGCCTCCGGTCAGCGCGTGAACTCGGCTGCCGATGACGCGGCCCGTCTAGACCTGGGACGTGTAATGACTTCCCAGTACCAGGGTGTAATGACGGCAGTTTCCAATATCCACGATGGGCTGTCGCTGATCCAAACGGCTGAGGCTGCACTGGACTCCATCGGTCAGTCGCTGCAACGGATGCGGGAATTGGCGGTGCAAGCGGCCACCGGTACGCTCAATGACACGCAGCGGGGTCACCTGGGCGCAGAGTATCAAGAGCGCCAGTCGGAAGTTCTGGCAGCGATTCAAACGACCAAGTGGAACGGCTACCGCCTGCTGCGTGAGCTTTCACCGACCACTTTTGATGTGCAAGCGGGTGCGGATGCGAACCAAACCGTTCCCATCAAGATCCCGCAGGTGTATGCGGATGGAAGCCAAGTAGGCTTTCCTAACGGAGACTTCGAAAGCGCCACCGTTGGAGCCACCTCGGTAAACGGCTGGACGGTGAATAACTCCCGGGTCAGGCTCGATGGCATTGATCAAATCGGCGGGTGGCCGACACCGGTGGACACCACCAAGCCAGGCCCCAGTGGCGGTGATGCGGTCGCCATGTCCAGCGGGCAGTTTTCCACCACGGTCGTAGCCAATACCGGGGCCGGTTCAAACCCAGCGGGCGGCGCGAAAAGCCTGCAGATGCAATCAACGGGTATCTCAGTGACGGGATACGGCATCGTGCATGGCCCCTCGCTCATCAGCAACACCGCGGTCCCGATGAAGGCCGGCGACAGCGTTTCCTTCGACTGGAAGGCACAAGGCGGTGCAGATGCCTATGACGTTTATGCATACTTATTGAATGTTGGCAACGGCTCAACCGTGAAACTGCTTGACGCCACCGGTGCAAGTGGTGCCATGACCACCAACTGGGCCACGGTAACGACCAGCGTACCGGTCGATGGCAATTACAAGTTTGTCTTTATCGCGGGTACCTTCGACGCCACAGGTGGCACTGCGGCGGGTGCGCGACTGTTCATCGATAACATCGTCGCTCCACCGCAGATCAATCCGACGCTGAACACCACCGACATCGCGTCAGCGCCCGGCGCTGTTAAGGCCTTGGCACAGGTCGACCGCGAGATCGCACAGGTGTTGGCTGCTCGTGCTTCGCTGGGTGCATCACTGCATCGCCTGACCCATGCCGCCGATCAATTAGCGGTGCACTCAGCCAACTTGGCATCCTCACGCAGTACGGCAGTTCAGGCCGACTACAGCCTAGCGGCGGGTGAACTTATCAAGGGTCAAACCCTCGAAACAGCAGTCTTGCTTGTACTGAGGCAGGCCCATGACCTAGACAAAACGTCGCTGAAGATGATCCAGGCCAACGAAGGGCTGTTTTAAGGGCATAGACCCGGCCTCGACGGCTTATAGGCCGTATCCACTCACAGCGCCGCTGCCGCAACCAGCCACCCACGGCGGCACCTCGCTGTTCGGGATACAGTGCGTTAGAGCGTTGGGCAGCATCGCCACCACCGGCAATTTATTGCCGGCACATCCTGTGCATGCCCTAGTTCCTGCTCGATGGGCACCTGTATCAGAACGGAGGCAGCATGCTGATGAAGACTCTGGCGCCAGCCGCGGCTCTGTTGATAGCCAGCTTCGTTGGGCCCAGCCAGGCCCAAACCAACGCTACCCTCGGCCCCTGGGAACGGGTGGGCGTGTACGAAGGCCGTACGCTGTACATCGACCCCACCACCGCACGGACGTCGGGCAGCCGCATTCAGATCTTCACCATCACCGATCTCAAGGAAGCCAACGCCACCGCACGCGGGCGGCAATACTTTTCGAAGAAGGCCCTGTTGGAGTTGGACTGCAGCCAAAAGACGCTGACCGTGCTCCAAGACACTTGGTATAACAGGCGCATGGGTCAGGGTGAGCCGGTTTTCCAGACCGATGGCGGCCCTCAAGGCCCTTACCCGGTACAGACGGACTCCCCGGGCGAGTTGTTTTGGAAGGGTGCCTGCGGGCGACGGTAACGCCGGGCACCCTCCCCTCCCCCTAGCGCCCGCGGTCTTGCCGCGCGCACTGCGACTGAGAAGCCGGCCTCGAGCCGGCTTTTTCAATTCAGCTGCCCCATTAAGGCTGGCACGAGTTGTGCAGTATTGGCCTCAACCCGGCCCAAAATTCGCCGGGACTGTCAACTGACTGCAAAGGAACCCACATGCGAGCACAAACCCAAACCGTTGTCACCGGCCGTCAAGCCCGTGCCATGCAAATTCCGCCGTCTGTGAAAACCCTGGCTGAGCGCAGCACACCGGCCGAGATTCGCCTAGACATCCAAAAGCTGCTGCAACAAGAGCAGCTGGATTTGGCCCAAGCGCTGGGCGACGCAGGCTTGAGCCTGCATCCGAAGAGCGAAGACATGCTGGGCATTTGCGCTCTGCTGGCAATGTCTCGTGGCGATTGGGACGAGTCTTATGAACTGCTGAGCGAATTACAGGGCGTACAGGGCGAGCAAACGCCGGCTACCACCTACTGGTTGTTGGCCCGTTGCCAGCGCTGCTTGGGTGACGACAACGCAGCTGCATCCATTCTGGAGGACGGGCTGTTCCGGTATCCAAACTCCGCGGAGTTACAGGCCGAGCTGACCCTGATGATCAAGCCTGAGCTGTGATCCGCCTTTGCGGCAAACGCTTGCCACCGGCAAGCCCCGGCGAACAGGGTGCTTTGTTGCCGCTGAATGCTCTTGAAGGCTAGCCGCCCCAACCCAACGCCTTAAAAACTCACCTGGCACAAACATTGCAACGCTACAGCCGTAATAGGTCGATACAACAGGAACCGCAGCAGCTCTCATCCCTGGTGTGAGCTGCCACTCCAAGAGGAAACCGACATGCCCGTCATCAACACCAACGTCCAGTCGCTGACTGTTCAGAACGCAATCAAGGTGAACACCCGCCAAATGGCTAATGCCATGGAACGGTTGTCTACCGGCAAGCAAATCAACAGCGCCAAAGACAATGCAGCCGGTTTGGCTGTGACAGAAAATATGACTTCCCAGATTCGGGGCATGGGCATGGCGGTTAAAAATGCCAATGACGGCATTTCGCTGGCACAGACGGCCGAAGGTGCCATGATCGAGATCTCGAACATGATGCAACGCATGCGAGAACTCGCCGTTCAGGCCAACACCGGCACCATTTCGAATTCGCAGCGCGACTTCCTAAACACGGAGTTCACGCAACTCCAATCCCAGATCGCCAGCACCATTCGGGACACTCGCTGGAACGGGATGTCGATTTTAAGCACGGCTTCTCAGACATTCGCTATCCAGGTCGGTACCGACAGTGGCACTCAAACCGTGACGGTCACTTCCGCGGGCCTGGACGGCGGCTACACCGCGGCTAGCATCACAACCCTGGCAAACGCTTCAGCCGCCATGGGTCAGCTTGATACCGGCCTGAACACCATCAACTCAGCACGCGCCATGCTTGGCGCCACGGTCAGCCGCTTGACCAGCGCCGCCGATAACCTGACCAACATCACGCAAAACCTAGCTGAGTCGCGCAGCCGCATTTTGGACACCGACTACGCGCAGGCCACTGCAGAACTGGCGCGGACACAAATCATCCAGCAGGCCAGCATGGCCGTTCTGGCACAGGCGAACTCGCAGCCGCAGACCGTATTGAAGCTGCTGCAGGGCTAAGCGCCGCTTGGCCATCCCAGTCCTAGGCCAAGCCCAACCGCAACCCCACACTAACAGCGAGCCAGCGCCATGAGCGACATCTGCCTCGTTGTCATCGCGCGAGACGAAGCACGCTGCATCCAGCGCTGCCTTGAAAGCGCCGCGCCGTTCGTCGACCGCATGCTGGTTTTGGATACAGGCTCCCAAGACGACACCCCCCATCTAGCCCGGTCTGCTGGCGCAGAAGTTCGCCAATGGCCTTGGAACGGCCGATTCGATGACGCCAGGAACCAAGCATTGAGCCTGGCGAATGCCGATTGGAGTTTGGTGCTGGATGCCGATGAGTGGGTCGCCCCAGGCGCAAGCCGTGAAGCGCTTCTGAACCACACGGTTTCCTCAATAAACGCCGGGGCGATTTGTATCCGCAGTGACTTTGAAATTGGCAACCGGCAAGAAGCTGCCGAAGCTTGGATCCCACGCTTATTGCCCCGAGGTGCGCGCTACCGCGGGCGTATTCACGAGCAGCCCATCACCGTAGGGGCAGACCAACAGCTCCATTTCACGGTGTTCCACGACGGGTATCAGAAAGAACGCGCCCGTGACAAGAACGCGCGCAACACCGCGCTGCTGATGCAGTCACTTGCCGAAGACCCGCATAACGCCTACTTGCACTTTCAAGTGGCTGTTCAAGCCGAGATTGCCCAAGACTGGGCCAAGGCCTGCACCCATTACGAGCGAGCGCAGCAGTTGGCTTCCAATCAAGCGCCCTTCGCCATGTCTCTGCACACCCGCTATCTGTTTGCAATGAGCCAGGCAGGACGGATGGAAGATGCACTGGCTGAAGGACTCAAGGCACTTCAATCCTGGCCAGATTCAGCTGACATCCACTTCACATTTGGTGACCTGTGCCTAACTGCAGCCACTCAAGACCCCGGCCGAGCTCTGGATACGTGGTTACCTGCTGCAGAGGCCTCCTGGCTACGCTGCCTTGAAATCGGAGAACAACCCCATGCGGAATCGCGCGTGGTCGGCCGTGGGAGCTTCTTGGCCGCACACAACTTAGCCGTCATCTATGAGCACTGCGGCCAGGGCGAAAGGGCAGCAGCGTTCCGGCAACTCTCCGCCAGCACCCAAGCCACACACAATTCGGACCCACGGACATGCCATCCATAACGCACGACCAACCTGCTCAAGCTTTCACCGCGGTTCCCCAGTCGGACCGCCGCTCGCTCGTGGGCTACACGCTCACGCAGAGCCAGGAGGTAGACACCTTGGTGGTCGCTGCCTTACGCAATCTCGAGGCCGCCTCCCTTGGAGTGTGCATTGAACTGTGCCACCGGGCCCTAATTGCCAGCCCCGCACACTTTGAGGCCCTGCACGTCTTGGCACAAGCGCACCTGATGCAGTCCGAGTTTGAAGACTGCGTGCAGGTGACTGAGAAGATTCTGGCGGTTTACCCCAACGACGCTGTTGCCCTAAACAACTTGGGAGTAGCGCTGGATGGCATGAGCCGTCTCGAAGAGGCGATAGCGGCTTATACAAAGTCAAGTCAAATTGACCCGCGGTTCGGTGACCCTATTCAAAACCGCGCGCTGGCCTTGGACAAGATCGGGAAACACACTGCTGCGGAGGAAGTTTTCCAGGAGCTTATTCAGTTATACCCAGATAACGCCGAAGCTTTCTATGGACTCGGAAATGCCTTGTGCAATCAGAAGCGAACATCAGAGGCCGTGTTTGCATTCCGCAGAGCCTTGGCGTTGCAACCCAATTATGGCCTAGCCTGGTTTAATCTGGGGAATGCACTGCTTGAGCAGAAACTCTGGGACGAGGCAATCGAGGCATATGGGCAGTCATCATCTTGCTTACCCTACCATGCAGCAACCTATAGCAACTGCGGCAATGCATATACAGCAAAACATATGCAAGAAGAGGCGCAGGAACTCTATGATGCCGCGGTGGCATGTAACCCCAAGTTTTTTGAGGCATTCTTTAATAAAGCAGTGCTATATAACCTGAACGGTCAATTTCTTCAAGCAATAGAAGCCTGTAACAACGTAATTCAAATAAACCCCAATCACCCAAAAGTAATGAATGTACTGGGTGTTGCTCTCGCCGGCATCAAGCACCACGTTGCAGCAATTGATGCATTTGAAAAGGCAGTCGAGCAAAATCCAAAGCAAGTTGAAGCCTGGTCAAACATGGCGGGTTCATATGAGATTCTTCAGAAGCATGAAGACGCTGTCCGATGCTGCAAGGAGGTAATGCGCTTAGACCCCGATTACCCAAATGTCAGAGCCAGAATGGCGTTCATGCAATTCTACATCTGTGACTGGTCCGACGCCACTGAAAGGGTGAACACGCTCGTGTCTAAGCACAAAGGCGGCGCAGCATGCGACCCATTCCGCTATGTCGCGTTCTCGAAAGATGCGAGCCTTCACCATAAGATCGCGCGGAGATGGGCAAGGAGACTAGAAAAACCTTTGATCAAGGTCGAGTCACCACCAAAACCGCCGATTCACAAGAGAATTAAAATTGGGTACTTCTCTGCAGATTTCTACTTTCACGCAACTGCTCTGCTGGCGGCGCGAATGTTTGAGCTGCATGACAAAGAGCGGTTTGAAATATACGCTTTTTCATTTGGCCCGGACAGAAAAGACGAAATGTTTCAGAGGCTACATAAATCATTCGACCATTGGATTGATATCCGGGCCATGGACGACATGAGTGTGGTCAAAAAAGCAAGGGAATTGGAAATTGATATCGCAGTAGACTTAAAGGGGTATACGTTAGACCATCGAATTGGTATTTTTCAGTTGCGCCCAGCGCCAATTCAAATCAGCTATCTGGGATTTCCTGGAACTACCGGCTGCTCCTCTATGGACTACGTGATAGCCGATCGCACACTTATTCCGCCCCACCTGAGGAAGTTTTACACGGAAAAAGTGATCTACCTTCCTTACAGCTACCAAGTAAATGACGACACAAAGGAAGTCCCCAAGAAACGTGTGAGCCGAGCAAAGCATGGACTTCCGCGGGATGGGTTTGTATTCTGCTGCTTCAACAACAACTACAAGATCACACCCGAAGTTTTCGACGTCTGGATGCGGCTACTCAAGCAAGTTCCAGGCAGCGTTATATGGCTGCTTAAGGATAACGAGTTAGTAGAAAAGAATTTGCGCACTGAAGCTATAAAACGGGGAGTAGCTCCAGAGCGTATTGTTTTTGCAAAGAGGACTTCTGCAACGGAGCACCTAGCGAGGCAACGCGCTGCTGATCTCTTTTTGGATACGCTTCCCTGCAATGCACACACGACAGCGAGTGATGCGTTGTTGGTCGGTTTGCCTGTGTTGACTTGCATGGGGGACTCATTTGCATCAAGGGTTGCAGCAAGCCTT
>VGHB01000003.1 GCA_016868355.1 Betaproteobacteria bacterium | reverse complement strand
TGGTGACAGTCCAGGTCTGGCCCGTTACCGAGAGGGTATACGCACTTCGCGCGAAGTTCAGTACTGCGGAGTCAAGACCGTTCCCGCCAACAAGTGAGTCATCCCCTTGGCCGCCGATTAAAGTGTCAGCACCTGCACCACCGTCGATGGTGTCTGCGCCGCCATTACCGCGGAGCAAGTTGTTGCCTGAATTACCGGTCAATGTGTCGGCGGCCATCCCGCCGATGGCGTTTTCAATCACCGTTCCAGTTCCCCATGCAAGAGTGCCGCCCGCCGTGCCCACCCTGGATACCTCAGATTCTCTGAGGTCAAGTTGTACGGCGTAACTTAGAGCGGCAGCGTTGATGGTGTCCAGGCCGTTCGCGTCGGTCAAGGTCTTGTTGCCTTTGTACTCATCCGTCAACACATACTGGTCGTTTGCCGAGAGGGCTGCACCCCAGGCGCGAACGGTGAGCGCATTGAAGGTGGCCTCCACACCGCTGACCAAGTCGGTCAACTTGAGTGTCCAAGTACCGGCGCTGCTTTCTCCCAAGAAGGCGGTAGACCCGATGGTGAAGGTGTATGGCCAGGCGTTTTCCTCGCCTGTTGTAACGATCTCCCCGTCCTTCAGAGGGCGCGCTAGCGGCCGGTTGAACAAGGTGATGGTGGTACCGCTAGGTGAGGTAACCTCCGCCCTAAGTTGAGACGGCGAAGCAGCGGTCAGGGTCAAGTCGAACTCCACCCGGTCGATTCGAACAGCATCATCAACTTGCGCCGTGAGGCTAAGGCTGCGTGTGGAGTCATCCGGAATGGCTTGAACCACCGCCGTTCTTGGGCCACTCTCTGCCTTGATCCAATTGGCCATGGTGGCTGCTGCAGGCACCCACGACTGCGCCAACATCACGGCCGCACTGATATCAATCAACCCATAGCCGTAGTCGCGGGAGAAGTGCATGCCGCCGAGGTTCCAGTGCGTGGCTCCGTTGGTCACCCAACTCGCGCTCGAAGGGTCGTTTTGACGGGCGGTCATCGCCAGGATCGCCGAAACATCGCGGAAGCCCAACTGGGGATTTGCTTGCAGCATCAGGGCCGCAGCAGCACCCACCATCGGGCCTGAATAGGAGGTGCCTGTGTTCTGATAGGCGTAATCACCTCCGGCACCACTGGTCTTGTTGTAACCGGCTGCACCCTGCATATCGGCGGACACGATGCCAAACCCTGTGTTCTGGTCTTGTGGTTCGGACGACACACCTCCAAAGGCTGTTACCAACAGACAGGCGCCTGGAGTCGAGTAGGCGGTGACCTTGCCGGTTTCGTCGACTGCACCAACGGCGATGGTGACCTTGTTGCTCGTGAAGTTGTCTAGGGCAGCGTCCGCGCCAACGCGCCGTTCATTGCCAGATGATTGCTCAATCACCATACCCAGCCCTGCCCGACCCTCGGTCGCGGCTTTGAGAAGTTGTACGGCCAAGGCTCGATCAGAATCATCGCCAGACGCCCCAAAGTTTGTGGCGAAGGCTGTGTCTGTGCCCCAGGAATTCACAGAAACATCAGCGCCCGCGGCCAGGTTGGCCGCGAACAAACGGGCCAGGCCGTTTGGGGGCGCGTTGTCAAGGATGTTCACGGCGATTCCGGGTATCAGCGTTGCTTTGTATGCGATGCCGATACCCCCGATGCCATTGGCCGCCATGCCGACGATGCCGCCCACGACGGTTCCATGCTCATGGGCATCGGCCCTGGTGGTCACGAAGCCCTTGCCCGTTAGGTCGCGGTTGGTGTCGTAGACCTTGGAGGCATCAATGTTTGCCACCAGATCAGGATGGGTGAGGTCAAAGCCATCGTCGTTGATGGCCACCCGAACACCCTGACCGTTGAAGCCCTGGCTCCACGCGGCCATCAGTTTCAGGTCTAAGCGGGCTGCGCCGCCGCGCTGGCCGGTGTTGTTCAGGTACCACTGAGCAGTCCAGAGCGGATCATTCGGGGTGAAGGTCGACATGGGGATACTCCTGGGTCAGTGGCAAACAATCCGCAACTATTGTGGCCTGCTTTGCGACTTGCGAAATGCAACCAAAGACCGCCTCCGGTGATCAGGAGGTGGTCAGGACACGGGTCATTTCCTCACGGCATCCGTAACCCGTTGATCCTCAACCCAGATTGCCTGAGCCCACGGAACGCCGATTGGCCTTCGAAGCCAAGGGTCATGGGTTCGATCCGCGCCAACCGCGCCAGTCCCTGCCTGCCTCTCCCCCGATGAGTGCCCTCCGATCTTCCGGCGCTCGCCCGAAGCGGTGGGTGCGGGGTGCACAGGCATCCCGCGGTTGTGTCCGAAACGGCCATTGCAGCGGCGGGAAGTCTGATACCTTTGCACCATCCACCGCTCAGGGCGCGACCACGCCAACGATTCCCGATGGACACGATTCCACCCTTCCACCTGGCCTTTCCGGTGCACGACCTTGCCGAAGCCCGGCGCTTCTACGGTGGCCTCTTGGGCTGCACAGAGGGCCGCAGTTCCCCCGAGTGGATTGACTTCAACTTTTACGGCCATCAGATCGTGGCCCACCTGTCGCCGCAGTCTTGCGGGGATGCCGCGCGCAACGCAGTGGATGGGCATGGTGTGCCGGTACGCCACTTCGGTGCGGTGCTGCCGATGGCCGACTGGCAGGCCTTGGCTGAGCGGCTGCGTGCGGCTGGCACGCGCTTCGTGATCGAGCCCTATACCCGCTTCAAGGGTGAGTTGGGCGAGCAGGCCACGATGTTCTTCTTGGATCCTTCGGGTAACGCTATTGAGTTCAAGGCCTTTGCCGACATTCAGCAGTTGTTTGCTCGGGCGCCCTGATGCCCGCCCCACCATTGAACATCCAATTGCGCTACGACCTGGGCGCTGACGGTGCGCGGCAGTCATATCGACATTTCTGGGGCAGCATCCGGCAGTGGGAAGCCATGTTGGGGCAGCAGCTCATTCTGTAGCACAAGGGGCGCCGCGCCACCCTGACCGACTACTCGCAGCGCTTGATTTGGGCTGAGCGCCAGGCCCAAGTGCGCATGACGCCGCACCTGCAAGCCCTGCGCGCCGACTTGGGGCAGGTGCTGCGCGAAGCGGCTGACAGTCGCCTGCAATTCTTAAAATGGCCGCCAGCCATGACCTGGGTATGGGGCGTTTGCAAGAGTTGGCCACCGACCTTGGCCCGCTGCACATGAAGCTGCGCTTTACCGGCAGCGAACAGGCGCTGCGCGACCTCAACGAAGGGGTGTGCGAACTCGCTGGCTTTCACGTTCCCCGCTTGAGCCTGCCAGGCTGCGCGGCGCAGCGGCCAGGTGAGGTGCTCTCGCTGGTTTAGGCCCTTCCATGGTGGAAGTTCAAGCGCCAGCGCGAACGCGTGGCGTAACGAAGAACAACGCCACCGCTACACCGACGAACAGGCCGGCCCAAACCGCTGACACCGTGTGCGCATCCAGCATCACCCGCGACCACATGGTGGCTGCGGTGATGGGCAAGAGCAGGCATGCCCAGCGCCAACCATAACGCCGGCACACAAACCAAGCGGCCGCTGAGGCCAAAGAACTGTGCCCCGAGGGCACATTGTGTTGGCTGTGCAGGTTCTGTGGCCGCTGGCCCAGCCGGGTACCGCTGATCTCTTGATCGTTGAGCAGCCGCTTGGGGATGTGGGTGGCCGCAGCACCCACCACCGCGACCACTGCGAGCTGGGCCAGGCCCACCAGGTCGCGACTAAACAGCGGCAGGGCGATGGCCACTGCGGTGTTGACATGGCGCACCGCGTCTTCCACCAGCAAGACACTGGCCTTGTCGTGGCCGCCCCTGGTTTCGGGGTAGTCCAGCGCATGGTTGGTGGGATACAACGCACAGGCCAAGGCCAGGGCTGCGGCCAGCCAGGCTGCGGCACGCCACCTCCAAGACAAGTGGCGATGCGCGCCCAAAGATGCCCAAACGGCCGCCCGAAAACGCGTCAATCGGCTAACGCGGCTCATGTTGCAACACGTCCCGGTCGGCTTGGTAGGCACCGCTGCGCAGGCCTAAGGCCCCCATCACCGTGTGAAAGACCTCATCGTGGCTGTAGCGGCCCGAGCGCCGATGCGGCTGCTGTGGGTCGGCGCTCTGCTCGGGTGACCCGGCCTGAGCCTGCGCCTGCGGCTGCAAACGCCGCCCGATCTGGGAGCGCCAAATGAGAAAGGGGATATCCATCTGCACATCAGGGGCGAACGCTGATGGCGCGCCGTGCAGATACAGGCCGCCCTCTCCCAGAGACTGGCCGTGGTCAGACACATACACCAGGGTGCTGTCCCAGCCGCTTAGTCGGCCCAACCGCGTCGTGATTTCGGCCAGCAGCGTGTCGGTGTGCACGATTGAGTTGTCATAGGCGTTGACCAGCGTGCCGCTCGGGCAGTTGCCCAAGTTGACCGACTTGCACACCGGAGTGAAGGCTTCCATGCCTGCAGGGACCTTCTCATGGTAGGCGGGGCCGTGGCTGCCCGCCTGGTGCAGCACGATCAACACGCGCGCGCTGCTCGAGGCTGCGATGCGCTGCTCCAGGCCCAGCAGCAATGCCGCGTCGAAAGCCCCCTCGCGTGGGCGTGTGCACCAGGCACGGTCCAGATCACTCAAGTCCTGCCCCGGCTCGTCACAGCGCCTGAGCAGGTCACGCTTTTGAAGGCGGCTGGTGACCGTCATGCGCGGCGGCTCCCCGAAGTTGTTGCTGCGCCACTCCACATCCACGCCGTGTCGGTGCAAGTAGGCCGGCAGGGTCTCCTCGGGCGGGTGCTCGTCCACCTTCGCACCACGGGGTGACAGCATGCAGGCCAGCGCCGCGGTGGTGTAGCTGGCACAGGCGCGCGCTTGCAGCACCTCAATGGGCAGCTGGCTAAGCTGTGGGTTGGTGGGTCGCGAATAGCCGTATAGCGAAAAGTTCGCAGCACGCGCCGACTCGCCAATCACCAGCACCACCACCCGCTTGCGGGTATCGGCCATGTCCTGTGCCGGCAGATCCGGCAGCAGCGCCAAGGGCTGCTGGGCAGCCCGTTCCCGCTGCACAAACCGCACGCTGTTGACCACATAGGACCACGGTGGAGTCATCGAGCCAATGCGGCTCATGTGACGGTCCAGCCACAGCCAAGAAGCCGAGTTCAGGTACAGCCACAGCCCGGCCAGGGCCACGCCCAACGCCCAGTGTCCCAAGCGAAGCCAGCGCCGGTGGGGTACCCACTGCACCCGCCACACCCACCATGAGGGCAACACCGCCAGCACACCCACCCAAGCCAACATCGCGGGGTGAAACAAAGCCGAGGCCTCCTCAAGTCGGGTGTTGAAGACGTTGCCCATCATCTCCACGTTCAACACCACCTGGTAGGTGTGCACAAAGTAGCTGGCCACGCCATTGCCCAAGAGCAGCAGCACCGCCATGAGCTTGAAGCTGCGGCGCGACACCAGCATCGGCACGCCCAAGAGCAAGGCCATCAGCAGGGTGAGCAGCACCGCCAATGTGGCCAAGGTACGCCAGCCCTCCAGGGTGCTCAAGCTCAGCTGCTGTGCGGCATAAACAAAGGTGGGCCACTGAAATGCCACCGCCGTGTAGGCGGTGTACAGCAGCAGGAACTGCCAAGGGTGCAGCGTGGGGCGGGTGAGTTCACGCACCCAAGCGCTGCTCGAATCCGGCGGGTCGGCGGTGTTTGAGCCGGCCAGTGGGTCGGTCATGAACGCGCAGGGATCGGCACCATGGTCAGCAGTTTACGGGGATGCCGGCAGCACCTGGCCCTCGCACACGCCAAACCCGAGCCGCGCGGCACCTGGCCTTTCGCACCAGGCCCTCAAAGCCACGGTATCGCCATCTTCCAAGAAGGTGCGCCGCTCGCCGCAAGGCAGGCTCAGCGGCTGCTGGCCCCCGAGGGTCAGCTCGATCAGCGCACCGCCCTCACCGGGTTCAGGGCCTGACTGCGTGCCCGTTCCCAGCAAGTCGCCAGGCTGCAGATTGCAACCGCTCGCCGCATGGTGGGTCACCATCTGAGCCAAGGTCCAGTAGGCATGTCGGTAGTTGGACTGGCTCATCGGCGCAGCAGGTTGGCCGGCCTGCCGCATCGCCAGCGTCTGTAATCGAACCTCCAATTGGATGTCGATCGACCCCTGAGTGCGGTGGGTGGGGCTGTCCAGATAGGGCAGAGGCTGAGGGTCTTGACTTGGGCGGGTGAACGGCAGCCGGTAGGGCGCCAAGGCTTCCATCGTGACCACCCAGGGCGACAAGCTGGTGGCGAAGTTCTTGGACAAGAAGGGTCCCAGCGGCTGGTACTCCCAGACTTGGATGTCGCGCGCGCTCCAGTCGTTGAGCAGGCATAAGCCGAACACATGGGCTTCAGCCTCATCAAGGTTGATGGCTTGCCCCAATTCATTGCCTGGGCCGATGAAGACACCCAGCTCCAGCTCATAGTCCAGGCGCTTGCACGCCGCCAGGGTGGGCCCCGGCGCGCCCGGCGGCATCAGCTGCCCCCGAGGACGACGAACCTCGGTTTCCGAAATGAGCAGGCTGGAGACCCGACCGTGATATCCGATGGGCATCCACTTGTAATTGGGCGGCAGAGGGCTGTCAGGCCGGAACAGCCGCCCGACGTTGGTGGCGTGGTGAACCGAGGTGTAGAAGTCGGTGTAGTCACCCACGCGGGCCGGCACTCGGTACTCGACCTGGGCCTGTGGCACCAGGCACTGCTGCAGGGCGTCTTTCTCGGCCGCACCCCAGCGCAGCAGACGCGACAAGGCGCGGCGCAGCGCGCCCCAGTGAGCAGGACCCAGGGCCATGAACTCGTTCAGGGTCTCCTGCGCGGCAGCGTTCAGCGCCGCTGGCGCCAGGGGGTCGCTGGCTTGAATCAGCTGGGCGTGCGCCAACGCCGCCAAGTCGAGAACCTCGTCGCCGATGGCCACGCCCCCTCGCCACGCTTGCCCGCTGGTGCGCGGACGGAAAACCGCATAAGGCAGGTTTTGGATCGGGAAATCGCTGCGCTCGTCCTGCGCCGACGAGACCCAACTGCGCAAGCAGGGGTCGTGGGTTTCGTTGAGGGTGTTCATCGCTTCGTTCCGTCATCAGGCGGTGCGCAGCCCCTCAAGCCGCAGCGGGCTTGCCGCCCGCTTCACGGGCGATCTGCAGGGCTTGACGCAGCACCTCAAGGTCGCCAATGTGGTTGCTCAACAAAAGGATCAGCCGGGCGTTCAGGTCCAGGCTCTCTTGATCGCTGAGCCCGCGGTGGGTATCGATCAGGGCTTGGTAGAAATCATCACCGGGGCTGTAGTCTCGAAGGTCGCGACGACCAGCGGCATGGAAATTGGCGTTGAGGTTCAGGGCGTTCATGTCAGTGACCGGTGGCCCGCGCGTAGGCCTGCCCAATGGCGCTGGGCTCGGGCTGTGGCCAACGTGCGGCAATGAGTTGATCGGGGCGCAGCAGCAGCGTGGTGCCCGCAGCACCATCGCAGCGCCGCCGGGCCAAGCCCTTGAGGTCGTGCAACACCAGGGCGCCGAATGTCGCCTCAAGCCGCGCCGCAAGCGGCTCGGCCACGGGTGCGGCGCTCAGCAGCACAGCCTGCAGCGCCGGCGCTGCTGGCACAGGCAATGGAACCGCTTGCAGAGCGCACAGGGCATCTTGGGTTTGGGTGGAGCCCGCATCGTCGACAAACAGCAGGGCCTGAAACCGCCCGCCCAGATGTTGCAGCAACCAACTGGGCTGGCCCACGTGCGTAACGGGTGCGTCGTCCAGCGGAGCGCCTGGGCGCATCCAACCCCCAAAGGCCTGACCAGCCGGCGTATTCAGTGGGGAATTCGCGTGGTGCGTAGGAACCGACAAGCGTCCCGAGTTCACCAGCTTGCGGGCGAATGCATGGTCACGCGCCAGCTGCAAGGCTGCGTCGCGAAAGGCACGGCTGGTGCGGTCTTTGGGCGTGATGAAGTCGGTGGAGCGGGTCGAATTCAAGATATTTTCATCGGCCGCTTCGCCACGCTCGGTGCCATAGCTGATGAGCAGGGTAGGCGGTGCCCATCCTTTGATCACATAGGCCAGCTTCCACATCAGGTTGTCGGCGTCTTGAATGCCTGAGTTCGCGCCGCGCGCGCCAAAGGGTGAGACCTGATGGGCCGCATCGCCGGCAAACAGCACACGGCCGTGGTCAAAACGGGCCATGCGCCGGCATTGAAAGGTATAGACGCTCACCCACTCCAAGTCGAAGCTGAGCTTGGGGCCCAGCATGGCCTGGATGCGCGGCAGCACCTTTTCGGGCTTCTTCTCTTCCTCCGGGTCGGCATCCCACCCAAGCTGGAAGTCGATGCGCCACACATCATCGGCCTCGCGATGCAACAGCACGCTCTGCTTCGGGTGGAAAGGTGGGTCGAACCAGAACCACCGCTCCGCCGGAAAGGGGGCCTTCATCACCACATCAGCGATGAGAAATCGGTCCTTGAAGACCTGTCCCTCCATGTCCAGGCCCAGCATGCGGCGAATGGGGCTGCGCGCACCATCGCACACCACCAACCAATCGGCGCGCAGGCTGTAGGTTCCTTCGGGGGTCTCCACATCCAAAGTGGCGCCGGTTTCATCGGGCCTGACCGCCACCACCTTGTGCTGCCAGCGGATGTCCACGCCCGCGGCCTGACAGGCCTGCACCTGAAAGAACTCCAGGTGGTACTGCTGCAGGTTCACCATGCCGGGGCGGTGATGGTCGGGCTCGGGCAAGAGCTCGAAGTTGAAGACTTCGCGTTCACCCAAAAAGGTGCGTCCCACGTTCCAGGTGACGCCCCGGGACACCACCGCCTCACCCACCCCCAGGCGATCGAGGATATCCAGGGTGCGCTTGGCGTAACACAGGCCGCGCGAACCCACCGAGACGGTGTGGTCGTCGTCCAAGATGACGGCCGGCAGACCGTGCGCACGCGCATCGAGTGCGGCGGCCATGCCCACAGGGCCGGCGCCCACGATGATCAGGGGATGGGGGTACCGGCCCGCATCCGATGCGCCCATCTCCGGCGGGCGCCGGAACTCGAACCTTGGATAGTCAAATGCACTGTTCATGAAGACCCCCCGCCACCGGCTGTAAATCGCCTCAGCCTTCCAGGGTTTTCCACATCTGACGGTCGCGCTCGGCGGTCCAGATGCGCGGGTGCGGATGCGCCGTGGCTTCGTCGTAGGCGCGGGTCACATCGAAGGGCATGCAATGGTCAAAGATGACCCAGTTACCGTACTTGGGCTTCAGGCGTTCATAAGTGGCGCGATAGACCGCCTGGAGGTCGCGGCCCGCGGCAGCCCCTTCCTTCACACTGGCATACAGATCGCTTACGAATTCACGCGTGACCTGCAAGCCCTTTTCCACCAAGTCTGGCCCCACCAAGGCCGGGCCGCGGCCGGGCACCAGGGCGCAGGGCTCCAGAACGGCAATGTTGTGCAGGGTTTGGGGCCAATCCTGAAAGTAGGCATCGCCCGCATAGGGCGTGGCGTCGAACTCCACAAGATCACCTGAAAGCATGGCGCGCTCTGCGGGCAGCCACACCACCGTATCGCCCTTGGTGTGGCCGCGGCCCAGTTGCAGCAACTGCACTTCCAGCTTTCCGAGCCACAGCGTCATCTTGCCGCTGAAGGTCAGGGTGGGCCAGGTCAAGCCCGCCGGCACCGTCTCCACGTCGCGAAACAAACGCGGAAAGCGGCCGATTTCACTGGCCTTGTCTTGCTCGCCCCGCTCCATGATGAGGTCGTAAGTGTCTTGGCTGGCAATCACCTGCTGGCAGCCCTCGGCCTTGTAGGCACTGGCCCCCAAGACCCGCACCGCGTGGTAATGGGTGAGCACCACATAGCGGATGGGTTTGTCGGTGACTTCGCGAATGCGGCGGATCACATCGGCAGCCATGGCCGGGGTGGCCTGGGTGTCGGCTACCAAAACCGCGTCATCTCCAATGATGATGCCGGTGTTGGGGTCGCCTTCGGCGGTGTAGGCCCAGGCGTGTTCGGAGATTTGGGTGAAGCTGACTTTCTTCTCTTCAAGATCAGCCTGGGAAGCGAAGTGTTTGGTGCTCATGTGGTTCCCACAGTCGTGCGATGCTCGATGGTTTGCAAGGAGCAAATCCATTTGCTTGCACGATGATACGGGCAGAATTCCATATTGGCAAATGCGTTTGCTTGGTGCAAACTATGTATATATGCCCGCCACACACGCCCAGAAGCCCCGAAGGCCCAAGCGCCGGCCCGCACAGCCGACACCGCGTACACCGGTCCAAGGGCCCGCTTCCGCTGCCGAGCCGGGCCAGCGTGCCGTGCAGTCGGTGGAGGTTGGCGGCCGCTTGTTGCTGGCCCTATCCGTCCACACCGGCCCCATGGGCCTGAAGGACCTGGCCCAAGCGGCCGGCATGACCGCCGCCCGCGCCCACCCCCATTTGGTGAGCTTCGGGCGCTTGGGTCTGGTCGAGCAAGACCGACACAGCGGCCGCTACGCCCTGGGCCCTGCAGCCCTGCAAATGGGCCTGACGGCCCTGCACCAGCAAGATGCCGTGCGCACCGCTGAAGACCGGGCCGAACGCTTGGCCCAGCAGACCGGTCATGCGGTGGCGGTGGCGGTGTGGGGTAACTTCGGGCCTACGGTGGTGCGCCTGATCGAGGCGCGCCAGCCCCTGCTGATTTCGATGCGGGCTGGCACTGTGATGAGCCTGATGCACACGGCCACAGGCCGCGCCTTCGCCTCCAGCCTCACCCCGGACCGGCTGCGCCTGGCGCTGGCCGCTGCCTCCGGGGCGGTGGGCGACCCGCCGGGCCGGGCCGTGAAGCCGGGCCCGGACGAGCAGGCCCTCGTAGAAGCGGCCCGAAAAGACGTGCGGCTGCACGGGGTGGTTCGGTCCAAGGGGCGGCCCATACCCGGAGTGAACGCCTTCAGCGCGCCCTGCTTGGACCACCTGGGCGGCCCGGCCGTGGTGATCACCTTGCTGGACCGTGAGGAACAACTGCCGGTCGAGTGGTCCAGCCCAAGCGCACAGGCATTGCGCGACGCCGCTTGTGAGGTGTCGAGCCGATTGGGCTGGAATGGTGCTGCCCCTGGGCCCTGATTCCCCCTTTTGCAGCCTGAGCGACCTGGTGCGCGCGCACGGCCAGGCTCGCCCGCAGGCGTTGGCCCTGGTGGACGACCACACCCATTGGACCTATGCGCGCCTGAACGATGTAGCCGACGCGGTGGCGTCTGAGCTTGAGCAGCGTGGGCTTGAGCCTGGCCACGCGGTAGCCCTGTGCGCGGCCAACAACGCGGCGATAGCAGCGGTGTTCGTGGGCGTGTTGCGCGCCGGCGCCGTGGCGGTGCCCCTGCCCGGCACCCTGGAGGCTGCGGCTTGGGGGGCCATGCTGCGCGACAGTGGTGCGGTGCTGCTGTGGGCCGATGATGCGGGACAGACACTGGCCCGCGCGGCTGGCTACTGCGGCGGCGTGATCGGCCTTGAAGCCCTGCCTGCCCTTGAAGGCCGCTGGGGCCCGCCCCAGCCCTGGGGCGCACAGGCCGAGGATGCCTTCAACATCATCTATTCATCGGGCACCACAGGCCTGCCCAAGGGCATCGTGCAGTCCCACGGCATGCGCTGGGCGCATGTGCGGCGTGGCATGGCCTACGGCTACGGGCCGCACAGCCGTACGCTGCTGTCTACCCCGCTTTACTCCAACACCACGTTGGTGGCCTTTGCCCCCACCCTGGGTATGGGCGGTTGCGTGCACCTCATGCAGCGCTTTGATGCGGCAAGCTGGCTGGCCACCGCGCAGCGCGAACGCATCACCCACACCATGTTGGTGCCGGTGCAGTACACGCGGCTGCTCGCGCACGCCGACTTTGACCGCACCGACCTGTCTTCATTTGAGATGAAGTTCTGCACCAGCGCACCGTTTTCAGCTGCCCTCAAGGCCGAGGTGCTGCGCCGCTGGCCCGGCGGCCTGGTGGAGGTGTATGGCACGACCGAAGGCGGCGGCGCTTGCATACTTGAAGCGCACCGCCACCCCAACAAGCTGCACACCGTGGGGACACCGGCGGTGGGGCATGACATTCGCCTGATTGATGAGTCGGGGCTTGAGTTGCCCGGGCCCTGGAACGGGCAGGGGCCCAATGCGAAAACGGCGCAGATCACCGGCGAGGTGGTGGGCCGGTCACCCGGCATGATGAGCGGCTACCACGGCCGCCCCGACCTCACTGCCCAAGCCCTGTGGCACGACGACCAAGGCCGCGCCTACATCCGCACCGGCGATGTGGGCCGCTTTGATGAAGACGGCTTCCTCATCTTGATCGACCGTCGCAAGGACATGCTCATCAGCGGCGGCTTCAATGTCTACCCCAGCGACCTCGAAGCCCTGCTGCGCCAACACCCGGCTGTGGCCGATGCTGCGGTGGTGGGCGTGCCCTCAGCCCGTTGGGGTGAAACGCCGGTGGCTTGGGTGGTGCGGCAACCGTCCGGCGGAGCGGTCGTGGACGAACGTACTTTGTTGGAGTGGTTCAACACCCGCTGTGGCAAGCTGCAGCGCCTGGCCGCCCTGGTTTTCGTGGACGAGTTGCCTCGCAGCGCCATCGGCAAGGTACTCAAGCGAGAGTTGCAGGACCGCTGGACGATTACGGTGCCGTGAACAGGAGATTGACCGAAGTGCGAACAATAGCAGTGGCGGATCTACCAAGCCTGGTGGGCCAGGAGTTGGGAAGCAGCGCTTGGTTTGGCGTGGACCAAGCGCGGGTCAACCAATTCGCCCAGGTGACCCTAGACGAACAATGGATTCATGTCGATGAGGTTCGGGCCTCGCAAGGGCCCTTCGGGTCCACCGTGGCGCACGGCTATCTGACGCTGTCGCTCCTGCCGATGTTTCTGCAGCAGATCTGGGCGATCGATGGCGTGCGCATGAGCGTGAACTACGGCTTGAATCGGGTGCGATTCCCTGCCCCGGTTCCAGTAGGCAGCAGGCTGCGGGCGCACTTAAAGTTAAACGCCTGCGACGCGATTGAAGGCGGCGTTCAACTGACCTCTGAGATCGTGGTAGAGCGTGAAGGGCAGGTCAAGCCCGTTTGCGTCGCAGAGTCTGTGTCCCGACATTACCTTTGAACTGCGGTGCTGGCCATCTCGAACTAGGATAGGGCAGTTTGTAAATCACGAGGTCTTCATGCCACACGCCCGATTCTCCTGGTCCGACCCGCTGAACCTGGACGTTTTATTCACCGACGATGAGCGCCAGGTGCGTGATGCCGCACACGCCTATTGCCAAGAGCGGTTGCTGCCGCGCGCGCAATTGTCGTTTCGACATGAACAAACCGATATCTCCATCTTTCGCGAGATGGGCGATCTTGGCCTGCTGGGGCCCACCATTTCAGAGGCTTACGGCGGGGCCGGGCTGAACTATGTGTGCTATGGGCTGGTGGCGCGCGAGGTAGAGCGGGTGGATTCGGGCTACCGCTCCATGATGAGCGTGCAGTCTTCCCTGGTGATGGTACCCATCCAAGACTTCGGCACCGAAGCACAAAAGCAGAAGTACCTGCCCAAACTCGCGCGCGGCGAGTGGATCGGCTGCTTCGGCCTGACCGAACCCGACCACGGCAGCGACCCGGGCAGCATGATCACCCGCGCCCGAAAGGTCGACGGCGGCTACTTGCTCAGCGGCTCCAAGATGTGGATCACCAACAGCCCGATCGCGGATGTCTTCGTGGTCTGGGCCAAAGACGATGGCGGCCAGATTCGCGGCTTCATCTTGGAAAAGGGCTGGAAAGGCCTGAGCGCACCCAAGGTCAGTGGCAAGGTGGGCTTGCGCACCTCGGTGACCGGCGAAATCGTCATGGACGAGGTGTTCTGCCCGCAAGAAAACGCCTTTCCGGAGGTGCGGGGCCTCAAAGGGCCCTTTACCTGCCTGAACAGCGCGCGCTACGGCATCGCTTGGGGTACCTTGGGTGCAGCAGAAGACTGCTACACCCGCGCCCGCCAATATGTGATGGACCGTCAACAGTTCGGGCGCCCTCTGGCGGCCAATCAGCTGATCCAAAAGAAGCTGGCCGACATGTGCAGCGAGATCAGCCTGGGCCTGCTGGGCTGCGTGCAACTGGGGCGTTTGAAGGACGCCGGGCAAGCGTCGGTGGAAGCCACGTCCATCCTCAAGCGCAATTCCTGCGGCAAAGCCCTGGACATCGCCCGCGCCGCCCGCGACATGATGGGGGGCAACGGTATCAGCGACGAGTACGGCGTGGCGCGCCACCTGGTGAACCTCGAGGTGGTCAACACCTACGAGGGCACGCACGATGTGCACGCTCTGATCTTGGGGCGCGCCATCACCGGCATCGCGGCCTTCAGCAACTAAGGCTCGCTCGGCGCCGCGCAGACGCCGCCGTAGCCGCCGCGTTCAGCCTTAACGCGACAAGGGCACCGGCGAGAAGCTCAGGGGCGACTGAGCAGCCAGCCAGGCGGTGGCTGCCCAGGCTGCTACGTTCTGCTGCAGATCGGCCGGGTCGACTTGATCGATGGTGTCGCGTTCGGTGTGGTGCACATCAAAGTAACGCGTGCCGTCCTGGCTCAGGGCCAGGCTCGGCCACCGGTGTCTGCGCATGAGAAAAGCAGCGTCGGGGCCTGGGTTGCCCTGGTTATCACCCGGCTCCACACCCAAGGGCTTCAAGACCTCGGCCATCTGCGCCACCAGGGGTAGGGCGCCGGCCTGCACTCGGCTGGACAAGCGGTAGATGCGGCCACCACCGAAATCGCTCTCTGCCACCAGTTGGTGAGGCACTTGGGCAAATGCCTGGCCGTAGGCGACGGCGCCGTCAAACCCGTTTTCTTCATTGGCAAACAGCACCACCCGTACCGTGCGGCGTGGTCATCCACTCACCTTCAGTGGCACCGGCTTGACACGCCGCATCACCCATTGAGCCACATCATCCACAAAAGTGAACACCACCGGGATGACCAAAAGGCTCAGGAAGGTGGAGGTGATGAGCCCACCGATCACCGCCACCGCCATCGGCTGGCGAAAGCTCGGGTCGGCCCCCCAGCCCAGGGCAATCGGCATCATACCCGCACCCATGGCAATGGTGGTCATCACAATGGGCCGTGCGCGCTTGTGACAAGCATCCAAGATTGCGTCCCAACGGTTCATACTCTTGTGTTTGGCGATGATGGCGTAGTCCACCAGCAAGATGGAGTTCTTGGTGGCAATGCCCATCAGCATGATCAGGCCGATGAGCGAGGGCATGGAAAACGCGCTCTTGGTGGCCAACAGGGCCACAAAAGCACCGCCCAATGAAAGGGGTAGCGCCGCCAGGATCGTCACCGGCTGCATAAAACCGCCGAACAGCAACACCAACACCATGTAAATGCACAAGACACCAGCAAGCATGGCCAGGCCAAAGCTTTGGAACAGTTCGGCCATCACTTCAGCATCGCCAAACGTAGAAGGGGTTACACCAGCGGGCAGCAGCAAGACGCTGGGCAGCTGCTGTGCGGCCGCAGCCACGTCGCCCAGGGGCTGCCCATTGAGCTCCACGTCCAGATTCACATTGCGCCGGCGGTCGTAGCGGTCGATCTGCGCGGGGCCACTTTCCAGCGTGATCGAAGCGACTGTGCCCAATTGCACCGGGCCACGCGGGGTGGGTATGGGCAGCTGAGCCAGCAGGGCTGGGTCTTGCCGCGCCTTCTCGGGTAACCGTACCACGATGGGCACTTGCCGTTGCGACAGGTTCAGCTTGGGCAGCGCGCGGTCGAAGTCGCCGGCCGTGGCGATGCGCAAGGTGTCGGCCAGTTGCTCCGCCGTGATGCCCGCATCTGCGGCCGCGACAAAGTTGGGGCGTATCACCAGCTCGGGGCGCACCAGGCTGGACGAAGACGTGACGTTGCCCACGCCGGGGATGGTGCGCAGGTCGCGCAGCACATCTTGCGCCGCCTGGGTCAAAGCCTTGCCATCATCACCGGACAAGACCATCACATACTTCTCTCCTGAAGCGCCGGCCAACCCCACCGTTACCCGCGCGCCCGGCAGATCCTGCATCCGCTGGCGGATTTCGCCTTCAATCACCTGCTTGCGCAGGCCCGGTCGCTCGCTTCGAGGGGTGAGGGTCAGCGTCAGGGTAGCCTTGCGCGCTTCAGGTGCGCCGCCTGGCATGAAAGGGTCGCTGCCCGCGGCCCCGCCGCCTATGGCGGTGTAGATCTGCTGGATGTGCGGATGGTCTTTCAGCAGCAGGCGCGCCTGTTCCGCCGATTCCTTGGTGTCTGAAAAGGTGCTACCAGGGGGCAGTTCAATCGTGACCTGCGACTGCCCAAAGTCATCAGCGGGAATGAAGCCAGTGGGCAGCAGCGGGATCAAGGCGATGGACCCGACAAAGAAGGCACCGGCGCCAAAGGATGTGATCCAGCGGTGCTTCACGCACCATGCAGCGGCCTTCATGTAGCGGCTCATGATGGGGCCGTCCGGGGGCTCGCCGGTCTGGATGATGGGCTTGAGCAGATAGGCCGACATCATCGGCGTGAGCACCCGCGCCACCACCAAAGAAGCGAACACCGCCAGCGCCGCTGTCCAGCCAAACTGCTTGAAGAACTTGCCCGCAATGCCTGACATGAAGGCCGTGGGCAGGAAAACGGCGATCAGCGTGAAGGTGGTGGCAATGACGGCCAGCCCAATCTCATCAGCCGCCTCCATCGCGGCTTCGTATGGGCTCTTGCCCATGCGCAGGTGGCGTACGATGTTTTCGATCTCTACGATGGCGTCGTCCACCAGAATGCCGATCACCAGCGACAGGCTCAAGAGCGTGACCACATTGATGGTGAAGCCCAGAGCCCACATGCCGATGAAGGCCGGGACCACACTCAGCGGTAAGGCGGTAGCTGCCACAAACGTGGCGCGCCAGTCCCGCAAAAAGAACCACACGACGATCACCGCCAGAATGGCACCCTCGTACAGCAGGGTCAGAGATCCGTCGTAGTTCTCCTGCACCGGGTCGACAAAGTTAAATACCTCGTCCAGAACGATGTGGCTGTGTTGCGCCTGAAGCTTGGCCAGTGCAGCCTGCACGCCCTTGCGTACATCCACCTCCGAGGCCCCCTTGCTGCGCGTGACCTCAAAGCCCACCACCTGCTGTCCATTGAGCAGCGCGGCGCTGCGCTGCTCAGCCACCGCATCGCGCACGCTGGCCACCTGGGACAGCATCACCCGCCGGCCATCAGGCAGCGGAATGTCCAACCCCGACAATTCCTCGGCCGACTTCACCGTGGCCAAGGTTCGCACCGCCTGCTCTGAGCCACCAAGGCCCACGCGCCCCCCGGACGACTCCTGCTGCACCGAACGCAGCCCGCGTGAAATATCTGAAGCCGCCACGCCCGAGGCCAGCATGCGCGCCGGGTCCAGCGCCACCTGAACCTCGCGGCTGACGCCGCCCACCCGGGCCACGCTGCCCACCCCGCTGACACCCAGCAAGGTCTTGCTCACCTCGTTGTCGACAAACCAGCTCAAGGCTTCATCATCGAGCAGCGGGCTGGCGACCGAGTAGCTCAGGATGGGCGCCCCGGCCAAATTGAGCTTACTGATTTGCGGGTCGCGCAGGTCACCCGGCAGGTCTGAACGCACGCGGTTGACCGCATCACGCACCTCATCCAAGGCCTCCTGCGTGCCCTTTTCCAGACGGAACTCGGCGGTGATGGTGACTGTGCCGTCTTGAATCTTGGCGTAGGTGTGCTTGAGGCCCTGCACCGCCGCCAGCGAGTTCTCGATCTTGCGGGCGACTTCGGTTTCCAACTGTGCCGGCGACGCACCCGGCAGAGTGGCTACCACGTTGATGGTGGGTAAATCCAGATCGGGGAAGTTCTGGATCTTCATGGCCTTGAAGCTCATCGCGCCTGCCAGCGTGAGCAGCACGAAAAGCATGATGGCCGGAATCGGGTTGCGAATCGACCAGGACGAGACGTTCATTTGGCGGGGGCCTCCACCACGCGCACCGCGTCACCGTCGGCCAGGAAAGCCCCGCCTCGGGCCACCACCCGTGCCTTGGTATCCAGCCCCTGAACCGCCACCTGCTCGCCTTCGCGCGCCAGCACGGTGACCTTAGTTTGACGGACGCGCTGGCGCTCATCCACCACGAGCACCACGTCGAATCCCTCGCGAAGCAAAACGGCGGGAGCCGGCAGCATCAGTGCTCGGCGGGCCTCAAAGCGCAGCTCGCCTCGGGCGAACATGCCGGCGCGCGCATCGCTGTTTTCGCTGGTCTTCAGGTCCACATAGACCAGCGCATTTCGGGTCTGGGGGTCAACTGCCGGCGAAACCCTGCGCACCGTGCCCGACACCACCGCTCCGGACGGTGTGGTCAACCGTGCTGCTGTGCCCGTCTTGACACGGCTCAAGTCGGCAGCCGGCACTTCGGCCCGCCACTCCAGACGCGCCTGGCGAATCAACTTGAAGAGCTCGGTGCCAGGACCTGCCACCGCACCCAGCGTGGCGCTGCGCGCACTGACCGAGCCGGCATCCGGCGCCAACACACGGGTGTGTTGCAGCCTCAATTCTTGCGCGGCCACCACGGCCTGCGCCGTGGCCAAACGGGCTCGCGCCACGGCCTCGGCCGCTTCAACCTGACCCAACTGCTGGACACTCACCACGCCGGTACTGCCCAAGCTGCGGGCGCGTTGGGCGTTGGCGGTGGCATCGGCCAGCTGCGCCTGCGCCTCCTGCACGGCAGCGCGGGCCTGCGCCAAGTCCAACAGCACCGGCGCTTCATCAAAACGCGCCAACAGCTGACCGGCCTTGACCGAGTCGCCCACCTGCGCCAACACCTCGACCAGCCGCAGGCCATTGACTTGGCTGCCCACGATGGCTTCAGCCCAGGGTGCAATGTTGCCGTTGACGGCCAGGGTGCTGGTCCACTCACCAGCTTGGGGTGACACCACCTGGACGGTGAGGGCTGCCTTGGCCCCTGCCGCGTCCGAAGTTTGGGCCAATGCCCCCATGGGCAGACCCAGCAGTGGCCACAGTGACAAGGCGGTGGCGAGCGTGGGCGCTGCCAAGGCGGCGTTCAGGTGTCGGATCAACAGTGTGGGGTTCATGAGGCTCTTTCAAGAGGTCAGTTCGGTGCGGCCATCGAGCGGGCGGTTTGGTCGGGCTCAGATGACCACCCCCCGCCGGCAGTCCGGTGCCCCCGTTCATCGACCGCCCGCCACATCCAGCACGCTGCCGGTGGTGTAGCTGGACTGGTCAGACAACAGCCACACCACGGCCTGCGCAACTTCCTCGGCGGTCCCTGCCCGCTGCATGGGCACCTGCGGCGCCATGCGCTGCACCCGATCCGGCTGGCCACCACTGGCATGGATTTCGGTGTCGATGATGCCCGGTCGCACAGCGTTGACCCGCACGCCTTCTTGGGCCACCTCACGCGCCACGCCGAGGGTAAAGGTGTCGATGGCCGCCTTAGCGGCCGCATAGTCCACGTACTGCCCCGGCGACCCCAGCCTCGCTGCGGCCGAAGACAGGTTCACGATAGACCCGCCAGCGCCACCATGCTGGGTACTCATGCGGCGCAGGGCCTCGCGGGTGCACAAAAAGGTGCCCTGCACATTGATGGCGAACATGCGCTGCCAACGCGCCAGGCTCATCTCGTCGACCCGCTGGGCCACATCGACCACACCGGCGTTGTTCACCAGCCCGCGCAAGGGACCGAGCTCGGCGTCTACCGTTGCAAACAGGGCCTGCACGGCTGCTTCGTCGCTCACATCGGCCTGCACCGCCAAAGCCCGCCGGCCCAGTGCCCGCACGTCGGCGGCCACCGCCTGCGCGCTGGCCATGTCGCGCACCACATTAAGCGCCACATCCCAACCTTGGGCGGCGGCCAGGCGCGCCACGGCTGCACCGATGCCGCGGCCCCCGCCGGTGACGAGCAAAACAGGGTTCATGCAAAGGATGTTAGGCCATGTCCTTACAAAGCCTGCTGGCTCGGCTAGAGTGCCGCCCCATGCCCAAAGACTTCAGCACCATGGAGGACAGCAACCGTTCCTCCAACCCGAGCATCCATGAGGTTTCCAACCCCGCTCGGCGGCTGTGGGTACGCGGCGCAGGCGGGGGCGCCCTGTTATCTGCGTTGGCGGGCTGGGGGGGTTCGGCCGGGCTGGGCCCGCTGGTCGCCGCCTCTGCTCTGGCCAGCGGTGCTGCAAGCCTGGCCGGCTGTGCTACGGGGCAGGCCCTCGATGCCGGCCCCCAAAGCGGTGGGCGGCAGCCGGTCGGCCTGGGTTTTAAGGGCATTGCCCCCAGCACCGCCGATGCGCTGCAAGTGCCCGAGGGCTACATCACCACCGTTCTGGCCGCCTGGGGTGAGCCCATCGGCGTGCCCGGTCGCCTCCCGCCTTTTCGCTTTGATGCCTCCAACAGTGCAGACGACCAGGCGGTTCAGATGGGTATGCACCATGACGGGCTGCACTTCTACCCGCTGCGCGACGATGGCACGCCCGCTGTAATGCCCACGCCGCCCACACCGGGACACAAGGGCCCGCCGCTGCAAGCATCCGTCCATGGCGCCACAACCGCCGGTAACCGCCGCGGCCTCTTGGCCATGAACCACGAATACACCGACGAAGGCCTGCTGCACCCCGACGGGCTGGGCACGGGTTCGGCCGAGAAGGTGCGCAAGAGCCAAAACGCACACGGCCTTTCAGTGATCGAGGTGGCCCTGCGCGATGGGCAGTGGCAGATGGTCAGGCCTTCGCGCTATGCGCGCCGGGTCACCCTGTCCACACCCTTTGCCGTGGGCGGCCCAGCGGCTGGGCACCCGATGATGCGCACCGCCGCCGACCCGGCCGGCCGGCGCATCCTGGGCACCATGAACAACTGCGCCAGCGGCCAAACGCCCTGGGGCACCTACCTCTCCGGCGAAGAGAACTGGGCCGGCTATTTTCGGGGCCCCGCTCAGCCCAATGAACACGAGCGGCGCTGGGGCATTCGCGCCAGCGGCGGCTGGAACAAGTGGTCTGACCATGACGAACGTTTCAATGCAGCCGTACACCCCAATGAGCCCAACCGATTCGGCTGGATCGTGGAGCTCGACCCGATGGACCCCACCAGCACACCCATCAAGCGCACCGCCTTGGGCCGCGCCGCGCATGAGGGTGCGTGGGTGGCCACCACACGCGAAGGGCGCGCCGTGGTGTATTCAGGTGAAGACGCACGCTTTGAATACATCTACAAATTCGTCAGCCGCGACCGCATCAAGCCGGCAGGCCAGGGCTTGAGCGCGGCACGGGCCAACCGCGAGCTGCTGGACCATGGCACCTTGTACGTGGCGCGCTTCGAGGCCGACGGCACCGGGCGCTGGCTGCCCTTGGTGCACGGCCAGGGGCCTTTGAACGCAGCCAACGGCTTTGCCGACCAGGGCGAAGTGGTGATCAAGGCCCGACAGGCCAGCGACTTGTTGGGCGCCACCAAGATGGACCGTCCTGAGTGGCTGGCCATCGACGAACGCAGCCGCTGGATCTACTGCACGCTGACCAACAACACCGCACGCGGCACCGCAGGCCAGCCCGGTGTCGACGCGGCCAACCCGCGGGCCAAGAACGAGATGGGCCAGATCATCCGCTGGCAAGAGCGCAGCGACTTTGACGGCGAGACCTTTATCTGGAACCACCTGATGCTGGCTGGTATTGCGCAATCCAGTGACCCCAATGCCCGCGGCAACATTCGGGGCGACGCCTTCGCGTGCGCTGATGGCATCGCCTTCGACCCCCGCGGGGTGCTGTGGATCCAAACCGATGTTGGGTCCGTCAGCCTTAAGAAGGGCGTGCACCAAGCCTTGGGCAACAACCAGATGTTGGCCTGCGATGTGGCCACCGGCGAGGTGCGGCGCTTCCTGGTGGGCCCAGTGAACTGCGAAGTCACCGGCGTCACCTGGACGCCCGATGGGCGCACGATGTTCCTGAACATCCAGCACCCGGGCGAAGGAGCGGGCGAGCGGCTGAGTCCGCAAAGCCCGCGCCAGAACTCCAACTGGCCCGACTTCAGGCCAGATGGCCGGCCGCGCTCGGCCACCGTGGTGGTGCGCCGGCGCGACGGCGGTGTCATCGGGGCCTAAAGCCCCTTCGCATCGCTGGGCTCGAACAGGGCCCGAGCGTGGGCGTTACTTTGCCGTGGGCATCACAAATTCAGCGCCCTTGCCGACGCTGGCCGACCAGCGCTGCATCACGCTCTTTTGCTTGGTGTAAAAGCGTATGCTTTCTTCGCCGTAGGCGTGCATATCGCCAAACAGGCTCTTCTTCCAACCACCAAAGCCGTGCCAGGCCATGGGCACCGGAATGGGCATGTTGATACCCACCATGCCCACCTGAATGCGCCGCGCGAACTCGCGGGCCACATTGCCGTCGCTGGTGAAGCAGGCCACGCCGTTGCCGAATTCATGGGCGTTGATCAGCTCCACAGCCGCGCCAAAATCGGGCACCCGCACGCAACCCAGCACAGGGCCAAAGATCTCTTCCTGGTAGATGCGCATCGAAGGCGTCACATGGTCGAACAGCGTGCCGCCGGTGAAGAAACCGTTCTCATGCCCCGGCACCTTGAAACCCCGGCCGTCCACCACCAGCGTTGCGCCCTCTTCCACCCCCAACTTGATGTAGCCCTCGATGCGGTCGCGCGCTTCGCGGGTGACGATGGGGCCCATCTCGGCGTCGAGCTCCATGCCGTTCTTGATCTTCAGGGCGCGCGCACGTTCGGCCAACGTGGGGATGACCTTGTCAGCCACATCGCCCACCAGTACTGCCACTGAAATGGCCATGCAGCGCTCGCCCGCGCTGCCGTAGCCCGCGCCAACCAGGGCGTCGACGGCTTGGTCGATATCGGCGTCGGGCATCACCACCATGTGGTTCTTAGCCCCACCCAGGGCCTGCACCCGCTTGCCGTTACGCGCGCCGGCTTCGTAGATGTACTGCGCAATAGGGGTGGAGCCCACAAAGCTCAGGGCCTTGACGTCATCGTGGGCCAAGAGCGCATCGACCGCCACCTTGTCGCCCTGCACCACATTGAACACGCCATCAGGCAAGCCAGCCTGCTTGAGCAACTCGGCCATGAACAGGGAAGGGGACGGGTCGCGCTCCGAGGGCTTGAGGATGAAGGCATTGCCGCTGGCCAAGGCCACCGGAAACATCCAGCAGGGCACCATGACGGGAAAGTTGAAGGGCGTGACGCCGGCCACCACCCCCAGAGGCTGGCGCAACGTCCAGTTGTCGATGCCGGTGGAAACTTGATCGGTGTAGTCGCCCTTGAGCAGATGCGGAATGCCACAAGCGAATTCGATGATCTCAACGCCGCGCATCACCTCGCCCTGAGCATCGGTGAACACCTTGCCGTGCTCAGCGGTGATCATGGCCGCCAAGGTGTCTTTGTACTGGTTGACCAGGGCCAAGAACTGGTTCATGACGCGCGCTCGGCGGATCGGCGGAGTATCGGCCCAGGCAGGGAATGCTGTCTGGGCGCGGGCCACAGCCGCGTGCACATCGGCGGTTTCGGCCAGGTGCAATTGGCGAGCCACCGCGCCGGTGGCTGGGTTGTAGACCGCTTGGCGCCGAGCCCCAGAGGAGGCCACGCGCTGCCCTCCCATCCAGTGGGTGATGTCGGTGCTGGCGGTGAAGGCCTCAGGTGCGCCCAAGCGGGTCTCCGGTAAACGTGATGGGGTACGCCCTGGGTGCGGGCACTTGGGTGCAGATGAAGCAGCAGTCTAAGGTCGCAAGCGCAGACCCGTGCGCGGTCGGAATTGAGCCCCCGCGGGGGGCGACAATCAAGGGGTGAACGCCCGGCGACCGCCTTCCTTCCCACCACCGTCCTCAACCAGCCCAGCGACGCCGCACGGACGCCGGCGGCCCGCACCACCCCCGCACCCCGACCGCTCATTGCCGGGGCCTATGGGCGAGGCGGCGCTGCAGGAGCTCGCTGAGCTCTTGGGCCAGGTGCCGCCCCCGTTGCAGGCGCTGGACCTAAGCGCCCTAGACGGCTACCTCGCTGGCGTGCTGCTGCAGCCGCGCCGCATCCCGGCCGCGCGCTGGCTGCCCTTTGCCACCGATGACCGAGGCCGGGCCTGGCCGGCAACTTGGGCGCTAGGCGATCGGCTGCAGCAGCTTATTGAACAGCGCCACGCCGAGCTCGACGCCCTGATCGAAGCCCGGCAGTGGTTCGACCCCTGGATCACCGATGTGGGCCCCGAAACCCTGCCCGCCGAGGCAGTTCAGGGATGGGTGTTGGGCTTTGCCACTGCATGCAGCGAGTTTGAAGCGCTCACCGAGGGACCCGGCAGCCAGCGGCCCGATCTGCTCGAAGCCCTTGCGCAGCTTTATCAGCACCTGAACCCAGAGGACCTGGAAGACGCCGACGCGCTGCTGGCCGAAATCGAAACCCTGGAACCCCCGACTTCCGTGGAAGACGCGGTGGAGAGCCTGGTCAGAGCCTGCCTGCTTTTGGCAGACATCAGCCGCCCCCTGGCCGCACGAAAGCCAAGCAGCGCATCGCGCACCGCCCGCAGGGGCCGGTAAGACCGCTAAGCCCCCTTGGCGGCAAGCGGCTGCGGGCAAGGCTTCAGCGCACGAACAGAGCCTGAACCGCGGCGCACGCCAACACCTGCTTGGCACCCAGGCCCATCACCAAGTTGCCCAGGCTGCTATGCCCTTGAACACCCATGATCATCAGGTCGGGCTTGTATCGCTGAGCCACCGCTGCAATCTGCTCGGCGACCGGGCCGCAATCAACCCAGCGTTTGCACTTTCGAAGCTGGCCTTACTCCCGGCTTTGCACCCGATCAAACCTTGAACAGGCGCAAGGGGTCGAAGCCCTCAGACTCACCCTTGCGGGGCAGCCCACGGGCCTGGCAGATCACCCGGGTTGAGCCGCCGTCCGGACGCGGCCATCGGTAGTCGCTGCGCCAATGCACATGGCCGTGTATCCATCCATCGGCAAAGCGCATCAGTTCCTCATCGGAATTGCAAAAGCTCGCCGTGGTGGGCTGCTGACCGTATCGGGGGTCTGCACTGCGCAGGCTGGGCGCAAAGTGGGTGATCACCACGGTGGCATCAACGCCCGTGCGGTGCCCACCGGCGTCTGCGCCGCTTTGGCCCGGCCACAGGGGCGCGGGCGCAGCGGCCCCCGCGTCCAGCTGCGCCTTCAACCAGGCCCTGCAGGCCAAGGCCTCCTTGCGAACGGCCGCGGCATCGAACACCCGGCCGTCGTAGGTGGCCTGCATCACCTTCTGGAAGTAGCCCGCTGCCTTGATGGCCTTGGCCTGCAAAGCTGGGCCAAACACCTCGAAATCGCTCCACCGCACGGTGCCCAAAAAGCGGACGCAGCGGCCCTGCTTATCGGTGTACACCCATTCGTCACGCTCCAGTACCTGCAGCCCCAAATGCGCGCAGTGGTCCCGAAAGGCCGGCAGCGCGGTTCGCAATTCGCGCCGGTCGAACTCGTGGTTGCCCGGCACCACCAGGACCGGTACCGGCCAGCCGGCAAAGCGCGCATAGCCTTGCCAGCTGGAATCGATGTCGCCGGCCAGCACCAGCAAATCGGCGCCGGGCGCAGGTTCGGGCTCGAAGACCTCGGTTTCCAAGTGCAGGTCGGACAGAATCTGCAGCCGCATCAGCATGGGCCCAAGCGCATCAGGCCCGGCCGTGGCACTGTTTGTATTTCTTGCCGCTGCCACAGGGACAGGGGTCGTTGCGGCCGACCTTGGCGCTTTCGCGCTGCACGGTGCGCACCGCCAAACGGGCCTGGGCGGTCAGGCCCCACAAGGTCACCGCAGCCTCCACCGTGTCTTCGATAGCATGCGCGTCGTCGCGCAAAGGTGCTTGTCGGGCCAACTCAGTCACCAGGGTCCGTTCTTCCTCGTTTTGCACAGGCAGGTGGCGCAGGATGCGCGATATCGCAAGGTGCACAGCATCGTCAGGGTGCCCCATCAGGCCTTCGAAGGTTTGCGCGCCGTACAGAAAGCCCGAAGCCCAATACATCAGAGGCCCGGAATAGGTCGGCAAGTCGGCCAGGTCCTCGTCCGAAAGCGCTTCATCCTGCGACTCGCCCCGTGCCCCGCCTGGCACCTGCTCCTGCGCAGCCGCCAGGTCACTGACGACCGGGTCAAAGCCCCCTTCTTCAGCCAGACCGCGCACCAGGGCCTCAAAGCGCCGCTGCATCAGTGCCTTGACCCGGGCCAACCAGGCTTCGTCGGTACCAGCCGCCGGCCAGCGGCTGCCTTCGGTGTCCAGGGCGCGCGCCAACCAGTCTTCGGGCGACACGATCCGAGGCTGCACGGCCACCGCACACAAGTAGCCATCCAAGGATACGACGTCCAAGGCTTTCAGCGGCTCTGGCGCCTGCTGCAGCAGGCTGTCGAGTTCATCGATTTCGGTGTTGGTGAGGTCGGCCTTCATGGGCGCATTGTCGCCCGGGCCTGAGGCGCACCCACTCAGCGCAACAGCGAGAAGTAGTGGGCCAGATCGGCCACAGCGGCATCGCTGAAGCCGCGCAGCACACCGTTCATCATCGTGTCGCGGCCTTCGGCTTGGTTGTCACGGAAGCGCTTCATCGAATGGCTCAGGTAGTCCTCGCGCTGGCCAGCCAGCCTGGGCATCTGCTGCTGCCCGGCATAGTTGGGCAAGTGACAGGTGCCGCACAGGCCTTGAGCAGCCAGGGCTTGGCCGCGCTGAAAAGCCGCTTCGTCACGCATTGCAGGGCCCATCGGTGCGGGCTGGCGGCTGAAGTAGTCGGCCAGCGCGCTGACCTCCGCATCGCCCGCGCCGTCGAGCAGGCCGCGCTTGGCCGGGACCGGCCGCAAGCCCTCGCGAATCATGATCAAGGTGTTTTCCAAGAACACCCGGGGTTGTGAGGCCAGGTGCGGAATCATGGGCTGCGGCGAACGGCCGTCAGCCCCGTGGCAAGACAGGCACTGGTTGAGCCGCGGTGGCGGCGCAGCGGACACGGGCAGGACTAGGCTCGCCCACAGTGCAAAAACCCAGGCCAGGGCCGCGGCCGAGAACGGGGCTGCGCGCCCGGCAGCCCTGGCCCGGTCCGCCACGGCGCCTGCGCTTGGGCTCATCGGCCGTAGCTTACCCGGTAGATGGCGCCCATTTGCTCATCCGAAATCAGCAGCGAGCCGTCAGGCTGCTGGTGGATGTAGGCCGGGCGCCCATTGAAGCTTTGGTCGCTGTTGAGAAAGCCTGTGAGGAAGGGCTTGACCTGTGCGTTGCGTCCGCTGGCATCGGCCGTCACGGTCACCACATCAAAGCCCGAGCGTTGGCTGCGGTTCCAGGAACCCTTGCGCGCAATGAACATCGCGTTCTTGTACTCAGCCGGGAACATGTTGCCGGTGTAGAACTTCACGCCCATCACCGCGGTGTGCGGGCCCATCGTGGTCACCGGCAGGGTCACGCCCTCGCAGGGATTGGCCTTGACAATGTCACGGTCGGGCACACCGCCGGCATGGCAATAGGGGAAGCCGAAGTTCAGGCCGACCTTGCTCATGCGGTTGAGTTCGTCTTCAGGGGCGTTGTCGCCCATCCAGTCGCGGCCGTGGTCGGTGAACCACAGTTCGCGCGTGGTCGGGTGCCAATCAAAGCCCACCGTGTTGCGCACGCCACGGGCGATCACTTCCATGCCCGATCCGTCGGCGTTGTAGCGGCGGATCTGCGCGTACTCCTGCCCGGGGATGCAGATGTTGCAAGGCGCGCCAAAGGGCACATAGAGCTTGCCGTCCGGCCCGAAGGCGACGTACTTCCAGTTGTGGTGCTGCTCAGGCGGCAGGTTGAAGGCCGCGGTCATGTCCACCGGCGCCACATTCGGGTTCAGGGCGATGTCATCAAAACGCAGCACCCGATTGATGGCGAACACATACAGGGTATTGCCCCGTACCGCCACGCCGGCCGGCTGGGTCAGCTTGTCCACGACGGTGCGCACCGTGCGCTGCCCGCCGTTGTCGGTGATCTCATAGACCCGGCCGATGCCGCGGGTGCCCACGTAAATCTTGCCGTTGTCAGCGCGGGCCATGGCGCGTCCCCCGGGCAAGCCATGTGCCCACAGCTCAACCTTGAAGCCCGCAGGTACCTTCAGCTTGTCCAGCGCGATCTGCTCGGGCGGAGTCACCGTCAGCTTGCCGGCCAAGGGGGCCAAGGTGGAGTTGGCCTGATCGGCGGTGCGGCCCTGCTGCCAAGCTTGGGCCACGGGTGCGGTGACTGCGGCTGAAACGGTGGGCGGCGCGGCGGACTGCGACGCGCAGCCGGCCAGCAGAGCCACCAGGGCAGATGCGGCCCAGACACCAGCCTGGGGCCAGCTCAGGGTGCAAGAGTTGTGGGGGTTTGCCATGGGTGTGTCTCCTGTGGGTTGTCCTAGCAAGAGCCATGACCATAAGCCCTGGCGCTGCAAAGTTACCCCTAAGACCCTACGAAACACCCAGTTTCAAGCGGCCAGGCGCTGTGCGATCTGCGCCCTGGTCTGGCGCAATTCCTCGGGCAGGTGATAGGCGAGCTGCTCGAACAATTCATCGTGCAGCTTCAGCTCATCGGCCCAAGCCTGGCGGTCGATGCTGATGACGCTGTCGAACTGGTCGCGGCTGAATTTCAGGCCAGCCCACGACAGATCTTCATAGCGCGGGCTGATGCCCACGGCATGTTCCACGCCGTCGGCCTGGCCGTCCACTCGTTCGAGCATCCACTTGAGCACCCGCATGTTTTCGCCATAACCGGGCCAGGCGAACGTGCCATCAGCGCCTTTGCGGAACCAGTTAACGCAGTAAATGCGCGGCAAGGTGACCCCTTGGGCTTGCAGCTTCTTGCCAAGGGCCAGCCAGTGCTGAAAATAGTCGCTCATGTTGTAGCCCATGAAGGGCAGCATGGCGAAGGGGTCTCGGCGCACCACGCCTTGCTGGCCTGCGGCCGCAGCGGTGGTTTCGCTGCCCATGGTGGCGGCCATGTAAACGCCTTCCACCCAGTTGCGCGCCTCGGTCACCAGCGGTACCGTGGTGCTGCGACGGCCACCGAAGATGAAGGCGTCGATGGCCATGCCATGGGGGTTGTCCCAATCGGCATCCAGCACCGGGTTGTTGGTAGCGGCCACGGTGAAGCGGGCGTTGGGGTGGGCGGCCTTGGCTCCGGTTTGCTTGGCGATCTCAGGCGTCCAGCGCTGACCCTGCCAATCGGTCAGTTCGGCCGGCGGCGTGTCGGTCATGCCTTCCCACCACACATCACCGTCGGGCGTGAGCGCCACATTGGTGAAGATGGCATCGCTCCGCAGCGATGCCATGCAGTTCGGATTGGTCTTGTCGTTGGTGCCCGGGGCTACGCCGAAATAGCCGGCCTCGGGGTTGATGGCGTAGAGCTTGCCATCGGCACCGGGCTTGATCCAAGCGATGTCGTCACCGATGGTGGTCACCTTCCAGGTGTGGCCCTGGGCGTCCTTCAAACCCGCCGGTGGGATCAGCATCGCAAAGTTGGTCTTGCCGCAGGCGCTGGGGAAGGCAGCAGCCACATGGCGCTTGACGCCATTGGGCTGGGTGACGCCCAACACCAACATGTGTTCGGCCAACCAGCCTTGGTCACGCCCCATGGTGGAGGCGATGCGCAGCGCGAAGCACTTCTTGCCCAAGAGGGCGTTGCCGCCGTAGCCCGATCCGTAGCTCCAGATCTCGCGGGTCTCGGGGTAGTGGACGATGTATTTGGTCTTGTTGCAGGGCCAGGCCACATCCGCTTGGCCTTCGGCCAGGGGAGCACCCACGGTGTGCACACAGGGCACGAACTCGCCATCGACACCCAGCACATCCACCACGGCGCGGCCCATGCGTGTCATCAGACGCATGCTCACCGCGACATAGGGGCTGTCGGAGAGTTCCACGCCGATGTGGGCAATCGGCGACCCAATGGGGCCCATGGAAAAGGGCACCACATATAGGGTGCGGCCCTTCATCGCCCCCTTGAAGAGGGCTTGGTCGCCGGTCTGCAGCAGCGCGCGCATGTCAGCCGGGGCCATCCAGTTGTTGGTGGGGCCCGCATCTTCCTTCTTCTGGCTGCAGATGAAGGTCCGGTCTTCCACCCGGGCCACATCGGAGGGGTCGCTACAGGCCAGGTAGCTGTTGGGCCGCCGTGCTGGGTTGAGCCGCCTCATGGTGCCCGCTGCCACCAGTTCGCCGCACAGGCGGTGGTACTCGGCTTGCGAGCCGTCGCACCAGTAGACGTTGCGGGCTTTGGTGAGGGTGGCAACCTCCTGGACCCAGCGAACCAGGCCTGAATGGTGAACATAGGCAGGCACCCGAAGCTCGGGGTAACCGGCGTTGTTGTGCACAATGGCTCCTTGCGGAAAGTTAAGTGCCGTTAAGGTGAAATCGGGTCAAATTCAGAGCACCTATCGAGTGATCAGACCCTGACCCCGTTTCATCGTCGCCGGCCACGGCGCCGGGCCAGATTCGGGACTGCAGCGCATTCAAGTGTAGTGAGACACCCGCCATCCCACCCGCACATCTATGCAAGAAACGCATAATGTGATGCTGGCCAACGCTGACCGGGCGCGCCATGGCCCTGCCCCCTGGGGCCAGGCTGCTCGGGAGGTATCCTGCGCCCGGCATGCACAGCCTGAATGCCGAAACCGTCTGGCGCGAACTGACTCGCGCCGGCGCCGACCGCCGACACCCGTGGCGGGTGGTGGCTTTGTGCACCCAAGGGGACCAAGGGCCCCAGGCCCGACACCTGATCCTGCGGCAGGTGATGTCTGAGCAACGTCGGCTGCTTTTTTATACCGACACCCGCACCCAGAAGTTGCGCGAGATCGACGCCTGCCCCCAGGTGGCCCTGCTGATGTGGGACCCTGGACACCGGCGGCAACTGCGTACCACGGGGCAGGCGGCCCGCCTAGAAGACCCCCGGGCGGTGCAGATGCATTGGGCCAAGGTGCCCGAGGCTGCTCGGCGCGACTACGCCACGGTAGCGGCCCCCGGCGTGGCCCTTGTGGCAGGCACCGCCGAGCCCGAGCTGGACCTGGCCATGGCGCGTCAAAACTTCAGCGTGGTGAGCGTGCAGTTGGATCAGCTGGAGTGGCTGGAGCTGGGCCACCCGCAACATCGGCGCATCGGCTGGAGCTGGGATGCAGCCGCCCAGACCTGGCAGGCCCAGAGCTTGGTGCCATAAGGGCTCACGGGCTCACGGGCCCGCGGGCTCACGGGCTCGCGGGCTCGTGGGTCGTGGGTTCAAGCCCGCGCCGGCAGTGCGGCGAACAGAGCGCCATGACCGTTGCGATTGGGCTCCAACGCTGCGCCAACGACCGCACGGTCGGGCTCGAGCGCCTGAACCCGCAGCTGCAAAAAGTTCGCCAACGGGATGCGGGTGCGGATCAGGGTTTGCAACGCCTGCGCGGTCATCCGGGCCTGTGCAGGGCGCACAGTTTGTGCCCATCGGGGTCGCGCACATAGGCCAGGTGCAAGGTGCCCAGGCCACCGGTGCGCGGGCCCGGCGGGTCTTCAACCGACACACCGCCATGTGCCACAGCCACGTCGTGGAACTGCAGGACCTGTTCAGGCGATGAGCACTTGAAGCCAATGGTGCCGCCGTTGGCCACGGTGGCAGGCTTGCCATTGATCGGCTGGGTCAAGCAAAAAGCGCTGCCCTCGTGGCGATAAAACAGCCGGACGTGCCCGCTGGCCGATACATTACGCACCGGCTCGCCGGCGCCCAGCACGCCCAAGACGGCGTCGTAGAAGGCCTTGGCGCGCTCGATGTCGTTGGTGCCGAGCATGACGTGGTTGAACATGGTGGGCTCGCAAAAGGGTTGAAAAGGCCTGATGCTACGCTGCTGTGCAAAAGCCGCCGGGGCGCAGCTGCATACTGCCGCTGTTTGCGCGCTGACCCGCTCACCCTTGCCAAGCCCACCTCAATGAACATCCCCATTCGCTTGATCAGCGTAAACACCGCCCGGGCACAGCGAACCAGTGTGGCCGACGGCCGCAGCATCCTGACCGCTCATGGCAAGCAGCCCACCGCCGCGCGGGTGGAGGTGGGCCCTCTGGGCCTGTCCGGTGACGAGCAGGCCGATCCCACGGTGCATGGGGGGCGCGGCAAAGCGGTGTACGCCTACCCCCAAGAACACTACGCATTTTGGAAGACGGTCCGCGCACAGGCACGGGCGCAGCCTTGGGACGAAGAGCCCACGCCTGGCCTGATGGGCGAAAACCTCACGATCGCCGGCTTGATGGAGACCCACGCCTGGATCGGCGACCGCCTGCGCTTTGCAAACTGCACCCTGGCCATCAGCAAGCCGCGTATGCCCTGCGGCAAATTTGACGCGGCCTTGGGCTTCAAGCACGCCAGCAAGATGATGGTGCAAAGCGGCTTCAGCGGCTTCTACCTCTCGGTCCTGCAAGAAGGTACGCTGCAAGCTGGTGACGTGGCCGAGCTGCTGCCCGGGCCGCGCGAATTGACGGTTGCCGAGGCCTTTCGCAGCAAGGCCGGCCGCCAGCACCGGCGTTGAGGGCCCTGGCTTAAGCCGGCAGCAAGGGGTAGTCGGTGTAGCCGGCTGCGCCGCCACCGTACAGCGTTTCCCGCTGTAGTTCAGCCAAGGGCGCGCCCTCGCGCAGACGGCGGCCCAGGTCTGGGTTGCAGATGAAGGGCCGGCCGATGGCCACAAGGTCGGCTTGTCCGCTCGCTAGCGTGTCGCTGGCCATGTCAAGGTCGTAGCCGTTGTTGACCATCCACGCGCCTTTGAAGTGCTGGCGAAGGGCTTGGTAGTCAAAGGGCGGCACGCCCTTTTCAGTGAGGTCGCGCGCACCGCCCGTCTGCCCTTCGATCACATGCACATAGGCCAAGCCCAGCGGCGCCAGGTTGCGCATGATGTGGTCGAACAGCGCACCCACTTGGGTGTCTTGGGTGGCACCGTTGCTGGGGGTGATAGGCGACAGCCGCACGCCGGTGCGCCCACTGCCGATCTCCTGCGTCACCGCCTGCATCGCCTGCAGCAGCAACCGGGCGCGGTTCTCAATGGAGCCGCCGTACCCGTCGGTTCGGTCGTTGATGGTGTCACGCAGAAATTGGTCCAAGAGGTAGCCGTTGGCGCTGTGCACCTCCACCCCATCAAAGCCCGCACGGATCGCATTGGCCGCTGCGCGCCGATAGTCTTCGACGATGCGGGGCATCTCATCGGTGCGCAATGCACGGGGCTTTGAGCAGTCGACAAAGCCTTCGGTGTTGTAGGTCTTGCTGCCCGAGGCGCGGTCTGTTGAGGACACCGGAGGCTGGCCTCCAGGCTGCAGCGAGGTGTGGGAGATACGGCCCACATGCCACAGCTGAATCATGATGCGCCCACCCTGGGCGTGCACCGCTTGTGTGATGGGCTTCCAGGCCTGCACCTGCTCTTCGCTGTGGATGCCAGGCGTGTCCAGGTAGCCCTGTCCTTCAGGGCTGATCTGCGCCGCCTCGGTGATGATGAGACCGGCACCGGTTTGGGGATTGGCGCGCTGCTCGTAGTACTGGCGCATCAGGTCGTTGGGCACCGTGCCCTTGGCGCGGCTACGGGTGAGCGGGGCCATGACCAATCGGGTTCGCAACTCGATGTCGCCGATGCGGATGGGGTCGAAGAGGGTCGTCATATCGCTTCATTGTGTTCCCACACCCAAAGGCGCGCTCGATGAGCTTCAGTTCCAGCTGGCGGTCATTGGCGGCCTACCGTGTCCGCGCGGCCTTGGCGCTGAAGAATATCCCTCACTTGGTGCAGGCCATCGACATGCTTGGCGGCGAACACCTTCAGCCAGCATTCAGAGCGGTGAACCCGCAGGCGGTGCTGCCGGCGCTCAAGCTCGACGATGGGCAGGTGCTGTTCCAGTCCATGGCTATCTTGGAGTACTTGGAGGAGGTCGCGCCTGAGCCCGCGCTGCTGCCCTGAGATGCGGCCGGTCGCGCGCGGGTGCGGGGGCTGGCCCTCATCCACGCTGCCGGCACCCACCCACTGTTGGTGCCCAAGGTGCGGCAGCATCTCACACGCTTGGCCTCGCACCTGCTGGCCTTCATGTTCTTCAAGCTTGATGCGTCGGCCTACCCCATGGCCGTGGCCATCAACCAACGGCTTCAGGCCCTACCGGCCTTTGCCGCTTCGCATCCGCTGCAGCAGCCCGACGCCCCGCGCTGAAGTCGTTCAGCCCCGGTGGATGGGGTCCACCCACAACACGGTTTCGGGCTTTTCCACCGGCTCAATGTCCAGGTTGACCGCCGTGGCCTCTCCGTCGCTGCGCACCAGCACGCACTCCAGCATCTCGGTGGGGCTGGCATTGATCTCCTGGTGCGGCACATAGGGCGGCACATAGATGAAGTCGCCCGGGCCAGCTTCGGCGGTGAACTCCAGACTTTCGCCCCAGCGCATGCGTGCGCGCCCTTTGACCACAAAAATCACACTCTCCAGCGGCCCATGATGATGGGCGCCCGTCTTGGCGTCGGGGTGGATGTGGACGGTACCGGCCCACAGCTTTTGCGCGCCCACCCGCGCGAAATTGATGGCCGCCTTGCGGTCCATGCCCGCTGTTTGAGCGGTATTGGGGTCAAGTTGATTGCCCGGTACCACGCGCACGCCGTTGTGCTTCCAGGACGGCTCTGGCGCGTGGTGGTGATCGTCGTGGTCGGGGTGGTTGCTCATGGCAAGCGGCAGGCTCAGGTGCTGGAAGCCTTGATTCTGCGCCAGGCTTGGCCTGCGTGCGCAAGCACACCGGGCCGACCAGAGCCCTCATTGAGTTATCACGTACCAGGGCTCGGGACAGCTCGTCGCGACGGGGTAGTAAGCCCGATAGGGCGCGCAAAAGTACTGCGCCCGGAGCGGCAGGGGTTGGGGCGGAAGAACCACCAAAGCCGGCGCGGCCGGTGCCGTGACCAGATGGGAGGACGCCGGCGGCACCACCGGCACCAACACGGTGGCTTGCGGCTGGGCATGAGCGCTGCTGGCGCCTACCAGGGCCGCGCCAATGAGGCCCCCCACGATCAGCGGGCCCCACACCCCGCCGCGGCTGCGGATGTGGTGGCCCGGGTGGCTGTGGCGGCCGTGGTAAGCGTGGTGATGGCCCGGCACGCCCCGGTAGCCGTGTGGCCCTCGATCGGCGTGCGCCGGCATGGCGCCAGCCCAGGTAAGGCCTGACAACAGGGTCAGGGCAAAGATGCGAACCAAGGGCTTCATATGTGGTTCCTGTGGCAGCGGGTTGGGCGGCAGGCTTGCGCTTGCCCGTCCTTCCTCAACGCCTGCGCGAGCTCTCGGTTGACAGCCGGCTGGGCTACAGTGGTCCATGCTCGCCTATCGACATGCCTTTCACGCCGGGAACCATGGCGATGTTCTCAAGCACCTGGTGTTGGGCGAGGTGCTGCACCACATGGCCGAAAAGGCCAAGCCCTATTCGGTGCTGGACACCCACGCCGGGGCCGGCGGCTATTCACTGGAAGGGCGCTACGCCGGGAAAAAGGGCGAGTTCGAAGGCGGCGTGGCGTCGCTGTGGAACGCACAGGCAAACGGACGCACGGCATGGCCCGAGGCTATTGGGCGCTACTTGCAACTGGTGCGAGACTTCAACGGTGGCCCAGGCGCCAAGCTCAGCCAATATCCAGGTTCGCCGGCCATCGCCCAGGCCCTGATGCGGCCAGGCGATCCGCTGCACCTGTACGAGATGCACCCCACCGACGAACGTATTCTGCGCGCCTTCCTGGGGGCAAGGCCGCATACGCAGGTGCACCTTTGTGACGGCTTTGCCAGCCTCACGCGCGAACTGCCGCCGCCCTCACGGCGTGGTGTGGTGCTGATGGACCCCAGCTATGAGCTGAAGTCCGACTATGGAAAAGTGGTAGCTGCGGTGCGCGAGATCATGACGCGCTTTGTGCAAGCCGTGGTGATCGTGTGGTACCCCTTGGTGCAGCTGGTAGAGGCGGTGCAACTGCCCAAGCGCTTGCGCAGCGCAGCCGCCGCCGCACCCAAGGGTTGGCTGGACGCCCAACTCACGGTTCAGGCCGCGGATGCGCGGGGCTTCGGCATGATGGGCAGTGGTGTGCTGGTGATCAATCCGCCGCACCCGGTGCATGGGATGCTGCGGGAGTGTCTGCCCGTGCTAGCCGATCACCTGTCCCAGATCGAACAGCCCAAATGGGTGCTGGACGCCGGGCTGAAGTAAATCCCTTGGCCCGGTGCAGGCCAGGCGACCCAAGCAGGCCCGTTAAACCCCAGAGCCTCGGTCCGCTGCGAACTGCACTGCGAAAGCGGCGAAGCGGCCATTATCCAAAGCCTGGCGCACCTCGCGCATTAGGTTCAGGTAGTAGTGCAGGTTGTGAATGCTGGCCAACATCGGGCCCAGCATTTCACCGCAGCGGTCGAGGTGGTGCAGATAGGCGCGGCTGAAGGCGCCACTGACACTGCCGTCTTCGCGCGTGATGCCCTTGCAGGTGTAGCAGCTGCAGGTTGGGTCCAGTGGGCGCTCGTCGGTCTTGTAGCGGGTGTTGCGAATCTTGAGGTCGCCGAAGCGGGTGAACAGATGCCCATTGCGCGCATTGCGGGTAGGCATCACACAATCGAACAGGTCCACGCCGTGCTGCACGCCATAGACCAGGTCTTCGGGTGTTCCCACGCCCATGAGGTAGCGCGGCTTGTGCGCCGGCAGGCGGTGCGGGGTGTGGGCGGTCAGGCGCAGCATGTCCTCCTTGGGTTCGCCCACCGACACGCCTCCGACGGCATAGCCCGCAAGGTTCAGCTCCACCAACTGCTCCAACGATTCCTGCCGCAGGTTTTCGTACATGCCGCCCTGCACAATGCCAAACAGGGCGTTGGGGTTTTGCAGCCGCTCGAACTCGGCTTGGCAGCGCCGCGCCCAGTGCAGGCTCAGCTCCATGGAAACCCGCGCCTGCGCTTCGGTGGTGAGCACGCCCGCGGTTTGGTAGGGCGTGCATTCGTCGAATTGCATCGCGATGTCTGCGTTGAGCACCGTCTGGATCTGCATGCTCACCTCGGGCGTGAGGAATAGCTTGTCGCCGGTCACCGGTGACGCAAAGCGCACGCCCTCCTCGCTGATCTTGCGGCCCTTGCCGTCTTCGCCCGACAAGCTCCACACCTGAAAACCGCCGCTGTCGGTGAGGATGGGCTTGTTCCAGCGCTCAAAGCCGTGCAGCCCGCCAAACTGCTTGAGGATGTCTAGGCCCGGGCGCAGCCACAGGTGGAAGGTGTTACCCAGAATGATCTGTGCGCCCATTTCCTCAAGGCTACTGGGCATCACGCCTTTGACCGTGCCGTAGGTACCCACAGGCATGAAGATGGGCGTTTGCACCACGCCGTGGTTGAGGGTGAGCCGGCCGCGGCGGGCGTGGCCTTCGGTGCGCAGTATGTCGAACTGGAGCATGGGTGGATTGTGGGGCGCAGCCCTGGGCCTGGGGCGTGCTAGGCCCAGGCGGCAGCCGCCGTGTTTGGAGCGCTGGCACGCTGCAGCAACATCGCGTCGCCATAACTGAAGAAGCGGTAACGCCTGTCAATGGCGTGCCGATACAAGGCCATGATGGGTTCGTAGCCAGCAAAAGCGCAGACCAGCATCAACAGCGTGCTCTTGGGCAGGTGAAAGTTTGTGATCAGCCCATCAACCACACGGAACTCAAAGCCCGGGGTGATGAAGATGTCGGTATCGCGCGAGCTGGCTTGCAAGCGGCCATCGGCCGTGCGAGCCGCCGACTCCAGGGCCCGCAGTGTGGTGGTGCCGGCGGCCCAAATGCGCCCGCCGCGCGCGCGGGCCTGCTCGATGGCTGCAACGGTGGCCCTGCTCAGTTCGAAACATTCGCTGTGCATCCGGTGCTCGCGCAGGTTCTCGGTGCGCACCGGCTGGAAGGTACCCGCCCCCACATGCAGCGTGATGGCAGCGCGCTGGATGCCGCGCTCCTCCAGCGCGCGCAAGACACCTTCGTCAAAGTGCAGTGACGCCGTGGGCGCAGCCACCGCACCCGGCTTGGCGGCGAAGACGGTTTGATACCGGCTTTCGTCATCGGCCGAGTCTTCGTGGGTGATGTACGGCGGCAATGGCACATGGCCGTGGGCCTGCAGCAGCAGCAAGGGGTCGCTGGGAAAGCGAAGCTGGAAGAGGGCTTGATCCGGCCCGGTTCGGCCCAGCACCTCAGCCACAAAGCCATCACCCCCGCGCCCAACGAAGTGCAAGCGGCTGCCGGGCCTCGGTGACTTGCTGGCCCGCACATGGGCCCAGACCTCAAAGCCCGGCAGCACACGTTCCACCAAAGCTTCCACCGCGCCGCCGCTGCCCTTTTCACCGTACAGGCGCGCCTTGATCACCTGGGTGTCGTTGAACACCAGCAGGTCTTGGGGCTGCAGCAGACCAGGCAACTCGCGAAAAACTCGGTCCACCGCTTGCGGCAAGCGCCCATCGAGCAGGCGCGAGGCACTGCGCTGGGCGGCTGGGTGTTGGGCAATCAACTCCGGCGGAAGCTGAAAGTCGAAATCGGCCAGTGTGTAGTCACGGTCAGCGCCGGGGCGGCCGGTGGCCGATGTGGGGAAGAGGTCCGGGTTTGTCATGGCAGCAGGCTGTACTGACCTGTGGAAACAGCCGGCATTGTCCAGCAGCGGCCAGCCCCCGCACGGCCGTGCAGAATCAGCCCATGGCCGAGCCGTCTGCACTGCCCAAGGATAAGTCTGCGCCGCAGAAGGCGATGGACAAGATGGGCCTGCGCCGCGACGTCGACTTGGCGCTGCACCTGCCCCTGCGTTACGAAGACGAAACCCGGCTGGCGCCCATGGGGAGCTTGCTTCATGGCCAAACCGCCCAGTGTGAAGGCGTGGTGGTGGAAGCCCGCGTGGAGTTGCGGCCACGGCGGCAATTCATGGCGCGACTGCGCGACGACAGCGGTGAGTTGGTCCTGCGCTTTCTGCACTTTTTTCCCTCGCACCAAAAGACCTTGGCTTTGGGTGCGCGGCTGCGGGTGCGCGGCGAGGTGCGCGGCGGCTTCTTCGGCCATGAAATGGTGCACCCGGTTTTCAAGGCAGTGGGCGACGACGCCCCCTTGGCTGTTTCGCTGACCCCGGTCTACCCCACTTCTGCAGCCCTGCCTCAGGCTTACTTGCGCAAGGCAGTGGCCAGCGGCCTGCAGCGGGCACCACTGCAAGAGCTGATTCCCCCCCAACTCGTCAAGCCTGGCCTGCCCTCGCTGCGTGACGCACTGCAGGAGTTGCACCATCCGCCACCGCACGCCAGCTTGGCCGCCCTGGAAGACCGCAGCAGCCCGGCTTGGCAGCGCCTGAAATGGGAGGAACTACTGGCCCAGCAACTGAGCCAGTTGATGGCGCGCCGAGCGCGGGCCAGACGGCGCGCACCCGTCCTGCAGGCACAGCCCAGCGGTTTGCCCGAACGGCTCTTGGCCGCACTGCCCTTTGAGCTCACAGCTGCACAAAGGCGGGTGGTGGAGGAAGTCGCACAAGATTTGGCGCGCGCAGAACCCATGCACCGGCTGCTGCAAGGCGATGTGGGCTCAGGAAAAACCGTGGTGGCAGCCTTGGCTGCGGCGGTGGCCATCGATGCGGGCTGGCAATGCGCGCTGATGGCGCCCACGGAGATTCTGGCGGAGCAGCACTTTCGAAAGTTGGTGGGCTGGCTGCAGCCCTTGCTCAAAGCCCGCGGCCAAACTGTGGCCTGGCTGACCGGCAGCATCAAAGGCAAGGCGCGCAAGGCGATGCTGGAGGCCACCGCCGATGGGTGCGCCGCACTGGTGGTGGGCACCCAAGCGGTGATCCAAGGCACCGTGCAATTCGCGCGGCTGGGCCTGGCCTTGATTGATGAACAGCACCGTTTTGGCGTGGCACAGCGCTTGGCCTTGCGCAAGAAGCTCGAGGGCAGCAGTGCGGCAGTGGCCGAGCCGCACCCCGGGCCAGGGGCAGTCACAGACGCCACGCTCGAGCCCCACCTGTTGATGATGACGGCCACGCCCATCCCGCGCACCTTGGCCATGAGCTACTACGCCGATCTTTCAGTCAGCACCATCGACGAGCTGCCCCCGGGCCGAACGCCCATCGTTACCAAGGTGTTTGCCGACAACCGGCGCGACGCGGTGATCGAGCATATTCGGGAAGAGGTGGGGCGGGCCCGGCAGGTGTACTGGGTCTGCCCACTGATCGAAGAAAGTGAGGCGCTGGACCTGCAAAACGCCACTGAGACCCATGCGCAGCTCAGCCAAGCGCTGCCGGGCCTGATGGTGGGCCTGCTGCATGGGCGCATGCCGCCGGCGGAGAAGGCAGCGGTGATGTCACTGTTCAGCGCTGGTCAGATGCCCCTGCTGGTAGCCACCACGGTGATCGAGGTGGGGGTTGATGTGCCCAACGCAAGCCTAATGGTGATCGAACACGCGGAGCGCTTCGGCTTGGCCCAGTTGCACCAGCTGCGCGGTCGCGTGGGCCGCGGCACGGTCGCCAGCGTGTGCGTGCTGCTCTACACGCCACCCCTGTCGGACACCGGCAAGGCCCGATTGCGCGCCATGGCCGAAACGCAAGACGGTTTCGAGATATCCAGGCGAGATTTGGAGATTCGCGGCCCCGGCGAGTTCATGGGCGCGCGGCAAAGCGGCGACACGCTCTTGCGTTTTGCCGATCTTCAAGAAGACGCCCCACTCTTGCAGCATGCCCGCGCCGTTGCGCCGCGCCTGCTCGATGAACACGACGGTGCCGCCCAAGCCCATGTGCAGCGGTGGCTGGCCAACCGGGTGGAGTTCCTCAAGGCTTGAACCGGGGGGCGGGGTCCGGCCCCGTCAAAACTCGAGGTTGTCGATCAGGCGGGTGGCGCCGAGTTTGGCTGCAGCCAGGGCGACCAAAGGCTCGCCGGGCTGGTCGGGGCGCTGCAGGTCTTCGCGGCGGCGAATGCAAAGGTAGTCGGGCACCCAGCCGCGCGCAGCCAGTGCTGCGCTGGCCTCGGCTTCGATGGCCACCACAGCGCCCAAGCCTTCAGCCCTCACCCGCTGGGCCATGTGTTGAAGCAGGGCTTGCAGCTGCGGCGCCTCGGCACGCTCGGCTGCGCTCAAGTAGCCGTTGCGCGAAGACAGAGCCAAGCCGTCGGCCGCCCGCGTGATGGGGCCAGCCAAGATTTCGATGGGCAGGGCCATCTGCCGAACCATCTGCCGTATCACCATCAACTGCTGGTAATCCTTCTGACCGAATACCGCGCGGCGGGGCTGCACGATGTTGAAGAGCTTATGCACCACGGTGGCCACACCCACGAAAAATCCCGGGCGAAAGTGCCCTTCGAGAATGTCGGCCAGCTCCGGCGGCGGGTGCACCTTGTAGCCCTGGGTCACCGGGTACAGCTCGGGCTCGTCGGGGGCGAACACCAGGTCACAGCCCACCGATTCCAGCGCGTCCACGTCGCCCGGCAAGGTGCGTGGATAGCGGTCGAAGTCTTCATGGGGCCCGAATTGCAGGCGGTTGACGAAGATGCTGGCCACCACCAAAGAAGACTGCGGCCGGATGATGCGCACCAGATCCAGGTGCCCCTGGTGCAGGTTGCCCATCGTGGGCACAAAGCCCACCGCCGGCGAGGCGGCCAAGGCTGCGCGCAGTTCGGCGATGGTGTGGATGACGCGTATCGGCATGGTCAAGGAAGCGTGGTCAAAAAAGGGCCTGCGCCAACGACAGTGGCAGTGGCAAGGCCAGCCCCGACTTAGAAGCCGTGCAGGGCCTCGTCAGGGAAGGCGCCGCTCTTGACATCAGCCACATAACGGCCAACAGCCTCGTGAACACTGGCCGAGCCCTCCATGAAGTTGCGCACGAACTTGGGCTTGCGCCCCGGCGTGATGTGCAGCATGTCGTACAGCACCAGCACCTGTCCGCTGCAGCCTGCACCGGCCCCGATGCCGATGGTGATCAGCGAGGTCTCTTCGGTGATTTGCCGCGCCAGGGCCGAGGGCACCAGTTCCAGCACCAGCATGGCCGCACCCGCATCGGCCAGCTCGCGGGCGTGCGCGCGCAGCGTGGCCGCGGCCGCTTCGTCACGCCCTTGGACCCGCCAGCCGCCCAGGGCATGCACGCTCTGAGGTGTCAGGCCCAGGTGGGCGCACACCGGCACACCGCGCTCCACCAGGAAACGCACCGTCTCGGCCGTCCAGCCACCGCCCTCGAGCTTGACCATCTGTGCGCCGGCCGCCATGAGGGCTGAGGATGAACGCATGGCCTGGTCCTGACCTTCGTGGTACGAGCCACTGGGCAGGTCGCCCAGCAACCAGGCCCTGGGGTTGGCCCGCGCCACGCAGGCCACGTGGTAGGCCATGTCCTGCAGCGTCACCGCATTGGTAGAGGAGCGGCCCTGCAGCACCATACCCAGAGAGTCGCCCACCAGCAGGCAATCAACGCCGGCGTCGTCGAGTAGCGCAGCGAAGGCCGAGTCGTAACAAGTCAGCATGGCCACTTTTTCGCCAGCCTTGTGCATTTCGCGCAGTTTGTGCAGGGTCACGGGTTTGCGGTCCATCGGGCGCCTTTCCGAACAAAGCGGATCACGGTCGGTGTTGAGCACTGCCGCGCAGGCTCACACCAAGTTGGAGCGAAAGTGTAGCGAGGACCCCCATTCCCAACGCAAAATCAAGCCATGACGCTGACTGGACTCCGTTACATCGTGGCTGTGGCCCGCGAGCGGCACTTTGGGCGCGCAGCCGACGCCTGCTTCGTCTCACAGCCCACCCTGAGCGTGGCCATCAAGAAGCTGGAAGAAGAGCTCGATGTGAAGATCTTCGAGCGCGGGGGCAATGAAATTGCGGTGACGCCGCTGGGCGTGGCCATCGTGCGCCAGGCCCAAAGCGTGATCGAACAGGCCGCAGCCATACGGGAGATCGCCGCGCGGGGCAAAGACCCCCTCAACGGGCCGCTGAAACTGGGAATCATTTACACGATCGCGCCCTACCTGCTGCCCGAGTTGGTGAAGAACACCATCGAGCGGGTGCCGCAGATGCCCCTGGTGCTGCAGGAGAACTTCACGGTCAAGCTGTTGGACATGCTGCGCACCGGGGAGATCGACTGCGCGATCCTGGCCGAACCCTTCCCCTACACCGGCTTGGCCACCGCCACGCTGTACGACGAGCCCTTCATGGTGGCCGTTCCCAAATCCCACCCACTGGCCAAGCGAAAGTCTTTGCGCAGTGAGGAAATCAAGCAAGAAACCATGCTGCTGCTGGGTACGGGCCACTGCTTTCGCGATCAGGTGCTGGAAGTGTGCCCAGAATTCGCGCGCTTTTCGCAAGACGCTGAGGGCATCCGAAAGAGTTTCGAGGGCTCCAGCCTGGAAACCATCAAGTACATGGTGGCCTCGGGCATGGGGATCACCGTGGTGCCGCGCATGAGCGTGCCCGAAGAGAAATCCGGTTTGATCCGCCACATCCCATTCGAAGCCCCAGTACCCACGCGGCGCGTGGTGCTGGCCTGGCGGCGCAGCTTCACCCGCTACGAAGCCATTGCGGCCTTGCGCAATGCGGTGATGGCCTGCACCCTGCCCGGCGTTAACCGCATCAACGTCTGAAAGCATTTGGCTGTGGCGGTGGCAGGCCTGATAGCCGTGCTCGACCTGCAGCCCGAGGCCGGGGCTGGACGGCTCAAGTTCGCACGGCCTGATCCCTCGCGGTACTGCGTGCAGTGGCACACCAGCTGCACGATGGGTGCGCTGGTGGACTCCAAACGAAAGGCGCCGCAGCGGCAATGGACCTGGGCAACCGGTGTGGCCGCTGGGGCGCTGGACGGGCTGGGGGCTGATGTCATGCGGGGCTCCTTCTGTCATCTCGGGTGATCTCACCGACGGCGCGGATGTCGGCCTCATGCGCTTCATCACGCCAGGTTTCAGCCAAGGCCTCCTGGTACCACTGCTGCATGGCCGGCAGTGCCAAAAGACGCTGCACATAGCCCTGCGCCACAACAGACAAGGCCGGGCCATAAGTCTGCGCCCGAAAGGCCACCGGCGCGTAGAAGGCGTCCACCGCGCAGAACGCCGAACCCGCGAGGAAGGGGCCGCCAAAGCGATCGATGCCCTCGCGCCAAAGCTGGTCGATGCGCCCCCACTGGGCCGCCAGCTCAGTGGCCCTTTCAGCCGGCAAGGGGTGCAGCTTCACCCGCTGCCCGCAGCTCATGGAGCAGTAGTGGCGCACCGCGCCAAAGCCCGCATGCATCTCGGCGCTGGCCGACCGCGCCCAGGCCCGCGCGACCCGATCAAGCGGCCACACCGCAGGCTGCTGCTCGGCCAGATACTCGGCAATTGCCAGCGAGTCCCAAACGGTGAGCGCCCCATCCACCAAGCACGGGACCTTGCCCGTTGGCGAAAACGCGCGAAAGGCGGCGCCCGAATCGGGCCCGAAAGGCACGAGCACCTCTTCAAATTCGAGGCCCAGGTGCTTCATCAGCACCCATGGCCTCAACGACCAAGATGAATAGTTCTTGTTGGCGATGTACAGGCGCATGGCCGGGGGTCCTCTGAAAGCGCTCTTCAGTCGATCTTGGCAAAGCGTGGCTGCCGGGTTCCCTCAAGCTCCACGGTCTCCCGGAACATCGCGTACGGACGCACCCAAGTGCCGCTGTCGTTGTAGAGCAGGCGGTAGAGCACCAAGGGTTCCAGGGTTTCGCTGTGGCGGACCACGCCCAGCACCTCGTAGTCCAGGCCCTTGTAGCGGCGCCAGCGGCCGAGCGGTATGAGGGGCAGAGGTGGCAGCATCGGATCGGCCAAGGGTAGGGCCTGAGGCGTTGACTGAACCTTGAAGTGTCCCACCGCCATCGCCAGGTCGAAGCCGAGCCGCAAAGGGGCTTGATCAGGCCTCGCAGGCCAGGAGCACCCGCTCGCTCCACAGTTGGCTTGCTGCTTCATTGGGGTGGAAACCATCGCGGGCGAGAAAATCCGCCGTGAGAGGCAAATCCAAGTCCACCAGCCGCCAGGCACCAGGCAAGCCGGGCAAGGCTTGGCGTGTGGCACGGTTGAGCCGCTGAGCGCCCAGGCCCAGGTACCAAGCCAGCGGCTGGGGCAGCAGGGTGAACTCGTGGATGCGCGGTATGCCGCTGAAGGCCACGCGGCGGGCCTGGAAACGTTGCTCGAAACACTGCGCCAGTTCGCGCAGCAGGCCCATCCACTTCGCAGGTGAAGTGCCTTGCAGCACATCATTGATGCCGGCCGACACCACAATCAGGTCGACGGGTTGTGGTGGCGCCTTCTGCGCGGCGCGCAAAATTTGCGAAAGTCCATCACCGCTGCGCGCCATCAAGCGCCAGTGCACTGTTCGGTTGGCTGACAGGGCGCGTACCAAGCAACCGGTGAGGGCTTCCTCCTGCGTGGCGATACCCACCCCCGCTGCGGCCGAATCGCCCAGCACCAGCAGGCTGAAAGGCGGGCCCTGACCCGCCACGCCCTCACGCGGGCCGGCGGCTTCGGGCAACTCCAGCGCCGTGCGCCGAACCCGCCGGCCTTGCACCAACAGCACGGGCGCCAAGGCAGCCGTGATCAGGGCATGCTGCATCGTGGTGGCACCAGGGCGCTTTGCTTGATGGGGTGTTCGCTCAACAAGAAGTCACACGGTGGGAATGGAGTTCTGAACGTTCGCCATCGGGCGCCGCTAGCTGCGATCCAGGCCAGGCAACACTTTCGCCATCGCCTGCGCCATCAGACGATCCTCTTGAGCCCCCTGCGCAGCGCCTTCCATCACCCCCCGCTGGTCCGCCGGCAAGCGGTTTTGGCTGAGCTTGAACTTGGCCTGAACCTGCATGATTTCGATCTCCAGGCCTACGATGGCGCTCAGCATGGTCTGCGTGAAGTCGGGCGGCGCATCGTCGACCGACCAGGGCTGGGCACGCTGCTCCTCATGCCGATTCGTCAGCCGCGACACCAAGGCGTGCAGCTCTGCTGTGTCGTGGATAAAGCGCGGAAGCCCCTGGGCATGCACCACCGCATAGTTCCAAGTGGGGACGACCTTACCGGTTTCACGCTTGGTGGGATACCAGCTCGGCGTCACATAGGCCTGAGGGCCGTGGAAGATCACCACGCTGGACGTTGGAGCCGATTGCCAAACCGGGTTGGCGCGGGCCACGTGGCCTAGTAGCGTGCCATATTTGCCGCGCACGGGGTCCAGATGCAGGGGCAGGTGGTTGATCACCGGCTCACCGGCCACCACGCACACCCACGTGGCCAAAGGGTGCGCATGCATCAGGGCCCGCCAGGCCGTTGGGTCGTTCTGCTCGAAGTGGCGGGGCAGGTACAGAGTCATGGTGGTCCTCGCTCGAGTGCCTAGGCGCTCGCACGCTTCGGCGCTGCAGCGCTGCAGCGTTGCAGCGGCCTAGTATGCCGTGGCTAATCCGTTGGCACAGCCATGCGTTGGGTCCCAGGATAATCCGCACATGGCCGAACTCTCCCCCGAAGTGCGCCGCCGGCGGACTTTCGCCATCATCTCTCACCCCGACGCGGGCAAGACCACGCTCACGGAAAAGCTGCTGCTGTTCTCCGGCGCCATTCAAATCGCCGGCAGTGTGAAGGCGCGTAAAGCGTCGCGCCACGCCACCTCAGATTGGATGGAGATTGAAAAGCAGCGCGGTATTTCGGTGGCCTCTTCCGTGATGCAGATGGAGTACCGCGGCTGCGTCATCAACCTGCTGGACACCCCTGGCCATCAGGACTTTTCGGAAGATACCTACCGTGTGCTCACCGCCGTGGACGCCGCGCTGATGGTGATCGATGCAGCCAACGGCGTGGAACCCCAGACCCGGCGTCTCCTGCAGGTGTGCCGCGCCCGCAACACGCCCATCCTCACCTTCGTCAACAAGATGGACCGCGAGGTGCAGGAGCCGCTGAACCTGATGGACGAGATCGAGCGCGAGCTTGGCATGACGGTGGTGCCCTTCACCTGGCCGGTGGGCATGGCCAAGTTCTTCGGCGGCGTGCTGGACCTGCGCAACGACAAGATGCGCGTCTTCAGGCCGGGCGAGGACCGCGTGGCCGGAAACGAAGAGGTTATTGACGGCTTGGCCAACCCAGCGCTGGCCAACCGGTTCGGTGCGGCGTACGAACAGTCCGCCGGTGAAATCGAACTGGTGCGCGAGGCCGCGCCGGCCTTCGACGAGACCGAATTCCTGGCCGGCCGCCAGACGCCCATGTTCTTTGGATCGGCCATCAACAACTTCGGCGTGCAAGAGGTGCTGGATGCGCTGGTGGACCTGGCGCCCGCGCCCGCGCAGCGCCCCTCTGTGCAGCGCACGGTGAACCCTGACGAGAAGAAGTTCACCGGCGTGGTGTTCAAGATTCAAGCCAATATGGACCCCGCACACCGCGACCGTATCGCCTTTGTGCGGGTAGCCAGCGGCAAGTTCGAGCGTGGCATGCGGCTGAAGGTGGTGCGCAGCGGCAAAGAGCTGCGGCCCAACACGGTGGTCACCTTCATGAGCCAGCGGCGTGAGCTGCTGGAGGAAGCCTATGCCGGCGACATCATCGGCATCCCCAACCATGGCGTGCTGCAACTGGGCGACACGCTCACCGAAGGCGAGGCCCTGCAGTTCACCGGCCTGCCCTTCTTCGCGCCCGAGATGTTCCGCACGGTGGAAGTGGCCGACCCGCTGCGCACCAAGCAGCTCAAGGCCGGCTTGCAGCAACTTGGCGAAGAGGGCGCTATTCAGGTGTTCCGTCCGGCCGCCGGCTCGGTGCTGATGTTGGGCGCGGTGGGCCAACTGCAGTTTGAAGTGGTGGCGCACCGGTTGGAACACGAGTACGGCTGCAAAGCCCGCATTGCGCCCGCGCGCTACAACGTGGCGCGCTGGGTGACCTGTTCAGGCGATAACGGCGGTGAGAAGGAGCTGCGGCGCTTCATCGACCACAACGCGCACCGGGTGGCCTTTGATGCCGTGGGAGCACCCACCGTGCTGCTGGAGTATTTAGGCGAGCTGCGTGCGATGCAGGACAACTGGCCCAAGATACAGTTCCACGCCCTGCGCGAGCATGCGGGGTTTGTGTTTCAGAAGCAGCTGGACGTTTGAGCCGGTGGGCGGCGCGGCTTAGGCCCAGCGCTTGAAAAGCGGCCACAACAACACCAGCGCCAAAGCCCATACGCCTATAACCAAGGCGCCTGCCCAGCGCAGCCGCACCTTGGGCTGCTGCGCAGCCAGATGCGCTTCGCGCCGGGCGCTTGCTGCAGCTTTCACAGGCGCAGGCAACAGGCGCAGTGCCAACCAAATCAGGCCGGGCAGCAGGATCAGGTCGTCAAGCAGCCCAAGCACGGGGATGAAATCCGGGATGAGGTCTATGGGGCTCAGTGCGTAGCCCACAACCAAGACAATCAGCGCCCGCACCCACCAAGGCGTGGCGTGGTACCCAAGGGCATACCAAAGCGTGAGGCCGTCATGCTTGAGGGCGCAGGCGGCTTGGCGCACTCGCGCGATCAGTTGGCTCATGAAGGACCAGCCGCGTTGGACGCCTTTGCGAATACGGATCAAGGCAAGGCTCAGGGCTTGATGTAGGCGTAACCCTCACGCACCTGCAAGCGTCCAATGCGAACCACGCCTGAAGGCGTGAACTCGGTCTCCATCGAGAACTGCTCGCGCTTGAGGTTGCGGTTCCTCAAGGTGATCTCACACGCCTCGAAGCGCACCTTGCGGGCCTTCAGCGCCGCGACCAAGGCGGCATAGTCCACGTTTGGGTTGCGTTCATCCTTGGCTCCTTCCATCAAGAAGTCCACGCCCTCGGCGTGCGTGACCACCACGATCTGCGTGTCCGGCGCCACATCCAGGTGGTTGCGGATGTTGCGCAGGCCCTTGGTAGCTTGCTGCGCGGCGTTGTCGATGTGATAGACCACGCGGTCGGGGCCTTGTGCGGCCATTTGCGCCGCAGCGGGCATCGGCATGGCCAGGGCGGCAAGCAGGGCGAAGGTGGCGGTGCGTGCAGGGAACATCATCACGTATCCTCGAAATGCTGGAGTTGCCATTTTGGTCCCGATCGTGACGCACCGTCTAAACCTGTACCTCGCCCTCATCCGCTGGGACCGGCCGGCGGGTTGGCTGCTGCTGCTGTGGCCCACGATGAGCGCACTGTGGATTGCCGCGCAAGGCTTTCCCGGCTGGCACCTGCTGGCGGTGTTCGTGCTGGGCACCATCCTCATGCGCAGCGCGGGTTGCTGCGTCAACGATGTGGCCGACCGTGAGTTTGATCGGCACGTCAAGCGCACCGCGCAGCGCCCAGTGACCAGCGGCGCAGTGTCGGTCAAGGAGGCACTGATGTTGGGCGCCGGGCTGGCGCTGGTTGCCTTCGCCCTGACCCTGACCACCAACCCCGCCACCATTGCCCTGTGCGCGCCGGCCTTGACCGTCACCGTCTTGTACCCGTATGCCAAGCGGGTGCTGAGCATGCCGCAGGCGGTGCTGGGTGTGGCCTTTAGCTTTGGCATTCCCATGGCCTTTGCCGCCGCTTTGGGCCGCCCCGAATGGTCTTGGGCATCCATCGGGAACGCTGTCCCCTGGCAGGCTTGGGCGCTCTTGATTTCCAATTTGTTTTGGGTCTTGGCCTACGACACCGAATACGCCATGGTGGACCGTGACGACGACCTGAAGATCGGCATAAAAACCTCAGCGATCACACTGGGCCGTTATGACGTGGCCGCCGTCATGGGCTTCTACCTGGTGCACCTGTGGAGCTGGAGCTGGCTGGGCACGGGGATGGGCTTGGGGCTGTGGTTTCAGATGGGCATCGTGGGCGCCGGGTTGCAGGTGGCCTGGCACTACACGCTGATCAAAACCAGAAACCGTGAGGCGTGTTTCAAGGCCTTCCGGCTGAACCACTGGTTGGGCTTTACGGTGTTTGTCGGTACCGTGCTGGACTTGGCGCTGCGCGGTCGCTGATCGGAGCTTGCTCGCAGGGGAACTTAGGCGCCAAAAGCATCGCCCAATTCCCGCGCGCGGGCTTGGGCCGCCAGAAGGGCCCGCACAATGGCCTCTTGCACCCCGTCGGCTTGCATCGACGTCAAGGCCGCGTGGGTGGTGCCGCCCTTGGAGGTGACTTGAGCACGCAGCTCAGCTGGAGACAAGGCCGATTGCTGGGCCAGCATGGCCGCACCCAAGACCGTCTGGATCGCCATCTCGCGCCCCTGGGCCTCGTCAAGGCCCATGCGCTGAGCAGCCTCCACCATTGCTTCGATCAAATAGAAACCATAGGCCGGCCCCGAGCCCGACAAGGCCGTCACCGCATCAAGATCAGCCTCCTGCTGAACCCACACGCTGCGGCCGGTGGGCGCAAACAAACGCTCGACCAGCTCGCGCTCGTCGGGCGCCACCGAAGGCCGCGCATACAGGCCCGCCATGCCTTGGCCAATGAGCGCCGGCGTGTTGGGCATGGCCCGCACGATGCGAGCGCTGCCGCTGGCCGCCTCCAGTGCAGCACAGCGAATGCCGGCCATCACGCTGAGCTGCAGCGCGCCGCCAACGAAAGTGGCGCAGGGCGCTGCAGCCTGGCGAAACAACTGGGGCTTGACCGCCCACACCACCACCGAGGCGCGGGCCAGCGCGTCGTCCGCTGCCGCCTGTGCGCACACACCAAACCGATCCTGCAGAGCACAGCGCTGCTCGGGCAAGGGCTCCACCACCAACAGGCTGGCAGCGGCAGTTCCGCTGTGCAGCAGCCCGCCGATCAGGGCACTGGCCATGTTGCCGCCGCCGATGAAGGCGATGGTGCGGGTGTGGCCGGTCGGTTGGTTCTGCGCGTTCATCAAGCCGGAGTGTAGGGTGGCCCCAAGGCGATGGGCGGTATCCGATCAGGCGGGAAAGCCGCTGCCATTGCCCAGCACAACGGCTTCTGCGGGCACCTGTGGGTGCAGGCCCAAAAGATCACACACGGCCTGCGCATCGCGGCGCACCACCGGTACGTGGTCGGCTGGGTCGCGGCACTCGCCCACGCCCACCAACGGCTCGTCAGGAGAGGTCCACATCAGCTCTTTCGCATCAGGGTGCTTTTGCCGAACAGGCTTTCCACCAGGTCCACCGCCAGCTCGGCGGTCTTGTTGCGCACATCCAGCGCCGGGTTGAGTTCCATGATGTCCAGGCTGGCCAGCCGCCCGGTGTCGGCGATCATCTCCATGCACAACTGGGCTTCGCGGTAGGTGGGCCCGCCTGGTACGGTGGTGGCCACACCGGGTGCAATCTCAGGGTCCAGAAAGTCCACATCGAAGCTCACGTGCAGGTGGGTGTGTTCGTCCAGGGTGGCCAAGGCCAGCTCCATGGCGTGGCGCATGCCCATTTCGTCAATGAAGCGCATGTCGAAGACCTCCAGCCCCTGCTCATGCACGAACTGCTTCTCACCCAAGTCCACGCTGCGAATCCCGATTTGGCGCACCCAACGCGGCTTGAGTGCGGGGTCCTGTGCGCTGAAGCCGCCCAGGCCCACCAATTCAGCCGGGCCGTGGCCACACAGCACCGCCATCGGCATGCCGTGTAGGTTGCCGCTGGGGGTCAGGTCGGGGGTGTTGAAGTCGGCATGCGCATCCAGCCACAGCACGCGAAGCTTGCGGCCCTGTTGGCGGCAATGGCGTGCCACCGCGCTGATGCTGCCAATGCCCAGGCAATGGTCGCCGCCCAAGACGATGGGCAGCGAGCCGGCCTGCAGGGTTTGGGCCACCGCAGCGTGCAACGCCAGGTTCCAGGCCAGCACTTGCGGCATGTGGCGGTAGCCGCCCTGCGCGGGTTGCCAGGGGTTGGACGGACCCTGAAGGTTGCCCAGGTCGCAAACCGACAGGCCGCGCGCCCTCAGCGCTGGCTCCAGCCCTGCCACTCGCAGGGCCTCGGGGCCCATCGAAGCACCTCGGGTGCTGGCGCCCACATCGGTGGGCGCGCCGATCAAAACCGCTTCAGTTCGGTGCATGCGCCGTGGTCCTGCTGCCAAAGATGGCCGTTCCGATGCGCACCAAGGTGGCGCCTTCGGCGATGGCCGCTTCCAGATCATCGCTCATGCCCATGCTCAAAACCGGCAGCTGTAGGCGGGGGTCCCTCCGCTGCAGTTCGTCGCGCAGTTCACGCAAGGCACGGTGTGGCGCGCGGCGGGCCACCTCGTCATCGGCCGGCTCGGGGACGGACATCAGGCCCCGCAGGCGCAGACGCGGCAGGGCCTGCACGGCCTGGGCCAGGGCCAAGGCCTGGGCCGGCGCCACGCCCGACTTGCTGGACTGCCCGCTGATGTTCACCTGCAGACACACCTGCAGAGGCGGCAGTTCAGCAGGCCGCTGCTCAGACAGGCGCTGCGCAATCTTCAAGCGGTCGATGCTGTGCACCCAATCAAAGTGCTGCGCCACCACTCGGGTCTTGTTGCTTTGCAAGGGGCCGATGAGGTGCCACTGCAGGCCTTGCAAACCACCAGCCGCATCACCGGGTGCGCTGTCACGCTGCGCCTGCCACTGGGCGATCTTGTCAACACCCTCTTGCACGTAGTTTTCACCAAAGTTCCGCTGTCCGGCGGCCGCCGCCTGGGCGATGGCCTCCCAGGGTTTGGTTTTGCCCACCGCCAACAAGGTGACCTCGCCGGGGGGCCGACCACAGGCCTGGCATGCCCTCGCAATCCGCCCCTGGGTGTGGGCCAGCGACTCGGAGATGGTTTCCATAATGAATCGAGCGTACCGCAGCGGCACCGCTCCGCACCGCAGCCCCACCGCGTACGGCCCATGGACATCACCGCCCTTCTGCACGAAGCCCTGCGCCAGGGCGCCTCCGACCTGCACCTAGCCGCCGGGCGCCCTCCGATGCTGCGGGTGCACGGCGACCTGCGCAACCTTGGCGAGTCCGCCGTGGGGCAAGAGGCCGTGCAGGCCCTGCTGCAGCCCCTGCTCGGCGCAGCCCCGCAGATTCGGGCTCAAGCCCTGCACGACCTGGACTTCAGCTGCGAGGTCGGCGGCTTGGCGCGGTGTCGGGTCCATCTGTTCTCCCAGCGCGCTGGGCCCGCAGCCGTCCTTCGCCTGGTGCCCTCGGCCATCCGCAGCCTGCACAGCCTTCAGGCCCCGCCGGCGCTGGCCGACCTGGCATTGCGGCCACACGGTCTGGTGCTGGTGGCGGGCTCCACCGGGTCGGGCAAGAGCACCACCCTGGCGGCCATGATCGACCATCGTAACCGCGGCCACCGCGGCCACATCCTGACCATCGAAGACCCGATCGAGTTCATCCATGAGAGCCGGCTCAGCTTGGTCAACCAACGCGAGGTCCACACCCACACCATCAGCTACGAAGCGGCCCTGCGCTCGGCCATGCGCGAAGACCCCGATGTGATTGCCCTGGGCGAGCTGCGAGACAGCGATTCGATACGCCTGGCCCTCAGTGCGGCTGAAACCGGCCACCTGGTGTTGGCTACGCTGCACGCCAGCAGTGCGGCACAGGCGATAGACCGCATGGTCGATGGCTTTGATGCCGTGGAAAAGGCCTGGGTTCGGGCCCTGCTGTCAGAGTCGCTTCGGGGTGTGGTGTACCAAGTGCTGTGCAAGACCGCCGATGGCCAGGGTCGCATGGCCGCCTGGGAGGTGCTCGTGGGTACCCCGGCCGTCGCCCACCTGATTCGCGAGGGCAAGGCTGCACAGTTGGTTTCCGTGATGCAATCCGGCCTCAGCCAGGGCATGCAAACCCTGGACCAACACCTGAGCCAATTGCTGCGCAGCGGCCACATCAGCCCGCAGTACGCCCGCAGCTTGGCCCGATTTCCGGAGAATTTGTGATGAGCAGCATCGGCCCCAAAACCTACGAGTGCCTCCCCCCGCAACGCGTGGCCTTTCTGGGCCTGGGCGTGATGGGCCTGCCCATGGCGGGCCACCTGGTGCGCGCGGGCCACCACGTCACCGTCTACAACCGTACCGCCGCCAAAGCGCAGGCCTGGGCGGCCGAGTTCGGCGCAGCCACTGCTGCCACGCCGGCCTTGGCAGCCCGAGGGGCCGCCATCGTCTACGCCTGCGTGGGCAACGACGACGATTTGCGCTCCATCACGCTGGGCCCTGACGGTGCCTTTGCTGGCATGGAGCCCGGTGCGGTGTTCGTGGACCACACGACCGCTTCGGCCAACGTGGCCCGCGGCCTGTGGGAACAGGCGCGCACCCAAGGCCTGCACTTCGTGGATGCGCCGGTATCGGGTGGGCAAGCTGGTGCTGTCAACGGCCTGCTAACCGTGATGTGTGGCGGCGAGCAGGCCGCCTTCGACGCCATCAAACCGGTGACGATGGCGTTTTCACGCGCGGTGACCCGCGTAGGCGACAGCGGTGCGGGCCAATTGGCCAAGATGGTCAACCAGATCTGCATCGCCGGCCTGGTGCAGGGCCTCAGCGAAGGCATCGCCTTTGGCCAACGTGCCGGTCTGGACATGCGCCTGGTGCTGCAGGTCATCGGCAAAGGCGCAGCGCAAAGCTGGCAGATGGACAACCGCGGCCCGACGATGGTGGAAGACCGCTTCGACTTCGGCTTTGCAGTGGACTGGATGCGTAAAGACCTGGGCCTTTGCCTGGAAGAGGCCCGGCACAACGGCGCCAAGCTGCCGGTAGCCGCATTGGTCGACCAGTTCTACGCGGATGTGCAGGCCATGGGGGGCCAGCGCTGGGATACCTCCAGCCTGATCAAGCGGCTGACGTGACGGCGTGGGTAGGCGCTTTGCACCCACCCATCGGCTGGGTTGTGCCAGAGTGCCGGTGCATGCGGCTCAGCGCGTACCGGTGGCCTTGGAGCGCAGCCGTATCACCTCTTCGGCGCTGATCATCTCGAACACGCGCACCACCTTCTTCACGCCCGAAACACTGGCGGCCAGTTGGGTAGCGCGGCGGCTTTCCGCTTCGGACACCATTCCCATCAGATACACCACGCCGCCTTCAACCGTGATCTTGAAGGCCGAGGCCGAGAGGTCGGCTGCCTCGATGAACTTCGCGCGGATCTTGCCCGCGATGATGCCGTCTGAAGCCCGCGCGGTCAGGGCTGAGGGAAAGCCCACGGTGAGTTCATTGACCACGCCCTTGACGTTTTCCACCGCCGCGGCGGCCCGCTCGATGGCGGCGCGGGCGGCCTCGCTGGGCACTTCGCCGGTCAGCAACACCGCGCGGTTGTAGGCATTGGCGTTGACGTTACCCTTGTCGCCCACCACCTCCTTGGCGCGCTGGCCCACCTTGATCTCGATGGTTTTGTCCTCCAGCTGAATGCCAGTGGTGCGGCGGTCCACAGCCACCACGGCCGAGCCGCCCGCCACAGCGCCGATGGCCAACACCTCGCAGCCCTGCAGGGCCAAGGTCGAGGCCACCGATGCGGCCAGCAGGGCGCAGCGGCCCCAAGTGCCCACCAAGGGCTTCACGCTGAAGGGGCATATTGACGAGGTCATTCGGTTTCTCCGAGCAGTTGCAGATCGAGCGCGTCGACCAGGGCCAGCCAAGCCAACCGGTACAGGGTACCGGCCTGGGCGAGGCGGTCGGCGCGCACGGGGATATGGATGTCGATATCGGTCAGCAGTTCCGCACTGGGCGACAGCGGCGCCTCGCGCGCAGCCGCCGTCCACAGCACGACTGAGAGCTCGCGGTCGTGGGCCGCTTCGATGAGTGGTCCCAAAGCCTGGGGTACGGCATTGGCGGCCGGGCCCTCGAAAACCACCAGCACGTCCCCCGGAAGCCCCAGGGCATGCACCTGGCGCGCCATCACCGCCGCCGGATCTGCGGCGCCGCCGCCAGCGGCCTGAGTCAGCGCGGCGTTCACAGCCGGGTCAGCACCCAGGGTCAAGGCGGGCAGGCCAGGGCGGAGGCGTTCAGCACCCCCCATGAACAAGGCAGCGGCGTACAGAGCATCGGCTTGTGCCGAGCCGGTTCCCACCACCAGTAACTTGCCCCCACCGGTCACCGCCGCCAGCAGCAGTTCCACCGCAGCAGCCACCGGGCGGGTCAGGCTTTCGGCTGCCTGCACCAAGCCGTCGGCGGTATCGTAAAACTGCTGCTGAATGCGGGGCTCGAGCATGGTGGGAATCATAAGTCAGGGTACCGGCCAGCCCCTGCGCATGTGGCCGACCCCTCGCCGTCGCGTCAGTCGGCCGCCTGGAAAGCCCCCGGCCACCAGTGCAACACACCGCCTTCCAGCGCCACCACGTCGAAGCGGCACGGGGGTGGGCTGGTCCAACGCAAAAGGTAGTGCCGGGCCGCCCACACCAGTCGGCGCTGCTTGAGCGCCGTCACACTGGCCCCTGCGCCCCCCTGGCGGGCCTGCGCGCGGGCCCGCACTTCCACAAACACCAGCGTGCCTTGGGTGGTTCGCATGATGAGGTCGATCTCCCCTCCGCGCCGATAGGGGCCTGCGGCGACCCGATAATTGCGCTGCACCAGCGTCAGACCCTGGGCCTGCAGGTGACGGCAGGCGCGGTCTTCGGCCTCTGAACCCTTTTGCTGTGTGAATCCCACCGCCGTGCTCAGCGCTGCGGCCCTAGCGGCCGGCGCACAAGACTTCCCCCCGGGTGCACTGTATGTGGTGGCCACGCCTATCGGCAACCTTGCTGACATCACCCTGAGGGCAGTGCACACCCTGGCCCTGGTGGATGCGGTGGCCTGTGAGGACACCCGACAGAGTGCCCACTTGTTGACGGCCCTGGGCCTGCACAAGCCGCTGCTGGCGGTGCACGAACACAACGAGCGTGAGGCCGCGCAGCGCGTGCTGGAGCGGCTGCAGCGCGGGGAGCGCGTGGCCTATGTCAGCGATGCGGGCACACCGGCAGTCAGCGACCCAGGTGCCGCGCTGGTGCAAGCCGTGCGCAAAGCGGGTTGTCGGTGCCTGCCCTTGCCCGGGGCCAGCAGCGCCTTGGCCGCGCTCAGCGTGGCAGGCGATGTATCCAAGCAGGGCTTTCGCTTCATCGGTTTTCTGCCCTTCAAGGGCTCTGAGCGGGCCGCGGCCCTGCGAGCGGCGGTGATCGACGCCTGCAGCGTGGTGTTGTTCGAGTCTCCCCACCGCGTGGAAGCCTTGGCAGAGGAACTGGCCCAGGCCTGCCCAGCGCGCCGCTTGACCGTGGCCCGAGAGCTGACCAAACAGTTTGAGGCCGTCCACACCCTGACCGCTGGCGAGTGGCCCGCGTGGCTGGCGGCGGACCCCAACCGCCGCCGCGGTGAGTTCGTGCTGGTGCTGCACGGCGCGGTGGGAGGCTCGTCGGCGGCACCCGAGGCGCGGCATTTGGGCTCCCCCAGCCGTGCCGAACCGTCCACACCTGAGGAGCAAGCCGCCCACCGGGTCTTGGCCATCCTGTTGCAAGACCTGCCCGTCAAGCAAGCGGCCACCCTGGGTGCTGAAATCTCCGGCTTGCCGAAAAAGCGCCTTTACCAATGGGCCCTGGATTTAAAGGATGCTCAAGGCGAAGGCGTGGCCGATGCCTAGAATCAAACGATGATCTCACGCGAACCCACCCTTGAACGCCTGGCGATTGCCGACGGATTGCTGCTCAAACCCAACGGCTTGCAAGAGGCCCACCTGGCACGCGCGTTGGCCACCATCGGGGAGCACCGCATCGACGACGCAGACCTGTACTTTCAATTCACCCGCCATGAGGGGTGGAGTCTGGAAGAGAGCATCGTCAAGAGTGGCTCTTTCAGCATCGACCAGGGCGTGGGCGTGCGCGCGGTGGCCGGCGAGAAAACCGCCTTCGCTTACTCGGACGACATTTCTGAGGCGGCCCTCCTGGACGCAGCCCGCACGGTGCGCACGATCGCCGCAGCTGGCCAGAGCCGCCGCGTCAAGGTGGGCGCAAACAAGCCCATGGTGTCTTCGAGCCGCTTGCTTTACGGCACCACCGACCCCATCGGCACCCTGGACAGCGCGGGCAAAGTGGCCCTGCTGGAGCGTATGGAGAAAATGGCCCGCGCCCAGGACCCTCGCATCGTTCAGGTGATGGCTGGTGTGGCCGCCGAGTACGACGTGGTGATGGTGGCCCGCGCCGACGGCACCCGCGCGGCCGATGTGCGTCCCCTGGTTCGATTGAGCCTGACCGTGATCGCCGAACAGAACGGGCGTCGAGAAGTGGGCTCAGGCGGTGGCGGCGGGCGCTACCCGCTGGGCTATTTCACCGACGAACGGCTGGCTGAGTATGTGCAGCACGCCACCCGCGCAGCCTTGACGAACCTGGAAAGCCGCCCCGCCCCGGCCGGCGAGATGACCGTGGTGCTGGGCCCGGGTTGGCCGGGCATCCTGTTGCACGAAGCCATCGGACATGGCCTGGAGGGCGACTTCAACCGCAAGGGCTCGAGCGCCTTCGCCGGCCGCATCGGGCAGCGCGTGGCGGTCAAGGGTGTGACGGTGCTGGACGACGGCACCCTCCCCGACCGCCGCGGCTCGCTCAACGTGGACGACGAAGGGCATGCCTCACAGCGCACCGTGCTGATTGAAGACGGCATCCTGCGCGGCTACATCCAAGACTCAATGAATGCGCGCCTGATGAAGGTGCGGCCCACGGGCAATGGGCGGCGCGAAAGCTATGCGCATGTGCCGATGCCGCGCATGACCAACACCTACATGCTGGCCGGTGACAAGGCGCCTGAGGAAATCCTGCTCAGCATCAAGAAGGGGCTGTACGCGACCAATTTCGGCGGTGGTCAAGTCGACATCACCAGCGGCAAGTTCGTATTCAGCGCCAGCGAAGCCTTCTGGGTGGAAAACGGAAAGATTCAGTACCCCGTGAAAGGCGCCACCATCATCGGCAACGGGCCCGATGCGCTGACCCGCGTGAAGATGATCGGCAACGACCTGCAGCTTGACACTGGCGTGGGCACCTGCGGCAAAGAGGGGCAAAGCGTGCCGGTGGGCGTGGGCCAGCCCACCTTGCGCATCGACGGCTTGACCGTGGGCGGCACGGCCTGAGGCCAGACTCCCTCGGCGCTACTGCGGTATCGGCTTGGGCTAACGATCGCCTCCTTGTTTGCCGCATAAGGCCTTTACATGGGCTTTGGAATCGCCTTTTTCGTCTTGTTCGGCCTGCCGCCCTGATGATCGCAGGCTTTGGCGCCCAGTACGCCATGCAGCGCGCTGAGCACTGGATGGCCTTCATGAACCACCTGTACAACCCGCCGGGCAAGCACCCCTTCCCGATGACCCCCCCGGTGAGCGCCGACTGAAGTTACCGCTGGCGGGCCCTTCAGCGCAGCGCACGCCTGCGCGTGTTAGCATTTAGCCATGCGCTTCGCACCGTTTTTCTTTGCTTACTTTCGGTTCTCGCACCGCCCGGCGGTTGGAGAGGCCCTCGCGTAAGCAGCACGAACGCAAGCCAAGCCCCCAAAAAACCGCCGGACCCCCGGCGGTTTTTTTTCGCCCCCTTGCCCTTTTCCACATCCGCACAGCGCAGACCCCGAGGAGCCTAACGCATGAATGCCAAAACCACCCAAGCCTCCCCCGACAGCTGGGTCAGCCCGCCCGATCGAACCAGCCAGACCGACGACCAGAGGATCCAAGACGTGATGCCGCTGCCGCCCCCTGAACACCTGATCCGATTCTTCCCGGTGCGCAATACGCCCATTGAGGGGCTGATCAGCCACACCCGCCACACCGTCAGCAACATCCTGCATGGGCGAGACGACCGCTTGCTGATAATCATGGGGCCCTGCTCCATCCACGACCCGGCCGCGGCGGTGGACTACGCGCGTAAATTGCGCGAGCAGCGTGAAGCCTACAAGGACACCCTGGAAGTCGTGATGCGGGTGTACTTTGAAAAGCCCCGCACCACCGTCGGCTGGAAGGGACTGATCAACGATCCCTACCTGGATGAAAGCTACCGCATCGATGAGGGCCTGCGCATGGCGCGGCAACTGCTGCTGGAAATCAACCGTCTCGGGCTTCCTGCGGCCAGCGAATTCCTGGATGTGATTTCGCCGCAGTACATCGGCGACCTGATTTCCTGGGGCGCCATCGGCGCACGCACCACCGAAAGCCAGGTGCACCGGGAACTGGCCAGCGGCATCAGCGCGCCCATCGGCTTCAAGAACGGCACCGACGGCAATATCAAGATCGCGCTGGATGCCATCCAAGCCGCGTCGCGCCCCCACCACTTTTTGTCGGTGCACAAGAACGGCCAAGTGGCGATTGTGGAGACCAAGGGCAACCGGGACTGCCATGTCATCCTGCGGGGCGGCAAGGCCCCCAACTACGACGAGGCCAGCGTGGCTGCTGCCTGCAAACAGCTTGAAGCGGCCAAGCTGCCGACCTCCTTGATGGTGGATCTCAGCCACGCCAACTGCTCCAAGCAGCATGAAAGGCAAGTGGATGTGGCGCGGAATGTGGCGGCGCAGATGAGCGGCGGCAGCCGCTCCATCTTCGGCGTGATGGTGGAAAGCCATCTCAAGGCAGGCGCCCAGAAGTTCACCCCAGGCAAAGACCAGCCCAATGCGCTGGCCTACGGACAAAGCATCACCGACGCCTGTATTGGGTGGGCGCAATCACTTCAAGTCTTGGGCATCCTGAGCCGAGCGGTGCAGATGCGTCGCCAAGCCTGATGGTCCACCCGCTGGACTTTTCGATCCTGCCCCTGCCGGCCCACGTGCTGGCCAATCTGCGGCAGATGGGCTACGCCTCGATGACCCCCATCCAGGCGGCCAGCCTGCCCTTGGCACTGGCCGGCAAAGACCTGATCGCACAGGCCCAAACCGGCAGCGGCAAAACCGCTGCCTTCAGCCTGCCGCTGCTGGCCAACCTGAACCCACGGCGCTTGGCGGTGCAGGCCCTGGTGTTGTGCCCCAGCCGCGAATTGGCCGACCAGGTTACCCAGGAAGTTCGGCGCCTGGCGCGGGCCGAAGACAACATCAAGGTGCTGACCCTAAGCGGCGGCGCCACCATGCGGCCGCAGTTGGCCAGCCTGGAGCATGGCGCGCACATCGCTGTGGGCACGCCCGGCCGCATCCTGGACCACCTTGAGCGCGGCAGCTTGGCCCTGGGCGCGGTGAATACCTGGGTGCTCGATGAGGCCGACCGCATGCTGGATATGGGATTTGCAGACGACATCGCGGCCGTGGCCCGCCACCTGCCGCCACCAGCCAAGCGGCAAACACTGCTGTTTTCAGCCACCTACCCGCCGAATGTGGCGCAACTGGCCGCGCGCTATCAGCGCGAACCGGTGATGGTGGTCCTGGCAGAGCAGCACAGCCAACAGCAGATCGAGCAGCGTTTCTACGAAGTGGCAGAAGACCAGCGCTTGCACACCGTGGGCCTGGCGCTCAACCATTTTCGACCGGACAGCACCCTGGCCTTTTGCAACACCAAACAGCAGTGCCGCGACCTGGTGGCGGTGCTGCAGGCGCAGGGCCTTGTGGCGCTGGCGCTGCACGGCGACTTGGAACAGCGCGAACGTGACCAGGTGCTGGTGCGCTTTGCGCAGCGCAGTTGTTCGGTGCTGGTGGCCACTGACGTGGCCGCCCGCGGCCTGGACATCGCCAAGCTGGAGGCGGTGATCAATGTGGACGTTTCACCCGAGGCGGAGGTGCATGTGCACCGCTCGGGGCGCACCGGGCGCGCCGGCGAGCAGGGCCTGGTAATCAACCTGGCCAGCCTGGACGACATGGGCCGGGTGGGGCGCATTGAGCAGCAGATGGGCCGAGAAAGCCGCTGGTACCCAGTGGCAGACTTGATCGACCGAAGTCATGGCCAGCCCTTGCAGCCAACCATGGTAAGCCTGCAGATTCTGGGTGGGCGCAAGGAGAAGATTCGACGCGGTGATGTGCTGGGGGCCCTGACCAAAGACATTGGGTTGCAGGGCGGCGACATCGGTCGCATCGACCTCAACGACTTTTCGACCTATGTGGCGGTGCGCGCGGAGGTGGCCGAGCAAGCGCTGCGAGGGCTGAATGCGGGTAAGGTCAAGGGCCGCTCTGTAAAGGTGCGACGGCTGTAAGGTGCTCAGGCCAGCCGCTCGGGCATCAGGCTACTCGCGGGCCAGCCGCTCGGGCATCAGGCTACTCGCGGGCCAGCCGCTCGGGCATCAGGCTACTCGCGGGCCAGCCGCTCGCTTTGCCAATACACATCGTCGCCGCCCAGCCCATCGAGGTTGGCTCGGTTGAGCACCCGGGCCAGCACGAACATCAGGTCGCTCAAGCGGTTGAGGAACTGGCGTGGGGCCGCGCGCACGCTGGGGTCTTGAGAACTGAGCAGCACCACCGAACGCTCAGCGCGGCGGGCCACGGTGCGACACACATGGGCCAAGGCTGCGCTGCGGGTGCCGGCGGGCAAGATGAACTCTTTCAAGCGCGGCAACTGGGCATTGTGGTGCTCCAGGGCTTCGTCCAGGCGCAACAAGGCCGTGTCCTTGAGCAGCTCGAATCCCGGTATCGACAGTTCGCCCCCGAGATTGAAGAGTTCGTGCTGGACCACAACCAGGAGTTCGCGCACCTCACTGGGCAGCACTTCGGCCAACAGCACCCCGATGTGGGAGTTGAGCTCATCAACATCACCCATGGCTTGAACCCGCAGGTGATGCTTGGGCACTCGAGTGCCATCGCCCAGTCCCGTGGTACCGTCGTCGCCGGTTCGGGTGGTAATTTGTGTCAGTCGGTTGGCCATGGCAATATGCTACCTTGAAGCTTTTAATCCCCAGCCCGGCGCATGCCGCCGCTCCTGCCGGCATCTGGGTTCGGCCGGAGGCTCAAAACACGGGACACTGCGAGCCCTGTATGCACCATGAATGCACCACTTGACCCTACCCAATGGCCTATCTTGACGCCGCGCCCGGTACCGGCGGCCATGATCGAGGCCCTGCAGACGGCCTTAGGCCCGCGCTGCTCCACCGCACGGGCGGTGCGGGAACAGCATGGCCGCGATGAGTCCCCTTTTGATGTGCCACCGCCCGAAGCGGTCGTCTACTGCGAAAGCACCGAAGAGGTGTCGCAAGTCGTAGCTCTGGCAGCCCAGCGCGGCGTGCCGGTGATTCCCTTTGGTGCCGGCTCGTCCCTGGAAGGCCATCTCTTGGCGGTGCAGGGTGGTGTTTCGATCGACCTCTCGCGCATGAACCGCGTGCTGCGTATTGATGCACAAGACCAAACAGTCACGGTACAGGCCGGCGTGACGCGGATGCAGCTCAACCGAGAGCTCAAAGACACGGGCCTTTTCTTTCCCATCGACCCAGGTGCCGACGCCACCTTGGGCGGCATGGCGGCCACACGCGCCAGCGGCACCAACGCGGTGCGCTACGGCACCATGCGTGAAAACGTCTTGGGCCTGACCGTGGTCACCGCCGATGGATCGGTGATCAAGACCGGCACGCGGGCCCGCAAAAGCAGCGCCGGCTACGACCTCACGCGGCTGTTCGTGGGCAGCGAGGGCACGCTGGGCGTGATGTGCGAGATCACGCTCAAGCTCTACCCCGTACCCGAGTCGATCACTGCAGCGGTGTGTTCCTTCCCCAGCGTGGACGCCGCCGTACAGACCACCATCCAAGTCATCCAGCTCGGCGTGCCGATTGCGCGGGTGGAGCTGCTCGATGTGAACTCGGTGCGCGCGGTCAATGCACACGACAAGCTAGGGCTTAAAGAGTCGCCCATGCTGCTCATGGAGTTCCACGGCAGCCCGGCCAGCACAACCGAGCAAGCGCAGACGGTGCAAGAGATCGCCCACGACTTTGGTGGTCAAGCCTTCGAATGGGCCAGCACCCCCGAGGAGCGCACCCGGTTATGGACGGCACGCCACCATGCGTACTTCGCCGCTTTGCAGACGAAACCGGGCTGCCGCAGCGTGACCACCGACACCTGTGTGCCGATCTCACGCCTGGCCGAGTGCATCAACGAAACCGTGGCCGAGGCTGACGCCTCGGGCCTGCCTTACTTCATCGTAGGGCATGTGGGCGACGGCAACTTCCATGTGGGCTACCTGATCGACCCCGGCCAGCCTCAGGAGCGCGAGACGGCTGAGCGCCTAAATGCGCAATTGGTGGCGCGCGCGCTACGGCTGGAAGGCACCTGCACTGGCGAACACGGGATCGGCCTACACAAGCAGGGCTTCTTGCTCGACGAAGCTGGTGAAGGCGCGCTGTCGTTGATGCGCTCGATCAAGCGCGCGCTGGACCCACATAATGTGATGAACCCGGGCAAGATCTTCCAGCTTTGAGCGCAGGCGCCGGGACGTTCCCAGCCGCCTTCGCCGCAGCCGCCTTCGCCGCAGCCGCCTTCGCTACACCGCCACCAGGTAGTCTGGCGAGCACAACACCAGGTGCACCGCCGCCAGCACGCGGGCGCGCTGTTGGGCCGGGGTTTGCGCCGGCATCGATTGCACCGCTTGCGTGATCAGCTCGCGTGCCGCGCCTGACAGCGCGCCGGCGGCCAACAGCAGGTCGATATGCGCGACCAAGGCCTGCGCGTCACCGGCCAACGGCAGTTCACGCGCATAGTCGGCCCTTACATCAGCTATGCCGGCGCCTACAAACTGCTGGGCAAAGTTCACCCAGGCCACCACCGATGACTCGTGCACCAGTTGAAACTCCGGGGCTTGCAGGCCGCGCGCGGCCAGCGCCGAGTTCGGTGGGAGGTAGCCGGGGCGAAAGAAGTTGAAAACCGAAGGTGCGCGCAGCGGGCTTTGGCCCAAGCGCGTGGCGGCATCGCCGGTGATCCCGATGGCCCACTTGCGGTTGTTCGAGGTGGCCCCAAAGGTGCGCGCCCACTGCACAAAGCGCTCAACGGGCTCGCGCAGCCGCCCGGCCTCCCGCTCCTGCGGTGAGGGGTCGCGTCGGGCCTCCTCGTCCAAGAGAACCGCCCGCACCACCGCGCCCAGGTCGCCCCGCACGCCTTGGCCGTTGTCGGCGAACGCTTGCGCCACACGGCGCACATAGGCGGGGCTGGGGTTGCTCGTGACCAGGCGCTGTATCAGCTGCCGGCCGATGAAGGGCCCCACATTGCGGTGGGCCGCGATCACATCCAGCGCCTGCTCCAAGGCCTGAGGGCCTGGTGTGCCGGCTGCAATCGTGTGGCCCAAAAAGCGTTTCTCACCGGGCTCGTGCTGTGCACGGTTGAAGACCATCGGGCGGCTGGCCCAGTCCTGGCGGTTGCGATCAAACCGGTCCAGGTTCCAGCCGGTGAATACGCGCGCAAGGCCGGCCACTGTGGACTGGTCATAGGTTTCGATCGGGCGGCCACGCCAGTCGGTGCGCGGCCGGCCATCCGGGCGCAGTTCCAGCAAACCGATGGAAAACAGCTGCAACACCTCGCGCGCATAGTTCTCGTCGGGCATGCGACCGGTGGCCGGATCGGCCTTTCGGTTGCCGCGCATGTTCAGGTACACGCCCATGGCCGGCGACAAGGTGACCGCGCCCAACAGATCACGGTAGCGGCCGAAAGCATGGGCCTCCAGCAGGTCCATGTGGTGCGCCGCCACAAAGGGGCGCCAGGCCACGGGCAAGCCGGGAATGGACACCACGAAGATTTCAGACAACGCCCACGTGACCCGCTGGCGCAGGGCATCGGGGGAGTCGATCAGCTTGCGCCACAGGGTGTTTTCGGTGCCCTGTACGGTGTTGCGGAAGCGCTCGTGCGCATAGTCGTTCTCGTGCAGCCAGGCCACGTGGCCTTGCGTGGGCGGCATGGCGATCTGTTCGTCGATCCACTGCTCGGGGCCGATGGCCTGCACCCGGGCAATGGACTCGGGCGTGGCGCCAAAGGCGGCTTGGGCCAGAAAGCGTGAGGCCTGTTGTGGCGTGAGGCCGGCCGCGGCCTGCGCTGCAGCGGCATGGGCAGGCGTTGAAATGGGGGCATCGGGTGCTGTGGCGCAACCGGCCAAGGCCAGTGCGCCAGCTGTTGCTCCGGCGCGTGCACCAGGCCATACGCCGAGCGGCGCGTCGGGTGGCGCGTCGGGTGACGCATCAGATCGCGCGCAGGGCAGTGCCCCCAACGACAGGGCCTGGCTGGCCTGCGCAGCGCCACCCCGCGGAGTGGCCGGCCCTGCTTGCCCCTGATCGGGCCGAGAGGCCATCACACCCGCCGCATCAGACCCAAGTCGCGCACGCTGTAGTTGCCGATGTTGGGCACCACCAAGGGCAAGTCGCTGGCATTTACGCCCATCCAGGTGGCCAAGGTGGCGGCCAGTTGGTCCACGCCGGTGGTGGGCAACAGGCGGCCTTGGCCTACATCGTCGGGGCCGTTGACGGCCACATCGGGATAGCGGCCATAGAAGCGCCCCCCTTGTACGGCCCCCCCCATGATGAAGTGATGGCTACCCCAACCGTGGTCACTGCCGTCGCCATTAGATGTCAGCGTTCGACCGAAATCGCTGGCGGTGAAGGTGGTGACCTGCTGGGCCACGCCAAGTTCACCCATGGCCGCGTGGAAGGACTTGAGCGACTCGCCCAATTGAGACTTCAGTCCAGGATGCTGAGTCAAGAGGTAGTCATGAAGGTCGAAGCCACCCAGGGACACGAAGAAAACCTGTCGCTTGACGGATAGCTGGTTCCGCGAGGAAATCATGCGTGCCACCATCTGGAGTTGCTGCGACAGCGTTCCAGCTGGGAATACCGTCTGCAACTGCGGAAGGCCTGCCAAGGCAGAAGACAAGGCTACCTGTGCATCCAGGGCGCGAGAAGTGATGCGCGCGTACTCCGATCTCATCAAATGCGTATGGGGCGCTGTCACCAACTCACGCAAGGCCGTGCTGCACGCTTGAGAGCCGAACAGCGGGGCTCCCAGTCCCCGCATGGCCACCGCACCCGTCGTGCTGACCTGGTACTGCACCGCTTCACGTCCGCTCATGAATACCGCGTTACCACTGGCGTTCACGCAAGTAAAAGTGGTGCGCCCATTGCTCGACAGGAACAAGTCTCCAATGCGACCACCCCAACCCGACGTAGCCCCCTCGGGTTTTGAGCTCTGCCAAACCGACTGCTGGTCGTTGTGCGAAAAAAGCTTGGGCGGCAGCGGTACGTTAGCCGCAGTGTATTGAGCCTTGGTGGTGGGCTGCACGAGGGTACCGATGTTAAAAATCAAACCCAACTCGCCCTTGTTGAAAATGGGCATCAAGCCGCTGAGCTCTGGCGCTAACGCAACCTGGCGGCCTGGCGCCATGCCGTTGACGCTGGAGGCCAGTCCCTCGCCCGTTCCAATGGGCAAGGCGTTTGGGGTCAGGGCAGAGCGCTGCAGCGTGATGCCAGATCTGACACGTTGATAGTTGGCGTGGTTGATGTCATCAAAAGGCACGATGGTGTTGTAGTGGTCATTGCCCCCATACAGGAACACACACACCAAGGCCTTGTAGTCGCTGGCGGTGCTGGACTGCGCAGCAGCCTCGCTCATGGCCGCCAAGTTCAAGGCCCAAGGTGCGGCGGCACCGGCCAAACCCAGTTGGCCCATCCGTTGAACAAAGGCGCGTCGCGTGCTGCGGTTGAAATCGTTCATGGCTGGGCTTTCAGACTTGAACCAGGTACTCGGGCGTGGCCAAGACCAGCAGCACCGCGGCGTACACGCGGTTGAGCCGGTTGGCATCGGTGGTGGCGGGCATGGCGGCCACCGCTTGCGTGATCAGGCTCTGGGTGTTGGCCGAAAGGCCCCCCGGCGCCAACAGCCTGGCCACGCGCTGCACCAGGGCAGCAGGGTCGCCGGCCAGGGCCACCTCGGCGGTGTAAGCCGGCCGTGTCTCGCCCACGCCGGAGGCCACAAAGGTCTGCGCGAAGTTCACCCAACCCACGACAGTGGACTCGTCAGCGATGTCGAACTCGGGGGCGGTGATGCCTTGACGGCCCAGTTCGGTGTTCGGCGGGACATAGCCGGGACGGAAGAAGTTGAACACCGAGGGCGAGCGCATCGGGCTTTGGCCCAGGCGCGTAACCGGATCAGCCGTGTTGCCGATGTTCCACAGATCGGTGGGTGAGCCTAGGCTAAAGGTACGTGCCCACTGGATGAAACGGGCGATGGGTTCCTGCAGACGGCCACGCGTGGTATCGGCCGGGCTGGGGTCGCGCCGGGCCTCGTCGTCCAGCAGGATGGCCTTGATGACCGCTTTGAAGTCCCCGCGCTGTCCCTGGCCGTTATCGTTGAAGGCGGAGGCCACGCGTGCGATGTAGCTGGGCGTCGGTGCACTGGTGACGAAGCGCTGGATCAGCTGGCGCGAGATGAAGGGCGCCACATTGGGGTGGCGTGACAGGGTGTCCAAGGTGGTTTGCAGGGCCTGTGCTGCCAGCACGCCGGCCGCAATTGGGGTGCCCAGAACAGTCTTAGCATCGGTGTCGTAGCGTGCAGGCAGGTTGACCATGGGGCGACGGGTGTAGCCGGCTTCGGTGCGGTTGGACCCGTCGAGGTCCCAGCCGGTGAACACCCGCGCCAGCTGGCTGATGGTCTGCACGTTGTAGGTCTCCTGGGCTTTGCCGCCCTTGAGCGTGCCGTCAAGCTCCAACTCGACCAAGCCGATCGAAAACAACTGCATCACTTCGCGGGCGTAGTTCTCATCAGGCACTCGGCCGGTGGCCGCATTGGCCTTCTGGTTGCCGCGCGTGTTCAAGTACACGCCCATGGCCGGCGATAGCGTCACGTCCTGCAGGAGTTGCCGATAGTTGCCGAAGGCGTGGGACTCCAAGAGGTCCACATAGCCAGCGGCCAGGAATCCGCGCCAGGACACCGGCAGGCCGACGATGGACACCACGAAGATCTCCGACAAGGCCAGCGTCATGCGCTGGCGCAGCCCATCAGGCGAGGAGATCAACTTGCGCCACAAGCTGTTTTCAAAGCCAGTGAAGTTGTCGACGTTGGCCACCACCTGGTAGCCCTTGCTGTCCATCCAGTCCCAGTTCGACAGGCTGCGCGGCATCGCGAACTGTTCGTCAATCCAGGCCGAGTAGCCCAAGGCCTGCACCCTGGCGATCTGGCCGTCGGTAGCCGCGAAAGCCGCCTGGATGAGAAAGCGCGCAGCGCGCTCGGCGGTGATGGCCTCACCCGTGGGCGGCCCCACGGCCGAAGGGGTGCTGGTGATCGGCGCTGCGGAGCCGCCACCGCCACAGGCCGCCAGCGAGGCGGCTGCGATCGCGGCCAGGGCGGCTGATCCCACGCCCGCTCCAATACTGCTCTCGGCCTGCGGCTGCTGTTGATCTGTCCCCTGAAGAGGTGCCTGCGATGCACGCGCAGAGTCTGCAAGGTCCATGGTCCCTCCAACAGCTAGGCCTGATTGACAAGCTAGGGCGGAATAGGTTAACACCGCCGCCTCAAAATGTAAAACCCGTCGGGCCTCAAGCTGCGCAGAAAGTCACGATGGGGTCTACGGCTCAGGCCTCGGGCAGCCCCAGGCGCTGCAGCAAGCCGTTGAGCTCTTCGAGCGAGCCGAAGCCGATCGACACCTCACCCGCTTCGCCACGCGGGGTGCGGCGCAAGACGCGAACCTCCACGGGTGCCGCCAGTCGGTCGGCCAGGGCCTCCTCGATGCGGCCAAGGTCTCGGTTACGGCCTTGCGCGGTGGCCTGTCGGCTGGCCGTTGCAGCGGCCGTTTTTTCAGGCTTGAGGGCGCGCGCAGCCAAACGCTCGGCCTCGCGCACCGACAGCTTCTTGGCGACCACCTCTTGGGCCACCAGCACCTGACGCCCACCGTCCAGCGGCAGCAGGGCGCGGGCATGGCCCATGTCGAGGTCGCCGGCCATCAGCATCTGTTGCACCTGCTGGGACAAGTGCAGCAGGCGCAGCAGGTTGGTGGCTGCGCTGCGTGAGCGGCCCACGGCCTGAGCCGCTTGTTCGTGGGTAAAGCCGAACTCCTGGACCAGACGCTGCAGACCCCGGGCCTCTTCCAGCGGGTTGAGGTCTTCCCGCTGCATGTTTTCCACCAGGGCCATGATGGCCGCCTGCTGGTCATCCACCTCGCGCACCAGCACCGGGACCTCGTCGAGACCGGCCAGTTGCGAGGCCCGGAAACGGCGTTCGCCGGCGATGATCTCGTAGCCGCTTTCGCCGATCGGCCGCACCAGCAGCGGCTGCAGGACCCCTTGGGTGCGGATGCTCTCGGCCAACTCGTAGAGCGATCCTTCGTCCATCACCCGCCGGGGTTGGTACTGACCGGCTCGCAACTGCCCGATGGGCAGAGCGCGCAGCGCGCGCGCGGTGGCCTCATCGGCGTCGACGCTGCGGATGGGGCCCAGCAGGGCCTCGAGCCCCAAGCCGAGGCCTTTCTTCTTGGTTGCCATGTGGTGCGGGTAAATCTGATACGGGTAAAGCAGGGTTCCGGCCAGATTGTGCCGTCATGGCCCTTTCGCAGGGGTGCCGTATCCTTGGGGGTTTGCACGGCTGTCGAGTGCCGCTGGCTGCTTGCGCTTGAGGCCGGCTTTCCTCTTCAGCCGCCTCTTGCCGCTCTCATTTCAGAACACAGGACACCCCGCGATGAGCCGACGCCACACCGTATTCGTCGACGGCCAGGAAGGCACGACCGGGTTGCGCATCCACGAATACCTGGCCGTGCGTTCGGACCTTGAGGTGCTGCGGATTGATCCAGAAAAGCGCAAGGACCCCGCCGAGCGGGCCCAGCTGCTCGATGCGGCCGATGTGGCGTTCTTGTGCCTGCCCGATGCAGCGTCCCGCGAAGCCGCTGCGTTGGTGCGCAACCCGGATACCTGCCTGATCGATGCGAGCACCGCTTTTCGCACCGACCCGGCTTGGGTCTTCGGCCTGCCCGAGTTACAGGCTGGCCAGCGCCAGGCCATACGCGCGTCCAAGCGCATTGCCAACCCAGGCTGCCATGCATCGGCCTTCATCTTGCTGATGCGGCCCTTGGTGGACGCCGGCCTGCTGCAGCCCGAGCAGGCCATCAGCGCCACCTCCATCACCGGCTACTCGGGCGGCGGCAAGAAAATGATCGAGGCTTATGAAGCCGCCGCATTGCCCGGTGGCGACCCGCTGCTAAGCTCGCCCCGCCCGTATGGGCTGACACTTGCACATAAGCACATACTGGAGATGATGGCCCACACGGGCCTGCGCCGCGCGCCGTTGTTCATACCGATCGTGAGCAACTTTTACAAGGGGCTATCCGTGAGCGTGCCGCTGCACCTGTCAATGCTGGCGCCGGGTGTAACAGGTGCCCAACTGCACGACGCGCTGGTGCAGCACTACGCGGGCGAGCGCTTCATCCGCGTGATGCCGCTGTCCGACCCCGACACCTTGGCCACCGGTTTCTTTGATGTGCAGGCCTGCAACGACACCAACCGGGTGGACCTGTTTGTCTTCGCCAATGCAGAGCAGGCCCTACTGATGGCCCGCTTGGACAACCTGGGCAAGGGCGCTAGCGGTGCGGCTGTGCAAGCGATGAATGTGCACCTGGGCTGCGAGGAGTCGCTGGGGCTGTAGGCCCAGGTGCCAGGGGCTTGGCGCCCAGCGCCGGGGCAGGTGCAAGGGCGCCAGCAACGCAGCGCCGCAACGGCCCGGCGCTCGGCTCAGCGCATCGTACCGATGCGCTCCGCCATTTCCTGCGCAAAGGCGATGTAGGCCTGCGCCCCGCGCGAAGACGGGTCGAACACCACGCCGGCTTGGCCATAGCTCGGGGCCTCGGCCAGGCGCACATTGCGCGGAATGACGGTGTTGAACACCTTGTTCTTGAAGTGCGCCTTGAGCTGCTCGCTGACCTGCTGCTGCAAGGTGATACGCGGGTCGAACATCACCCGAAGCAAGCCGATGATCTGCAGGTCGCGGTTGAGGTTGGCGTGCACCTGCTTGATGGTGTTGACCAGGTCGGTCAGGCCTTCCAGCGCGAAGTATTCGCACTGCATGGGCACGATGACCCCATGCGCACTGCACAGGCCGTTGAGGGTCAGCAGGCTCAGGGACGGCGGACAGTCGATGAGCACGAAGTCGTAGTCGGCCGCCACGGTGGCCAGGGCTTGGCGCAGCCGGGTGTTGCGGTGTTCCAGGCCCACCAGCTCTACCTCGGCCCCGGCCAACTCGCGGTTGGCGGCCAACACGTCATAGCCGCCTTGCTCGCTGCGCCGGCGGGCTTCGGCGATGCCGGCCTGTTCCAAGAGCACGTCGTAGACGCTGAGCTCCAGGGTGCGCTTGTCCACGCCCGAGCCCGTGCTGGCATTGCCTTGAGGGTCGAGGTCGACCACCAGCACACGCTGGCCGATGCGGGCCAGGCCAGCGGCCAAGTTCACTGTGGTGGTGGTTTTGCCGACGCCGCCTTTTTGGTTGGCGATGCAAAAGATGCGGGGCATGGTCTTGGGTGTGCGCTGCAAAAGAGAGGGCTGCGCCGGGCACGCCGGTTCAACACGCAAGGCTAACAGAGGACGGGCGCGCGCCGGCCTGCGGGGTGCAGGCCTCAGCGGAAATCTCGGGAAGCAGTGGCACGGGCCAGTTCCCCCAACCAGGGTGAGACATCCAAGAGGCGCCGGGCCACCAGGTGCTGCACGCCATTTCGGTTCTGCCATTGGCCCACCACCGCCAAGAGGCGGGCCTGCAGCACCACCAAACGCTGTTGCTCCCGGATGTGGCGCCAGACGATCACATTCACACAGCCGGTTTCATCTTCCAAGGTGATGAAGGTGGTGCCCTTGGCCGTGACAGGCTGCTGGCGCATGGTGACCAGACCACAGGCCCAGGCCCGCCGACCATCGGGCCATTGCTGCAGGGCTTGGGCACTGTGCCAGCCCCGTTGCTGCAGGCGCGGGCGCATCAGGGCCAAAGGGTGGCGGCGCAGGCTCAAGCCGGTGCTGGCGTAATCCAAGGTGATGGCTTGGCCTTCGGGCGCGGCGGGCAGCTCGGGGGCAGCGGCTTCAGGCGCCGAGTTGTGCTCGAAGAGGTCAGCCGTGACCGCTGCACTGTGGGCCGGCCGCTGCACGCCGCTGGCCTGCCACAGTTGTTGCCGCCGATGGCCCGCCAACTCCTGCAGCGCATCTGCCCGGGCCAGCCGCTGAAGGTCGGCCGCCGACAGGCCGGCCCGCCGCGCGAGGTCCTGCACATCGACAAACAGGGCCTGGGTGCGCGCCTGCACCAAGGCCTGCGCCACTGTCTGCGGCAACCCACTGACCAGCCGCAAACCCAAGCGCACCGCCGGGCGCGCGCCGGGGCTTTCACGGACAGGCTCCAGCGTGCAATCCCAATGGCTGTGCTGCACCTCCGCTGGCCGCACCTGCACCCCGTGGCGACGGGCGTCTTGCACCAGCTGCGAAGGGCCGTAAAAGCCCATGGGCTGCGAATTGAGCAGCGCGGCCAAGAAGGCCTCGGGTTCGTGGCACTTCATCCAGGCGCTCACATAGGACAGCAGCGCGAAGCTGTAGGCATGGCTTTCCGGGAAGCCATATTCGCCAAAGCCTTCAATCTGGGCAAAGATGCCCTGGGCGAAATCCACTGGGTAGCCACGCTGCACCATGCCCTGCACGATGCGGTCGTGAAAGACGTGCAACTCGCCCTTCTTGCGCCAGGCGGCCATGGAGCGTCGCAGGCCGTCAGCTTCGCCCGGCGTGAAGCCCGCAGCGATGACGCAGATCTGCATCACCTGCTCCTGAAAGATGGGCACGCCCAAGGTACGGCCCAGGGCTGCATCCAAAGCCGGGTAGGGCGAAGGCGGCAGCGTGCCTTGCTCGCGCAGCGCACGGCGCTCCAAATACGGGTGCACCATGCCGCCTTGAATGGGGCCGGGGCGCACGATGGCCACCTGCACCACGAAATCGTAGAAGGTGCGCGGCTTCAGGCGCGGCAACATGCTTTGCTGTGCGCGGCTTTCAATCTGAAACACGCCCACGGTGTCGGCGCGGGTGGCCATAGCGAAGGTGGCCGGATCTTCACGTGGGATGTCCTGCACACGCCAGGGCTGTGACGCCTCAGCGCGGCGGCGGCGGGGCTGGCTGGTGGGCCAGCCGTGCCACTGCGTCATCAACGCCAGGGTCTTGCGAATGACGGTGAGCATGCCCAGGGCCAGCACATCCACCTTGAGCAGGCCCAAAGACTCGAGGTCGTCCTTGTCCCATTGGATGACGCGCCGCCCGGGCATGCTGGCCGGCTCAATGGGCACCAGGGCGGACAGGCGATCGGCTGCGATCACAAAGCCACCGGTGTGCTGTGACAAGTGCCGCGGAAAGCGGTGCAGCGTCTGCACAAGCTGCAGCCAGCGCTGCAGCGGCGGCGCCTGGGCGTCCAAGCCCAGTTCATCCAAGCTGCGCTGCAAGCGCTGCGGGTCATCAAAGCCATGGACCGAGCGGGCCAGCTTGTCGATGACGGCTGCGTCCTGCCCCAGAGCGAAGCCCACATCGCGCACGGCGCTGCGGGTTCGGTAGGCAGTAACGGCCGCTGCCAAAGCGCAGCGACGCGGGCCGTACTTGGCATAGAGGTACTGGATGACTTCTTCGCGCCGCTCGTGTTCGAAGTCCACATCAATATCCGGCGGCTCGGCGCGCTCGCGCGAGATGAAGCGCTCGAACAGCAGCGTGGTTTGGGTAGGGTCAACTTCGGTGATACCCAGGCACCAACACACCGCCGAATTAGCGGCCGAGCCACGACCCTGGCACAGGATGCCGCGGCTGCGCGCAAAGCGCACCAGATCGTGCACGGTCAGGAAGAAGGGCTCGTAGCGCAAGGCTTCGATGAGCTCGAACTCCCGCTCGAGCTGGGCCTGCACGGCGTCGGGCACGCCATCGGGATGGCGTTGGCAGGCTCCCTCAGCGGTGAGCGCGCGCAAGTGCTCGATGGGGCTGCGCCCTTCGGGCACCAGTTCGGCGGGGTATTCGTAACGCAGTTCATCCAGCTTGAAGGTGCAACGCCGGGCGATGTCCACCGAGGCCTGCAGCCACTCGGGGCGGTAGAGCTGGGCCAGTTGCAGGCGCGAGCGCAAGTGTTGCTCGGCGTTGCTGGCCAAGGCGGTGCCGCACGCCGACAAAGAGCGGCGCAGGCGGATGGCGGTGAGCGTGTCCTGCACCGGCTTGCGTGAGCGGCGGTGCATGAGCACATCGCCCGTGGCCGCGATGGGCAGCAGCAGGCCTTGTGCCTGCAGGGCCTGCACCGCGGTCTGTACGGCTTGCAGCAGCTGAGCATCGTCGGCCCACAACAGGCGTTGCACCGCCACTGCCGCACGGGGGCCGAAGGCCTGTGCGCACCACTGGGCCTGGGCCTGCAAGGCTGCCAGGCTGTCGCTGCGCCGCGGGATGAGCAACACGGTGCAGCTGTCCAGCGCCTGGTGCTCCAGCAGGTCTTGTGGCCAAGCACAGTACAGCCCTTTGGGCGCGCGGGCGCGGGCCTGGGTGATGAGTTCGCACAGCTGCCCCCAGCCGCGGCGGTTGTGTGCCAAGACCACCACACGCAGGCCCTGCTCCAGGCCCGAGGGTGGGGCCTCACCAGGGTCCACGTCCAGGTGGGTGCCCAGCAAAAGCCGTGTGCCCGACGGGCCTTGGCGCTTGAGCTCTTCATGCGCCCGCACCACGCCGGCCACCGAGCACTCGTCGGTCAGGGCCAAGGCCTCATAGCCCAGTTCCGCCGCACGGGCCAGCAGCTCCTCGGGGTGCGAGGCCCCGGTGAGAAAGCTGAAATTGCTGCGGCAGTGCAGCTCGGCGTACGCAGGCAACATACTGTGTTTTTATACAGCAAATTTCAGCCCCATCCCCCCTCGAGGCAAGCCACGGGAGGAGCCGTCCTCCGTAAAAATGCGGTGTGGAGGGTTCGGGCTCCACACGTCAGCAGCTGAGCACCGCGCCGCGCCCGTGCAGCCCGCCCGCCGAACCCCACCGGAAAGCCCCGGCATGCCACACCCCCACACCTGGTCCGCCTTGCGGGCCCGCCTGCAACACCCGCTGATCCAAGCCCCCATGGCCGGGGTGCAGGACAGCGTGCTGGCCGTGGCCGTATCCCAGGCCGGTGCGCTGGGCTCTTTGCCGGCTGCCCTGTTGAACGCAGCCTCGCTGGATCGTGAATTGCACATCCTGCAGCGAGAACTGGGGCCACGGGGCCTGCCCTACAACGTCAACTTCTTCTGCCACCAGCCCCCTGAACAAGACCCCGAACGCGAGGCGGCCTGGCACCGAGCCTTGGCGCCCTATCGCGAGCCCTGGGGCCTGGGTGCCGAGCCAGTCGCCCCGGCGCCGCAACGCCAGCCCTTCCAGGCAGCCCTGGCCGATGTGCTGGCCACCCACCGCCCGCCGGTGGTGAGCTTTCACTTTGGCCTGCCCAGCGCCGCCCTGCTGGACCGCGTCAAGGGCTTCGGGTCGCTGGTGATGAGTTCAGCCACCACCGTGGACGAAGCCCTGTGGCTGCAGGCCCACGGGGCCGACGTGGTGATTGCCCAAGGCCTGGAGGCCGGCGGCCACCGCGGGCACTTCCTGCGGGCCGATCACGACCTGGAAGGCCAAGCGCCCTTGAACCGCCTGCTCCCGGCCCTGAAGGCGGCGGTGTCCTTGCCCATCGTGGCCGCCGGGGGCTTGGGCCATGCCCCAGCGGTGGCCGCAGCTCTGCAGACCGGTGCAGCCGCGGTGCAGGTGGGCACGGCCTTTCTGTTGTGTGACGAGGCCAAGACCCCGGCTGTGCACCGGCAGGCCTTGGTCAGGGCAGCGGCCTCCGGTGCGGCCGAACTGGGCCCAGGGGCAACGGCCCTGACGCGGCTGTTCAGCGGCCGCCCGGCGCGCAGCCTGTTCAACCGGTTGATGCGCGAATTGGGCCCGATGTCGCCGCTGGCGCCGGCTTTCCCGCTGGCCGGCGGCGCCCTGGCCGTGCTGCGCGCCCGTGCCGAGGCACAGGGGCTGGATGATTTTTCATCGCGCGGCCCCAGGACTGCCGGGCTGTGTCGGCGGCCGCAGTGGTGGGGGCGCTGATGGGCGTGACTGACGCGGGGGGCTGACGCAGGGGGCTGACGTAGGGGGCTGGCGTAGGGGGCTGGCGTAGGGGGATGGCGCAAGGGGCTTATGCAGGCAACGGAAGCGGGTAACGGAAACCGGCCTCAGTTGAACCAGCCGTGCAGAAACCACCCCAGCTCGGGGCCACGGCGCTCGCGGAACACCCAGCGCAGGCGGTGGTCGGCCCCCTCGGCCACCTGGTAGTCGCGGCACACGGGTTCGCCATCGAACCATCCCGCCTCGATGCGTTCGGGGCGGGTGCGCAAGACCAGAACAGCCCCCTGGTGCACCGGTCGCCCCTGGAGCTCCTCCAGCGGCTCGGGCTCGGCCAGCAACCAAAAGGGCCGGGGCATATCGGGCAGACCAGCCGCGAGGGTTTCGTTCGGGCGCGCCGGCCGGTCCGCAGACCCCGAAAAGGTTGAAACCGCAGCCAGGGCCAGGTCCGTCAGGGCCACGCGGGCACTGGCTTTTTCAGGGCGGTGGTCGTCGTGACAGCGCAACCCCTGCACCGCCTGCTCACCCAGGCGGGCCTGCAGGCGGTCCAAGAGCCGGGCCAGGGCATGTTGGGTTTCAGCCGGGTCTTGGTTTTGTGGGTGTTGCAGGGCACTGATTTGGGCCCGGGTAGACCAAGGCAAGGCCTGCTGCAGATCCGGGGATTCGGCTTGCTCGCTGACCCGCAGAACCAAGCGCAAAGCCACCACAGGCGCCACCACCGCTTGGCGCTGCAGGCGCTCAGCCCACAGGCGCTGCAGCGCCTGCGCAGCGTGCTCGGCCGCGGCCAGATGCAGGGGGTAAACCGTGTCGGGCCAGGCTTCGTGGCGACGGGTTTGGTGCTGCAGGTGCAGGGTCAGGGCACGCGCCAGGCGGCCCTGGGCCACCAGCCAGCCCTCCAGGGCCTGCAGCAGGTGCTGCAGGGCGTGGGTGATGAGACCGAGGTCGCTGCTGCGCTCCGGCAATTCCAGCCGCTCATCGAAGGCCGCCGGAGGGACCCAAAAGGGGCGCGGGTCGGGGGCCTGCCCATAGGCGCAATCCAGGCGCTGCATGGCGTCTTGGCCCAAACGGCGTTTTAAGCCGGCACGGGGCAGGGTACGCCACTGGCCCAGGGTGGCCACGCCCCAGCCCTCCAGCAGCTGATGGGTGGATTGCGGCGCCTGCCAGGCTTGCAGCACCAGCGACACGGGCAAGGCATCTAAAGCTGGGTGCACGGCCGCCGCCTGGCGGCTTTGCGCCACGCCCAAGGATGGCCCGGGTGGTGGCGTATAGGGGAGTCCGAAGGGCGGCAGCCCCAGCCCGCAGCCGTGCAGTTGGCCCATCTGCCGCCAGGGGCTGCGCACCCGGGCCAAAAGCCAAGCTGCTTCTGAAAATGGCGCTGCAGCCAAGTGAATACTCACGTCAAACGGTGCTATCACCTGCTGAAACTGCTGCCACAGGCGCAAGGGGCCACCGAACAGGCGCAGGCTGGCCTGCACTTCGATCAAGAGCCCGTCGGGGCGCAGCTGCAAATTCGGGCTGAAACGCAAAACGGCCAGGGCCAGGGTGCGCAGGGCCCGGGCTTCCTGTTCAGGCTGGCGGGGCCGCAGCGTCAAACCGGGCAGGCACAACTCGGCGGCGGCCCGGCCCATGCCCGGGCACACGCCCGCTTGTGCTGCTGCAGGGCCCACGCACACAAGGCCGCCCGCGTCTTCCACCGCGTCCGGCCGGGGGGTGCCCAAGGCCTCAAGGGGCCACTGGGGCAGGTACAGGGCAATCCACCACATGGTGCACAGGGGCAGAAGACGGGGCCAAGGTGGGCAAGGCTTGTGGCGCAGGCAGCCCAAACGCCGGCGCCTTCAGGTCAATGGGCTGCTCCAGCCGCGGCCCCTGGCGCTTGAGGATGTGCACCCGCAAGGCTTGCTCGGGCCCAGCCTGCAAATGCAGCCGCAAAGGGGCCGGGGAGGGGTCTTGGCGGCAAGCCAAGGGGCGGGACACGAACAGCGGGATTCCTGCCGTTTGGGCTGCCCACTGCAGGCGGCGCAGGCGCTGGGCCTGGGCATGGCGGGTGATCCACCACAGGCCGCAGATGCCCGGGCTGTGCAGCATCTGCTCGACAGCCCAGGCCGCGTCGGCCTCGGTGGTGGGCTGCAGGACCAAGAGGCGCTGGGGCTGCAAGCCTAGGTGGGCCACACCGGGGGCATGCAGGCGCCAGGGGCTGCGCCCAAGCATCACCCAAGCCAAGCGCGCAGTGGGCTGGGCCTGGGTGAGGCGGGCCCAGTGGGCGGCCAGCAGGCTGCCTTCATACAGGCCCGGTTGCGCACACAGCAGCTCCACCAGCCCCCCGGCAGGCCACCCACCACCGGGCAGTTGGGCATCCAAGGCCGCATGGCCGCTCGGCCACGCCGCCCCGGGTTGGGCGCAGGCATCGGCGCGCCAAACGCCCGGCACGGACAAAAGGTCCCCTTTGACGCGCAAACGGCGGTGGGGCGCGCAAGCGCTGTTGGGCAAAGGCGGTGTAGGGCGGTCGGGGCCAGCCGGGCCGCCAGGGTTTGAAGCGCAGGACATGAGGGGTCACCAAGACTGTATGTTTATACAGTTCTTGTCGCCCATCAAGGGCTCAAATTCTGCGCCTGCGGGGCAGGCGGGTGGCTATTTTTTGGGCCTGGGGCTCAGCGCGGTGACTCCTGGGGGTGGTCCTTCAGCCGCTCCAGGTCAAAGCCCAAAGTCTGCAAACGGGCCCGCACCGCTTGTCGATCTTCGGCACCCAGTTCCGGGCTGCGCGACAACACCCACAGGTATTCACGCCGGCCTTCGCTGACAATGGCGTAGCGACCATGCTCGGGCCGGTCCACCACCCAATACGCCCCCCAGCCCACGCCCGTCCAGCGCAACCAGCGCGGCAGAAAACTCACCTCCAAACGAGCTGGCTGAAGCTGCCCACCGGCAATCGCGGACGCACCAGCCACAGGCCGCGCCTGGCCAATCACCTGGTCAAAAGCGCCTGAGGCGGTGCGGCAGCGGTTGAGCACCTCCACCGTGCCGCCACCCAACTCTCGATAGATGGCGGTGGTGTCGGACACACACTGCCGCTGAAAGAAGTTGGGGTAATAGGCCACCTGATACCAGCGGCCCATATAAGGGGCGACCGCCAGCACGGGCAGGGCCTGCAGGGGTGGGGCCTCGGCCACGGGGCGGCCAGAAGCCCCGACCGAAGCCGGCGACCAGGCACTGCAGAGCAGCAGCGCAGCCAGGGCGATGCACAGGGGCGCTGCAGGCCGTTGTTGCGCCTGATTTGCAAAGGTCGGGTACATGGGCGATGGCCTTCAGGGTTGGGGCCGGGGCCGCATCCAGACCAGACAACGCTGGGCATTCAAATGCGGCACCTGCAGGGGTTCCACGTGAAACACTTCGACATCCGCCGGCAGGGCAGCGATCTCATCGGCCGGCACCACGCCTTTGAGAGCCATCCACACGCCGCCTGGCGCCAAATGCACCTGCGTCAGGCGCACGATATCGGCTAGGCTGGCAAACGCCCTGCAGGTGATCACATCTGCCGGCGCCATCTTCAAGGACTCGACCCGACCGTGCAGGGCCTGGAGTTGGCTCAAACCCAACTCCGCCGCCACCTGCCGGATGAAGCCCGCTTTTTTCGCCACAGCATCGACACAACTCATCCGAACGAGCGGCGCTGATGTGCAAGCCTGCCCTCCCAGCCCTGCGGCGGCCAAGGCCTCGGGCAAGGCGATGGCCAAGGTCACACCAGGCAGGCCTGCGCCCGAGCCCACATCAAGGATATGAAGCGTGGTCGGGCGGACCAGGCCTGCCTGGTGCGGCTGCGACGACCTTAGCCCCGCCCAAAACGCCGCCAGGGGCAACACCGCCGCCAGACTGTCCAAAAGGTGGTGGGTCCACATCTCAGCTGGGTCGCGCACCGCAGTCAGGTTGTAGATCCGGTTCCATTTGGCGATCAGCTCCAAATGGCCCAATAGGCGCTCACAAGCTTTCGGGCTGAGCGCCAGGCCCAACTCAGACAACGCCGCCGGCAGCTGCGCGCGTGGGTCCAGCAGGGTCAAGCAGCGTCCTGATCAATCGGCTTCGCCGAGGCCGCCGGCGCTGGCGCCAGGCCCACCCCCCGGGCTTCAAATCCGCGGAACCGCCCCTTCTTCAGATGCACCAACAACAGGGAAATGGCCGCGGGGGTGACCCCTGACACCCGTGACGCTTGGCCCAAGGTTTCGGGGCGGTGCCGGCTGAGCTTTTGCCGCACCTCGATGCTCAAGGCGGTCACAGCCCCATAGTCAAAGTCATCCGGCAGCTTCAGATGCTCGTAATGCGCAGCACGCGCCACCTCTTCCACCTGTTTATCGATGTAGCCTGCATATTTGGTGGCAATCTCCACTTGCTCCACCACCGCATCGGCCAATCCAACGCCCAATGTCTCGCGCAAGGTTTCACGTGAAACACCCGCCTCTGGGCGTGCCAGGCAAGCCACCTCGACCACGGTGTCAAAATCCACGCCCGGCCGTCGCAAGAGGTCAATGAGGCTGTACTCGTGCTCCAAGGCCTTGCCAAGCAAGCGCTCAGCAGCCTCAGCAGGCAAGATGCCAGGGTGGACCCAGGTGGATTTCAAGCGCTCGGTTTCACGTGAAACCGCGTCCCGCTTGCGGTTGAAAGCGTCCCAGCGGACATCGTCGACCAGGCCCAGAAGCCGTCCGCGCTCGGTGAGCCGAGCGTCGGCGTTGTCTTCGCGCAGCTGCAGCCGAAACTCGGCTCGGCTGGTAAACATGCGATAGGGCTCGGTCACGCCCTTGGTGATCAGGTCGTCCACCAAAACCCCCAAGTAGGCTTCGTCGCGGCGCAAGCTGAGGGCCGGGCGGTCCTGTGTTTGCAGCGCCGCATTGATGCCAGCGTACAGGCCTTGGGCCGCTGCTTCTTCGTAGCCGGTGGTGCCATTGATCTGGCCTGCCAGAAACAGGCCCGCAATCGACTTGGACTCAAAGCTGGTCTTGAGCGAGCGGGGGTCGTAGTAGTCGTACTCGATGGCGTATCCGGGCCGAACGATGTGCGCCCGCTCCAACCCCGCAATGGACTGCACCGCGGCCAGCTGGATGTCGAAGGGCAAGGATGTGGAGATGCCGTTGGGGTAGAACTCGTGGGTGCTCAGGCCCTCAGGCTCCAGGAAGATCTGGTGGCTGCCTTTGTCGGCAAATCGGTTGATCTTGTCTTCGATGCTGGGGCAGTAGCGCGGCCCCACGCCTTCGATCACCCCGGTGAACATGGGGCTGCGCTCGAAACCCGACCGGATGATGGCGTGCGTGCCCTCGTGGGTGTGGGTGATCCAGCAGGGACGCTGGGGGGGATGTTGGTCTGGCGATCCCAAAAAACTGAATACCGGCATGGGGGTGGTGGGGGCCCCCCCATGAGGGCCCGGCATGCCGTCGCCCAGCTGCACCGTGCAGCGGCTGAAGTCGATGGTGCGGCCATCCAGCCGAGGCGGCGTGCCGGTCTTGAGCCGGCCCTGCGGCAGCTGAAGCTCTTTTAGCTGGGCCGACAGCCGAACTGCGGGCGGGTCTCCGGCGCGGCCGGCCGAGTGGTTTTCCAGGCCAATGTGGATACGGCCATTTAAAAAAGTACCCGCGGTGAGGACCACGGCTCGGGCAGCGAAGCGAATGCCCACTTGCGTTATAGCCCCGACCACGCGGTTGCCTTCGAGAACCAGGTCGTCCACGGCCTGCTGGAAAATGTCCAGCCCCGCTTGGTTCTCGAGGCGCCGCCGGATGGCCGCCCGGTACAGCACCCGGTCGGCCTGAGCCCGTGTAGCCCGGACCGCAGGGCCTTTGCTGGCGTTCAGAACTCGAAACTGTATGCCCGCCTCATCGGTGGCTGCGGCCATGGCCCCGCCCATGGCGTCCACCTCTTTGACCAGATGGCCCTTGCCGATGCCCCCGATCGAGGGGTTGCAACTCATCTGCCCCAAAGTCTCCAGGTTGTGGGTGAGCAGCAGCGTGCGGCAGCCCATGCGGGCTGAAGCCAAAGCGGCCTCGGTACCGGCATGGCCGCCGCCGACGACGATCACGTCATAACGCTGGGGATGGAGCACGGGCAGGTTCGGCGCACAGGGCATCAAGCGCAAGGGCCTTGATTTTAGGTGGCTCGCACGCCGCACGCGAGCAAACGCACAATCGTCCCATGCACTGCACCAGCGGCTGCACTGCTGGTTGCATCGAGCCCTCCATCATCCAGGCCATACCCGGCATGCCGCAAGGCAAGCCCGCCGATGTGCCCTGCGTACCGCTCACGGCAGACCGGCGTTGTAGGTTCTTTGCTCAGGCCTTCATCAAGTTCTGACAAGTCTGGCGCTGGCCGTCGGCCGCCGCCACGCTGACGCACACGCCGCTGAGCTGCTGCTGCAGGCGCTGCAGCACCGCAGCCTGAGCAGGGCCCTTGTTCCACTCCTTGAGCTTGTTGGCCACCCGCTGCAGCGAACGAGCGCTGCGCTCATGGAAGGCGGCGGGGTCTTGGGCTGCCTCCCTGAACAGCTGCGCGGCCACTGCTTCAATGCGGGCACTGTCCTGCGGGGCCAGATCGACCAAAGCATTGAAGTAGCCCGCACCCCACTGCAGCCGCGTGGCCGGCCCCACGCTCTTGTCGAAGGACTCCTGGTACCACTTCAGAGCCTCCTGGGTGCGGCCCTGTTTGCGGGCGTTGGAACCCAGCTGGCTCATCAGGTAGTAAGGCGAATGGCTGCGGGCAAGGTTGGCCTTGAGCAGGGCATCGCTGTCTTCCCACAAGCCGGCCTGGCCCAACAGGTAGGCGGTAGACGTGATCACGGCCTGGCGTTCATAGCCGTCGGTGATCTCGCCTTCCATGCGCTGGGCATGATCGCGGGCCAGCTGCAGCAGAGGCTCGGGCAGGCGGGGCTTGAGGGTGTCCTTTCCCTGTCCGAGGCGGGCCAGGGCGATGCGCTCGATCACCACCTGGGTACGGTCGCCTCGCGACAGCGAAGCATCGACCTGCGCGCGGATCAGGGCGCTGTCCATGCGTTGCACCAGAGCCGCGCGCTCAGGCGAGCCCTCGCTGGTCAACACCTGCACCATCTTCGCGCCACCGCCGGTCAGCACATCCAGGTGCAGCTTGGTAGAGGCCGCATCGGCCAGCACGGTCTGCACAAGTTCGCGCAGCATGACATCGGGCTTGATGCCCCGGCCATCGTCGCTGGTGGCCAGGGCCTTGAGCCACAGGCGGGTGGCGATCTCGCCGTGGGTTTGGGCCACCTCGCGCGTGGCGCCGCCTGCCGCACCCTGCGGCACCTTAGCCGCCAGTTCGGCCAACAGGTTCGGGCGTTGAGCCGGCGCCACCAGCTGCGACTCGTCGGTTTCCCAAGAATAGTAGGCCAAGGTGCGCCACTCGTTGGTGGACAAAGCCTTACCAGCGCGCGCATCGGCCAGCACCTGCTGGACGGGCCGCCCACCGGACAGGCCCGCGCGCAACACGGCCATGACTTGTTGTGCATCGGCCCCGCCTGGAAGCCGGGTGATTTCCGCACCCTGGGGGTTCATCAGGATCACGGTGGGGTAGCCCCGCACCTTGAAGCGAGCGCCCAACTTCTGGGCGCCGGGGCGGTCGCCATCCACGTGCACCGCCACAAAGTCGCGTGCCTGGATGGCGAAGTCCTGAGAGCTGAAGAAGATGGCTTTGAGCTGGTTGCACGGCGGGCACCAGGTGGCGCCCCAGTACAGCAACAACGGCTTGTTCTGGGCCTTGGCCTGGGCAAAGGCACGCTCGATGTCGGCGTCCTGGGCAGCAGCCAACCAAGTGATGTTCTTGGAGGGCGGGTTGATCGACGGTGCAGCAGGTGTGTTGGCCTGTGCGGCCCGCAACAGCAGCAGGGTCGAGCCGGCCAGCAGCAAGGCGGCCAGGGAGGTACTCAAGAACGGGTGGAGGCCGCGGGTATAGGTCATGCCCGAAAGAATGCCACAGCCCAACGCTTCGTGCGAACCCTTCGAATGCGGCCCTGGTGCAGCCGTCATACAGTTGAGCCATGGACATGAAACCCCTGCAGCGCCCTCGCAGCATCGAAGCCCTGGTGGCCGGCACCCCCACGTCAGACGGCGCAGGCGTCAAGCTCAGCCGCGTGCTCACCCAACAGTGGCAGCGGCGCCTGGACCCCTTCCTGATGTTGGACCATTTTGGAAGCGACCAGGCCGACGACTACATTGCTGGCTTCCCCGACCACCCGCACCGCGGCTTTGAAACCATCACCATCATGCTGCAAGGGCGCATGCGCCACCGCGACAGCGGCGGGCATGAAGGGCTGGTCACCGATGGCGGTGTGCAATGGATGACGGCCGCCCGAGGTCTGATCCACAGCGAAACCCCTGAGCAAACCGAAGGCCGCATGGATGGTTTTCAGCTGTGGCTGAACCTGCACAGCAGCGACAAGATGGGGCCCATCGGCTACCGCGATATCGAAGATGCGCAGATTCCCCGTTGGCAAGTGGGGGGCGCTTTGGTGCGGGTGATTGCCGGGTGCTGCGGCGCCGGCGCGTCAAGCGTGGACGGCGCCGTGCAGCGCCCCAAAACAGAGCCGACGATCCTGGACATCACGCTGCAGGCCAACACCCGATTCGAGCAAGCCCTGCCGTCGACGATGAACGCCTTCCTGTACCTGCACACCGGCACCGTGGTGGTGCTGGGAAAAGAGGCGCAGGCACGTCAGATGGTGGTGTTGAGCAACCCGGCCGACAGCGATGGAGTAGCCCTGGTAGCCGGCAACACGGGCGCGCGCTTGCTGCTGATCGCGGGCCAGCCCCTGAAGGAGCCGATTGCGCAGCACGGCCCCTTCGTCATGAACACCCGCGAAGAGTTGATGCAGGCGGTGCAAGACTACCAAGCTGGCCAGTTGGGCACCATCTGCGCGGCGTGAGCGCCTAGGCCGCCGTGCCGAAGGGCCGCACCCCGATCCAGGCGGCGTGCGCCCAAAAGGCAAATGCCGCCCAAGCGGCGGTGCCCACCACAATGCAGGCCAACAGGGCGATGGGACGTGTGGCCTCAGGCTCGGAAGCTTGGAGGCGGTCACGGGCGCGGGCCGCGCGGAACACCAGTACCGCCCACACCAAGAAGCCCCCGAACAGCAGCACATCGGCCAGGTTGCCATTGGCCAGCAGATGGGCCAGGGCCCAGGTCTTGACCGCCAAGGTCATTGGGTGGCGAAGACGCATTTTGATCACATTGCCTGGCACATAGGCCGCAGCCAAGAGGATGAAGGACAAAAGGGTAAGCAACGACGCGGCGTGGCGCGTGCCCGCTGGCGGTAGCCAAAGCACCACTGGGTCTAGGCGCGCCTGGCCGTAGCCCTGAACCATAATCACCAGGCCCAGAAGAGACAGGCCTGAGTAGGCCCCCTTCCAAACCCCGGGGCCCCAGCGATCAATGAATGCTTGCCGCGGCCCTTGGCCGAACACCCGGGCACTGTGGATGCCCAGGAAGAGAACGAGACCCAGGATGAGCAGGTTCATGGTGTCACTCGCGGCCGCAGCCCGCGCCTATTTGGATTGAACAGCACTGAGAATGGTCACATTGGTGACCGGCAGGTGGGTCAGGCCATTGGCCAGATCAAGGCGCACCGGCAACATGCTCAGGCGCTCCACCACATCCAGACCGGTGATGACCGAACCGAACACCGCATAGCCCGGTTCGGCGTCACTCTTGTAGTCCAGCGAAGGGTTGTCGACCGTGTTGATGTAGAACTGTGAGGTGGCCGAGTCAGGTTCAGCTGTGCGTGCCATGGCGATACTGCCCTTCACATTGCGCAGCGTCCCCTGGGACTCAAGCCTGATGGCCGGGGACGTCGGGGTCTTGAGTGTGGGCCCCGCGGTGTACCCACCACCTTGCACCACGAAGTCCTTGATCACCCGGTGAAAAATCGTCAGCCTGTAAAAGCCAGCATTGACATAGTCCAGGAAGTTGTTGACCGTCACCGGCGCTTGCGTTGGGTCGAGCTTCAGCACCACGGTGGAGATGCTGGTGTCCACGCCCGCCAGCAGCAGCGTCACCTCAGGCTCGGGAACGGTGACCTGCAGCCGGGCCACCTCACGGTTATCGGCGGTGTAGGCGCGAATCGTCTTCGGGCCCAATGCGGTGACTTTGCAGGTAAAGCGCCGGGACTGCGAATCACCGCCAGCGGCCTCGGTAACCTCACCGCAACCCGCGTCAACCGCCACCCGCAGGCCGCGGTCCAGAGCGGTTCCCGCCACGCTGATCGACATGCTGCGGCTGTACTGCACACTGCTGGCCGCCATCTGGGAGACAAACACACCGCCGTTGTCCGATCCCCCACCGCAGGCGGTAAGGCCCAAGGGCAGCAGCACGGCAAGGGCTGCGCGGCGCAGCGAAGAAAACACCATCATCACAGAAGAACCCTGAGGAAAAACCGGAGTTTATCGGGCTGGCCTCAGAGCCCGAGCCCTCTGGTCCTCTGGCCCTCTGGCCCGATAGCCCTCAAACCGGCACCACACTCAATCGCCCTGCTTGGCGTTGCAGTGTGTGGTTGAGCAGGCTCACCGCTGCGTGGATGGCGCTGATCGCGGGCGTGGGCACGCCCGTGATGCGGCCCAGCTCCACCACACTGCCCACCAGAGCATCGAGCTCCAAGGCTCGGCCGTGCTCCACATCCTGCAGCATCGAGGTCTTGTGCGCGCCCACGGCCTGTGCCCCAGCAATCCGCTGCTCCAGACTCACCTTGAATTGCACACCCAGTTGCTCACCGATGGCCTGTGCCTCACGCATCATTTGTGCGGCCAATTCACGAGAGGCTGGGTAGGCGCAGATGTCTTCTAGCGTGGCGTGGGTCAGGGCGCTGATGGGGTTGAAGCTGAGATTGCCCCACAGCTTGACCCAGATCTCACTGCGGATGTCCTTGCTGACCGGAGCCTTGAAGCCAGCTTCCATCAGCGCCTTGCTCAGCGCCTCGATGCGCGGGCTGCGCGAACCATCGGGCTCACCCAGGGTGAAGCGGTTGCCCTCGATGACCTTCACCAGACCAGGTTGCACCAGTTCAGCCGCGGGGTACACCACACTGCCGATCACACGCTCGGGCTCGATGTGCTGGGCCAACAGGCCGCCGGGGTCCACCGATTCCAGCGTGCGACCCTGATACGGACCGCCCAGCCTGTGGAAGTACCACCACGGCACCCCATTGATCATGGTCACCACCAGGGTCTGGGGCCCGAACAGGGCACGCAAGCCAGGCAACAGGTCCTTGACCTGATGCGCCTTGACCGTCAAGAGCACCGCGTCCTGCGGGCCGGCCTGGGCCATCTCCTGCACCGCGCGGGCGCTGGGCGCGTGCAGTGGCGTACCGTCTTCAAGCACCAGCCTGAAACCCTGCGCTTGAATGGCCTGCAGATTGCGGTTGCGGGCAATGAAGGTGACCTCATGCCCGGCGTGGGCCAAACGGGTCCCCAAGTAGCCGCCGATGGCACCGGCGCCGACGATGGCAAATTTCATGCGTGTGCAGTCGTGGGTTTAGGTAAACAAAGGGGCCCGTGCTGCAGCCCCGATCGCTGGATGAACGATTGGGCCGAGCCCAGGCCCGGCCGCGGCTGAAGCCCCCTAGGCTGGCCGCGCAGGCGTCCCGTACAGCTTGCTTTTGAGCGTACCCCACAGCGGCCACAAGAGCATCACCAGGGCCAGGGCGCTGACTCCGCCCACCAAGGCATTGCTCCAGAAGATGGCGATGTTGCCATCGCTGAGCAGCATGGCCTGGCGGAAGCTGCTCTCAGCCCCCTTGCCCAACACCAGGGCCAGTACCAACGGCGCCAGCGGGTACTTCAGCTTCTTGAACAGGTAGCCAAACACACCGAAGACCATCATCATGATCACATCGAACATGGAGCTGTTGACGGTGTAGGCGCCAATGGCGCAGATCACGATGATGACCGGCGCAATGATGGAAAAGGGAATGCGCAAGATGGCAGCCCACCAGGGCACCGTGGTCAGCACCACGACAAGGCCCACCACATTGCCCAAGTACATCGAGGCAATCAAGCCCCACACAAAGTCCTTCTGCTCCACAAACAGCATAGGCCCGGGCTGCAGGCCCCAGATCAAGAGGCCGCCCAACAACACCGCGGCCGTGGGTGAACCCGGCACACCCAGGGTGAGCATCGGCAGCAGGGCTGAGGTTCCAGCCGCATGGGCTGCAGTCTCCGGCGCGGCCACGCCTTCGATATTGCCCCTGCCAAAGCTGTCGGGGTCTCGGTTCATGCGGCGGGCCACACCGTAACTCATGAAGGACGCCGGGGTGGCGCCGCCGGGTGTGATGCCCATCCAGCAGCCTATAGCCGTCGAACGCAGGAACGTCACCCAGTAGGCAGGCAAGCTTTTCCAGGTTTCCCATACCGTGCCCAAGGTGATGCGCGCACTCTTGCCCTTGAACGCCAGGCCCTCTTCCATCGTCAGCAGAATTTCACCGATGCCAAACAAGCCGATTACCGCGATCAAAAAGTCAAAGCCATTAAGCAGTTCGGTGGAGCCAAAGGTCAGGCGCAACCGGCCGGTCACGGTGTCCAGGCCCACGCACGCCAAGGCAAAGCCCAGCATCATCGCGGCAATCACCTTGGCCGGCGGTTCCTTGCTCATGCCCACAAAGCTGCAAAACGTCAGCAAGTACACCGAGAAGAACTCGGCCGGCCCAAACTTCAAGGCGAACTTGGCCAACACCGGTGCCAAGAAGGTGATCACGATCACTGCAAACAAGGCGCCCACGAACGAAGAGGTGAAAGCAGCCGTCAAGGCCTGCGCGGCCTTGCCCTGCTGCGCCATGGGGTAACCGTCAAAGGTGGTGGCCACGCTCCAGGGCTCACCGGGAATGTTGAACAGGATGGAGGTGATCGCGCCGCCAAACAGTGCACCCCAATAGATGCAGCTGAGCATGATGATGGCCGACGTCGGGTTCATGCTGAAGGTCAGCGGCAGCAAGATCGCAATGCCGTTGGCGCCCCCCAAGCCGGGCAGCACACCGATCAACACGCCCAGGATGATGCCCACAAACATGAACACCAGGTTTTGCGGGGACATCGCCACCGCAAATCCGTTCACCAACAGGGAAAGCTCTTCCATGGCCAGGTCCGGTTCAGGCCTGCGCGCTTGCGCTGCAGACTAAGAAAACAGGGCGGCCCCAATGGGGCCGCCTCTTTACTGCAGCATTCACACAGCAGCGGCCTTGAGGCCGCCGAAGACTTCAAAAGCCCAGCAAGGCCTCGATGGGGCCCTTGGGCAAGCCCACCAAGAACCAGCGCTCAAACACCAGGAACACCGTCAGGGACACGCCCACGGACACCCCAAGGGTGGGCAGCCAGCCAAATCGGCCGTGGCGCCGCATGAACCATGCGATCAGCACGATCGACGATGCATACAGGCCCACGAAGCCCATCGCCACCACATACAAGGTGGCCGGCACCAGCATGGCCATCACCAACTGCAACTCGTCTCGGCCCACAAAGGCTCGAGTGAGCAATTCCGCCGGCGGCTCACCATTGCGGCGCGCCATCCAACAGGCCAAGGCCTTGACCAACACGAACCCGCTGGAGGCCAACAGCATCAGCCCGATGTAGAAAGGAAAGTAACCCGATTGCGGACCGTCATCGTCCCAACCCGCGCCCATGCGCAGGCTGTCGAAGACCACCAGCGCGCCCAAAAAAATCAAGAAACCGGCCACGGCGGTCTCGGGACCCCACTCGCCCACGCCGTCTTGTGCTTGGTGGTCTTGCTCTTGCGCGGCCTCAGCCGAAACTGCCGGGTCCAGAGCCGCATTGGGGTTGAGGGTGGTGGTGTTCATGGACGGTTCCAGCGTGGCATCAATCGGGTGATGCGCTGGGTCAACTCGGCGGACGGGATCACTTGGCAAGGAATCCCGCCTCCTTCATCAGTTCGCGGTGGCGGAATTCGTTCTTGCCCAGCCAATCGAAGTACGCCTGGCCGCTCATGAAGGTCTGGTTGAAGGCGCCCTTCTCCATGAAGTCCTTCCACTCGGGGGTGGCGCGCACCTTCGTCATCAGTTGCAGATAGAAGTTGATCTGCTCCTGTGTCACGCCAGGGGGCATGAAGATACCACGCAACATCAAGTAGTCTACGGGCAGACCAGCCGATGAGCAGGTGGGCAGGTCTGACCAGGCTTGCTTGTCGGTAACCTTGGCCTTGTAGGGCATGGGCTTCTCATCGAACACGCACAACGCGCGCAGCTTGCCGGCACGCCAGTGGCTTTCGGCCTCGATGGGGTTGTTCACTGTGGAGGTAACGTGGTTGCCCACCAGTTGCACCGCCACATCGCCACCGCCCTTGAACGGCACATAGGTGATCTTCTTGCCGGCCGCTTTTTCGATCATCACGGTGATGATCTGGTCTTCCTGTTTGGAACCCGTGCCGGCCATCTTGAAGCTGCGGTCTGGGCCTGCCCGGACCGCATCGAAATAGGCCTTGGCTGTCTTGTGCGGCGAGTCCTCATTGACCCACAGCACAAACTGGTCGAGGGCCAACATGGCCACCGGCGTCATGTCGCGCCAGTTGAAAGGCACGGCGGTGGCCAGCGGCGTGGTGAACAGGTTGGACAAAGTGATCACGATCTTGTGGGGGTTGCCCTTGTCGTTCTTCACATCAAGGAAGGCTTCGGCACCAGCGCCACCGGACTTGTTGAGCACCACCATGGGCTGCTTCATCAGGCTGTGCTTGGCCACCACCCCCTGAATGAAGCGCGCCATTTGGTCAGCCCCACCCCCCGTGCCGGCTGGCACCACAAATTCCACCGGCTTGGTCGGCTCCCAAGCGGCGTGTGCGCGGTTGGCTGCGCCCAGGCCAAGGCCAATGGCCAGGGCGGTGGCGCCCACAGCCAAAAGGTCAGACAAGGATGCGCGTCGGGTGCGCTTGACCGAATGGGCGTGGGTGTGGGTGGTTGAGCAGGCGCTGTGCGCCTGCGGGTGCAGCCAAGATGGCCGAAGATGCTGCATGCCTGTCTCCTGTCAACCACCGGTGCGGCGAACGGCCCGCAGGGAGGTAGATTTGTCTAGGTCAAACTTAGTCGCTGAGGACCGGGGTTTTGAACTTTAGGGAATGAGCTCTCGGTCGGAAATTGAATCTTTAAGCAATGTGAGTTAAGGTTTAACTTAACTGTAGGCCGGCAGGCCATGGGGCCTCGCCGGCGCTGCACCTGCTCAGCCCAGGCCCAACTTGGCTGCCAAGCCAATGCGCTGCAACTTGCCGGTAGCGCCCTTGGGTATCTCGTCCATGAACAAGATCTTCTTGGGCACCTTGAAGTCCGCCGCCCGGCCCGCCACGAAGGCCTGAAGGTCCTTCTCGGTAGCCGCGCGGCCCTCTCGAAGCACCACCACGGCAGCCACTTCTTCGCCCAGTTTGGGATGGGGCATGCCAAAGCACACCACCTGGGCCACAGCGGCGTGGTCCATCAAGATCTCATCAACCTCCCGGGGACTGATCTTTTCACCGCCCCGGTTGATGATCTCCTTTAGCCGGCCAGTGATGCTGATGTAGCCCTCATCGTCCATCACACCCTGGTCCCCCGTGCGGAACCAACCACTGCTGAAGCCCTCGGCATTGGCCTTTTCGTTGTTCTCATAGCCAGCGGTGACGTTGTCGCCCCGGATCACGATTTCGCCGGTCTGCCCCCGGGGCAACACCACGCCGTCCAACATGATGGCCACCTCGGGCCCGGCGGCCACCCCCACCGTGCCGGGCTTGCGCAAGGCCGGCGGCAAGGGGTTGCTGGCCATCTGGTGGCAGGCTTCGGTCATTCCATAGCTCTCGATCAAAGGCGCGCCAAAGGCCTCCTCAAGCTCGCGAATGACCTGCGGCGCAATGGAAGACGATGAGGAACGAAGGAACCTTAGCGGATGGCGAGCGATCACTTCAGTATTGCCCTTGGCCCGCTGCAGGACAGCCTGGTGCATGGTCGGCACAGCGGTGTACCAGGTGGGGCATGCCTCGTCCATCCACGCGAAGAACTTCAAGGCATTGAAGCCGGGGGTGCAGAATACTTCGGAGCCCGCCGAGATGGGTGCCAACACCCCGGCAATCAGGCCATGGATGTGGAACAAAGGCATGATGTTAAGGCCGCGGTCGGCCGGCGTGAGCTGCAAGGTGCTGCGGATGTTGCGCGCTGAAGCCGCCAAATTGCCCACGCTCAACGGCACGATCTTGGGTCTCGAGGTGGTGCCCGAGGTGTGCAGCACCATGCCCACGTCCGAAGCCAAGCTCCACCCGCCTTGTTCGGCCGGCGCGGGCGTTGCCGCGGTCCCCGACCCGGCGCTAGCCGCCTGCAGGCTGAATTCACCGGCAGGGGCGCCCTGGGCCACATGAAGCTCGATAACCTTCACCCCCAAGCGAGCGGCCACTTCAACGGCTGGGCTTGTGCTGCCTTTCTCTACGATCAACAGCTTGGCGTTCAGGTCGCTGAGGTAGAACTCAAACTCATCGGCGCGATAGGCGGGGTTCAGTGGGGCGCTCGTCGTGCCCGCAGCACAAGCCAGATAGCAGGTCGCCATTTCGGGGCCATTGGGCAACACGATGGCCACGCGGTCGTTGCGGCCGGCGCCCAGTTCATTTAGCCGGGCAATGGTGGCTTGCACCAAAGCCCGCAAACCAGCATGGCTGAGCATGCGCCGCCCCGGCGCGGAAATGGCCGCTGCGGTGTCGGGCCCAGCTTGCAGCAGGTCTTGAAACGGGTGGGGGGCAGCGGTCATGGCCGGCCTCAAATCAAGCGGGAAATCCGATTTGGACCAACTTCGTCCAAGACAAACTTCGAGTGTCAGGCGACTCCGCGGCAATGTCAAGGCGGCCAGGCAGCCCCCTCAGGTGACCCTGGGGCGGGCGCTGGTGCCCGGCCCCTGTTGAGCCACCTGGCCCAAGGCGCCCCCCAGGGCCTGGGCAGCGAGCCAGGCTTCCTCATGGGTGTTGTAGGCCGGCGCGAAGCCAAAGCGCAGAATGTCGGGCAGGCCGGGCCGGGGGCTGGCGCGAAAGTCCCCAATCACGCCGCGCGCTATCAAGGCGCGCATCACCGCGTAGCCGTCGGGTGCCCGTGGGCCGCAGGCCCAGCTGACCTGCGACCCGCGGTGTTCGTCCCGGGTCGGTGTGGCCAACTCCAGCCCGTGGGCCTGCGCGGCCGCGCGGCTGGCCCGCATGAACGTTCGGGTAAGCGACAGCGACTTGGCCCGCAGCGCAGCCATTCCGCCCAAAGGGTCGGCTGCACGCAGCGTGCTGACACCCGCCTGCAAAGCGGTCAGGCTCAGAATAGGCGGCGTGCCGCAAACATAGCGGGCTATGCCCTGGGCCGGCCGATAGCCCGCCTCGAAATCGAAGGGCGCCGCGTGGCCCAGCCACCCGCGCAAAGGCTGCTCCACCGCATTCACATGCGACGGGTGCACCCACACAAAGGCCGGCGCGCCGGGGCCGCCATTGAGGTACTTGTAGCCACAGCCCACCGCAAAGTCGGCTTGAGCTGCCGTCGCCTTGAGGTCCACCGGCACCGCCCCTGCACTGTGCGCCAAATCCCACACGGTGAGCACCCCCGCCGCGCGCGCCGCACGGTTGATGGCGGCCAGGTCGTGAAGGGCTCCGCTGCGGTAGTCCACATGGGTAAGCATCACCACACCAACCTGCGGGTCGGACAGGGCGGCCAAGATCGCCGCCGAGCGCGGGTTTCCGCCGGGGGCTGCCTGCACCGGGGTGTCCGGGGCCAGGCCCGCCTCACGCACCGTCCATTTCCAGGCATCACAGACGCCCTGGGCGATGTAGCGATCGGTGGGAAAATTGTCGCGATCGGTCACCAGCACATGGCGCTGCAGACCGCGTTGTTGCACCAGCCCGATCGCCGCCCACAGCACCTTGTGCAGGTTGACCGAGGTGCTGTCGGCCACCACCAGTTCACCCGCACCCGCACCCACCAGGGGGGCGATCGCATCCCCCACGGCCTGCGCGCGGTGAATCCACCCCGCGTCGTTCCAACTGCGGATCAGCCCGTGGCCCCATTCCTGCTGCAGGGCGTGCTGCACCGCATCCGCGGCCGAATGCGGCAAGGCCCCGAGCGAATTGCCATCCAGGTAAATCAAACCCGGCGGCAATTCAAACTGCGCCCGCAGTGGCTTCAATCGGTCGGCCGCATCCAGCGCCCGACACCCAGACAAGGACAAGGCTTCATCCATGGGGGGCGCGCTCATGAGGCAGACGGCGGGCCGTTCAAAACTTCCACTCCAAGCGCGCCCCCCAGACCGCATAGGTGCGCGCCAAGACTTCCTGACGCTGCACACTGCCGTCTTCAAGCTCCGAGGTGTTGCGGGTGAGAAAGTCGACCGGCTGCGCGTTGGACACCGAAAATCGCAGGCCCGTCAAGGGTGAGAGGCGCCACAAGGCGTAGGCGTCCACCACACGCTTGCGTCCAAATTCAGAGAACTGGCCGTCGATCTGACGAACCGTGTAGGCCGGCGTCAGGTTCAGGTTGCCGCCCCAGGTCCAGGGCACGCCACGCGCAGCCCAGTCCAAGCCCAGGTTGGCGGTCCAGTTCGGTTGTTGGTCTAAGCGGTTGTTGGGGCCTGGCACCTGGTCCACGCGCGACCAAAAGCGGCTGGCGTTGCTGCGCACGGTCAAGGGCCAGTTGGGCAGGCCCACATCGGGCGCCCGAAAACGCGCCTCCAACTCTATGCCCGCCGTCTGTGCCGCGCCGATGTTGCGCGGGCTGCTGACCCAACGCGGCACCGGGCTCCACACCACGGGCTGCAGAGTACGCACATTGCGGATGAGCTCGTCTATGTGACGAGCGAATACATTCGCACTGACCACGCCGCCGCCGGGCAGAAAGCGCTCGAAAGCCAGGTCTACGCCACGCGCAATCTCGGGTTTGAGCAGCGGGTTGCCCGAGCGGTCGGGGCTGGTGGGCTGGTTCGGGCCGTCCACCGGATACAGGCCTGACAACACCGGCCGCCCAATCAGCTGCGCGGTGGACGGGGTGCGGTAGCTGCGGGTCAAGGACAAGCGCACCTGGTCGCGCGAACCCGGCGCCAGGCGCCAGACAAAGTGCGCCAGGGGGGTGGCCACGCTGCTGGTGTTGTCTACCTTGAGCAGGGCCGAGTCGCTCACCGTGTTGATGCCTTCCCAGCGCAAGCCCAGGTTGATGCCCCAGACCTTGCCGATCTCCCACTCGTTTTGCGCGTACAGGGCCACGCGCCGGGTGGCGGCCTGCACATCGTCGCCGAAATCGGCCAAACGCGACACACCATTGTCCAAGAGGGTGCGCTCGTCCAGGCGTCGGTTGAGCTGAACCTCCCAACCGGCCACCACGGAATGGTCCTGGTTGCCCTGGCGCGCGATCAACTGCGAATAGCGGCCGCCCAGGTTGAGCGATTGGTCCTCGATGCGCGACCGGTCTTGGCGCAAGCGCAGCAGACCGCCATCGGCACCACGCTGCATCGACTCCGACTCGCGGGCGCTCAGGTTTACCGACACGCCGCCGCGCCACAGCAGACGCGCACCGCTGTTCAACACCCGCATCCAACTGCCGGCCAGTCGGCCTTGCTCGGCATGGCTGCTGGAGTGCGAGTCGGCCTGTGCGTAAGGCGGGGGTATCAGGCCCAGGGTTTGCTCCAGATCGGAAAGCCCACGGCCCTGCGCGCGGCTGAGGTTCACGAAGGGCTGAATCTCCCACCGGTCCCGCCCGAGCTGCCATCGCCAACGTCCACTGAGCAAGGCCGCTGCGTTGTCTGATTGGGATCGGTTGTGTATTTGTTGCGCCAAGACCGGCGCCCCGTTAGCCTTGAAGCCGGTAATGGTGTTGGTGTTCTCATCTTGCTGGCGGCGCCCCGAAACGGTGCCGGTGAGCGTGTAATCCATCGGCCCCTGCCGGTCGCCGCGCGTCCAGGTAAGGTTGCCTTGGGGCCGGTCCTCTTCCATCGCGAAGAAGGCCCGCAGGGCGTTTTGGCGTGGCTTGAACTCTTCGCGCAGCACGATGTTGATGGTGCCGGCAATGGCACGTGCACTGAACTCCGCCACCGGAGCACGCAAGATTTCAATGCGCTCAATTTGGTCCGGCTCGATGGCATCCAGCGAAAAACCCGGGGGCATACGCTCGCCATCCACCAAGATCTGGGTGTAGCCGCCACCCAAGCCGCGCATGCGGGGGTCTCCCCCACGCCCCGGCCGCCCCCCCAGGGTCACGCCAGGCAAACGCTTGAGGATCTCGCCCACCGTCGCGTCGCCCATGCGTTCAATTTCCTCGCGGCCGTAGATGATGCGCGAAGCCGTGGAGCGGCGCCGCGCCTCATTGGGGTCTTGGCTGCCCTCGACCTGTACGCGCTGCACCGCGGCCGGTGCATTGGCGGGGGGTGCTGCAGGCGGTGTTGTGGGCAGTGTTGTGGGCGGTGTTGTGGGCGGTGTTGTGGGCGGTGCTGTGGGAGCTACCGAGGGGCTGGCGGCGGGGCCTGTCGGGGCCAGCTGCTTCCCAGGCACCCTGCTGGGTTCGCTCGGCGGCGGTTCGTTGGGGGTCGCAGCCTGGGCCAGGGCCGCCCCAGCCGCACCGAGCAGGGCCGCGGCGGCGGCGCTGCGGGCACCGCGGGTGCTCAAGCCCCCAAGGTCTGGCTTCTTAAAAGCGCTGATGGGCGCTGGAGGGGCTTGACGCTCGGCGGACAAAGGCCTCAGACTGGAACGCTTGCTCATCTGGATTCGAAGGATACGCCTGATGTTTTGGCTGTACGCCCTGTTGCCCGTCTTGTTCACCATCACACCGAGCCTGGGCCTGTTGTGGGGCCAGCCCGGGCTCACCGGCCTGTTGGGCTTTTTGGTGCTGCCCCTGCTGGAGTGGGTCTGGGGCCGGCGCGCCACCGTGCAGCCGCAGTGGGGCCTGCAGGCACCCCGCGCGATCATGACCCTGGTGCTGCTGCAGCCAGTGCTTCTGCTGGCCTGGGTCAGCAGCGCCAGCCCTGGCATGCCCCTTTGGCATGTCGCCATCCTAGGGCTGGCTTGCGGCAGCGTGGGCGGCGCAGTGGGCATTGTGTTGGCGCATGAACTGGGGCATCGCCGATCGCCGCTGGACCGCGGCTTGGCGCGCCTTCTGCTGTGCCTGGTGGGCTGGGGCCACTACCTGATCGAGCACAACCGGGGGCACCATCGCCACGCGGCGCTTTGGCACGACCCGGCCACGGCGCGGCGTGAAGAATCTTTGTGGAGCTTCCTGCCCCGCTATTGGGTGGGCGTTTGGCGTGCTGCGGTGGCCTTGGGCCGTGAGCAACGGGGACGGCTGAACGAGGCCTGGGCCTTGGCGGCGCTGACCGCCGCGCTGTGGGGCGCTGCCTGGGCCCTGGCTGGCACCGCCGGGCTGGTGTTTTGTTTGGCACAAGCGGCCGTGGCACAGCTGCTGGTGGCCAGCGTAGACTACGTGGAGCACTGGGGGCTGCAGCGCCGCGTGGGCAGCGATGGCCGGCCCGAACGCCTGACAGCCCAACACGTCTGGGATTGCAGCAACGCGGTGTCAGACCTGATGCTGTTCAACCTGCCGCGCCACGCGCACCACCACACCGAACCCTGGCACGGTGCCGACGATCTTCGCCACACCCAAGCGGCACCGCAAATGCCCACCGGATATGCCGGCATGGTGTTGCTGTCGCTGGTGCCACCGCTGTTCAGGCGGGTGATGGAGCCGCGCCTGGCCACAACGCTGCGCGCGCCAAGCCTGGCTAACGAATCAGCCTGAGGCGCAGGCCGTTTGGGCCATCTTCAGACGGTTCGCCCCCCGTCCACCGGAAACTCCACCCCGGTGATGAAGGCCGCTTCGTCGCTGGCCAGGAACAAGGCCGCCCGCGCCACATCGCCGGGCTCGCTCATGCGGCCCAGGGGAATCGTGGCGATGAACTTGGCTCGGTTCTCGGGCGTGTCGGGCACGCCCATAAACGACTCGAGCAAGGCGGTGTTGCCAATGACCGGCGCAATGCAGTTCACCCGGATCTTCATCGGCGCCAACTCCACCGCCATCGACTTGCTCAGCAGATTGACCGCGCCCTTGGACCCGTTGTACCAAGTCAACCCCGGCCGCGGCCGAATGCCCGCAGTCGAGCCGATATTCAGAATCACGCCGCCGCCCTGATCACGCATCAGCGGCACCACCGACTGCGTCATGTGAAAGATGCTCTTTACATTGATCTCGTAGACGCGGTTGAACTCCGCCTCGCTGACCTGCAGCAGGGGCTGGTTTCGGTGGGTCCAGCCGGCGTTGTTAACCACGATGTCTAAACGCCCGAACGCGTTCATCGCATGCGCCACGGCCGCATCCACGTCGCCGCGCCGGGTCACATCGCAAGCCACCGCAAAAGCGTTGGCTCCAATCCCGGCGGCCACCTCGCGTGCCCCATCTGTATTGATGTCGGCAATCACCACACGGGCGCCTTCAGCAGCAAACAGGCGGGCCATCTCGGCTCCAAAGCCACTGGCCGCTCCGGTGATCAATGCGGTCTTGTCAGCAAGACGGTTCATCAACAGGGTCTCCTGGGCCGATGGCCCCCATGGTCCGAGCTCAGGTACGCCCGCCGCACCCGTTTGGCGGGGTGAACTCAGTGGCCAGCCGCCGCTGCGTTCACCTCAGCAAATTCCTCGCGCAGCGCCGCCCCATGCTCGTCGAGCCTGGGCACGCAGCGGTACTGCGCCGCGTCCCAATCGGTTACCCAGGGCAAGGCCGGCACTTGCAGCGAGCGGCTGCCCACGGCCATGCCGCAGGTGCGCAACTGCGGGTGCTCAATGAGGTCGTGCACGCTGTTGACATTGCCGTACGCGGTCTGCGCAGCGGTGAGGCGGTCGATCACCACCGCGCTGGGCAAGCCCCCAAACACCTCAGCCACCCGCCCATCGACCCAGGGCCGGTTGTTCATGCGGGCCTTGTTGTGGCAACTGCGGGGGTCGCGCACCATCGATTCGTCCTGCAAAACCTCGCGACAGAAGTCAGCCCACTCGCGCTCGTTTTGAATGGAGATCAGGATGTCGCGACCATCAGCACAGGTAAAGGCCCCGTAGGGCGCGATGGTGGGATGCTTCAAGCCCACGCGCTCGGGAGCCTTGCCGCCGTAGCGAGCCTGCAGATAGGGCACGCTCATCAGCTCGGCGGCCGAGTCGAACAGCGAGACCTTCACCGCTGAGCCCCGGCCGGTTTTACCCCGCATGATCAATGCCTGCTGCACACCAATGAGCGCATTAAGGCCCGCATTGATGTCGCAAATTGAAACACCGATGCGGCCCCAGTCACCCGGCGCGCCGTTGACGGACACCAGCCCGCTTTCAGCCTGAACCAACAGGTCGTAGGCCTTCATCTTGGTGAGCTTGCCGCGGTCCCCATAGCCGCTGATGTCGCAGGTGATGAGCTGGCGGTGGCGCTGGCGTAACTCATCGCAGCCGATACCGAGGCGCTGGGTGGCACCAGGCGCCAGGTTCTGAATGAAGACATCGGCCTGTGCGAGCATTCGGTGCAGCATCGCCAATTCCTGCGGCTGCTTGAGGTCCAGCGCAATCGACTCCTTGCCCCTGTTGATCCACACAAAGTAGGACGACTCGCCATGGGCCGCGGTGTCGTAGCCGCGCGCAAAGTCGCCTTCGGGTCGCTCCACCTTGATCACCCGCGCGCCGGCATCGGCCAGTCGGCTGCTGCAATAGGGCGCTGCCACGGCCTGCTCCAAGGCCACCACCAAGATCCCCTCCAGCGGCCCTCGGGGATGCGCTTGCCCCATCACCGGCTCCTTGTCTCCAACATGGAATTGATTGTGGGAATGCCCGGCGGTGCAACGGAATTGCTTTTGCGCGAAATCTATCTTGCTTCATAGTCAAGTCATCTGTTGCGGCGGTTTTAACGCAGCATTGCCACCATTGGAATAGCCGGGTCTTGTGCTTGTGTTCACATTAGTCCCTGCACAATCAGCGCTTCAGACCGGCACAGAACCGGCTGCGCATTCGGGTTAACCCATACCGTTGGTTCACATAGGAGATAAGCATGAGAAGCACCGCACGATTCCTGAGCACCGCATTGGCCACCGCGGCCTTCGCCCTGGCCGGCTCAGCCGCTGCACAGGACAAGACGATCAAGATCCATGGCTTCGGCGCCAAGAGCGGCGTCGTGGGCATTTTTGGCCAGCAAAGTGAGGCGGCGATGCAGGCCGCTGCGGCCATGATCAACCGCGCCGGCGGTGTGACCCTGGGCGACGGCAGCAAAGCCCGCTTGGTGATCGAATACCTGGACGACCGTTGCACACCCGAAGAAGGCATCAACGCCTTGCGACGCATCGCAGCACAGCAGGATTCATTCGTTGCCATTGGTCCGAGCTGTTCCAACGTGGCCGAGCCCTTGTTTGGCATCCTGCAGAAAAAGGCTGGCGACGCCGGTGACTCCGGTATCCAGTTCCCGATTTACACCGACGTCGCCGCCAAGGGGGGCCTGGCTTCAATCTCGGAATGGTCGTTCCGCAACGTGCCCAGCGAAGCGAACATGTACAAGTCGGTATTCGAGTGGGTCAAGACCACTCGCCCCGACCTCAAGACCTTCTTTGGCGGCGTGGAAAAGGACTTTGCGCACAGCAACTCCACTTTCAACGTCATGAAGACCCACGCCGGCGGCAACGGTCTAGAAGTCAAGGGCCAGGCAGAGTGGTTGCTCAACGACACCAACTTCTCCAACCAGGTGCGTGAAATGAAACGTGCCGGTGCAGATGTGGTGGCCATCTCAGCCCACCCCTTCACCACCTGCGGCGTGCTCAAGGAAATGGCCCGCCAGAACGTCAAGCCCAAGCTGCTGATCGGCCTGACTTCTTCTTCCAGCATGGAAACCCTGCAAGGCTGCGGTGCTCAGGCAGAGGGCCTGATCATCCCCACCAGCTTCGCACCGGTAACCAAGGAGGCGCGTGACGCCGCCGCCGCCGTTCAAGCCATCAACAACAAATACAACATGGACCTGCACAGCGCGGCAGCCTTCGAGAACGTCTTTACCCTCAAGGACATCATCGAGCAACAAAAGATCATGGGCCGCCCCGACACGATTCAGGCCGATCGCCAGAAGATGCGCCAGGCCCTGGCCACCATGCGCGAGACCACCGGCCTCTTGGGCAAGGTGGGGCGCACCGCGGACCGCGAGGCCATCAAGCCCTTCTTATTCGTGCAGGCCAAGGGCGGCAACTGGACGGTGGCGCATACGCCGGCTCAGTAATCAACCGCTGCAGTCCCGAGGCGCCCGCGGGTTCAAGCCCGTAGCGCCCGGGCAGCCTACAGCGGAATGCCACCCTTTTGGCGGTTTGCTGCAGCAGCGGCGACCGCCACAACCCCATTACTGGCACGGCGATGGACCTGCTTGACCTGTTGGACCTCTCACAGTCGGTGATCGATGGCGTGTTGTTCGGCACCACCTATTCGCTCATCGGCATTGGCTTCACGCTCATCTTCGGCGTGATGCACAAGATCAACCTGTCCTACGCCGCAGCCTCCATCGGCGCTGCCTATCTGTCGCTCATCGTGGTGACCGCCGTGCCCACCCCTCTGGTGTATTCAACAGCGGCCCTCATGGGTGGCCTGCTGGGCTGGCTGGTGTACCTGATCTGCTTTCGCTTCATTCCTATCAATAACCCACTGGCCACCCTGATGTCCACGGTGGGCATGCTGCTGGCCATTGAAGAGCTGATCTCGCACTTGACCTATGGCATGCCGCAGAACTACCCTGCGCTGTTTGCCAGCTCCAATTTCGAAGTCGGGCAGTTCTTCCTGCGCGGCGACCTGATTTTTGTCTTCGCACTGGGCTGCCTGGCCATGGTGGCCCTGATGCAGCTGCTCAAACGAACCCGGCTGGGCCTGGCTACTCGAGCCGTAGCCCAACAACCTGTGGCCGCTCAACTGTGCGGCATGAGCGTGAACACCACCAATGCCAGTACCTTTGTGATCGCAGGCCTATTGGGCGGGACCGCCGGGGCCATGGCCGGCGCGGCCATCGGTGTACTGTCGCCGCTGATGGCGCTGCCCCTGACCGTCAAGGGTCTGGTGGTGACGGTGATCGGTGGCCTGGGCAGCATTCCCGGGGCCATCGTGGCCGGCTTGATTGTGGGTGGAGCGGAAAACCTCTTCCAGTTCCTGCGGGGCGTTACCGAGCGGGACATCTACGTGATGCTGCTCCTCTTTGTGTTCCTGGTCTTCCGGCCGGGCGGCCTATTTGCGGCGCCCGGCGGACGCGACTGAGGCACAGCCGGAAGATCGACGAATGGACTTCTATCTCGGCCTGGCTCAGGTCATCGGCATTCACACCCTGCTGGGCCTTTCGGCCTGGTGTGTCCTGCACACCGGACAGGTCAGCATTGCACAGGGCGCCTTCTTCGCCATCGGTGCCTATGTGGCGGGCATGCTCACATCCATGTGGGATGCTCCACTGGCCCTGGCCCTGGCCGCGGGCTCTGTAATAGCAGGCCTGGCGGCGGTGGCGGTGGGCTTTCCCGCGCTGCGCGTCAAGGGTCTGATGCTGGTGGTGGCCACCACGGCTTTTGCCGAAATCGTACGGCTGTTTTTCTTCAACCTGAAGTGGCGCGTAGAAACGGCCAACGGGCCCGCCGGGCCCGACGGCAGCCTGGGCTTCGGCGGCATTCGCTACTTCCCCTCCAACGGCTGGACCGCCTGGGATGTCAATGTGCTGATCTGGGTCCTGGTGACCGGTGTGATGCTGCTGCTGTGGTGGTTGGACCGCTGCCGCATCGGCACCATTTGGCGCGCCGTGGGCGAGGACGAGCTGGCCGCACAAAGCGCCGGCATCAACCTGACGGCAGCGAAGGTCTCGGCCTTTGGTATCGGGGGGGCCATCGCCGGCTTGGGCGGCGGCGTGTTCGCCCATTACGCCACCCACATCGAGCACAACAACTTCACCATCCTGTTAGCCACCTTCGCCGTGGCCTACCCCATCCTGGGCGGGCTCAAAAGCCTGGCGGGCACCTTGCTGGCCGTCATCCTCATCCAAGGCGTGATGCTCGAGGGCCTGCGCTTCATAGGCGAATGGCGCAGCCTATTGTTCGGGGTGCTGATCGTGGTGGTGATGCTGGTGCGTCCCGACGGCATGCTCAACCGTTCCTTGGGATTGGATGGCCTGTTCGGCCGCAAGGCCTCCAAGGGCTCAAGTAAAGCCGCCTCCTCAGGAGACAACAAAGGCAACGGAGCCGCCCACCATGCTTGAACTGCGCAACCTTAGCCGCCACTTCGGAGGGGTCAAGGCCGTTGACGAACTGGATCTGACGGTGCGCCAAGGCGAAATCTTGGGCCTGATCGGCCCAAATGGCTCGGGCAAGAGCACCATCGTCAACCTAATCACCGGCGTCTACAAACCCACGACCGGCACAGTGCAGTTCAAAGGCCAGGAAATCTCCCTGATGGACCCGCACCACCGCACCGAGCTGGGTATCGCACGTACCTTTCAGAACATTCGGCTGTTCGGACACCTCACCGTGTGGCAGAACGTCTGGGCCGCACGCGTGGTGCGAGATGGGGGATGGGCCGGCCTCAAGCAGCGCTGGCTCTCGGGTGCTGGGGCCGCACGCGAAGAAGCCGAACAACTGCTCGAGTTCGGTGACCTGGCCCATAAGCGCGACATGCTGGCGGGCAACCTGGCCTTTGGCGAGCAGCGTCGCCTGGAACTGCTGCGCGCCGCGGCCTCGGGCGCCGAACTGCTGCTGCTCGACGAGCCCGCTGCCGGCATGAATGCCGAGGAAATTGACGCCCTTGACAACCGCATACGCAGCCTGCGCGACCAGGGCCGAACCATCTTGCTGATCGAACACCACATGGAGTTGGTGATGGAGGTTTGCGACCGCGTGGCCGTGTTGAACTTCGGTCGCAAGATTACCGAAGGAACGCCCGCACAGGTGCAGGCTGATTCGCAGGTGCGCGCAGCCTATCTGGGTACCGACCAACCGGCTGCGGCCTGAGGCAAACCGCGATGCTTGAAATCAACGACTTGGCCACCTCCTACGGCAAGATCGAAGCGCTCAAGGGCGTATCAGTCACGGCCAAAGCCGGGGAAGTAACCTGTCTGCTGGGCCCCAACGGCGCCGGAAAAAGCACCCTGATGCTCACACTTGCCGGCATTCTCAAACCGCAGCGCGGCTCGGTTAAGTTTGAGGGCTTGGAGCTGATCGGCAAGTCCCCTGCGCAAATCGTGGAACGCGGCATGGCGCTTGTGCCGGAAAACCGCCTCGTGTTTCCGGCGCTCAGCGTTCGCGAAAACCTGCTGGCCGGTGCCTACAAGCGGCGCGACAGCGCCGGTATTCGCAGTGACATCGATGCAATGTTCGCTCGATTTCCGCCGCTAAAGGAGCGGATTGACCAGCTCGCCGGTACCCTTTCGGGCGGCGAGCAACAGATGCTGGCTGTGGCGCGCGCGCTCATGTCGCGCCCCCGCCTGCTGCTGATGGACGAGCCCTCCGTGGGCTTGGCTCCCATGGTGGTGGCCGAGATTTTTTCCATCATCCGGGCCTTGCACTCTGAGGGTGTGAGCCTGTTCGTTGTGGAGCAAAACGCCCATATGGCACTGAAGGTGGCCCAGCACTTTTACCTGATGGAACAGGGCCGTGTAAGCTTCTCGGGCACCCCCGGTGAACTGGCTGACGACGATGTGATCCAGCGCGCCTACCTCGGCCAAAAGAAGGCGGCCTAAGCCGGGCCATCTCAGTACTGAACCGGCGACGACGCGACCGCTTCGCACCATGCCGCCGCCCCCATGATCGACTTCCTGCAGACCACACTGGACGGCCTGTTGGACGGTGGCTCCTATGCCCTGGTGGGCTTGGGCCTATCACTGACCTTCGGGTCGCTGCGCCGACTGAACCTGGCTTATGGGGCCACGGCCATGTTGGCCGCTTACCTGGGGGCCTGGCTGCACATTCGCCACCAGGCGCCGGTGTGGCTTGTAGCGGCCACCGTGGTGGTGGCAGCCACCCTCATCAGCCTGTATGTGGAGCGGCTTTGCTTTACCGCCACGCAAGAAGAGTCCACGATGTCTCGTGGGGCCCCCATTGCCGGGGCCGATGGCCGAGAAGTGGTGGCCCTGGCCTCCAGCTTTGCCATCTGGATGCAACTCGAGCAGCTGGCGGTGAACCTGCTGCCCCGCCACCTCAACGCCTTTCCGTCCTTGGCAGTCGAACAAAACTGGTTCCTGTCGTGGAGCGGCGACGGCGCGGCGGAACTCATGATCCGGCCTGACCGCTTGGTGCTGGCACTCCTGGCTGCAGGTCTTACCTTGGGCTTGGCCCGCTGGCTGGAGCACTCCCGTGCTGGGCTGTCCTGGCGTGCCGTGGCCGGTCACCGCACCGCCGCACACCTCGTGGGCATGCCGGTGGCACGGCTGCAAAGCCTGGGCTTTGCGGCGGCCTGCGCCCTGTCAGGAATTGCCGCGTTCGCCGTGTTGTCCCTGGACGGTCAGGTCACGCCGATGTTTGGCATGTGGGTGCTGTTCAAGGGCTTGGTGGCAGCAATTTTGGGTGGCCTGGGTTCGGTACGGGGCGTCCTGTGGGGCGGCCTGCTTCTGGGCGTGGTCGAAGCGCATGCGCAAACACTCCTGGGTGCGCAGGGCCGCGAATTCGTGACCTACGCCGTGTTGTTTGCAGTGCTGGTGTGGCCGCGGCGGTCTTTGGGGGCCGCCGCATGAGCGACCGCATCTTCAGCTCCACCACAGCAGCCACCGGTACTGACGGTGCCGTGGCCCAAGCGGTGCGCGCTGCTCTGTGTCACCTGCCCGGCGTGGACAACGCCGCCAGCGTGCATCTGGTAGGCGTGGCCAGCGACATGGCCATCATGTCGCTGCTGGCCCTGTCGGCCTACCTGATGCTGTTGGTGGGGCGCGTGTCCTTTGCGCAGCAGGCCTTTTTCGGAGTGGGGGCCTACAGCGCAGGCGTGGCCACCGCCATGTTCGACGTGCCCTTGCCTTTGGCGCTGTTGGTCAGCATGGGCCTTGGCGCGCTGTGCTCATGGTTGTTGGCCCTGCCCACGCTGCGGCTGTCGGGCTTGAACTACGCCGTGGCAACACTGGCCTTTGGCGAGATGGCCCGTATTGCGTTCAGCTGGGGGCGCTGGCAGGTACAAACCGAAGACGGTCCTGTTGGGCCGATGGGACAGGAAGGCTTTCGCGATATCCGCTGGCTCTTGGAGTACGACCTCGCACCCGAGGTGTACATGCTGCTCACCGTGGCGGTGGCCCTGGGCATGATCGGCCTGTTGATGGCAAGCGAGCGCACGCGCATCGGCCTGAACCTGCGCATGATCGGCCAAGACGACCTCTTGTGCGCCTCGCAGGGGGTGGCGGTCGAACGCTTGCGCCTGTGGGCGGCTGCGGCCGCCGGGGCCCTGGCAGCGCTGGGGGGTGGCCTGTATGCCCACCGCACCACCTACATCGAACCCGCGCTCTTTGACCCCATGCTGGGCGTGCATGCCGTGGGCTATGCCCTACTGGGTGGCCTGGGCACCGCCCTAGGCCCCTTGCTGGGCGTAATGCTGGACCTTGGCCTGCTCGATGCCACCCGGGTAGTACCCGGTTGGCGCATGGTCATCTTCGGCGGACTTGTGGCGCTGTTCCTGCGCTGGCGGCCGCGAGGGCTGCTTGACGAAGTCACGGTGCACCGACTGCACATGGCGTTGGTGCAATGGTTCAAGCCAGTTGGCGCAGGGCCAGAGGCCCGGCGCACCCAAACCTGATCACAGGCCTTAAACCCTGCAGTTCACACACCCCGAGGAGGCCCCATGGGCACGCAACCGTTGCTCGCCGAGCGCACCATCATCGTCACCGGTGCGGCCACCGGCATCGGCCAGGCCTTCGCGCTGGGTGCTGCGTCCCAGGGCGCCCATGTGCTGGTAGCCGACATGAATGCAGCTGATGAGACCTTAGACCTGATCCGTTCACTCGGCGTGAAGGCCACCTATGCTCGGGTGGACGTGAGCGACGAGGCAAGTGTCCAAGCAATGGCCGAGGCCGCGATCAAGGCCACCGGCCGCATCGACGGCCTCATCAACAACGCAGCCTACTTTCGCGAGGTCAAGCTCACGCCTTTCGAAGAACTTGACCCCGTGGTCTGGGACCGCATCTTTCAGGTCAATGTGAAGGGGGTGTGGCTGTGCTGCAAGGCAGTGATGCCCGCCATGCGCGCGCGCCAAAGCGGCTCTATCGTCAACATCGCCAGTGTGGTGGCCGTGGCCGGCCAACCCGGCTATTTGCACTATGTAGCCACCAAGGGTGCGGTGCTGTCGATGACCAAAGGCCTGGCCAAGGAATGTGGCAAAGACGGCGTGCGCTGTAACGTGATCGCGCCTGGCTTTGTCATCACCGATGCCACCAAAAACCGGCCCATCGAATGGCAGCAGAGCTTTCTCAAGGCTCGTGCAATTTCACGCGAGCAGCGGCCCGACGACCTCGTCGGAACGGCGCTGTACCTCCTGAGCGACCTGGCCGGTTTTGTCAGCGGCCAAACCATCGTGGTCGACGGCGGCCATATCATGTACTGAACCTGGAGCCTTCCCCATGCAACTGCTGGCCAACACCACCTCACCCTATGTGCGCATCGCCCGCGCGAGCCTGATCGAAAAAGGCCTGGACATTGCGCCGACCATCGTGGACCCCTGGGCCGACGATGCGCGGTTGCGCGCGGCAAATGCAGCCACCCGCGTACCCACCCTGGTGCTGGACGACGGCACGCCCCTGGCCGAAAGCATGGCAATCGTCATGTGGCTGGAGTCCACACGTCCCGCACCGGCCCATGCAGCGCTGATCGGCCCCGATGCTGCCCGCGTGTTGTCGCGAGCCGGGGTGGCGCTGGGCGTGATCGATGCGGCGGTACACACCATCATCATCCGCAAAGTGACCGCACCGGTGTTGTTCGACGAAACCCCCGTGGGCCTGCGCCGCCGGCGCACCATGGCCGAGGGCATGCAGCGCTTGGAGGCCTTGGCTGCAGCACATCCCATGGACGGCAGCGCTACGCCCAAACTCGATGCCATCTGCGCCATCACCGCCATCGACTATCTGAATTTCCGCTTCACCGACGCACCATGGCTGCCAGCCATGCCCGCGCTCAATGCGCTCAGCCAGCGCCTGCGCTCACGGCCCTCGTTCGCACAGACGATGCCCTTTGTACCCAGTTGAAGAACAAGGGTCAGGGCTGCAGGCCTTGCGAGAAGACCTCAAGGGGCCGGCCCGCCCCGCGCACAGGACTGCAGGTGATCCACGAGCAGGGCCAAGGGAGAACGCGCTGCCGGCTCGGCACGGGTGACGATGCACATGCGGCGCTGCGCCCAGTCGTCCTGCAGCGGCACCACCCGCAAAGACAGCGCCGGCGCAAAGCTGTGCGCCGCGGCCAGGGGCAGCACCCCAATGCCCAGGCGGGCCTCCACCGCGCGGCACACCGCCTCAAAGCTGCGAACCTGAACCCGTAGCACCATGGCGCGCATCAAATTCGAGGCCTGGGCTGCCAATAGCCGGGTTAGGGTGCTGCCCCCCTCCAAACCGATCAGGTCACGGTCCAAGAGGTCTTCAAAGCGCAGCGCATCGGTGGGCAGGTCTTCATCGTGGCGCACCACCGCCGCGAGCTGGTCACCCCTGTAGGGCATCACATGCAGGCCCTGCACATCGGGGCCTTCAACAATCACCCCCAGGTCGATCTCGCCCCCGCGCACCCGCTTGACCGCATCTTCGCTCCAGCACTCCTCCAGCACCAGCCGAATGTCGGGGTGCACACCTTGAAAGGATGCCACATCGGCCGGCAGGAACTGGGTCATGGCCGAGGTGTTGCCATGCACCCGCAGCACGCTGCGCGAGCCCTGTGTGTAGTTGGCCATCTCCGCGCGCATATGGTTGACCGAGGCAATCACTTCGCGGGCCAGCAAGAACAGCTGCTCCCCGGCGGGTGTGAGCTCCAGGCCGCGGGAATGCCGCTCAAAGAGTTGTGACTTGAAATGGTGCTCCAGCAGCGACAGCCGGCGGCTGGCCGCGGGCACTGTGATGAAGCTGGCCTCGGCCGCCCGGGTGAGGTTGCGCATCTCAGCGGCGCGCACGAAAAGCGCCAGAGAATCCAGGTCGGGGAGCATCGAAAAATTTTCGCATCCGCTTGGTGCGAGCCACTGAGGGCAAACCTCAGGGCCATGGCCTTGCCGCGCATGCAAGCCGCCCTTGCCCTGAATTCAATTCACGGCCGTTCCCTGCTGCCCTACAGTGTTGAAAACCTTCAGGAGAACCCCTTGGAACAGCTCTTTATCGGCGGCCGCTGGATGGCAGCGCTGGACGGCCGCAGCCTGCCCGTGATCAACCCGGCCGATGGCCAAGCTTTTGACCAGATCGCACGTGGCGCAGCAGCCGAAGTGGATATGGCGGTGAAGGCCGCGCGCTCGGCCCTTGACGGGGCCTGGGGCAAGCTCACCGCCACCGAACGCGGGCGGCTGCTGATCAAACTGGGAAACTCCGTGCTAGACCACCACGCCGAGCTCGCGGCCCTAGAGGCCCGCGACACCGGCAAGCCCATGACCACCGCCCGCAACGACATCACCGTCTTGGCGCGCTACTTCGAGTTCTATGGCAGCGCGGCCGACAAGCTGCACGGCGAGGTCATCCCTTTCCTCAACGGCCACCATGCGGTGCTGATGCGCGAGCCGCTGGGCGTCACCGGCCACATCATCCCCTGGAACTACCCAGCACAGATGCTGGGCCGCACCATCGCCCCGGCCCTGGCTGCGGGCAATGCCGTGGTGCTCAAGCCGGCCGAAGACACCTCGCTGTCGGCGCTGCGCGTAGCTGAGCTGGCCACCGAAGTGGGCTTCCCGGATGGATCCATCAATGTGGTCACCGGCCTGGGCGAAGAAGCGGGGGCGGCGCTGGCTGGCCACCCGGGCATCGACTTCATATCGTTCACCGGCTCCAACGAGGTGGGCACCCTGGTACAGCAAGCCGCAGCCCGCAACGCGGTGAAGTGTGTGCTGGAGTTGGGCGGCAAGTCGCCGCAGATTCTTTTCGAAGATGCCGACATCGAGCGCGCTGTGCCCATCATCGTGCGGGCCATCGTGCAGAACGCGGGGCAGACCTGCACCGCGGGCAGCCGCCTGTTGGTGCAACACAGCATCTACGACCGCGTGGTGGAACAGGTGGCGGCCGCCTATGCCAAGGTGCGCGTCGGCACCCCAGCCATGGACCTCGACTGCGGCCCGGTGATGAACCCTGCGCAGCAAGCGCGCGTGAACCGCTACATCGCCGCGGCCAAGGCCGCTGGCATTCCGCTGTTGGCCGAAGGGCATATCGCCGAAGGTGTTTCACCCACCGGACACTGGGTCACGCCCACCTTCTTTGGCCCCGTGCCACGTGATGCGCAACTGGCCTGTGAGGAGGTGTTCGGCCCCGTACTGGCCGCCTTCCCATTTAAGGATGAAGCCGACGCCATTGCACTGGCCAACGGCACGCCATACGGCCTGTTGGCAGCGGTATGGACCGAAAACGGCAGCCGCCAAACCCGAGTGGCCAAGGCGGTGAAGGCGGGGCAGCTCTTCATCAATTGCTATGGTGCCGGAGGCGGCGTGGAGCTGCCCTTCGGCGGCACCAAGCGCAGCGGGCACGGTCGTGAGAAGGGCTTCCTGGCGCTCGAGGAAATGAGCACCACCAAGACCGTGATCCAGTACCACGGCTGAACCCAGCGCTCGGGCAGCGCGCCCGCCAAACGTAGCAAGCCGCCTACACGATGGGTGCGTGCTCTGCGGCAAGAGCCCTGCAAGGCCATGAAACCGGGGCCGTTTGAAGCGGTGCTCCCGGGCGCCCCGCGCTCTCCGGCACTACCCTTGCCGCGCCAACAGCGCCTGTGCCCGCAGCGGCACAGGCTTGTCCACCATCTGGCCGTCCACAGCCCCCTACCGCACCGCCACCGCCCGCCCCAGGCGCCACAGCGCGCGCAGCATCACCAAAGTGGCCACGATCTCCAGGCCCGTGAGCACCACGGCCGAGGCCACGCCACGCTCAGCACTGCGGCGGCGGAACTTTTCGAACAGATGGTCGCGCATCAACTCAATGGAGTCGTAGAAGCTTGGGATCACGAGCAGCGTCAGGATGGTGGAGGTGATGGTGCCGCCGATGATGGCCACTGCCAAGGGGCGGTAGAACTCACCTCCTTGGCCCATACCGATGGCCACCGGCAGCATGCCGGCGATCAGGGCAAAGGTGGTCATCAGAATCGGCCTCAGGCGCTTACGCCCGGCTGTCATCAGGGCCTCTTCGCGATCCACCCCTTGGGCTTCGAGCACCCGTGCGGCGTCCAGCAACAGAATCGCGTTCTTGGCCACCAAGCCCATGAGCATGATCACCCCGATCAGGCTCATCAGGTTCAGGGTTGAGCCCGTCATTAACAGCGCCAAGACCACCCCAATCAGCGACAAGGGCAGCGATAGCATCACCGCCATAGGCGCGGTGAACGAGCCAAACTGCATCACCAAGACCAAATACATCAGCACCACGCCCGAAATCAAGGCGATGCCCATCTGCTTGAACACCTCCTGCTGGTCCTTGGAAGCACCGGCCAGGTTAATCTCGTATCCCGGCGGGAAACCCATGGACTTGGCCAGCTTCACCGCATCGGCCGACACCTCGCCCGCTGCGCGGCCCTGGACATTGGCTGCCACACCCACGCTGCGCTTGCCGTCGATGTGTTCGATGCGCGAGGGCGCCTTGCCCATGGTGACCGTGGCAATCTGGGCCAAAGGCACGGTTTGCCCCGTGTTGCCGATGGGCACCGGCAGTCGTTCTATGTGGCTGGCATCCAGGCGATCTGCCCGCATCAAGCGCACCGCAACATCCCGAGCTTCTCCCGAGGGGTCCACCCAGTCGCCAGCCTCCACGCCAGCAAAGGCCACCCGCAGGGTGCTGGTGACGTCACCCGCAGAGATGCCCAGGGCCGCCGCCAGGCCGCGGTCAAGCTCGACCCGCAGCTCGTTCTGGGGCGACTGCAAGGATAAGCCCACGTCCACCGCACCCGGCACCTGCCTCAGCCGGTCCATATAGTCTTCGGTCAGTTGCAGCAGCTTGCGCGAATCCGGGCCGGTGAAGCGGATTTGCACCGGCTTCTGAGCACCCCCGGCCAAATCGTCGAGCACCGAATACTCCGCGCCCACCAAGACCTCAATCTTGCGGCGTAAGTCCTTGCCCACATCCACCGTCAGGCGCTTACGGGATTTGCGGTCGCCGATGTCCACATACACACGGCCCCCGTTGACGTTGACCTGTGCATTGGTGGCCTTGGTCTCGGGCAACTCGCGCGCCAGCGCCGCGGCCGCTTCCACCTTGCGCCGCGCGTATTCCAAGTTTGACGAGGGCGGCGTGCGCACGTCAATGGCCAAAATGCCGTAGTCCGCCACCGGCAAGAGGCTGGTGCCGCCGAACTTGCCCTGCAGCGCAATGGCACCTAAAAAGCTCAGCACTGCAAACGCCGTCATCCAACGCCGATGGTGCAGCGCCCACTCGATGATGCGGCCATAGCGGTCAGCTTGGTGATCGAACCAGTCGTTGAACCGCTGCAGCAGCCGCGTCACACCTTTCTTTGGTTCTTGCTCATGGCCGGGGGGATCACCCCAATAGGCCGACAACATCGGGTCTAAGGTGAAGGAGATCACCAAGCTCACCAAGACCGAAGCCACCACCGTCAAGCCAAAGGGGCGGAACCATTCGCCGGAAATGCCGGGCATAAAGGCCACCGGAACAAACACCGCCACGATGGAAAAGGTGGTGGCCGCCACTGCCAGGCCGATCTCGGCCGTGCCTTGCAGTGCCGCGGTCACGCGGTCGGATCCGCGCTCCATGTGGCGCACGATGTTCTCCCGCACCACGATGGCATCGTCAATCAGCACGCCGATGGCCAGCGACAGCCCCAAGAGGGTCATGAAGTTCAGGGTGAAACCGCACAGCCAAACCGCGATGAAGGCAGTCAGTACCGAGGTGGGCAATGACAGGGCCGTGATCAGGGTCGAGCGCCATGAGTTCAAGAACACGTACACCACGAACACGGTGAGCACCGCCCCCAACACCAGGGCCTCAATCACATTGTTGAGGCTGCGCTGCGCGTTCTTGCCGCCGTCTTCTGTGACCGCAATGACCGAACCTTCGGGCAGCTCGGCCTGAATGGTCTTGACCAAACCCCGCACCTCATCGGCTACCGACACCGTGGAGGCCTCGCGCGAACGAACGATGGACATGCCCACATTGGGCTTGCCGTTGCGCTGGCTCAAGGACGTCACCTCGGCAAAGCCGTCCTGAATCACCGCCAAATGCCCCAAGCGTATGAGCTCAGCCCCGTTGCGCCGCACCACGATCTGGGCGAACTCTTCGGGTTTCTCCAACCGACCCATGAGCCGAATGCTTTGGTCTTCCAGCACGCCGCGCACCTTGCCCACCGGAGCAGCCGTGTTTTGCTGGCGCAAGGCATTGATCACCTCGTTGACGGTGACGTTCAATTCCCGCATCTTCTGCGCCTGCAGCAATACGCTCAGCTCGCGCCGTAACGAGCCGTAGACATTGACCTGCGCCACACCTGTAATCGCCCGAAAGCGGTCGGCCAGCTGGTCCTCCACCAAACGAGAAATCACCGCATGGCTTTCGGTGCTGGAAGAGACCGCCACCTGCATGATCGGCTGGGCTGAGGGGTCGATGCGCACGATCACCGGTTCGCGGATTTCCGTAGGCAGCTTGTAACGCACCGACCCCAGGGCATTTCGAACCTCGTCGGCTCCTTCAACCAGATCTTTGCCGAATTCGAAGAAGATCTGCAAAGACGCGCTGCCCTCATTGGCGCTGGAGCGCACCTCGCGCACGCCCGTCACCGACTGGAACGACTTCTCCACACGGTTGAGCAGTTCACGCTCCACCGTCTCAGGCGATGCCCCTGGGTAGGGAATGTTGACAACCAACAGTGGCAGGGCGACGTCAGGCCGTTCATTGACCTTCAGCTTGCTCAAGGCCAACATGCCCAGCGCCATCAGCCCCAAGATGATCACCACCGTGGCCACCGGGCGGCGGACACTGAAGTTCGACAGGAACATCGCTCAGCCCTCGCGCACGGTGTAGCGCTGGCCATCCACCGGCCGACTGCCGGGGCTGCGCAACACCTGGTCGCCGGCCTTCAGGCCCTGGGTCACCACAAACAGGCCGGTGCGCATATCGCGCGGCTGCAAACTCACCGTTACTCGTTTGAGCGCACCTTCGTGCAAAACCCACACGGCGAACTTCTCGCCATCGCGAACCAGGGCCGTCTCAGGCACGGCCACAACCGCAGGGCCCTGCACATCGACCAAGCCTTCGGCATACAAGCCCGCAAACAAGCCACCGCGGCCAGCCGCCCCCACCAGGTCCACCACCACAGCCACTTGGCGAGAGACCGGCTGGGCTACTGAGTCGATGCGACGAATGCGGCCCTCTCGATCCCCAAGCTCTGCTGCCTGCACCCGAATCTTGACGGTCTGTCCTACCCGCAACTCACCCACGCGCTCTGCCGGCACCAGAGCCTCCATGCGCAGGCTGGCCGGATCAATGACCTGCACCAATTCCTTGCCCATGGTGGCCGTGTCGCCAGCGGACACCTTGCGCGAGGCCAGCACCCCGTCGAAGGGCGCCCGAACCTCGGTGCGCTCAAGCTGTTGGCGGGCCGTGGCCACCCGCGCCTTGGCGGCCACCTGCTCGCTTTTGGCCAGGTTGCGACGAACCTCTGCGTCCTCCATTGCCTGCAGCGAACTCATTCCCTGCGCCTGCAGGGACTTCAGGCGCTGAAAGGTGCGCTCGGCCCCTTCCAGCGATCGCTCCGACGCGCGCAAGGCCTCTTCAGCCGACAACAAGGTGTCGCGAATGGCCGCGTCGTCGAGCTTGACCAGAAGCTCGCCCCGCTTGACTGCCTCACCGTTGTCGCGCAAGACGCGCAGCACCACCGAGCCCATCTCGGCCCTCAGGTCTGCGCGCCGCTCGGCTTGAATGGCGCCTGTCAGCGCGGGGGCCGTGGCCACCGCGCCGCTGCGTCCGGCGACCCAGATGTCTTCGCGGCCCAAGCTCAGCACCGCAGGTTCGGGCTTTCGAGCTTGGTCACCGGAGGAAGCCCCGCCACAGGCGCCCACAAGAGCAGCAACCCACACCACCGCCAGACCGCCGGCAGCCCTCATCCAACGCTGATTCAATTCGGTTCTCTTCATTCGTTCAGCTCGGCGCTTGCAGGCTTGCAGTCGAGCCTTCAAACTGCAGCCCATGGGCCTCGCGGCCTGCGGATTCACCTTTTTGATCTGGGCTTGTTGCACAGCCTATCGATTGGCGCTCGGGCGTTCGCTGTTTGTCCAGCGCCATGCGAAGAAGCGCGGATCGGGCTGACCAGCCGCACGCCAACTGCGCGTATGGGCCGAGCATAAACCCTCAGCCGCGCCGGCAAGCCACTAACGCGGCAAGAGTCGCACCTGTGACAGGTCCACCCCCAAGCACACGGCATGCCCCACGGCGCGCAGCGTCCGGCCCGCTCGATGGGGCTCGTCCACCTGGAGCAGCGCCTGGGGGGCGCCGGGCAGTGCAACCGTATAACGCACGAACTCGCCGAGAAACTCACGGTCTTGCACCAAGCCCTGCAGCCACAGGTGTTGGCTGTCCCTGGGGCTGTCTGATTCAAGCAACACTGCATGATGGGGCCTCAAGCACAACCAGGCGGCATCGCCTGGCTTCCATGAGGGTGATGAGTCGCTGGCACGCACCCTGGCGTGCGCTCCGAACACCGCCACGTCGAATCCCCCATCCTGGCCAAACCCGATGGTCACATCGGATCCCACCACCGCTGGCAAAGCATTCATGGTCCCCACGAAGTGCGCCACAAAGGCATTCACGGGCTCGTCGTACAACTGCATGGGGGTGCCGACCTGCTGCACCACGCCTTGGTCCAGCACGGCCATACGGTCGGCAGTGGTCATGGCCTCTTCCTGATCGTGAGTAACAAAGATCGTGGTCAAGCCCAGCCGCCGCTGCAGCGACAACAGCTCCCGGCGCATCTGCACCCGCAAGGTCTTGTCCAAGTTGGAAAGTGGCTCATCCAGCAGCAACACCTGCGGCTCGACCACCAGGGTACGCGCCAAGGCCACGCGCTGCTGCTGGCCTCCCGAAAGTTGCGACGGGCGGCGCTGCGCGTACGCGCCCAAGCCCACCATATCCAGCGCAGCGCCGACGCGCTTGGCCACCTCAGAGCGCAGCAGGCGGCGCTCGACCAAGCCAAACGCCACGTTATCCCACACCGACAGGTGGGGCCACAGGGCATAGTTTTGAAACACCAGCCCCACCGGCCGTTGCCAGCTTTCCAAAAGGCTGATGTCCTGCCCATCCACCAAGATCTGCCCTTGCTCGTGCCGGTTGAAGCCAGCAATCAGCCGCAGCAGCGAGCTCTTGCCCGAACCCGATGGGCCGAGCAGAGCAAAAAACTCACCCGGCGCGATGTCCAGATTCACATCCCGCAGGACCTCGGTGGATCCATAAGCCAGGCGGATACCGTGAAAGTTGACACTGACTTTTTTCATGGGCACTGTGCGAATTCAGGCGGCTTGCCGATCGGTGCGCGCCTGCGAGCGTTCGACCACGACGTGGGACAAATAGGTGCCCACGGCCACCACCACGACAGCCAGCACCCCCAGAGCTGCCCCGGGGCCACGGCCGGCTACGCTTTGCATATACAGGTAGATGCCGTAACTCATAGGCGCCTGAGAATCGGCCGACACCAACAGGATGGTGGCTGAGAGCTCAACGGCTGCGGTGATGAAACTGGTCACAAAACCGGCCAGGATGCCCCCGCCCATCAAAGGCACCACCACGCGCCGTATCGTGCGCGCCCGCGTGGCCCCCAAGCTTTGGGCAGCCTCTTCCAAAGTCGGGTGCAGCTGTTGCAAAGCGGCCATGCAGCTGCGCAGCGCATAGGGCAGACGGCGTACCGCATAGGCCAGCATGATGGCCACCCAGGTCCCGGTGATGAGCATGTCGGTGCCGGGCACGGTGACCCCCTTGAACAGCCGCAAGAAGCCAATGGCCAGGACGATTCCCGGCACCGCCAGCGAGGCCGTGGCGATCCAGTCCAACCACTGTCGAGCCGGCAGCTGTGTGCGCAAAATCAGATAAGCAATGGTGACCCCCAACACCACATCCAGCAGCGCAGCCAGGCCACAGTACAGCAAGGTGTTGCGGATCATCCCGGAGCTTTCGCTTAAGACCGTGGCGTAGTGGTTCAGCGTGTAAGCGTCGGGCAGCGGTGAGAAGCTCCACACCTCGGCCAGTGAAAGCAGCAGCACCCCCACATGCGGCGACAGGGTGACCAAGAGCACCGAGCCGATCAGGGCGTAGGCTCCAAGCGACGCCACCGGCGACAGCTCCCGCTGCTGCAACGAAGTGCCGCCCTTTTGCAGCGTTGAGTAGTCGCGGCCCTTGAGCACTTGGGCCGACAGGGCCATCGCTGCAATCGAAAATCCGATCATGACCACGCTGATCACATACCCAAGTGGGTCTTCAAGCCCCACCTGCGTGATCCGCAAGTAAGCCTGGGGGGCCAGCAGGTTGGTCTGCCCCATCACCAGCGGGGTGCCCAAGTCATCGAACACTTTGACAAACACCAAAGAAGCGCCGGCCACAAAGCCCGGCAGCGACAAGGGAAAAACCACTCGACAGAAGAGGCGCCATCCCCGGCAGCCCAAATTCAGCGCCGCCTCCTCCATCGCACCGTCGATGTTTCGAAGCGCCACTGTCAGGTTCATCAGAATAAACGGAAAGTAGTGGATCGCCTCCACGAACACCACTCCGTTCAAGCCCTCCATGACGGGCACGGTAAAGCCGAAGGTGTCCTGCAGAATCAGGTTGAGTGCACCACTGCGCCCGAAGATCAGCTGCAAGGCCACCGCACCCACGAAGGGCGGCATGATCAGTGGAAGAACCCCAAGCGTCTGGATCAGCAGCGCACCGCGAAACTTGAACCGAACCGTCAGCACCGCCAGCGGCACGGCCAACACGGCGGCCCATACGGCCGACATCACCGCCACATAAAGACTGTTGAAGAAAGCCTCGCGCATCAGCGCCAAGCCAAAGAAGGCCCCGAAGTGGCTGAGCGTAGGATGGTTGTCGGCGTCCAAGAAGGCCGTGACGAACACCGTGCCCACCGGCAACACAAAAAAGAACAGAAGAAAGGCCAGCACCAAGACACCGGCCGTCCACACCCCCAAACCGTGGCGCATCCGGCTGGCTTACTTCAAAGCCGCCAGGGCTTGTTCAGCCAGGATGCGGGCACGCTCATAGTTTTGCTTGGCAGTGGTGTTCCAGTGGTTTTCCAGGGCAGTCACACCCTTGTTCACGCTCGCATCTTTCTTGTTGGCGGCAAACAGACTCAAAAACGCCTGGTCGCCCACCTTGGCTGTATCCACCACTGGCGTGTAGGCCGCTTCTCGCGCCTGCTTGAGCAGCTGCGCAGCCCTTGGGCTGGACCGTTGGGCCAACGCGGCTTCAGCCGCGTGAATAGCCTTGGTTGCTGCCTGCAACTCCTTCAACCGGAAGGTGATGGCTTGATCAAAAACCGCGGAGACCACGTTGTAACGTGCTTCGCTGAGATCGGAATCGAATTGGACCTTGGATCGCTTGGCGATCTCAAACGGGTTGGGATAGCCCGACGGGGTACGTCCCCCCATGGCCTCAGGCGGCAAGATGGGCAAGCGAGAAATTTTCGGGTCGTACAACAGCTGCTGCCCCTCAAGCGACACGCTGTAGCTAATGAACTTACGAGCCTCGTCCTTGTTTTTGGCCCCCACCACCAGACCAATATTGGCCGGCACCACCGCCGTTACATCAGGATAATGAAAGTCCACCGGAAAGCCCGAATACTTGCCGGCCAGCCCAAAGAAGTCGATCACCAAGCCGATGCCGAACTGCCCGTTGTTCACACCATCGGGTACACCAAAGCTGCGCTCGGTGATGGCTGCGCAGTTGCCCGCTATCTGCAAGATCTGCGACCAGCCCTTCTCCCAGCCCTCACCCTGCAACATTGTTTCCACCGTCAGATGCGTGGTGCCCGAACGGGCGGGCGAGCTGATGGCCAGATGCCCGAAGTAAACCGGCTTGACCAGCTCGGCCCACTGCTTGGGCGGCGGCAACTTGTTGGCTGCCAAGTATCGGGTGTTCCACATGATGCCGTAGCCTGCCAAAGCTTGGCCCAGGTACTTGAAGTCAGGCGGGTTGATCGGATAGTTGCCGACCTTGGCCGGGGCTGCCTTGTTGGCCAAGTCAGGGATGGCCTCCAGCAGGCCCTGGCCGGCCAGCACCTCGAAGGCATCCGGCGCCGAGGCCCAAAACAAATCGGGGCGCTGTCCCGCGGGCAGCTCGCGGATGTATGCCATGCCCTGCACCGTGTTTTTGTTCAAAATCTCCAATCGAATGCCTGGATGCGACCGCTCGAACGCAGTCTTATAGGCCTGGGTGAGCTCCTTGGGGAAAGAGGTCACCACGGTGACAGTCCCGGCCTCCGCGGTGCCAACCAGCAAGGCCGCGGCCCATCCAAAAAGCGCGCTCCAAGCGCCTGAAACAGTAAGTCCTGCACGCCGCATAGTCCATCCCCCGCTGATTGCTTGCCTAGCTCAAATAGAGAGCTGCGCGAATGGTACGCCAGCGCAGCTCATGAGCGGTGCCCAGGCCCGGTTGCCACTGCGTCGCTAAACCGCACCTGCAACCCGGGCAGCCCAAGGCCCCGAACCTGGGTGCGCCAGGATTGCCCCGGGGCCACCGCATGGGCATCGGTCACCGTCCCGGTGGTGACCACTTCGCCGGCCTGAATCAGCGGCCCGCCTTCACGCGCGAGTTGTCGCTGCAGATGCGCCACCGCCAGGAGCGGGTTGCCCAACACATTCGAGCCGCGGCCCTGATCGCAGTCCTCCCAACCTTGGTCGCCGTGGCGCTGTAGCGTGATTTGCAAGCCGGCCAAGGCTGCCACAGCATCCTCAGGCCTTGACGCCAGCGCCTGTGCTGGCACGCGCGGCCCCACCATTAGGCAGCCATGCAGCGCCCCAAAGACCACCGCATCCGCTGCGCTGAAGCGCCACTCGGGATAGTGGGACTGCACCAGCTCAAAGCCATGCGCCACCCATGCCACCGCAGACCACAGTTCATGCGGGTCGTCGCTCGCCGGTGGCGTGCGGTCAAAACACAAGACGATCTCAGGCTCGATGCGGGGTTGTAGCAGCCCCCCTAAGGCACAGGTGTAGCCCTCGCTGTGGGACGTTGGCGCCGGCAGCAGGGTACGGTCATACACCCAGCCCCAGATCGGATGGTGAACGCCGTAGCGCTGCCAGATGGTGGTGTTGGTGAACCCGATCTTGCGCCCCACCGGCGCCCAGCCCAACTGCACGCGGTGCTGGTGCAGGTGATTCATCACCGCGTATCCGTCGGCCAGCTGCAAGCCGGGGTAGGCCACGGAAAAGGGCGCTACCAAAGCTGCGTCGCCCCAAGCCTTGATCGCTTGTGCGGCCAGGGCACGCTGCTGTGTTTCGTTCATGGCCATGTTGTCGCTGTTTGGCTTCAAACGTCGATGTTCGCCGCCCTTAGCGCATTGGTCTCAATAAAGCCGCGCCGCGGCTCCACCTCGTCGCCCATGAGCATGGTGAACACACGGTCGGCCTCTATTGCGTCTTCGATCTGCACCCGCAACAAGCGCCGCACATTCGGGTCCATGGTGGTCTCCCACAGCTGCTCGGGGTTCATCTCGCCCAAGCCCTTGTAGCGCTGGCGGCCCACCGCGCCTTCGGCCTGCAGCATCAGCCAAGCCATGGCGGCGCGGAAGTCGCCCACCTTGTGTTCCTTTTGTTTCTCCCCCTCACCGCGCTTGACCACGGCTTCTTCGGTCAGCAGGCCCTTGAAGGTCACACCCGCGCGGCTGAGCCCCTCGTAGTCGGCCCCGTGCACAAAGTCGGCGGTGATCACGCTGGTCTTGAGGTTGCCATGGAAGCGCCGGCCGATCCGCAGCACATGCTTGTCGGTTCGTGTGTCGTAGGCGTTTTCCACCACCGCATCGTGTAGGGCCGACTGCAAGGCACCAGCTGATGCTGCGGCGGCTTCGGCCGTGTCGAGGTTCAAGGTTAGGCCGTCGCTGATGGCCCGCAGGGCCTCCACATCCATCCAGGCTGACAGGCGGTCAATCACGTTGGTGGCTTCAACATACTGGCGCGCCATTCCCGCAAGGGCGTCTCCGCTGATGGGCGCGCGCCCCGCACCAGGCTCCACGCACGCACCATCGATAGCCACCTTCAGCAGGAAAGCGTCCAGCTCGTGCCCGTCCTTGAGGTACTGCTCCTGCTTGCCATGCTTGACCTTGTACAGCGGCGGCTGGGCGATGTAGATGTGGCCGCGCTCCACCAAGGCGGGCATTTGGCGGTAAAAGAAGGTCAAGAGCAGGGTGCGGATGTGTGCGCCGTCCACGTCCGCATCGGTCATGATGATCACACGGTGGTAGCGCAGCTTGTTCACATCAAACTCTTCAGAGCCGATTCCCGTGCCCAGCGCTGTGATCAGGGTGAGGATGGAGTCGCTGCTGAGCAACTTGTCAAAGCGCGCCTTTTCGACATTCAAGATCTTGCCTCGCAAAGGCAAGATGGCCTGGAACTTCCGGTCGCGCCCCTGTTTGGCCGAGCCCCCAGCCGAGTCGCCCTCCACGATGTAGATCTCACAGAGCGCCGGGTCCTTTTCTTGGCAATCTGCAAGTTTGCCAGGCAAGCCCATGCCGCCCATGACGGTTTTGCGGGTGGCCTCGCGGGCCTTGCGTGCGGCCTCGCGGGCGCGCGCGGCTTCCACAATCTTGCTGCACACCTGCTTGGCGTCGTTGGGGTTTTCCAAAAGCCAGTCGGTCAACAAGCGCCCCACGATGTCTTCCACCGGGGCGCGCACCTCCGAACTCACCAGCTTGTCCTTGGTCTGGCTGGAAAACTTCGGCTCGGGCACCTTCACACTGACCACGCAGGCCAAGCCTTCGCGCATGTCGTCGCCGCTGATTTCCACTTTGGCTTTTTTGGCCAGCTCGTTGTCTTCGATGTACTTGTTGATTACCCGCGTCATCGCCGCGCGCAAACCGGTGAGGTGGGTGCCCCCGTCGCGCTGCGGAATGTTGTTGGTGAAGCACAGCACTGCTTCGTTGTAGCCGTTGTTCCATTGCATGGCCACTTCAACGCCGATATTGGTGCCTTGCTCACTCATCTTGTCACCCATGGCGTGGAAGATGTTGCCATGCAGCGCTGTCTTGCCCTGGTTGATGAACTCCACAAACCCCTTCACACCGCCGGCGTAGGCAAACACGTCTTCCTTGTTGTGCCGCTCATCGACCAGTCGAATCTTCACGCCATTGTTTAGAAACGAGAGTTCGCGCATCCGCTTAGCCAGAATGTCGTAGTGGAACTCGCTATTGAGTTGAAAGATGTCCGTATCGGGCAGGAAGTGGACCTCAGTGCCGCGCTTATCGGTGTCACCGATCACCTTCATAGGGCTGATCTCAAAACCATCGCGCAGTTGCAGCACTCGGTCTTGTGACACGCCTTTGCGGAACTCGATGTAGTGGGCCTTACCTTCACGCCGTACAGTTAAGCGCAACCACTTGCTCAAGGCGTTCACGCAGGACACCCCCACGCCATGCAAACCGCCCGAGACTTTGTAGCTGTTCTGGTTGAACTTGCCACCGGCATGCAGCTCGGTCAGCGCAATTTCGGCGGCCGAGCGTTTGGGTTCATGCTTGTCGTCCATCTTTACACCGGTGGGTATGCCCCGCCCGTTGTCGATGACGCTGATGGAGTTGTCGGTGTGGATGGTGATGGTGATATCGTTGCAGTGGCCTGCCAAGGCCTCATCAATGGAGTTGTCCACCACCTCAAATACAAGGTGGTGCAAGCCCGTGCCGTCACTGGTGTCGCCGATGTACATGCCCGGGCGCTTGCGCACTGCCTCCAGGCCTTCCAGGACTTGGATGCTGCCTTCGCCGTAGCCGGTGTCAGCAGACGCGCCCAGGATGGTTTGGCGAGGGTTGTCTTCGGGTTCTTCGTTCTGGTCGGACATTTGAAATTTTGGGCGTTAGGGCCCTATCGGGTATTGAAAAACGGTGCTGAGAATCTGTCTGTACCGCCCTCAAGAAACTGAAAAGCCCGCCAGGATTTCTCCCTGTAGCGGGCACCCACGCCGTGATGGCGCGCGAGCAAGGGGCTGCTAGATGCGCATGGGCATGACCACGTACTTGAAGCCCGCCTGTTGCGGAATCGTCAACAGCGCGCTTGAGTTGGAATCCTGTAATTCCACCGTCACCATCTCCTGCGTCATATTGGCCAGTGCGTCCATGAGATAGTTAACATTGAAACCAATGTCGATCGCATCGCCTTCGTAATCAATTTCAATTTCCTCACTGGCTTCTTCCTGTTCAGCGTTGCTGGATGCAATCTTCATCAAGCCTGCTTCGACATTCAAACGTACGCCCTTGAACTTGTCGCTCGTAAGAATGGCTGCGCGCTGCAAAGAAGCCAGCAGGGTGGTGCGCCCCAAGGTGATCTTGTTCTTGTGGTTCTTAGGAATGACTCGGTTGTAGTCAGGGAACTTGCCCTCGACCAGTTTGGTTACGAAGTCCAGTCCTGAGAAGCTGAACTTGGCCTGGTTGGGCGCGAAGCGCATCTCGATGGGGGTGTGCTCTTCGCCCTCGGTTTTGCTATCACGAAGCAAGCGCATAAGCTCCAGCACTGTCTTGCGCGGCAAGATCACCTCCTGCTTGGGCATTTGGTGCTCCAACTGTGCCTGAGCCAGCGCCAAACGATGGCCGTCGGTCGCCACCAACGTCAGCGTATTTCCTTCAGCCACAAACAGGATGCCGTTGAGGTAGTAACGAATATCGTGCACCGCCATGGCGAAGTGAACCTGCCCGATCAAGGCCTTAAGCGTAGCCTGGGGCACCGAGAAGGCTGGACCAAAGTCCGCTGCCTCATTGACCAGGGGAAAGTCGTCGGCCGGCAGGGTCTGCAAAGTGAAACGGCTTTTACCACCTTGCAGCGTGAGCCGGTTCTGTGCAGTGGACAAACTCACCACCTGGTCAGCAGGCAAGCTGCGCAAGATGTCGATGAGCTTACGGGTGCCAACGGTGGTGGAAAACAAGGCTTCGTCCCCACCTAAAGCCGCACGGGTACGCACTTGGATTTCCAGGTCCGATGTCGTGAACTCCACTTCACCGCCTGTTTTTCGGATCAGCACATTGCCCAAGATCGGCAAGGTGTGGCGCCTTTCCACGATACCGGCCACCCCCTGAAGGGCATTGAGGATTTTTTCTTGTGCCGCCTTCACGACCATCATGTTTTCAATCTCTCAGATTGGTAGAACTAAATAGAGCCTTCCACGGGCAGTGGAAAAGCGTATTTTCACCTGATTGTTCAAGGACTTGGGCCCTCCACAACCCTGGGTACGGAGCCGGTATTTCTGCGGGAGTGCCATACAACAACTTCCCGCCGTCCAGTGGGGCTGTGAGCAAGTAGGCTCTTGTTCGACATCCATACAGGTTTTATCCCCAGACTTGTGCGGCAGCATCAGCCTTTGAGGGTTTGCTCCAGCAGATGAAGTTGCTGGTTGAGTTCGGTGTCTTTTTGACGTTCACCGCCTACCTTGCGCACCGCGTGCAGCACCGTTGTGTGGTCACGGCCGCCAAAGCTGTCGCCGATCTCAGGCAGGCTCTTCTGGGTCATTTCTTTAGCCAGGTACATCGCTATCTGGCGCGGCCGCGCTATCGAGTGAGGCCGCTTTTTGGAATACATGTCGGCCACTTTGATCTTGTAGAAATCAGCGACTGTCTTTTGAATATTTTCGATGGAAATCTGGCGGTTTTGCAGACTCAGCAGGTCTTTGAGTGCCTCGCGAGCCAGGTTGATCGTGATCTCCTTGTGCGTGAAACGCGCATAGGCCAAGATCTTGCGCAGAGCGCCCTCGAGCTCTCGCACATTTGCCCGCACATTTTTGGCCACGAAGAAGGCCACGTCTTCGGGAATGGTCGTAGCTTCGCTTTCGGCCTTGCGGATCAGAATGGCCACCCGCATCTCCAACTCCGGCGGCTCGATGGCCACGGCCAATCCGGCATCAAAGCGGCTGGTCAACCGCTGGTCGATGTCCACCAGCCCTTTGGGATAGGTGTCACTGGTCATGATGATGTGGGCCTTTTTGGCCAGTAGCGCCTCAAAGGTGTTGAAGAACTCCTCTTGCGTGCGCTCCTTGCCAGCAAAGAATTGCACATCGTCGATGAGGAGCAGGTCTAGCTGGTGGTATTTGGCTTTGAGTTCGTCGAAGGTCTTGCGCTGGTAGTTTTTCACCACATCGGAGATGAATTGCTCGGCGTGCAGGTACAGGATGCGCGCGCCGGGTTTGTCCTTGAGCAGCGCATTGCCCACGGCATGGATCAAGTGGGTCTTGCCCAGACCAACACCGCCGTAGATAAACAGTGGGTTGTACATATGACCGGGAGCACCAGCGACGTGCAGCGCCGCTGTCCGGGCCATTTGGTTTGCGCGACCAGCCACCAAGGACTCAAAGGTGAGCGTTAGGTTCAGGCGGTTGGCGGCGCCGGACGTCGGGTGTATTGCGGCTGACGCGAAGCCCGAAAGGACCAGCGGCGGGGCAGTGCCATAGAAGCTCTTTCCGTCATTTGCGGTATTCGCGCTCAAGCCCTCGTTCAAGCCAGGCGTGTGGGCTCCTGCCGGCCCAGGGAGCACAGATGCAGGTCTGCGCTGGGGCGCCAGGGCCAGGTCCAGGCGAACCTGATTCTGTGCCACCTCGTTCATGACGTGCTGCAGCAGTGCGCCGTATTGAGAACGCACCCAATCGAGCTTGAAGCGGTTGGGCATCTCCAAGCGGGCCACCCATTGGGGGCCGCTGGACACACCTTCCAAAGCGGCGACTGCCGGGGGATCTAGGGGACGAATCCAGGTGTTGAATTGCTGTTCGGGTAGTTCGGCGAGCAGCCGCTCGCAACAGCGGGTCCAGAATTCGGGCGTCATTGTGGATAACAAGAGGTCGAGCAACCGCATTTTAGACATTCGTTCGGCATGTGAAGCAGGGTTATCCACAGAGCTTTTGTCGCTGCATCCCCTTGACAAAGTGCGCTGCTCGCGGCACCGCCATTGGGGATCGCTTCGCTCGGTTTGACCAGCCGAACGCGCGGTGTTCTAATTAAGGGTTTCCCGATTTATGGCCTGAACCATGAAGCGCACCTACCAACCTTCCAAGACGCGCCGTGCCCGCACGCACGGGTTCCTGGTTCGCATGAAGACCCGCGGCGGCCGCGCCGTGATCCGCGCGCGCCGTGCCAAGGGCCGCAAGCGTCTGGCCGCCTGAGGCGGCGCGGGGCCGCCTGAGCCGTCTGCCGCAGGCCAGCATTGCCGCCCGATTCAGCAGTAGCCAAAGGCATTGATCATGAGGGGCGCCCGGTGATCCCGGCCAGCGCCCCGTTGCCTCCTGGCGAACGCCCGAAACTGCAGTGCTTGAACAGGCCCGAAGACTTCCAGCGCGCGATGGCTGGGCCGTGGCTTGCGAAAACCCCGCACTTCGCCTTGCACCATTTGTTCGAGCCAGCCTCGCGCCCCAACCGGCACATCCGCGCACCTGGGTTATCCTCAGCAGCGGAGCCAGAGTCCTACGGGCCTGTGGATAAGTCATTTGAAAACCCGGTGGACAAGCCCGTGGACAATGCAACGCAAGCCCCAACCGCCGCGGCGTGGGACACCACTGAACCGCAAGGGGCGCCAACTCAAGGGGTTTGGGCCGGTTACGTGGTCCCCAAGCGCCACGCGCGCCGTGCCGTTACCCGCAACCTCATACGGCGCCAAATGCGCCAGGTCTTGGCCGATCAGCATGGCAGCGTTTTAGGGCTGCCAGGGGGCATTTGGGTGGTGCGCCTGCGTCACGGGTTTGACCGCACCCAGTTCCCCAGCGCGGCGTCTGAATCCCTCAAGCAAGCGGTTCGTGACGAACTCCAGCAACTGATGGGCCACGCGATAGTGCGCCATGGCCAAAGGGGTGCCCGGTTGTGAGCCCCATGGCCCGCATCCTGTCTTGGCCTATCAAGGGCTATCGGCTGCTGTTGAGCCCCTGGCTTGGCACACAATGTCGCTTCACACCCACCTGCTCGGTGTATGCCTTGCAGGCTCTGGAAAGCCACGGTGCCTGGCGGGGCACCGCGCTGGCTGGCTGGCGCGTGTTGCGCTGCCACCCCTGGTGTGACGGGGGCCACGACCCGGTCCCCGCCGCTTCCTCTTCTACTGTCAACGGACCCCCTCCATGACCGATATGCGCCGCACCCTGCTGTGGGTGATTTTCACGATGTCGCTTGTGTTGCTGTGGGACGCCTGGCAAAAACACAACGGGCAACCCTCGATGTTCTCGCCAGCAGCACCCAAGGCCGCTGCGCCAGCGCCACAGGCCCCTGTGGGCGCGGCACCTGCGGCCGTGCCGTCGGCCTCGGCTGGTGGGGTGCCCACACCGGCGCTTTCCTCCGGCGCCGGCCCGGCAGCGGCCGTCCCTGGCAGCGCGCCTTCAGCCTCGGCGCGAACCTTCACCGTCACCACGGACCTGGTCAAGGCCACCTTCAGCACCCGGGGTGGCGAGCTCCAAAAGCTTGAGCTGTTGCGTCACCGCGACCCTGAGGTGCCCGACCGCCAGGTGGTGTTGTTTGACCAGTCTGCCCAGCGGGTGTACCTGGCCCAAACGGGACTGATCACCAACCAGGCGGGGGTGGTGCTGCCCAACCACCTGAGCACCTTGCTGCTGGCCAGCCAAGAAACCGAGCTCAAGGACGGCCAGGCCAGCCTGGTGGTGCGTTTCGAAACCCCCGCGGCCGCCAGCGGCGTCAAGCTCGTCAAGACCTACACCTTCAAGCGCGGCGACTACGCCATCGGCGTCAAACATGAGGTTTTCAACGGCGGCGAGGCGGCCATTGAGCCGCAGCTCTACTTGCAGCTGGTGCGAGACGGCAATCCGCCTCCAGGTGAGTCGGCCTTCTACTTCACCTTCACCGGCCCAGCCCTGTACACCGAGGCCAAAAAGTTCCAGAAGCTGGATTTCAAGGACATCGAAAAGAACAAGGCTGAGCACGAGAAGTCGGCTGAAGATGGTTGGGTGGCGATGGTGCAACACTATTTCGCCGCGGCCTGGATCCTCGCTGAGCGCCAAGCGCGCGAGTACCGCACCGCCAAAGTGAGCGACAACCTGTACTCCATTGCTACCGTTGTGCCCCTGGGCTCCGTGGCGCCTGGTGCGCAGGCAGTCCATGAGGCGCGGCTGTTTGCCGGGCCACAGGAAGAAAAGAAGCTCGCCGGCTTGGCCCCGGGCCTGGAGCTCGTGAAAGACTACGGCTGGTTCACCGTGCTGGCCAAGCCGCTGTTCTGGCTGCTCGACATGCTGCACGGCGTGATCGGTAACTGGGGATGGGCCATCGTGGCCTTGGTGTTCCTGCTCAAGGCGGCGTTTTACTGGCTCAACGCCAGCGCCTACCGCAGTATGGGCAAGATGAAGGCGATCAACCCGCGCATCATGGAAATGCGCGAGCGCCTGAAAGACAAGCCCCAACAGATGCAGCAGGAAATGATGCGTATCTACAAGGAAGAGAAGGTCAACCCGCTGGGCGGCTGCTTGCCCATCCTGGTGCAGATGCCCTTTTTCATCGCCCTGTACTGGGTGCTGCTGTCCAGCGTCGAGATGCGAAACGCGCCGTGGGTGGGCTGGATCAGCGACCTGGCGGCCAAAGACCCCTACTTCATCCTGCCGCTGTTGATGACCGCGTCCTCGCTGCTGCAAACATGGTTAAACCCCACGCCGCCAGACCCCGTGCAGGCCAAGCTGATGTGGATCATGCCCATCGCCTTCTCCTTCATGTTTTTCTTCTTCCCGGCCGGCCTGGTGCTGTACTGGTTGACGAACAACATCCTGTCGATCGCGCAGCAGTGGATGATCAACAAGCAGTTGGGCGTGCTTGGCAAGTAGCGGGTGATGCCCGGCGATCTGGACCCCATCGTGGCGGTGGCCACTGCGCCGGGTCGCGGTGCAGTGGGCATTGTGCGGGTGTCGGGGCGCGGCCTGAGACCCCTGGCGCAAGCCCTATGCGGCCGGCTGCTGGAGGCGCGGCGCGCCACCTACACCGCGTTCCTGGACGAACAGCGCCAGGCGATCGACCAGGGTCTGGCCCTGTTCTTCGAGGCGCCGCACTCCTACACGGGTGAGGACGTGCTGGAGCTGCAGGCCCATGGCGGGCCTGTGGTGCTGCAAATGTTGGTGCAGCGTTGCTTGCAGGCCGCAGCTGCTGTGGTTGAGCAAGGCCCCGTTCTCCCGCACTTGCGCCTGGCCGAGCCCGGCGAGTTCACGCGCCGCGCCTTCCTCAACGACAAACTCGACTTGGCGCAGGCCGAGGCGGTGGCCGACCTGATCGACGCAGGCACGCAGGCGGCTGCACGCTCGGCCGCGCGGTCCCTGCAGGGCGCGTTTTCGTCAGGTATCGACGAGCTGGCGCAACGCCTGCTGCGCCTGCGGACGCTGGTGGAGGCCACGCTGGACTTCCCTGAAGAAGAGATCGACTTCCTGCAAAAGGCCGATGCCCAGGGGCAGCTTGAGGCCATCGTGCAGTCGCTGCAGGATGTGATGGACCAAACGCGGCAGGGGGTGCTGCTGCGTGAGGGGCTGCGGGTGGTGATCGCCGGGCAGCCCAATGTGGGCAAGAGCTCGGTGCTCAACGCTCTGGCAGGTCAGGCAGTGGCCATCGTCACACCCGTGGCCGGCACCACGCGCGACCGCATTGAGCAGGTGCTACAGATTCAAGGGGTGCCGCTGCATGTGGTGGACACCGCAGGGCTGCGGCACACCGAGCAGGCCAGCGACGAGGTTGAGCGCATCGGCATCCAGCGCAGCTGGGAGGCCATACGCGGGGCTGACGCGGTCCTGTTTGTTCGCGACCTCGCGCGCTGCGGCCAGGCGGCCTACGATGAGGCCGACCGGGCCATCGTGCAAGCGTTGCAGGCCCAAGGGGTGCCTCAAGAGCGCCTGATGGTCGTTTTCAATAAAGCAGATGCGGTGGCGCCGCAGGCCTGCCCAAGCGGGGCCTTGGCGGTGTCGGCCCAGACTGGACAAGGCCTGGATGCGCTGCGCCAGGCCTTGTTGACCCGCGCAGGCTGGCAGGCCATGCCCGAAGGCGTGGCCCTGGCCCGCACCCGCCACTTGCAGGCCTTGCAGCGTTCAGCGGCGTACCTGGCGCAGGCCCAGGCGCAGATGCAGCACCGCGAACCGGCGCTGGACCTGCTGGCCGAAGAGCTGCGCTGCGCCCACCTTGCGCTGGGCGAGATCACGGGGCAGGTCGGTGCCGACGACCTTCTGGGCGCCATCTTCTCCAGCTTTTGCATCGGGAAGTAGGCGCCGCTCTGTGCAGGGGTTGCTCAACTTGCCCATGCTGGCGTTCAGGGCTGCTTTGGCTTGGGCCACGGCTGCCAGCCGTTGCTGCAGCCAGGCCTCGTCCTGTTTGAGGCGTCGTCGCGCCACTTGCAGCTGCCGCTGAGCCTGGGCCGGTTGCGGCCCGCCGACGCCCGCGCCTGCTGGGCGATGCCGGCACGGGAGCTGCGCTGGTGTCGCCGATATTCACCGCGGTGTTCACCTGGCTGTTCTTGCTGGTGGGCCGCTGGCGCTTCGTACCATGCGAGGAACACCGCCCGGCCATGGACATGTGACCGCATCCCTCGGCGGCACTTAGGCGAGCAACCCGCGCTGCTCGACGAATCCGATGACGCGATCCAAGCCCTGTTGCGTGCGCAGGTTCGTCATCACATAGGGTCGCCTGCCGTCGCCCTGCGGACGCATGCGCTCGGTGTCGGCCTTCATGATGTCCAGATTCGCGCCCACCAAGGGCGCCAGGTCGATCTTGTTGATCACCAGCAGGTCGCTCTTGGTGATGCCAGGGCCACCCTTACGGGGAATCTTCTCCCCACCCGCAACATCGATCACATAAAGGGTGAGGTCAGACAATTCGGGGCTGAAGGTCGCTGCCAGATTGTCGCCACCAGACTCGATGAAGACGATATCGGCATCAGGAAATCGACTCAGCATGCGGTCTACCGCTTCAAGGTTGATGGAGGCGTCCTCGCGGATGGCCGTGTGCGGGCAGCCGCCAGTTTCCACTCCCATGATGCGTTCGGGCTCCAAGGCTTCGGCCACCGTGAGCAGGCGCTGGTCTTCCTTCGTGTAGATGTCATTGGTGATCACGACCAGGTTCCAGCGTTCGCGCATTGCCTTGCACAGCATTTCAAGCAGGGTCGTCTTTCCCGAACCCACGGGCCCACCGATGCCCACTCTCAACGGCGGGTTTGGCTTGGTGCGTCCGGGAATGTGGTGGCTGTGAGGCATGGAGGTTCTTTCAATTCAGGAACGGAACAAACGTGAATACTGCTGCTCATGCCAAGCACTGTGGATGGCCAGGCCAGGGGTGTAGGCCTGGGCCTCTTCGACCGGCGTCTCCAATCGGCTGCGCAGCGCGCCGGGCAGTGCCTGGCTGAGTTTTTGCAGTACCCGCTGGCCCGCTGATTGGCCCAGCGGTATGCACTTGATCACTGCCTGCACCTGGTTCTCTGCCCAGCTGAAGCCGTGGGCCATCAACACATCAGCCACCCGCGCACCGGCCAGCACACCGGCCAGCGCGAAGGCCACCGGCCATGTCGGGGCCGGGCGCAGAGCGCGCAGGGCTTGAACGCGGGACTCTTGAGGGTAGCGTTGCAGCAGCCAGTCGGCCAAAGAGCGCCCCATTTGCTCGGCTTGCAAACGAAATTCGCGTGTCTCGCGCGTGTGCATCACCCACTCGTTGATGGTCTGTATGTCCGATGCGTTGTGTGCCGCAAAGGCTGCGTGCGCCCGCATCACGGCCGCCCACTCTGAGCGAATCACAACCAGCTGCAGTTGGTCCAACAGCCAAACCGAAGCACTGATTTCATCGTGTACCAGACGTGCCTCTACAGCGGCCTCCAGGCCCTCTGAGTAGCTGAAGCCCCCCACTGGCAAAGCCGGAGAGGCCAACCACATCAACTGCAGCAGGATCTGTGGCTGACGGCTCCCTGGGGGCGGCGGTTCAGCCGGCGGTCGGGTCATGTCGGTGTTCAGCAGCGTGCTGGTGTGTGTGCATCGGGCTGTGGTCATGACGGTGATGTCCATGTCCGTGCCCCATCAGCGCGCCGCGCCCATAGGCGCCCCCCTCAGGCTCGAAGGGCTCGGACACGGTTTCCACGATCAGGTGCAAGCCCGCCAGGAGCTCGGCCAACACGGGGTCGGCCTCCAGCTTGAGCCAATCGCGTTGCAACTCCAAAGGCACGTGCCGGTTACCGAGGTGGTAAGCACCGCGCATCAGGTCGAAGACACTGCCGTGTTCAGCGCAGATGCGTGCCTTCATCAGCGTTTGGGCCTTGGCCAGCACGCGGCGCATCGAGCCGTCCTCAGCCACCAACACATCGCCACCGCGAGCCACGCTGCCCCGCGGCAGAAACACAGCCAGGCGCACGCCATCAGAGTCGAGGGCTTCGAAGCGGCTTCTCTGTCGGGTGTCCCAGTCCAGCTCCACGGTTGCCAAGCGCTGCAGCAGCACAGGCGCAAGCTTGGGTTGGCTCATCAGCTTGTGTATCGTCAACATGTGCAGGCTACGCGCATGTCCGCGCTCAAGGTTCAGTATGGGGGCCGGGCCCGGGGTTTCTGTCAGAAGAGGAAGTAGCGTTGGGCCATGGGGAGTTCGTCAGCAGGCTCGCAGCTGAGTAACTCACCGTCGGCGCGCACTTCATACGTTTGCGCATCAATTTCCATATGGGGTGTCCAGCCGTTGTGCACCATGTCGGCCTTGCGCACGCCGCGGCAGCCCCGCACCGAGGAAATTGCCTTGCGCAGTCCCAAGCGTTGCGGGACGCTTGCAGCCACAGCAGCCTGGCTCAGAAAAGTGATCGAAGTGGCTGCCCGCGCACCACCATACGCACCGAACATCGGCCGCATGTGCACCGGCTGGGGCGTCGGAATGCTGGCATTGGGGTCGCCCATGGCGGCCATGGCAATGAGGCCCCCCTTGAGCACCAGGCTGGGCTTCACACCAAAGAAGGCTGGCCGCCACAAGACTATGTCGGCCCACTTGCCTGGCGCGATGCTGCCCACTTCGTGAGCAATCCCATGGGTCAGGGCCGGGTTGATCGCCAGCTTGGCGATGTAGCGTTTGACCCGCGCGTTGTCATGGCGGTCGTTGTCTCCACCCAAGAGGCCCCCGCGCATGGAGGCATTACCCAGCCCGCCCCGCTGCACCTTCATCTTGTGCGCGGTTTGCCAGCAGCGGATGATCACCTCGCCTACCCGGCCCATCGCCTGGCTGTCGCTGCTGAACATGCTGATTGCACCCAGGTCGTGCAGGATGTCTTCAGCTGCAATGGTTTCGCGGCGTATGCGGCTCTCGGCAAAAGCCAGGTCTTCAGCGATGCCCGCGTCCAGGTGATGGCACACCATCAACATGTCCAGGTGCTCGTCAATGGTGTTGACCGTGTAGGGCCGTGTGGGGTTGGTGGAGGAGGGCAGCACGTTGTCTAGGCCCACCACCTTCATGATGTCTGGCGCATGCCCACCACCCGCGCCTTCGGTGTGAAAGCTATGAATCGTGCGGCCCTTGAAGGCGGCGATTGTGTCCTCCACGAAGCCGCTTTCATTGAGCGTGTCGGTGTGGATGGCCACCTGGGTGTCGGTTTCCTCGGCCACGCTGAGGCAGTTGTCGATGGCTGCGGGCGTGGAGCCCCAGTCCTCGTGCAGCTTCATGCCCACCACGCCGGCCTCGATTTGCTGGCGCAAGGATTCCGGGCGGCTGGCGTTGCCCTTGCCCAAGAAGCCCAGGTTCATCGGGAAGGCGTCGGCAGACTGCAGCATGCGCGCGATGTTTTCGGGGCCGGGCGTGCAGGTGGTGGCAAAGGTGCCGGTGGCTGGGCCCGTTCCGCCACCGAACATGGTGGTGATGCCGCTGGACAGCGCTTCTTCGATCTGCTGCGGGCAGATGAAGTGGATGTGGGTGTCAATGCCGCCGGGTGTGACGATCAGGCCTTCGCCGGCGATGATTTCGGTGCCCGGGCCGATCACGATGTCCACGCCTGGCTGCACATCGGGATTGCCGGCCTTGCCAATAGCCGCAATGCGTTGGCCGCGTATGCCGATGTCGGCCTTGACGATGCCCCAGTGGTCGATGATCACCGCGTTGGTGATCACGCAATCCACCGCGTCCTTCATGCCCGGGCCGTTTGGGCGCTGGGATTGGCCCATCCCATCGCGGATGGTTTTGCCACCACCGAACTTCACCTCTTCGCCGTAGCCCTCGGCGCGCAAGGTCATGTCTTGTTCAACCTCAATGACCAGGGCGGTGTCGGCCAGGCGCAGGCGGTCGCCCACGGTGGGGCCATACATCTCCGCGTAAGCACGTCGCCCGATGCGGCTCATGACAAACTCCCTTGCACATCGCCCCGAAAGCCCCACACCTGGCGAGCGCCTGCGTAGTCCACCAGTTCAACGGTGCGTTGTTGGCCGGGTTCGAATCGCACCGCCGTCCCGCTGGCGATGTTCAGCCGCATGCCACGCGCTGCCACGCGATCGAACTGCAGGGCGCTGTTGGTTTCGGCAAAGTGGTAGTGGGAACCCACTTGTATCGGGCGGTCACCCGTGTTCTGCACCACCAGGGTCAGCGTGCGGCGTCCGGGGTTGAGCAGGTGCTCGCCGTCGTCGCACAAGAGCTCGCCGGGGATCACTTGCGCCTCCCCAAGACCAAGCCCACGAGCACTGCTACGGCCAGCGCGGCCAGGCCCCACAGCGTGTCGCCGTGCGCGTGCAACTCGCCCCAGGCGCCATGGCCCTCGTGGGCCCAGGCGACCTGCGATACCAGTCCTAGCGCCACAACCGTGGCTGTGCCGAGGGCCGCTGGGCGGGCTGCGGTGTAGGGCCAAAACCGGCGTGCTGCGCTAGGGGTCTTCATGCTGGGGTCTCCAAAGTTGACGGGTGGAGGGTTTTCGGTTGTCGGAGGCGTGAATTCGAGCGGCACGCTTTGGTTCGGCCTCAGGCAATCGGTTGGTGAACCGTCACCAGCTTGGTGCCGTCAGGAAAGGTGGCTTCCACCTGGATGTCGGGAATCATTTCAGGAATGCCATCCATCACCTCGTCTCGGCGCAGGACTTGTTTGCCATCGCTCATCAACTGCGCCACGGTGCGGCCGTCGCGCGCACCTTCCATGATGGCCGCGGTGATCAGGGCCACCGCCTCTGGGTGATTGAGCTTGAGCCCGCGTGCGCGGCGCCTCTCGGCCACCAAAGCAGCGGTGAAGATCAGGAGCTTGTCCTTTTCGCGCGGGGTCAGGTCCATGGTGGCTGTTGGTTCAGAGCGACCGTGTCAGTCTATGCAAGTTCAGGGCCTTTGGTGCAAGGCTTTTGCAGTCTTGATCCGTTGGTCTGTAAACATGGGTCGGGCGGCCACCAACAGCGCACCAAAGCAGGTGGCGCTTGGCGCACACAGCCGCGCTGCGCCCCACGTTTGGGCGCCACCGGCGCCCAAGTCGGTGCCGTACAGGCTGTTAAGGCGGGTCGGTACGCCAATTAGCAAGCTTTTCCTAATGCGCGGGGTTGGCACGGCCTTTGCTGCACGCAGCAGCAATTCTATTTGCAGTCCCGCAGCGCCCGAGGGGCGCCTCTTCATCGTCGCGCAATTTTTTGGAGAAACCACTCATGAACCGCCGTCACCACCTGAAGTTATTGGCCGCTGTTTGCCGAGAAGGCCCGCCAGCTCATTAGCAAAGACAAGGTGGCCGTTACCTTTGGTTGCTGGACCAGCGTGAGCCGCAAGTCGGTGCTGCCGGTCTATGAAGAGCTCAACTCGCTGCTGTTCTACCCCGTGCAGTACGAAGGCGAAGAGCTCAGCAAGAACGTCTTCTACACCGGTGCAGCTCCCAACCAGCAGGCCATTCCCGCCGTGGAATACCTGATGAGCAAGGACGGCGGCAGCGCCAAGCGCTTCGTGTTGCTGGGCACGGACTATGTCTACCCGCGCACCACCAACAAGATCCTGCGCGCGTTCCTCAAGAGCAAGGGTGTGGCCGATGCCGACATCTTGGAGGAGTACACCCCCTTTGGCCACGCCGACTACCAGGGCATCATCGCCAAGATCAAGAAGTTCGCCGGCGAGGGCAAGAAGACCGCAGTGGTTTCCACCATCAATGGTGACTCCAACGTGCCCTTCTACAAGGAGCTGGGCAACCAAGGCCTAAAGGCCACCGACGTACCGGTCGTGGCCTTCTCAGTGGGCGAAGAAGAACTGCGCGGCGTGGACACCAAGCCGCTTGTGGGCCACCTGGCCGCCTGGAACTACTTCATGTCGATCAAGGCGCCGGCCAATGACGAGTTCACCAAAAAGTGGTCCGCTTATGCCAAGGCCAAGAACCTGCCGGGTCACAAGGATAAGCCGCTGACCAACGACCCGATGGAGGCCACCTACATTGGCATCTACATGTGGAAGCAGGCTGTGGAGAAGGCCAAGACCACCGACGCCGACAAGGTGATTGCAGCCATGGCTGGCCAGACCTTCACCGCGCCCTCGGGCATCACCTCTAAGATGGACGAGAAAAACCACCACCTGCACAAGAGCGTGTTTATTGGCGAAGTCAAGGCCGATGGCCAGTTCAGTGTGGTGTGGAAGACGCCCGGCCCTGTGAAGGCGCAGCCTTGGAGCCCCTTTATTCCCGAGAACAAGGGCAAGAAGGACGAGCCGGTGACGGCACCGAAGAAGTCCTGATCGCGGCCATCCTTGCCCGCAGCTGGATCCGCATCGATCGGTATGAGCCTTCTGCCCGAGGCCCGGTGGCTCTGCCACCGGGCGGTGGTTGGTTTTGCCCAGCGCCTTGGCCGGTGCGACCTCAGCCACCTGGCAGGGTGTTCGCGCGCGGCGCGTGCTCGGGCGCTGAGTGTTCTCGTTGGGATCGCCTGCGGCTTGGGCGTATGGGGCCCTGGCGCCGCTGAAGCCCAGGCGCTGACACCACAGCAGGCCCATGCCATCGCGGTGGGCGACACCGACGACCGGCTCAAGGCACTGCAAGATGCTGCTGCCCGTGGCGATGCGGGTTTGGGCGACTTCCTCAAGGCCTTGGAGGATGGTGAGGTCAAGGCCAACGCCAGCCAAGCCTTCGTGGTCCGGGGTCCAAACGTGCGTGTGGCTGGCGGCGCTGCGCTGGCTGCCTTGCCCGCCGACGCGCAAGAGGCGCTGATCAACAACCGGCTGCGCAGCGCTATTTCGGCGGTTCAGTCGGGCCTGAACCTGTTGTCCGCGGACCTGGCGGTGCGCACCCAGGCGATCCGTCAGCTCACCACCGCTGGCGTCGACGCCACGCAGTTGGCCTTGGTTGAAAAGGCGCTGGCCGCCGAAACCTCGCCCGAACTCCGCAACGCTTTGGAAAAGCTGCAAGCCCTAGCTTCGGTGGCTGCACCCGAGGCGGCCCAACGCTTGGCGGCCGTGCAGCGTTTGGCGCAAAGTGGCGAACCCTCGGTGCGCAGCCTTTTGCAGGAACGGATGAGCGGCGGGGCTGAAACCGATGCGCAGGTGCGTGCTGCATTGGCGCGTGCAGTGACGGCCATCGAATCCCGCTTGGCCTGGGGCGATCGTCTGGGCATTGTGTTTTCTGGCATCAGCCTGGGGTCTATCCTGGTGATCGTGGCTTTGGGCCTGGCCATCACCTACGGCTTGATGGGCGTGATCAACATGGCCCACGGCGAGTTGATGATGATTGGGGCGTATGCGACCTGGCTGGTGCAAGGCGCGTTTCGCCAGTGGCTGCCGGGCTTGTTCGATTTCTATGTGTTGGCGGCGGTGCCCGCGGCCTTTGCGTCGGCTGCCCTGGTCGGGGCGGCGCTGGAGCGCACCGTGCTGCGGTGGCTCTATGGCCGTCCATTGGAGACGCTCTTGGCCACGTGGGGCATCAGCCTGATCTTGATTCAGGCCGTGCGCAGCCTCTTTGGTGCGCAGAACGTGCCGCTGGAAAACCCGTCCTGGATGAGCGGGGGCTTGGCGGTGCTGCCCAATCTCACGCTGCCCTACAACCGCCTGGTGATCATCGTGTTCGCAGCCTTGGTGCTGTTGGCGGTGGCGCAGTTGATTGCCCGCACCCGCTTGGGGCTGATGGTGCGGGGTGTCACCCAAAACCGCCGCATGGCTTCCTGTGTGGGCGTGAACACGGCGCGTGTGGACACCTTGGCCTTTTCGCTGGGCTCGGGCATTGCGGGCCTGGCCGGCTGCGCCCTTTCCCAGGTGGGCAATGTGGGGCCCGATTTGGGGCAGGCCTACATCGTGGACGCGTTCATGGTGGTGGTGCTAGGCGGCGTGGGTCAATTGGCAGGAACTGTGATTGCGGGCTTGGGCCTAGGGGTGCTCAACAAGCTGTTGGAAGACTGGGCGGGTGCGGTGTTGGCCAAGATCATGGTCTTGGTGTTCATCGTGCTGTTCATCCAGAAGCGGCCGCAGGGGCTGTTTGCCATGCGTGGCCGTTCGGCTGAAGCCTGAGGAGCCCACGATGAACACCGCAAGCACTGTCGACACCACCGGCTTGAATGTTATGGCCTGCGCTGTGGTGGACCCCTCGCGCGCACGGCTCTTGGGCCCCAAGGGCTGGGCGGGCGTGGCCGCGGCGCTCATCACGGTGCTCGTCTTGGTGCCCGTGCTCAACGGCCTAGTGCCGCCGGCCCACGCACTGCACCTGAGTGACTATGCCGTGGCCCTCATCAGCAAGATCATGTGCTATGCCGTCTGTGCCTTGGCCATGGACCTGATCTGGGGCTACACCGGCATCCTTTCATTGGGCCACGGCCTGTTTTTTGCCCTCGGCGGTTATGCCATGGGCATGTACCTCATGCGCCAAATTGGCCGCGACGGACAGTACCAGGCAGACCTACCCGACTTCATGGTGTTCCTGGACTGGAAGGCCTTTCCCTGGCACTGGACCTTCAGCGACTCCTTTGTCTTTCAGGCCTTGATGGTGCTGCTGGTGCCGGGCTTGCTGGCCTATGTGTTTGGCTGGTTTGCTTTTCGCTCCCGCATCAAGGGGGTCTACTTTTCCATCATCACGCAGGCGTTGACTTTCGCTGCCATGCTGCTGTTCTTCCGAAATGAAACCGGCTTTGGCGGTAACAACGGCTTCACCGACTTCAAGCGCATCTTGGGCATTCCGCTGCAGCAGACCTCCACGCGGCTGGCCTTGTTTGCGCTGACCGGCTCGGTGCTGCTGGGCTTCTTCCTTCTTTCGCGCTGGATCGTGGTTAGCAAGTTTGGGCGAGTGCTGCAGGCCATACGCGACGCCGAAAGCCGGGTGATGTTCAGCGGCTACGACCCGGTGTCTTACAAGCTGGCGATTTGGACCCTGTCGGCCGTGATGTGCGGCGTGGCCGGTGCGCTGTACGTGCCCCAGGTGGGCATCATCAACCCCAGCGAGATGTCGGCTGCCGCCAGCATTGAAATGGCGATCTGGGCTGCGGTCGGTGGCCGCGGTACCTTGATCGGGCCCATCGTGGGTGCCTTCTTCGTCAACGGCGCCAAAAGCTGGTTCACCCAGGTGTTCCCCGAGTACTGGCTGTACTTCCTGGGCACGCTGTTCATTTTGGTGACGTTGGTGCTGCCGGGCGGGCTTGTGAGCTTGGTGGGCACCGTGAAGGCGAAGTGGTCGGGGCGCGCGGCCGTGGCGAAGCAGGAGCAGCGCACATGACCCCGGACCTTCTCGAGGCCGGTGCTCGCCGCCTGCAGGAACACCAGTCCCGCGCGCAGCATGGGGGCCAGACTGAGTCTGGTGGCCGCAGCGCGGGCATTGGACGTGTGCATCGAGGGCAGGGCCCCGACTTCACCCACGGTGTGGCGCTGTACCTCGACGACATCAACGTGAGCTTTGACGGCTTCAAGGCGCTCAATGCTTTGAGCCTATCGATCGCTGTGGGCGAATTGCGCTGCATCATTGGGCCCAATGGCGCGGGCAAAACCACCATGATGGATGTCATCACCGGCAAGACGCGACCCGACGCAGGCACCGCCTTCTTTGGGTCCACCATCGACCTCTTGAAGCTGCGCGAGAACGAGATCGCGCAGGCCGGCATCGGCCGAAAGTTTCAAAAGCCCACGGTCTACGAGCCCCTGTCGGTCTTGGAAAACCTGGAGCTTTCGCTCAAGGCTGATCGGCGCGTGCGCTCGTCTTTGGGTTCACGCTTGAGCGGTGAACAGGTGGACACACTCGACGCGATGCTCAGCCGTATCCAGTTGCGCGGCGAAGCGGGCCGCGAAGCCGGGCTCTTATCGCATGGCCAGAAGCAGTGGCTGGAGATCGGCATGCTGCTCATGCAAGACCCGGCCTTGCTGTTGCTGGATGAGCCGGTGGCCGGCATGACCGATGAGGAAACCGAGCGCACGGCCGAGCTGTTTCTGAGCCTGCAGGGCGAACACAGCCTTGTGGTGGTGGAGCACGACATGCACTTCGTGGAGCAGCTCACCCAGGGCCACCGCACTGTTACCGTGTTGCACGAGGGCAGCGTGCTGGCCGAGGGCACCCTGGCCACGGTACAAGCAAACTCGCATGTGGTGGAGGTGTACCTTGGTCGCTGAGCTTCGGGCCCAGGGCCTGCACCAGTACTACGGTGGCTCGCACACCCTGCGCGGTATCGACCTGAGCGTGGCGCCTGGCCAGATCACGGTGGCGCTGGGCCGCAACGGTGTGGGCAAAACCACCCTGCTGAAGGCCTTAATGGGCGTGGTGGCGCTGCGCGAGGGCCGGGTGGACTGGCAAGGGCAGGACATCAGCCGCTTGCCGCCGCACGCACGCGCACGCGCCGGCCTGGGCTATGTGCCACAGGGCCGTGAAATCTTCGGGCGCTTGACCGTGATGGAGAACCTGCAGATGGGCCTGTCGGCCGCGCCGCGCGCCGCACCACTGCCGCCGCAAATCTTTGAGATCTTCCCCGTTTTGCTGCAAATGCGCGAGCGCCGCGGTGGCGACCTTTCGGGCGGGCAGCAGCAGCAGTTGGCCATCGGACGCGCCCTGGCGGGCCGGCCTTCGCTGCTGATGCTCGATGAGCCCACCGAAGGCATCCAGCCCAGCGTCATCAAGGACATTGGCCGGGTCTTGCGCCGGCTGGCTCAACAGGGCCTGGACGGTCGGCCGATGGCGGTATTGCTCGTGGAGCAGTACTACGACTTCGCCGCTGAATTGGCCGACCGCTACGTGGTGCTGGAGCGAGGCCGCGTGATTGCGCAGGGCCTGGGGGCCCACATGGCGCGCGACGGCGTCAAGGCGATGATGGCCATCTGAAGGGGTGCCCCTACAGGTGCCACAAGCGCGGCTGGCTCGCTGCTGTGCTCCACAGCGCCTGGTGCCAAGCCTGTCGAACCTGCTGAAACCGATCGAAAACCGGCTCGACCCGGTGCGCCAAGGCGCGCAGCACCACCACCTGGTCATTGGGGCTCGTGACGCCATAGGCGTGCAGCACGGCACCTCCTTGGGCCAAGGTGTGCAGCGCCGTGTCCTGCAGCGTTTGGCGCTGCGCCTCGGTCCAGGCAGAGCCGCTGGCGCACCAGAGGCTGGCCACCGCTGGCTGCCCATCCAGGCCCAAAGCGGATTTGCGCAGCAAGCGGTCGTCGGCACGCAGCAGGCCGCGCTCCAACCAGCAGCCTTCGATCTCCAGGTGTTGCAGCACCTCACCGTGTTCAAAGCCGTCACCCGAGGCCGGCAAGCCCAGGCAGCACAGGTCCCAGCCGATCATCTGCGCGCCGGCAGCCAGGCGAAATCGGCACTCGTTGACGGCCCGGCAGCGGTTGTAGGCCAGGGTCTCCAGGGGCAACCATTCCAGGCGGGCGCCTTCATCCACCCGCAGCGACACCCGCTGCACCGCCGCAGGCCCCAGGCTTTTGTAGAAGCGCGTGGCCCCTGGTGTGGTCAGTCGCACGCGGCTGCCCGCGCCCAGGTGGGCGTCGATGCGCAACTCGTCGCCGCCCACCAAGCCACCTGGCGGGTGCACCAAGACATGTTCACAGGTGTGGGGGCCGTCGGGGTACAGAGCCTTGAGCACACGCAAGGGCCCTTCGTGCCAGTCGCGCGCTACGGTGCGGCCCTGGTCCCAGCGGTAATCGAGCCGCAGCGAGCCTTTCCAATGCGGCTGCGATGCCGCGGATGGGCTCACCCCAGGGACACCACGCGCTGGCGCTGCCGGCCCAACTGGGGGCTGAACAGCTCCACCACATCGCCGTGCTGCAGGTACTTCGGGGGTTTGAAGCCCATGCCGACGCCCTGAGGCGTGCCGGTGACGATCACGTCACCGGGCAGCAAGGTCATGAACTGGCTGAGATAGCTCACAATCTCGGCCACGCCGAAGATCATGTCCCCGGTGCTGCTGTTTTGTCGTTCTTCGCCGTTCACCCTCAGCTGCAGGCCAACCTGCTGTGGGTCAGGCACCTCATCGGCGGTCACCAACCAAGGCCCGATGGGGCCAAACCCGTCGTGGCACTTGCCTTTGAGCCACTGGCCCCCGCGGTGAAGTTGCCAGTCACGTTCGCTGACGTCGTTGGCCAGCACATAGCCCGCTACATGGCCAAGGGCGTCGGCAAGTGCCACCCGCCGCACGGTGGTGCCGATCACGATGCCCAGCTCTACCTCGTAGTCCAGGGCCGCCGAGCCGGCGGGCAGTGGCAGGTCGTCATCGGGCCCGGCCAGCGTGGTGATACTTTTGGAAAACACGATGGGCTCGGTAGGGATGGCCATGCCTGCTTCGATTGCATGCTGGCGGTAGTTCAGGCCAATCCCCAGGAACTGGCGAATGCCCGCTACAGGTGGGCCCAGCCTTGTGCCGTGGGGCACCACAGGCAGAGCCTCCCCGTGGTTGGTGACCTTGCGCGCCAGTGCCGCCAGTGAGACAGGCGACAAGCGCTCAGGTGTGATGTCAGGCAGCAGGCCCGACAAGTCTCGAACATGCCCCTGATCGTCTTGGAGGCCGGGCTTTTCCTGGCCCGTGGGGCCATGTCGAAGGAGCTTCATATTTGGTGACCGCGGCAGCCGCACCTGGGCTGAGCCTCGAATCTACAGCACACGCCCGACTTCCCAGTGCGGCCCTCTGACAAGGGTGCGACGAGACGACAATCGCCGGCATGAGCCCATCTGCCCCCATCCTGCCTGACCGCTTGTCCACCGACCCCCGCAGCCCCCACCATGTGCGCGAACTGATGCAACACGACATCGGCATCCGCTTCAACGGCCACGAACGTTCCGATGTGGAGGAATACTGCATCAGCGAAGGCTGGATCAAGGTGCCCTCGGGCAAGACCGTAGACCGCTATGGCCGCCCTCTGCTTCTCAAGCTCAAGGGCTTGGTTGAGGTGTACCTGCGCTGAAGCCTTACTTGAAGTTGTAGCTGGCTGAAACCGCGAAGCGGCGACCCAACATTCCCGGAGTACCCAAATCCCAGTAGGTGAAGATGTTGGGGATACCCACCGAGCGAGCATAGGAGTTGGTGAGGTTGAGCACGCTGGCCGACACCACCAGATCCTTGACACCGCGATAGTTCATGCCGAGGTCAAAGGTGCGCTCAGCACCCAACATGCAAAGGCCTTCGGCCCGCAGCGGTACATACTGTGTCGATGTGGAGGTCTCGCACACCGAGGTCGAGCTCACCCGCATGGAGTCGATGTGATTGATGCGGGTCCATCCGCCCCACTTCTCACCCCTCCACTCCAATCTCGCGTTGTAGCGGTTTTTGGGCACTTCTTGCGAGATGGCGGTGTTGACCAGGCGGCTCGGCGCGGTGCCAGAAAGAATCTGTTGGTCGTACTTGAGGGTGCGCGTGCCAGCCCAGGTCAGCGTGATGCGGTCCTTGCCCTGGTCCAGCAGGCGCCAGCTCAGGTCGTAGTCCACGCCGTTGGTGGCGGTGTAGTTGAAGTTGCCGTACTGACGAACCAGGGCAACGATCGGGCCGCTGTTGGCAACGCCAGGCAGCCATGTCGACTGGTTCGAATCACGCAGCACGAAGGCGGCATTTGCCGACTGATTGGCCACGTAGGCGTTCATGATGTCCAGTCCGCGCTGCACCCGGATTTCGTTGTAGCGGTCAAACTGCCAGTAGTCCAGCGACAGGTCAACGCTCTTGTTGGGCGACAGGATAAAGCCGACGGTGGCCGAGCGTGAAGTCTCCGGCTTGAGGTTGGGGTTGGCGCTGATCACCGTGGGCAGGCTGCCAGGGTTTTGGCCTGCTCCCACGGCAGAAAAGCCCAGCACGTTGCAGTCGCGCGCGGCGAATGGCGACGCGGTGCCGGCCAGGCTCACTGGGCTGGCCGGGTTGCTGGAGTTGCAACGGATCGGATCAAATACGCGCCGGTCTTGGTTGTTGTGGAAGCTGACCAGGTAGGAGTTGCTGATCTGTGAGATCGACGGTGCGCGGAAACCGGAGGCCAAGGTGCCGCGGATCGACAGCGTGGACTTGATCGGGTCCCACTTGAAGCCGGCCTTGCCTGTGGTGGCGTTGCCGAAATCAGAGTACGACTCGGTTCGCGCAGCAACTTGGCCTTCCAAATTGCGCATCACGGGCAAGCGCAACTCTGCAAACGCCGCTTTTGAGTCGCGTGAGCCCGAAGTGCCGTTGGCCACCAAGCCGATGTAGTCGCCCTTTTGATAATTGGCGTTCGGCACCGAGGACAGTTCCTCGCGGCGCAATTCGGCTCCTACCGCAACGGCGGCGTTGCCGCCTGCCATGCGAAACAGGTCGCGCGATGCCCGCACATCGGTGGACATGATGGACGAAGAGCCCTTGATCGTGGCATCGGCCACTAGCGTCGAAATCGCTTCAGGCGTGTTGATCTTGCCGAAGCGGTAGGCGCTGCCATTCGCGCCGATGGCCGCCGTCAGGCCGGAGGACAGCATCCGGTTGGTGCGGGTGGTGCTGTTTTCCATTTTGCTGTAAATCACGGCTGCGTCGATGTCCCATGAGCCCGCAGTGCCGGTCAGCCCGGCGGTAAAGCGGGTCGACTGCAGGTCCGCAATCGCCTGTTGGGAGATGTCTTCGAAGCGGTAGAGAAGCTGGACCGGCTGCGCGCTGGCCGTTCCGCGGGTGGGGTTGTCCGGGTGGGAGGCGGGCAGCACGATGGCACTTTGGGCCAGGAAGGTGCCGTTGACCAGCGGCCAGGTCACGGCGCGCGCCGCGGTGCCGGCTGTCCACACGGTGGTGGTCAGGGCATAGGGGGAGAAGTTCTCCACCGTCTTGGTCTTGGACAGCATGACGTCGGCATAAGCCGTCCAGTCCTTGTTCAGGGCTAGGGTGCCGCGTAGCGCAGCGTTCATACGGTCCTGGGCTGCGATGTATTCCAGGTCATTGTCGGTGTTGTAGCGGCACATACCATTGGGCATGGACGGGGTGCTGACCAGGAAGCCGGGCAACCGGCTGGGTACACCCTTGCCCGCGGTGCGGTCGGCTGGGCAGCCCGCCAAGGACCCCAGGAACAGCGGACCTGATGCACTGCTGCCAGCAATTACCTGGCCATCGGGCAGGGTGCGCGTGGCCGGGTAGGAGGTCGGAACCGCGTAGTAGTTGCTGTAGAGCGAGGCCACCGAGTTGGGGGAGAAGCGCTCAAGGCTGCCGGCCGACACAGTCAGGTAGGACTGGTAGTCGGCGAAACGACCCCGGTCGGTCAACTCAGACAGCAACACATTGCCGCGGCTGGTCACTTCCAGGCCGCCGAAGACGTTGAAACCCTTTGAGTCCAGGCCACCATAACCAAAGGTGAGATTGGCTGACTTGGTCGGGCCCACGCGCCGGTCGCTGGCGCTGTAGGTGGTCGAGGCCTCCAGGCCTTCATACTCCCGCCTGAGCACATAGTTCACCACGCCAGCCATGGCGTCCGAACCGTACATGGCCGAGGCGCCGTCCTTGAGCACTTCGATGCGGTCAATGGCGCCTTGTGGCAGTGCGTTCACGCTGATCAGCGAGCCGCGACCGAAGTTGATGTCTATTGCTGCCACCGGCGCAATGCGGCGCCCATTGATCAGCACAAGGGTGCCTTGCGAGCCGAAGCCGCGCAGCGAATAGGTGGAGATGCCGCTCACAAAGCCGGTGCCGTAGCCGTCCTGGATCGAAGAGTTGTCGATGTAAGACTTGGACTTCAGGAACTCCTCCACCGTGGCATAGCCTGAGCCGCGGATGTCCTCTTTGGTGATCACCTCCACCACGGATGGGGTTTCACGGTCGGTTCGCTTGATCAGCGAACCGGTCACCTCCACCCGCTCGGGGGGGGCAACGGTTTGGGCGGCGGCAAACGAGCAGACCACGGCAGAGGCCGTGGCGATGGCAGTGAGTTTGAGGGTTTTCACGGTGTTGCAGCGGTAAAAGTAATGTTCCTTAGTATTCACGCTTTCAGGTTATGCCCGTGGAAAACAGGGTATCAGTGGGCTAAAACTGTTGGGCGGACCCAACTTATGGAGAGCGTCATCGCGGCGCAAAGGCGGCAGGGCGGGGGGGTTAACCCTTTAAGAGTTTTGCTTCGGCCAGGGACAAGGCCTCAGGCACCCCGGATAAGACCAGGGTGTCGTCGGCTTGCAGCACCAGGGCCTCATCGGGCCGAAGCACCGAGCCGCCGGCATGCCGCACCGACACGACCTCAACCCCGATGGCGTGCAGTGCCAGGTCTCCCAGTCGTTGCCCGATTACCGCCGACGCACTGGGCAGGCCCACCGTCAACAAACGTGCCTGCTGCAGTTCTTCCACCGTGTCGTCATCGGCTCCATGGAAGTAGCCGCGAAGCAGCCCATAGCGCGCGTCGCGCGCATCGCGCGTCATGCGAATCACCCGCCGCATCGGCACACCCACCAGGGCCAAGGCATGGGAAGCCAACATAAGCGACCCCTCGATCGCCTCCGGCACCACCTCGGTGGCACCGGCGGCTCGCAGCTTCTCCAGGTCGGTGTCGTCGATGGTGCGCACCAGCACCGGCACCTTGGGCGCGTGCTCGCGCACCAATTGCAAAATCTTCATGGCCGAGGGCGTCTCGTGGTAGCTCACCACCACGGCACTGGCCCGCGCCAGTCCCGCGGCCATGAGGCTTTGGATGCGTGCCGCATCGCCAAAGACCACACTTTGCCCCGCCGCAGCCGCCTGGCGCACCCGGTCGGGGTCCAGGTCCAGGGCCATGTAAGGAATGGCTTCTCGTTCCAGGATGCGCGCCAGGTTTTGTCCGCTGCGTCCGTAACCCGCAATGATGATGTGCGCCTCGGTGCGCATGCTCTTCTTGGCAATTGAGGTCAGCTGCACCGATTGCATCAGCCAGTCGCTGGCCACCAACCGGGCCACCAACGCATTGCTGTGGACAATGAGAAAGGGAGTGGCCAGCATTGACAACACCATCGAGGCAAGCACGGGGCTCGCCCACTGGGGGTCGATCAGCTTCTGCTCAGCCCCAAGAGCCAGCAAGACGAAGCCGAACTCGCCGGCCTGCGCCAAGTACAGGCCGGTTCGCACGGCCACACCGGTGGGCGCTCGAAACGCCCTTGCCAGCACGGTGACCAACACCGCCTTGGCCACCACAGGGATCAGCGTGAGCAAGAGCACCAGGCCCCACTGGTCCAGGATCGGCCGCCAGTCCAGCTTCATGCCGATGGTGATGAAGAACAAACCCAGCAGCACATCGTGGAAGGGCCGAATGTCTGTTTCCACCTGGTGCTTGTACTCGGTCTCGGCAATCAGCATGCCGGCCAAGAAGGATCCCAGGGCCAGGGACAGGCCCGCATGCTCGGTGAGCCAGGCCAGGCCCAGGGTCACCAGCAGCAGGTTCAGCACAAAGAGCTCTTCGCTCTTGCGCCGGGCCACCATGGTCAACCACCAGCGCATCACCCTTTGCCCACCCACCAGGAGCAGGGTCAGCACCACCGCGGCCTTGACCAGCGCCAAGCCCATGGACACCAGCAGCCCGTGCGCATCCGACCCGGTGCCCAGCGCTGGGATCAGCACCAACAAGGGCACCACGGCCAAGTCCTGAAACAGCAGTACGCCCATGACGCGTTTGCCATGTTCGGACTCCAGCTCCAGCCGCTCGGCCATGAGCTTGACGACGATGGCCGTGCTGCTCATGGCCATCGCTCCGCCCAAGACCACCGCACCGCGCCAGTCCAGGTCCCATCCGCTGCCGTAGCGGATGAACAGCCAGGCCAACAAGGCGTGGCCCATCAGCGCGCCGGCTATGGTCAACACCACTTGCGATAGACCCAGGCCGAAGACCAGGGTTCGCATGCTGCGTAACTTGGGCAGGTTGAATTCCAACCCAATCACGAACATCAGAAACACCACCCCGAATTCGGCCAGGTACTTGACGCTGGCGGAGTCGGCGGCCAGGCCCAAGGCGTGTGGGCCGATGACCACGCCCACCGACAGGTAACCCAGCATCGGCGGCAGCTTGAGCAGCCGAAAGCCCACTACACCGACCACGGCGGCTAGCAGATACAACAAAGCAAGATCCAGCGCGGTAGCCAAGTGCCTAAAATCCTTTTAATCCGTGGCAGCCTCGTGCAAGGCCAGAAAGTCCATCAGCTCCAAGTATGGCCGCTCAGGCGTGGTAGCGGCGGACAGCGGGCAACACCCGATGTGTGCGGCCATCGCTTGGGCACCCACTGGCACCTCACATGAACCCTCAACGCGCGCTCGAACTGGCCCACCGCACCTTGGACATCGAGGCCGCAGCCTTGCGGGACCTCAAGGCCCGTTTGGGCGACTCGTTCGCGGGCTGCGTGATGCGCATCCTGCGATGCCGCGGCCGCGTGGTGGTCATGGGGATGGGCAAGAGCGGCCATGTGGGCCGCAAGATTGTGGCCACGCTGGCCTCCACGGGCACGCCGGCGATGTTTGTGCATCCAGCAGAAGCCAGCCATGGGGATTTGGGCATGGTCACCTCGCACGATGTGGTGTTGGCCATCAGCCACTCTGGCGAAAGCGAAGAACTCAACGTCATCTTGCCGGTGCTCAAGCGCCTGATGGTGCCCTTGCTGGCCATCACCGGCCATGAGGGCTCCACCCTGGCCCTGCACGCCGATGAGGTCTTGAGCTGTGCGGTAGAACAAGAGGCTTGCCCCCTGAACCTGGCCCCCACGGCCAGCACCACCGCCCAGATGGCCTTGGGCGACGCGCTGGCGGTGGCCTTGCTGGACGCCCGCGGCTTCAAGCCCGAAGACTTTGCCCGTTCGCACCCTGGGGGGTCCTTGGGGCGCAAGCTGCTAATCCATGTGCGTGACCTCATGCGCCAGGGTTCGGCGCTGCCCCTGGTTCAGACCTCAACCGGCTTCAGCGACTTGCTGCGCACCATGAGCGCAAAAGGCCTGGGCTTTGCGGCCGTGGTGGACGATCAGGGCCACGCCCTGGGCATCTTCACCGACGGCGACCTGCGCCGGCTCATCGAGTCGGGTCATCAGGGCCGCGACCTGCTCACGCTGTGTGCTGGCGATGTGATGCAACCCAAGCCGCGCTTGGTGCCCGACTCGGCGTTGGCGGTTGAGGCGGCTGATCTGATGGAAGCCCACCGCATCACCAGCGTGCTGGTGGTCGATGCAGCCGGCTGCATCGTAGGGGCCGTCAACACCAACGATCTGCTGAAAGCCAAGGTGATTTGATGAACCCACCACACCCCAGCCAGCCCCAGCGACTGTTGCAGCCGGTTCAGCGCTTTTCGCCCGAAACCCTGTTGGCGGCGCAGGGCACGAACAGCAGCGCGGGCGCGCTCGGCGTCAAGGTGTGCTTTTTCGATGTGGACGGCGTGCTCACCGATGGCAGCCTTTGGATTGGGGCCGAGGGCGAGGTGGTGAAGGCTTTTCACGCCCTGGACGGCCACGGCTTGAAGCTGCTAGCCCAAGGCGGCGTCACGCCGGTGGTGATCACCGGCCGCGACTCGGCAGCGGTGCGCCGTCGGGTGGCCGATTTGGGCTTGGCGCATGCCCACTATGGGGTTCAGGACAAGGTCGCCGCGGCCCAAGCGGTGCTGGCGGATCTGAAGCTGGACTGGGGCGATTCGGCCGCCATGGGAGACGATTGGCCGGACTTGCCGCTGCTGCAGCGGGTGGGCTTTGCCTGCGTGCCGCCGGGTGCGCACACCGAGGTGCGGGCCTTAGCCCATCATGTGACGGCGGCGCCGGCCGGCATGGGTGCCGTGCGTGAATGCTGTGACCTCCTGCTCATCGCCAAGGGCGCCTATGCGGCGCTGCTCAATGGCCACCTCACCACCCTGGACGCGCGCTGAGGTGCCGGAGCTGTCGCAACGTTCAATGGCACTGGGCGATGCAGCCGAATCGCGCATCGCGCGCAGCGCGGCGGTGACCGAGCACTGGTCGATCCGGCTGCGCGACTTTCTGTCGACCTACCTTCCACTGTTGCTGATGCTGGCGCTGGCCGCGCTGACCTGGTGGCTGGTGCGCATCACGCCGGTGCCCTCCGCCACGCGGCCGGCCGAGCCGCTATCTCAGGCACCCGACTACATCCTGGGCGAGGTGGAGTTGGTACGCTACCGGGGCGACGGTTCGTTGCTGGCTCGCGTACGGGCGCGCGAAGTCCGCCACTACCCGGTGGGCGACCGGGTGGACTTGGAAGGGGCCTGGCTCTTGGCAGACCATCCCGAAGGTGCGGTTTTGGCACAAGCCGAACAGGCGGTGTTGACCAACGATGGTCAGCGGGTGCGCTTGCAGGGTGATGTGCGCTTCAGCCGAGAGGCGTCTGCATCCCAGGCTGCTTTCAATGCGCGCACCAGTGTGTTGGAGCTGGACTTGCAGGCCGGGCGTGCCTGGACCCTCGAGCCGGTTCAGTGGCGCCAGGGCGACCTTTGGGTGCAGGCCGCTGGTTTCGAATATGAGCAAAGCGGCTCGCGGCTTGAACTGAAGGGCCCGCTGAAAGCACAGATGGCCGCACGCACGGCGTCCCAAAACCGCGCGCCGCCGCAGAGCGGCCGCTAGAATCAGCGCAGCAAGTTTCGTGCCTTAGTGGCATCCCAGCTGCCGATGATTCCCGCCCGCGCTCACCGATCAGCCCCGCACGACCTATGTCCCCTGGTGGATGGGGCCTGCACGGCTAAGCGGTGCATTGGCGCCGGGGAGCGTGGATGGGCCCATCGCGGGGTTTGGCAAAGCGCCCTTAGGCTGGCTCTGGGCCTGGCCAGCGCGGTCGGGCCCGCTGTGGCCCTTGCGGAGAGGGCCGACCGACAACTGCCTCTGAAGATCGAGGCTGACCAGAGCAGCACCGTCGACATGGCGCGCCGGGTGGTGGTGTTCAACGGCCGGGTGGTGCTGACCCAGGGCACCCTGCGCATCGTGGCTGACCGCGTTGAGCTCACAGAAGTTGCCGAAGGCCATCGCACGGCGACCGCCCGCGGCAGGCCCGAGCAGCCCGCGCAGATCCGCGAGAAGCGTGACGGCGTGGACGAGTTCGTTGAAGGACGCGCGGACCTGATTGAATACGACAGCCGAGAGTCCTTGATCCGCCTGAGCGGCAAGGCTGTGGTGCGCCGCCTGCGTGGTGCGCAGCTGGCCGATGAGGTTCAGGGCGAAACCATCGTCTGGAACGGCAGCCGCGAGACCTTCAGCGTGGCCCCTGCCGAGCGTTCAGGCAGCGACGGCCGCGTCGACCGGGTTCGAGGTGTGTTCATTGCACCGCCGCCAGCCACACCGCCGGCTGCGCCTGCAAGCGCAGCCCCGTCTGGCAACACTGCGCCCGCCCGGCGATGAACGCGCCCGAGCGAATGAGCGACGCAGGCCACAGGAGCACCGGGCTGGAGGCCGCGGGTCTGGTCAAGCGCTACGGCACGCGTGCCGTAGTCGATGGGGGCCACCTGCGGGTCTGTCCGGGCGAAGTGGTGGGGCTGCTGGGCCCCAACGGCGCGGGCAAGACCACCACCTTCTACATGGTGGTGGGCCTGGTGCGCGCCGACGCTGGCACCATCCTCATCGACGGGCAAGCAGTGCAGGACCAGCCCATACACCAACGCTCACGGCTGGGCCTGAGCTATCTGCCGCAGGAAGCCTCGATCTTTCGTCGTCTGAATGTAGAAGACAACATCCGCGCGGTGCTGGAATTGCAGCGCGGTCACGACGGCAAACCCCTGGGCGAAGCGGACATCGAAGAGCGGCTTAACAGCCTGCTTGATGACTTGTCGATTCAACGTATCCGCCATGTCGCAGCATCAGCCCTGTCGGGTGGCGAACGACGTCGCGTGGAGATCGCACGCGCACTGGCTACACAGCCGCGTTTCATTCTGCTTGACGAGCCCTTTGCGGGTGTAGACCCCATCGCAGTGCTGGAAATTCAGCGCATCATCGGTTTTCTCAAGGGCCGTGGTATCGGGGTGCTGATCACTGACCACAATGTTCGCGAAACCCTGGGCATCTGTGACCGGGCCTATATCGTCAGCGATGGGCGCGTGTTGGCCGAAGGCACGCCGGCCGACATCGTCGCTAACCCCCAGGTGCGCAAGGTGTACCTGGGTGAGCATTTCCGCTTGTGACACGGCGATGAGCAGACCATGAAAACCTCCCTGCAGGTTCGGCTGTCGCAGCACCTGGCGCTTACGCCGCAGTTGCAGCAGTCGATCCGCTTGTTGCAGCTGTCCACGCTGGAGCTGCAACAGGAAGTGGGGCAAATGCTCGAGGCCAATCCCTTCCTGGAGATGGAAGACGAGGCTCCTTCAGCATTTGAGGCGTCGCTGGATGCGGCTGCGCGCGCCGATGCCGCAGCTTCAGAGCGCCTGCGCGACCGGACCGATAGCACCACCGGCGGTGACGAGGCCGCCAACGCGGCGCCGACCGAGCCGGGTGGTGAAGCCAGCGCTGATTGGGAGCCTAACGAAGCAGCAGGCCTGGCCGATGCCGACTTCGGCACCACCGCCCAGCCCGATTGGGAAAACGGCACCGAGTCAGATGACTTTGATGGCATTCGAGAGCTGCCCAGCATGGCGGGCTCGGGCAGCACTGCCAATCGCGACGACAACGAGGGCCCTAACGAACAAGACCGTGGGCTCATCACCCTGACCGAGCATTTGCAGGCGCAGTTGGCTGGCATGCGCCTGTCCGAAGCGGACCGCGCTGCGCTACAGGTTCTCATCGATTCGCTCAACGAAGATGGCTGGCTTGAAGACTCGATCGAAGAGATCGCCCGGGCCTTGTTGGGGCTGCCCTCTGGGGCGGAGGCCAACGCCGCTGACGGTGATGGGCAAGAGAGCGATGAACCGGCGCCGGCGGCCCTTGAAGAACTCGTCGATCGCTTGAACTGTGCCCTCAAGTGGCTGCAAGCCCTCGACCCGGTGGGTGTGGGCGCACGCCACTTACCCGAATGCCTCACGCTGCAACTGTGCGCCATGACGCCCAACCCGGAGCGCGAACTCGCCTTGTTGATCGTGGCTCGCCACCTCGACCTGCTGGCTAAGCGCGACACCAAGAAGCTGATGGCTGCCACCGGGTGTGACGAGCAAGACCTGCGCTGGGCACAACAGTTGATCCGCCAGTGCGACCCCAAACCAGGCCGCGCCTTCGCCCCAGACGTGGACGCCATCGTCATTCCCGACGTCATCGTGCAGCGCGCTGGGCGTGTCTTTCGCGTAGTGCTCAATCCAGACGTGATGCCCAAGCTGCGCATCAACGAACTCTATGCCGGCGCGCTCAAGGGCCGGGGCAAGAACGCCTCGCCGCTGTCTAGCCATCTGCAAGAGGCGCGCTGGTTCATGAAGAACGTCCAGCAGCGCTTTGACACCATCTTGCGCGTGTCGTCGGCCATCGCAGAGCGGCAAAAGAACTTTTTCACCCACGGCGAAATTGCGATGAAGCCCCTGGTGCTGCGCGAGATTGCCGACGAGCTTGGCCTGCACGAAAGCACCATCTCGCGCGTCACCACAGCCAAGTACATGGCCACGCCCTTTGGCACTTATGAGCTCAAGTACTTCTTCGGCTCTTCGCTGAACACCGAAGCCGGCGGCAACGCCTCCAGCACAGCGGTTCGAGCCCTGATCAAGCAATTCATTGCTGCCGAAGACCCCAAGAAGCCTTTGTCCGATAACCATCTCTCGGACATGCTGGCTGAGCAAGGCATCCAGGTGGCCCGCCGCACCGTGGCCAAGTACCGCGAGGCCCTGAAGATCGCACCGGCCAGCTTGCGCAAGACGATCTGAATCCGCGCTGGCCTTGATCACGCCACAGGCCTCTTTGCTGGCCCAGGCCCGCCCCTGAACCCCGCACCGGACCCATGCCTGTTGACACAAACGCCCCCATCTTCCTGCCCTGTGCCCAGGGGGTGGAGCCCTTGTTGGCGGCCGAGTGTCGCTTGCTGCTGGCGTCGGTCTCCATCGAAGAGCGCCGTGGCGGCGTGTGCGTCATGGGCGGCCCACTGGAGGCCGCGAAGCTGAACCTGCACAGCCGCTTGGCCCAACGGGTGCTGTGGCCCCTGAGAGGCGACGTCTACCGCGACGAACATGACCTCTACCGCGCTGCCTGCGAAGTTGATTGGCCCGCCTGGATCACGCCCGATCAAACCCTTCGTGTGGACACCAGCGCCTGGCGCAGCCCTTTGAAGAGCGTGAACTTCGCCACTTTGCGCATCAAGGACGCGCTGTGCGACGTGCTGCGCAACAAGACCGGCGCGCGGCCGAGTGTGGACACCCGGCGCCCCCACCTGCCCCTGGTTTTGCACCTCGGTCCCAACGATTTCATGCTTTATGCAGACCTAAGCGGCGAGGCCCTGTTCAAGCGCGGCTGGCGCGATGCGCGCGGGGGTCGGGTAGACGTCAAGGGCGAGGCTCCGCTGAAAGAAACCCTGGCCGCGGCGATGTTGGCGGCGGCCGGCTGGCAGGGTCGAGAAGAAGACGGCCCCTTGCTCGACCCGTGCTGTGGCGCGGGCACCATCGCCATCGAAGCTGCCCAAATCGCATGCGGCATAGCCCCCGGTTTGCAACGTGCCTTTGCTTTTGAAAAGCTCGCCCCCTTTGCGCCCCATCTGGCGGATTGGCAGCGTCTCAAAGCCCAGGCACGTACGGCCATCCACGCGCCGCGTGTGGCGGTCTTTGCTGGCGATGTGAGTTTTCGCATGACTGACTTTGCCCAGCGCAACGCCGAACGCGCCGGGGTGGCGCATGCGATTCAATTCAAGACCGCTGATGCATTGCAGCGGCCTGCGCCGGGCGCTCGCGGGGCCATCGTCATGAACCCGCCCTACGGCGAGCGCATCGCCGCGAAGGGACAGGGCAGCCGCGAGCACTTCGAAGAAGGAACCGCCTCGGTCTTCTACGAAGGCCTGGCCGCCCATTGGAAGCGCCAGTATGCAGGCTGGTCGGCCTGGGTGCTTACGCCTGAGCTCGAGCTGCCCAGCCTGATGCGTTTAAAGGAACGCCGCCGCGTGCCCCTATTCAACGGCGCTATCGAATGCCGCCTGTTCCGTTTCGACATGGTGGCTGGCTCGGCGCGCTGAGGCGCTGCAACCACAGCAGTGCAGCGCCCATCAGGGCCAGTGGCATCAGGGCGCCCAGGTTCATCGAGGCCCAGCCCCCGGTGGTCACCAACGCGCCGGAGCTGAACGAGGTCAGCGTCATCGTGGTGTACACGCAGAAGTCCAGCGCGGCCTGAGCGCGGGTTTTCTCCTCGGGCCGCCAGGCCTGTGTGGCCAGGGTGCTGCCGCCGATGTACAGGAAGTTCCAGCCGATCCCCAGGGCCAATAGGGCCCAGAAGAAGTGCATCACTTCTTCGCCTGAAAGCGCAAAGGCAACGCAGAACACATTGAGTGCCAGGCCGGTGCTCATGACGGGCAGCACGCCGAAGCGCTTGATCAGCTTGCCGGTAAAGAAGCTGGGCACAAACATGCCCAGCACATGCCACTCCAGCACAAAAGCAGCCTCTTTAAAGGGGTGTGCACACTGCGCCATCGCAATCGGCGTGGCGGCCATCAACAGGTTCATAACGCCAAAGCCGATCGCGCAGCCCGCTGCGGCGATGATGAACAGGGGTTGCCGCACGATCTCACCCAAAGGCCTTCCCTGCGGCGCCGCAAGGCCCTGCCCCGGAAGGGTCGGAAAGGGAAGGCGCGACATCACCAAGAGCCCCAGCAGGCCCACGCCCATGAGGGCCAGGTAGGCGCCGGCAAAGGGCGCACCGGCCAGCGTATCCCGCGCGCCAGAAGCCAGATTGGGCCCGACAAAGGCGCCCATCACCCCCCCAGCCAAGACCCACGAGATCGCCTTTTCCTTATAGGCCTCTTCCACCAACTCTACCGCCGCAAAGCGGTACAGCGCCCCGTTGGCGTTGTAGTAGCCCGCAGCCAGTGTGGCCAGGTTCAAGAGCCAAAAGTTCTGGTTGACCGCCGCCCACGCGCAAGCGCCAGCGCTCACGATGGCCACCACCAGCCCGATCATGAAGGTCTTTTGTCGCCCATAACGCCGCTGGTGCCGGCCCACCAAGGCTGTGGCCAGCGCTCCGCCAGCCACATAGCCCGTCACCGGCAGGGTGGCCATCCAGGCCACCGGCGCCAGCGCAAAGCCCACCAGGCCATTGATGGCGATGAAGGTGACGTTGTTGGTCATGAACAAGCCCTGGCAAAAAACCAGCAGGGCCAGGTGTCGGTTCATGAGGCGGCCCCAGTCGGTTCAGCCCTGCCGCAGCCCATGGCCTCGTGTGCCTCGGGTGCCGCCTGCTCGGCCAGCGCCGACATTGCAGCCAGTGCGGCCAGTGCTGCGAGCGGGGCGGTGTCTGCCCGCAGGGTTCGAGGGCCCAGGCTGATCGGGTGGTAGCCGGCCTGTTGCGCGCGCGCCTGCTCGCCTGCCGACAGGCCGCCCTCCGGGCCGCTGAGTATGTATAAGTGGGCGCCCGCTTTCAATGATATTAATAGCGAACAATGAGCCCAGGCCTGCACCAGCGGGCTGGCTGTAGGGGCCAAGCTCAGTTGCCAGCGGGCGCTCACCTCGTCAGCAGGCCTGTGCTCGAGGAAGGCGTCCAAGCCCTGCACCGGGTGCACCGTGGGCACCCGGTTGCGTCCGCACTGCTCGCTGGCGGATGCTGCAACGGCCTGCCAGTGGCCCCGCCGCTTGGCAGCGCGCTCGCCCGTAAGCCTCAGCACCGATCGCTCGCTCACCAAAGGCACGATGGCCCTCACACCCAGCTCGGTGGCCTTTTCCACCAGATCGTCCATGCGGTCATTGGCGGGCATGCCAACGGCCAGGGTCACGGCCAGCGGCAGTTCGCGCTCCACCGCTTCGTGGCTCAGCAATCGAACCACCACCTCCTGGTGGCCCATGCGCAGCACCGCGGCCTGCCATTGCCCGCCGCTTCCGTTGAACAGGGTCAGGCCCGAGCCAGGCTGCAGCCGCAGCACCTGCACATGGCGGGCCGCCGTCGGGGGCAGCGAAAAGTCTTCGCCCGGGCGCCAGACCGGCGTGCCGGAGGCCTCACAAAAAAGTCGTGGGTTCATCGTGCTTGTGCCAAGCACCCATCATGCCTTATGACCAGGCCGCGGGCCGAAGCTGCCGCGCTGCTTCAGCCTGGAGCGGGCTGCGGCCAAGCAGCCACGGCGCGCGAGATGATTTCCCGGCTCATCGGCGACGCCACTTCGCTCAGAAAGCGCTGAAAGTCCACATGGGCCTGGTCGTCCGCGCGGTCTGACACCAAGCGCAAGACGGCGCAGGGCAGGCAGTACGCTGCGCACACCTGCGCCATGGCCGCACCTTCCATTTCCACTGCCAGTGCCCGCGGCAGTTCCTTCAGCAGCGTGGCGGCCTGAGCTGTAGACGCAATGAAACGGTCCCCGCTGATCACCAGGCCCTCGTGAACCCTGGGTTGCTTCAGCCCGAAAGCAGCGGCCGCTGCCGGGGGTGCTTGCACCACCGTTCGCGCGGCCGCCACCAGGGCTGCACGCAGGCGGTGGTCGGTGGGCAGCTCGTCCATGCCGAGATCGGGAACCTGGTAGCGCGGGCACAAGGGTGAGGCGTCTAGGTCATGCTGCACCAAGGTGCGCGCCAGCACCACGTCACCCACCTGCACCCCTGGTCCCAGGCCGCCAGCCACTCCGGAAAACAGCAAGCCACCCACACCGAAGCGCTCGATCAGCAGCGTGGTCGTCAGTGCCGTGGCCACCTTGCCCATGCCGCTGAGGGTGAGCACCACATCGTGTCCGCGCAGCTGGCCGCGGTGCAGGCGCCGCCCCGCCACCTCGGCGGTCTTCGCTTCATCCACCAAGGCCAGTATGGCGGCCAGCTCTTCTGGCAGCGCGCTCATGATGCCCAGGGGTCCCGTCCTCATCTGCCTGCCCGCGCCGCGCACAGGCTCCATTGCACAAGCCTCACCCCCGCAACTCGCGGCGCAGAATCTTGCCCACCGGGGTCTTGGGCAGTTCCTGGCGAAACTCCACCACCTTGGGGCGCTTGTAGCCGGTCAGGTTTGTTTCGCACCACTGGCGCACGCCGTCTTCGGTCAGTGCGGGGTCGCGCTTGACCACCACCACCTTGACGGCTTCGCCTGAGTGTTCGTCGGCCACGCCAATGGCTGCGGCTTCCAACACACCTGGGTGCTGGCTGAGCACGTCTTCGATCTCGTTGGGGTACACATTGAAGCCGCTGACCAGGATCATGTCCTTCTTGCGGTCCACGATCTTGAAATAACCCCGTGCGTCGACCACGCCGATGTCGCCACTGCGGAAGTAACCATCGGCCGTCATCACCTTGGCGGTCTCATCCGGGCGCTGCCAGTAGCCGGCCATCACCTGGGGCCCGCGGATGCAAATTTCCCCCGGCTCGCCCAGGGGTACTGGCTGCCCGTCGTCGTCAAGCAAGGTGATGTCGGTGTTAGGCATAGGCAGGCCGATGCTGCCGGTCCACGCTGTGATATCGACCGGGTTGCAGGTGGCCGCCGGTGAGGTTTCCGACAGTCCGTAGGCCTCCAAGATGGGGCAGCCGGTCTTTTCCAGCCACAGCTTGGCCGTACCACTTTGCACCGCCATGCCGCCTCCCACGCTGATCTTCAGCGAGCTCCAGTTCACCGTTGCAAAGTCGGGGTGGTTGGCAATCGCGTTGAACAAGGTGTTAACTGCCGGGAAGCTGTGGAAGCGCTCAGTGGAAAGGGCCTTGAGCAGGGCCGGAATATCGCGCGCGTTGGGGATCAGGATGTTGCAGCCGCCCATGTGCAAGGCCAGCAGCATGTTCGCGTTGAAGGCAAAGATGTGATACAGGGGCAGGGCGCACACCGTGACGATCTGCTCGCCATCAGTTATCTTCTTCAGCGCCGGTTGGTACCAGGCCTGTGCCTGCAGCAGGTTGGCCACCAGGTTGCGGTGCAGCAGCACCGCGCCCTTGCTCACCCCGGTGGTGCCGCCCGTGTACTGCAGCACCGCCACGTCGTCTGGCCCGACGGTGGCGGGCTTCACCGGCCGCACCTGCCCTTGCTTGAGCGCGGCCTTGAAGCCCACGGCTTGAGGCAGGGCATACGCCGGCACCAGCTTGCGCGCGTTGCGCACCACATAGTTCACCAATGCGCCCTTGACCAGGCCCAGCAGGTCGCCCATGGTCGCCAACACGATATGGCGTGTGGGCACTCGCTCGAGCACCTGTTGGAGTGTGGCGGCGAAGTTTTCCAAGATGATGATGGCCTGTGCACCGCTGTCCTTGAGCTGGTGCTCCAGCTCCCGGGGCGTGTACAGCGGGTTCACATTCACCACCACATAGCCAGCACGCAAGATTCCGGCCACCGTCACCGGGTACTGCGGCACATTGGGCAACATCACTGCCACCCGCTCACCGGTCTTTAAGCCCAAGGATTGCAGATAGGCGGCCATGGCGCGCGACCACATGTCAATCTGCGCAAAGCTGTAGCGCTTGCCCATGAACACATACGCGTCTTTGGCGGCGTGGGTGCTCAGGGCGTGGTCCACCAGTTGGACCAGGGACGGGTAAAGGCCGGTGTTTACCTCGGCCGGAACACCGGTAGGGTATTGGCTCAGCCAAGGCTTGTTCATGCTCGCCGTACTCCTGCTTTTGGCGCGGAAATGCGGCGGATTCTGTGGTTGCGCCCGACTCAACGCATCAGGGGAATCTCCCGGTTTAGCCCCGTCCTCGCGTTCGAGCGGGGCAAACCCTTAGCCCGGGCTCACTCCACTGCCTTGACCGTGTCTTCGACGACCTTCTTCGCATCCCCGAACACCATCATGGTCTTGTCCATATAGAAGAGTTCGTTGTCCAGGCCCGCATAGCCTGCGGCCATCGAACGCTTGTTCACGATCACCGTCTTGGCTTTGTAGGCTTCCAGGATGGGCATGCCGTAGATGGGTGAGCCCTTTTGCAGCGCGGCCGGGTTGACCACGTCGTTGGCGCCCAGGATGATGGCCACATCGGCCTGGCCGAACTCGGAGTTGATGTCCTCCATTTCGAAGACCTGGTCGTAGGGCACTTCGGCCTCAGCCAAGAGCACGTTCATATGTCCCGGCATTCGGCCGGCCACGGGGTGGATGGCGTACTTCACCGTCACACCCTTGTGGATCAGCTTCTCGGCCAGTTCCTTGACCGCGTGCTGCGCGCGCGCCACGGCCAGGCCATAGCCGGGCACGATGATCACGGTCTCGGCGTTGCCCAAAATGAAGGCCGCGTCGTCTGCACTGCCGCTCTTCACATTGCGCTGCTGCTGCGCACCCCCCGTGGCTGCGGCGGCATCACCACCAAAGCCGCCCAGGATCACGTTGAAGAACGATCGGTTCATCGCCTTGCACATGATGTAGCTCAGGATGGCGCCACTGGAGCCCACCAGTGAGCCAGCGATGATCAGCATCGAGTTGTTCAGCGAAAAGCCGATGCCCGCCGCCGCCCAGCCCGAATAGCTGTTGAGCATCGACACCACCACCGGCATGTCGGCGCCGCCAATCGGGATGATGATGAGCACGCCCAGCGCGAAGCTCAGCGCCAGCATGACAAAGAAAGCCGGCCAGTTCTCGGTGAGCGCAAACACCACACCCAGCACCACCGTGGCAATGCCCAACACCAGGTTGAGCATGTGCTGTCCGCCAAACACCACCGGCGCGCCCTGGAACAGGCGGAACTTGTACTTGCCGCTCAGCTTGCCAAACGCAATGACCGAACCACTGAAGGTGATCGCACCAATGGCCGCGCCCAGGAACAGCTCCAGCTTGTTGCCAAACGGAATCAGGGGCACCGTGCCGTCGGCATTGCGCGCCACGATCTGGAAGGCCGCAGGTTCGGCCACTGCCGCCACGGCGATGAACACCGCGGCCAAGCCGATCATGCTGTGCATGAAGGCGACCAACTCGGGCATCTTGGTCATCTCGACCTTATTGGCCATGTAGGCCCCGGCCGACCCGCCCACCAACAGGCCCACCAGCACCCAAATCATGCCCTGCGCGCTGCCGCCACCCAGGCCCAATTCACCCGAGAGCTTGACGATCAAGGCCCCGGTGGTGAGCACGGCAATGGTCATGCCCACCATGCCGAAGACGTTGCCACGAATCGAGGTGGTGGGGTGGGACAGGCCTTTCAAGGCCTGGATGAAGCAAACGCTGGCAACGAGGTACAGCAGCGTGACGAGGTTCATGGACATGTGGGGATCCCTTTTTGGCTTCGGCCGCTTCGCTTAACTTGGCTTCGCCAAGTTAGCCTACGCCGAGAAGACGCCTGTTGACTGTCGAGCTTTATCCCGCCTTTTTCGCGGGCGTCTTCTTCTTGAACATCTCCAGCATCCGGCGCGTCACCAGGAAGCCGCCGAACACATTGACCGCTGCGAGCGCCACAGCCAGCACGCCCATGGTTTTGCCCAGGCCGGTTTCGGTCAGCGCTGCAGCCAGCATGGCGCCCACAATGACGATGGCCGAGACGGCGTTGGTCACGGCCATCAGCGGCGTGTGCAGCGCAGGGGTCACCGTCCACACCACGTGGTAGCCCACATAAATGGCCAGCGCGAAGATGATCAGGTTGGTGATCGTTGGGGAAATCAGTTCCATTTGGGTCTCCTTCAGGCGCGCAGCACCGCACCATCGCGCGTGACCAGGCAAGCCTTGACGATGTCGTCTTCCAAGTCGATCTTGAGCGCAGCGGCGTCCTTCTCTAGCACGAGCTTGAGGAAGTCCAGGACGTTGCGGGCATACAGGGCCGAGCTGTCGGCGGCCACCGTTGAAGGGATGTTGGTTTCACCCACGATGATCACGCCGTGCTTGACCACGGTATTGCCCGCTTCGGTCAGGGGGCAGTTGCCGTCAAAGCCTTGCGCGCCTTTGCCTGCAGCCATGTCCACAATTACGCTGCCCGCCTTCATGCTGCGCACCATGTCTTCGGTGATCAGCACCGGTGCCGCACGGCCAGGAATCAGGGCGGTGGAGATCACCACGTCGGCCAGCGCCACCCGCTTGGCCACCTCCACCTTCTGCCGGTCCAGCCAGCTTTGCGGCATCGGGCGGGCATAGCCACCCACGCCTTCGGCGGCTTGCTTCTCTTCTGCGGTCTCATACGGCACTTCGATGTACTTGCCGCCCAGCGATTCGATCTGCTCCTTCACCGAAGGCCGCACATCTGAGGCTTCGATCACCGCGCCCAGGCGCTTGGCCGTGGCGATGGCCTGCAAGCCCGCCACACCGACGCCCAGGATCACCACGCGAGCGGCCTTGATGGTGCCCGCGGCCGTCATCAGCATCGGGAACAAGCGGGGATAGTGGTTGGCTGCCATCATCACCGCCTTGTAGCCGGCAATGTTGGCCTGTGAGCTCAGCACATCCATCGACTGGGCCCGGGTGGTGCGCGGTGCTGCTTCAAGCGCGAAGCCCGTTAGGCCTGCGCCCGCCAAGGCCTCCAGCCCGCTTCGATTGAAGGGGTCGAGCATGGCGACCACCGCGGTGCTGGCCCTCATCAGGCCCAGTTCCTCGCCCAGCGGGCTGCGCACCTTGAGCACCAGATCAGCGGTGAAGGCGCCGCTGCGATCGGTGATCTCTGCGCCAGCGGCGATATAGGCTTCGTCGGTGCAACTGGACGCCAGGCCGGCACCGGATTGCACCCGTACGCTGTGGCCCTGGGCCTTGAGCTTCTTGACCGTCTCGGGCGTTGCCGCCACACGGGTTTCGCCAGCCGCTGTCTCGTGCGGCACTCCAATGAGCATGGTGCCCTCCTGGGGTCTTCTCGATGGGCGTCCCGCTGCGCAGCGGGGCGTTGTTTGTTCGGGGTAAACCCTAAATCATAGACAATTAGTCGACTTCGGGCATTTCAGCATAGCCATTACCCCCCGGCTATCCTGGCTTCGAACAACCGAGCAAATTGCATGACCGGTGCACTTTCCCCCTTTCAGGCTGCGCGTTGGCGCCCCAGCGTCACCGTGGCGGCGATCATTTCCCAGCCAGATGCCCACGGGCAGCCCCGCTTCTTGCTGATCGAGGAACACACAGCCGAGGGACTGCGGTTGAATAACCCGGCTGGCCATCTGGACCCTTCTGAGTCTCCCGAGCAGGCCGTTATCCGCGAGGCCCTGGAGGAAACCACCCGGGTCTTCAGCCCTTCACATCTGCTGGGCGTGTACCTTTCACGCTTTCAGCGCGAATCCACCGGTGAAGACATCACCTACTTGCGCTTGGCCTACGCAGGTACGGTGGGCGAGCAGGTGCCGGGGCGCAGCTTGGACCAGGGCATTGTGCGCACCCTGTGGATGACTCTGCAGGAGGTGCGCGACAGCGCCCACCGCCACCGCAGCCCGCTGGTGCTGAGTTGCATTGAAGACCTGGTGGCGGGTCGGCGGTATCCGCTGCAGGCGGTCACTACCCATCCCTCGGTCACCCAGGCCTGGCCTGTCGTGCGCGCGCCCAACTGAGCCCTAGCGGACAATTGCGGCATGGCGGTGCAGCTAGGCGCAGTGGCGCAATCCATCCGACCCCAACGCGTGGTGGTGGGGCTCAGTGGCGGCGTGGATTCCGCGGTGTCGGCCTGGTTGCTCAAGCAACAGGGACACGAGGTGGTGGGTCTGTTCATGAAGAACTGGGAGGACGACGACGACAGCGAGTTCTGCTCGTCGCGCCAGGACTGGTTGGACGCGGCTGCCGTGGCTGATGTGGTGGGCATCGACATTGAACACGTCAACTTCGCCGCTGAATACAAAGACCGCGTCTTCGCCGAGTTCCTGCGTGAGTACCAAGCCGGACGCACCCCGAATCCCGACGTGCTGTGCAATGCTGAAATCAAGTTCAAGGCCTTCTTGGACCATGCCATGCGCTTGGGCGCCGAGAAGATCGCCACCGGCCATTACGCCCGGGTTCGCGCGGCACCCGGTGCGCCACAGGCGTTCCAGCTGCTCAAAAGCCTAGACCCCTCGAAGGACCAAAGCTACTTCTTGCATCGGCTCAACCAGGCCCAACTGGCCCAGACCCTATTTCCCGTGGGTGAGTTGCCCAAGTCCGAGGTTCGCCGCATGGCCGCTGAAATCGGCCTGCCCAATGCTCAGAAAAAGGATTCCACCGGCATTTGCTTCATCGGTGAGCGGCCGTTTCGCGAGTTCCTCAAGCGCTATCTGAAATCTGAGCCCGGCCCCATCCTGGACGAGCGTGGCCGCCGCATGGGTCAGCACATGGGGCTGAGCTTTTACACCCTGGGCCAGCGCCAAGGCCTGCACATCGGGGGTGTCAAGGACAGCGGCGCTCCGCGCGGTGGGGGCGACCACGCTCCTTGGTTCGTGGCCGACAAGGACCTGGAGCGCAACGCTCTGTTGGTCGTTCAGGGCCGCGATCATCCGGCGCTCTTATCGAATGAACTGTTGGCGCAAGACCTCAGTTGGGTTGCCGGCCATCCCCCGCTCCGCGGCACCTATGCTGCCAAGACCCGCTATCGCCAAGCCGATGCGCTGTGCGAACTCGACCACCTGATGCCGCAGCCTGCTGGGTCGGGCAGGCCCACCGCCACGGCTGCCAAGGCCGACGCCATCGGCCTTCGCTTTGCGCAAGCACAGTGGGCGGTTACGCCCGGCCAATCAGCCGTGTTGTACAACGGTGAGGTTTGTTTGGGCGGGGGCGTGATCGAGGCTTCGCGCTGCGGGGCTGTACCAGGCTACACCCCCCACTGGGCCATTGCAGGCCACCCATCGCGTGCGCGAGGTGCGCGCGCACCGCAGACGGAGACCCCATGACCTATTGCATCGGCATCCGGCTCAACGCCGGCCTTGTGTTCCTGTCGGACTCCCGCACCAACGCCGGTGTGGACCAGATCAGCAACTGTCGCAAGATGATGATCTACGAGAAAGCGGGCGACCGCTTCATTGTCTTGCTCTCGGCCGGCAACCTGTCCGTCAGCCAGTCGGTGCGCGAAATCTTGCAGGTGGAAAAGCTTGAACGCCCGGGCTTCGAAGTCCTAACCATCTGGAATGCCACCAGTCTCTTTGATGTCGCCCGCGTCTTGGGCAGCGCCGTTCGGCGCGTCTATCAGCAAGACGGCCCGGCCCTCAAGGCTGCGGGCGTGGACTTCAATGCGTCGTTCATCCTGGGTGGGCAGGTCAAGGGTGAGGCCATGCGCTTGTTCCAGGTGTATGCCCCGGGCAACTTCATCGAAGCCACACGCGAGGCCTGTTTCTTCCAGATCGGCGAAAGCAAGTACGGCAAGCCCATTCTGGATCGCGTGCTCGTGCCCAACACCCCGCTGGATGAAGCCACCAAGTGCGCGCTGATTTCCATGGACTCCACCCTCAAATCCAATTTGTCGGTGGGCTTGCCGCTAGACCTGGTGGTGTACCGGGAAGGCCGATTCGCCAGCGATGAGCACATCTGCATTGACGAACAGAATCCATACTTCCAAATGATCCGCAGCACCTGGGGGCAGCGACTGCGCGAGGTGTTCGAGGGCATTGAAGACCCCCATTGGGTCAGCGGCCCGGGCGATACGCCGCTGCGCACCGAGTCTGAGCGCTACGAGCCTTTGCGCAAGGTCACGCACCCCGGTCAGCTCATCGTCTGAGCCAGCCGCACCTTGCTGGTGCATGATCCCGGGCATGGGGCTTGCTCGGCCGGCAAGTTCAACCTGGAGCCCAGCCGTGTCGATTTGCGTTCGCCTCGAGCACCACACCCACTACCGCTACGACCGCGCGGTGCGCTTGTCGCCCCAGCAGATTCGCCTGTGCCCGTCGCCAGCCTGTGTCACGCCGCTGCGTCACTACCAACTGCGCTTGGACCCAGAGCCCAATCGCTTCGTCTGGGAGACAGACGCTTGGGGCAACCGCTGCGCACGGGCGGAGTTTGCCCATCCCCTGACCCAGCTCCGTCTGATGGTGGACTTGACCGCTGACATCGCCTTGCTCCCGGTGCCCCGCGCGCCCCTGGCCGCCGTTGCTGCGCAGACGCCGGGCCACTACAGCCCCGAGTTGCAGGGCGAGCTGGCCCCGTACGCTGCGTTACCCGGGCAGCCGCCCTGTCCTGAGCTTACGGCCTACTTGGGGGCCTGGCCGCAGCGCCGAGGCCCCGCGCTGAGCCTGCTGGAAGACCTCAACCGCCAGCTGCACCTTGACATCGCCTACACCCACCGGCCCGAACCGGGCGTGCAATCGCCCCAGGAGACGCTGAAGTGGCGCTCGGGTTCTTGCCGCGACAGCGCGTGGCTCCTTGTGCAGCTGCTGCGCCAGTGCGGCTGGGCGGCGCGCTTTGTGTCGGGCTATCTTATTCAGCTGCGGCCCGACAGCCCAAGCCCAACGGCTGGCCCCCATCAGCAAGACAGTACCGAGCTCCATGCCTGGTGCGAGGTCTATCTGCCGGGGCCGGGCTGGGTTGGCCTGGACACCACCTCGGGGCATTGGACCGGCTGCGGGCATCTGGCCCTGGCCAGTGCTCCAGAGCCATCGCAGGCCGCGCCGCTGACCGGGTCCGTCGACCCTTGTGAAGTCGAGCTGCGCCATGAGGTGCGGATCAAGCGCTTGGGCGCTACCGGTACCCAAGCCCATCGCGCGCACAACAACCCGACGGCGTTGGCCCAGGACTTGCATCGTTCTGAGCACCAGCAGGAGTCCATCATGGGACCGCCCTTCGACGAGATGCGCAGCAGCACCAATGCGGTGCGCCCTCATTACCAGACCTATTCCGATTGGCTTGATCGACGGAGCTTGTCATCCATGTCGGTGCGTCGAGAGGAGGCCGAGGTGATCTTTCGCCGTGTGGGCATCACCTTTGCTGTCTATGGCGAAAAGGACGAAGACGGTGCCGGCAGCGAGCGCCTGATCCCCTTTGACCTGCTGCCTCGCATCATTCCAGGCGGGGAGTGGCAGGCGATGCGACGCGGCCTGGAACAGCGCGTGACGGCGCTCAACCGCTTCATTCACGACGTCTACCACGGCCAAGACATTCTCAAGGCTGGTGTGGTGCCTGCCGGCGAGGTCTTGCGCAACTCACAGTTCCGACCCGAGATGGTGGGCCTGGATGTGCCTGGGGGTGTGTACGCGCATATCGCGGGCATTGACATCGTTCGGGCTGCGCAGCCCGATGGCAGCGGCACCTACTACGTGCTTGAAGACAACCTGCGCGTGCCCTCAGGTGTGAGCTACATGCTGGAAAACCGCAAAATGATGATGCGCTTATTTCCCGACCTGTTCTCGCTGCACCGCGTAGCCCCTGTGGCCCACTATCCCGACCTGCTCTTGTCCACCTTGCGCAGCATGGCCCCCGGTGGCGGCAACGACCCCACTGTGGTGGTGTTGACCCCCGGCATGCACAACAGCGCTTATTTTGAGCATGCCTTTTTGGCCCAACAGATGGGCGTGGAGTTGGTGGAGGGGCAGGACTTGTTCGTGCGAGACGACCGTGTCTACATGCGAACCACCCAAGGCCCCGAGCAGGTGGATGTGATTTACCGCCGTATCGACGATGACTTCCTCGACCCACAGGCCTTCCGCCCCGACTCCAGCTTGGGTTGTGCAGGCCTGATGCGCGCTTACCGCGCCGGCAATGTCACCCTGTGCAACGCCATCGGTACCGGGGTGGCCGATGACAAGTCGATCTATGCCTATGTGCCGCAGATGATCGAGTTCTACCTGGGCGAGAGGCCGCTGTTGGAAAACGTGCCCACCTGGCGATGCCGCGAGCCGGAGGACTTGGCTTATGCGCTGGCCCACCTAAAGGAACTCGTTGTCAAGGAGGTGCACGGCGCCGGCGGCTACGGCATGTTGGTGGGACCAGCCGCAACGCGCGCTGAAATCGACGCGTTTGCCCAGCGCATCAAGGCTCATCCGGCCAACTACATTGCCCAGCCCACCCTGAGCTTGTCCACCTGCCCCACCTTTGTGGCGCAAGGCATCGCCCCACGCCACATAGACCTGCGGCCCTTTGTGCTGTCGGGCAAATCCGTTCAGGTGGTCCCCGGCGGCCTGACCCGCGTGGCCCTCAAGGAAGGTTCTCTGGTGGTCAACAGCAGCCAGGGCGGCGGCACCAAAGACACCTGGGTCTTGGACGCTTGAAGGCCCGGCCGCCAGCCCAAGGAATCGCTGAACCGCAGCCTGCCTGCACCAAGGACGCCCCCGATGCTCTCCCGCACCGCTGACCACTTGTTCTGGATGGCCCGCTACATGGAGCGGGCCGAAAACACTGCGCGTATGCTCGACGTCAACTACCAGACTTCCCTGTTGCCCGAGCGCGCTGGCAGCGGCGAGGCGGCTTGGAGCGCGGTGCTGGGCATCAGCGAGTTGCACGGCGCCTATGCAACAAGCCATCGCCTCATCAGCGGAGAGGCGGTGATGCAATTCATGGTGCGCGACATGGGCAATGCTTCCTCGATTGCCGCGTGTCTGGCCGCGGCCCGGGAGAATGCACGTGCGGTGCGCAGCGTACTGACCACCGAGTTGTGGGAGACGACCAACCAGACCTGGCTTGAGTTCTCGCGCATGGTGGTCTCTGATGCCTTGGAGCGCGACCCCTCGTCTGTTTTCGAATGGGTCAAGTTCCGCTCCCACCTCTCGCGTGGCGTGGCCGTGGGCACCATGCTGCAGGACGAGGCCCTGCATTTCATCCGCTTGGGCACCTTTCTTGAGCGCGGCGACAACACCGCACGGCTGCTCGATGTGAAGTTCCACGGGCACCCCAATGTGGATGGCGTGGCACTGGCTGCTGATGGCAGTGGTCTGCCACGCCAGCCGGGCCTGCCTGCGCCGGCCATTGCTCCCCAGACAGATTTTTATCACTGGTCGGCGTTGCTGCGATCGGTGTCCGCCTTCGAGATCTATCGCCGCGTCTACAGCAGCGTCATCTTGCCGGAGAAGGTGGCCGAACTGCTCATCCTGCGGGCCGACATGCCACGATCCCTTGCCGCGTGCACCAGCGAGTTGCTCAACAACCTGAGCCATGTGGCCAACCAGCAAAGCGGTGACACCCTGCGCCGCGCCGGGCGCCTGTGCAGCGACCTCCAGCACGGGCGCATCGACGAAATCCTCGACGATGGTCTGCACGCCTACCTCACCCGCTTCCTTAACCGCATCAACGACATTGGGGACCGAATCGCCAGGGATTTCCTGGCCGCAGCCTGAGCCCAGGCCTTAGTGGTGCACTAACTTGCAGACTCATACAGGTAATCTGGGTAAACACCAAGCAATATTTTGCTCGGTAGCTCCACAGTGCCGATCACGGGAAACGGTGTGCCATCATGGCAAGCTGTTCGCATAGCCACCGTTCGGAGGAAACCCATGACCACCCGTCGAGTAGTTCTAACCCGTACCGCAGCCCTGGTGGGCGCAGCCAGCACCAGCCTGCTGTTGCCGCAAATCGCTCGTTCCCAATCAAACAAGCTGCGCATCGGCTTGATGCTGCCCTACACCGGTACATTCGCCGCAATAGGCGTCAACATCGAGTCGGGTTTTCGCATGGCCATTGATGAAGCCGGCGGCAAGCTTGGTGGGCGCGACATCGAATGGTTCAAGGTGGACGACGAATCCGACCCCCCGAAGGGCGTCGAAAACGCCAACCGCCTTGTGCAGCGCGACAAGGTCGATGTCCTCTTAGGCACGGTTCACTCGGGCGTGCAAATGGGCATCCACCGCGTGGCGCGCGAGTCCGGTGTGCTAAACCTCATCCCCAACGCCGGTGTCCACGTGGCCACGCGCGCTCAGTGCGCGCCCAATGTGTTTCGCACCTCGTTTTCAAACAGCCAGCCCACGCTGGCCTTGGGCGAGCCCATGGTCAAGCGGGGCCACAAGAGGGCCGTGTGGATCACCTGGAAGTACGCCGCCGGCGACGAAGCCTTCGAGGGCTTCCGGGACAGCTATACCAAGGCCGGTGGCACGATCATCAAGGAACTGGGCCTGCCCTTCCCGAATGTGGAGTTCCAGGCCCTGCTCACCGAGATTGCCTCGCTTAAGCCCGAAGCGGTGGCCTGCTTCTTTGCAGGTGCGGGTGCGGCCAAGTTTATTCGCGATTACGCCGCTGCCGGCCTGAAGGGCAAGATCCCGCTGTACGGCTCGGGCTTCCTCACCGAAGGAGTGTTGGACGCCGCTGGCCCTGCAGCCGACGGCATCATCACGACGCTGCACTACAGCGATTCGCTGGAAACCAAGCGCAACCAGGACTTCCGCCGCGCCTATGCCATCCGCAACAAGCTGCAGCCCGATGTGTACGCAGTGCAGGGCTACGACTCGGGCCTCTTGTTGGCTCAGGGAATGGCCGCGGTCAAGGGCGACTTTGGCAACAAGAAGGCGCTGTACGCCGCCCTGGAAAACACCACCATCGACAGCCCTCGCGGCAAGTGGACCATGAGCAAGGCCCACAACCCGATCCAAGACATGTACTTGCGCGAAGTCAAGGACAAAGAAAACAAAGTGCTTGGTGTTGCTGCCAAGCAATTGGCCGACCCGGCCACCGGTTGCCGCATGGCCTGAGTTCAGCTCAGTGAACGCCTACTCGTAAACCTGTCGGCGGCCCTGCAGCCCGAACAGGCTTCAGGTCGTCCCTTCACATTGCATGGCGGCTGTGGCCGCCATTTTTTTGACCGCACAACAGCCCCGACCTGCTCCGGCTTCTGCCCCTGACCTCACCATGACCTTGGCCAACTTCCTCATCCAGCTGCTCAACAGCGTCCAGTACGGGCTGCTGTTGTTCATGCTGGCCGCCGGCCTGACGCTGATCTTTGGCATCATGGGCGTGGTCAACCTAGCCCATGGCAGTTTCTACATGTTGGGGGCCTATTTGGCCTATACCCTGGCAGCACAAATGGGGTCCTTGCCCTTGGCCATCCTCCTGGGTGCGGTGCTGGCGGGTCTCTTTGGCTTTGTGCTTGAGCGCTTGCTGTTCAGACACTTTTATCACCGCGATCACCTGGATCAGGTGCTGCTGACTTTTGGCCTGATCTATGTGTTTGAGGAACTGCGCGCTGTCATTTGGGGCAACGATGTGCTGGGCGTTCAGATCCCCGCGTCCTTGGACTGGTCGATCCCCCTGACGGACACGTTGAGCTACCCGGTGTACCGCTTGTTTATCTCGGCGGTGTGTATTGGCCTGGCCCTGGCGCTGTACCTGTTGATTTCCAAAACGCGATTGGGCATGAAGATCCGCGCCGGTGCCTTCAACCGTGACATGACCGAATCGCTGGGTGTCAACATTGAGTTGATTCATGCGCTGGTGTTCGGGCTGGGCGTGGGCTTGGCGGTGGTGGCCGGCATGGTGGCCTCGCCCGTGTCCAGCGTCTATCCCAATATGGGCAGTCCGGTGCTGATCATGTGCTTCGTGGTCGTGGTGATCGGTGGCATCGGTTCGGTTCGCGGCGCGCTGATCGCCGCTTTGTTGGTGGGTCTGGTGGACACCTTCGGTAAGGTGCTGCTGCCCCAGGTGGCGGGCATGTTGGTCTATGTGCTGATGGCTGCGGTGTTGTTGTGGCGGCCCGAAGGGCTGTTCAAGCAGTGACATGAAGCCATGAGCGCAGCCAATTCCCATCTCGAAGTCCTGCCGCGCAGTGTTCAGTTCCTTTTGGCCACGGCCATCGTTGGTTTGGCTCTGTTCCCGCTCGTGGGCAGCGACTATGCCCTGCAAAGTCTGTCGCGCATGATGATCCTGGCCATCTTCGCCATGAGTTTGGACTTGCTGCAGGGCGTCACCGGTCTGGTCTCATTGGGCCACGCGGCCTACTTCGGGTTGGCCGGCTACGCTCTGGCGTTCCTGTCGCCCGTCAACGACCCGGCAGCCTTGTGGTGGACCCTGCCCGCAGCTATGGCACTGTCGGGCGCAGCGGCCTTGATCATCGGCTTCTTCGCGGTGCGCACCCACGGCATTTACTTCATCATGGTCACCATGGCTTTCGCGCAGATGCTGTTCTATCTGTTCTTCGACAATAAGGTTCTGGGCGGCAGCGACGGCATCTATGTGAACATCCGTCCGGGCAGCGGATTCGTTGACCTGGAGAACAAGGTCACCTTGTTCTATGTGTGCCTGGCGTCGATTGTGTTGGTGTATGCCTTCCTGCGGCGCCTGTTGTGGAGCTCTTTCGGGCGCGCTTTAGTGGGCATTCGAATCAATGAGCACCGCATGAAGGCAGTGGGCTATTCCACCTTTGGCTACAAGCTCAGCGCCTTTACGTTGGCCGGTGTCCTGGCGGGTTTAGCGGGCTACTTGTGGGGCGCACTCAACGGCTTTGTGAATCCCGAATTGATGGGCTTTCACATGAGCGCCCACGCCATCATGATGGTGATCCTGGGTGGCATGGGCAACTTTGCGGGTGCGGCCATCGGCGCCTTCGTCTTTGAGGGCGTGTTGCACTGGGTGAAAGATCTGCCTCAGGTGGGTACCGTGCGCTTGAGTGACCACTGGCAGTTGTGGATGGGCTTGTTCATCGTAGCGGTGGTGGTGCTTGCCCCGCGCGGCGTCTTGGGCCTGGTGGGCGCCATCTTGGAGCGTTTGCGCACCGGCAGGGGGGAAAGCGCATGAGCACCGGCGAAGTCCTGCTGTCTGCCCGCGGCTTGACCAAGCGTTTTGGTGGGCTGGTCGCCGCCGAGGACGTGTCCCTGGACTTGTGGCGTGGCCGTATCCACGCGGTGATCGGCCCTAACGGTGCGGGCAAGAGCACCTTGGCGAACCTTCTGTCCGGCGACCTGCCGCCCACCAGCGGCACGGTGACCCTGGGCGGGCAAGACATCACCGGCCACGCGCCACACGAGATTTCACGGCGTGGCTTGGGACGCAGCTACCAGAAGACCAACATCTTTCTGCCCTTGACGGTTGAAGAAAACGTGCGTTTGGCCTCGCAGTCGCGTCAATTGCACCGCCCCTGGAATCCCCTGCACTGGGTGGATGCAGCGACCAGACATGTTCAGGTGCAAGCACGCTGCGAGCGTGCGCTGGAGTTGGCTGGCCTACAGGTCCGGCGATCGGTGGTGGCCGGCATATGTTCGCACGGTGAGCAACGCCAGTTGGAGATCGCCATGACACTGGCCACCCAGCCGCAGGTCTTGCTGCTTGATGAGCCTTTGGCTGGCATGGGCGTGGCCGAGGCTGAGCGCATGGTCGAGTTGCTGCTGCGTTTGAAGGCTGAGCACGCCATCATGCTGGTTGAGCACGACATGGACGCTGTGTTCGCCCTGGCCGATCACCTCACCGTGATGGTCAACGGCCAGGTGATCGCAAGCGGCATGCCCGAGGCCATCCGCAACGATGCGGGCGTGCAGTCAGCATATCTGGGTGAGGAGCACTGATATGACGGCCAACTCAGCCTCGGGTACTCAGGCGGAACGGCTCATCGAGGCCCGTAGCCTGCAAACCTTTTACGGGTCCAGCCATATTCTGCGCGGCGTTGATTTCCAGGTCTGCCGGGGCGAAACGATAGGCTTGATGGGCCGCAATGGCATGGGCAAGAGCACGCTGCTCAAGAGCCTCATTGGCTTGGTCAAGCCCCGCGATGGCGAAGTTCGCATCAAGGGCCAAGCCATGACGGGTGCTGCACCGTATCGGGTCGCTCAACAGGGCATCGCCTATGTGCCCGAAGGCCGAGGTATCTTTGGCAATCTGTCCGTGAAAGAGAACCTGATCATGGCCGCGCGGGCCGGAACTCAGGGCCGTCGCGATTGGACCTATGAGCGTGTGCTGGAAACCTTTCCGCGCCTCAAAGAGCGCCTGGGCAATGGTGGACAGCAGCTCTCAGGCGGCGAGCAGCAGATGCTCACCATCGGTCGTGCGCTGATGACCAATCCAGATGTCCTGATCCTCGATGAAGCCACCGAAGGCTTGGCGCCGCTGATCGCACGCGAGATCTGGCGCATCTGCGGTCTGATCCGTCAGAGTGGCATCAGCAGCATCATTGTCGATAAGAACTGGCGCCACGTCACCCAGATCACCGACCGCAACGTCGTCCTCGTCAAGGGTGAGGTGGTGTTCGAAGGCAGCAGCGCCGCACTCTTGGCCAAGCCCCAGACGCTCGAACAATTTCTGGGTATATAGGTCGCCTTCCTTCAAGCGGGCGTGGTTCAAGTCTTGACAAGGGTGCAGTCTGCGCCTCACGCGTTGGGCACGTAGGGTCGTCAGCAGAAATTTTCTCGACAGTTGGCTCCTACGCCTTCCCATCCGGAACAGGACCGTAAAACACCTCTGCGCTGACGATAGTACGAACTCCTGTGTGAAAGTAGGACATCGATGGGCTACCAGCGCACCTTTCCGGCGCCCACGTCCATCACCATGCGGGTGGCCAGGTACAGGCGGGGAATGATCGAGTCGATCATCACGTATTCATTGTCATTGCTATGGGCCCCAAAACCGCGTAGCCCAAAGCTTTCCAGCACGCCTCCCCTGGCGCGCAAAGCGGCATAGGCTGCATCAGTGCCGCCACCGGAGGCGCGGTCGCGGATCTCCAGTGGCAACCCTATTGCCCTGAACAGTGCTTGTGCATGGCGGGCCAATACCACCGAGGCTGCATTGGGCACGAAGGCCGGGCGGCTGCGAAAAAACGTGAGCTCGATTTGTGTGTCCGGGATCAGCTTGTCCTTGATCGCCTCGCGCAGGGCCTGCTCCATGATGGCCAGGTCGGCATTGGTCAGCGAGCGGATGTCGGCGATTGCAGATGCATGGGCTGGAATCACGTTGCGCACCCCACCACCCTCGATCACCGTCCAGTTGATCTTGAGGCCCTTGTCTTTGTCCCCAAAGTGACGCGTCTTCATGATCTGGTACGCCAACTCATAGATCGCGTTTCGACCACCCTCCGGGTTACCGCCGGCGTGTGATGCGCGGCCCGTCACCTTAAGTTCGGCAATGGCAATGCTGCTGGTGGCCAGGCGCACCATGTCGGCTCGGCCACCCCCACCCTCAAAGGACAGCACCGCATCGTATTGGCTGCCCAGCTCAGTCAGCATCGGCCCAGAGCCCGGTGAGCCCAGCTCCTCATCGCCGTTGATGAGCACCCCCAACTCCGCAAAATCATCATGGCCCAAGCGGGCCAAGAGATCGACGGTGTGCAGGATGAGGGCCACGCCGGCCTTGTCGTCAGCGATGCCCAGTCCATAGGCCTTGTCGCCCTCAATGCGGAACGGCTGTTTGGCGCCCATTCCCCGCGGGTAGACCGTGTCCATGTGGGCAATCAGGAGAACCTTGTTGGAGCCCTTGCCCAGCTTGCGCCCATACACCATGGGGCCCAGCTCAGCGCCCTTGAGCATGGGATGAAAGTCCGGTGCCTTGGTGGGGATAGTTTTGACATCCATCCCCAGGGCTTTGAGCCGCGACGCCACCTCATCTGCCATGGTACGCAGGCCTTCCAAGTCACGGCTGCCGGATTCGATCTCCACCAAGGACTTCAAGGTGCTGAGAAAGGCCGCTTGCTGTTGCTCAGCGGTGCGCCACACGGCCGACTGACGACCCTCGGCGGTGGCGCTTGATGCGGCGCCTGCTGATGTTGCACCCATGAGCAGCGCGGCCTGCGCAGCCTGCGCGCGGGACGGCCCGGGTACGGCAAGACCCATACAGGCCCAAAGCAGTGCGGCCGCTCCTGCCCCCGACACCCGCGGGCTTGCCCACGCGGCGCACCGGCTCAACCATTTCGGGGCAGGGGTACAGAGCGGGGCGATGGGCACGGTTTTAAGCTTTCAAGGGTGAAGCCACCGCAGTGCAACGGCCAGAAGCTGGGCATCGCAGCCTCGACGGCCCACCACCTGAATCCCTAAGGGTAGGCCGTTGGGGGCGATCAGGCCCGGGATCTGCAAAGCCGGCAGGTCCAGGGCAGTTGCCGCGGTGCAGAAGATAGGGTCGCCCGTGGCCTGCAAGCCCAAGGGGGCCGGGCCGGGCGCGCTGGCGGTCACCCAGGCATCGATCGCTTCAGTCTGCATCCAGGCATCCATCGCTGACTGCATTGAGCCCAGGTCGCAGTGGGCGGCGATCAGTTCGGCATCGGAGGTTCGGCGGCCACGCTCAATCTGACCTCTCAGCGAAGCAGACAACTGAGCAGCACCGGTGGCGTACTCATGAGCGAAGTGCCGTGCAATCTCGGCCTCCATGATCAAGCGGTGCAGGTCCACCACGGCCTGCATGCCGCAGGGGAGGTCGGCCGCGCTGTCTGTTGCGCCCCACACGCGGGCGCGGCTCCACAGCAAGGCCTCGACGCCTGGCTCCAATCGTTTGCGCAACGGCCCAGGCATCCAAACCAGGCGTGGTGCTGTGGCCGCGCTGGCTGCTGCCGCAGCTTCATGGGCTGTGTCTTGGGCAGGCGGCGCGGGGCCTGACAAGACCCGCCACAGCAGCGCCACATCGGAGACTTGGCGTGCGAACATCCCCACGGTATCGAAGCTGGGCGACTGCACCAACATGCCCGCGCGGTCTATGCTGGAGCGTGTGGGCTTGAAGCTGACCACGCCGCAAAAGGCGCCGGGCCGGATGGTGGATCCATTGGTCTGTGAGCCGATGGCCAGGGGCACCATGCCGCAGGCCACAGCTGCAGCTGAGCCGCTGGACGAGCCGCCCGGGGTATGGGTCAGGCGGTGCGGATTGCGCGTCTTGCCGGGTGCATAGGTGGCCAACTCGGTGGTGACCGTCTTGCCCAGGATAACCGCTCCGGCCTGCTTGAGCCGCTTGACGAGGGCCGCATCCCGCAAAGGGCGGCGCCCCGCATGGAGCACCGTCCCGTTTTCCGTGGGCATGTCGGCGGTGTCGATGATGTCCTTCAGGCCCACCGCTAAGCCCAGCAAGGGCGCGTGTTCACCCGCTTGGCGCCGTGCATCGCAGGCCCGCGCCTGCGCCAGGGCTGCGGCGGGATCTAGGTGTGCCCAAGCCTGCACCTGGGGCTCCAACACCTGCACGGCCTCCAACAGTCTCGTCACCTGAGCCGTGGAGGTTTGCGCGCCGAGGTCCATTTGCCGAAGGACCTCAGTTGCGCTGTCAGCCGTCACCGGTAGAGCACCTGCGGCAGCCACATCCCGATCTCGGGGAAGCTGTACAACAGCACAATCGCCACAACCTGTATTCCCATGAAAGGGAGCATGCCGGCAAAGATCTGGTTCAACGTCACATGCGGCGGGCTCACCCCCTTGAGGTAAAACGCGGCCATGGCCACCGGCGGCGACAAGAAGGCAGTCTGCAGGTTTAGCGCGACCAACAGGCCGAAGAACAGTGGGTCCACACCAAAGTCATCCAGCAGCGGGATGAAGATGGGCATGAAGATCACGATGATCTCGGTCCACTCCAAGGGCCAGCCCAAGATGAAGATGATCACCTGGCTGAGGATCAGGAACTCAGTCTTGGACAGGTTCATCGACAGAACCCACTTTTCCACCAGTTCCTGTCCGCCCAGCAGGGCGAAGGCCGCCGAGAAGATCGCGCTACCCACGAACAGCCAACACACCATCGCGCTGGTCTTGGCTGTGAGAAACACCGATTCCTTGACCACTGACATGGTGAGCTGCTTGTACGCTGCTGCCAGCACGAAGCCACCGAATGCGCCAACGGCTGCCGCCTCCGTGGGTGTGGCCAAGCCGAACACAATCGAGCCCAACACCGACATGATCAACACCACCAGCGGAAAGAAGCTCGACAGCAGCATCTTGAACACTTCCAATCGCTGGAAGCTCATGATGCCGTAGAACGCCATCAAGGCCACCACGCCGACGGCCAAGCCAACCCAGAAGTTTGTGCTGGCCGGGCGGCGGTCGGGCTCAGGTATCTGCGCCGCTGCCCCTCCACCGCTTGGGCTGCCGGCTGATGACCCCACCGGGGCTGCACCCGGAGGTTCTTGCACGCCACCTGCGCCGGGGTCTTGCACTGCACCCCGCGCGCCGGGGGGCTCTTGAAGACCACCGCCCGAGGCATCTGGGGGTTCCTGCAAGCCACCCGCACTCGACAGGGGCTCTTGCAGCCCGCTACGAGCGGCCGGCGGTTCGGCCAAGCCGCCTGCGCCAGGGGGCTCCTGCACGCCGCTGGCACCCGGGGGTTCAGCCAGCCCGCCACTCGAAGCCGAGGGGGACTCCAGGCTCATCATGCCGCCACTTGACTCCATCGCAGCGGGCATATCGTCCACTTCAAGCGGCGCCGTGGCCACGCGCCAAGACATGAGGGCCACCAAGGCGAACACGATGGCCGGCAGGAGGATGATGAACAGTTCCTTGAGGATGTAGCCCGCAGGCACATTCGAATTGCGTGCGCCCTTGAGTGACTTCAGCAGTGCGGGCAGCGCGCGGTTGGACACTGCATCGGAGATCTGCTGGGTGAAGACCGGCAGCGGGACGAAGCGGGCCTGCTCAGACAAGGGCGGTGCCAGCTCCGGCTTGAGCTTGGCCACGATGATCACATACAGGATATACAGGCCCGCCAACATGATGCCGGGGAAAAACGCGCCGGCATACAGCTGCACCACCGACACGCCGGCAGTGGCCCCGTAGACGATCAGCAGCACCGACGGCGGAATCAGAATGCCTAAGCAGCCACCTGCCGTGATGGCACCGGCTGACAAACGCACGTCGTAGCCGCCCTTGAGCATTTGCGGCAAGGCCAACAAGCCCATGAGCGTTACCACCGCGCCTACGATACCGGTAGCGGTGGCGAACACCGCACAGGTGAAGAGCGTGGCCACCGCGAGTGAGCCCGGCACCCGGGCCAAGGATAGATGCAGTGAGCGGAACAGCTTCTCAATGAGGTTGGCCCGCTCCACAAGATAGCCCATGAAGACGAACAGCGGGATGGAAATGAGCACATCGTTGCTCATCACCTTGAAGGCCGACTGCACCATGAGGTCCAACGTCTTGGTCGTGTTCTCCTCGTAGGCCAGCCATGTGAAGATCATGCCCATGCCCATCAGGGTGAAGGCAGTGGGGAAGCCCATCATGATGGCCACCACCACCAGGGCCAGCATCATCAGGCCCAGGTGTCCATTGCTGATCTTGTCAGCTGAAATCAACATCACCGCAGTACCCGCGGTGATCAGGCCCATGATGGTCAGGCCAAACCAGAGTTCCTTTTTTATTTTCATTTGTGGGCCCCCGCCTTCGATTCCTGGGGCGCCACATAGTGGTCCAAGGCAATGATGTCTTCGTCCTTGACCGACACCATCTGCTTGAGTTTTTCGATGTCCACCTCTTCCACGTCTTGCTCGCGCGACGGCCACTGGCCATCTTGCAGACACTGGATGCATCGAACGATCTCCACAAAGCCCTGCAGCAGCAGCATGAAACCCGAAATCGGGATCACGAACTTGAAGGGGTATAGGGGCAGCGGTGTGGCCGAGAAGGTCTTCTCGCGGATGGCCAGGGCCTCGTTCGCATAGGTCCAGCCGGCATAGGTCAGGGCCACCACACCGGGCAGGAAGAAGATGATGTAGAGCACAAGATCAATCGTGGCCTGGGTGCGCGGCTCAAAGAAGCCGTAGAGCACGTCTCCGCGAACGTGGCCGTTCTTGCTCAGCGTGTAGGCACCTGCCATCATGAACAGCGTGCCGTACAGCATGATCTGGGCGTTCAGGCTCCAGTCGTGGGGCGCATTCAGCACATAGCGGCTGAAGACCTCGTAGGTAATCAGAAAGGTCAGGACAATGATGGCCCAGGCGAAGAATTGCCCGAGCCAAGTGGACACTCTGTCCACCGCCAGCAGTAGGTTTTTCATGAATTCAGGAGATCGTCGGGCCGCGGGGCAGAACAGAGATAAGCCCGCAAAACGACAAGGCGGACAGACGCTGGGGACGCATCCACTATGCAAAAAGGCCACCGGCGCTCCCGGTGGCCTCTTTTCGGTCGAGCTATTGGATCAACCGCGGCGGCGGAAGTAGTGGTTCCAGGCCATCTTGAAATCGACCAGGTAGTCGTTCTGCCAGGCGCCAGCGCGCTCAGCGAAGGCTCGCTGGCTGTCCAAGATCTTCTTGAACGCGGCGTTTTCGCCACCCTTCTTTTCCATGATCTTGTCCCAAGAGGCCAGCTGCGCGCGCAGCACGGCGTCCGGGGTCTTGTAGAACTTCACGCCTTGCTTCTTGAGTTCGATGTAGTCCTGCGAGTTGCGCTGGATGGCTTTCCAGGACATGTCGGCGCTGGCGGCTTGCACCGCGTAGTCGATGATCGACTTCAGCTCGGGGGCCAGGCCGTCGTACTTGCCCTTGTTGAACAGGATCTCGAATTGCTCGGTACTCTGGTGGAAGCTCTGAAGCATGCAGTTCTTGACCACGTCGGGGAAGCCCAACAGACGGTCGGAGGTGGCATTGTTGAACTCAGCGCCATCGATCAGGCCGCGGTCCAGTGCCGGAACGATTTCGCCGCCGGGCAGCGGGTTCACGGCTGCGCCCATGTCGGTGTACATGTCCACCGCCAGGCCGACCGTGCGGAACTTGGTGCCCTTTAAGTCGTCGGCCTTGGCGATGGGTTTCTTGAACCAGCCGAAAGGCTGGGTGGGCATCGGGCCGTACAGGAAGGACACGACTTCCAGATTCATAGTCTTGTAGATCTCGTCCAACAACGCCTTTCCGCCACCGTAGTAGTGCCAGGAAAGCAGCATGTTGGGGTCCATGCCGAAGCCCGGGCCCGAACCCCAAAGGGCCAGCGCCGAGTTCTTGCCGTAGTGGTAGGCCACCACGCCATGGCCGCCGTCCAGCGTGCCCTTGGCCACGCCTTCAAGCAACTGGAAGGCCGGCACGACCGAGCCAGCGGGCAGCACTTCGATGCGCAGCCGGTTGCCGGCCATATCGTTGATCTTCTTGGCGAAGTCGTTGGCGTACTCGTGGAAGATGTCCTTGGCCGGCCAGGTGCTTTGAAACCGCAAGCTGACGGTCTGGGCGTTGGACACCATCGGCGCGGCCAGCGCGCCGGCGGCCACGGTGCCGGTAGCAGCCTTGGCCAGGAAGCGGCGACGCTCTGCCGGCTGGCGGGTTTTTGTCGTCTTTTCGGTCATCAGGAGTCTCCTGCGGGGTTGGTAACGGGATAAGCGTCAGCCTTCGGGCGCGCAACAAATAGGGGCCACTACGTGCTCGTGTCCTCGGCGAATCATGCCGAGGACTCGTGCCAGCCGTTCTGCGGGATTTCCCGTATCCCGTCCAGTGGGCAAGGGGATTGAAGGCCGGGCCTGCGCGGCCCGGTGCAAGCGCCCCCAGACGCTGCTCGCCTACTGGCGAACGGCCTCTACCTGAATCACCAGCTTCACCGCATCCGGAATCGCCGGGATCCCATAGCCCATGCCCCATTGGCTGCGCTGGATGGTGGTCTCAAAGTCGCCGCCACAGACTTCGCGCTTGAGGCGGGGATGGTTAAAGCAGTTGAAGCGCACCGCCTTGAGCGTGACTGGCTGTGTCTTGCTCAGCAGGGTCAGGGTGCCAGCGACTTCGCTGACCCTGTCGCCATCGAAGCTGAATTGCTCACCCACAAAGCGCACCGTGGGATGGGCTTCGCTGTCGAAAAAGTCCTTGCTCTGCAGATGCTTGTCGAAGGGGGCTGTGCCGGTGTTGACCGATGCAGTCTCGATGCTGATGTCGACCTTGCCCGCCCGCGCAGCCCGGTCAAAGCTGATGGAGCCGCTCTTCCTGTCAAAGCGTCCGCGGTTGGTGCTGGTGCCGAAGTGGGTGACCTCAAAGGTGACGAAGGTGTGGGTGGGGTCAATGGTGTAGCTGGCGCTCTGAGCGTGGGCTGCGCCAGTGGCTGCCAGGGTGGCTGCGAGCAGGAGGAATTTCTTCATGAGTACATCCTTTGGGTGGGTTGCTCAGGTGCTTGCTGAGGCTGTGGCTCTTGGGGGTGCTGCGGGAAGGTGGGCTGCGGGCATCACAGCGGCGCCAGGCCGCTGAGTTGAATATTGAACTTCACCTGCACCTCATCGGCCACCATCGAGGTGTCGCCCCACGGGCCTTCGCCGATCTTGAAGGCCAGGCGCTTGATGGTGAAGGTGCCGGCAGCCGTGGTGCGCAGGCCAGTTCCGCTGCCCGTCTGAGACAGTGTGACCGGCACCATGACTGGCTGGGTGGCGCCCTTGATGGTCAGCGCACCGCTAACCTCGTAGCGGCCCTTGCCTGTGGCTTTGATGGCGCTGCTTTGGAACTGCGCCTGCGGGAATTTGCTGGTATTGAACCAATCGGACTTCGCCACCTCGGCATCGGTGTCGGCGGCGCCCAGGGTGGCGCTACCCATGTCGATGGTGAAGGCCACCTTGCCCACCTCGGGCTTTTTCAGGTCGAACTGCACAAGCGCGCTCCACCTGCGGAACTGGCCATCGACCGGCACGCCCATTTGGCGGCTGGTGAAGGCGATCTCGCTGCCCGTTGGGATGACCTGCTGGGCGAGGGCAGGCGGCATCGACAGGGTCAACAGGCCAAACAGGGCGGCTGCCGACAAAACACAGGTCCGAACGGGTCCTGGACGGGTCATGGGCTTCGTCTCCAGGCCATGCGCATGAGCAAGCCATCACGGTCGACAACATGGTGCTTGAGCGCACCCAGAACATGCAGGCCCACAAGGGCAGCCAGCATCCAAGCCAAGCGACCATGCCAGGGCTTGAGAAACTCGGCCAGCGCAGCGTTTTTGCCCACGAAATCGGGCAGCGGCAGTACGCCGAACAACACGATGGGAAAGCCCGCGGCCGAACTGTAGGCCCAGCCTACCAGCGGCACTGCGAAGAACAGCAGGTACAGCAGCAGGTGGGTCACATGCGCTGCGCGCGCTTGCCACAAGGGCATGGGCATGTCTTCAGGCGGTGGGTGCAGCAGGCGCCACAGCAGGCGCAGCGCCGAAGCGGCCAGGATCAACACGCCGGCCCACTTGTGCCAGTTGTACAGCTTGAGGCGTTGCGGCGAAAACGGCAGGCTGGTCATGTAAAGGCCCACGCAAAAACTTCCCACGATGGCAGCAGCCAACAGCCAGTGGAGCGCAACAGCGGTGCGGGTGTAAGGCATGGCCTGCAGTGTGCCCCAGGGCGCGGGCTCGGACTTCTCAACGCTTGGGGCGTGCGTTCAGCCGGCTTGAACGCTGCTGCTGCGCCACTGCGCCAACAGGGCGTTCCAACGCGGGCGCACGCGATCCAGGTGCGCGGCCTTGACATGACCAAAACCCCGGATGTCCTGCGGCAGCTGGGCAATCTCCACGGCCTGGGCCAAGCGTGGGGCGCTCAATTGCTGCAACAGTTCCTCCACCGTGCTGCGGTACTCCCGAATCAGCGCGCGCTCGGTGCGGCGTTCCTGGGTGTGGCCAAAGACGTCCAAGACGGTCCCACGCACACCCTTGAGCCGCGCCAGCAGACCAAATGCGCCGCGAACCCACGGCCCAAAGGCGCGTTTGATCGGCTCGCCTCGCTCGTTGGTGCGTGACAAGCCCGGGGGCGCCAGGTGGTGCACCAGCCGGTACTCGCCTTCAAACATCTGCTCAATTCGGGCGGAAAAGCGCGCATCGGTGTGCAGCCGAGCCACTTCATATTCGTCCTTGTAAGCCATGAGCTTGAACAAGTTATGCGCCACGGCCATGGTCAACCGGGTGCTGCCAAGTGGTACTTCGGCAGCCTGAACCTGCTGCACAAACCGCCGGTAGGTCTGTGCGTAGCGGGCATCCTGATAGTCGGTGAGGAAGGCCTCACGCTGGCGCATCACCTCGTCGACTGTGGGCTGGCGCAGCACCTGAATCACCTGGCGCGCCTGGTAGAGCCCACGCACTTCATCGAGCTGATGGGCACAGCGGCGGCCCCATTCAAAAGCAGCTTGATTTTTATCCACCTGCACGCCGTTGAGCTCCATGGCGCGCAGCAGTGCTTGTCGCGATAAGGGCACACGGCCCATCTGCCAGGCGTAGCCCAGCATCAGTGGGTTGGTGTAGAGGCTGTCACCCAGCAGCTGTGTGGCCACCTCTTCGGCATCGAATAAGCCCAGGGCTGAACGGCCCACGGCGCGGGCGATGGCAGCCTCGCAGCCATTTTCCGGAAATTGCCAGTTCGGGTTCTTCAGAAATGAAGCCGTAGGCGTGCCGTGGGTGTTCAGGGCCACGTAGGTGCGGCCTTCATGCATCACAGCCAGTGTGGCCTTGTGCGCGGCCACAATGCTGTCGCAACCGATTACGAGGTCGGCTTTGGCGGTGTCGACCTTGGTCGTGTGCAAGTCTTGAGCGCGCCGCGCAATCTGCACATGGCTCCAGGTGGCACCGCCCTTTTGCGCCAGTCCAGCGGAGTCTTGCGTGACCACGCCCTGGCCTTCGAGGTGGGCGGCCATGCCCAACAGTTGGCCGATGGTGATGACGCCTGTGCCCCCAACGCCACCCACCACAATGCCCCAGGCGCGGTCTGCCACGGGCACCACCGGCTCGGGCAGGGGGCCCAAGGTGCTGGGGTCGACGCGGCGGTCGTCTTTCTTGGGCTTGCGCAACTGACCGCCCTCGACGGTCACAAAGCTGGGGCAGAAGCCGTTGACGCAGCTGATGTCCTTGTTGCAGCTGTTCTGGTTGATGCGGCGCTTGCGGCCGAAATCGGTTTGCACCGGCTCAACTGACAGGCAGTTACTTTGCGCGCTGCAGTCGCCGCAACCTTCGCACACCAGTTCATTGATCACCACCCGCTTGGCTGGGTCCACCATCGTTCCGCGCTTGCGGCGGCGGCGCTTTTCGGTGGCGCAGGTCTGGTCGTAGATGATGGCGGTGCAGCCCTTGATTTCGCGGAACTGGCGTTGGATGCGATCGAGCTCGTCTCGGTGGTGAACCGTCACACCAGGCTCCAAGACAATGCTGTGGTATTTCTGCGGCTCGTCGGTGACGATCACCAGTTGCCGTACGCCTTCGCTGATCAGGCTCTTTTGAATCTGCAGCACGCTGTGGCCCGATGCCGAAAGCCCGTCTTGGCCGTCCAGGCGCTCGCCCACTGGCTGCCCACCGGTCATGGCTACTGCATCGTTGTAGAGCAGCTTGTAGGTTATGTTCACCCCGGCGGCGATGCTCTGGCGGATGGCCAAGAGGCCGCTGTGGAAGTAGGTGCCATCGCCCAGATTGGCAAAGACGTGGGCGTCTGTGCTGAAGGGCGCTTGGCCCACCCAGGCCACCCCCTCTCCGCCCATTTGGCTGTAGGTCGAGGTGCTGCGGTCCATCCAAATGGACATGAAGTGGCAGCCGATGCCCGCCATCGCGCGCGAGCCCTCGGGGACCCGGGTGCTGGTGTTGTGGGGGCAGCCGCTGCAAAACCACGGCTGGCGTTCGCCGGTGGTCTTGAGGTCGATGGCGGCCATTTCCCGTTCTTTGGCCTCAATGACCCGAAGCCTCTGGTCCATGCGCGCAGCAAGGTCGCTGCCCTCTGGCGCGAGCCCTCGCTTTTTGAGGCGCTTGGCCACCGCTGTGGCAATCAACGCGGGCGTGAGGTCGGCGTTGGCCCGCAGCAGCCAGTTGCCGCTGGGGTTAGGCTGGCTCCACTCACCACCGGTGTGGTCGCCTTCAGGTTCATCGAACTTGCCCAGCACGTCGGGGCGCACATCGGCGCGCCAGTTGTAGAGCTCTTCTTTCAGCTGGTATTCGATGATTTGGCGCTTTTCCTCCACCACCAGGATTTCCTGTAGGCCCTGCGCAAATTCGCGGGTGATATGGGCTTCCAGAGGCCACACAACGTTTACCTTGTGCACCCGGATGCCCAAGCGGGCGCAGGTGGGATCGTCTAGGCCCAGGTCCAACAGGGCCTGCCGCAGGTCGTTGTAGGCCTTGCCGCTGGCAATCAGACCGTAGGTGTCGCGCGATGTGGATACCACGTTGTGGTTGAGCGCATTGGCGCGCACATAGGCCAGTGCCGCATACCACTTGTAGCTGAACAAGCGTTGTTCCTGCTCCAGCGCGGCGTCGGGCCAGCGGATGTGCACGCCGCCCGCGGGCATGGGGAAGTCCTCGGGCAACACGATCTTCACCCGGTCTGGGCTGACGTCGATGCTCGAGGACGACTCGACCACCTCTTGAATGGTCTTCATGCCGGCCCACACGCCGGAAAAGCGGCTCATGGCAAAGGCATGTAGGCCCATGTCCAGAATGTCCTGAACGGAGCTGGGAAAGAACACTGGCACTCCGCAGGCCTTGAAAATGTGGTCGCTTTGGTGGGCTGCCGTGCTGCTCTTGGCCACATGATCGTCGCCGGCCACGGCGATAACGCCCCCATGTCGGGCTGTTCCAGCCATATTGGCGTGCTTGAACACATCGGCGCAACGGTCTACGCCGGGCCCTTTTCCATACCAAATGCCGAAAACGCCGTCGTGCTTCTTTGACCCAGGGTACAGATCCAGTTGCTGGGTGCCCCAAAGGGCGGTGGCCGCCAGCTCTTCGTTCACCCCGGGTTGAAACACCACGTTTTGCGCGGCCAGATGCTTCTGTGCCTGCCACAGGGCCTGGTCGTATCCCCCTAGAGGACTTCCTCGGTAGCCGCTGACAAACCCTGCCGTGTTCAGGCCCGCCAAGGCATCTCGATGCCGTTGCAGCATGGGCAGGCGCACCAGCGCTTGCACGCCGCTCATAAACGCCCTGCCTTCTGCAAGGGTGTACTTGTCGTCCAGGCTCACCGTCTGCAGGGCGCGCAGCACATCGGCGGGCAGTGGGGCATTCATGGGCAGTACTCCTGAATCTGGCCTGGGTCTAGGACCGAGCGTGGGAGAAATAATTGCGAATCATGCCCTTGTGGCTTTATCCCTAGAAAGGAAATTGCTCAAACTAGGGTTTTCCAAAATGCTCGACAGGTTTGATGTGGCCATCTTGGACGAATGTCAGCGCGACGGTCGCCTCACGAATGCCGAGTTGGCTGCTCGGGTTGGGCTCTTAGCCGCACCGTGCTGGCGGCGGGTTCGGGCTTTGGAAGAATCGGGCTACATCCTGAGCTGTTGGGCTGAGATTGATCGCCACCGCATCGGCCTGGGTGTCTTGGCCTTTGTGCGGTTGGCCGCCGAGCGCAATGCCGCCAACATCACACGGCTGTTGGAAGACGCGGTCTGCGCGTTGCCCGAAGTGGTTTCGTGCCACTCCATCAGCCGAACGGGGACCTTTGAGCTGCAGGTGGTCCGCCCCGACCTTGAGGCCTTTTCTCGCCTGGCGCGCAAGGTCTTGCTCAACCAGCCCCATGTCAAGGACCTGCAGACCAGCTTTTCGCTGGGCGAAGTGAAGTCTGGCGGCGCGCTGCCCTTAGACTATCTGGGCCGGCGTGAGAAACCCCTGGGCCCCTTTCGCGGGCCGCCACGCACCAAGATGGCGTGCCAAGGCTTGTCATGAACAAACTTGGTTCATCCGGGTGCGGCAAATTAGCACCAGAGTGGTGCGCCAGTGTGCGAGCCACGGGAAAACCGCGCTCTTGGCACTTGGAAGCACGCTGCATGCGATGGCCCAGGTTTTGCAACAATCTTCAATTCTTTCGCCGTGTAAATCATCTGAGGAGCGTTCATGAGCCTAGAGGATAAAGGTCGTTACTTTCGCCCTTTCGACCCCGACGTGGCCCTGTTGACCCGTTGCGGATGCGGCAAGGACCATACGGTGGCCGAACACCAGGCTGAGGCCGCGGCCAGCGGCTCGCTGATCACCGGTGCCGGCCCTACAGACCAGGCGGCTATGGTGCCAGCCCCCCAGGCCTCACAGGACCTTGAGCGCTTTTCCGCGGAGTTCATCGAGGCCTCGCTGGTCAAGGCGATCTTTCCGCATGAGCCCACTCGGCGCAGCTTGATCAAGGCGCTGGGCGCGGGCACGGTGCGTGCGGCCGTGGCGGCGGCGCTGCCCGCAGGAGCGCTGGGCGCCATGCAGGCCATGGCGCAGGAATCTCGCCCGCTGGAGAAAAAGGACCTCAAGATCGGCTTTATCGCCATCACCTGCGCTTCGCCGCTCATCATGGCCGATCCACTGGGCTTCTACCGCAGGGAAGGGCTCAATGTTCAACTTAACAAGACCGCCGGCTGGGCCCTGATCCGCGACAAGGTGCTCAACAAGGAGTACGACGTCTCACATATGCTGGCACCGATGCCAGTGGCGATCTCGCTGGGCTTGGGGTCCACGCAAACCCCGATGAACGTGGCCACGATTCAAAACACCAACGGTCAGGCCATCGTGTTGGCCAACAAACACAAGGGTAATCGAGATCCAAAGAACTGGAAGGGCTTCAAGTTTGCAATTCCCTTCGAATACAGCATCCACAACTTCCTGCTGCGCTATTACCTGGCCGAGAACGGCATCAACCCCGACACCGATGTGCAGCTCCGCGTCACACCACCGCCGGAGATGGTGGCCAACCTGCGCGCGGGCAACATTGATGGCTTCCTGGGCCCGGACCCCTTCAACCAGCGGGCGGTGTTCGACGAAGTGGGCTTCATCCACATCCTGTCCAAGGAGATTTGGGACGGCCACCCCTGCTGCGCCTTCGGCGTGCCCACCGAGTTCATTCAACAAAATCCAGCCACTTTCGCCGCCCTGTACCGCGCCGTGTTGACGGCTGCAGCCATGGCGCGCGACCCAAAGAACCGGGAACTCATCTCCAAGGTCATCGCCCCAGCGCAGTACCTCAACCAACCCGAAGCGGTGCTCAACCAGGTCCTCACCGGCACATTTGCTGATGGCCTGGGCAATGTGCGAAAGGTACCCGACCGTGCCGATTTCGACCCGGTGCCATGGCATTCGATGGCGGTGTGGATGCTCACCCAATTGCAGCGCTGGGGCTACATCAAGGGCGATGTCAATTACAGGCAAATCGCCGAGCGTGTGTTCTTGATGACCGATGCCGCACGCCACATGAAGGACTTGGGACAGCCGTTCATACCTGCTTCGGCGGGCTACCGCAAATTCCGGATCATGGGCAAAGAGTTCGACCCGAATAAAGCCGCTGAGTACGCTCGCAGCTTTGCCATTTCAAAAGCGGGCTGAGACCTATGGCCCCGCCTCACTTGCTCATTACCGCCAAGCCGGCAATCCTGTCATGAAAGCACTTTCACACCTGCGGGTACGCGCAGCGATGCTCTCAGCACTGATGCTGCTGACCATCTTGGCCCTGTGGCACGCCGGCACCGCACCGCGTGCCAATGTGGCCGCTCCAACAGCGGCCGTTCAACTCACCCCTGAGCAAATCGAGTACGCCAAGCTCATGGGCAAAGACCCTGCTGGGGTGGCAACGGGCCAAGCCAAGAAGTCCGATGGCTTTCCCACCCCGGCGCAGCTGTGGGAAGCGGTGGCGGCCAATTTGGCTGATCCCTTTTACGATAACGGGCCCAACGATAAAGGCATCGGCATTCAACTCGTCCATTCGCTGGCACGGGTAGGCCTGGGTTTTGCCATTGCGGCGTCTGTAGCCATACCCTTGGGATTTGTGATCGGCATGAGCCCCTTGCTGTACCGGGCACTGGATCCGTTCGTCCAGGTGCTCAAGCCCATCTCGCCATTGGCCTGGATGCCGCTGGCGCTTTACACCATCAAGGACTCCAATATTTCGGGCATTTTTGTGATCTTCATTTGTTCGATATGGCCGATGTTGATCAACACAGCCTTTGGGGTGGCTTCAGTTCGCCGTGACTGGCTCAACGTAGCCAAAACCTTGGAAGTCAGCCCGTTGCGCAAGGCGTTCCAAGTCATTTTGCCGGCAGCCGCCCCAACCATACTGACCGGCATGCGCATTTCCATGGGCATCGCCTGGCTGGTGATTGTGGCCGCAGAAATGCTGGTGGGAGGCACCGGCATAGGCTATTTTGTGTGGAACGAGTGGAACAACTTGGCCCTTACCAACGTGATCTTTGCAATCCTAGTGATTGGTGTGGTCGGCATGCTGCTCGATGCGTTGTTCGCCCAAGCTCAGAAGGCGGTTACCTATGTCGACTGAACGCGATCAGCTTTTCCTGCAGGTTCAGAGCTTGGCCAAGACCTTCCCAGGCGCCAGTGAACCGGTGTTCGATGAAGTTAATTTCGATATTGCGCGCGGGGAATTTGCCTGCATCATCGGCCATAGTGGCTGTGGAAAGACGACCATTTTGAATGTGCTGGCCGGCCTCGAGCAGGCCAGCGCGGGCACCGTCATCATGGACCAGCGCGAGGTGTTTGGCCCCAGCTTGGAGCGCGGCGTGGTGTTTCAAAGCCACGCCTTGATGCCGTGGTTGACTGTGCGCCAAAACGTAGCCTTTGCTGTCAAGAGCCGCTGGCCGCAGTGGTCGTCTGCTCAGGTGAAACAGCAGGTCGAACGCTATGTCGGCATGGTGGGTTTGACCCATGCTGTCGACATGAAACCCTCACAGCTGTCCGGCGGCATGAAGCAGCGCGTGGGCATTGCGCGTGCCTTTGCCATCGAGCCCAAGATGTTGCTACTCGATGAGCCCTTCGGGGCTTTGGATGCGCTGACAAGGGGCACCATACAGGAAGAACTGCTTAAGATTTGCTCTGCCACCCACCAGACGGTGTTCATGATCACCCACGACGTGGATGAAGCCATTTTGCTGGCCGACAAGATCTTGTTGATGAGCAACGGCCCAGTTGCCCGAGTGGCTGAGGTGGTGCGCAACACCCTTCCGCGTGACCGTCAGCGCGCATCGCTGCACCACACTCCGGGCTTCTACGAACTTCGTAACCACTTGGTGGACTTCCTGGTAAGCCGATCCAAAGAGCTGTCTGGAGGCCGCGCCCCGGCGCATCCACCGCAGGTTCGCCCGGCCGACGCAGCCCGGCGCGCTGCGGGTCTCGACGTCGAAGAGGTTGAGCCTGCCAACGACAACCTGGTGCGGGCGCAGCCAGCGGCCAGGCTGGCCACACTCAAGCGCTCGGCCTGAGTTCTCCCGTCCCCCCTTCATCATCTTTCAACTCAGGAGTTACTACCCGTGGGCCGCAACGACGTTACCGAAAAGATCATCACCGTAAAGGTGGCCAAAGGCATTAAGTGGGAGACCGTGGCCAAAAAAGTCGGTGAGTCCAAGGAGTGGACGACAGCCCTGTGCTTGGGGCAAATGACCGCTACGCCCGAGCAGGCCAAGGTGGTCGGCAAGGTCTTTGGCCTGACTGCTGAAGAGCAGAAGTGGCTGCAGGTGGTTCCCTACAAGGGATCGCTGCCCACACCGATACCCACCGATCCGCTGATCTACCGCTGGTACGAGATCGTCAATGTGTACGGCACCACCATCAAGGAACTGATCCACGAAGAGTTTGGCGACGGCATCATGAGCGCGATCGATTTTTCCATGGATATTCAGCGGCAGCCCGATCCCAAGGGTGATCGAGTAAATGTGGTGTTATCGGGCAAGTTCTTGCCTTACAAGACCTATTAAGAGACCTGGCGTGAGCGCTGCACACATAGGCTGCCGTCTGGCGGCCTCTTTTGTTTCACGCAGCCAAGGTCAGCGGAAGCGAACTGGTTTTCACCCTGATCGGTGGCAATGCTGAGTCATACCCTGGCAAAGGCTGCCCGCATAGGCGCGCCGCCACTACACGGGCCTGCCGGCGGATCGGCTCGATGAATCGCTGGGGTTTGCCGTCGATGGAGACGCAGTCGCCCAGTGCGTGGACATAAGGCACTCCGGTAGCCAGTGTTCGGCGATCCACAGCAATGCCTTTGTTCCATTGAAGCCCAGCTTGCTGAGCCAAGCGACTGGGCGTGCTCAAGCCCACAGCGCTGATCACCACCTCGGCTTGGAGCCTCCGACCGCTGCCCAGAATCAGCTCCATTGCAGCCAACGGCGAACTGTCCTTGGCGGCCCCACTTTGTATTGCGCAGCACGACTGCACGGACGTATGGCCCACAAACTCGATGGCCAAAGGCTTCCACGCTTTCAGCAGTGCGGCAGACTGTTCCTCTGTGGCCATGGGTAATGGGCGCTGAGACCGCTCCAGCAGGGTAACCGGATGCCCGGCCAGAGCCAGGTCGTTGGCCAGCTCGCAGCCCACAAGACCAGCGCCGACAATCACAACGCGGGCTTTTCCACCGGCTTGGCCACCCCGAGCCAGAGCCTGACGCAGCCCTGTATAGGCCTGCAGATCATTGATTCGCCAGGTGAGCTCCGGCGGCAAGCCATCGCAGGTCTGTGCCAAGGCCCCATGCGCCAGGACCAGTTCATCAAATCGAACCGTGCCTCGAGTAGTTCGCAACCGTCGGGATTCCATGCTTAAGCCAACGGCCGTAGCGCAAGCCATGAGCCGCACGCCCAGGCGCGCCGCGGCAGCAGGCCCGCTTTCCAAAGGGAGCGAAGCTGCGCTGGCGCCTTGTTTAAAGGCCACCGACAGGCGGGGCTTGTCGTATCGGTCGGCTTTACAGGCGCTGACCATGGTGATGGGTTTGGTCGAGTCTATGGACCGAATCTGTTCAACTAAGGCCCACGCTGCTGTCCCGCCGCCAACGATGACCACACCCGCACCAGAGCCAGCGCCGAGCGCGCGATACCAGGGTGCAACGATGGCCGAGGAACCGCCTGTACCTGCGATCGGCGATTCGTAGGGCTCGAAGTCGGCTTTGGTCACACCGCACAGCGGGCAGGCCCAGTCATCGGGTATGTCTTCAAATCTCGTGCCGGGCGCCAAACCCCCATCGGGGTCGCCGGCCGCCTCGTCATACACATGGCCACACGCGCGGCATATGCATTTCCGATAAGCCGCTGTGTTCATGCAGCCACCGCCACCGGCAGCACCGGTTGACTCAAGCGCGCAATCTCTTTGCGCAGGTGCTTGATCGCCGGCGTGACGATAGCCACAAAGTGAGACTCCCGAACCCGGCGCTGCACATCAGAGCTCATAAGATACCCGCGAGCACCAGCGTGGAGTAGCGCTGACTGCGCGGCACGCAAGGCCAGTTCGGCTGCTTGCGCCCGGGCATCGAGTACGTTGATCAGATGCTCTTGGTCGGTGGCGTATGGCGTTCGCGCCAGATTCATGATGCGCGCCACCAAGCCATCTAGCTCAGCCTGCAATTCGTCGGGGCGGTCTTCTAGGAACTGGTTCACATGCCCGAGTTGAGGCTCGACCCTGCGCATGGAATCGATCGCGCCTTGCGTCACGCCGATACCCATGGCGGTCTGCAGCAGCACGAAGGCTCCTCGGATGCGACCGATGAACGGTCTGACCGGGTCAGCCAGCAGATTGGTCGCGCCGACCCGGTAGTCGCTCAAGCGCACAGCCCATGTGTTCGTTCCCTCCATTGCGGAGAAGGACGGGCAGTTGCGTCGTTCCACACCAGGAGCATCACAGCGAACGATGAACATGATTTCATGAGCGGGCTCATTAGCGCTCGTCTCCAAGGCGGCTACAGCACCGAAGTAGTGGTCGTCGCCGAGGTTGCTGACCCAGGGCAGCGTACCGTTGACAAGATAACCATCCCCTTCACGTTTGGCCTTAAGCAAGAACTGCTCGATACCGGCAAATGTTTTCATCGGGTTGCTCATACCCGTGGCGCCTAGCGTTTGCCCCCTTAGGTGCCGGGCCAGCACCTCGCCCCCCAGGTGCGGGTTTCTGCTTTGCTCCATGTAAACGCCACACACCTGATGGCACCAGACCATGAAGCCTGTGGCGCCACAAACGCGTGACACCTCCGCCGCTGCGCGGATTGCCAGACCGAAATCGGCAGCAGCACTTGGCTGTCCCAAGGCTCGGCGGTCGTCATGATGAACACCCAGGACCCCAGTGTTGCCTAAATGACGCAGTACCGACTCGGGATATACGCCTTTGCGGTCGCAGTCTTCGACAACTGCTGCCAGAGGACCACGTGCTACCGCACGCACTGCTTCGATCAGGGCCTCGCCGTCTGGGTAGACGCCGGTACCTTGAGCTCGATTCGCGACCAGTTCCAACGGGGCGCCCATGTGATCACGCTGCCAGGTCGATGGAAAACGGAATCGGGTTGCGCATCGTATTGGCCACAGGCGAGTATTGGTTCGCGTGCTGAACGATCTCATCCAGTTCGGCGCGTGAAGCATCGCCCTCTACGACCACTTTCACGCGAATAGCCTGGAAGCCCATGTCGAGTGGCGCCTTGTCCAAGGCACCACCTGCTCCCCAGGCGGCCGGGTTGCCGATGTCCCCTTCCAGGAACAACTCCAATTTGCTCAGCTTGATCTGTTTCCAAGTGGCTACAGCGGTGATGCCCACGGCAAGGCAACCGCCAAGTGCCGACAGGACAATTTCACCTGGGGCCGGTGCTGTGTTCTGCCCGAACAAATGAAGTGGTTCGTCCACCACCACGGGTGCGTGGTCGCCCACATAGCTGAGGGTGCGGTACTGCCCTTCGGTGACGGTGTGCACCTTGTTGGTTCCGCGCGAGGAGGGATTGTTGCGCCCCTTTTCGGCAAAAGCCATCAAGCCATCTCGGTCGATGGGGCGCAGGTAGGCCTTGACGGTTGAAGGTGCTTGCGTAAGAACGGCGGACATGCTGTCTCCTGGTTGTTGATTCGATTTGCTCGAAAGGGAGGCACCGAAGATAGGCGCACCCCGGTTGGGTTATCTGGTGGGTTTCGTGAAGTCGCCCGGGTACCGTTAGGCCAGTGCGCTGCTGCGCAGCAATACGGGCATGTCGGCTTTAAATGGCAAGCCTGTCTCAACCGCTTCAGGGGTGAGCAAAGTGGGATGAGCCATGGGGGGCTGTGATTAGAGCGGGCAAAACAACACCACTCTGAGCAATCGCCGTGCCATGTTGTTCAGCCCGGAAATCCGCAATTTGCGTTGCCGGAACGTCCAGCCTCATCAGCATTTGTCAAATATTGAACATCTTTGACTAACAATGTTGACAAATCCAGCAGGCGGCCGGTTTGTCTTCTCATGGGCGGCCAGCCGTTCAGCTCGAGGGTGGCAGCACCCGTTCCAGCCCCAGGCGTCGCCAACGGTAGGCGAACTGCCTCGGGGTAAGGCCCAGGCTCAGCGCAGCACGGGTTTGGTTGCCGCCGGCTTGCTCAAGAGCCCGGCGCAGGTCTTGTCCAGAGTGGGATTGGAAAGAGCGGTAATCACGAACGGCAGGCTTGGTCGTGGCTGGTTCAGGCATGTGCTGGGCAGTTGTGTCCCTCGGGCCTTCATGAGCGGCTCGTGGTGAAATGAGCGTGTTCTCGGTACCGGCTGGCATGATGGAAGCGCCCTCAAGCACCGATTCGGGCGGCGTACCTTGTTCTGCTAGCCTCAGCAGGTCTGGGGCTCCCAGTACAGGGCCCGGGCCGAGCAGAACCGCCCGCTCGATCAAATTACCCAACTCGCGTATGTTCCCCGGCCAGGGCTGATCGCGTAGCCATACCCACGCCCCCTCGCTGAAGTACGAATTACGCTGGTGAGCCTGATTGGCGCGGCTGAGGAAATGAAGAGCCAAGGGCTTGATGTCCTCCAGCCGCTCGCGTAGTGAGGGCAAGCGGATAGGTACTACATTGAGCCGGTAGTAGAGGTCGCGTCGAAAGCGCCCCATGGCCACGTCGTTGACGAGATTGCGGTGGGTGGCCACCACCACCCGCACATCCACGCGCACTTCCTTGCTGCCGCCAAGGCGCATCAGCGTCCCGTCCTGCAGCGCCCGTAGCAGTTTGGGCTGCAGGGCGAGCGGCAACTCACCCACCTCATCCAAGAAAAGGGTGCCCCCATCAGCGCGCTCGAACCAACCGGCACGCGCGCCCGCTGAACCGGTGAAGGCACCCCGCTCATGCCCAAACAGCTCCGATTCGAAGAGCGTCTCGGGAATAGCCGCGCAGTTGACCTTGATGAACGGGCGCTCATGCCGCGGGCTGGCCAGGTGCACCGCGCGAGCGAACAGCTCCTTGCCAGTTCCCGACTCGCCCAGCAGCATAACGGTGGCTTGCGACTGCGATACCCGCTCCAACTCGTGCAGCGACTTCAGAAGCGCAGGCGATTGGCCTACGATTCCGTAGCGCATGGCTGCAGACTGCAGCACGCCCTTAAGCAGCGCGTTTTGGGCTTCCAACTCAGCGGTCTTGCGCCTTACCAGCATGTAGAGTTGAAGCTCCTGGCCGGTCAGGGTAGCCAACAGCCTGAGCAGGGCCAAGTCATCGGTCAAGGCCCGGTGCCGACTCCTGATGCGATGGCAAGCCAAGACGCCCACGCAGCGGTGTTCAATTTCCACTGGCACGGCGATGAAGGCAACAGTCTCAGAAGGCAACTGGTCACGCGAGACTGTGCGCTTCAGAAATCGGGGCTCCTGGTCGATGTCCTGAACGATCATCGGCTGGCCGGTGCTCAGCACCGCCCCGGTGATGCCCTCACCTTGGGCATACACACCGCGCTCCATTTCGGTGCGCGTCAGCCCGTATGCGTAGCGGATGCGCGCCCGCGTGTGGGAGTCAAGGGTGCCCTCAGCAGCGCGCTCCACCTCATCGAGCAGTACCAAACGCCCGCGATTGAGTCCAAGCAGTTCACTCATCAGGTGCAGCATTTCGCGCACCACGGTCTCTGGTGAGAGGCAGCGCCCCACCAGGCGCAGCACTTCGGCCAGCAGCAGGCGCTCCTGTTGCGCCCAGGCTTGCGCGGGAGCCGCCGGGTGCGGCTTTTGGGATTCGGGCTCATCCGCCAAAGACATGCGTGCTGGTAAGCAAGAAGTGCACCGCCCATAAAAAGCGGCTCCGGCTTCTCAGGGTGGCGGTCGATGCCCCGACGGCCACAAGGCCCACATTTGCAGGCGCCCCCTCATTTGACTCGCGCGTTCACCTGCCTCGTCGCCCCAGCCCCAGAAGTAGTCGCCCCTCACCGCTCCCGTGATGGCGCCGCCGGTGTCCTGTGCTATCACGGCGCGCTGCAGGGCTGGGCTGCCAGGCGAGTGGCTGGTGATCCACAGCAACGAGCCTAAGGGCACGCTACGGGGGTCAACCGCCAGCGAACGCTGAGGCGTCAGTGGCACGCCCAGGGCTCCCCGGGGCCCCAGATCGGGGTCGATCAATGCTTCCTCCCCGAAGAAGACCACGCGCGGGTTCTTCCACAGGGCTTCCTGCGCGCGATGGGGGTTGCGCCGCATCCAATCCTTGATCCCCGGCCAAGTGGCTTGTGCGGCACTGATGTGCCCTTGGTCGACGAGCCACCGCCCGACCGAGCTGAACGCGTGGTCGTTGTGCGCAGCAAAGCCCGCACGCACCAGGCGCTGCTGACCACTGGGCTCGATGATGGTGAGCCGCCCGGAACCTTGAATCTGGAGCACCACCACGTCGATAGGGTCCCGCAGGTAGGCCAATTCGCGCCCCTTGAGTGCTTCGCGGGCTTCAGTGATGCTGTCCAATTGCTGTCTGGTCCAGTAGGGGCGGCGTTGTGCAAGGTCGGCGGGGGGGCGGTGCAGGGGCGACTTGAATTCGCCGTCTGGCAGGCGCCGCGCCTCGAAGTGGGGTTCGTAGTAGCCGGTGAGGATGCCTTCGCGTGCGCCGTTTCGGTCCTCGATGCGCCAGGGTTGCAGGTGCTGCAGCATCCACAGGCGCACGGCGTGGTGGTCGTGTGGACTCAGCCGGGCCGCGTGTTCGCAGGCGCTGCGCCATACGGCGGGCGCGCGCGGGCAGCTGGCGAGCAGGGCACCCAAGAGCTCACCCAAAGGGTCCTCCTGGAATCCGGCCAGCTCTTCCCAGCCAACACGCCTCCAGACCGAAGCGCCGCGTTCGGCCCGCTCCCCCCAGGGCACATGAGTCAGGGTTGCGCTGCTAAAGGGCTGGGAGGCCGGTGCGGAAGGGGGCGAACGGTGAACTTCGCTGGGTGATGGGGTGCGGGTGCTGCACGCAGCCAAGAGGGCCACACACACCGACAGCAAACCCAGGACCGACTCGGACATCCGCCGCCCCGAGCCACACCTTGGGTATCCTGCGGCCATGTGGATCTTGTTGCTGGAAGCCTTGGGGGCCTTGGCCTTGTTGGTGTTCATCGTGTGGTGGACGATGTTTTCAGGTCGGCGGCAGGGCGAGAGGCATCCCAAAGACAGCCCCGACGACCATCTGCCCCGGCCCTGATTCAGCCGGCGGCCGGAACCAGGCCGCGTTGGTCAATGCAGGGCCTGAGGGGGCGCCAACATGAATTCCCCCACATCGGCTTCGAAAGGGTGTGCTTGGTCGGTCATGCAATAGAAAGTCCCGCGCATGGTGCCCATCGGGGTTTCCAGCCGTACCCAGCTCGTGTATTCAAACTGCTCAGCGGGGCGCAGGACCGGCTGATGGCCGACCACGGCCAAGCCTCTGACTTCTTCCGTTTGGCCATGGCCGTTGGTGATCAGCCAACGGCGAGCCAGCAGCTGAGCCGTGGTGTCGCCGGTGTTGACGATGGTCACGGTGTAGGCATACGCGTGGACGCCCTGCTGTGGGTCGGATTGGTCCGGGAGGTGCTGAACCTTCACCGAGCAGGTGAACTGCCCTTTGGGGTCGACGGTGCTCATAAGCCGTGATTCTAGGCACCCCCCTAGAATCGTTTCATGAGCACCGCGCGCGTCTACCGCATTGCCCCGTCGATCCTGTCGGCTGACTTTTCCCAGCTAGGGGCCGAGGTTCGCCGCGTGATCGATGCGGGTGCCGATTGGATCCACTTCGACGTGATGGACAACCACTATGTGCCCAACCTCACCTTTGGGCCCATGGTGTGTGAGGCCTTGCGCCCGCATGCGGTGAGGGCGGACGGCAGCCGCGTACTCATTGATGTGCACCTCATGGTGCAGCCGGTGGATGTCTTGGCACAGGCATTCGCCAAAGCCGGTGCCGACCTCATCAGCTTTCACCCTGACGCCAGCGCCCATGTGGACCGTACACTACAACTGATCAAGGCCGCAGGCTGTCAGGCCGGGCTTACCTTCAATCCAGCCATGCCCCTGGATGTCCTGGAATGGGCGCTCGATAAGGTGGATCTGGTCTTGCTGATGAGCGTCAACCCAGGCTTTGGCGGCCAAAGTTTCATCGACAGCGCCTTGCGAAAGTGCGAAAAAGTGCGCCGTTTGATCGACGCCAGTGGCCGCGACATTCGGCTGGAGGTCGACGGCGGCATCAAGGTGGACAACATCCGCCGCGTGGCCGACGCAGGCGCCGACACCTTCGTGGCTGGCAGCGCCATCTTTGGCCAGCCAGACTACAAGGCCGTTATTCAGACGATGCGCGCCCAACTGGCTTGAGCGTGTCGCGGTAAACCCGGCTGCGTGCCACATACAACTGCGCGCTGCGCAACAGCCCCTGCACTTGTTCAGGCGTCAAGCTGCGCGCTACCTTGGCCGGGCTGCCGATGATCAAGCTGTGGTCGGGGAACACCTTGCCTTCGGTCACCAAGGCACCGGCACCCACCAGACAACCTTGACCAATCACTGCTCCGTTGAGCACCGTGGCGCCAATCCCAATGAGGCTGCCTGCACCCACGGTGCAGCCATGCAGCATGGCCTGGTGACCCACCGTCACGTCAGCGCCTATCTGAAGGGCTTTGCCGGGGTCGCTGTGCAGCACGGCGCCATCCTGAATGTTCGTGCGTGGGCCCACTTCTATCGGTTCGCTTTGGTCGCCGCGAACCACCGCGCCGAACCACACACTGACGTCGGCAGCCAGCCTGACATGGCCCACCACGCGAGCGTTGTCGGCCACCCAGGCCGATTGATCAAGCTCGGGTTCAACTCCGTTGACCGACAGAATGTTGTGTGCGTTCACGCGGTGCTCCGTAGCGGCCTTTCGGCCAAAAATCCAATCCTGGCGACAATGGTGGCTTTGCCGATCCCGCATCATGGCACTGCTGGACCCCATACGCGCCGTCATCCTCGACCTGGATGGAACCCTGGTGGACACCCTAGGTGACTTCGAGTTAGCGCTTCGCGCCATGTTGAATGATCTGGGAGTTGACCCCGCTACCCTCACGCGTGCGTTCATTGGCCAGACCGTGGGCAAGGGCTCTGAGTACCTGGTGCGTCAGACGCTGGGCCATGTTGGATTGGCAGCCCATGACGCCAAGCTGTTTGATCAGGCGATGGGGCACTACCAGCGCCATTACGGCCTGGTCAACGGCCAGGCATCGGCGTTGTTTGCAGGCGCTGCCGAGGGTGTTCAGGCCTTGCGCACGCTGGGTATGCCTTTGGCTTGCGTGACCAACAAGCCCGGGCGCCATGCCCAAGCGCTGCTGCAGGCCAAAGGGCTGCTGTGGGCCTTTGACCGGGTGTTTGGGGGCGACGCATTCGAGCGTAAGAAGCCTGACCCATTGCCCCTGACTGAAACCTGCCGTGCGCTGGGCCAAGCCCCTGCGCAAACCCTGGTGGTGGGTGACTCGCTCAATGACGCACAGGCCGGCCACGCCGCCGGATGCCCCGTGGTGCTGGTGAGCTACGGCTACAACCATGGCAGGCCCATCCGTGAGGTGCCGGCGGCGGCCTACGTCGATCGCATCGATGAACTCGTGCACATGAGGTCTCCCCGATGATGACCGAACTCGAACTCAAGAGCCTGGCCGTGCAGGGGTACAGCCGTATTTCGCTCACCGCCGAGTCCCTAGCTGACTTGGAGACACCACTGTCGCGGTATTCGAAGCTAGCGTTGAGCGCCCGCAGCGAAGATGGCCTGATCATGGGCGTAGGCCACCGTGATTTGGCCGGCGGGATGGCGCCGATGGAGGGGGCGCAGTTTCAGCCCAAATCCATCCTCAGCGATCATGGCCATACGATGTTGCGAAACGTCTTGCGCATGGGTTCGCGGCCCCTGGTTTACACGAAGCGCGCATGAGCTTGAGCCCCACCCCTTATCCCCAGCCCGTTATCGATTTGCGCAGCGATACGGTCACCCGGCCCACGCTGGCAATGCGCCAGGCCATGTTTGATGCCGAGGTGGGGGACGATGTGTTCGCAGATGACCCAACCGTCTTGGCCCTGCAGAAGCGCATCGCGGGCGACCTGGGATTTGAGGCAGCCTTGTTCATGCCCAGCGGCACCCAGAGCAACCTGTGCGCCCTGATGGCCCACTGTGGCCGAGGCGACGAGTACCTCGTGGGGCAAATGGCCCATACCTACCGGTGGGAAGGCGGAGGTGCTGCGGTCTTGGGCAGCATTCAACCCCAGCCCCTTGCCCAGGGGGACGACGGCCGCATCGAATGGGCCGACATCCAGGCGGCCATCAAGCCCGATGACGCTCACTTTGCCCGCACCCGGCTGCTTTGCTTGGAAAACACCTGGGGCGGCCAAGTCTTGGACGCAGCCTATGTCGCTGATGTGACTGGGCGAGCACATGCCCGTGGATTGGCCACCCATCTGGACGGCGCTCGCCTGTTCAACGCCGCTGTGGCCAGCGGCCGGCCCGCGCACGAACTGGTTCGCGGTTTTGACAGCGTGTCCGTTTGCTTCAGCAAAGGCTTGGGCGCACCCATGGGCTCTGCGCTGTGTGGCAGCCGCAGCTTCATTGAGCGGGCCCACCGTTGGCGCAAGATGGCCGGCGGCGGCCTGCGCCAAGCCGGCGTCGTGGCCGCTGCAGCCTTGTACGCTTTAGACCACCATGTGCAACGCTTAGCCACCGATCACGATCACGCCGCTCGCTTGGCACAGGGCCTGGGCGGCCTGCCTGGTGTGTCGGTGCAGCCGCCCCAGACCAATATCGTGTTCATCGACCTTTCACCCGAGGTGCTTGCCCGCCACCCCCAGAGCGTGTCGGCGGCCCTGGCTGCTCGCGGCGTTTTGTGCCTGGGCTCTGCTCGGCTGCGATTGGTCACACATCTAGACATTCAGGCCCATCAGGTGGACCAGGCCGTTCAAGCCCTGCGCGCGGTGCTGGGTTGAGTACCGCTGCTTCACATTTTCTTTCGCCCCCTTAAGGACATCATGACCATCAGCAACACCGAAGCCCTGGTGCGCATCATCGAACACCGTGAGATCTTCCATGACGAGATGCTCAACCTGATGCGGCGCATCATGAGTGGCGAGATGTCGCCCACCATGATCGCGGCCATCGCCATCGGGCTGCGGGTGAAAAAGGAAACCATTGGCGAAATCGCAGCGGCGGCGCAGGTGATGCGGGATCTGGCCACGCCGGTGGCCATTGAAGACCGACGCCATCTGGTGGACATTGTGGGCACCGGCGGCGATAGCTCACACACCTTCAACATCTCCACCGCCTCCACATTTGTCGCTGCGGCGGCCGGTGCACGTGTGGCCAAGCATGGAGGGCGCAGCGTCAGCTCCACCTCGGGCAGCGCCGACGTCATGGAGGCCTTGGGCGCCCGTATCGATCTGAGCCCGCAGCAAGTGGCACAGTGCCTGGAGCGAACGGGCATCGGCTTTATGTTTGCGCCCAACCACCACGCAGCGATGAAGTATGCCGCACCCGTTCGCAAGGAACTGGGTGTGCGCACCATCTTCAACATCTTGGGGCCCCTGACCAATCCAGCCTCGGCACCCTACACACTGATGGGTGTCTTTCATCCCGATTTAGTAGGCATCCAGGTGCGGGTGCTTCAGCGCCTGGGTGCCGACCATGCCCTGGTGGTCTACGGCATGAACGGTATGGACGAGCTGTCGATTTCAGGCGAATCGATGGTTGGCGAACTCAAGGATGGCCAAATTCACGAATACACCGTGCATCCCAGCGACTTTGGCATGCCGGTGTACGACGCCCGGGCCCTACGCGTGTCCAACCGGGACGAGTCGATGGCTTGCATTGGCCGCGCCTTGGCCAACGAGGACGGCCCGGTGCGCGACATCGTCTTGCTCAATGCGGGCGCGGCCCTGTATGCCGCGGGTTGCAGCGCCAGCATGGCCGAGGGCATCGGCTTGGCTCGTCAAACCGTGGCCAGTGGCGCAGCACAGCGCCGGCTGGAACAGTTCGTGGCCGCCACTCAGGCCCTGGCGGGCTGAGGCCTTGCGCATCCCTTCATCGATTCACGCCCAACATGTCTGACATCCTGAACAAAATTGTCAGCGTCAAGCACGAGGAGCTGGCCGCTGCGCGCCAACGGCGCAGCTTGGCGTCATGGCGAGAAGCGGCTCAGGCGCGCCGAGATATTCGAGGCTTCATTTCAGCCTTGCGCGAACGCGCCAGCAAGGGCCACAGCGCGGTGATTGCCGAAATCAAGAAGGCCAGTCCCAGCAAGGGCGTTATCCGAGAGCACTTTGTCCCCGCTGCCATTGCCCAGGCCTATGCCGACAACGGAGCGGCCTGCCTGAGCGTGCTGACCGATGAACGATTCTTTCAGGGACATGCGGATGACCTGGAGCAGGCCCGCCACGCTTGTGGGCTGCCGGTGCTGCGCAAGGACTTCGTGGTGGACGAGTACCAGGTGCACGAAGCGCGCGCCATCGGGGCCGATTGCATTTTGCTGATTGCCGCCTGTCTAGACGATGCGCAGATGCGCGACCTGGAGGCTTGTGCCCACGCCCTGGGGATGGATGTGTTGGTGGAGGTGCACGATGCGGCCGAGTTGGACCGCGCATTGCGCTTGAACACGCGCCTAGTGGGCGTGAACAACCGCAACCTGCGCACTTTCGAGGTGTCGTTGCAGACCACGCTGGACCTGCAGCAGCGGGTGCCCGCCGGCCGCCTCTTGGTCACCGAGAGCGGCATCTTGGGGCCAGCCGATGTGCAGCGCATGCGGCACTCGGGCATACACACCTTTTTGGTCGGCGAGGCACTCATGCGTGCGGCCGACCCGGGCGCAGCCCTGGCCGAACTCTTCGCCTGAGCGTCGGCTGCGCCCCGTGGACGCGCCCCCCAATGCCCTACAGCAGCCGCTGGGCCTGCACTTGGAGCAGGCGTGTGCGGGCGGTGAGGCTGCAGCCGCGGTCGACGGCGCCGCCCCCGCTGGGCTGGGGGACTGGGCGCCGCTGGTACGAGCTTGGATGCAAAGCCCGCCGGGCCAGGCCCTGATCTGGGCGGTTGAACAGCGCCAGGCCTTGGGGGCTGTGGTCTACCCGGCCGAGGTGCTGCGGGCTTTGGCACTCACCCCTTTGGCCTCCGTAAGGGTCTTGATCTTGGGGCAGGACCCCTACCACGGCCCTTGCCAAGCGCAGGGCCTGGCATTTTCGGTACCGGCCCATAGCCGCCTGCCGCCCAGCTTGCACAACATCCTGCGGGAACTGCGGCGCGATCTGGGTGGGGTCTCACCTGCAGCAGCCAGCGGCGACCTCAGCCACTGGGCGCGCCAGGGTGTGCTGCTGCTCAATGCAAGCTTGACGGTGGAGGGCGGGCAAGCTGGCTCCCATGCCCGAATGGGCTGGGATACCCTGACCAATGCCTTGGTTTTGGCAGTGGCCCAGCGCCAACAGCCCCTGGCGGCCCTGTTGTGGGGCGCGCATGCGCAGGCCCAGGCCCCCCGGTTGCAGTGCCAGGGACCAACCCCCGCCCCGAGGCTGGTGCTGTCGTGCAACCACCCCTCGCCCCTGTCGGCCCGCCGGCCCCCGGTACCGTTCGCGGGTTGCGGCCACTTCTCGCAGGTGCAGGCTTTCTTGCGCGCGTACGACCCGGCTCGGGCGGCTATCCACTGGTAGCCGGCACTTGCCGCTTTAATTCGCTGCTATACTGCGCAGTTCGGCGCGGAGGGGTGCCCGAGTGGCTAAAGGGGGCAGACTGTAAATCTGTTGGCTTACGCCTACGCTGGTTCGAATCCAGCCTCCTCCACCAAGCAAATCCCGAAGCCGTACAGCCAGCACCCCGGGCCAAGTGCGGGCGCGGGGCATGCTTGGCGGGAGTAGTTCAATGGTAGAACCTTAGCCTTCCAAGCTAATGATGCGGGTTCGATTCCCGTCTCCCGCTCCAGTCTTGGCAACAGGGCGGGGCTCGGCTGGCAGGTGTGGATTGTGGTTGGTTGATTTGGGCGATTGCAAGCAACGTCGCCACTGGCTTGTGCATCGAGGGCGCCTGGGCCGCCATGTGCAAGCCTGTGACGATGCCCATGTGGCTCAGTGGTAGAGCACTCCCTTGGTAAGGGAGAGGTCGCGGGTCCGATTCCCGCCATGGGCACCACTGATTTACCCTCTTGTTTTGTTCTGGATTCGACCGCCTGGAGATCGAAATGGCAAAAGGAAAATTTGAACGGACCAAGCCACACGTGAACGTGGGCACGATTGGTCACGTGGACCATGGCAAGACGACGCTGACGGCGGCCATTGCCACGGTGTTGTCGTCCAAGTTTGGCGGGGAGGCCAAGAAGTACGACGAGATCGATGCGGCACCTGAGGAGAAGGCGCGCGGTATCACGATCAACACGGCGCACATTGAGTACGAGACGGCCAACCGTCACTATGCGCACGTGGACTGCCCGGGTCACGCTGACTATGTGAAGAACATGATCACGGGTGCAGCGCAGATGGACGGTGCGATTTTGGTGTGCTCGGCCGCTGACGGCCCGATGCCCCAGACGCGCGAGCACATTTTGCTGGCCCGCCAAGTGGGTGTGCCCTACATCATCGTGTTCCTGAACAAGTGCGACATGGTGGACGACGCTGAGTTGCTGGAGCTGGTGGAAATGGAAGTGCGCGAGCTGCTTTCCAAGTACGATTTTCCTGGCGATGACACGCCGATCATCAAGGGTTCGGCCAAGCTGGCGCTCGAAGGCGACAAGGGCGAGCTGGGCGAAGAGGCGATCATGCGGCTGGCCGATGCGCTGGACAGCTACATCCCCACGCCTGAGCGTGCGATTGATGGCGCGTTCCTGATGCCGGTGGAAGACGTGTTCTCGATCTCCGGTCGTGGCACGGTGGTGACCGGTCGCGTGGAGCGTGGCATTGTGAAGGTGGGTGAGGAAATTGAGATTGTGGGCATTCGTGCCACGCAAAAGACCACCTGCACGGGCGTGGAGATGTTCCGCAAGCTGCTGGACCAGGGGCAGGCTGGGGACAACGTGGGCATTTTGCTGCGCGGCACCAAGCGTGAGGACGTGGAGCGTGGCCAGGTGCTGTGCAAGCCTGGTTCGGTGAAGCCGCACACGCACTTTACGGCTGAGATTTATGTGTTGTCCAAGGAGGAGGGTGGCCGTCACACGCCGTTCTTCAACAACTACCGTCCGCAGTTTTACTTCCGCACGACGGATGTGACGGGTGCGGTGGAGTTACCCAAGGACAAGGAGATGGTGATGCCGGGCGACAACGTGAGCATCACGGTCAAGCTGATCAACCCGATTGCCATGGAAGAAGGCCTGCGCTTTGCCATCCGCGAAGGCGGCCGCACCGTGGGCGCCGGCGTTGTGGCCAAGATCATTGCTTAAGTCCTTGCGGGACAGACCGAGAAGCGCAAGCGGCGAGCCCTGTCCCCAATTAGCCAGGAAGAGTGAAGGGGTATAGCTCAATTGGCAGAGCGTCGGTCTCCAAAACCGAAGGTTGGGGGTTCGATTCCCTCTGCCCCTGCCAAGTTCGGTGTCTTGCACCGACTTGTTTTGAATAGCCGGCCCGAAGCGCAAGCCGACGGCCCAACAACAACAGCCCGCGGGCAGCCCCGAAAGGCTCAGCGGGCATAGCTGTCCATACGATGTCCAACGTAACACAAGTCGAAACCGTCTCCACGGGTGCAGACAAGGCCAAGATCGGACTTGCGGCCGCGCTGTTGGTCGGCTCAGTGGTGGCGTTCTACTTTTTGTCAGCGCAGGACATATGGTTGCGCGTGGCCGTGCTTCTGGCGCTGGTGGCAGCCTCGGCGCTCGTGTTTTTGATCTCTGAGCCGGGCCGGCAGTTCATCGGTTATGCCCGCGAGGCGGTTCGCGAAACTGAGAAGGTGGTGTGGCCGACCCGCCAAGAAGCGCTGCAGATGACCGGCTACGTGTTTGCCTTTGTGGTGGTCATGGCCCTGATGCTGTGGCTTACCGATAAGACCTTGGAATGGTTGCTTTACAGCGTTGTCCTGGGCTGGCGCTGAAGCACTTAAGCGTCACGCCCCAAGTCAGGAACGCACCAAAGGAATCTCAAATGACCGACACCCCCATCACAACCATCGCCAACGCCATGCGTTGGTATGTGGTCCATGCCTATTCGGGCATGGAGAAGGCGGTCGAACGCAACATCCGCGAGCGCATTGAGCGCGCGGGCATGCAAGATAAGTTTGGCCGAATCCTGGTGCCCACCGAAGAGGTGGTTGAACTCAAGAACGGCAAGAAGGCTGTCACCGAGCGCCGCTTTTTCCCCGGCTATGTGCTGGTGGAAATGGTGATGGACGATGAGTCGTGGCACTTGGTCAAGCACACCAGCAAAGTCACCAAATTTGTGGGCGGCGCCAAGAATCGACCGGCGCCGATTTCCGAAGCCGAGGTGATGAAGATCGTCAACCAAATGCAAGAAGGCATCGAAAAGCCGCGCCCCAAAGTGCAGTGGCAGGTGGGCGAACTGGTTCGGGTCAAGGATGGCCCGTTCACTGACTTCAATGGTGCGGTCGAAGATGTGAACTACGACAAGTCCAAGGTCCGCGTGTCGGTCACAATTTTCGGCCGTGCCACTCCCGTGGAACTTGACTTCTCGCAGGTCGAGAAGATTTAAGGTCCGACAACGCATGCAATCCCCAACTGCGGCGTGACCCGGCGGTTGAAGGATTCAAAACAACAGGGTCACACAGCACGAGGAGCCGAGCAGGGTGACCCGCAAGGCGTTTGAACTCGAACAGGAGCCACTATGGCAAAGAAAATCGTCGGCTTTATCAAGCTGCAAATTCCGGCCGGCAAGGCCAATCCTTCGCCGCCCGTAGGTCCCGCACTGGGCCAACGCGGTCTGAACATCATGGAGTTCTGCAAGGCGTTTAACGCCCAGACCCAGGGCATGGAACCTGGTCTGAAGCTCCCCGTGGTGATCACCGCTTATGCGGATAAGTCTTTCACCTTCGTGCTGAAGTCGCCCCCGGCGACCGTCCTGCTGAAGAAGGCCGCCAAGATCGAAAAGGGTTCGGGCCGCCCGCACCTGGAAAAGGTCGGCAAGGTCACCCGCGCGCAGCTTGAAGAGATAGCCAAGACCAAGATCAAGGACCTCACGGCTGCCGATATGGATGCAGCCGTCAAGACCATCGCAGGCTCTGCCCGCTCGATGGGCATCATGGTGGAGGGCGTGTAAATGGGCAAGCTCACCAAGAAAGCGAAGTCCCAACAGGGCAAGGTTGACAGCCTCAAGCTTTACACCATCAGCGAGGCGATCGGCCTCGTCAAGGATTGCGCCACCGCCAAGTTCGATGAGTCCATCGATGTGGCGGTGCAACTGGGCATCGACGCCAAGAAGAGCGACCAGGTTGTGCGTGGCGCCGTGGTGCTGCCCAACGGCACCGGCAAGACCAAGCGCGTGGCCGTGTTCGCGCAGGGCGCCAAGGCTGAGGAAGCCAAGGCTGCCGGCGCCGATGTGGTCGGTATGGAAGACCTGGCTGAGCGCGTCAAGGCGGGCGACATGCCCTTCGACGTGGTCATCGCCTCGCCCGACACCATGCGCATCGTCGGTACCCTGGGCCAGATCCTGGGCCCACGCGGTTTGATGCCCAACCCCAAGGTTGGCACCGTGACTCCCGATGTGGCGGGCGCTGTGCGCAACGCCAAGGCTGGTCAGGTGCAGTTCCGAGTCGACAAGGCCGGTATCGTGCACAGCACCATCGGCCGCCGTTCCTTTGACAACGACAAGCTCGTAGGCAACCTCAGCGCCTTGTTGGACGCGCTGAACAAGGCCAAGCCCGCGTCAAGCAAGGGTGTGTACCTGCGCAAGTTGGCGGTGTCTTCTACTATGGGTGTAGGTGCCCGCGTTGACATCTCTTCGGTGGCGCAGGCACCGAAGGCCTGATTGGCTTGAACCGAACATGGGCCGCGTGCGAGTCTGGCGCGCGACCCGATTGAATTGATGGGCTGTCGCAGCCCGCAGACGCGAGGCGGATCAACCCCGCACCGTGTCCGCAGGAGGCGGCAGGTCATCCAAGACCGTTGGCGGGGGCGCAGCCCCCTTAATGCGAACCTGAGCCGAGAGGTGAAGGCCAGCGCCAACGCAGATGGCGGTCCCGCTGAATGGGCAACGAGCCGGCTTCACAGCCGACTCGCCAACCGTACAGAAGGTCGCTGATTCCGGTGCCCCGAGCCGAAAGGTAAGGGGCGTTTAGTGAGGAGTAGACCTTGAGTCTCAATCGCAACGAGAAGGCAGCCGTGGTGTCGGATGTAGCGGCGCAAGCCGCCAAGTCGCAGACGCTGGCGCTGGCCGAGTACCGTGGCCTCACCGTTGAAGCCTTGAACAAGCTGCGCGTGGATGCGCGGTCCAAGGGTGTGTACCTTCATGTCTTGAAGAACACCCTGGCCCGGCGCGCCGTCGCCGGCACCCCGTTCGAGGCAGCTTCGGACGCCATGGTCGGCCCGCTGATCTACGGCTTTTCGGAAGACGCTGTCGCGGCGGCCAAAGTCATCGCCGACTTTGCCAAGACCAACGACAAGCTCGTCATCAAGGGTGGAGCCTACGGTGGCAAGGCGCTGGATGTGAACGCCGTCAAGGCGCTCGCAGCTGTGCCCAGCAGGGAAGTCCTGCTGTCGCAAGTCGCTGGCTTGCTGAAGTCCCCGGTGCAGCGAGCCGCTGCCGTGCTGGCCGCTTTGGCCCGGCAACGTGGTGGCGGCGAGGCCGCTGCGGCCTGAGCTTTATTTCTCCATTCAGTTCTTCTGTACATAGGAAATCATCATGTCATTCGATAAAGACGCATTCCTGACCGCACTGGACAGCATGACCGTCCTGGAACTCAGCGACCTGGTCAAGGCCATCGAAGAAAAGTTCGGCGTGTCTGCCGCCTCCATGGCTGCCCCGGCCGCCGGTGGCGCTGGTGGCAGTGTTGCTGCTGCTGCTGCTGAAGAGAAGACCGAGTTCACCGTGGTGCTGACCGAAACCGGCGCCAACAAGGTGGGCGTGATCAAGGCTGTGCGCGAAATCACTGGCCTGGGCCTGAAGGAGGCCAAGGATCTGGTCGATGGCGCACCCAAGCCCGTCAAGGAAGGCATTGCAAAGGCCGACGCCGAGGCTGCCAAGAAGAAGCTCGAGGAGGCCGGCGCCAAGGTCGAGCTCAAGTAAATCGGCCCGGAGCTGCTGCGCGGCCCGATTTTGCGCCTGTGATGCTCGCCTTACTTCCCGTACGGCTGTGCTTCTCAACGCAAGCGCGGGCCGCGTGCGACGCTCCGCATCCGATTTACTTTGCGTTTTGTCTTCAACACCCTCGGTGATCCCGGGGCGTTGAGGGCAACGAGCACACCGCGAAGCCGCCGCAGGCGGCTTCCCAGTGTTCTCTGATCCGACTGCAGAGAACGGGTTTGGTCGGACTCCGGTGCAAGGCCGGGGTTGTCCGCCAGCGGCTGGTAGTGGCCAGCCACCAAGCTATCGAACGCAATGTTCGAGCAGAGCCAGTCGCCGACGGACGCCGTGCACGGCCAGCACGGGACGCCCATCGACACGGAGTCATCCATGGCGCAAACATCTTCCACTGCTTACAGCTACACCGAACGCAAGCGTATTCGAAAGAGTTTCGGTAAGCGCGAAAGCGTTCTGAACGTTCCCTATCTGCTGACCATGCAGCGCGAGTCTTATGTCGCGTTTCTACAAAAAGAACTGCCCGCTCAGCAGCGCAAGCCCGAAGGCTTACAGGCAGCCTTCCTGTCTGCTTTCCCCATCGTGTCCCATAACGGATACGTGGAGATGAAGTTCCTGGAGTACAACATCGCCAAGCCTGCGTTTGACACCCGTGAGTGCCAACAGCGAGGCCTGACCTATGCAGCGGCCGTACGAGCTCGCCTGCAGATGATCATCTATGACCGCGAAGCTGCTGCCCCCAAGACGGTGCGCGAAATCAAGGAGCAAGAGGTCTACATGGGCGAAGTGCCACTGATGACCGACAACGGATCCTTCATCATCAACGGCACTGAGCGAGTCATTGTGTCGCAGTTGCACCGTTCTCCGGGCGTTTTCTTCGAGCACGACAAGGGAAAGACCCACAGCTCGGGCAAGCTGCTGTTTAGCGCCCGCATCATCCCCTACCGCGGCTCCTGGCTCGATCTCGAATTCGACCCGAAGGACGTTCTGTACTTCCGCGTCGACCGCCGCCGCAAGATGCCGGTCACGATCCTGCTCAAGGCCATCGGCCTGAATCCCGAGCAGATCCTGGCCCACTTCTTTGTGTTCGACAACTTCCGTCTGATGGACGCCGGCGCGCAAATGGAATTCGTAGCCGACCGTTTAAAGAGTGAAATTGCCCGCTTCGACATCACCGATAAGAGCGGCAACGTGGTGGTGGAGAAGGATAAGCGCATCACCGCGCGCCACCTGCGAACCCTGGAGCAGGGTGGCACCACCCACATTAGCGTGCCCGAGGACTACCTGGTGGGCCGCGTGATGGCCCGCAACATAGTCGATGCGGACACGGGCGAGTTGATCGCCAAGGCTAACGACGAAATCACCGACGCACTGCTCAAGAAGCTGCGCCAAGCCGGGGTGAAGGACTTCCAGGCTCTGTACACCAATGAGCTCGACGAAGGCGCCTACATCAGTCAGACCCTGGCCAGCGATGAAACTGCCGACGAACTCGCCGCCCGCGTGGCCATCTATCGGATGATGCGCCCCGGCGAGCCACCCACGGAAGACGCGGTGCAGGCCCTGTTTGGCCGCCTGTTCTACAACCCCGACACCTATGACCTGTCGCGGGTGGGCCGCATGAAGTTCAATGCCCGCGTGGGCCGCGACACGCCCGAAGGAGCAATGACGCTGTCCAACGAGGACATCCTCGATGTGGTGAAGATTCTGGTGGAGCTGCGCAACGGCCGTGGCGAAGTCGACGATATCGACCACCTGGGCAACCGCCGCGTGCGCTGCGTGGGCGAGCTGGCTGAGAACCAGTATCGCTCAGGCCTGGCCCGTATCGAGAAGGCCGTGAAGGAGCGTTTGGGCCAAGCCGAGACCGAAGCCCTGATGCCGCACGACCTGATCAACTCCAAGCCGATTTCTGCGGCCCTCAAGGAGTTCTTCGGGGCATCGCAGCTGTCGCAGTTCATGGACCAGACCAATCCCTTGTCTGAGATCACGCACAAGCGTCGCGTTTCGGCTTTGGGCCCGGGCGGTCTGACCCGCGAGCGCGCTGGCTTTGAAGTGCGTGACGTGCACCCGACCCACTACGGCCGAGTGTGCCCGATCGAAACGCCTGAAGGTCCGAACATCGGCTTGATCAACTCCCTGGCCCTGTACGCCCGCTTGAACGAATACGGCTTCCTGGAGACACCATACCGCCGGGTGCTCAACGGCAAGGTCACCGATCAGATCGACTACCTCTCGGCCATCCAAGAGGGTAAGTACGTGATTGCCCAGGCCAATGCCTCGTTGGACGCTAAGGGTGCCCTGATCGATGAATTGGTGTCAGCCCGGGAGAGCGGTGAATCGGTGCTGGTGTCGCCCGAGCGGGTTCAGTATATGGACGTGGCTCCCACGCAGATCGTGTCGGTGGCTGCTTCTCTGGTGCCCTTCCTCGAGCACGACGATGCCAACCGCGCGCTGATGGGCGCCAACATGCAACGCCAAGCAGTTCCGACCCTTCGCCCCGAAAAAGCCTTTGTGGGCACGGGTGTAGAGCGCGTGGCCGCCAAGGATAGCGGCACAGTGGTGGCCGCCCGCCGCGGTGGCGTGGTGGACTATGTCGACACCAACCGGATCGTGATTCGCGTCAACGACGCCGAAGCATTGGCCGGTGAAGTGGGTGTGGACATCTACAACCTCATCAAGTATCAGCGTTCCAACCAGAACACCAACATCCACCAGCGCCCCATCGTCAAGCGTGGCGACGTAGTCACAGTGGACGACATCATCGCCGACGGTGCTTCCACGGATATCGGTGAACTGGCCCTGGGCCAGAACATGCTGGTGGCCTTCATGCCTTGGAACGGCTACAACTTCGAAGACTCCATCCTGATCTCGGAGAAGGTGGTGTCCGATGACCGCTACACCTCGATCCATATCGAGGAACTGGTGGTGATGGCCCGCGACACCAAACTGGGCAGCGAGGAAATCACGCGTGATATCCCCAACCTGTCCGAGCAGCAACTCGCCCGCTTGGACGAGTCGGGCATCGTCTACATCGGTGCCGAAGTCAGCCCCGGCGATGTGCTTGTGGGAAAGGTCACTCCCAAGGGCGAGACCACCCTCACGCCGGAAGAGAAGCTTTTACGCGCCATCTTCGGCGAGAAGGCTTCCGACGTGAAGGACACCTCTCTGCGCGTGGACCAAGGCACCAGCGGCACCGTTATCGATGTGCAGGTCTTCACCCGCGAAGGCATCCAGCGGGATAAGCGTGCGCAGCAGATCATCGACGATGAACTCAAGCGCTTCCGCCTGGACCTCAATGACCAACTGCGCATTGTGGAGGCTGACGCCTTCGACCGTATCGCCAAGCTGCTCAACGGCAAGGTGGCCAATGGGGGCCCGAAGAAGATCGCCAAGGGCACCAAGATCAGCCGTCAGCTGCTCGACGAAATCGAGCGTCACCACTGGTTCGACATTCGCCCGGCTGACGAGGACGTGGCCAACCAGCTCGAGAGCATCAAGAACTCACTGGACGCCACCCGTCACAGCTTCGACCTGGCTTTCGAGGAGAAGCGCAAAAAGCTGACGCAGGGCGACGAGCTGCCTGCGGGCGTGCTCAAGATGGTCAAGGTTTATCTGGCCGTCAAGCGCCGTCTTCAGCCCGGCGACAAGATGGCCGGGCGTCACGGCAACAAGGGTGTGGTCTCCAAGATCGTGCCTGTGGAAGACATGCCGTACATGGCTGATGGCACGCCTTGTGACATCGTGCTCAACCCCCTGGGCGTACCTTCGCGCATGAACGTGGGCCAAGTGCTGGAAGTGCACCTGGGATGGGCGGCAAAGGGCATCGGCCAGCGCATCGGCGACATGCTGCAGCAACAGGCCAAGGTGGCCGAGGTGCGGCAGTTCATGGACCGGCTCTACAACAAGAGCGGCGGCAAGGCTGAGGAGCTCAAGACCTTGTCGGACGCGCAAGTTCTGGAGATGGCCTCCAACCTGCAGCACGGCGCCACCTTTGCCACGCCCGTCTTTGACGGTGCGGCCGAAGAGGAAATCCGCGGCATGCTGCATCTGGCCTACCCGGACGACATCGCTGCACGCAAGGGCCTGACCGCCACCCGCACCCAGGCGGTGCTGCACGACGGCCGCACGGGCGACGCCTTCGAGCGCCCGGTCACCGTAGGCTATATGCATGTGCTCAAGTTGCACCACCTGGTGGACGACAAGATGCACGCCCGCTCTACGGGCCCGTACTCCCTGGTCACCCAGCAGCCGCTGGGCGGCAAGGCGCAGTTCGGTGGTCAGCGCTTTGGCGAGATGGAAGTCTGGGCGCTGGAAGCCTACGGCGCATCCTATGTGCTGCAGGAGATGCTGACCGTCAAGTCCGATGACGTCAACGGCCGCACCAAGGTTTACGAAAACATCGTCAAGGGCGAGCACGCCATCGACGCGGGCATGCCCGAGTCGTTCAACGTGTTGGTCAAGGAAATTCGGTCGCTGGGTATTGATATCGAGCTGGAAAAGGGCTGACGAACTTGTGGGACAGACCGAGGAGCGAAGGCAATGAGCTCTGCCCCCAACTGACTAGAACAGATCGATTTCAATTACCGAACACAAGGAGTTAAGCCATGAAAGGCTTGCTGGATATCTTCAAGCAGTTCACCCCTGACGAGCATTTCGACGCGATCAAGATCGGGCTGGCTTCGCCCGAGAAGATCCGTTCATGGTCCTTCGGTGAGGTGAAGAAACCTGAGACCATCAACTATCGTACCTTCAAGCCCGAGCGTGACGGCTTGTTCTGCGCCAAGATCTTTGGCCCGATCAAGGACTACGAGTGCCTGTGCGGCAAGTACAAGCGCCTCAAGCACCGCGGCGTCATCTGTGAGAAGTGCGGCGTTGAAGTCACGCAGACCAAGGTTCGCCGTGACCGCATGGGCCACATCGACTTGGCTGCACCCTGCGCCCACATCTGGTTCCTGAAGTCCCTGCCTTCGCGCCTGGGCCTGGTGCTGGACATGACGCTGCGCGACATCGAGCGCGTGTTGTACTTTGAAGCCTATGTCGTGACCGACCCCGGCATGACCCCGCTCAAGAAATTTCAGATTCTGAGCGAAGACGAGTTCGACGCCAAGTACACCGAGTTCGGCGACGAATTCGTGGCCAAGATGGGTGCCGAGGGTGTCAAGGCGCTACTTGAGGACATGGACCTCGATGTCGAGATCGACAAGCTGCGCAACGACATGACTGGCAGCGAGCTCAAGGTCAAGAAGAATTCCAAGCGTCTGAAGGTGATGGAAGCCTTCAAGAAGTCGGGCATCAAGCCCAGCTGGATGATCCTGGAAGTGCTGCCGGTGCTGCCGCCAGATTTGCGCCCCCTGGTGCCGCTAGACGGGGGCCGCTTCGCCACGTCCGACCTCAACGACCTGTACCGCCGCGTCATCAACCGCAACAACCGACTGGCCCGGCTACTCGAGCTTAAGGCGCCTGAGATCATTGTGCGCAACGAAAAGCGCATGCTGCAGGAGGCTGTCGATTCGCTGCTAGACAACGGCCGCCGCGGCAAGGCCATGACTGGCGCCAACAAGCGCGCGCTGAAGTCCTTGGCTGACATGATCAAGGGTAAGGGCGGCCGCTTCCGTCAGAACCTGCTGGGCAAGCGCGTCGACTACTCAGGCCGTTCCGTGATCACCGTGGGCCCCACGCTCAAGCTGCACCAGTGCGGTCTGCCCAAGCTGATGGCGCTCGAACTCTTCAAGCCCTTCATCTTCAGCCGCTTGGAGGCCATGGGTATTGCCACCACCATCAAGGCGGCCAAGAAGGAAGTCGAGTCCGGCACCCCGGTGGTGTGGGACATCTTGGAAGAGGTCATCAAGGAGCATCCGGTTCTGCTCAACCGCGCTCCTACGCTGCACCGCCTGGGCATCCAGGCTTTCGAGCCGGCGCTGATTGAAGGTAAGGCTATCCAGCTGCATCCGCTGGTTTGTGCAGCATTCAACGCCGACTTTGATGGCGACCAGATGGCCGTGCATGTGCCGCTGTCCATCGAAGCGCAGATGGAGGCCCGCGCCCTCATGCTGGCCTCGAACAATGTGCTGTTCCCCGCTTCGGGCGAGCCGTCCATCGTACCGTCGCAAGACGTGGTGCTGGGCCTGTACTACGCAACCCGTGAGCGCATCAACGGCAAGGGAGAGGGCATGATCTTTGCCGATGTCGTTGAGGTGCAGCGTGCCTTGGACAACGGTGTGGCCGAGCTGACCGCCCGCATCCATGTGCGCCTGACGGAGTACTCCAAGGACAAAACCACCGGTGAATTCGTTCCCGAGACCAAGCTCGTGGCTACCACCGTGGGCCGCGCCCTGCTGTCGGAAATCCTGCCGAAGGGCCTGCCGTTTGCCAATATCAACAAGGCCCTTAAGAAGAAGGAAATTTCCAAGCTCATCAACACCTCCTTCCGCAAGTGCGGCCTAAAGGAGACGGTGGTGTTCGCCGACAAGCTGCTGCAAAGCGGCTTCCGCCTGGCCACCCTCGCTGGCATATCGATCGCCATTGACGACATGTTGGTGCCCAAGCAGAAGCACGACCTGATTACACGTGCTGAAGCTGAGGTCAAGGAGATTGAGCAGCAATATGTGTCTGGCCTGGTCACCGCTGGCGAGCGCTACAACAAGGTGGTGGACATTTGGGGCAAGACCGGCGACGAAGTGGGCAAGGTCATGATGGCCCAACTGTCCAAGCAAAAGGTCACCGACCGACACGGTAAGGAAGTCGACCAGGAGTCCTTCAACTCCATCTACATGATGGCCGACTCTGGGGCGCGTGGCTCCGCTGCCCAGATCCGCCAGCTCGCAGGGATGCGTGGCCTGATGGCCAAGCCCGACGGCTCCATCATTGAGACGCCCATCACGGCTAACTTCCGCGAAGGCCTGAACGTGCTGCAGTACTTCATCTCCACGCACGGCGCCCGTAAGGGTCTGGCTGACACTGCGTTGAAGACGGCCAACTCCGGCTACCTCACCCGCCGCCTGGTGGATGTGACGCAGGACTTGGTGGTCACCGAAGACGACTGCGGCACCGAGCACGGCATCAACATGCGCGCGCTGGTTGAAGGCGGCGAGGTGATCGAGTCGTTGCGCGACCGTATCTTGGGCCGTGTCACCGCCATCGAGGTGATCCACCCGGAGACGCAGGCCGTGCTGATCGCTAAGGGCGTGATGCTCGATGAAGACCTTCTCGACGAGCTTGAGGCCGCTGGCGTCGACGAAGTCAAGGTGCGCACGCCGCTGACCTGCGACACACGCTTTGGTCTGTGCGCCAAGTGCTATGGTCGCGACTTGGGCCGCGGCGGCCTGATCAACGCCGGCGAAGCCGTGGGCGTGATTGCCGCGCAGTCCATCGGTGAGCCTGGCACTCAGCTAACGATGCGCACCTTCCACATCGGTGGTGCTGCTTCTCGTGCCGCTGTGGCCTCCAGCGTCGAAGCCAAGTCCGACGGCATCATCGGCTTCAATGCCACGATGCGCTACGTGACCAACGGCAAGGGCGAATTGGTGGTCATTTCCCGATCAGGCGAGATCATCATCTCAGACCAACACGGCCGCGAGCGTGAGCGCCACAAGGTGCCCTATGGCGCCACGCTCAACATCAAGCCAGACCAGGCGATCAAGGCCGGTACGGTCTTGGCCAACTGGGACCCGCTGACCCGCCCCATCATCACCGAGTTCGCCGGGAAGGCGAAGTTCGAGAATGTGGAAGAAGGCGTGACCGTGGCCAAGCAGGTAGACGAGGTTACTGGCTTGTCCACCCTGGTGGTCATCGACCCCAAGCGCCGTGGCTCCAACAAAGTGGTGCGCCCGCAGGTCAAGCTGCTCGACGGTATGGCCCACGAGGTGAAGATCCCCGGCACCGACCACTCGGTGACCATCGGTTTCCCTATCGGTTCGCTCATCCAGGTGCGCGACGGCCAAGACCTGCTGCCCGGCGAAGTGCTGGCCCGTATTCCGGTTGAAGGCCAGAAGACCCGCGACATCACGGGCGGTTTGCCACGTGTGGCCGAGCTCTTCGAAGCCCGCAGTCCCAAGGACAAGGGTACGCTGGCCGAGATCACCGGCACGGTGTCCTTCGGCAAGGAAACCAAGGGCAAGGTCCGCCTGCAAATCACCGACCCGGACGGCAAGGTCTGGGAAGAGCTGGTGCCCAAGGAAAAGAACATCCTGGTGCACGAAGGCCAGGTGGTCAACCGCGGCGAGCTGATCGTCGACGGAGCGGCCGATCCGCAAGACATTCTGCGCCTGTTGGGTGTGGAAGAGCTGGCCCGCTACATCGTCGACGAGGTGCAAGATGTGTACCGTCTGCAGGGCGTGAAGATCAACGACAAGCACATTGAGGTGATCGTTCGCCAGATGCTGCGCCGCGTGCAGATCGTCAACCCGGGCGACAGCAGCTACATCTCCGGCGAGCAGGTCGAGCGCTCAGAACTGCTGGATACCAACGACCGGTTGCGCGGCGAAGGCAAGGCCACCGCCACGCACCAAGACCTGCTCCTGGGCATCACCAAGGCCTCGTTGTCCACCGACTCGTTCATCTCGGCGGCTTCCTTCCAGGAGACCACCCGCGTGTTGACCGAGGCGGCCATCATGGGCAAACGCGACGAACTGCGCGGCCTGAAGGAAAACGTCATCGTCGGCCGCCTGATCCCCGCTGGCACTGGCATGGCCTTCCACCAGGCCCGCAAAGTCAAGGAGGAAATGGACGAGACCGAGCGTCGAGCCATTGCCATGCAAGAAGCTGAGGAACTGGCGGCTGCCCAACTGGCAGCGGCTGATGCCCAGGCCGCTGCGGGCAGCGGGGGTGGTGAGCAGGCCTAAACGCCCGCCCCTGTCCCGTCCAAGCCGCCGCCGCCTTCGGGCTGGGGCGGCTTCTTTTCGTCTGTCCAGGCCTGGGGCGTGTAAATCTGCAAGCCCCACCGCGCAGCGTGGCGCGAGAGGCTCAGCAGGCCCTTGTCGGAAGTGAGTAGCCACTTCGAACGCGATGCCAAAGCCAGATCGAGAAACTTTTGGTCGTCGACATCACGGCAGCGCAGCCGGTGTTGTATAGGCCTGGGCTCGGCTTGCGGCCAGGGCTGTACCCAGCGGTCCCATTGGGCGAGGGCCGCTTCAGGGCTTGCTCCATAGCCTGCCCCAACGCCCCGGGCCAAGACATGCTGCAGTTCCAAGCGCATGCCCGGCGTGCCCACCCAATCCAGTTCACCGGCCTGCAGCGCAGCCCGCAGAACCTGGACACGGACATCGGCGAAGGCCCACAGGTCCAGCACCGCATTGGTGTCGAGCACCACCCGCACCCGCGCTGCAGGCTCTTCTCGCAGAGCCTGCTGCAGTGGTTTTGGGGCCGGCCCTGGCCCTAGGGTTCTTGTTGAGTCCACCGACTCCAACTATACTCATGGGCTTTTCGGCAGAAAAGACTGGGTCCGCTACAACTGCATCGCAAGATGCGGTTGAGCGGGTGCGTCACATTTTCTCTAGCAACTCAGTAACTTCAAACGGGAACAAGTTACATGCCCACCATTAACCAATTGGTGCGACACGGCCGTGAGGTCGAGCCCACCAAGAGCAAGTCGCCTGCGATGCAGAATTGCCCGCAGCGCCGCGGGGTCTGCACCCGCGTGTACACGACCACCCCTAAGAAGCCTAACTCGGCGCTTCGCAAAGTGGCCAAGGTGCGCCTGACCAACGGCTTTGAGGTCATCTCCTACATCGGCGGCGAAGGCCACAACCTGCAAGAGCACAGCGTCGTGCTCGTGCGTGGCGGCCGTGTGAAGGACCTGCCTGGTGTGCGCTACCACATCGTGCGCGGTTCACTTGACCTACAAGGCGTCAAGGACCGAAAGCAGTCCCGGTCCAAGTACGGTGCCAAGCGTCCCAAGAAGGCCTAATTAGCCCATGTGGTTCCAAGTGGTCAGGCTCGAAGCGATTCGAACTGACGTTTTCGGCGGTCTGCAGGAAAAGATGCACTGAAAAGTGCCAGACCGAGTAAGCGGCTCTCCCGGATGGAGAGCTGGGCTCTTGAGGTGGAAGTCGCCACCGGAGCCAGCTGAAGCAACAAAGGAAGAAAGAAATGCCGCGTCGTCGCGAAGTCCCCAAGCGTGAAATCCTGCCTGATCCCAAGTTCGGATCGGTGGATCTTTCCAAGTTCATGAACGTGGTCATGGAGTCCGGCAAGAAAGCCGTGGCTGAGAGCATCATTTACGGTGCCCTTGAGCAGGTCGAGAAAAAGGCCAACAAGGACCCGCTGGAGGTGTTCATGGTCGCGCTGAACAACGTCAAGCCGATGGTCGAAGTCAAGTCACGCCGCGTGGGCGGTGCGAACTACCAAGTTCCCGTGGAAGTTCGCCCGGTTCGCCGCGTGGCCCTGGCCATGCGTTGGTTGAAAGAAAGCGCGCGCAAGCGTGGTGAAAAGTCCATGGCCGCCCGCTTGGCCAATGAACTCTTGGAAGCCGCTGAAGGCCGTGGTGGCGCGATGAAGAAGCGCGACGAAGTCCACCGCATGGCTGAAGCCAACAAGGCCTTCTCGCACTTCCGTTTCTAATCTCTGGAGCTTTTCCAAATGTCCCGCAAGACCCCCATCGAGCGCTACCGCAATATCGGTATTTCCGCGCACATCGATGCCGGCAAAACCACCACGACCGAGCGCATCCTTTACTACACCGGCGTCAACCACAAGATCGGTGAGGTGCACGATGGAGCGGCCACCATGGACTGGATGGAGCAAGAGCAAGAGCGTGGTATCACGATCACCTCCGCGGCCACCACCTGCTTCTGGAAGGGCATGGACATGTCCTATCCCGAGCACCGCTTCAACATCATCGACACCCCGGGCCATGTGGACTTCACCATCGAGGTGGAGCGCTCCATGCGCGTGCTCGACGGCGCGTGCATGGTGTACTGCGCCGTGGGCGGAGTGCAGCCCCAGTCGGAAACCGTTTGGCGCCAGGCCAACAAGTACAAGGTGCCTCGTTTGGCCTTTGTGAACAAGATGGACCGCACCGGTGCGAACTTCTTCAAAGTCGTTGACCAGATGAAGACCCGCCTGAAAGCTAATCCCGTGCCCATCGTCATTCCCGTCGGCGCTGAAGAAAACTTCACGGGCGTGGTTGATCTCATCAAAATGAAGGCCATCCTTTGGGACGAAGCCTCTCAAGGCATGAAGTTCAGCTATGTGGATATTCCAGCTGACCTGCAGGCCACCGCCACCGAGTGGCGCGAGAAGATGGTCGAGGCTGCTGCCGAGGCCAACGAAGAGCTGATGAACAAGTACCTCGAATCCGGTGAGCTCACCGAGGAGGAAATCAAGTCCGCTCTGCGCCAGCGAACGATCGCTACCGAAATCCAGCCCATGCTGTGCGGCACGGCGTTCAAGAACAAGGGCGTGCAGCGCATGCTCGACGCGGTGATCGACTTCTTGCCTTCCCCGGTGGACATCCCCCCAGTGGGCGGTACCGACGAAGACGAAAAGGAAATCACCCGCAGGGCCGACGACAACGAGAAGTTCTCGGCTTTGGCCTTCAAGCTGATGACCGACCCCTATGTGGGCCAGCTGACCTTCGTTCGCGTCTACTCGGGCGTACTCACCTCGGGCTCAACCGTGTATAACCCGATCAAGGGCAAGAAAGAGCGCATCGGCCGTATCCTGCAGATGCACGCCAACCAGCGTGAGGAAATCAAGGAAATTCTGGCCGGCGACATTGCCGCCTGCGTGGGCCTGAAGGAAGTGACCACGGGCGAGACCCTGTGCGATCCAGATGCCGTGATCACGCTGGAAAAAATGGTCTTCCCCGAGCCTGTGATTTCGCAGGCGGTGGAGCCAAAGACGAAGGCTGACCAGGAAAAGATGGGCACCGCGCTGGGCCGCTTGGCTGCAGAAGATCCCTCGTTCCGGGTGCGCACTGACGAAGAGTCTGGCCAGACCATCATCTCCGGCATGGGCGAGCTGCACCTGGAAATCATCGTCGACCGCATGAAGCGCGAGTTCGGCGTGGAGGCCAACGTGGGCAAGCCGCAGGTGGCCTACCGCGAGACCATCCGCAAATCCGCTGCCGATGTGGAAGGAAAGTTCGTTCGCCAGTCTGGCGGCAAGGGGCAGTACGGGCACGTCGTGCTTACGATCGAGCCGCAAGAGCCCGGCAAGGGTTTCGAGTTTGTGGACGCGATCAAAGGCGGTGTGGTACCCCGCGAGTTCATCCCCGCGGTTCAAAAAGGCATCATCGACACGCTGCCCAACGGCGTATTGGCCGGCTTCCCAGTGGTCGACGTGAAGGCCACCCTGGTCTTCGGTTCGTACCACGACGTTGACTCGAACGAAAACGCGTTCAAGATGGCCGCGTCCATCGGCTTCAAGGAAGCCATGCGCCGCGCCAGCCCTGTGATCCTGGAGCCGATGATGGCCGTGGAAGTGGAAACGCCTGAAGACTACGCCGGCACCGTGATGGGTGACTTGTCTTCTCGCCGCGGCATGGTGCAGGGCATGGATGACATGCCTGGCGGCGGCAAGGTCATTAAGGCCGAAGTCCCGCTGTCGGAAATGTTCGGCTACTCCACCTCCTTGCGCTCGGCCACCCAAGGTCGCGCCACCTACACGATGGAGTTCAAGCACTACAGCGAGGCTCCCAAGAACGTGGCGGACGCGATCATTACCGCCAGGGCCAAGTAAGGTCTTCGCGGGACAGACCGATCTGCGATCGGCAGCGAGGTCTGTCCCCGACTAACTGAAGGGACGCTTCCTGGCATTGATGCAAGAGCCTTCCAAATACGACTCACCCGGTACAAATCACCCGGTCTTCACCCCGCCCCCAAGCCCCCCCAGACAAGCTTGGAACACGGAGCGCGGTGGAAACCTTAACCCCCCGACTGGACAGCTCTTTTTCGGAGAACAGAAATGGCAAAAGGAAAATTTGAACGGACCAAGCCACACGTGAACGTGGGCACGATTGGTCACGTGGACCATGGCAAGACGACGCTGACGGCGGCCATTGCCACGGTGTTGTCGTCCAAGTTTGGCGGGGAGGCCAAGAAGTACGACGAGATCGATGCGGCACCTGAGGAGAAGGCGCGCGGTATCACGATCAACACGGCGCACATTGAGTACGAGACGGCCAACCGTCACTATGCGCACGTGGACTGCCCGGGTCACGCTGACTATGTGAAGAACATGATCACGGGTGCAGCGCAGATGGACGGTGCGATTTTGGTGTGCTCGGCCGCTGACGGCCCGATGCCCCAGACGCGCGAGCACATTTTGCTGGCCCGCCAAGTGGGTGTGCCCTACATCATCGTGTTCCTGAACAAGTGCGACATGGTGGACGACGCTGAGTTGCTGGAGCTGGTGGAAATGGAAGTGCGCGAGCTGCTTTCCAAGTACGATTTTCCTGGCGATGACACGCCGATCATCAAGGGTTCGGCCAAGCTGGCGCTCGAAGGCGACAAGGGCGAGCTGGGCGAAGAGGCGATCATGCGGCTGGCCGATGCGCTGGACAGCTACATCCCCACGCCTGAGCGTGCGATTGATGGCGCGTTCCTGATGCCGGTGGAAGACGTGTTCTCGATCTCCGGTCGTGGCACGGTGGTGACCGGTCGCGTGGAGCGTGGCATTGTGAAGGTGGGTGAGGAAATTGAGATTGTGGGCATTCGTGCCACGCAAAAGACCACCTGCACGGGCGTGGAGATGTTCCGCAAGCTGCTGGACCAGGGGCAGGCTGGGGACAACGTGGGCATTTTGCTGCGCGGCACCAAGCGTGAGGACGTGGAGCGTGGCCAGGTGCTGTGCAAGCCTGGTTCGGTGAAGCCGCACACGCACTTTACGGCTGAGATTTATGTGTTGTCCAAGGAGGAGGGTGGCCGTCACACGCCGTTCTTCAACAACTACCGTCCGCAGTTTTACTTCCGCACGACGGATGTGACGGGTGCGGTGGAGTTACCCAAGGACAAGGAGATGGTGATGCCGGGCGACAACGTGAGCATCACGGTCAAGCTGATCAACCCGATTGCCATGGAAGAAGGCCTGCGCTTTGCCATCCGCGAAGGCGGCCGCACCGTGGGCGCCGGCGTTGTGGC
>VGHB01000002.1 GCA_016868355.1 Betaproteobacteria bacterium | reverse complement strand
TGTGGAGACAGGCAACGAGAGCTGGCGATTCAAGCATTCCAGTGCCGCTGGCACGGCACCACCAAAGCCCCGCGGCAAGGCCAAGAAAGGAGATCAAAAAACAGCAGACCCGATAGACTTATCCACAATCGAGTGACAAGAACATCTATCAAACCAGTGGCTCAGTATTCGACGTGATCACTGGCTCAGTTGTGCTGATGAATCAACACAGAGCTACCCTCCCCCCCATCGGCCGCCGCAGGCCGCTTTCAAATTCTCCGGGTCGCGCGCGCTTCGTCCAGCAGCCACGACATGAAAGCCAATTGTCCGGCGGTGGCCGGGCGGTCCCTATCGGCGCACATGAAATAGCCGCGCCCGGTGGAGACGGGCAGGGCGAAGGGGATGACAAGCTCACCGTTTTGTAGTTCGCGCTCGATCAGGCAAGGCTGCGTGATGGCCACACCCACGCCCTCCTTGGCCGCAAAGATGAGGTTTATGCTCAGGTCATAGCCTGGACCCAGTTTGGGCTTGCCACGCAGACCCGCAAGCTTTGCCCAGCGCGCCCAGTTGTCGGGAAAGTTGGTGTGGTGCAGCAGCACTTCCCGCAGCAAGTCGCCGGGGCGCTTTAGGCGCGGCAGTACCTGCGGCGCGCAGACCGGCACGATGTCCCGCCCCATCAGAAACGCGACCTGCAGGTGCGCTGGCCACGGACGGCGCGGACGCTTGACTTCGATCCAGAGGTCGACGTCGTCTCGGCTGAAGTCTTCGTCGTGTCGAAACTGCCGCATCTCGATATCGAGACCCGGATGCAAAGCCTGGAATCGCGGCAGGCGCGGCAGCAGCCATTTCGTCCCGAGCGTGGGGATGACGGACAGGCGCAGCTTGTCCGACGTGCGCGGCGCGAGAAATCGCTCGGCCGCCGATTCCAGTGCGGTCACGTGTCGCTCGGTCAGCTGGCGCAACTGCCGCCCACGCTCGCTGAGCAGCACGCCCTGCGATGAACGGTCAAACAAGCGGCACCCTCCCAGGTGCTGCTCCAGACGCTGCACGGCCCGGCTCACGGCGGCCTGCGTGACGCACAGATCCTCGGCCGCCTGCCGAAAGCTGCCGACTCGGCAGACGGCCAGAAAGGCATGCAGTTCGACCAGCGACGGCGAGCGCATCTTCATGACTGCCGATTACATCATGTCATCGCGAACCATCGATTTGTCGTTTGATGCGCCGCGCGGCCGTGACTACGATTTCGGCTCCTCTTCGACGGACTCAACGCCATCATGACCATCGACCGCCGCCAGTTCATCTCCGCGACCGCGGCCGGCCTATGCGCCTCAGGACTGCCTTCGTTGTCTCGCGCCAGCACCTACCCAACCAAGCCGATCACGCTCGTGGTGCCGTTCGCGGCGGGCGGCGCAGTCGACATGTCCGGTCGGCTGATCGGAGAACCCCTGAGCCGCAGCCTCGGGCAGCCGGTCGTCATTGACAACCGCGGCGGTGCTGGCGGTGCCATCGGCTCGAGCTTCGTCGCCAAGGCAGCACCCGACGGCTACACCCTTGTCGTCACCTCGCAGAGCACGCATGTCGTCAACCCAGCGATGAACCCCAAGCTGCCGTACGACGCGGTGAACGACTTCGAGCCCATCACCCTCATTGGTAGGCTGGCCAACGTGCTGGTGATCAATCCAGGGCTGCCCGTCAAGACATTCGACGAGCTGGTGAAGTACGCCCGCGCCAACCCGCGCGTGCTCAACTACGCAAGCGCGGGTAACGGCTCCGTCGCGCACTTGAGCATGGAATTGCTGAAGAACCAGGCCAACCTGCCAATGACCCACATTCCTTACCGGGGCGCGGGTCCGGCACTCAACGACCTGTTGAGCGGCCAGGTACAGCTGACATGGAACAACCTGTCATCCAACTTGACCCAGATCCAGAGCGGCAAGCTGCGGGCACTGGCGGTGGCCGCGCCGAGCCGCGTGCCGCAGCTGCCCGACGTACCGACCTTTGACGAACTGAAGCTGCCCGATCTGAACCTGACCTCATGGAACGGACTGGCCGCACCGGCCAAGACACCGGAAGCCATCGTCAACCGGCTCTACCAAGAAACGCGCAAGATCATCAGCGACCGAGCCAACCAGGCCCTATGGGTCGAGAAGGGCTTGATCGTGCCTGAAGACATCTCTCCAGCCGCCTACCGAAAGGAAATCGCCGAGCGCATCAAGTTCTATCAGCGCATTGCCAAGGACAACAAGATCGTGATGGACAGCAACTGATGAGCCCTCATCAAGGTCCTCGACTCACCATGGTTGAGGATCTGGTACCCCAGCAGGATGAACTGGCGGGATGGCGCCGCCACATCCACAGTCATCCCGAGCTGGCGTTTGCCGAATACAAGACCTCTGGCCTGGTGGCTGCGAAGCTGACTCAGTGGGGTTACGAGGTGACGCGCGGTATCGGTGGCACCGGTTTGGTCGCGCAGTTGCGAGTGGGCGACGGCCACCGGCGCCTGGGCCTGCGAGCGGACATGGACGCCTTGCCGATCCAGGAAGATACGGGCTTGCCCTATGCCAGCACCGTGCCCGGTTGCATGCATGCCTGTGGCCACGACGGGCACACCACCATGTTGCTGGGTGCTGCCCGGCATCTGGCGGAGACGCGCCGGTTCAGCGGCACGCTGAACCTGATTTTTCAGCCGGCTGAAGAGCGGGGATTCGACAGTGGGGCAAAAGCCATGATCGCCGATGGGCTCTTCGATCGATTTCCCTGCGACCGGGTATTCGCCATGCATAACCACCCGGGTGCGCCGCAGGGGAATCTGCTTATGCGACCTGGCCCTTTCCTCGCAGCAGGGGACCGCGTCTTCATCACCATCACCGGCGTGGGCGGCCATGCCGGGCGGCCGCACCTGGCGGTGGATCCGCTGGTAGCCGCCGCGGCGATCGTGATGGCACTGCAGACCGTGGTGTCGCGCAACGTCGACCCGAACGAGTCAGCCGTGGTCACGGTGGGACGGCTGCGTTCGGGCGATGCGCTCAACGTCATCCCTACCGAGGCCGAGATCGGCATCAGCGTTCGTTCTTTCAGCACTGCCGTCCGGTCATTGCTACGTGAACGCATCATCTCCCTGGTCAACGCGACTGCAGCAGGCTACGGCACTGAAGCGTCCATACGTTACGTGGAGGGTTATCCCGTGGTGCAAAACGATCCCGCAGCCGTGTCCTTCGCAGGACAGGTGGCCACCGAACTCCTAGGCAGCGAACGGGTGGAGCTCGAGTTCCCGCGCATGATGGGCAGCGAGGACTTCGCCTACATGCTGCAGGTCTGCCCGGGGGCATTGCTCCGCATTGGCAACGGTCCGTCGGACGGCGGACGCGGCCTGCACAACCCGCGCTATGACTTCCACGACGACAACCTCTCGGTGGGCGCAGCCTTCTGGAGCCGGTTGACGGAGCAGTTCTTGGTCTGACGCGTCCTGGAAGGCAGGTAAGCAGTACGGCGGGGGTCGGCCTTGATCGTTCTCCCAGAGGTTCGCCTTCGTGCGCTCACTCCTCACAGCCGACCTTCGCACAGAGTTCGGCGCGGGAACACTGAGTTGCGATGCCCGGAAGAGGAGCGAGCTCAACGGCAGCTCTTGGCCGGGAGTATCAGTCTGGACCGGCGCCCGAATGCAGCCGTTCGGCGTGGGCGTGGGCGTGGGCGGCTGGTACGACTGGGCCTTGACTCAGGGCAAGCGCCGTTGTCGCTGGCAGGCGCATCTAGGTCGGCCCTCAACTTGATGGGAGACACTATCGGACCCGTTACCAATACAGCTCATCGCGAGCAGTGGAACAAGGGCAAGATCGTCGGGCAGAAGTGGCTTTCTGACTGTGCTCCCCTTGCATACGCGCAAACCTGCCCTCACAGCCGTACTTGCTAACGCCCAAGGCAAGTTGCCCCCTCGATCCAAGTACGCGTCTCGCCGGTGCCCACGACCGTCCATCAGAGACTCCTTTTGGTGTGTAGCAACAGGTACTCCAAGGCGTAGGTAGCAGAGCTACCCTCCCCCCATCGGACGACAGACCAGCTCACACGAGTACAGCGCCAGATCCAGGGGACATCTCAGGTGACAAATTTGTGCTTCCAGGGGACAGTCAACGGCAACTGATCAGCCAAGTTGTTGATTGTTATAGGCAAAATTTGAGCCAACTGCTTGACTGACGCCTGTCGGAGGCACCAGACTAAGGTTAGAGTCCTCTAAAAAACCAACAGCTTAGCCAGATCCAAGATTGGAGCAGCGCCGCAACTCGCTCACCCCCATGCCGCCAAACTTCTTCTTCTAGGCATAGAAGCTTGCGAGATCCCGAGCTTGCGGCACACCTCTTCGACCCACATGCCGGCCCGGGCCTGGCGCGGCGAGGCGCGGCGCGAATACGATCTGCTCCTGGGTGAATTTGCTCTTCTTCATGGCGAACTGTCCTTCGTCGAGTGTCGCCGGAAATCTCAGGTCCAGCGGTGTCCAGAAAATTGGGGTGAGATCAAATTGAATCCTGAAGCGCCACAGTCTCCGGCATCCCTCGCGTTGCACCGCCCGACATACGGTTTAAGCGCAAGCTAGCCAACAATTCGCCGGCCCTTCTCACGGCTCTTGCGCGTCTTCTCAAAGAAGTCATCCGGCTTGGTCTTTACCCATTGCACAAATCGCGCAACCTCAGGGTGGGCCAATAGCGCCTCAACATGGTTATATCGGCTCGCCAATTCGCCCTCGCTGATCAGCGCATGCAATTGCCGGTGACAAATTCTGTGGAGCCAAGCGGTCTCCCGACCCCCGCGTGACTTCGGCACCAAGTGATGTGCATCGCGCTGGCTTGGCGGGATGGGCCGCGCGCAAAGTGGACAGATTGGAGCAATCGTGGTTTCGGGAGCGCCAGCTTGCCAGGCCTGCTCCTGCAGCAACTTACGCTTTATTCGCCCCTTCATCGACCGAATGGTAGGGTATTGCTCGCCTGTGCCGATTCCGAAGAAGCGTGCGCTGCCTCCTGGATGCGCGCGGTACGCTCGCGCGGAAACAGAAGACTTGAAGGGATCGCAGTCGTATGGCTTCTCGTATCGCCCCGTACCACGAAGGGCTCGGGGGTATTTGACACAATCTAGTTCGGGCGTGGAAGACCTCATCCAAAGGTATTTGGAGGCCCCACCCACCTGACTCTTTGAATGAAGCAACAAACCACCACGATGCCCCGCCGCAACTCCCCAAACGAGGTCCGCGACCTCAGTGATCTGAGTCGCCTCAGTGAGATAGTGGTTGACAAGCGCCGCGGTCAGCGATCAGAGGCCAAGAGAGCTCGGCGCGATCGCCACTATGAGAAGCAGTTCATCCGTAACGCGCTGACACGGCGGCTGGATATCGAATCAGAGTAGGCTGACGGGCCTGCGGCCCATCTAAATTTCGTTATGACCCCAACCACGCTGGAGCCCTGGCAGCAGATCCCTGAATGGTCTTCGTTGGCGCGGTATGCGCAACGCCCCCACTACGCCGATCACTTCTACGCCTCGGTGCCGGGCGAGATCAGCATCCGGGAATGGACAGAAGCCTTTTTCTGCAGTGACTTGTTCCGTTCCGAGCGCTTTTTATTGAACCGCTTCGTCTCAGAAAAGGCAACCGATGTTACGGCACACGCACTTGGAGCGGGAGCTTCCGAAAATTTCAGCGCTTGGCGGGTTGAGCAACGGGACCAAGGGCAGATCTTGTTGCAATTCAGCATGACGAGAACGTGGCTTGCCGTCCAACGCTGTACCGCTGCGGGCGAATCAAATAAGCTCTCGACCAGGTTGTACTTAGGGTCTGCGGTCCTGGGTGCGTTTGAGCTCACCATTGCGGCGCTGTTGCTACGCGCCACCCTTGCTTCGCATCGTGCATACAGCCGAGCTCTACTCCGCTCTGGGCAAAAGAACTTACAGAGCCTGCAGTTATCCGCTGGTACTCTGAGGGATTGAAGACCGTCGGCCGAGTTGCCCACTCGGGGTATTCATCCACATCGCCTTTAGGGCCCTAAAAATGCAATGCCCGCGTTGCTTTACGCTCAGCGTGTGAGCCAGCGCCGCAACCCGTGGCTCAAGGCATCCACCACGGCCACCATCAGCAGCATGGCTGCCAGGATGGTCGCCGTCTTGCCCATTTGAAACAGGCCCATGTGGAAGGCCAACAACTGCCCCAGGCCTCCAGCCCCCACCACGCCCAGCACCGCGGCGGCCCGAATGTTGTTTTCCCAACGGTACAAGGTGTAGCTCATCAGTTGCGGCAACACCTGGGGCAAGGTGGCATAGGCTACTACCGCCAACCGCCCCACCCCATGGTGACGCAGCGCCTGGCCGGGTGACGGGGGCGCATTTTCAATAGCCTCAGCGAACAGGCGCCCCAACACACCAGCGGTGTGAAAGGCCAAGGCCAAGGTGCCGGCAAACGGCCCCAGACCCGCCGAAATCAGCAGCAAAGAGGCCCACACCAGCTCGGGGATCGAGCGCAGAGCGTTGAGCAACCATCGCGTCACTGCTCGCAACGGTACGGCATCGTGCTCATGCAAGCGACTGGCAGGAATGGCCAAGGCCAGGCCAACCAGGGCGGCAAGCGCTGTACCCAAGACCGACATCGCAAGCGTTTCCCAGGTTCCCACCAACACCTTGTGCAGAAAGCCCGCTGAAGTGTCGGGCGGAAAAAATTCAGCCACGAAGCGGCCCATGCTGCGCAGGGCTTCCATCGACAAGAACTGCCGCCACTGCAGGTCGAGGGACCAAAAACTGCTGACCACCAATACCAACAGGCACAAGCTAAACCAGCAGGCGGTGCACCGCGCGCTGAACAGGGGCGGCGGCAGGCGATAGGGTTGGTTGGCAGCCTCGCGGCTGATGGGATTCATGGCGCGTCCGATCAGGCCAAAGCCTTGCGCAGCCACGCGCTGGTGCGGTCTGCCAGGGCCACCAGGGCCACAAACACCAGCAGCATACTGGCCACCTCTCCACCATTGAACATCTTCATCGAGTTATCCAGCTGTTGCCCCAGTCCGCCTGCACCCACGAAGCCCAACACCACAGAAGAACGGATAGCGCACTCCCAGCGGTAGACGGTGTAGGAGGTCAACTCACCTGCATTTGTGGGCAACAAGCCCCAAAAGAAAGCCTGCAAACGCCCGCTACCGTTACGCAGGAGGGTCTGCGTGGCATGCACTTCACCACTTTCGAGGATTTCCCCGTAGACCTTACCCAACATGCCGCCATAGGTCAGAGCAATGGCCAGTACACCGGCCGTGGGACCCAGGCCCACCACCCTTACAAACACGAGGGCCCACACCAGTTCAGGGATGGAGCGCAAAACGATCAACAACCACCGCGCCAAGGTGCGCATCGCCGCAGGCAGCATAGCCATGCGACCACTGAGCGCGGACACCGACAAGACCCGCGTGCTGATCAAGCTCAAGGGTACGGCCAAGACCAAGGCCAGGGTCACGCCTGCCGTAGCCATGGCCACCGTACGCCAGGTCTCGCGCACCACCATTTCCAAGAACTCGCCAGAGTGCGCCAGCGGCCAAAACGTCGACAGGAACTGGCCCGTGACTTTCAGATTACCTGGCTCAAACAAGACCCAAGGCCGGAACTCGGTGGCCACGCCCAATGGCCATAACAGCACAAGCACGGTCAATACCGTTGCCACACGCCCCAACCAAGCCGGGTCGCGCTCGGGCGCGGGCCGCAAAGGACCGGACACAGATGCGCTCACCGACAGTGCATCACCACCGGTGGCGCGCTGTGCGGCAGGGTCACAGCTGAGGGCAAGGCCGCCTCACCACGCAGCTCATGCTCGAACTGGCTGTACAAGGCCTGGAGCCGTTCGCGGCTGATCTGATCGGGCGGCAGGTCGAACACCACGCGGCCTTCGCGCATGCCCACTACGCGAGCAAAATTGGCCAGTGCCATGTCCACCTGATGCAAGGTGGCCACCAGGGTAACGCCTGCAGCTCGGGTACGGTCCACCAAGGTGCGAATGGCCTGCTGGGCCCGGGCCGGGTCCAGTGCCGACAGGGGCTCGTCGATCAGCCACAAGGCCCCTGGCGACACCAATGCGCGGGCCAAGCCCACGCGTTGGCGTTCTCCCCCGGACAGGCGGTCAACCCGATCGAAGAGCTTGTCACCCAAGTCAAAGGCCTCAAGCGCTGCGTAGGCCGCCGGAATGTCGCGTGGGTAAAACAGCGATCGCAGGCTGGCAAAGAGGGAAAGCCTCGGCAGCTGACCAGCCAAGACCGAGGTGACCACACGTTGACGTGGTGGCAGTGGCGGCACCTGAGGCGCCACGAATAAACATCCCCGAAGGCCTTGCCGTTGCCGGTGGCTCAAGGCCCAGGGATCAAGCCCGCCCAAAGTAAGGTCTCCGGAGGTGGGCTTCAACGCCACCGACATCACCTGCAGCAAGGTGGTCTTGCCGGCGCCGGAAGGGCCGATTACCGCAACCTGCTCGCCGGCGTTGATCTGCAGCTCAATGTCTACGAGGGCCGGCAGCGCACTGGGCTGGGCTGCCGGATGGCGAGCCGCCAGTTGGCGCAGCTCCATTGCCAAGCCGTACCCGCTCGGGCTCGCTTGGGTCGGGGTGATGGACAAGTTCACCGCAGTCTGGCTCAGAGCAGCCCGGCGCTGCGCGCCGCCGCCTCCAGGCCCTTGTAGTTGTCCGGCGTAGTGGGCACATAGCGCGTGGCGCGGTTGAGCCTGAGGATCTCAGCCTGTCCCGGGTCGGCTGGGTTTAAGTCCAGTAAGGCCCTCTTGACCCGTTCTTGCAGGGCCCCCGGCATATCGGCATGCACCGACCAGTTGTAGTTGAAAAAGGCCGGGGTGGTGTAAAACACATCCACATCCTTGGTGTCGACCTTGTTTTCGCCCACAAACTTGCGCCACACCGTGATGTCCAATGCTGCAGCATCGACCTTGCCGCTAACCACCGAGGCGATGGTGGCGTCATGCGCGCCGCTGTAGGCTACACGGCGGAAGTCCTTCTCGGGGTTCAAACCGGCTTGCAGCAAGAAGCTGCGGGGCATCAGATGGCCCGAGGTGCTGCTTTGCGAGCCGAAAGAGATCTGCTTACCCTTCATGTCGGCCAGGGCCTTGATTCCTGAGTTGGTCTTGGCGATGAACACCGACTGAAATCGAGTGTCCTCCTCGCGTTGTGCCAAGGGAACGATCTTGCCCCCGCTTCGAAGGTTGGCTTGGACATGGGTGAATCCACCGAACCAGACCAGGTCCACCTTCTTGTTGACCAGTGCCTCCACCGCTGCCGGGTAGTCGTTGACAGGTGTGAACTCGACCTTCATTCCCAGCTTCTGTTCCAGGTAGGTGGCTATCGGTGTGAACTTGCGTACCTGCTCGGTGGCCGCCTCCTCAGGAATCGTGGTCACCCGAAATACGGTTTGCGCATGGCTGACAATGCCCCAGACCATGACGGCGCCGGCCATGAGCGCGCGCAGGGTACGCGAAGGCGATAAGCTGATCATGAAAGCTCCTTGAACCTGAGTGTTGACAAAAATCTAGATTTAAGTCGATTTTCGATCCCCATGCTTGACGAAGCTGAAAAGGCTGGTCGCCAGCCTCGAGTCATTCAGGTCTATCGTGAAGACCATGCGGCCTTGCGGCGCGAGTTGACCCAGGGCCTGATGCAGGCCCAGGCCCACTGCTCGCCGAAGTTCCTTTACGACGCCTTGGGCTCCCGACTGTTTGAGGCCATTACCGAGTTGCCCGAGTACTACCCCACCCGAGCCGAAGCAGCCCTGTTTGCCGCCCATGGCCAGGAGATAGCCCAAGCGCTTCCTAAAGGAGCTACCTTCTTGGACCTGGGCGCCGGGAACTGCAACAAGGCGGCCGCTTTGTTCGGGCAATTCGAGCCAGCTCGCTATGTGGCCATCGATATTTCGGTGCGGTTCCTGCAAGATGCCCTGCAGTGCCTTCAGCGACAGCACCCGGGGATGGAAATGTGGGGCCTGGGGGTGGACTTTTCAGGCGGCGTGGTGCTGCCAGCGCCCATCGAGCAGGCGGCCGCTGGCCCACGCCTTTGGTTCTATCCAGGCTCGAGCATCGGCAACTTCACCCCCGATGCAGCCCTGGATTTTCTGCGCAGCGTGCGGCAAGCATGCGGCCCAGACAAGGGCAGTGGTTTGCTCATCGGTGTGGACTTGGTCAAGGACACCCCCACCCTGGAAGCCGCCTACGACGATGCACTGGGGGTGACAGCCGCGTTCAACCTCAACCTGCTCTTGCACCTCAACCGCCTCTTGCAGGCGAATTTCCACTTGCCCGAATGGCGCCACCGGGCGCACTACGACCCTGTGCAACAGCGCATTGAAATGCACCTGCAGGCGCGGGATGCGTTGACTGTCCAGTGGCGCGACGAGTCGGGGCAGCCTCGCCAACGTTTCATGCAGGCCGGACAAACGCTGCATACTGAGAACTCCTACAAGTGGACGGTGCACGGGTTTAGCGACCTACTGCAACAGGCGGGTTTTGGCAGCCAAAGACACTGGACCGATGAGGCCCAGGCCTTCGCGGTCTTTTGGGCGCGCGCCCAGTGATCGGGCCAAACCGTCAAGCTAAGGGGTACGCCCCACCGTGCGAAACCCCGCCGGCACATCTTGCCGCTCAGGCAAAAAGAAGTTGCGGTAGCGCGGGCTGCGCAGCCGTGCCGCAGTAAGTGCGCTGGCCCCACGCAGCACGCGATGGGTCCCGAACCACGGGACCGAGTAGTCCCGGTAGGGATGTGGCGTGAAACCCGGATAGGGCTTGAAGGGGCTGGCCGTCCACTCCCACACCTGGCCCCACTCAAACCCGGGCGCAGTCAAGGCTGCGCACTCCCACTGCGCCTCGGTGGGCAGCGCCCGGCCCGCCCAATCACACCAGGCCTGTGCATCGGCCGCACTGAGGTAGGCCGCTGCTGAGTGCGGATTCAAAGGGTGCCAGACACCCCACTGCCGCACCTTCCATTGCCCTGACACGCAACGCAAATGGGCAGGCGCGGGGTAGCCCGTGGCCTGCAAGAACGGTAGGTACTGGCCCCAGCTCACCGCCTGAAGGTCGATCTCAAAGGTGCCAAGGTGGTGTTCGTGGGGGCCACATTCGTTATCAAAACAAAAACGCCCCGGCACAGCTTGCTGGCCCAGCACCCACGTTTGTGCGCTTACCACGGCGCGCCGCACTGGCGAGGCGGTCAGGCTGAGCTCACACCGTGGCGCCAGATCCCCGAGCTGGGCGGTCGCGTCCATCGGCACCACGATCGGCAGCTTCAATGACTGTGCCATGTACAAGACCGCCTCCTGGTGCATGTCTTCATGCACCAGCACCAGCTGCCAACAGTACAGGTCGTGGCCCTGACGTCCAGCCTGCTCCAGACATTGCAGCGTTTCCTCCAGGCCGCGAGACAGCTCCGCCCGCACCACATCCACACCGGGCAGGTCTAGCGACCAGCGCCGAGCATGCGGCACTGTGCTCGAGTTGTACAGCTCGTCTGCATCGGCGCGCGCCGGCGCGCTGCGTTCATGTTCAGGATTGCAACCCAGGCCCAGGGCACGCTGGCGGTTGCGCCCGACCCACCAAGTTTGGAACCAGCCCACATGGCCCCATTCCCAAAGGGGCAGGTTCAGCGTGGGCAGCTGCGGCACCCGTAATTCGGGTGAGGCCTGACACCAGGCCTCCATCAGGGCCAGGGTTCGGGCTCTAGACTGCTCCAAAGCTGCCGCCAAGTCACCGGCTTGATCGGGAACCCCGCTCATCTCGAGATATAAACCTCACATGAAATTCAAGCAGGCCAAGCCGGTGGTGGTGATCGTCACTCCGGCCTGGGCCGACGCCAACAACGGTAATTGGCAAACGGCGCGCCGATGGGCCCGCCACCTCAGTGCCAAGCATACGGTGTTGTTGGCAGACCGGTGGCCGCATAGCCGGTTGGACCTGGGGCCCGGCGCGGGCTTGCAGCCTCAGGCACGGGTGAATGATCTGGCTTTGCAGGCACAGGCCATGTTGGCCTTGCATGCCCGCCGCTCCGCAGCTTCGATCAACGCTTGGCACCGCCAACGGGGTGCGCTGGGCCTTGCCGTGGTACTGACCGGAACCGACCTCTACAAAGACCTGCACAGCGCCGACGGCACCACGGTGGCCGAGGTGCAGCAGTCCATGCGGGCCGCTCAGCACCTGGTGGTGCTGCAAGACCAAGCCCTGCGGGACCTGCCTGCAGCGCTCGCCCACAAGGCCACGCTCATCTTTCAGTCCACCACCACGCGCCGTGCGGTGGACAAGCCCGACTTGCGCCACCATCCTTTACGGGCGCTCATGGTTGGGCACCTGCGCGATGAAAAAGACCCGCTGACCTTGATGCAGGCGGCGTGCTTGTTGCATCAGGTCATGCCGCTGCAGAAACCGGCCTGTGCGCCAAGCATCCGCATCGACCACCTTGGCGCTGCGCTGGAACCCCAATGGGCTGCCGCAGCCTTGGCTACGCAGGCCCAATGCCCGCTCTACCGGTGGCTGGGGGCCTGCACACACGAAACCGCGCGGCGGCGTATTCAGCGGGCTCACGTGCTGGTGCACACGAGCCGCATCGAAGGCGGCGCGCACGTGATCATGGAAGCCGTGTGCAGCGCCACGCCAGTGCTTGCAAGCCGAGTGGCCGGCAACGTGGGTATGTTGGGCAGCGACTACGCCGGCTACTTTGAAGTGGGCGACGCGCAGGGCTTGGCGCGGGCTTTGCAGCGCTTTCAGACCGATGAAGAGTTTCGGTTCACGCTGCAGGCCCAGGCCCGCCTGCGTGCAGCCTGCTTTGAGCCGGCACGCGAGGCACAAGGCCTACACGCGCTGGTCAACGCCCTGCTGGCGACATCGCCCGCATCAGTTCGGGGCCTGCGCTGAGTCGGTGCGCAATGCACGCGACAGCAGCACCACCGGGATCAAACCAACCAGCACAATGGCCAGGCTGGGCAGTGCCGCTTCACCCAAGCGTTCATCGCGTGCCAGATTGAAGGCCACCACCGCCAAGGTGTCCGTGTTGAAGGGACGCAGCACCAAAGTAGCCGGGAGTTCCTTCATCACATCAACAAACACCAACAAGAGCGCGGCCAAGGCACTGCGCCGCAGCAGAGGCAGGTGCAGTTCCCGCAGCACCCGAAAGGCACGCGCACCCAAGAGCCGTGCGGTGTCATCCACCGCAGCAGGCACGCGCGAGTAGCCGGCTTCCACCGCCTGCAGTGCAACCGCTGAAAACCGCACCAGGTAGGCCAGCATCAAGCCCAGGACGGTGCCGGTGAACAAGGCCGGCATACCCCACTGTGGCACCGCAGCCTGCACCCATGCCAGCGGCAGCAAGATTCCCACGGCAATCACGCCACCCGGTACGGCATAGCCCAGCCCCATCACCTGCGCCCCGCCAGCCAGGCCCAGTTGCAAGCCACGGTCCCAAGGCCCCTGCACCGATCGTCGGTTGGCCCTTTGCAGGAAAGCCAACAACAAGGCCAAGCCAGTGGTCAGCAGCCCAGCGCTTAGGGCCAGGCGAAAGCTCGCCCAAGCCCAGTGGCCAAAATTTCCCAGGGGCAAGCCCCAGTCTGAGAACATCAGTTCTTGCCACAGCAGGCGCAAGAGCAGCACCACCGGAACACCAAAGCCCAACATCACCGGTAGCGCGCACAACGCAACGGCCAGTACTGACAATCCGCCCCGCAGCGCCAAAGGCCGTGCGTCTTGCGAACTGGTCGGGCCCTGGCGCGTGCTGGCAAAGCGCAACCGCGCCTGTGCGCGCCGCTCGATCCACAGCAGCAGCGCCACCATCGCCAGCAGCATGCTGGCCAACTGTGCCGCGGCCCACCGATCGTTCATCGCCAACCAGGCCTTGTAGATGCCCGTGGCCAAGGTATCCAGTCCAAAAAAGGCGCTTACGCCGTAATCGGCCACTGTCTCCATCAAGGCCAGCGCTACCCCAGCAGCAATGGCTGGACGCGCCAGGGGCAGCGCCACTTCCACCACTCGGCGCCAGAAGCCCGCACCCAGCAAGCGCGCAGCCTCCATCATCTGAACGCCGCGCTCGGCCAAGGCCGTGCGGGTAAGCAGGTACACATAGGGGTACAAGGCCAGCGTGAACAAGATGATGGCTGCACCCAGACTGCGCACATCCGGCCATAAGGCACCCTGAAGCCCCAGGACAGAGCGCAACGCCGTTTGCACCGGCCCGCTGAACTGCAGCGCATCGGTGTAGGCATAGGCCATCACATAGGCCGGCATTGCCAAAGGCAACAACAGTGCCCACTCGAATACCCGCCTGCCGGGAAAGTCAAACAGCGTCACTGCCGCTGCAGCCCCCGCGCCCAAGAAGGTCACCCCCAACGCGACCGCCACCAGCAACAGCCCCGAGGTCAAGGCATAGCCCGGCAGCACCGTGTCCCACTGGTGCGCCAAGGTGGCCCAGGCCTGCGCGTCTGCACCCACCCAGGAGCCCAGAACCCCCAGGACGGGCAGGCCCAAGGCGGCGCACAGCAACGCGGTAAAAAGGCCGATAAGACGCATAACGAGCAGGTGGGCCGAAAACAGGCCTTCAGGGCTAATGAATAGGAATGGTTTGCATTTACCAACAAACCCGTATCATAGGCGGATGTTTCTTCAGGTGGATCACGTCACCATGCACTACCCGGGTGCCAGCCGGGCCGCCGCCCACAGCGTGTGCCTGAGCCTGACAGCCGGCCAACTCGGGGTGCTGATTGGGCCCTCAGGCTGTGGGAAGACCAGCCTGTTGCGCGCCATCGCCGGGCTGGAGCACCCCAGTCAGGGCCGCATTTGGGTTCAGGGTCGCCCCATCAGCGGACCCGGCCTGCACCTGCCGCCCGAAGACCGCCACATCGGGATGGTGTTTCAGGATTACGCCTTGTTTCCACACCTCAGCGTGGCCGACAACATTGGCTTCGGTGTCAAACACCTGGCCGCTGCCGAGCGCCGGCAGCGGGTGGCCGAACTCTTGGACGTGGTAGGGCTGGCCCATGCGGCCCAACGCGCGCCGCATCAGTTGTCGGGCGGGCAGCAGCAACGGATCGCCCTGGCGCGCGCCCTGGCTCCACGTCCCCAACTCTTGCTGCTGGACGAGCCGTTTTCCAGCCTGGACGTTGACCTGCGCGAGCGCTTGGCCCATGACCTTCGCTCCATCCTGAAGCAAACCGGCACCACCGCCCTGTTCGTGACCCATGACCAACAGGAGGCCTTCGCTCTGGGCGACGTGATCGGCGTCATGCACCAAGGCCGACTTGAGCAGTGGGACAGCCCCTACGAGCTCTACCACCGGCCCGCTACCCGCTTTGTGGCCGAATTCATCGGGCACGCGGTGTTCACGCAGGCGCAGATCATCATGTGTGCCCATGGCCCCTGCGTGCACACCCCACTGGGCGAGATTGACAACCCCAACGAATGTCCACTGCCCAGCGCCTATCCCGACGGCCAGTGTGATGTGCTGCTACGCGCCGACGACATCCTGCACGACGACGACAGCCCAGTGAAGGGGCGCATCGAACGCAAGGCCTTCCGGGGCTCGGAGTTCTTGTACACCCTGCGGTTGGCCACGGGCGAACAGGTGCTGACCCACGTGCCCAGCCACCACGACCACCAGCTGGGCGAATGGATCGGCATACGCCTTGAGATGGATCATGTGGTGACCTTTCCAAGAATGTCCTGAATCGGCTGAAGAACTTCAAACCGGGGCATACCCCAAACCACGGCAAGTCCTTAGAATCAGAAGATTGCTGGGACATCGCGGCGACGCGGGATCGGATCGAACATGAGCTCCAAATTCAAGGTTGCCGGCCTGGTGGCCATCGGCGCACTGGCGGGTGCGCTGACCACGCTTCAGTTTTCGGCCTACGCACGCAGTGCGTTTTCACCGCTGCCCTTGGAAGAGCTGCAACAACTCGCGGCGGTGTTTGGCATCGTCAAGAGCGACTATGTGGAATCGGTGGATGAAAAGAAACTGATCACCGACGCCATCTCGGGCATGGTCTCGGGACTGGACCCACACAGCCAGTACTTCGACAAGAAGAGCTTCAAAGAGTTCCGCGAAGGCACCAGCGGCCGCTTCGTGGGCGTGGGCATTGAGATCGGCATGGAAGACGGCGTGGTGAAGGTCGTCACGCCGATCGAAGGCTCGCCGGCTTTCCGTGCAGGCTTAAGGAGCGGCGACCTCATCACCCGCATTGACGACACACCCGTCAAGGGCTTGAGCATGGACCAGGCGGTCAAGCGCATGCGCGGCGAGCCTGCGACCAAGGTGGTCCTCACCATTTTCCGCAAAGCGGAAAGCCGCAGCTTTCCGGTGAGTATCATCCGCGAAGAGATCCGCATGCAAAGCGTGCGCGCCAAGATGGTGGAACCCGGTTACGGTTGGTTGCGGGTTAGCCAGTTCCAAGACCGTACCGTCGACGACTTCGTTCGTAAGCTGGACGAGTTATACAAGCAAGACCCCAACCTCAAGGGTCTGGTGCTGGACCTGCGCAACGATCCAGGCGGTCTTCTCGAAGGCGCGGTGGCGATGTCGGCAGCCTTCTTGCCCTCTGACGTGGTGGTGGTGTCCACCAACGGCCAGTTGCAGGACGCCAAGGCTGTCTTCAAGGCCACGCCCGAACACTACCTGCGCCGCGGTGGCAACGATCCGCTACGCCGCCTGCCCGACGCCGTCAAAAAGGTGCCACTGGTGGTGCTGGTCAACGAAGGCTCGGCCTCGGCCAGCGAAATCGTGGCTGGGGCGCTACAAGACCACAAGCGTGCCACCATCATGGGCGCGCAGACCTTCGGCAAAGGTTCGGTGCAAACGGTGCGCCAACTGTCGGCCGAAACCGCCCTGAAGATCACCACCGCGCGCTACTACACGCCCAATGGCCGCAGCATTCAAGCCAAGGGCATCGTGCCCGATGTATGGCTGGACGAAACCGCAGAAGGCAATGTCTTTGCAGCGCTTCGCACCCGTGAGGCCGACCTGAGCAAGCACCTCAGCCAAGCCGATGAGGCCAAGGACGCCACCCGTGAGAAGGCCCGCGAGGAAGCGCGCAAAAAGCTCGAGGAGATGAGCAAGAACAATGAAATCAAACCGCTGCCCGAATTTGGCAGCACGGAAGATTTCCCCTTGCAGCAGGCGTTGAACCAACTTAAGGGCAAGCCGGTAGCGGCCAGCAAGGCAGCGACCGAGCGAAAGGCGCAGGCGCCTGAATCCTGAACCGCCACCGCTGGGGCACAGCCTGCTGATCTACCAAGGCTGCCCGCAGCCATGACCGACGACGAGCTGCTGCGCTATTCGCGCCACATCCTCCTGCCCGAGCTGGGGGTCGAGGGCCAAAAACGGCTGCTAGATTCGCGGGCTCTGGTGATTGGGGCTGGCGGCCTGGGCTCGCCGGTGGCCCTGTACCTGGCCGGCGGTGGCGTGGGACGCATCACCTTGGTCGACCACGACACTGTAGATGTGACCAATCTGCAACGCCAGATCGCTCATGGCCAAGACACAGTGGGGCAGCCCAAGGTTCAGTCGGCCCGCCAGCGTATGCTGCAGATGAATCCGCTGGCGCGCATCCGAACCTTGCAGGAAAAGGCTGATGCCGCGCGGCTGCATGAATTGGTGGGCCAGCATGATGTGGTACTGGACTGCAGCGACAACTTCAGCACCCGACAAGCGGTCAACGCCGCCTGTGTGGCCCATCGGATTCCCCTGGTTTCTGGCGCAGCCATCGGCTGGGACGGGCAGATTTCGGTGTACGACACCCGGCAGCTTGAGCACCCCTGCTACGCCTGTGTCTTCCCGCCCGACACCACTTTCGAAGAAGTGCGCTGCGCCACCATGGGCGTATTTGCCCCCCTGGTGGGCATCATCGGCAGCCTGCAGGCGGCTGAGGCGCTGAAGCTGTTGTCGGGTACCGGCAGCAGCTTGGCCGGTCGCCTGTGCATGTTGGACCTGCGCACTGCGCAATGGGATGAGGTCCGACTGGCCCGCCAGCCCAAGTGCCCGGTTTGTTCGCACCGCGCTCGACACGCCTGACAGCCAGCCGAAATTCAGGGACAACACGGGCTCGCCGGTTGCCGCAGGGCTCAAGCCCCAGGCACAGCCCTGAAAATGCCCAACGTCACGAGGGCGGTCATGCGGCACTATGTCGCCGGCTGCACATGGAAGGCCTTGAGGGCGGGACGGTCGAGCTTGCCATTGGGGTTTTGCAAGAGAGGGCTTGCGAGCTAGACCACCCTTACCCAGGGGATGGCCCAGGACCAGGCCGTGCAGACACGCCGGTGGCGGGGCAGCAAGCCAACTCGTGGGAAAAGTACGTCATGCTGAAATAATTCAGCCTATGACGACTGTCTTGCTGACCGGGGCTACTGGCTACATCGGTTCACACACCTGGCTGGCGCTGCATGGTGCAGGGTTCCAGGTCGTAGGCTTGGACAACTTCAGCAACAGCTCATCCGTGGTCCTGCGCCGAATCGAGCAGCTGACGGGATCCAGCCTGATCTTCGAAAAGCTGGATGTGAACGATGGCCCCGCCCTTGCAGCGGTGCTGGCCCGCCACCGAGTTGCCGCAGTGGTGCACTTTGCCGCCTTCAAAGCAGTGGGCAAGTCCACCGCACAACCGCTGGCCTACTACCGCAACAACCTGGGCGGTCTGGTTTCCTTGTGCCAGGCCATGCAAGCCAACGCTTGTCACCACCTGGTATTCAGCAGCAGCGCCACGGTGTACGGCAAGCCTGATCGCTTGCCCATCCGAGAAGACGCCACAGTACAGGCCACAAACCCCTATGGCCAAACGAAGCGCATGGGCGAGCAGATCCTGGAAGACCTGGGCCGGGCCGAGCCAGCTTGGCGCAATGGCATCCTGCGCTACTTCAACCCGGTGGGTGCCCATGAGAGCGGTTTGATCGGCGAGGACTCCCGCGGAGTGCCCAACAACCTGATGCCTTTTGTGGCCCAAGTGGCGGTGGGACGTCGGCAACGGCTGCAGGTCTTCGGTCAAGACTACGACACGCCCGATGGCACCGGTGTGCGCGACTACATCCATGTGATGGACCTGGCACAGGGCCATGTGGCGGCGCTTCAGGCCATGTTGAGCCACAGCGGGTCTTTTACCGTCAACCTGGGAACCGGCCAGGGCCACTCGGTGCTTGAACTGGTGCGCGCCTACGAAGCAGCCAGTGGACGGCCGATCCCTTTCGAGGTGGTGGCCCGGCGACCCGGCGATATCGATGCGTGTTACGCGGACCCCGCGAGAGCGCTCAGCCTCTTGGGCTGGCGCGCCCAGCGAGGCCTGGCCCAGATGTGCGAAGACAGTTGGCGCTGGCAGCGCCTAAACCCTCAAGGCTTCGAATCAAGCTGAGAGCGGCGATCGGACCGGCTGGCCCGACCGGCCCGCGTGGGCCGGGTGCGGGGCCGCTGCGCCGCGCCATCGGCGTCACAAGCCTGCGCAATCCATCGCTCGATGCGCGCTGTCAATTGCTCGGTGGACAGTTGTTCGCGCAAACGTTCAACCAAGAGGGGCAGGCAAAAAGGGCTGGGCGACTGCAGCTCCACGCGCAGCCATGGCCACTGGCGCATGCGCAGCAGCGCCTGTCGCAGGCGCTGAACGTCCAACTCCTGGCTAAGCACCTCATGTTCGGCCTGCATGAGCAGTTCATTGCCACGGTCGTACTGGCGAAAGACCTCATAGAACAGGCTGCTAGAGGCTTGAATTTGTCGGGTGGTCTTGCGCGCACCGGGTAAGCCCCCGTGGACCAAGCCCGCCACGCGCGCGATCTCCCGAAAGCGCCGCTGAGGCAGGTGCCCCGCTTTCAAGCTGTCCAGGATGTCGGCCAACAAGGTGTCTTCGCAACCAGGTGGCAGCAGAAGGGCCTGCAGGGCCTGGGCATCTTGGGGCAAGTTCATGGCCGTAGGTGACACGATCTCCAAGCCCAAATCGTTCACCGAAAGCGACAGGCTCAGTCCCTGTTCACTGTGTTGTGCCAGGCGCCAGGCCAAGAGCTGAGCCAAACCGGTATGCACCAAACGGCCTGCGAAGGGATAGACGAAGAGATGCTCCCCTTCGCGCGACTGCAAGACCTCCACCAGCAGGCGTCCAGCCACTGGCAAGGCCGAGAGCGCCTGTTGGGTGCGCAACATTGGCCAAGCCGCTTGCAGCTCGGCCTCCTGGGTCGACAGGGCTTGCGCATGTGCGGTGCTGGCAGCCTGCACCTCCCCCAAAACCGCCAAGGTGGCATCAGCCAACTCGGTGGAAAGGGGCATCTTGCTGCCGGCCCAGGTAGACACCACACCCTTGGGCTTATGGGCCTTGCGCACATAGGCATTCATCTCGCGGGTGCGCACGTACTCCAATAATCGGCCAGCGAACACAAAGCAGTCCCCCGGCGACAGCCGCGCAATGAAGCCTTCCTCGATCGTGCCTAAGGTGCCGCCGGAAACCCACTTCACCTGTAGCCCTGCATCGCTGACGATGGTGCCCACCTGTTGCCGATGCCGCTGGGCCAAGCGCCGGTCTTGCACCAAGCAGCGGCCCCCCACACGCTGCACCCGGTGGTACTCGGGGTAGGCCGATAGGCTGCTGCCACCACGTTCGACAAAGGCCAGGGCCCATTCAAAGGACTCCCGGCTGAGCTCGGCATAGGCCTGGGTACGCTGCACCTCACGGTACAGAGCATCCGGCTCGAAACCGCCCCCAATAGCCACGGTTACCAGGTGCTGGACCAGCACATCCATGGGGGCGTTCGGGCTGCTGCGAGACTCCACACGACCGGCTTGTGCCGCGCGCCGCGCGGCCACCGCTTCGACCAACTCCAGGGTGTTGGTGGGCACGAGGGTGACGCGACTAGGCCGGCCAGGGGCGTGACCACTTCGCCCAGCGCGCTGCAGCAGCCGCGCCACACCCTTTGGTGATCCCACCTGCAGCACCCGCTCCACCGGCAAGAAGTCCACGCCCAGATCCAAGCTCGAAGTGGCCACCACCGCTTTGAGCTGGCCTTGTTTGAGGCCCTGCTCCACCCAGGTCCTCACCTCGGTGTCCAAGGAACCATGATGCAGGGCCACCAATCCCGCCCAGTCCGGTCGTGCCTGCAGGATCAATTGGTACCAAATCTCGGCCTGCGACCGTGTGTTGGTGAAGACCAGGCAAGTGCCGCTGGATTCGATCTCTTTGACCACCGGCTGCAGCATCTGTGCCCCCAGATGTCCGCCCCAGGAAAAGCGCCCTGGTTGCTCAGGCAGCAGGGTGTCGATCACCAAGGACTTGTCTACTCGCCCTTGAACCAAGGCTGCGGGCTGCGAAAGCGGCAGTGGCCTCACCAGGGTGTGCAGCGCTTCCTGCAAATTACCCAGTGTGGCGCTCAATCCCCAAACCAACAGACCTGGTCGCCAAGTGGCCAGGCGAGCCAGGGCAAGCTGCAATTGCACGCCGCGCTTGCTGCCGATGAGTTCATGCCACTCGTCCACCACCACCGCCTGCAGGTGAGACCAGCGCTGCGCTGCGTCTTCTCGGGTGAGCATCAGGCTCAACGACTCTGGTGTGGTGACCAGGACCTCCGGCGCACGGCGCTCTTGTCGCGCGCGTTCTGCCGAGGCCGTGTCTCCGGTCCGGGCTTGCGCCTGCCACTGGGGCTGCAGGTCCGACAGGGGTTCGCGCAAAGCCAACAGCGTGTCCTGCGCCAAGGCGCGCATGGGGGTGATCCACAAGATGCGGGTTGCCCCCGCCGTGCCTGGGGCAAGGGCCTGGGCGCGCTGCAGCAAGCCCAACGCCACGGCATAGGTCTTGCCGCTGCCGGTGGTGGCATGCAGCAGCCCGCTGCGCCCCTGAGCCATGTGTTCCCAAACCTCTTGCTGAAAGGGGTGGGGCTGCCACCCGCGCGCGTGCATCCAAGCCCAGGCCGCCATTGGGGTGCTCATGCGCTCACGATCCAGCCCTCCAGCGGATCCACATCGTCTGGCAAACCCCAGCGCGGTCGCAGGCTCGCCCAAGCAGCCTGCATCAGACACAGCACTGCATCCAAGGCGTCACCGCGGGCATCGTCAACCAAGGCGTCGCGTTGTGCATGGGTCAAAGCCACACGTAAGCCCAACCGGCTTCGGCCTTGCTCCAGGGCTTCAATCAGGTCTTTTCGAGCGATCAAGCGCTGCGGGGTTTGCTTGGCCCGGTCATCACTCTTGTAGGAGCGGTTGCCAATAAGCTCTCGAGCCAGCAGACCGGGATAGGCCTCCAGGGCAACCCGTGGCAGCGCACGCTCGCGCAGGCCCGGCAGATTGGCCGGAAGCGCGCGCAACAGCGGCACGCCAGCATGCATCATGAATGCCACCGGCGGGTTGACCCACTTCATCGAAGGGCTGGACCCTGCGGGCGCATCACAGGCGCGGTGCGCGAACTTGGAGCCCACCGGACGCGAGGCCGTGTAGGCGGCAAAGGTGGCCCGGATCTCGGCACGGCTCAGGCTGCAGTAGTGGTCCATGCAGGCAGCCCAGTCAGTGGGCCAGCCCAGGTGTTCAACCAGGGCCCTGGGCAGCCCAAACGGCAGGTCGAATCCTCCCACCCATGCGGGCTCAGCCTGCAGGGCTTTCAACAGGTCGCTGTGTTGGGCACAGGCCTGCAAGCCTTGAAGGCTGACCCGTCGGCCCTGCCGCTGCCCCCAAGCCAGCACCACCGGCTTGCGGGCGCTGGGGGCGCTGCTGAAGTCCACGCCCAGCAAGCATGCAGCCATCGGAGCTTGGGTTTTGGTTGGCGGCATGATGGCACTGTAGGGCAAGCGCTGCAGCGCTACAGTCAGGCCATGGAGAACCCGATCCTGGTTGAAGCCCTAAGGGGGGCTGCAGTGGAGTCTTTTCACCGAGGTGCGGTAGCGGTGGTGGATGACTGCGGCCGCATGATTTGGTCCTGTGGTGACGTCCAGCGGCCCATCTTTCCCCGCTCGGCGGTGAAGTTGCTGCAGGCGCTGCCACTGGTGGCCAGCGGTGCAGCCCAGCGTTTGGGACTGTCTGACGAAGAACTGGCACTGGCCTGTGCCTCACACGGCGGCGAACCTGCACATTCCCAAACAGCCGCAGCGATGCTGGCCAAGGCAGGTGTGGACCACAGCATCCTGGAGTGTGGTTCCCACTGGCCCTCGCATGAGGCCAGCGAGAGGGAATTGGTGTGCCGCGGTCTCGAGCCTACCGTGCTGAACAACAACTGCTCAGGCAAGCACGCGGGCTTCGTGTGCGTGGGCTGCGCGATGAGCGGCCTCACCGGTCGACCCCTGGTGGACTTCATGCGCGGCTATGTCGAGCCCGAACACCCAGTGATGCGCGAGGTCACCCGGGCGGTAACTGTAGCCACCGACCATATGGTGGCGCAGGCGCCGCGCGGCATCGATGGCTGCTCCATCCCCACCTACGCCATCCCGCTGTACAACTTGGCTATGGGCTTTGCACGGGCTGGCACCGGTAACGGCCTGCCGCCGCAGTGGGGCCAAGCGGCTCGGCGCTTGCGTGAAGCCATTGCACAAGCACCGTTCATGGTGGCAGGCACCGGACGATTTGATACCCGCGTGATGCAACGCTTGGGCCAGCGGGTGTGCTGCAAGATTGGCGCCGAAGGGGTGTATTGCGCAAGCCTGCCTGAACGCGGTTGGGGAGTGGCCCTGAAAATGGACGATGGCAACACCTCGCGCGCGGCTGAGGTGGTGATGGCGGCCCTGATTGAAGCACTGCTGCCTCTGTCGCCCGATGACGCTGCTGCGCTGCGCAGATTGAGCGAGGCGGAACTGCGCAATTGGCAAGGCCGTACCGTGGGCAGCCTGCGGGCAGCAGCTGAATTCCGCTGCGCCGTCTCAGGATTACAGCGCTGATGCCTACCCACGCTCCAGGGCCTGCAAGGTCTGCAAGGTGTCGGCTTCGTGCAAGGGCTTGTCGGTGCGCCAGCGCAGCATACGGGGAAAGCGCAGTGCCAGGCCGCTCTTGTGTCGCGGACTGGGGGCAATTCCTTCAAAGCCCAATTCGAAGACCAGGCTGGGCACTACGCTGCGTACCGGGCCGAACTTGTCCACGGTGCTGCTGCGGATCACTTTGTCGACTTGAGCGAACTCCTCATCGCTCAAGCCTGAATACGCTTTGGCAAACGGCACCAAGTGCAGTGCAGCAGGGTCTACTGCTTGACGCTGCGTGACGGACTGCAGCACCGCCTGAACCTCGGCCGCGTCTCTCGGTGTGCGGCTCCAAACGGCAAAGGTGTAATCGGTGTACAGACTCGCCCGTCGCCCGTGACCGGCCTGGGCATAGACCAATACCGCGTCGATGGTCATGGGCTCGACCTTCCACTTCCACCAACCGAGCACACCCGAGCCTTCCACCTTTCGGCGCCCCAGCCCATAGGGCGCAGCGCGGTGCTTGAGCATGAACCCCTCCACACCTCGTGCACGGCTTTGCGCCCGCAAGGTCTGCAGGGCTGACCAACTTGGACTGGGCTCATCGGTGCCGACCAGCGGCGACAAGCCAAACGGCCCCTGCAACAGCAAGGCTTCCAGCGCCTGGCGGCGCCAGTGCTGAGGCTGTGGTCGTACATCGTTGCCCTGATGCTCCAGAAGGTCGTACGCGATGAAACTCACCGGTGTTTGAGCCAACAAGGACCTGCTCAGGGTCTTGCGGGTGATGCGCTTCTGCAGTTCGGCAAAGGATGCGGGACGCCCCTCATGCATCACCAGCAATTCACCGTCCAGCACGGTTCCATCGGGCAAGGCTTGCGCCGCCTGCGCAACCTCGGGGAACCGATCAGTAATCAGTTCCTCGCCGCGTGACCAAATCCAGACCTGCTGCGCTCGGCAAACCACCTGCGCCCGTATACCGTCGTACTTCCACTCGACTTGCCAGTCGCCGGCCAGGCCCATCGCCTGCTCAAGCGCTTGCTCCTCGGCGGGACCGAGAGCCTGTGCCAGAAAGAAGGGATATGGTTGACCCTGCTGCAGCTGAACATCGCCCTGGACCTGTCCAATCAGGCGCAGCCAGTCTTGTGCCGTCGGGCGTACCGAATTCTGGGTGTAGCCCATCATCCGCTGAGCCACCTCACTGGGCTGCGACCCCGAATGCTCGGCAACGGCACGCTGCACCAAGAGCTTGCTCACGCCCACGCGAAAGCCGCCGCCCACCAGCTTGGTCAAGAGGAAGCGCTCCGAAGCATCCAACACCCCCCAAAGCGCCTGCAAGTGCTGCTTTTGGGTTGTAGGGTCCAAGCCCCTAAGCGGCAGTAGACCCTCTTCCATCCACCGGGCCAGGCCGTCCTGCGCACTGAGGTGGCCCGTCTGGCCCCCTTCAGACACCCGAGTTGGCAACAGATGCGCCATCGTCTCGGCCAGGTCGCCAACCACCTGGTAGCACTCCTCGAACAGCCAGGCCGGTACACCGGCTGCTTCACAGGCGGCCTGCCGCAGTATCGCCGTTGGTACCGCCTGACGGGGCTTTCCACCGGCCAACAAGTACACCGCCCAGGCAGCATCCTCCGATGCCGCACCAGCCAGATGCTCGCGCAGGGCCTGCACCTTGGTCTGGGTGGAGGTGCTGGAATCGAGCTGTGCGTATAGGTGTGCGAACTCACGCATAGGACTCACCTGCGCTTTCCCCGCCACCTTCGCCTTCGAAGGCGGTCTTAAACGACCCTGCCTGCAGGCCTTGCTCACTCAACCAACGCACCATCGCCGCCTCGTAGCCGTGGGTCACGATCACCCGATGGGCACCGCTGGCAGAGATGGCCCTTTGCAGACCCGGCCAGTCAGCGTGGTCGCTCAGCACAAAGCCGCGGTCGATCGAGCGGCGACGCCTAGCACCGCGTAACTGCATCCAACCGCTGGCGAAGGCATCACTGTAGCTGCCAAAGCGTTTTAGCCAGGGCGACCCTTGCACCGATGGTGGGGCCACCACCAAGGCGCCGGCAAGGTCGCTTTTGCCCAAATCCTGCACGCGGTGCACCGCGGGCAAGGCCACACCGGCCCGCCGATAGCCCTCATTGAGTGGCTCCACCGATCCGTGAACCACGATTGGTCCGATGCTCGCATCCACACCGGCCAGGATGCGCTGCGCCTTACCGAAGCTGTAGGCCATGAGCAGGCTGGCCCGACCGGCCGAACGGTTGTGGGCCCACCAATGGTTGATCTCCTCAAAGACCCGAGCCTGCGGCTGCCAGCGGTAAATGGGCAGGCCGAAGGTGGACTCGGTAATGAAGCATTCGCAGTGCACGGGCTCCCAGGGGTCGCAGGTGGGATTGCGCTCGTCATGCTCGCTCAGAAAGTAGTCACCCGATACCACCCACACCCGACCGCGGCGCTCCAGTCGCACCTGCGCGGCACCCAGCACATGTCCAGCAGGGTGCAGGCTGATGCGTACACCCCGGTGCTCCACCACTTCAGCCCAATCCAGAGCTGTGAGCTCAATATCCACGCCCAGCCTCGCCCGCAGGACTCCTTCACTGCGGGCACTGGCCAGGTACCGCATACAGCCTCGCCGGGCGTGGTCAGCATGGGCATGCGTGATGACGGCACGGTCCACCGGTCTCCAGGGGTCGATGTAGAAGTCCCCTTCCGGGCAATACAAACCCAGGGGGGTCTCCACCACCAGGTCGTCTTCAAGGCCTGCTGGCTTCATCGCTGCCGGCCACCGGAAAGAACAAACCACATGGTCAGATCCCGCAATGCATTTAGTAGTTCGATCGTATGCCGGCCAGTCGCAGATACAAGCGGGCCAGCAGAGCGACGGCCCGGCGGCGCAAGGCGCCGACCCAACCGGCGGTCACCGGCGTGTCGGAAACTGCACGCGACTGGCAAAAAGCCCGCTCAAGAGCCCGTGCCACCTCGCGCACAAACTTACCATCTCGTATAGCCAGATTGGCTTCGAAGTTAACCAGTAGCGACAAAGGATCAAGGTTGGAGCTGCCAATCGTGGCCCAAGCCTCGTCAACCCTGACCACTTTGGCGTGCAGTGCAGCCGCCTCGTACTCAAAGATTTGCACCCCACCGGCCAGCAACTCGCGATATAGGACCTGTGCGGCCAACGCTGCGATTCTGTAGTCGGGCCGGCCCTGCAACAGCAGTCGAACCCGGACCCCGCGCTGCGCAGCTTCAAGCAAAGCACGGCGCAGCACACGACCTGGATAGAAGTAGGGACAGGCGATGTCGATGTCCTGCCGGGCTTGCCCACAGGCCCAAAGCAGAGCCGCCTGCACGCTGTGCCGCTGGCGTAGGTTGTCACGCAACAAGAAGGCCGCTTCAACCGTGCCTGGATGGGATGGCTCGGTCTGGTCGCGGGCAGCCCCGAGCACGGGCGTGCTGATGCGGCTGGTCATACGCATAGACCGCATCAGTTCTCGGGCCCTTTGCAGCCCGTGAGGGCTGCGTACCATCTGGGCCACTTCATCGGTCCAATCAGCACCAAATGCGGCTCGGGTCCATATGGCACGGGCTGCCTGCACCATTGGGCCCACCACGGGCCCACGCACCTGTACCGCGTAGTCCAGGCGCGGCCCGCTTTGGGGGCCATCGTGCAGATCGATGCGGTCATCGATCACATTGATACCGCCAACGAAGCCCAACTCGCCGTCCACCACTGCCACCTTCTGATGCAGCCGGCGCAGGTGTTCAGACTGCAACAAAGTCCACCAACGGTCCAGCGGCCGGTACACAGCCAGTGATACGGATGTGTGGCCCCACCATTGGCGCAAGGTAGCCACTGATTGAATCGAGCCAAAGCCATCCACTACCACGCGTACCCGCACACCCCGATGTGCAGCGGCCGACAAGGCCTGAGCCACCGCCTGTGCCGAATCGTCGTGGTGAAAGATATAGGTGCTAAGCCACACCTCATAACGCGCCTTGTTCACCGCCGAAATCAACGCGGCAAACAGCTCAGAGCCGCCCGTCAGCAGCTGAACCTCATTGCCGGGCAGATAGTGGGCGCGGCGTCGCAGGTACCAAGCGGGTAAGGGCTCCATAGTGCCTGGCCTCAATGGCTTTCAAATTCAGCCACCAAGGGCAGATGGTCCGACAGGCGCGCCCAGTTCAGACCGCGTGGCACCTGAGCGGCGGTACAGCGCAAGCCTCGTGTGTAGAAGCGATCCAGCGCAAACACCGGGATGCGAGAGGGAAAAGTGCTTAGGGGCTTGGGCCTTGCCGGACCGGAGGCCATGCCCAGGGAGTCAAGGACCGGCATACTCGCCCGGCTCAAGCCTTGCCGTTCAAACACTGGGTCGAGCTTCTCACCCCAGTCATTGAAGTCGCCCCCCACGATCAAACGCTCGTCGGGGGGCACTTCGCTCTCGATGAGCTGGATCAGACGTTCGGCTTGGCGGACCCGGCTGGTGTGCATCAGGCCGAAATGTGCAACCACTGCATGCAAGGTGGAGCCCAACCAGTCAATGGTCACATGCAAGAGCCCACGCTGCTCAAAGCGGTGGTCGCTCACATCATGGTGTCCGACCGCACCTAAAGGCCAGCGGCACAAGAGCGCATTGCCGTGTTCACCATGCCGCGTGACCGCGTTGGTGCGGTACACACTGTGATAGCCCTCAGGGGCTAGGAACTCGGCTTGGCCTTGCAATGGCCAGGGCTGTGGCCCGTGTGCGAAGCGCCGCGCCTCTCGGTGGTGGAACAAGCGCACTTCCTGCAGCATCACCAAATCGGCCTTGAGCGAGGCCACCCCAAGCTCCAAGTTGTGGATTTCCAGGCGCTTGCGCGGTCCGATGCCCCGCACACCTTTGTGGATGTTGTAGGTGGCCACGCGCAGCGTGGCGGCCGGGGGCTTCATGGCGCAGCGGGGCTCCCCTCAGGTTCCGAGGCCAGTAAACCTCGGCAGCATCAGAATAGCCTCGGCGTTGCTCGGTGAAAAGCAGCGGTCAGCTGCTTCCTGCCAGGGCCACCACCGGTACTGCAGGTGCTCACGTGGAGAAAGCGCCACTGGTATGTCGAGCGGTACCAACAGACCGAAGACATGTTCGGTGTTGTGGGTCACGCCGGGTGCATATCGATGCCGCCAGGCCGGATAAATCTCGTAGATGTTGGCAATTGACCAGTCGCGCAACTGGTCTTCGGGTACCTGGGCAGAGCCAATGTCGATGCCAGTTTCCTCGCGCACCTCACGCACGCAGGTCTGATGCAGCGGCTCGTCCACTGCGTCTTTTGAGCCCGTCACGCTCTGCCAGAAGCCCGGCTTGTCGGCCCGCTCGATCAACAGCACCTGGCCATCGGCCGTGTGGATCACCACCAGCACGCTGATGGGGATCTTCGGTGAACGGCCGGGCTCAAGGTTGGCGCTGCTCATGCTCTCATGATGCCGCCAAAGCCAAGATCAGGCAGCCGCCTGGGAATTACGCAGTCGAATGTGCAACTCGCGCAATTGTTTTTCGTCGACTTGGCTCGGTGCTCCGGTCAATAGACACTGCGCACGTTGCGTCTTTGGGAAGGCGATCACATCGCGGATGCTCTCTGCGCCGGTCATCAAGGTGACCAAACGGTCCAGCCCGAACGCCAGGCCACCATGGGGTGGTGCGCCATACTGCAGCGCATCCAGCAGAAAGCCAAACTTCACTCGGGCATCAGCTGCCGAGATATTGAGAGCCTTGAAGACCTTGCTCTGCACCTCAGCGCGGTGAATCCGCACCGATCCACCGCCCAGTTCCCAACCGTTGAGCACCATGTCGTAGGCCTTTGCCACGCAGCGTCCTGGGTCGGTGTCCATATAGTCTTCGTGGCCGTCCTTCGGCGCGGTGAAGGGGTGGTGAACCGCATTCCAACGGTTTTCCTCTTCATCATGCTCAAACATGGGGAACTCCACCACCCACAGCGGCGCCCAACGGTCTTCAAACAGGCCGTGCTCGCGACCGAAGTCGCTTAGGCCAATCTTCAGCCGCAGGCTGCCGATGGCGTCGTTGACCACCTTGGCCTTGTCAGCGCCAAAGTACAGCAAATCGCCACTTTTGGCGCCCGTGCGCTCCAGGATGGCCTTCAGTGCTGCATCGTGAATGTTCTTGACGATGGGCGACTGCAGGCCCACGCGCACGTCAGCCCCCGATTGCCCGGCGGAGACGTCGTTGACCTTGATCCACGCCAAGCCCTTTGCCCCGTAAATCTTGACAAATTCAGTGTGGCCATCAATGTCTCCGCGCGACAAAGCGGCGCCCCCGGGCACCCTCAGAGCGACCACACGGCCACCCGCCGCATTGGCCGGGCTACTGAAGACCTTGAAGTCCACATCCTTCATCACATCGGTGATTTCGGTGAACTCCATCTTGACGCGCAGATCGGGTTTATCCGAGCCGAAGCGGAACATCGCATCCGCATAGGTCATCACCGGGTACTCGCCGAGTTCCACATTCATGGCCTTGCGAAAGACGTGGCGGATCATGCCTTCGAACATATCGCGAATCTCCTGCTCGTTGAGGAAGGAGGTTTCGATGTCAATCTGGGTGAATTCCGGCTGGCGGTCAGCGCGCAGATCTTCGTCGCGGAAGCACTTGGTGATCTGGTAGTAGCGGTCAAAACCCGAAACCATCAGCAGCTGCTTGAACAGCTGGGGCGATTGCGGCAGCGCGAAGAACTGCCCATCGTGTACCCGACTGGGCACGAGATAGTCGCGCGCACCTTCAGGCGTGCTCTTGGTCAACATCGGCGTTTCGATGTCCACGAAGCCCTGGTCGTCGAGGTACTTGCGCACCTCCATAGCCACGCGGTAGCGCAGGATCAGGTTTTTCTGCATCGCTGGGCGGCGCAGGTCCAGTACACGGTGGGTCAGGCGCACCGTTTCACTCAGGTTCTCGTCATCAAGCTGGAAGGGCGGCGTAACGCTGGGGTTGAGTACCTCCAAGGCGTAGCACAGCACTTCGATGCGGCCACTGACCAGGTTGGCGTTTTCGGTGCCGGCCGGTCGAGCACGCACCTTGCCCACCACCTTCAGGCAGAACTCGTTGCGCACGCCTTCGGCGGTCTTGAACATGTCGGGGCGGTCTGGGTCACACACGATCTGCACCAACCCCTCGCGGTCGCGCAGGTCGATGAAGATCACCCCGCCGTGGTCGCGTCGGCGGTGGGCCCAGCCCATGAGGGTAACGGCTTGGTCCATCAGTTGCTCGCTGACGAGTCCGCAATAGGTGGTGCGCATAGGGTGCTCCGTTGTCGCTGTGATGGCGCGGGCTAATTCTGAACCCGGTGCCACACCAGGTACGTCCGGCACGCCCTGCGCCGATCAAGATGAACTGCTTGGATTGGGGAATTCACAAGCGGTGCCCAGCACCGCTATATGTGGCCACGGGGTTGACCCCTAAGGGCTGACCGTCTGCCTTGACGGTCAACCCTGCCGGTTGGGGTCGGCCTCCCCCGGCACCTTGGTGGCCGGTGGGGGTGAAACAACACCCATGGAGATGATGTATTTGAGGGCCTCGTCCACGCTCATGTTTAGCGGGCGCAGCTCGGTGCTGGGCACCATGAGGAAAAATCCCGAGGTCGGGTTCGGTGTGGTGGGCACATACACACTGGTGTGTTCAGTCTGCAGGTGCTGCGCCACCTCGCCACTGGGCTTGCCGGTGACGAAGGCGATCGTCCAGGTGCCAGCACGGGGATACTGCACCAGAACCGCCTCACGAAATGCGTTTCCGCTGCTGGAAAACAGCGTGTCTGACACCTGTTTGACCGAGCTGTAGATGCTCTTGACGATCGGGATGCGTTGCACAATGCGCCCGCCTTGACGCAAGGCCCATTGACCAAAATAGTTGGCAGCAAAGACGCCAGTAAGCAGCAGCGCCAGGAACACGGCAAGCACGCTCATGCCAGGAATGCGGCGCAGCGACTCCAGCGCTGCATGACTTTCGGCTGGCAGCACCGCTTGAGTTGCCGCAATCACCCACAGAAACAGCCCGTCCAGTGCGCCCCACACCGCATGCAACACCCAGACGGTCACCACCAGGGGCAACCAAACCAAAAGGCCAGCAATGAGGTAACGCCTGAGCATGGTGCCGCGCCGCGGGGGTTATCAGTTGCAAGCGCGGGATGAAGCGCTGGCCGCCGAAGCAGCAGCCGAGGCGTCCCCTCCCGACCCCGACACGCCCGATGAGTCACCGGACCCGGACGACCCCGGCGAACCTATGCCTTCAGACCCACCAGAACCCGAACTTGAGCCCGACGAACCGCCGTTGGCCGCAGGGGCCTCAGCCGTACCAGTCGCTGCGGTGTCGGCTGCCTTGCCTGCCGAAGCGCCACCCCGGAAATCGGTCACGTACCAACCTGAGCCCTTGAGCTGAAAACCCGCTGCGGTGACTTGTTTTGAAAACGTTTCCGCGTGGCAGGCCGGGCAGGTGCTCAGAACCGGGTCGGAGATCTTTTGCAGCACATCCTTTGCATGGCCGCAGGCGCTGCAACGATAGGCGTAGATGGGCATGATGGGTTCAGGACATGGTAGACAACCCGCTAGTATAAGTTCACGGCTCTGGCTGCACCTGGCGCGGGGCCAGAAGCGGCCGGGGACCGCCGCGCCACACCCAGGCCTCAGGCGTTCGTTCCGCTCAACTTGTGGTCGGACTCATACCGGTTGTGCAGCCACTGGGGCAACAAGGACCCCGCCACCATGCCCAGCAAGGCGGCGATCAGACCGGCCAGTTGGGGCGGAAACGACTCTCCCAAGCCACTGACCTGTTCGAAGAAAAAGATCCAAGTGCCGATGCCCGCGGCGACGGAAAAGATGGCCCCTTGTGTGGTGGCGCGAGACCAGTACAAACCAAACACCAGCGGCACAAAAGCGCCCACCAAGGTGACCTGATAGGCCGATGACACCAGTTCGAAGATGGGTGTGCCCTGCATCGCAATTGCATAAGCCAGCACCAAGGCAGCGAAGATCACGATCGTGATGCGCATGGCCAGCAGCTGCTGGCGGTCGCCCATGTGCGGCAGCAGATTCCTCAGAATGTTCTCGACAAAGCTGGTCGATGGGGCCAACAGAGTGGCCGACGAGGTACTCTTGATAGCCGACACCAAGGCCCCGAAGAACAAGATCTGCATGATCAGGGGCATCTGGCTCATGATGAAAGTGGGTAGCAGAAGCTGATAGTCGTCACGAGCCATTTCCAGCGCCTGGTCACCCATCACCACGACGGCGCTGGCCACAATGAACATGGGCACAAAGGCAAACAGGATGTAGCTCGCCCCGCCAATGATGGCCCCGCGTTGGGCCGTCTTCTCGTCCTGGGCCGACATCACCCGCTGGTAAACGTCCTGCTGGGGAATACTGCCCAACATCATCGTCAGGGCAGCCCCTACAAACATTGCTACATCGGTGAGCGTAGGCTCAGGCCAAAAGGTCCAGAGGCCTCGTGTGGCGACTTGGTCCAACACTACCTGGGTGCCACCGGCCAAGTCGGCCGCAAACCAGGCGATCACCGATAAGCCCACCACTAGGACGATCATCTGCACGAAATCCGTGACGGCCACGGCCAAGAAGCCACCCACCACCACATAGATCAGCACGGCCAAGGTACCAATGATCATGCCTGTGATTTCGCTCATCCCACCATTGGTCAGCACCGAAAACACCAAGCCTAGGGCGGTGATCTGCGCTGCTACCCAACCCAGATAGCTCAGGATGATGGCCGACGAACAAAACACCTCCAGTCCCTTGCCGTAGCGCTGCCGGTAGAAGTCTCCGATGGTCAGCAGGTTCAGGCGGTAGAGCTTGGCGGCGAAAAATACGCCCACCAGCACCAGGCACATGCCCGCGCCGAAGGGGTCTTCCACCACCGCGCCCAGGCCGCCCTGAACGAACTTGGCCGGGATCCCCATGACCGTTTCGGCACCAAACCAGGTGGCAAAGGTAGTAGTGACCACCATGATAAGGGGCAGGCTGCGGCCCGCTACGGCAAAGTCAGCGGTGTTCTTGATGCGGGTACCGGCCCATACGCCCAGGGCTAGGGTACCCAAGAGATAAGCCGCAACGAAGACGATCAGTGTGGTGTTCATGGCTGCAGGATCAGAGCAGTGGTGATCGAGGAGGATGAAGGGCAAAACTGGTTGAGGGTCAACCGACGCTTCCGCCCGCAAGTGTAGTGTCCGTGATCAGCGCGCCGCAGTCACCAGGGCCCACCAAGACCCTGTTCATGCAGGGCTACGAGCCACTGGGCAGCCAGCAGTCCCACCAGAAAGCCCCCCGCCACCCACAGGGCCGCTCGCAGCATGCGATTGGTACGCCTCTGCTCGGCCAGCATTTCCAGCAGGATGGACTCGCGTGGGGCACCGCCACCACGGCTCAAGCTTTGGTGCACCAATCGCGGCAGCTCGGGCAGCATGTGGGCGTAGCGCGGCGCCTCAGCCTTCAGGGCCGCTACGAAACCCCGCCAACCGATTTGCTCGTTCATCCATCGCTCCAGAAAGGGTTTGGCAGTACTCCAGAGGTCCAGGTCAGGGTCGAGCTCGCGGCCCAGACCCTCAATGTTGAGCAGGGTTTTTTGCAACAGCACCAACTGCGGCTGAATCTCCACGTTGAAGCGCCGCGAAGTCTGGAATAAGCGCATCAAGACCTGGCTCAGGGAAATGTCCTTCAAGGGACGATCAAAGTGCGGCTCGCATACGGCCCGAATCGCACCTTCAAGCTCATTGACCTTGGTGTCGGCCGGCACCCAGCCGCTTTCGATGTGCAGTTCGGCCACGCGCTTGTAGTCGCGCCGGAAGAAGGCGATGAAGTTCTGCGCCAGATAGTCCTTGTCGACTTCGGTCAGGGTTCCGATGATGCCGAAATCCAAGGCGATGTAGCGCCCCATGGTGGAGGGCTCTACGCTGACCATGATATTGCCCGGGTGCATGTCGGCGTGGAAGAAACCGTCGCGGAACACCTGGGTAAAGAAGATGGTCACGCCGTCGCGCGCCAGCTTTTTGATGTCCACGCCGGCCTCGCGCAACCGGTCCATTTGGCTGATGGGCACACCCTTCATGCGCTCCATCACGATGACCGTGTCCCGGCAATAATCCCACATCATCTCGGGGATGAGGATGATGTCTAGGTCCTGCATATTGCGGCGTAACTGCGCTGCATTGGCCGCCTCTCGGACCAGGTCGAGCTCGTCATGCAGGTAAGTGTCAAATTCGGCCACCACCTCGCGCGGCTTAAGGCGTTTGCCATCGCTGCTGACCCGCTCAGCCCATACCGCCAGCCGATGCAGCAGGGCCATATCATCTTCGATGGCGCGTAGCATGCCCGGCCGCAAGACCTTCACCGCCACCTCGCGGCCGTCCTTCAGCGTTGCGAAATGCACCTGCGCGATGGAAGCACTGGCCACAGGTTCCGGATTGAAGTAAGCAAACAGATCAGCCACCGGACGGCCCAGTGCCTTTTCAATCAGGGCCACGCTGTGGGCGCTGGCAAACGGCGGCACGCGGTCTTGAAGCTTGGACAACTCATCGGCGATGTCGGGTGGCACCAGGTCGCGGCGGGTGGACAAAACCTGGCCAAATTTCACGAAGATGGGCCCTAGGCGCTCCAGCGCCATGCGCAGGCGCTGCCCGCGGGTACCGTCGAAGCGCCGGCCAACCGTTACCAACCGGGCCAGCAGGCGCACCCAGGGCTGGCGAAAGCCGGACAGCGCAATGTCATCCACCCCAAATCGAAGCAAGGTCAGGGTAATGCGCACCAGGCGCAGGAACTGACGGATCGACGAGCCTCGCACTAACCCGCCCCCTTCGTGCGGCCCAATCGCGTCACCGCCTCGCGCAGGGCGCGACTGACCGCCTGGCCCCAGGTGCGCAGCCCATCGGCCGACACCGGCCCGAGCAGACGTTCCACGTCGGCGGCTACATCCCACCGCAGGTTCTCGGCCAACCAGTTCACATCGGCTGCGAACTGTGCATCACCAGCCAACTGCAGCTGCGGCGTTCCGCCCGAAAGCACCTGCGCCAGCAACCCCAGGGGGTCGTGGCTGTCCACCACCACCTGCAGATCGGGCTCCTCTGGCTGCCCATGAGGCTCCAGCGGCGGGCACAGCTCCAACAGGCCCGCAGGGGTCACCACAACCTCCAACGGTGCCGGCTGTGGTATCACCAGCAACAGCAGGCGCGGCCACCCATCGGGCACCACCCGCAGGCGCCGGCCCGCATGGGGCTGCAGCCGCAGCATCGCCACCGGCTCAGCCGCCAAAACATGGTTGGCCAGCAGGATCAGGCGTTCGCGCCCCTCCTGCTCGAGCAGTTGACGCATGCCGGAGGCCCCACCGAAAGTCGGATTCGAAGACATCAGCCCATTCTGACATCACGGTGCACCGCCGGACCTCAAAAGAGCTGGCGATACCATCTGTCCCTGGAGGCTCCATGAACCCAAAGTTCCTTTCCACTGTTACGCCCGTGATCATGGCCGGCGGCTCCGGTACTCGGCTGTGGCCTTTGTCGCGTGCGGCCTATCCCAAGCAGTTTTTGGTGCTGGGGCAAGATCCCTACGATCAAAGCAGCCTGTTTCAGCAGGCGGTGCGCCGGTTGGGCTCACTTGACGCGGGTGGCATCAGTCTGGCGCCCCCCCTCATCGTGGGTAATGAAGACCACCGCTTTCTGGTGCTGGACCAGTTGCGCGAGATGGGCATTTCGCCAATGGCCGTGGTGTTGGAGCCTGTCGGGCGCAACACCGCGCCTGCCCTGACGATGGCAGCCCTGCAGGCCACGGCCGGTGGCGAAGATCCGATCCTGGTGATGACGCCGGCCGACCAAACTGTCACCGATGAGGCCGCATTCAGCGCAACGCTGCAGCGCGCCGTTGCGGCGGCCGCCGACGGCTCCATCGTGATCCTGGGTACCAAGCCCGATCGTGCTGAAACCGGCTATGGCTACATTCGAAGCGCGCCAGAAGCCGGGGTGCAGGGCGAGCACAGCGTGCTTCAATTCGTGGAAAAACCCGATGCCGCCACCGCTGCGCGCTATCTGGCCGAGGGGGTGTATTCGTGGAACTGCGGCATTTTCGTGCTGCGGGCATCACATTGGCTGCAGGCGCTGGGCCAGTTCCGGCCCGACATCGCGCAGGCCACCCATGCTGCTTGGAACGCCCGGCAGACCGACCAGGTTTTTGTCCGCCCAGACCGAGATTTGTTTCAGGCCATCCCCTCGGAGTCCATCGACTATGCGGTGATGGAGAAGTGCCCGGGTTCGGTATTCCCCATCCACATGGTGCAACTCGACGCAGGCTGGAACGACCTGGGGGCCTGGGATGCAGTTTGGCAAGTGGCCCCCCATGATGCGCAGGGTAACGTCGCAGTGGGTGACGCCATCATCAGCAACAGCCACAACACCTTAGTGCACGCCACCAGCCGCCTGGTGGGAGCGGTGGGCCTTCAAGATGTGGTGGTGGTGGAGACGCCCGATGCCGTGCTGGTGGCCGACCGTGCACGCAGCCAAGAAGTCAAGCAGATTGTGGGCACCCTAAGTGCACACCAGCGCGAGGAATATGCCTTGCATCGCAAGGTCTATCGGCCTTGGGGCTGGTACGACAGCATCGACCATGGCCCGCGCTTTCAGGTCAAGCGCATCATGGTTAAGCCCGGCGCCTCGCTGAGCCTGCAGATGCACCACCACCGCGCCGAACACTGGATCGTGGTTAACGGCACCGCTGAGGTCACCAACGGCGACCAGACGATTGTGCTGTCGGAAAACCAGAGCACCTACATTCCGCTGGGCCAAGTGCACCGTTTGGCCAACCCGGGCAAGGAGCCCCTGGAGATCATTGAAGTTCAGTCTGGCAGTTACCTCGGCGAAGACGACATCGTTCGCTTTGAGGACAGCTATGGGCGGTCGTAGGCAATCGCCTTGGCGCTGTCTGAGCTAGTTGCACTGCTCCCGATCTCCCTTGGGATCAGCGCAGGCTCAGCACTTGATGCCCACGTGCAGTGCCACGACCCCAGCGGTGAGTTTGTGCACATCCACGTGTCCAAAGCCAACGCTCCTCATCATGCCCTTGAGGGTTTGGGCGTCGGGGTGCATACGGATGGATTCGGCCAAGTAGCGATAGCTTTCAGCATCCCCGGCAATCATCTTGCCCAATTTGGGCAGGATATTGAAGGAGTACCAGTCATAGGGCTTGGCCAGCGGCGCGGCGATCTTGGAGAACTCCAACACCAGCAAGCGACCGCTGGGTTTGAGCACCCGACACATTTCGGTCAGAGCCACGATCTTATGAGTCATGTTGCGCAAGCCAAAGGCCACGCTCACGCGGTCGAAGGTGTCCTGGGCATAGGGCAGCTTTTCCGCGTCGCAGAGGTTGGTGGGCAGCGCCAAGCCCTCGTCGAACAAACGGTCGCGGCCGACGCGCAACATCGCCTCGTTGATGTCGGTGTGCACGACCATACCGCTGGGCCCCACCGCGCGGGAAAAGGCACGCGCGAGGTCGCCTGTTCCCCCTGCGATATCGAGCACCCGATGGCCGGGTTGGACCCCTGCCACTGCCACCGTATACGCCTTCCAGGCTCGGTGCAGGCCCCCCGACATCAGGTCGTTCATGATGTCGTACTTCTGCGCAACCGAGTCAAACACGCCGCGCACTCGAGCGGCCTTTTGTGCTTCGTCGACAGTTTGGTAGCCGAAGTGGGTGCTGGCCAAGGGTGTGCTCAGTGTTGATGGCCGTGGCTGGCACAGCCACCACCGGCCGGTGCGGCAGCAGCCATCGGGGCATCGCGGCTGACGCCTGCATCCTGGCAGCGCCGCTCATATTCAGCCCATAGATCGGTCTGCCGTGAACCCAAAAAGTACAGGTATTCCCAGGAGAAGATCCCCGAGGTGTGACCATCATCGAATTCGGGCTGGACAGCGTAGTGACCCACCGTTTCCAGACCTGTGATGCCCACCAGGCGCTTGCCCGTTTGCAGCACTTCTTGCCCTGGGCCGTGGCCCTGCACCTCGGCCGAGGGCGAATACACCCGCATCAGTTCAAAGGGGATGCGAAAGGTATTCCCATCCTCATAGCTGACCTCAAGGATCTTGGACTGCTGGTGGAGGGTGAGCCCAGTAGGTGCGGGGGTTTTGGTGCTGCTCATCGCTCGGTTCAAGGTTGCGTTGTTCAGTCAAGGCTGTTGCTTCAGCGGCTCATCAACTCGGCTTGTATCGCGCGGTCGACCTGGGGCAGTTGGGCTTCCAGGCGAATGAGATGCGCGGGTAAGGCTTCCCGCTGCCACTGACCCCAAATGGGCTGTGGGAAGTGCGGGTCATCCGCCCAACGGGCTACAACATGCCAATGCAGGTGAGGCACCACATTGCCCAGACTGGCCAAATTGATCTTGGTGGGCTGCAGTTCGCGCCGCACCACGGTCTCAACCTTGCACACCACCTGCATCAGGGCACTGCGCTGGATTGGGTCCAGATCGGTCAATTCGGGTGCATGGTGATTCCAGATCACGCGCCAAAAGGCCGGATGGTCGGCCTGATCCAAAACCCGCACCACGCGCCAGTCCAAGCTGCGCGCCACCGGGTGAACTGCGGGCCCATCATCGGGCTCGCACAGCGCGCAGGCACGCAGCGGCTGCGGCTGGGCTGAAACACTCAAACCAACACCCGCTCAATACCGCCCGCGTTGGCCTGCGCCACATATTCGGACATCCAGTTTTCGCCCAAGATCTTGCGCGCCATCTCGACCACGATGTAGTCGGCTTCCAGCAAGCCATTGTTCAGGTCGTTACCGTAGCGGCTCAGGCCCTGCAGGCAACTGGGGCACGAGGTCAGGATCTTCACATTGCCTTGTAGTGGCAGCATACCCGATGCACGCAGCGCCGCTTCGCCCTTCTTCAGTTCCTCTTCCTTGCGGAAGCGAACCTGGGTGGATACGTCGGGGCGGGTGACCCCCAAGGTGCCCGACTCACCACAACAGCGATCGCTCTTGAGCACCTGCTGGCCCACCAGAGCCTTGACCGTCTTCATCGGGTCCTGCAGCTTCATTGGGCTGTGGCAGGGGTCGTGGTACAGATATGCTGCAGCGGCCTTGGGGGCCTGACCCTCTAGCGGTGCCGCCAGGGCTTGCTCCAGTGTGATGCCCCTTTCCAGCAGATATTCGTGGATGTCCACGATACGGCAGCCCGGAAATATCTTGTCAAACTCGTAGCTTTGCAGCTGGTCGTAGCAGGTGCCGCAGCTCACCACCACTGTCTTGATGTCCAGGTAGTTCAGGGTGTTGGCCACACGATGGAACAGCACCCGGTTATCGGTGATGATTTGATCGGCCTTGTCGAACTGGCCGCTGCCGCGTTGCGGATAGCCACAGCACAGATAGCCTGGCGGCAACACGGTTTGCACACCCGCGTGCCACAGCATGGCCTGGGTGGCCAAGCCTACCTGGCTGAACAGGCGCTCGGACCCACAACCAGGGAAGTAAAACACCGCTTCAGACTCCGAGGATGCAAGAGAGGGGTTGCGGATGATGGGTACGTAGTCGCGATCTTCGATGTCCAGCAACGCCCGTGCGGTCCTCTTGGGCAGACCCCCAGGCATCTTCTTGTTGATGAAGTGGATCACCTGCTCTTTGATCGGCGCAGCACCAACCGTGGCTGGCGGAGCCAAGGTCTGGCGCCGAGCAGCCAACTTCAGCACATCATGCGCTAGGCGCTGGGCCTTCATGCCCACATCCACCATCAGTGAACGTGCCACCTTGATGGTCTGAGGGTTGGTGGCGTTGAGCATGAACATGGCTGCCGCATTGCCGGGGCGCCAGGTTTTTTGGCCCATCTTGCGCAACAGGTTGCGCATATTCATAGACACATCGCCGAAATCAATCTTCACCGGACAGGGACTGGCGCACTTATGGCAGACGGTGCAATGATCGGCCACATCCTCAAACTCACCCCAGTGCTGGATCGACACCCCACGGCGCGTCTGCTCTTCGTACAGAAACGCCTCAATGAGCAGCGAGGTGGCCAGAATCTTGTCTCGGGGTGAATACAGCAGATTGGCCCGTGGCACATGGGTGGCACACACCGGCTTGCACTTGCCGCAACGCAGGCAATCCTTGACGCTGGCAGCAATCGAGCCGATGTCGCTCTGCTGCATGATCAGCGACTCGTGACCCATCAGCCCGAAACTGGGCGTATACGCATGTGACAAGTCCGCAGCTCGAACATCTTCGCCCAGGTGCTGGTTTGAACGCAGCAGCTTACCCTTGTTGAATCGACCCTCTGGGTCTACTCGGCGCTTGTAGTCGGCAAACGAGGCCAGCTCTTCTTCTGTAAGGAACTCCAGCTTGGTGATGCCAATGCCGTGTTCGCCGGAAATCACGCCACCCAAGCTGCGCGCCAGCGCCATGATGCGGGCCACCGCCTCGTGCACGGTCTGCAGCATCTCGTAGTTGTCGGAGTTGACCGGGATGTTGGTATGCACATTGCCGTCACCGGCATGCATGTGCAGGGCCACCCACACCCGCCCGCGCAACACTTCCCCATGAATGCGCTGGCACGCCTGCAGGATCGGCTCGAAGGCTGCCCCGCCAAAGATGGCTTGAAGCGGCTTGCGCACCTGAAGCTTCCACGACGCACGCAAGCTGGCGTCCTGCAGCGATTCAAACACCGTGCGCCTGCCCCCCTCTGGGGCCTGATCCAAAGCCTGCAGCCAGCCCGACCACAGGGAACGCACCTCTTGCAACAAGGCAAGCGCCTGCTGTACACGATCACCCAGCAGTTCCGCTGTCGGTATCTCGCCGGCGTCATCTCCCCGGCCCAGGGGCAACTGTCCCTTGCTCAGGAAGGCCTGTAAGGCATCAAGCAGCTGCAGCTTGTTGCGCAACGACAGTTCGATGTTGATGCGCTCGATTCCGTTCGTGTACTCCCCCATGCGTGGCAAGGGAATCACCACATCCTCGTTGACCTTGAAGGCATTGGTGTGGCGAGCGATGGCGGCAGTGCGCTTGCGGTCAAGCCAAAACTTCTTGCGCGCATCGGCGCTGACCGCCACAAAGCCTTCACCGCTTCGGGCGTTGGCCAGGCGCACCACTTCAGAGGCCGCCCGCGCCACGGCATCTTCATCGTCTCCAACGATGTCACCGATGAGCACCATCTTGGGCAGGCCCGAGGCGGTCTGTCCTCCACGCTTGCTTTTGGTGGTGTAGCCCACCGCCTTGAGGTAGCGATCGTCCAGGTGCTCCAGTCCCGCCAGCAGAACCGGTGATCCCGCGCGCCCACCGGTGCCCAAGGCCGAGGCCCGTTTGGCCTGCTCGAACATGTAGTCCTTGATCTCGACGATCGAGGGTACAGCGTCCTTGGCGTTGCCGAAGAATTCCAGGCACACGGTACGCACATGCTCGGGCATGCGGTGCACGACCCAACGAGCACTGGTGATCAGGCCATCGCAGCCTTCCTTTTGGATACCTGGCAGGCCCGCCAAGAACTTGTCGGTGACGTCTTTACCCAGGCCTTCCTTGCGGAACACACGGCCGGCAATGGTGAGGGTTTCGGTGCGCTCCAGCGTCTTGCCCGAGGCATCGAAATAGCGCAGTTCAAAGCGTGCCTGGTCCACATCGTGAATCTTGCCCAGGTTGTGATCCAGGCGAATCACCTCAAGCCACTTGGCTTCGGGCGTCACCATCTTCCACGAGACCAGATTGTCCAGTGCCGTTCCCCACAACACCGCCTTCTTGCCGCCGGCATTCATCGCGATATTGCCGCCAATGCACGAGGCTTCGGCGCTGGTGGGGTCCACCGCAAACACGAAACCACCACGCTCGGCCGCATCGGCCACCCGCTGCGTGACCACGCCCGCCTCAGTCCAGATGGTGGCCACCGGGTGGCCCACGCCCGGCAGTTCAACCATCTCCACCTCGGTCATCTGCTCGAGCTTCTCGGTGTTGATCACCGCACTCTTCCAGGTCAGCGGGACGGCACCCCCGGTGTATCCGGTGCCGCCGCCTCGGGGAATGATGGTCAGGCCCAAGTCAACACAGCCTTTGACCAGCGCAGCCATCTCGGCCTCGGTGTCTGGGGTCAGCACCACAAAGGGGTACTCGACCCGCCAGTCAGTGGCATCGGTCACATGCGACACACGCGACAGCCCGTCGAACTTGATGTTGTCTTTTGCAGTGTGGCGACCCAGAGCCCGGCGGGTGCTCCGACGCAGGTCAGCCATGAGATCGAAGGAGCGGGCGAAACCCTGCACGCTGCCGCGGGCGGCTTCCAGCAACTCGCCCACCAGGGCGTCGCGCGCAGCGTCTTGCGATACGGTGCGGCGGCGCTCCACTTCCTGCAGCCGATGGTGCAGCGCCTCCACCAGCAAGCGGCGCCGGCGAGGGTTGTCCAGCAGATCATCCTGCAGATAGGGGTTGCGTTGGACCACCCAGATGTCGCCCAGCACCTCATAGAGCATGCGGGCCGAACGGCCCGTCTGCCGTTCTTGACGCAATCGGCTGAGCAGTTCCCAGGCGCGTAGCCCCAGCAAGCGAATCACGACCTCCCGGTCGGAAAACGAGGTGTAGTTGTAGGGGATTTCACGCAGGCGTTGTGGCTGCGGTGTGTCCTGAGCAGCCAAACCGGCGTCCAGATCACCCAGTGCGGTAAGGGAAAGCGGAGCGTTCATCGTAAACCGCAGCGTCGGCGGGCACACGGATGCCCGCTTCCTGACACTGGCACTGTATGCTACCCGACTGCCCCCTACCAGCCTGGCTGCAGGGTTTCAGGCCGCTGTCGGGTCCGTGGGGCTGGCCTCCCGAGACGTTGGCAGGGTCTTGAGATGACGCAGGCGCGGCACGCGCCAGGCCACCAAAGCCAGCAACAGTGATGTCCCGCCGGCAAGAGCCAGCGCCCAGCGCAGGCTGAGGTGTTCGCCCAGCCAACCGCCCACCAAGGCACCAGGGCCTGCGGCCAAGAGCGTCAACCAGCGCATGGTGCTGGTCATACGACCTAACAAGGGCGCAGGGGTGACCGCTTGGCGCAGGGCCAGGAAGTTGATAAAGATGAGGATGGCGCCCGCGCTGAAGCTCATGAGCATGGCCGCAAACAAGGCCACGCCCAGGGATCCCACAGGCGCGGCCGCTAGCGTCAGCCATCCTGCACCGGTGATGGCAAAGCCCAGCAGCATGCAGGGGCCAGGACCGATTCGGGCGCTGATGCGGCGGCCCAGCACGCTGGACACCACCGTACCCACCCCCAATGCGATGTAAGACAGACCGATGGACTGCTCGTCCATGCCCAACACACGCGTGGCAAACAGAATCTGAACCACCACGGCCGCGTAGTGGGCCATCTGCCACAAGCCAACGGTGATGGCCAAAGTGACCAACAAGGGATGCCCCCCTACAAAGCGCAGCCCCTCCATCAGGTCGTGCCAGAAGGCCTGTACAGCAGAGCCCTGCGCCACCTTGGGTGCCTCTTCCCGTATGGCAATCCCACGCAAAATCAGGGCTGACGCCACCAACAGCGCGGCATCTACCAACAGCGCCGCTGGTGCGCCCATCAACTTGATCAGGGCCCCGGCCAGGCCGGGGCCGGCCACCTCGGCACCTGAATTGGCCATTGCATTCTTGGCATGCGCTTCCACCAACCGCTCGCGTGGTACCACCTGGGTCAGCACAATTTGCGCGGCACTACCGGCCACGGTGTGAATGGTACCGATCACAAAGCCCACCGCGTACATCCAGGGCATCGCCAGCCAGCCCATCCACCAGGCCAGTGGAACGCTGGCCAGGATCAAGCCGATCATGGTTTCACCGACCACGTACACCGGCAGCTTGCGTACTCGGTCGAGCCAAACACCGCCGGGCAGTGAGAACAGTACAAAGGGTACGATTTCCATCGCGGTCAACAAGCCCATCTGCGTGGGGCTGGCCTGCAGCAAGACCGCTGCGGTCAGCGGCAGGGCTAGCATGGTGACCTGCGCACCGAAGGCGCTGGTGAGTATGGACGCCCACAGCCGGCGGTAGGTGGCGTCACGCAACAAGTCGCCTTCGGCCAAAGTAGCCCAACCCATCAGGCGGGCCCAGGCCAAGAGAACGCGCTCGCGCGCAGTGGCTGCGGGTTCAGGAATTTCGGTTGTGGCGGGGTCCGTCACCGGGTGGTTGTACCTTGCGTAATCAGCTGCGATAGTCCGCGTTGATGCTCACATAGTCATGCGAAAGGTCACAGGTCCATACCGTGGCGCGCGCCTGGCCGCCCCGGTTGAGCAGCACCTTCACCGTGATCTCGCTTCGCTTCATCACCCGTTGACCATCGGCCTCTTGGTAGTTCGGATGGCGCCCACCCTGGTGGGCCACATGCACATCGTCAAGGAAGAGGTCGATACGGGACTGGTCAAGATCACCAATGCCGGCATAACCCACAGCGGCCAGAATACGGCCCAAGTTGGGATCACTGGCGAAGAACGCCGTTTTGACCAGGGGCGAATGGGCGATGGCATAGGCCACCTGTCGACACTCTTGCTTGTTCTGGCCACCCTCCACGCGCACGGTGATGAATTTTGTTGCTCCTTCACCATCACGTACGATGGCCTGAGCTAAGTCTTGCGCCACGCCGTAGATCGCTTCACGCAGAGCCACTCCCTCAGAAGAATCAAGCTGTTCGATCGGATCATGGCCCGCCCGGTTGGTGGCGACCACGATAAAAGAGTCATTGGTTGACGTGTCGCCATCGATTGTGATGCGGTTGAAACTGCGGTCGGCCGTCTCGCGCACCAGTTCATCCATCAGGCGCGGCGCAATCACTGCGTCAGTAGCCATGAAGCTCAGCATCGTGGCCATATTGGGCTTGATCATGCCCGCGCCTTTGCTGATCCCGGTGACCGTTACCGTCTTACCCTGGATCACCACTTGGCGCGAAGCCGCCTTGGGCAATGTGTCGGTGGTCATGATCCCTTCAGCAGCCACCGCCCAGTTGTCGGCCTTGAGGTCGGCCAAGGCGGCAGGCAGGCCGGCCTCGATTCGCTCCACCGGTAGGGACTCCATGATGACGCCCGTGGAAAAAGGCAGGATCTGCTCGGGGGCCAGGTTCAGGTGACGCGCCAAGGCAATACAGGTTTGGCGCGCGCGTATCAGTCCGTCCTGGCCTGTGCCTGCATTGGCGTTGCCTGTGTTGATTACCAGTGCCCGAATACCCTGACCGCCCGGCGCCTGGGCCTTGAGGTGGTCGCGGCACAACTGCACCGGCGCTGCGCAGAAACGGTTGAGGGTGAATACTCCTCCCACGCAGGCACCTTCATCCACGGTGATGACGGTCAAGTCGCGTCGGTTGGACTTGCGAATGCCGGCCATGGTAATGCCCAACTGCACGCCGGCAACAGGCTTTAGGCTAGCCGGATCAGGGGCTTGTAGATTGACAGGCACGGGTCGGTCTTAGTTCAGTTTGCCGTGGCACTGCTTGTACTTCTTGCCACTGCCGCAGGGGCAGGGATCGTTCCGGCCCACGCGGGGCAGTTCGGGTATCACCGAGCTTGGGTCGGTTTCCGAACTCACCGAGCCATCCTCATTGGGGTGGGTGTAGGTGATGTTACTGACCTGACTGGCCGACTCTTCGATCTTTTGCGCCGCCTCTTCCAACTCTCGCGCCTGTTCGCGGGTCTGAATGCGCACCGTCATCAGCGTGCGGGTGACATCCAGCTTCACCGAATCGAGTAACTGAGAGAACAACTCGAAGGCCTCTCGCTTGTACTCCTGCTTCGGGTTTTTCTGGGCGTAGCCGCGCAGGTGTATGCCCTGGCGAAGATAGTCCAGTGCAGCCAGATGCTCGCGCCAATGGGTGTCCAGGCTTTGCAGCAGTACCATGCGCATGAAGGGTGTGAACTGCTCTTCGCCAACAATTTCGAGCTTGTTTTGGAAAAGGCTGTCAGCGGCGGCCACCACCTTTTCCAAGATGTCCTCATCGGTGATCGAATCCGAGGCCTGCACCTGTTGAGCCAGGGGCACTTCCAGCGTCCACTCATCGCGCAGGGTTTGCTCTAGCGCGGCCAAGTCCCACTGCTCTTCAAGTGACTCCTCAGGCACATGCAGGCGCACCACCTGGCTCAGCGCTGCCTGACGCAGATGCTCGATGGTGTCCTTCAACGACGCTGCTTCAAGAATTTCGTTTCGCTGCTGATAGATCACCTTGCGTTGATCGTTGGAGACGTCGTCGTACTCCAGCAGCTGCTTGCGCACATCAAAGTTACGCGCCTCAACCTTGCGCTGAGCCCCTTCGATGGACCGCGTCACGATACCGGCCTCGATAGCTTCGCCTTCGGGCATCTTCAAGCGGTCCATGATGGCGCGTACCCGGTCACCAGCAAAGATGCGCATCAGCGGATCATCAAGCGACAGGTAAAAGCGCGAGGAGCCCGGGTCTCCCTGGCGGCCTGAGCGGCCGCGCAACTGGTTGTCAATGCGCCGGCTCTCGTGCCGCTCGGTTGCGATGATGCGCAAGCCGCCTTCGGACTTGACCCTTTCATGCAGACCTTGCCACTCGCCATGCAGCGTGGCGACACGTTCGACCTTGACCGCATCAGCCAGCGCTACATCGGCCTCGATGAACTGCACCTGCTTTTCCACGTTGCCCCCCAGCACGATGTCGGTCCCGCGACCGGCCATATTGGTGGCAATAGTGATCATGCCGGGTCTACCGGCCTGAGCCACGATCTCGGCTTCCTTAGCATGCTGTTTGGCATTGAGCACCTGGTGCGGCAGGCTGACCTTTTGCAACAGACCGCTGAGGATTTCGCTGTTCTCGATCGAGGTGGTGCCCACCAGCACCGGCTGGCCCCGGCCGTGGCAGTCGCGGATGTCTTCGATGACCGCGTTATGCTTTTCCTGAGCTGTTTTGTAGACGAGGTCGTTCTCGTCTCGCCGAACCATGGGCTTATTCGGTGGAATCACCACCGTTTCCAGACCGTAGATCTCTTGAAACTCATAGGCCTCGGTGTCGGCCGTACCGGTCATGCCCGATAGCTTGCCGTACATGCGGAAGTAGTTCTGGAAGGTGATCGATGCCATGGTCTGGTTCTCAGACTGAATGGCAACACCCTCCTTGGCTTCGACCGCTTGGTGCAGGCCGTCGCTCCACCGCCGGCCGCTCATCAGGCGTCCGGTGAACTCGTCCACGATCACCACCTCACCGTTTTGAACCACGTAGTGCTGGTCACAGTTGTAGAGATGGTGAGCGCGCAGGGCGGCGTAAACATGGTGCATCAGTGTGACATTGGCGGCGTCGTACAGGCTGGCTCCTTCGGGAAGGAGCCCGGCCTGCGCCAACAGCTGCTCGGCGTGCTCGTGTCCTGCATCGGTCAACACCACTTGATGGGACTTCTCGTCGACGATGAAGTCACCCGGTTCGATCACACCCTCGCCGGTGCGGGGGTCGGCCTCGCCAATCTGGCGTTTCAAGGCTGGAACCACGGCGTTAATGCGCATGTACAGGTCGGTGTGGTCTTCAGCCTGGCCACTGATGATCAGTGGCGTGCGCGCCTCATCGATGAGAATCGAATCGACTTCGTCGACGATACCGTAGTGCAAAGCACGCTGAACGCGATCTCGGGTCTCGTAGACCATATTGTCGCGTAGGTAGTCGAACCCGAACTCGTTGTTGGTTCCGTAGGTTACATCGGCGTTGTAGGCTGCTTGCTTGGCTTCACGGTCCATCCCGGGCACGTTTACACCCACGCTCAGGCCCAAGAAGTTGTACAGGCGCCCCATCCACTCCGCGTCACGGCGGGCCAGATAGTCATTGACGGTCACCACATGCACGCCCTTACCCGCCAGCGCGTTGAGCACCACCGGCAGAGTGGCCATCAGCGTCTTGCCTTCTCCAGTGCGCATCTCAGCGATCTTGCCGTTGTGCAGAGCCATCCCGCCAATCAGCTGCACATCAAAGTGCCGCATCTTCAGTGTGCGCTTGCCGGCCTCGCGCGTGAGGGCAAACGCCTCGGGCAAGACTTCATCGAGTGCGGCGCCGCTGGCCACGCGGGTGCGCAAGGCTTCGGTGAAGCTGCGCAGGCCTGCATCGTCAATCTGTTCGAAGCGGGGCTCCAAGGCGTTGATCTGCTGCACCACCTTGCGGTACTGCTTGAGCAGGCGGTCGTTTCGACTGCCAAAAAGCGAGGTCAGAAGCTTGGGCAACATGCGCTAAATTGGCATAGGCTTGAGGCCATGCCGTCAAAGAGATTAACTCTCGAGTTTATCCCGGGCCTACACTCATTCCCATGAGCACCGTGCGACCGGCCTGCCCCTGTGGTTCTGGACTTGCGCTACCCGCCTGCTGCGGCCGCTGGCACGAAGGGCCAGGGCATCTGCAGGCGCCCGATGCCTTGACCCTGATGCGTTCGCGCTACAGCGCGTATGCCTTGGGTCGGGTGGACTATCTCCTGGACACCTGGCACGCAAGCACACGTCCGGCCACGCTTGATGCACTGCCCGAAGGCCTGAAATGGCTGGGCCTGGAGGTCCGGCGCCACGAGATGAACGGCGCACAGGGTGCCGAGGTGGAATTCGTGGCACGCAGCAAGTGGGCAGGCAAGGCACATCGCATGCATGAGGTCAGCCGCTTTGTGCGGGAAACCGGTCAGTGGTGGTATCTCGGTGGGCAGGTTCGCTGACTCGGTCCCCCTGCCGCGCGCCGTGGGCTCCACGCTGCGTGAGGATCCAGGCCTGGCTCGCCTGGCCCACCGGATGGCTCGATCTCAGGCGTGCCTGGCCGCTGTGGTGCCGGTTTTACCGCCGGCCCTGCGTCCACACCTGGTGGCCGGGCCTTGGGACGAACAGAGCTGGACGCTGTTGACACGCCAAGCCGCCGCGTTGGCAAAGCTGCGCCAGCTGATACCCGTGATGGAAACCGCTCTTGCGCAGCAGGGACTGGCCGTTCCCCTTATTCGGCTGCATGCCCTGTTGACGAGCTGATGGCCCACAAAGACCTGTGAAGGACTGGTGCCGACTGTCAGACTCGAACTGACGACCCCCGCTTTACAAGAGCGGTGCTCTACCAACTGAGCTAAGCCGGCTGAAATCCCTGGATGTGAAGTTTATTTGATGCGCTTGAGCGATGGACGACCACCCGAGCCGTCTGGGCTGGAAGGATCTGGGTCTGGCCCTTCTGAGTTGGTGTCAGCTGCCGGGCTGTTTGTTTGTGGCGCCGCCGAAGCGCTACGGGTGGGCACGGCGGACAGGCGAGGCCCGGTGGTCCGAGGACCAGCCGCAGCGGGCGAGGTGGAAACCAGCGCCGGCGCTTCATCAGAGCCCATGCTCGGGGCAGTGCCGGCAAGCGCGGGCATGGGGAAGGCCATACCCTGTCCGTTTTCGCGCGCATATATAGCCACCACGTGGTCCACCGGCACACAAATGTCCCGCGCCACCCCGCCGAAGCGGGCCTTGAACTCGATCAGGTCGTTGCCCAGTTGCAGGCCGCTGGTGGCTTCAAACCCCACATTGAGCACGATTTCGTTATTCTTCACGTACTCGCGCGGCACGTCTACGCTCTCGTCAACGTGCACCGCCAGATAGGGCGTGAAGCCGTTGTCGGTACACCAGTCGTGCAGGGCGCGTATCAGGTACGGCCGCGTGCTGCTGCCTTGCGACTCTGGGCTCAGGGGATTACTCATGCCAAGGCGCGCCGCACGCTCACTTGCGCATCACCTTCTCAGACGGGGTCAGGGCCTCAATATAGGCCGGGCGAGAAAAGATTCTCTCTGCGTATTTGAGCAGGGGCGCTGCGTTCTTAGACAGCTCAATGCCGTAGTAGTCCAGACGCCACAACAGCGGCGCAATAGCCACATCCAGCATCGAGAAGTCGTCACCCAGCATGTACCTGTTCTTCATAAAGATGGGGGCAAGCTGCGTGAGGCGGTCGCGGATCTGCGAGCGCGACTTCTCGATCTGCTTGTCATTGGGCTTGGTGCCCCGGCCTTCCAGAATGTTCACATTGGTGAACAGTTCCTTTTCGAAGTTGAACAGGAACAGCCGCACGCGTGCACGCGCCACGGGGTCCCCAGGCATCAATTGCGGGTGGGGGAAGCGCTCATCGATATATTCGTTGATGATGTGTGACTCGTACAGGATGAGGTCGCGTTCCACGAGGATGGGTACCTCGTTGTACGGGTTCATCAGGGCGATGTCTTCGGTCTTGGCAAACAGATCCACATCTCGGATCTCGAAATCCATGCCCTTTTCAAACAGCACGAAGCGGCAGCGGTGCGAGTAGGGGCAGGTCGTTCCGGAATAAAGCACCATCATGGCGTTTGGTCTCCCCTCGAGGGTGTGGTGGTTCGGCAGGCCACAAGGCTTGCCGCGGTACGTCAGCTGAGGCCTTTACAAACACAAAGCGCAGTGGGCATCGTGGCACCCGCTCTGGTGCGCCCACTGCGCAACAACCCAACTCCGAAGCACCGGGTCGCTTGTGATCCGGCCTACTTGATGTCTTTCCAATAGGCGGCGTTCAGGCGCCACGCAATCACGGTGAAGACCCCCAGGAACAGCAGCACCCAGACGCCAAGGCGCACCCGGTCGCCTTGGTGGGGCTCGCCCATCCACTGCAGGAAGGCCACCAGGTCGGCGATCGCGTTGTCGTACTCGCGGGCGTTCATCGACCCCGGTGTCAATTGCTCATAGCCCTTGAACACCGAAACCATCTTGGATTTGTCGTACGGGTCCGGCTGGTCCTGGAAGACTGCCTTGCGCTGCCCCTGCAGTTCCCACAATACGTGGGGCATGCCCACATTGGGGTAAGCCAGGTTGTTCCAACCGGTAGCCTTGGAATCGTCGCGGTAATAGGTGCGCAGGTAGGTGTACAGGTAGTCTGCACCCGTGCCCATGCCTGCAGCAGAACGTGAACGGGCGATGAGGGTTAGATCAGGCGGGTTGCCACCGAACCAATCTTTGGCCTGCTTGGGGTCAAGCGACACCTTCATCGTCTCGCCAACCTTGTCCGTGGCGAACATGAGGTTGTCCTTGATCTGTTGATCGGTCAGGCCGATGTCTTTCATGCGGTTGTAGCGCATAAAAGCCGCCGCGTGGCAGTTCAAGCAGTAGTTGGCGAACAGTTTGGCGCCGCTTTGCAGGGCAGCCATGTCGGTCATCTTCTCGGTGGGGAACTTGTCCCAAGCCACGCCACCGCCGGCGGCGTGGGCTGAGGGTGCAGCGCCGATGATCAGCACCGCAGCGGTACACAGGGACGCGAACAACTTTTTCATATCTTGTGTTTTCCGTGATTCGCAGGCGTTCAATGCGGTTGGAACACCACTCGCTCAGGCACCGGCTTGAAGTCGCCAACCTGGCTCCACCAAGGCATCAGCAGGAAGAAGCCAAAGTAAAACAGGGTGCCCACCTGGGAGATCAGCGTGCCCATATCAGACGGGGGCTGGATGCCCAGGTAGCCCAGGACCAGGAAGAAGATGACGAAGGTGCCGTACAGGTACTTGTGCCAGGTGGGGCGGTAGCGGATGGACCGCACTGGGCTGTTGTCCAGCCAGGGCAGAAAGAACAGGATGATCACAGCGCCGCCCATCACCACCACGCCCCAGAACTTGGCGTCGAAAGTCTTGAAAAGGCCTGCGGCCAACAGGGCGGCTACTACGATGCCGGCTTTGGCAACGCCAGAGAACTGCCCCTTGACCACGGCCGTGATGGCGCCCAGGCCCACGATCACCACCAGCACATTCATCATCACGTCGGTGGTGGCACGAAGCATGGAATAGTAGGGCGTGAAGTACCAGACCGGCGCAATGTGAGCAGGAGTCTTCAGCGGGTCTGCCGGAATGAAGTTGTTGTATTCGAGGAAGTAGCCGCCCAACTCAGGCGCCAGGAACACGATGGCCGAGAAAACCATCAGGAACACGCTCACGCCCATGATGTCGTGGACCGTGTAGTACGGGTGGAAGGGAATACCGTCAAGAGGTTTGCCACTGGCGTCTTTGTGCGCTTTGATTTCCACGCCGTCGGGGTTGTTGGAGCCCACCTCATGCAGCGCGATGATGTGTGCGGCCACCAGACCCAGCAACACCAGGGGCACCGCAACCACGTGGAAGCTGAAGAAACGATTGAGCGTAGCGTCAGACACCACATAGTCGCCACGGATCAATAACGCCAGGTCTTCGCCAACGAAGGGCACCGCCGCAAACAGGTTTACGATCACCTGTGCACCCCAGTAGGACATCTGGCCCCAGGGCAGCAGATAGCCCATAAACGCCTCGGCCATGAGGCACAAAAAGATCGCACAGCCGAACACCCACACCAACTCGCGTGGCTTGCGGTACGAACCGTAGATTAGGCCGCGAAACATGTGCAGATACACGACCACGAAGAAAGCGGACGCACCGGTGGAGTGCATGTAGCGCACCAACCATCCCCAGGGCACGTCGCGCATGATGTATTCCACCGAGGCGAAGGCTAAATTCGCGTCGGGCTTGTAATGCATCACCAAGAAGATGCCGGTAACGATCTGGATCACCAGCACCAACAAGGCCAGGGAGCCAAAGAAGTACCACATATTGAAGTTCTTTGGCGCGTAGTACTCGGAGAGATGCTCCTTGAACATCTTGCTGGCTGGGAAACGGTTATCGACCCAGGTCATCAGCTTTTCGCCAACGGGGGCATCAGGTGCGGCGGTCTTAAACTCGGCCATGGGGTACTCCAGAGACTGCGGGCTCGCCAATATGGGCTGTGGGGATGGTGATGTCGGCGTGTGGGGACATGGGCCTGGCTTCAGGCCTTCTTGTCCTCACCGATCAGGATGCGTGTGTCGGACAGGTACATGTGCGGCGGTACCTCCAGGTTATCCGGTGCCGGCTTGTTCTTGAACACACGACCGGCCAGGTCGAAGGTCGATCCGTGACAGGGGCAGAGGAAGCCGCCGTTCCAGTCGTCGGGCAGCGAGGGTTGCGCACCGGTGACGAACTTGTCTGAAGGTGAACAGCCCAAGTGCGAGCAAATGCCGACGCCTACAAAAAATTCGGGCTTGATCGAGCGATGCTGGTTTTTCGCGTAGGCCGGTGTGGGGTAGGCCTTGCGGTCAGAATTAGGGTCGGCCACCTGGCCTTCGGTTTTTTTCAGGGTCTGCACCTGCTCGGGCGTGCGGCGAATGATCCAAACCGGCTTGCCGCGCCACTCAACCGTGACTTTCTCGCCGGGCTTGATACCGCTGATGTCCACTTCCACGGCCGCGCCAGCGGCCTTGGCGCGCTCAGACGGCGCAAATGTGCTGACAAAGGGCACGGCAACTGCCACGCCACCGGCAGCGCCAGCGCAGGTGGAGGCAATCAACCAGGTGCGCTTGCTGCTGTCGACGGAAGAATCGCTCATGTTGAGTCCTTGAATACTGCAAGCTCTCGGGAGCCTTAGGGTCAACCCTGGATTCTAACCGAGCGCGCGAGGGCGTCTTAAGTCTCAAGCTTGCCCCCTTTCGGCTTAGGGCGGTACCGGGCAGCAGCAAAGCCAGCTTCACGCCGTGCCCGTCAGGCGCCGCGCCATGAGGACGGCAGCCAGAAAACTGCTGGGGTCTGCCACCCCACGGCCGGCAATGTCGAATGCGGTTCCGTGATCGGGGCTGGTGCGCACAAACGGCAACCCCAGGGTGATGTTGACGCCGTGTTCCACGCCCAGATACTTCACCGGAATCAAGCCCTGGTCATGGGTCATAGCCACCACCGCGTCGTAGGCGCCCGAACGCTGGGGGCTATGCCGTGCGCGCATGAACACCGTGTCGGGCGGGTGGGGGCCATCGGCCAGGATGCCCATTGCCTGGGCTGCGGCAATGGCCGGAGCGATCACCTCAATCTCTTCTCGGCCGAACAAGCCTCCCTCCCCCGCATGTGGGTTCAAGCCCGCCACCGCAATGCGCGGTCGTTCCAAGCCCCAGGCCTTCAAGGCCACCTGGGTGATGGTGATGGTTGTCAGCACCCGCTCGTAAGTGATGGCTTCAATGGCCGAGCGCAGCGACTGGTGGGTGGTGACCAAGACCACACGCAATTCCTCATTGGCCAGCATCATCCGCACCTGCGGAGCCGGGCCAGACGGCTGCGCCCACGCCTGCAGCATTTCCGTGTGCCCGGGAAAAGACAGGCCCGCAGCGGCCAGGGACTCTTTGTGGATGGGCGCGGTCACGATGGCACGGCCCTGCCCGCGGCGCACCAGTTCAACCGCCGCGTTCAGGCATCGCGCCGAATAGGCACCGCAACGCGCATCCACCGCGCCAAAGGGCAGACCTGCCCAGTCATGGGGCTGCATCGGGGCCCCGGCAGACGGCCGGGGGCTTGGAGGCACGGGCAGGCTGGGCTCGTCGCGTTGCACCGGGTCCAACACCACCGTTTCGGGCTTGATGAACACGGGCTGGGTCCGGACGCTCCGCCCCTCCTCGCCCACCCCAGGCCCGGCAGCACAGGCCCGCAGGCCCCGCTCGAACACGGAGGGTTCGCCCACCAACACGGCGTCGTGCAAATGGCCCGTCAGATGGGCGCGAGCGACCAGCTCGGGCCCGATGCCCGCCGGGTCCCCCAGGGTGATCAGGAGCGGTGCCGGCCAGCTCATGCAGGGTTGTCCACCTCGATAAAAATGTGGTCCAAGCCATAGCGATCGGCCACAGACTGCCCCACCGCGGGCGCACCATAGCGCTCGGTGGCGTGGTGCCCGCAGGCCAGGAAGGCGACCCCGGTTTCACGCGCCAGGTGGGCCTGGGCTTCTGAAATCTCACCGGTGACGAAGGCATCAGCGCCTGCCCCAATGGCGTCCTCGAAATAACCCTGCGCTCCGCCGGTGCACCAGGCCACCCGACGCAGGGCGCGGCCATCACCGGGCACCACCAGCGGGGGTCGGCCCAGCACGGTGTGCGCCGCTTGCACCAAGCCATCCAAGCTGAGCTGGGCTGCCGCACCCAGAAAACCCAGCTGCTGATCACCAAAACGCGCATCGGCCTGCAGCCCCAGGCGCTGCCCGAGTTGGGCGTTGTTGCCGTGGCTGGCGTGCGCATCCAGGGGCAGGTGATAGGCCAAGAGGCTGATGTCGTACCGCATCAGCAACCGCACCCGCTCGGCCAACCAGCCGGTGAGCCGGCCATCCTGTCCGCGCCAGAACAAGCCGTGGTGCACCAATACGGCATCGGCCTGCGCCTTAATGGCTGCCTCGATCAGGGCGCGGCTGGCCGTTACACCCGTGACCAGCCGCTGCACTTGCGCGCGCCCCTGAACCTGCAGGCCATTCGGCCCATAATCCTTGAATTGGTCTACCTGCAGCCACTGGTCCAAGTGGCCCACGAGCTCGTCGCGGCCCACCCCTGCGGCCGGCGAAGGCCCAACCGTTGACCCTGCGCCTGCTGCCCGACCCTGTAGTTCCGTCATGACCCACACCTTGGGTTGTTGAACGCCCATCGCACCGAATCAGTTTCCATGCGCCGAATTTGGCTGATTTTCTCGCAGGCTGTCACCGTGTCGGTGGCGGTGCTGTTCGTGGTGGCCACGCTAAAGCCGGAATGGCTGACGCGCCCGCCAGGGCTGATCATGCCTGAGGTGGTGCCCATCCTCACCGCGCCGGCTGAGGCTGCGACCGCAGCAGGTCGAGGCCATGCCGAAGCCGCACGGCGCGCCTCGCCCGCTGTGGTCAGCATCTTGGCCAGCAAAGCACCCCAGCGTAACCCACACGCGGGCGACCCCTGGTTTCGATTCTTCTTCGGCGAAGGCGATGAGGACGCCCAGCGCCAGCGTGGTCTGGGTTCGGGCGTCCTGGTGTCGCCGGCGGGTTACTTGCTGACCAACAACCACGTGATCGACGGCGCTGACGAGATCGAAGTGAAGCTCAGCGATGGCCGCTCGGCGCAGGCCACCGTGGTGGGCACCGATCTGGATACCGACCTGGCACTGCTCAAGATCAACCTCGACCGACTACCCGCCATCACCTTGGCTCCAGCAGCTTCACTGCAGGTGGGCGACGTGGTTCTGGCCATCGGCAACCCCTTTGGCGTAGGACAAACCGTCACCTCAGGCATTGTGAGCGCCCTGGGGCGCAGCCAATTGGGTTTGTCGACGTTTGAGAGTTTCATCCAAACCGATGCGGCCATCAACCCCGGTAACTCAGGCGGTGCCCTGGTCGACGCCAACGGCCTTCTGGTGGGTATCAACACCGCCATCTTCTCCCGCAGCGGTGGCAATTTGGGCATCGGCTTTGCCATCCCAGTGGATGTGGCGCGGCAGGTCATGGAAGGCCTGATCCAGACCGGACAGGTTACCCGCGGCTGGATTGGTGTGGAGCCTCGGGACCTTAACCCTGAGATTGCTGAAATGCTGCGCCTGCCCGTGCGCAGCGGTGTGCTGATCACCGGTGTCCTGCGGGGCGGCCCCGCTGCCAAGGCGGGCGTTCAACCAGGCGACGTGGTGCTGAAGGTCGGCCCGAGCGCGGTGGCCAACACTGCTGAACTGCTCAGCGCCGTCAGCGCTTTGGCGCCCGAAAGCAAAGTGCAGCTGTCGCTGCAACGCGGACAGCAGTCCATCGAGCGCACTTTGGTGGTGGCCCAAAGGCCCGCTGCACGGCGCGAACCGGCCAACTGAGCCGATCGAGCCTGTCGAGCCCAAAAGTGGGTCAATCTTCCTGGGCCGGCTTGTTGCGTGCCATCACGCTGGCCGCAATGATGCCCAGTTCGTACAAGATGCACATGGGCACAGCCAGCGCCAGCTGAGAAATCACATCAGGCGGGGTGACCACTGCAGCGATGATGAAGGCCAAAACAATAAAGTAGCCGCGAAATTCACGCAGTTTCTGAATGGGGACGATGCCCAAGTGGGCCAGCACCACCACCACGACGGGCACCTCAAAAGCCAGCCCGAACACCATGAACAGGGTGAGCACAAAACCGAAGTACTGTTCGATATCAGGCGCGGCCGTGATGCTCTCAGGTGCCCAGCTTTGGATGAACTGGGACATCGACGGAATCACCAGGAAGTAACAAAACGCCACCCCGATAAAGAACAACAAGGTGCTGGAGATCACCAGCGGCAACACCAAGCGCTTTTCGTTGTTGTACAGACCAGGGGCCACAAAGGCCCATGTCTGCCACAGCACATAGGGCAAGGCCACCATGAAGGCGCCTAAGAGCGTGATCTTCAAGGGCACCAACAAAGGCGAAATCACATTGGTGGCAATCAGGGTGGCCCCTGCAGGCAGATAGCGCACCAGCGGTGCAGCCAGGATGTCGTACAGGCCTGAGGGCGACGGCCAGATGCAAAGACCGACAAACACCACCACCACAGCCAGCAAGGCGCGTATAAGGCGGTCTCGCAACTCGATAAGGTGCGAAACAAAGGGCTGCTCGCTGCCCTCGAGTTCGTCCTTCTGCGCTTGTGGGTCGCTCATGAGGTCAGATCTGTGAATCTATGAGCTGGGTGTGAGACGCTTGGGCACAAGGCTCAGCGCGCACCCTACTTGGGCCGGAAGCGGGCCACACGGGCAGCGCCTGATTGGGCGCGGCTGCGCACGCCCTGTCGCTGCTTGTACCAAATGGGCAGCGCAGCACGCCTAAGCCGCCACTTCTTCTTGGGGTGGGTGTACGCGGGGACCGGCGCTTGCAGCGGCTGTTGCGCCCAATCCGAATTGCCGTCGGATGACCCGTTGCCCGGTGTGCTGCCCGTGGTGCTGGCATCGCTACCCAAGCCCTCCCAGCTGCTGCTCATCGAGGCGTTTGCGGAGTTGACCTCCTGCTGCACCGACTGTTCGACATCACGCGCTGCGGTCTCGAACTGGGTCTTCATCTTCTTGAGCTCTTCGAGCTCGATGGATCGGTTGACCTCGGCCTTCACATCGGCCACGTAGCGCTGCGCCTTGCCCACCAAGTGGCCCACCGTGCGGGCCACCTTGGGCAATTTCTCGGGGCCAATGACGATGAGTGCCACCGCCCCAATGAGGGCAAGCTTGTCGAAACCGAAGTCGATCATGAAGGCGCGATCAGGCGCTTGCGCGCACGGTCACAGGACCACCGCGTACACAGCGGTCAAGACTTGGTCTTGGCGTCGACATCCACGGTCTGCGCATCGGACTTGTGGGCTGTAACTTGTTGGGTTGGCGGTGCCGCAGGTGCAGCGGCATCGCCGCCTTCTTGCGAGCCCTTGACACCGTCCTTGAAACCTTTGACGGCGCCTCCCAGGTCTGAGCCCAGGTTCTTGAGCTTCTTCGTGCCGAAAATCAGAATGACCACCAGCAGCACGATCAACCAGTGCCAAATGCTGAACGATCCCATATACCTTGCTCCTTGAGAACGGAAGTGATTCTAGGGTGCGGCGCTGCTCAGCCCTTGGCCCAGGGTCTTGCGCCCCCCATCAGGTGAATATGAAGGTGCAGGACCTCCTGGCGACCATCTTCGCCCGTGTTGATGACATGGCGAAAACCATTGCTCACGCCCAACTCACGCATCAGTCGGGGCGACTGAGCCATCATGTGGCCGATCAGGCCAGCATGTTCCACTCGAATATCGGCCATGGAAACGATATGCAGTTTCGGAATTAGCAGAATGTGCACCGGCGCCCAGGGGTTGATGTCATGGAAGGCCAGCATGTGCTCATCTTCATGCACCTTGCGGGCCGGAATTTGTCCGGCCACGATGCGGCAGAAGACGCAGTTAGGGTCAGCGCTCACGACTCATCCTGTTGGCGTTGCTGGGCTTTTCGAGCGGCAAATTCTTCCAGACCTGAAAGCCCCTCTCGGCGTGTGAGTTCTGCCAGTACATCGGCTGGGCGCAAGCCAAACTGAGCCAAGGCAATCAGGCTGTGGAACCACAGGTCGGCCACTTCGTACACGATCTGCGCGCGGTTGCCGTCCTTGCCCGCCATCACCGTCTCAGTGGCCTCTTCTCCTACCTTCTTGAGGATGGCATCAGGCCCCTTGTGAAACAGGCGCGCCACATAGCTTTTATCGGGGTCGCCCTTGCGGCGCTGGTCGATCACATCGGCTAAGCGCTCCAGCACGTCCTGGGACGCGGGCGTGGCGCCGGGGGCTGTGCGGGCTTGGTTCATGGGCAAGGGAAGCGTGCAGGGTATGACGGGTCGGCGGGCGCGCGGGGCTGGCCTCAGCGATAGATCGACTCGGGGTCCTGCAGCACAGGCTCAACCGGCTCCCATCGCCCTTGGCGCAACACGCTGTAAAAGCAACTGTGGCGCCCGGTGTGGCAAGCGATCCCCGGATCATGCCCCAGTTGAGTGACCTTCAACAACAGGACATCCCCGTCGCAGTCCAGTCGCAGCTCCTGAACCTGCTGCACATGGCCACTTTCCTCGCCCTTGTGCCACAGGCGGCCTCGTGACCGGCTCCAATACACCGCCTGACCCTTCTCAACGGTCAGCTCCAGCGCCTGCCGATTCATCCAGGCCATCATCAGGACATCGCCAGTGGCGGCCTCCTGTGCAATCGCAGGCACAAGGCCATCGGCGTTCCACTTGATATCGTCCAGCCAACTCATGGAGCTAGTGTAGTGTCGGCTGACAGCCTCCGCCTTGCGTCGGCTTGAGGCTGGGGCAGTCAAAGGGCCGTCGTATCCCCAGTCGCGGGCAAAACAAGCCAGGACCGGAAGGGTTCCTGGCAGCACAGGGCCTACGGCCACCGGCAGGCCGCACCAGGCCATCTCCTGGCCCTCTCGCATGTCAAAGCCGCCCTGCCACTCGTAGACCTTACAAAAGTGCAAGCGCACCCGAGCATGCGGATAGTCGAACACTTCCTGCTGCCAGGGATAGACCAGACCAATCTGGATGCCCAGCTCCTCATGCAACTCGCGACTAAGGGCCTGTTGCACCGTTTCCCCGGGCTCAAACTTCCCGCCGGGGTACTCCCAGTAGCCCTCGTACACCTTGCCTGCAGGCCGGCTGGTCAGCAAGAAGGCACACTCCTGGCCACGTTCATCACGCCGAACCAAGATGCCCACGGCCACATCGATCGCCGCAGCTTGCTCGCTGCGCTGTGCGCCGTCAACCACGGTGACCGGCGTGGATTCAGGCAAGGCTGAGCTCAGAGCATCCCCCACCAACGTTCACACGCGGTCCAGGCCTTCTGGGGCCGGTGCATCTGAGGACACCTGTGCAGCCGTGTCGCCTGCGTGGTCGCGGCCCGCCCAGTCGCGCGCAAATTGCCAGGCCGCCCGCCCGCTGCGCGAACCCCGCTCCAGTGCCCAGACCAGGGAGGGTTGGCGCGCAGCGGCGACAGCTGCTTCATCACAAGCAAAGTGACGCAGCCATTGCGCCACGATCGCCAGGTATTCGGCCTGGCTAAAGGGGTAGAAGCTCAGCCACAGGCCGAAGCGCTCGGACAAGGAAATCTTCTCTTCGATGACCTCACCCGGGTGAACCTCACCGTCCTCGGTGTGGGTGTAGCTCAGGTTGTCCTTTTTGTACTCGGGCAGCAGGTGGCGGCGGTTGCTGGTGGCATACACCAATAGGTTATCGGCCGCTGCTGAGATGGTGCCGTCCAGCACCGACTTGAGCGCCTTGTAGCCATGCTCGCCTTCGTCAAAGGACAGGTCGTCGCAAAAGATAATGAAGCGTTCAGGCCGGCCGGCGATCAGATCGGCAATGTCCGGCAAGTCGGTCAAGTCAGCCTTGTCCACTTCGATCAGGCGCAGGCCTTGGGCCGCATAAGCCTGCAAGCACGCCTTGATCAGTGAGCTCTTGCCGGTACCGCGAGCACCAGTCAGCAGCACATTATTGGCCGGCCGCCCCTGTACGAATTGCTCGGTGTTGCGCACCAGCCGTTCCTTTTGGCCGTCGACCTCCTTCAGATCGGACAGCGCAATGCAGGCCACCTGCCGCACCGGTTGCAGCAGGCCTGAGGCGTTTCGGCGCCGCCAACGAAAGGCCACGCTGGCCCCGAAGTCAGGCGCCGCAGCCGCCTGTGGCATCAAGTCTTCCAAGCGATCAACCAGTGTATGGGCACGCTGCAGCAGGCGCTGCAGTTCGGGGGAGTCAGCCATCAGGCCAGTGTAGCCAGCGCGCTGCGGCGTGCCACGGCCTGCCTGTACAAGGCCACATACTCGGTAGCAGCGCGGTCCCAGTCGAACCGCTGGGCCATGGCGCGTTGTTGCACACGCGACCAGTGTGCGGGGCGCGACCACAGCAGTTGTGCGCGGCGCAGCGCGGCCTCCAGCGATATGGGATCGAAGCGGTGAAAAGCCAGGCCGCTGGCCTGATCGTCCTCGAGGGCTTCGAGCGTGGCATCCACCACGGTGTCGGCCAAGCCGCCCACGTGGTGCACCAGGGGTAAGGCTCCATAGGCCATGGCATAGAGTTGCGTCAGGCCACAAGGCTCGAATCGCGATGGCACCACCACCATGTCGGCCGCAGCAAAGATTTGGTGAGCCAAGGCCTCATCGTGGGCCCGCAGCAAGGCCACCTGACCGGGATGGGCCCGGGCGGCTGCAGCAAAGCCCTCCTCCAGATCGGCATCGCCCTGTCCCAGCACCACCAATTGACCGCCGTGGGCCAGCGCCTGCGGCAACACCTGCAACAACAGGTCCAGGCCCTTCTGGCTGGTCAGCCGGCTCACCACGGCCATCAGAAGTGCCCGCTCATCGACGTGAAGGCCCTGCCCACGCTGCAACGCGGCCTTGCACGCCGCCTTGCCCCGCAGGTCTGCCGCATCAAAGCGCTGAACCAGGTAAGGGTCTGCGCGCGGGTGCCACACACCATAGTCCACACCATTGAGGATGCCGGCCACACCGCCAGGGTGCGCGCGCAACACGCCATCAAGCCCGCAGCCCAGGGCTGAGTCTTGAACTTCCTGCGCATAGCGGGGGCTGACGGTGCTGATCGCCTGGGCATGCTGAAGGCCCGCTTTCATGAAGGAAACCTGTCCCCAATATTCCACGCCCTCCACGCCCCAGGCAGTTGCAGGCAGGTCCAAGTCCAGAAAGGTCTGTGCCGGGAACAAGCCCTGGTGGGCCAGGTTATGGATGGTCATGACACTGGCTGCCGACAGCCCCGCGTACGCCAAAGCGGCCGGCGCCAGCCCAGCATGCCAATCGTGGGCATGAACCACATTGGGCTGCCAACGGGAATCGGCTCCGCGGGCCAGGGCCCGCGCTGCCCAGGCCAAGGGCGCAAAGCGTCGATGGTTGTCGGCCCAGGCTGCACCGCTGGCGTCGCTGTAGGGCCCACCCGGGCGTTCAAAGAGCTTAGGTGACACCACCACATAGGCCAGGGCATCACCAAACGGTTCCAACCGCCCGGTGACCAAGAGCGGCGGCACACCGCCCCAGGGACACGGCAGGGTGGTCACCGTTCGTGGGGACTTGAGCGCTGCTCGAACCGCTGCGAAACCGGGCAGCAGCAGGCGGCTGGTCACGCCGGCGCGCGCCAAGGCGTCGGGCAGGGCGCCCACCACATCGGCCAGGCCACCCGTCTTGACCAGTGGAACGGCCTCGGCGGCCGCCTGCAGTACCCTCATCCCATCCTCAGGCGTTGTCCTTGAGGGGGTCTTGCTTGGCCTGCAACTTCTCCAGCATGCCGCGGGTCACCAGCACCACACCGTTTTCAGTACGCTCAAAGCGCTGGGCATCGACCTGCGGGTCTTCACCGATGACCATGCCATCTGGGATTCGACAGCCGCGGTCGATCACCACCTTCTTCAGCCGCGAACGCGAACCCACTGTGACGCCAGGCAGGATAACGGCTTGGTCGATGAAGCAAAAGGAATGCACCCGCACCTCAGAAAACAGCACCGAATTCGAGACATGCGAGCCGCTGACAATGCAGCCCCCGCTGACCATGGTGTTGACTGTCATGCCGTGCATGCCGGTGCGATCTGGGATGAATTTGGCCGGGGGCAACTGGCGCTGCGAAGTCCAAATCGGCCAGTTGGTGTCGTATATGTCCAGTTCAGGCGTGATTGAGGCCAGGTCCAGATTGGCTGACCAAAACGCATCGATGGTACCCACGTCACGCCAGTAGTACAGGTCGCCATTGGTGATGCAAGACATCGAAAAGGGATGGGCCAGCGCACGCCCTTCAGACACCACCTTGGGAATCACGTTCTTACCGAAGTCGTGCTCAGACCTGGGATCGGACAAGTCTTCGTCGAGCAGGCGGTAGAGGTACTCGGCATCAAAGATGTAGATTCCCATGCTGCACAGCGAGGTGTCGGCTCGGCCGGGCATGGGCGGCGGGTCCCGGGGCTTTTCCACAAAGGCGGTGATCACGCGTTGATCGTCAATGGCCATCACCCCAAAAGCATTGGCTTCCTTGCGCGGCACTTCAATACAGCCCACGGTGCAGGGCTTGCCGCTGGCCACATGGTCGCGCAGCATCACCGAGTAATCCATCTTGTAGATGTGATCACCCGCCAGAACCGCGACATACGAGGGGTTGGCACTGCGCACGATATCGAGGTTTTGATACACGGCATCGGCTGTACCCCGATACCAATGCTCCTCGTCAACACGCTGCTGCGCAGGCATGAGGTCCACCATCTCGTTGAGTTCAGCCCGCAGGAAGGACCAGCCCCGCTGCAGGTGCCGCAGCAGCGAATGGGACTTGTACTGTGTGACCACGCCGATGCGCCGAATGCCGGAATTGACGCAGTTGGACAAGGCGAAGTCCACGATGCGGAACTTGCCGCCGAAGTACACCGCCGGCTTGGCCCGGCTGTCGGTGAGTTGCTTGAGCCGTGAGCCGCGCCCGCCAGCCAGTACCAGGGCGATCGTTCGGCGCGCCAGCATGTGCGACTGCAGGTGTAACTCGTTGGGGCGGTGTTCGCTGGCGGCGCCTTGCGGTTTCATGGTGTTGGGTGCGGAGCAGGTAGCCCTTGCAGGCCGTGCAAGTGGGTCAGCGTAGCAAGGCAGCAGGGCTAGGGCTGCAGCGGCACAACCACGCCCGAGGCTTCCACGATCGCGTACACCCGATCGTCTCCCATAGCGGCCGGTATGTGCAAGCCGGTGAATGCCCCGAAGGCCGGCAGGACCCCATACGCCGGGGTCATGCGAAAACAGGGTAGCCGCAGGCTCAGCCCAGCAGCTTCACGTAACTTCACGCCCGGGTGCAAGTGACCCGCCAGGGCATATGCGCCAGCCACCACCTCGGGTTCGTGAACCAAGGCCCAGTGGCCGCGCCGAAGCGGGCCCGCATGCACCTCGATACCCAAGTCCGCTGGAGGGTCTCCCGCGTGTTGGTCATGGTTGCCACGCACCAGATGCACGTCCAGACTGGGGTGGCGGGCGCGCCACTGCGCCAGTGCCTTCAGAGCCTGAGGTTCCTGTGACCAAGGGCCGTGCAGCAAATCGCCCAAAAACACGAGTTCGTGTGCATTCGTGGCACGCAGCACTGCATCCAGGCGCTGCACCATGGCCGCTTCGCTGGCCGCAGGAACGGGCAGGCCGTGACGACGAAAAGTGTGACCCTTACCGAAGTGGGCATCGGCAACCAGCAGCAAGCTGAGGTCGGGATCAAAGGCCGCTCGCTGCGGCCATAGTTCCAAGGTGCTGCCCTGCGGGCCCCTGAAGAGGGCCGGTCCGGCTTCCACCGCTTGCGCCACGCGCTGCACTACGCAGTCATGAGGGCCAGGGTGGCCTCGGCGTGTTCAGTGGGGCTGCGCTTAAAACCCGATCGAGCAAAGCGCTGCAGCCGACCGAGCGCCAGAGCCGTCAACGCTGCGGCCCGTACCTGGGCATCCACCGTGGCCGTGGTCGAGCCAGAAGCATCGCCTGCCTCCCGCAAACACTGCTTGAGTTGAGACTCGACCCGGTCAAACAGTTGCACCATCCGGGCCGACAGCCGTTCGTGTTCGAGGATCAAGGCGTCGCCCACCATCACGCGGGTCATGCCAGGGTTACGCTCGGCAAACTGCAACAGCACGAAGACGATGCGCCGGGCGTGATCACGGCCATCGCCGGTGCCCTGGGTGATTTGGTTAAACAGGGTGAAGAGGCTGGATTCGATGAATTCAATCAACCCTTCGAACATCTGTGCCTTGCTGGCGAAGTGGCGATACAAGGCCGCTTCGCTCACTTCCAACCGTGCAGCCAAGGCCGCCGTGGTGATGCGGTCGGCATCCGGCCGCTCGAGCATGGAGGCCAAGGTCTGGAGGATCTGGATGCGTCGCTCGCCAGGGCGTGGACGCTTGCGGCCTGAGCCCGATACCGCCTCAGCGGTGTCGTCTGGCGCCGCTAAAGCGGTGGGGAGCGGGCTGGCAGGCTGAGGCATCATGGCAAAGACAAGCGGTGGACGGTGGTGTACACCTTGGCGCTGATTCTGTCACAGGGCTACCAAGCTGCTGAGCCGGCGATCCACATAGGCGGGGCGGCGCCAACAGATGCGGGTCTTGGCCCCGGGTCGTCCAGGGGAAGCGGCGGCACCACGAACGCCGGCACGCATCCAGCGCTGCATCCAGACGGTGCGCCATCCTTCGGCCCTGGCGGCCTTCTGGTGTTCCAAGGTGTCCTCGACCAGCACGCAGCGGCGAGGCGTCACCTTCAGCCCAACCGACAAGGTGCGAAACAGACGCCGATCAGGCTTGGGCCTCAGCTGGCCAAACACGGTCATCTGCTCAATTGGGATGACGGCGTCGAAACAGTCTGAGATGCCCAAGGCGCTGAGGACCCGGCGGGCGTAGTGGGCCGGGGCATTTGTCAGCAAAATCTTGCGCCCCGGCAGGCGGCGCAAGCGGTGCAGGTCGTGCGCATGGCCTCGCACCCGCTGCTCCAGGTCGGGGAATCGATGGGTTTCGCGCAGAAAGTGGGCCGCCGCAACCCGGTGGTGGCGCATCAGACCCAAGAGGGTAGAGCCATAGCGCTGCCAGTACTGAACCCGTAAGGCGTCAGCCTGAGCGGCAGGCAGGCCCAAATGCTCGCGGATGTAGTCGGTCATGGCCGCATTCATTAGGGTAAACACTCCCGAGCCGGCATCGTGCAAGGTGTTGTCCAAATCAAAAAACCACACGGTGCGCGCACCAGCGGCAGGCCAAGCCATGGTGCGCGATCAGTGTGAACGGATCATGGTGCCGAAGGCCTGATCGGTCAGGATTTCCAGTAACAGCACATGGGGCACGCGCCCGTCCACGATGTGCACCGCATTCACGCCGCACTTGGCTGCCTCGATGGCCCCCGCAATCTTGGGCAACATGCCCCCATTGATGGTCCCATCTTCGACCAACTCATCAATCCGGCGTGCGGTCAGCTCGGTCAACAGTTGGCCTTCCTTGTCCAACACACCCCTGATGTTGGTCAGCATCAGCAACTTTTCAGCCTTGAGCACCTCGGCCAGCTTGCTGGCCACCAGGTCGGCATTGATGTTGTAGCTTTCATTTTGCATACCAAAGCCGATCGGGCTGACCACCGGGATGAAGGCATCATCCTGCAGGGCCTGCACCACATTCGGGTCGATGGAGTCAATGGCCCCTACCAACCCGATATCGTGTTCCTTGCTTGGATCGTCTTTGTCCATCAGACGAAGCTTGCGCGCCCGGATGAGGCCGCCATCCCGCCCGGTCAGGCCCACCGCCTTGCCGCCTGCGGCATTGATCAATCCCACGATGTCCTGCTGAACCTCACCAGCCAGAACCCACTCCACCACTTCCATGGTTTCCTCGTCGGTGACCCGCATACCGTGGATAAAGGTGCCCTTTTTGCCCAGGCGGTTGAGGGCTTCGTCGATCTGCGGGCCGCCGCCGTGCACCACGATCGGATTGATGCCCACCAACTTGAGCAACACCACGTCCTCGGCAAAGGCCTTTTGTAATGCCGGGTCGGTCATCGCATTACCACCGTACTTAATCACCATCGTTTTACCGTGGTAGCGGCGGATGTACGGCAGCGCCTGAGCGAGGATTTCTGCTTTGTCACGAGGCTCAAGCGTGGAGGTTGGAGTGTTCATGAAGTGGGCAGTGCAGGTTCAAAAGCGGCGCTCAGACGATGACTCAAAAGTAGCTCCTTAGGCTATCGGGCAAGCTACCGCCGAGATTCTAGGCATCGCCGCCTTCGGTGGGCGCCGCTGGAGCCTCGCCCAAGGCCACGGCCAGGTCTCCACGCAGCGTCTCGGCCAGGGACCGCCGGTCGACGTGGGCACTTCCGCGGGCCTTCAAGGCCGTCACCGTCACCACCAAGCCACGGCCACGGGCAATCCGCCATAAGCTTTGCGTCAAGGTGGTTTCACCCAGGAACTCCACCGAGGGGCTGATGGCGTGATCATGGTCGCGGTAGCGCAAGGCCACCGGCTGTACCGGCGCTTGCACCGCAACGGCCGACTGCAGCAGGTTGGCATGAAAGGGCAGCAGGGCGTGCCCGTTACCCGTGGTGCCTTCGGGGAACACCGCCACGCAGTGCCCGTCCTTCAACGCCTGTGCCATCTCGTGCATCACTCGCATGGCGTCGCGCCGCTGTTCGCGGCGTACATACAGGGTGCCGGCGCAGTCCACCAAACGGTTGACCAAGGGCCAATCTTGCACATCCGCCTTAGACACGAAGCGCGCGCGTGGACACACGGCATGGATGGCCATGATGTCGATCCAGGAGATGTGGTTGGCCACGATCAGCGTACCGCCCGGCCGAAACTGCCCCTGAACTTCCAGGCCCATCCCCAGGCAACGCAACATGCCGGCCGACCACCATTGAATGCGAGCGTACCGCCCCGCTTGGTCCAACTGCGGAAAGCGCAAAAGTACGATGCCGATGCCGTGCAGGCCGTGCAGCACCGCGCGCAGCAGTCGGGCCATGGCCAAGAACATGAGCGGGATCCGGTGGGTTCGAACTCAGGCCGCTGCGCTGAAGGCCACCGAGCCGGCCACCAAAGTCAGGCGTACCCGGCCCGGCAGCGCGAAGGAGGTGCTGCTGGGCGCGAAGGGGGTGTGCTTGCCCTGGCTGCGCAGGGCCTGTGGCGTCGCCTGCCACTGCACACTTGGGTCAAAGCAACACAGGTCGGCCACGCCCTCCTCAACCAGCCGGCCGGCATTGGCTGAAAGCGAGCCCAAGGCCGGGCCCAAAGCAGCCACCGCCCGGAAGGTGATGGGCGCCAGGGTCTGCGGCAGAGGGAGGTTCAAATCCTGGCCCCACTTTAGGCAGAGGCTGAGCAAGAGCTCCAGGCCGGTCGCACCGGGCTCGGCTTCGGCAAATGGGCGGGTCTTTTCATCTCGGCCAAGCGGCAAGTGGTCACTCACCAAAGCGTCCAGCGTGCCATCGGCCAGGCCGTGTCGAAGGGCCTGACGGTCACGGTCCTGGCGCAGCGGTGGCACCAGACGCATCGCCGAATCGAAAAACCCGATGTCCACGTCGCTGAGATGCAGGTTGTTGATGCTGACGTCGCTGGAAATGGGCAAGCCCTCGGCTTTGGCCTGGCGCACCAGTTGCACCCCGGCGGCGCTGCTGATGCGGCACAGGTGCACCCGCGCGCCCGTGCTGCGCATCAGCTCAATGATGGTGTGAAGGGCTGCCGTCTCGGCCGCAACAGGAACGCCCGACAGGCCCATGCGGGTGGCCACGGCACCGCTGGCAGCCACGCCCTTGCCCAACCAGTGGTCTTGCGGGCGCAGCCACACGGTGTAGCCATAGGTGGCGGCGTACAGCATCGCGCGTTGCAACACCTGCGTGTCCTGAATCGCTCTATCGGCTTGCGAAAAGCCGATGCACCCTGCTTCGGTCAGCTCGGCCATCTCGGTAAGCACCTCGCCCCTTAGGCCCTGCGTCAGTGCGCCCAGGGGGAACAAGCGACACCGAGACAGCTGGCGCGCGCGGAATTTCAGCATTTCCACCAGACCCGGCTCGTCCAGCGCCGGGTCGGTGTCCGGTGGGCACACCAGGCTGGTCACGCCGCCGGCGGCGGCAGCGGCCAGCTCGCTTTCGAGCATGCCTTCGTGTTCATGCCCAGGCTCGCGCAGCCGAGCAGCCAAGTCCACCACTCCAGGCATAACCACCCAGCCTTGCGCATCAAACCGCTGGTCCGCCTCAAAGCCTGGGGGTGCCGCGCCGATAGACACGATGCGGTCGCCCACGATGGCCACGTCGGCCAAGCCGTCTCGGCCAGTGGCGGGGTCAACCACACGGCCGTTGGAGATCAGGGTCTTCATCGTGCTCAAGCCTCGTTGCCCGCGATGATGCTCATGACCGCCATGCGCACCGCAATCCCAAAAGTGACCTGCGGCAGGATCACGCTGTGCTGGCCATCGGCCACTTCAGAGTCGATTTCAACACCGCGGTTAATAGGGCCAGGGTGCATCACGATCACATCGGGCTTGGCCAGGGCGAGCTTTTCTGAGGTCAGGCCAAAGCTTTTGAAGAACTCGGCTGAGCTGGGCAACATCGCGCCGCTCATGCGCTCGTTCTGCAGGCGCAGCATGATGATCACATCCGCGTCGCGTATGCCCTCGGCCATGTCGTGGCACACCTGAACTCCCATGGATTTCAGGTCGGGTGTGACCAGTGTCTTGGGCCCCACCGCGCGAATCTCCGGCACGCCCAGAGTGGTCAGCGCGTGAATATCTGACCGCGCCACCCGCGAGTGCACGATGTCGCCCACGATGGCCACCGTCAGGTTGCTGAAGTCCTTCTTGAAATGCCGGATGGTGTACATGTCCAGCAAGCCTTGTGTGGGGTGCGCATGACGGCCGTCCCCCGCGTTGACCACGTGCACATGGGGTGCGCAGTGCTGCGCAATCAGGTACGGCGCACCCGATTCGCCGTGGCGTACCACGAACATGTCGGCATGCATCGCGCTCAAGTTTGCGATGGTGTCCAAGAGGCTTTCCCCCTTGGCCGCACTGCTGCGCGCAATGTCCAGGTTGATGACATCTGCGCTCAAGCGCTTGGCGGCAATTTCAAAGGTGGTACGGGTGCGGGTACTATTTTCAAAAAACAAGTTGAAGACGCTCTTTCCGCGCAGCAGCGGTACCTTCTTGACCTCGCGCTCGTGGACCGACAAGAAGGTGCCTGCGGTGTCTAAGATGTGGTTGAGCACGGCTCGCGGCAGGCCCTCAATCGACAAGAGGTGGATGAGCTCACCATGCCGGTTAAGTTGGGGGTTGCGCATCGTCACACGCCCTCCACAGCAAAGGCCAATCGGCCCTGCTCGCTCCGCGCCAAACTCAAGCGCTGCGATGCGGGCAGGCTCAAGCGGGCAGCGCAGCATTGGGCCTCCACCGGCAACTCGCGCCCCCCGCGGTCCACCAAGACAGCCAGGCTTACGCGCGCAGGCCGGCCAAAGTCGAACAATTCATTGAGCGAAGCGCGGATGGTGCGGCCGGTGTAGAGCACATCATCAACCAAGATTATGTGGCGTCCATCGACCTCAAAAGGCAGACGAGTCGCACCCTGGGTGCTGCCTAAGCCACGCTCGGCATAGTCGTCGCGATGCAGGGTGATGCTCAGGCTGCCGGCAGACCCGGGCAGGCCCAGGTCTTTCTGGAGCCGCTCGGCCAGCCAGACCCCGCCCGACCAGATGCCCACCAGGCCCACCGCATCGATGCCCGAGCGCTGCACCAGCGCCGCCACCTGGCCACACAGTTGTTGATAGAGCGCTTCGGCGTCCAGTGCGAGTTGCATCATGCTTGCTGATCTAGATACTGTTGAAGTATCACCGCTGCGGCCGCTGCGTCCACATCAAGCGCACCATCGGATAGGGCCTGGACCGTGCTGTAACGCTCGTCCACCTCGTGCACCGGCAGCCCTGTGCGACCCTGCAGGCGTCGTGCAAATCGTTGCGCACGCTGCGTATTTTTATGGGGGGCGCCGTCGGGGTGAAAGGGCACGCCCACCACCAGGGCATCGGGTTGCCACTCTCGGATGAGCTGCGCGATCGCCAGGAAGCGCTGGTCACCCAGGTCGTGCAGGGTCTTCAGGGGCTGCGCACGGCGCAACACGGTGTTGCCCGTGGCCACTCCCACGCGCTTGAGCCCATAGTCGAAGGCCAAATAGGAACGTGCCTGGCTCGGGGGCAGCGCAGGCGCCGCCCCGTTCATGCGTGTCCGGCCTCCTGGCTGAGCATGCGCGGATCGATGCCCAACAAAGACAGGGCCTTGTCGTAGCGCTTGTCGATGGGCGTATCGAAGATGACCGATGGCTCAGCCTGTACGGTCAGCCAACCGTTGCGGCCAATTTCGTCTTCCAACTGTCCAGCGCCCCAACCGCTGTATCCCAGGGTGATGAGCACCCGGCGCGGGCCAGCCCCGCTTGACAGGGCTTCCAGCACATCGCGGCTGGTGGTCATCTCGACCTGGGCCCCCGGGATGGCCAAGGTCGAGTGGTAAGGGCTCTCTTCGGCGCCTACCCGTTCATGCAGCACAAAGCCACGCTCGGTTTGCACCGGGCCCCCAAAAAACACGGGGGCGTCGTGCAGGTCGTTGCGGCCCAGGTGCAGATCGACCTTTTCAAACAAACTGGGAAGGGTGATATCGATAGGCTTGTTGATCACCAAGCCCAGGGCACCGCGGTCGTTGTGCTCGCACAGGTACACCACGGTTCCGGCAAAGCGCTCGTCGGTCATGCCGGGCATAGCAATGAGGAACTGGTTTGTGAGGTTGATTGGCGCGCTTGCCATTACAGGATTCTATGCTGCTCCATACTGCGCTGCATGACGGCAAAACCCCTCGACCGCGCGCTGGTTTGGCTGCGCCGCGACCTGCGTTGTGAAGACCATGCTGCCTTGCACTTTGCCCTGAGCCAGGCCCAGCGCGTTTGGTGTGCCTTCGTGTTCGACACCGACATTCTCGACGCACTGCCGCGGCGAGACCAACGCGTGGCCTTCATCCACGCCGCCCTCTTCGAAGTCGATGCCAAGCTGCGCGGCTGGGCGCAGGCCGCCGGGGTTGACCAGGCGTCTTTTGTGGGCCTGATCGTGCGGCATGGCCGTGCCTGTCAGGAAATTCCGGCTCTGGCCGCAGCCCTGGAGGTACAACAGGTGGTGGCCAGCCACGACGACGAGCCGCAGGCCCTGGCGCGAGATGCCCGGGTGCTGCAGGCGCTTACCCGCCAGCGCATCGATTGGTTGAGCGTGAAAGACCACGTGGTCTTCGAGCGCTGCGAGGTGATGACGCAAACCGGGGGCTCCTACGGGGTGTTCACACCCTACAAGAACGCGTGGATCAAGCGATTGGCGCAGCAACCCCAGGCCCTTGACGAACTGCCAACGCAGGCAGGGGCGGCCGCCCTGGCACCTGTGCCGCTGGCGCTGCGCCGGCCACTGCCTTCCATGCAAGACATCGGCTTCGAGGCCTTGAGTGCTGAAGCGATCAGGGTGCCAACCGGCATGAGCGGTGCACAGCGCCTGCTGCATGACTTCTTGGGGCGCATCGACGACTACCGCCGCGCCCGAGACTTCCCGGCGATCAAGGGGCCTAGCTATCTGTCAGCGCACCTGCGCTTTGGCACGATTTCGGTGCGCCAACTCGCGCGTGAGGCATGGGCCCGATCACAGGCGGGGTCAGACGGGGCCACAGGCTGGCTGGCCGAACTGGTCTGGCGCGACTTTTATCATCAGATCCTGCACCACCACCCCCGCGTGGCGGAACGCGCCTTTAAACCCGAGTACGACCGCATCGCCTGGGCCACGGGCCCTCGGGCCCAGGCCCACTTCGAAGCTTGGTGCGAGGGCCGAACCGGCTACCCCCTGGTTGACGCGGCCATGCACCAACTCAACCAAACCGGTTGGATGCACAACCGCCTACGCATGGTGGTATCGAGCTTCCTGATCAAGGACTTGGGCATCGACTGGCGCCGCGGTGAGGCCTATTTCGCCGAAAAACTCATCGACTTTGACCTTGCGGCAAACAACGGCGGCTGGCAATGGGCGGCGTCTAGCGGTTGCGACGCGCAGCCCTACTTCCGCATCTTCAACCCGGTCAGCCAGAGCGAAAAATTCGACCCCAAAGGCCAATTCATCCGTCGCTACTTGCCCGCACTCAAAGCCTTGCCCGATGCTGCCTTGCACGCGCCGTGGCTGGCACGCCCACTGGACTTGGTCGCAGCCGGGCTGGAGTTGGGCCGCAACTACCCGCAGCCGGTCGTGCAGCATGATGTTGCACGATTAGCCACGTTGGCTCGCTACGCGGTGGTCAAGGTCAAGGGCTGAAGCGTGACGCCGGGTCAGGATCAGATCTGCACCAACTCAAAGTCTTCCTTGCGCGCACCACACTCGGGGCAGGTCCAGTTCATCGGAACATCGGCCCAAGCGGTGCCCGGTGCTATCCCATGATCAGGGTCACCAGCAGCCTCGTCGTAAATCCAGCCGCAAATGAGGCACATCCAGGTTTTGCTTTCAGACATGGTCTTGGACCGGCAGGAACCGTCACTACAATAATTCTCGAATTTTAGTCATGCCCTACAGCACCTCCTTGACCGGTTCAAGCCGGATCAGTGCATGACACCCAGCACATGAGCGACCAACTACCACCGACGGGCGCCGGCGACGACGCCGCACAAGAGCCCGAGGCTGCGCCGGCAAATGTTCTGAGCTTTAACGCCAGCGAGGCCACCGGCGCCGGCGGCGTGGGCGGCGACATCGCTACCTTTGCGGCCATGGGCGCGCACGGCCTGCCGGTGGTGGCCACACTGGTGATGCGCGACACCGCCGAAGTCTTCGACCAGCACGTCATTGAGGCCGACGCCGTGGCTGAACAGGCGCGTACGGTGCTTGAAGACATTTCAATTGCAGCCTGGAAGGTGGGCTTTCTGGGTTCGGCGGAAAACGTCAGCGCAGTGGCTGAAATCCTGTCTGATTACCCCGACATACCCTTGGTGGCCTACATGCCCGCCGTGGGATGGATGGACGAGGATGAGCACGTCGCCTACATGGACGCCTACCGCGAGTTGATCCTTCCCTCAGCCGAAGTGTTGGTGGGCAACCAAAAGACCTTGACCGACTTCTTGCTGCCTGAATGGGACGGCGAGCGCCCCCCATCGACCCGCGAGCTGGCCGTAGCCGCCGCTGGACATGGTGCGCGGCATGTGCTGGTCACGGGCATTGTCTTGCCCGCCCGCGCCCAAGAGGCTTTTGTCGACAACGTGCTGGCCAGTGCTACCGGTGCCATCTGCGGCGAAAAGTTCGAACGCTTCGAAGCGTCCTTTTTGGGTGCTGGCGAAACCTTGTCAGCCGCGCTGGCAGCGCTCTTGGCCTCGGGGGCAGACTTGCCCAGCGCCGTTTCTGAGGCACTGTCGTTTTTGGACCAGAGCCTGGATGCTGGCTTTCGCCCCGGCATGGGCCAGGTAGTACCCGACCGCTTCTTTTGGGCGGTGCCACCAGAAGATGAAGACGGTGAGGGCGAAGAACCCTTTGGTGGGCCCGGTGGTCTGGAAGAACCTGGGCAGGCGCGCGGCCCCAGGCGCATGCATTGAATGCCGCTGCAGCGGTATCGCGGTGGAGATGAAGCCATGAACGACAAGACCAACGCCGGCCTGTTTGAGCGCGCGCAGCGCGTCATTCCCGGCGGTGTGAATTCCCCGGTGCGCGCCTTTCGGGCTGTCGGCGGCACGCCGCGCTTCATCGCCCGCGCCAAAGGTGCCTACCTGTGGGACTCCGAGGGCCAGCGCTACATCGACTACATCGGCTCTTGGGGTCCGATGATCCTGGGGCATGGCCACCCAGGCGTGCTGGAAGCGGTGCGACAGGCCGCCGAGGACGGGCTGAGCTTCGGAGCACCGACCGAGCGGGAAATCGAGTTGGCCGAAGCCATCGTCGCCTTGGTACCAGGCTTGGAACAGGTGCGCCTGGTCAGCTCAGGAACCGAAGCGGCCATGAGTGCGATTCGCCTTGCTCGCGGGGCCACCAGCCGCAGTCGTCTGATCAAGTTCGAGGGCTGCTACCACGGCCATGCCGATGCGCTCTTGGTCAAAGCCGGCTCTGGCCTGGCCACCTTCGGCAATCCCACCAGCGCCGGTGTGCCGCCCGAGGTGGTGCAGCACACCATCGTGCTGCCCTACAACGATGTGGCCGCGCTCGACGCTGCCTTCGCTGAGCATGGCCACGACCTGGCCTGTGTGATGGTGGAGCCCATTGCCGGCAACATGAACTTTGTGCGTGCCTCGGTCCCCTTCATGACGCGTTTGCGCGAGTTGTGCACGGCGCATGGGGCCTTGCTCGTATTCGACGAGGTAATGAGCGGTTTTCGGGTGGCGCTTGGCGGCGCGCAAAGCGTGTATGCCCGCCTGATCCCGGGCTTCGCACCGGACATGAGCGTATTTGGCAAGGTCATTGGGGGCGGCATGCCACTGGCAGCCTTCGGCGGCTCGAGCGCAGTGATGTCCCAGCTGGCTCCTTTGGGCCCGGTCTACCAAGCCGGCACACTGTCGGGCAACCCGGTGGCCACCGCCTGTGGCCTGGCCACGCTGCGCGAAATCACGCGGCCGGGCTTCTTTGAGGCGCTGGCCCAGCGTACCCGCGCCCTGGTCGCTGGGCTGGTGAGCGCAGCGCGAGAGGCCGATATCGCTTTGTGTGGCGACAGCGAGGGCGGCATGTTCGGTTTCTTTTTCCATGACGAGCTGCCGCAAAACTATCCCACCGTGATGACTACCGACAAGGAGCGTTTCAACCACTTCTTCCACGGCATGCTCGACCGCGGGGTGTACCTGGCACCGGCCCTATACGAAGCCGGGTTCGTCAGCGCGGCGCACAGCGCTCAGGACATCGACCTAACGCTGGAGGCTGCTCGTCAGTCCTTCAAGGCCTTACGCGCCTAAAGCCCACAGCGCCTAGCTTCCACGCCATGCACATCCACATCCTGGGCATTTGTGGAACCTTCATGGGCGGCTTGGCCGCCCTGGCACGCGAAGCTGGCCATCGGGTGACGGGCTGCGACCGCAACGTGTATCCACCCATGAGCGACCAGCTGCGCGCCCTGGGTATCGACCTCATCGAAGGCTACGGGCCTGAACAGCTGTCGCTCCAACCGGATCTGTTCGTCGTTGGCAATGTGGTCACCCGTGGTAACCCCCTGATGGAGGCCATTCTGGACGCGGGCCTGCCTTGCACCAGCGGTCCACTGTGGCTGAGCGAACAGGTGCTCAGGGGCCGACACGTGGTGGCCGTGGCCGGCACCCACGGCAAGACCACCACCACCGCCATGCTGGCCTGGATTTTGGAATCTGCCGGGCTGGAGCCGGGATTCTTGGTGGGGGGTGTTCCGGCCAACTTCGGGGTGTCGGCGCGGCTGGGGGCCCAAGCGGTCGGCCAACCGCGGCCGCTGTTCGTCATCGAAGCCGATGAGTACGACACCGCCTTCTTTGACAAACGCAGCAAGTTCGTGCACTACCAGGCCCGCACCGCAGTACTCAACAACCTCGAGTACGACCACGCAGACATTTTTGCGGACCTGCAGGCCATCGAGACGCAGTTCCATCACCTGGTGCGCACGGTACCGGCATCCGGCACGCTGGTGGTCAACGCGCGCGAGCCCGCACTTGCCCGGGTGCTGGCCCGGGGGGCCTGGAGCCGCATCCAACGCTTCGGCTGTACCAAGGAGGAGGCCGGTTGCCTACGAGCGCGCGGCGAGCCGCAGGCCTTTGATGTGTTGCGCGGGGCGCTGAAGGTGGGCCGGGTTGAGTGGGACTTGAGTGGAGAACACAATCAGCTCAATGCACTGGCGGCCATCGCCGCAGCCGAATCTGTGGGCGTCAACGCTCAGCAATCCAGCGCTGCGCTGGCCTCGTTCAAGAGTGTCAAGCGACGAATGGAATGTGTGGGTACGGTGCAACTGCCCCGTGGTGACATCAAGGTGTACGATGACTTCGCCCACCACCCCACGGCCATCCGAACCACGGTCAACGGCTTGCGCCGGCAGATTGACCGCCAGGTGCAACAAGGCGGCACACCCGGGCGGGTGCTGGCGCTGTTTGAACCGCGGTCCAACACGATGAAGCTGGGCACGATGAAGTCCCAGCTGCCTTGGGCTTTGGAAGAGGCCGACCTGGCCTTCTGCCACAGTGGGGGTTTGGAATGGGACGCGGCCGAAGTCCTCAAGCCCATGGGCCCGCGCGCTCGCGTGCTGCCGCATGTGGATGACTTAGTTCAAGCGGTGGTTGGCGTGGCGCGCCCAGGCGACCACCTGCTGTGCATGAGCAACGGCGGCTTTGCCGGCGTGCACGCCAAGCTGATACAGGCGCTGATGCCCAGCATCGACTAGACCTTGGGTTGTGGAATGCACCATGGTGGCTTTGCCTTGGCTTGGGGTAAGGTACACGAATGGTCTTCCACGCCGAAGGACTCGAATGAAAAATCTGCACCGCGCACGGTCGCAGACGGGCGCGCTCTCGCCAGACTTGCCCCAGCAACTTGAGCGAGCCCGTAATCCTTGGATCGCTGCGGCGCTGGCCACCCTGCTGGTGGCCTGCGCCCAGAATCCGAGAGCCCCACAGGCCGCTGACAAGTCGGCTGCTGCAGCCAGCGCGGCCTCAGGCTCGTCCGCTGCTGCGCCAGCCGCTGCGCCGGCATCTGCACCAACTCCGGCGCCCAAGGCACCAGCATCGACGGCGCCCACCCGCCCGGCAACCGCAGCCGGGACCACTACGCCGGCTGGCGCACCAGCTGCTGCGGGTGCGCCTAATGCAGCGGCCATGGCGGCAGCCGCCATGGCCTCACGCGGCTCAGCAGCGGCTGGCAGCCCTCCTGCCTTTGCCGATGTGAGCCGCGACGCCAAGCGCAGCGACGGCTTCCTGCCGGTTTGGACCAAGGACGACAAGGTGTGGCTAGAGATTCCCACCGCCGTGATGGACAAACCCTTCTTCTTCGCAGCCTCGGTGGCCAACGGTCTGGGCGAGCGCTTCTTCTGGCCGGGCCTGATGGGCGGCAGCCAAGTGGTGGAGCTGCGCAAGGTGGGCAATATCGTGCAGTTGGTCGCGAAGAACCTGAAGGTGCGCGCACCGGCCAACACGCCTCTGGCCAAGGCCCTGGAAGAAAGTTATTCCGACAGCCTGTTGGCCACAGCCCCCGCCGCATCAGCGCCGCACCCGGAACGCAAGTCGATTCTGGTGGACGCCAATGTCCTGGTCGGCGGAGACCTCACAGGAGCGCAGACGCGACTTGAGGGCTCCTATCGGCTGTCCTACGCGCTCGACCGTGCGAATTCGGGCATCGTCAAGAGTTCGGCCAATGCGCAAGGCACCAGCTTGACGGTGCGGCAGCATTTCGCCATTCCCAAGCTGCCTTCGCTACCGACCGGCGGCCCTGGCGGGGCCACACCCAACCCGGCAGCCTTGCCCTCACCGCCCACCGTGGTGCCCGACCCGCGCAGCCTGTTCCTTGCGCACACCTACACCATGGCGCCATTGCCGGTCATCCCAATGAAGGCGCGCGCGGCAGATCAACGCGTGGGCTACTTCACCGAGTCCTTCATGGACTTCGGTAAGGACGCCGGCGGCGACCGCCGCACCCATCACATCAAGCGCTGGCGCCTGGAGAAGAAAGATCCGAACGCAGAGGTCTCCGAACCCAAAGAGCCCATCCGCGTGGTGATGGACCGCAACATTCCCATGAAGTGGCGCGAACCCATCAAGGCCGGCATCTTGGAATGGAATAAGGCCTTCGAGAAGGCCGGTTGGCGCAACGCCGTCGTGGTGGAACAGCAAGCCGACAATGCCGACTGGAGCACCTTGGAAGGCACCCGGATGCTGGCCGTGCGCTGGTTTGCCATCGAGGGCCCGGGCGCCACGGCCGTTGGCCCCAGCCAAGCTGATCCCCGCACCGGTGAAATCCTGCGTGGTGCGTCCATCATTCCCGAAAACTGGGTGCGTGTTGGTCGTAACCGCATCACCGACACCCAGCCGCGCCTGGGCAGCCAGCCGGCAGAATTAGGAGGCGGCTCCAACGGCCCGAGTTTTGCTCAGCCCTATGCCGCGGCTGGCGCCCATGACCACACGCTGTGCACCATGGGCCACGAGGCGCTCGAGCAGGCCGAAATGGCCTTCGAACTGCTGGTGGCCCGCGGTCAGATCGATCCCCAAGGCCCTGAAGCCGACCGCTTCATCGCCGCTAGCCTCAAAGACGTGACGATGCATGAGATCGGTCACGCCTTGGGCCTGCGCCACAACTTCAAGGCCTCCACCGGCATCACACGCAGTCAGCTGCGCGACAAGGCATTCACCGCCCTGCGCGGTGTGTCCAACTCCGTGATGGACTACAACGCCCTGAACCTGCCTCTGGCTGATGAGGTGGATGCAGATCTGCAGATGGGCACGTTGGGGGCCTACGACATTTGGGCTATTGAGTATGGTTACCGAGATTTCCCGGCCGACCGCGAGGCCGCCGGCCTGGCCAGCATCGCCCAGCGCAGCGACAGCGATATCTCGCTGGCTTACGCCACCGACGAAGACGCTTCCACGCCCGACCCGATGGTCAACCGCTACGACTTGGGCGATGACCCCTTGGCCTATGCGCAAAAGCAGATGAAGCTTTCGCGTGAGCTGTGGACCCGCACGCAAGCGCGCACACTGGCACCGACCGATGACATGACGATATACCGCCGCGTGCTGCAGCGGGTGTTCGCCGGCATCAATGCCACCGTGCCGCTGGCCACCCGCTACGTGGGCGGCTCCATACACTCGCGTGCCCTGGCTGGAAAGAACGAACCCCTGATCTCGCCGGTGCCGGCTGCACGCCAGCGTGAGGCGCTGAACTTTGTGGTCAATGAACTGTTCACCACTCAGAGCTTCAAGTTTGACCCAAAGATCCTGAGCCGCCTGGGCATTGACCAGCTCGACCGTACTTCAGCCCGAGCACAAACCTCAACGGACTACAGCTTGGCACAGTCGGTACTGGGCGTGCAACGCAATGCGCTGGATGCACTGATGAGCGACGGCTTGGCCTCTCGTATGGCCGACGCCGAGCATAAGGTCGACGACCCCAAGGCCTTGATGAGTTTTGCCGACGTACAAATTCGCTTGAGCGGGGCGATTTGGTCGGAGTTGCGCGACGGCAAGACCGGTGGCCGCGATGTGGATAGCCTGCGCCGTAACCTGCAGCGTGAACACATCAAGAGACTGGCCAATGGTCTGCTGCGGCCTGCCGCCCCAAGCGGCAACGCCGACGCGCCAGCAGTCAACCGCATGGTGGCACGCCAGCTTGAATCCGGTCTGCGCAGCGCATTGAATGGTGGCGGTTGGTCGAGCATGGCACGCGCGCACTTGGAAGACAGCCTGGCGCTGATCAGCGAAGCCCTGAAGGCCCCGCTGAACAAACAAGGTGTTTGACGCACCTCGATGAAGCTCAAGGATAAGGTTTGCATCATCACCGGCGCTGGTCAGGGCATCGGCCTGGCCAGCGTGCGCCGCTTCGCTGCCGAAGGTGCGGTGGTGGTGGTGTGCGACCTGCGCCAAGCCGATGTGGATGCAGCGGTGGCCGACTGCCGCCGCTTCGGGGGTGCAGCCGAACGCTCGGTCGGCTTCGTCCTGAGCGTCACCGATCGTGCTCAGGTCGATGCCATGACGGCGGCGGTCAAGGCCACATTCGGACGCATTGATGTGCTCGTGAACAATGCCGGCATCACGCAGGACGCCAGGCTGCAAAAGATGACCCTGGAACAGTTCGATCGTGTGATCGACGTCAACCTCCGTGGCGTCTTTCACTGCAGCCAAGCCGTGGCCGACCATATGGTGATGCAAGGCGCTGGCGTGATCCTCAACGTCAGTTCCATCGTCGGCCTGTACGGCAACTTTGGCCAAACCAACTACGCCGCCAGCAAGTTCGGCGTGATCGGCTTCACAAAGACCTGGAGCCGCGAACTCGGCCCCAAGGGCGTTCGGGTCAATGCCGTGGCCCCCGGCTTTGTGGCCACCCATATCCTGGATACGATCCCCGGAAAGGTGCTGGCCGAAATGACCCAAGAGGTGCCCCTGCGCCGAATTGGCAAGCCTGAGGAAATCGCCAGTGTCTACGCCTTCTTGGCCAGTGACGACGCCAGCTACGTCAATGGCGCGGTCATTGAGGTGGCTGGTGGCTTGACCATTTGAGCCCTCAAGTTTAAGGGGCCAGGGTACCCGATGTGCCTGCAACCGCGCTGCCCGCAAGCCCGATTGGAGGCGTTTGACATCGAAAACCGCCGACAATTCAACAGTGAATTACGCCCTGTTTGATGAGGCCAGCAAGCTCTTGGCCGGCCGTGTGATGTCTGAGGCCGAGAGTTCGATGCAAATTGAGCTCGACTCAGGCAAGCGTGTGAAGATCAAGGCTGCACACGTGTTGCTGCGCTTTGCCCAGCCCGCGCCAGCTGAGCTGCTCAGCCGCGCGCGCACGCTAGCTGAAGACATTGACCTGAACCTGGCCTGGGAGTTTGCCCCGGAGGGCGACTTTGGCTTTGCTGATCTGGCCCGCGAGTACTTTGATCCCACGGCCGATGCGGTGCACCAGGCAGCAGCGCTGATCCGCCTTTTTGAGGCGCCGCACTACTTCCGCCGCATGGGCAGGGGGCTCTTTCGCAAGGCCTCGGAGGACACGCTCAAGGCCGCTCTATTGGGTGTTGAGCGCAAGAAGCAGATCGCCGCGCAAATTGAGCAGTGGTCGCATGAGCTGACACAGGGCTATTGTCCGGATGCGGTGCGTGAACAGCTCTACCGCATCCTGTTCAAGCCCGACAAGAACGCGCCAGAATACAAGGCGGTGGTCGAGGCCGCGAGGTTGAGCCAGCGATCGCCCTTGGATCTGCTCAAAGGTGCTGGGGCAATCGACAGCCCCTATCAGTTCCACTGGAAGCGGTTTCTGTTCGAACACTTCCCCAAGGGCACCGACTTTCCCGCCGTAGCTGCACCGCAGGTGCGGGAATCCCTGCCCCTGGCGCAGGGCGTACAAGCCTTCTCTATTGATGATTCCAGCACCACGGAGATCGACGACGCCATATCGGTGCGGGGTTTGGGCAGCGGCACGGTGGTGCTGGGAATACACATCGCTGCGCCAGCCTTGGTCATCGCCCCCGGAACGGCGGTGGACCGTTTGGCTTCGCAGCGCCTGTCCACGGTTTACATGCCCGGGCACAAGCTGACGATGCTACCCAACGAAGTGGTGCAGGCCTGCACCCTCGTGGAAGGGCGGGCCAGTCCAGCAGTGAGCCTATATGTGACCTTGGACGAAGCGAGCTTGGAAGTGCGCGACCGTGTGACCCTGCTGGAGCAAGTGCATGTGGCTGCCAATCTCCGCCACGACCACCTAGAAGCGCACATCAGCGAAGAGACCCTGGAGGCGGTACTCGCCGAGAACCCCGGCGCAGCTACGGCCAGCGCACCCATTCCCTTTCACCGCGAGCTGGCCTTCAGCTTTCGTCTGGCGCGCCATCTCAAGGGTCAGCGTGAACTGGCGCGGGGTAAGCCTGAAAGCTTCAACCGGCCGGATTTCAGCTTCAAGCTGGAAGGCCGCGATGGCACCCAGGATGAGGCCCCGCACGGGGCTGAGACGGTGCATATTGCCCAGCGCCGTCGCGGTTCGCCCTTAGACCTGCTGGTGGCCGAGTTGATGATCTTGGCAAACAGCAGCTGGGGGGCCTGGTTGGCTGAACTGGGTGTGCCGGGCATCTACCGCAGCCAAGCCAGCCTGGCACCGGGCATCAAAGTACGCATGGGCATCAAGCCTGCGCCACACGCGGGCATGGGGGTCAGCCACTACACCTGGGCCTCGTCGCCCTTGCGTCGGTACGTAGACCTGGTCAACCAGTGGCAAATCATCGCCTGCGCTCGGCATGGCCGCACCGCCGCACTGGCTGCACCCTTCAAGCTCAAAGACGCCCAACTCTTCTCGGTGGTGTCGTCATTCGACGCGGCCTACACCGCCTATGTCGATTTCCAGCGGGGCATCGAACGCTACTGGGCCTTGCGATGGCTGCAGCAAAACGCGGTCAGCGAAGTGCCGGCCACTGTTCTCAAGGACGGTTTGGTACGCGCCGATGAACTGCCCCTGGTATTCAAGGTAACCGGGGCCGAGCCCTTGCTCCGTGGTGCGCGGCTGGTGGCCCGCGTGCAGGGTCTAGACCTGCTGACACTGGACGTACACGCCACGCTGGCTGCGCGACTTGACGAGCAGACGCATGGGGACGCCGGCACCGCGGAGGGCGCCAGTGAAGACGATGAGGACTTGAGCCAGGCGTCTGCGCCGCTGGCCTTGGCCATCGATATTTCCGAGGCCGCGCCATCACAGGAGGCCTCAGACACCGGTTCGGATGCCACCAAGCCGATCTCTTCAAGCACGGTGGCCTGAGGATGCGCGCGGAACCGTACGACCGTTACGCCGTCATCGGTTACCCCGTGGCACACAGCCAATCGCCCTTCATTCACAGCGAGTTTGCCCGGCAAACCGGGCAGCTCATGCAGTATGAACGGGTGCAATCGCCCGTGGATGGCTTTGCCCAAACCTTGCAGGCCTGGGCCGACAGCGGGGCGCGTGGCTGCAATGTGACGGTGCCTTTCAAGTTTGAGGTGCCTGCCAGGGTGAGCCATTGCAGCGCGCGCGTGCGCTTGGCGCAAGCAGCCAATACCGTGCGGTTTGATGAACAGGGATGGCAGGCCGAGAACACCGACGGGCTCGGGCTGGTGGCGGACATTCAACTGAACGCGGGCCTTGCGCTCAAGGGCTGCACGGTGCTGTTGCTGGGGGCAGGCGGTGCCGCTGCGGGCGTGCTGGGCCCCGTGTTGGCCGCACATCCCGCCCGGGTGGTTGTGGTCAACCGAACTGCAGCCAAGGCAGTGGCGTTGGCCGCTTCGCACGCTGCTTGGGCCCGCGAGCATGGCAGCATCGTCCTGGGGGGTGCGCTGCACGAGGCTGCGGCCCTGTGTGGTCAGGGATGTCAGGTGCTGATCAACGGCACCTCCAGCAGCCTGGCCGGTGAGGCTGCTCCGGTGGCCACCGGTATCCTGCGCCCCAATGCCTTGGCTGTGGATTTGATGTACGGGCCCGCATCTGAGGGCTTTACGCTGTGGGCACAAAGCCAGGGTGCGCAGGCCCGTGATGGGCTGGGCATGTTGGTGGAGCAGGCCGCTCAGGCCTTTGAATTCTGGCGCGGGGTGCGCCCACCCGACACGCCTGCGGTGCTGACGGCCTTGCGGCGCCGCATGGCGTCGGGCCCACACCCATGATTCAGGGCTTGCTGCAGCAGCTGGACCGGCTGCTGGCCCTGCTGCTGATCTGCCTGGTGGCGCTGCAGCTGTACTTTTTGGCGAGCACCACCTTCATGGCGCACCTAGACCCCTTATCCACCACGTTTGTCGATCACCAGAGCCTACGTTGGCAGGCCATCCAGCAGGCGCGCACCCGCAACGACCGCCCAAGGGCACCGGCAACAGGCCAAGCCCCCACACCGGCGGCCGGGTGCGCTGCTCGCGAACCCGAACGTCTCTTGGGCGGCTCTACCGTCACCCAGCAGTTGGCCAAAAACCTCTTCCGCAGCGGAGAACGCACCTATTGGCACAAAGGGCAAGAGGCGCTGATCGCCTGGGCGTTGGAGCCCAGGCTAAGCAAGTCCCGAATCCCGGAGATCTACCTCAACGCCGGCGAGTGGAACGAAGGGGTGTGCGGTGCAAGGGCCGCCGCCCAGCTGCATTTCGGCCTACCCCCCCAGCAGCGGCAAGCCTGGCAGTCTGCCCGCCATGCAGTGATGTTGCCCGCGCCACGGCGCTTTGAAGGTTTTCCCGAGTCGACCTACCTAGCCAAGCAATTTGAAACCACTGCCGCACGCATGCCGGCGATGAAGCACCCCCCAGGGATACGGCCATGAGCGGGCGCGAAGAACTGGCTGCTAGCGCGGCGACCTGGGTGGTTGAGCACGGCCTGGACTTCAGCGCCGCATGCCGTAAGGCCGCCCAGCACCTGGGAATGGCAGGCCAGCGGGGGCTGCAGATGCCCGACCACCTAGAAGTCGAAGATGCGGTGCGCGAGCACCTGGCGCTGTTCCACGCCGATACACAGCCAGTAGCCCTGCGCGCCCTGCGCGAACTGGCGGCTCAGTGGATGCGCCGTTTGCAAGAGTTCGAGCCCCATGTGGGCGGCGCGGTGTGGCGCGGGACGGCCACACAGCATTCCCCCATCCTGCTGGACCTTTACACCGATGACCCCACCGGACCCGAACTGGCCCTAATCCATCAACGTGTATCCTTTGAATCCGGGCAGCGCGCGGGCCGCGGGCGAGAACCAGTGCCGGTCATTGGGCTGCAAGTCTCCTGCGCCGCAATCGGCAACACCGTGCCCATTGAGATCTCGGTGTGGTCACCCGAAGATCAAAAGGGTGCCCTCAAGCCCGATGCCCGAGGCCTGCGCTGGCGCGGCACACTGCAAGCCCTGACAAACCTGCTTTATCCACCGCCACCATGAGTTCAAGCCCTGCCCCTCACACGCCTGAGCCCGTGAAGGTCGCCCGTGCACCCACCCCGGCATCGGGGGCGGCCGGGACACCGCGCCGCCGCTGGCTTGGGGTGGCTGCCCTGGGCCTAGGCGCCGGTGCGGGCGCTTTTTGGTGGCAACAGGCACCAAACAGCCTGCCGTCGGGTGCTCCCATAGCCCGTGGAGCAGGTCTGAAGCCCACTGGCCCCGACCAGCTGGGCGAAGACTTCTGGGCCCTGAGCCTGCCCCAGCCATCGGGCGCCGATCTGATCCTGTCCAGCCTTCGAGGGCGGCCTTTGCTGATCAATTTCTGGGCCACCTGGTGTCCCCCTTGTGTTCGCGAAATGCCGCTTTTAGATATTTTTTACAAACAAAATAGCGACAAAAAGCTGCAGTTATTGGGTATTGCAGTAGATGGCCCTACGCCAGTTAAAGCCTTTCTAGCCCGCAGCCCCGTGGCCTTTCCCGTGGCCGTGGCTGGCGCCGACGGCTCCGGCCTGGCGCGAACCCTGGGAAATGTTGCTGGCGGCCTGCCCTACACCGTTTTGGCCGACGCGCAAGGGGCGGTCGTGCGCCGCCAAATGGGGGAGTTGCACCCGGCGCAACTCGACCAGTGGGCGCAAATACTTTGAGTCGGCAGCTCCCAGGCTCGATAAGCGCTTACACTGCGGGTGCTTCAAACGCGCGGAGATACCGTCCGTTGAAAACAAATCGTCGGCTGTTGAACGGTGTTGACATCACCAAGCGATGAGCCGAGGGGATACTGCATGGATCTGAGAAAACTGAAGACCCTGATCGACCTGGTGTCGGAATCCAATGTCTCGGAACTCGAGATCACCGAAGCCGAAGGCAAGGTTCGGATCGTCAAGGCGGGCGCTCCGGCCGTGGCGATTCCAGCCGCGGCAGCAGCACCACTGGTCAGCGCCGTGCCGGCTGCTGCGGTACCCGCTGCACCGGGCGCTGCGGCCAGCGGAACGGCCGCGCCGGCCCCTGTAGCGGCATCTGAACCCGTTGGGCACACAGTCAAGTCGCCCATGGTGGGCACCTTCTACCGCGCCGCCAGCCCGGGCGCCAAGCCTTTCGTCGAGGTCGGCCAGCAAGTCAAGGAAGGCCAAGCCATCTGCATCATCGAAGCCATGAAGATCATGAACGAGATCGAAGCCGACAAGGCGGGCACGATCACGCAGATCCTGTGCGAAAACGGTCAAGCCGTGGAATTCGGCCAGCCCCTGTTCATCATCGAGTAACCGCGAGGCGGAGCCCACAGCGGCTCCATGGGGCATGTTCAAGAAAATTCTCATTGCCAACCGAGGGGAAATCGCTCTTCGCATCCAACGCGCCTCCAAGGAGATGGGCATCCGCTCGGTTGTGGTGTATTCCGAGGCCGACCGCGAGGCCAAGTATGTAAAGCTTGCCGACGAGGCCGTGTGCATCGGCCCCGCACCGTCCAGCCAGAGCTACCTCAACATGCCGGCCATCATCTCCACCGCGGAGGTGACCGACGCCGAGGCCATCCACCCTGGCTACGGCTTCCTGTCGGAAAACGCCGACTTCGCTGAACGGGTGGAAAAAAGCGGGTTTGTCTTCATCGGCCCCACGCCCGAGAGCATCCGCGTCATGGGCGATAAGGTCTCGGCCAAGCAGGCGATGATCAAAAGCGGCGTGCCCTGTGTGCCCGGCTCACCCGACGCGCTGCCAGAAGACCCCAAGGAAATTGTGCGCATTGCCCGCTCGGTGGGCTACCCCGTGATCATCAAGGCCGCCGGTGGCGGTGGTGGTCGGGGCATGCGGGTGGTGCACACCGAAGCAGCCCTGCTGCATGCGGTTCAGACCACCCGCAGCGAAGCCGCGGCGGCCTTTGGCAACCCGGCGGTGTACATGGAAAAGTTTTTGGAGAACCCGCGCCACATCGAGATCCAGGTGCTGGCTGACGAGCACCGCAACGCGGTGTGGCTAGGCGAGCGGGATTGCTCGATGCAGCGCCGGCACCAGAAGGTCATCGAAGAAGCACCGGCGCCGGGCATTTCGCGGCGCGTGATTGAAAAGATCGGCGATCGCTGTGCAGCGGCCTGCAAGAAAATCGGCTACCGCGGGGCGGGTACCTTTGAGTTTCTGTACGAAAACGGTGAGTTCTATTTCATTGAAATGAACACGCGGGTGCAGGTGGAGCACCCGGTGACTGAACTCGTCACCGGCATCGATATCGTGCAGATGCAGATCCGCGTGGCCGCCGGCGAGAAGCTGCCTTTTTCGCAGCGCAACATCGAAATGCGCGGACACGCCATCGAGTGCCGCATCAACGCTGAAGACCCCTACAAGTTCACCCCCTCGCCGGGCCGCATCACCATGTGGCACCCGCCGGGAGGCCCCGGTGTGCGGGTGGACTCCCACGTCTACACCAACTACTTCGTGCCGCCGAACTACGACTCGATGATCGGCAAGGTGATTTGCCACGGCGACACGCGCGACCAGGCCTTGGCCCGCATGCGCACCGCGCTGAGCGAAACCCTGGTCGAGGGCATTCAGACCAACGTTCCCCTACACCGGGAATTGATGGCCGATGCCAAGTTCACCGAGGGCGGCACCAGCATCCACTATCTGGAGCATTGGCTCAACGGCCATCGGCGCTGAAGCAGCGCTCGCCCACCCTCATGGCCCTGACCGAACTTGTGCTGCGTGCGCCGGCGCATCTGGTGGAAGCAGTATCAGACGCATTGGTCGATGAACTTGATGCCGTGTCGGTATCGGTGGAAGATGCTGATGCCGACACCGACGCCGAACAGGCCCTCTTCGGGGAACCAGGTCTGCCCCCCCCTGCCCAGGGCTGGAACCGCTCCACGCTGAAGGCTGCATTCGAAACCGAGGAAGCCGCCACACAGGCTGCGACGGTCGTGCTGGCTCAAGTCTGGGCCCAAGGGCTGCAGGTGCTGGCCATTCAGGCCGTTCCAGAAGCCGATTGGGTACAACTCACACAAGCGCAGTTTGAGCCGGTGTCCATCACCGAACACTTTTGGGTGGTGCCCTCATGGCATGAGCCCCCTGCACAGGCGCAACAGGCGATTCGCTTGGACCCCGGCATGGCCTTTGGCACCGGCACTCACCCCACCACGCGCATGTGTCTGCGCTGGATCGCCACCCGCAGCGCGGCGGAACGCACCCAATGGACACGCGTGCTGGACTTTGGGTGCGGGTCAGGCATTCTGGCCATCGGCGCGGCCCTGTGCGGCGCTTTGAGCATCGATGCCGTGGACATAGACCCAGCTGCGGTACAGGCCACCCAAGACAACGCACGGGCCAACGCGGTCACACTCAAGGCCGGGCTGCCTGATGCTGCCCAGGGCCACTACGCCTTGGTCCTAGCCAATATTCTGGCAACCCCGCTCAAGCTGCTGGCCCCGCTGCTGTGCGGCCATGTACAGGCTGGTGGCCACCTGGTGATGGCCGGCATCTTGAATCGACAAGCCGATGAATTGAAAGCAGCCTATGCCCCGTGGTTGATTCTGTCGGTCAGCGATGAAGAGGATGGCTGGATATTGATGACCGCCCAGCGGCCTGCCGATCGGGCCAAGACCCAGCCGCAGCCCATGGCATGATGAATCGATGAGCCTGGCTGCGCGCTGTCCCCAATGCCATACGGTGTTTCGCATCAGCGGCCTACAGCTGAGCGCCGCTCAGGGCTGGGTGCGCTGCGGTAGCTGTTCCACGGTCTTTGATGCCACCGCCCATCTGGCCACACCGCAGGGCGAGCCCGTCGAGTTGCCCACAGTCGAAGTTCAGGCCCCGCAGCCAAACCCGAGCGTCAAGCCTGCCCTGCAGGCCATGCCCGACATTGACCTGGAACTGCCCAACCTGGGTGCCCTGGCCACACCCGAGCCCCTCGGCAGCCTCGCAGGCGCGCCGACCCCGGATGCAGTGCAGAAGCCGCCTCCTGCACCCCCGGCCGCCGCAGCCCCGCTAGCATCCCCACCAGCACCGGCTTGGCCTGGTGTGCTCGTGGTGGTGGGTCTGTTGATCAGCTTGTCGGCCTTGCTGGCGTATACAGCGCGTGGGCCTATCGTGCAGCAGTGGCCCGAGTTGCGCCCCGTGGTGCTTCAGTGGTGTGCCACGTTGGGCTGCCAACTGCCGGCCCAACGCCGCCTGGAGGCGCTCGTGCTGCAAGCCAGCAGCCTCTCGCAAGACGACAGCAGCGGCCACCACCGGCTTCGGCTGCAGTGGCACAACAGCAGCGACGCCCCGGTGATCATGCCGGCGGTCGACTTGTCCATCGTCAACGCCCAGGGTCAGGTGCTGGCACGCCGTATGTTGGACCCGAGCGAACTGCAGCCGGCGCTGACATCCGTGGCGCCAGGTTCCGAGGCTGCCGTTTCGGCTGTGTTGCACCTGCGCGCACTCGCCGCCGAGGACATCGCGAGCTTTCGAGTGTCCACCTTCTATCCCTGAGCGGGGCTTATAGCCTAGCCTGCCAAAACCCTACGGAGCCTGCTCATGCCTGCACTGATCTGCGGATCCCTGGCCTTCGACACCATCACGAACTTCCAGGGACGCTTTGCACAGCAGATCCTGCCCGAACAGGTACACATCCTGAATGTGTCGTTTCTGGTGCCGACCCTAAGGCGCGAATATGGTGGATGCGCGGGCAATATTGCATACACTCATAAAGCCTTGGGCGGCGAGCCGATCATCATGGCCACCCTGGGCTCTGATGGACAAGACTATCGTGCACGGCTGCGGGGGATGAGCTTGGAACTGAGCTGTGTGCGCAGCATCGAACACAAGTACACAGCCCAGGCCATCATCATCACCGATGAGTCGAACAACCAGATCACAGCCTTCCACCCCGGGGCCATGGGCGAGGCCCATCTGACACCGGTACCGACCCAACGCAGCGACATCCGCTTGGCCATCATCGCCCCTGACGGCCGCGACGCAATGATGGTGCATGCGCAACAACTGCACAGCGCTGGCATTCCCTTCATCTTCGATCCGGGCCAAGGCTTGCCCATGTTCAACGGCGACGAACTCAAGGCCTTCGTGCGGCAGGCCACTTGGGTGGCCGTGAATGACTATGAAGCGCGCATGCTGGCCGAGCGTACCGGGCAAAGCATCGAGGCTCTTTCTCGTTCACACCTGCAGGGTGTGGTGGTCACCCTGGGCGCCGCGGGTTGCGAGGTTTGGGTGCAAGGGGTGTGCACCGATGTGCCGGGCCATCAGGCCACCGAAGTGGTCGATCCCACTGGCTGCGGCGACGCGTTCCGCGCAGCCTTGCTCTACGGCTTGGAGCGTGGCTGGCCGCTGCAACGCTGCGCGGAATTGGGCAACCGCATCGGCGCCATCAAGATTGCCCACCGCGGCGGTCAGAACCACCCGGTGGACCGGGTTGCTCTGGGCTTGAACTGAAGCGATTCAGCCGAAGAGTCCGGGTGCCTGCTCGGGCCCCACCCCGTCGTCGGCATAGAAGCAAGTGGGACACACTGCCCGGTAGAGCTCGTTGCCACCGATTTCCACCTGCTCGCCCTGCAAAACCCGGCAGCCTTGGCTGTCGATGCGCATATTCATTGAAGCCTTACGCCCACAGGCGCAGATGGTCTTCATTTCTTCCAAATCGTCCGCGAGCGTCAGCAAGGTAATCGCGCCGGCAAAGCCATCGCCACGAAAGTCACTGCGCAAGCCGAAGCACAGCACCGGCAAATCGTCACGATGGGCCATGCGGTGTAACTGCCGCACCTGATCCTGCGTGAGAAATTGAGCCTCGTCGATCAGCACACAGGCAATGTCGGCGGGAAGACCGTCGCGGCCGAAAACGGTATGAGGGCCAAAGGTGTTCACCGTCTTGTGCAGCCCCAAGCGAGAGCCGATCACACCGCTGCCGCTGCGGTTATCGTGGGCTGCTGTGTAAAGCGCCACTTGCATGCCGCGCTCGCCATAGTTGTAGGCGGCCTGCAGCAGCGCAGTGGACTTGCCGGCATTCATCGCGGCGTAGCGAAAGTAGAGCTTTGCCATGAGGTCTTGACTATAGCGATCATCTGTGGGCGCTTCAGCTGCTTTGGGTGCGGCTCAACACGTCGTCCAGGAGCACCAGGGCATGGGCCAGGGCCAACTGCATGAGACACGGACCGAGCAGCTGCATCTGCACCCCCGCTTCGGTGTGCGCCAACATAGCCAGGGCGGTGCCCGCGCAGGCCAGGCAGAGGGCTTGCTGCAAACGGACGATGCTCATCGCCCGATTCTTACAGGCCCAGCGCCTTGGGTAGCGCGGCAGATCTGGCCCGCCCGCACCCAGACCTTTTTAGACCACCGGGCACACCGCCCGAATCAGGTCCCGCAGAAGGTGCGGTGTGCGGCCGCCACCTCGGGCGGCGCCGCTTGGGTGTATGGCAGCAAGGCCGGGTCTTCGCTGCAAGGCCGACGCACCGCATCCAAAAGTGCATGGAAGGCTTGCAGGTCCCCGTCGTCGCTGGCGGCCTGCAAGGCAAGCTCCACCTGGTGGTTGCGCGGAATCACCGCGGGGTTGGCTGCCTTAAGCGTATTGATATCGATGGACCACCCGGCGCTGGTGGCATGCGCCTGCCAACCTTCCAGCCATCGTTGGGCTGCATCGGCGCCAGCACCCTCACCGAAGTGCTGCAGCAGCCCCTGTGGGCGGCCCTGTGCGGCGTCCACCAAGCCCCGCCAGCCCTGGGTATGGTCCACCCGGTGGGCTTGCAACAGCGCCTGCCAGTCCTGCGCCCAGCGCCGAACGGCTGGGCCCTCGGCCTGGTCGGGCCACCCCAGCTTGAGGCGCCACACCGCAGCCATCGCTTCATCAAACACCGCGTCAAAGGTATCGATCACGCCGCTAGCCGCCTCCAGCCTCTGTTCTTCGGAGCCCTGCATCACCGGCAGCAGGGCCTCAGCCAAGCGGGCCAGGTTCCACTGGGCGATCGCCGGCTGGCGGCCATAGGCATAGCGCCCATGTTGGTCGATCGAGCTGTAGACCGTGGAAGGGTCGTGTACTTCCATAAAAGCGCAGGGCCCAAAGTCGATGCTTTGACCCGACAGGCTCATGTTGTCGGTGTTCATCACCCCGTGAATGAAACCCACGCCCATCCACTGCGCCACCAGCCTGGCCTGCCGCTGCAGCACCGCCATCAGCAAGGCCAAGGCGGCATCACCCTGGGCTTGCTCGAAGCACGCTGCGGCGGGCCGGTGGCGTTGCACCGCGTAGTCCAATAACCGCTGCAGCCCAGCCTGGTCGCCGCGCGCTGCAAAGTACTGGAAGGTGCCTATCCGCAGGTGGCTGTGCCCCACCCGGGTGAGGATGGCACCCGGCAAGGCATGGTCGCGCGGCACCCACTCACCCGTGGCCACCACCGCCAAGGCCCGCGTGCTGGGTATGCCCAAGGCGTGCAAAGCCTCGCCAATCAACACCTCGCGCAGCATTGGACCCACGGCAGCCTTACCGTCCCCGCCACGGGCAAAGGGCGTGCGGCCCGAACCTTTGAAGGCCAGGTCCACGCGCTGGCCGTGCCGGTCGATCAGTTCGCCCAACAGCAGCGCCCGGCCATCGCCCAACTGAGGCGAGAACCCGCCGAACTGATGTCCCGCATAGGCCTGTGCCACCGGTTGCGCGCCATCGGGCACCTCCACACCACCGAACACCGCCTCGCGCTGCGCACGGCCCCAAGCAGCCAAGTCAGTATCCAGCACCGATGCCAAGGCTTCGTTCCAAAACAGCTCGCGCGGCCGCGGCGCAGCCTGGGCCCGCCACGGCACACAGGCTTGCGGCAAGTCGCGGGCGTAGCTGTTGTCAAAGTTCAAGGCCAAGGTGATGTTCCCTATCATCCCGGTTTGATCATCGTGGGCCAACTCGGCACTCTTCGAAGCATCGTGGCGCCGAGCAAGGCCCAATAACGGCAGCTTTGCTTTCCGTCTTACCGCTGGTCTTTAAACCAGCTGATGCTGCCAAGTTTTCACCGGCGTGGTGAGCAGTCCGAAACCCGGATATTGACGGCTGTGTCTCTGATATGGGCTGACGGGAACTGGTAGGCCGTACAGGACTTGAACCTGTGACCAAAGGATTATGAGTCCTCTGCTCTAACCAACTGAGCTAACGGCCCGAACGTCGCATTCTAGGTGCGCGCACGCAGGCTGTGGCAGCCCTGCAAGGGTCGCGACCGATGGAGCCCCGACTCTTCATAAGGGCTACCATCTCCACATGCTTGCGCAAGATTACATCGGCTACGCCGCCGCAACGCTCACCACCCTGTCGTTTGTGCCGCAGGCCGTGCTGACCCTCAAAACCCGCAACGTCAGCGGCATCTCCTTGGGCATGTACAGCTGCTTCACCTTGGGCGTGGCGCTGTGGTTGATTTATGGCATTGGTTTGGGGGAGTGGCCTATTATCGTGGCCAACGCCGTCACGCTTAGCCTGGCCAGCACCATCCTTTTCACCAAGCTTCGTTATGGGCGCCGCACGCCCGCACACCCTGGAGCCGCCCGTGAGTGACCAAGCCGCTACGCGCTTCCAAACCTTTGCCGAGTTCTACCCTTTCTATCTGGGTGAACATGCCAACCGCACTTGCCGGCGCTTGCACTTCGTGGGCACCAGCTTGGGGCTGGGCTGCTTCATCGCGGCGGCCGCACGCGTTCAGCCGAGCCTCATCCTCGTGGGCCTGCTGCTGGGCTATGGCTTTGCCTGGGTGGGGCACTTCGGCTTTGAGAAGAACAAGCCGGCATCCTTCAAGCAGCCCCTATATTCCTTGATGGGCGACTGGCTGATGTGGTGGCAGATCCTCACCCGCCGCATCCCATTTTGAATCCGGCCTGAATCCCGTCCGAGTTCAGCCCAAAGTCCCCGCCTGAGGCCCAGCACCGGGCCCGCGCCACTACTTCTGGCTCAGCGCGTGGCTCACCATGCGCGAGGTAATGTCCACGATCTGGATCATGCGGTCGTAGGCCATGCGGGTGGGCCCGATTACCCCCAGCGTGCCCACCACCTGACCGTTGATCTCGTAGGGCGCACTCACCACCGACCATTCTTCGAAGGGCACCACGCGGCTTTCGCCGCCGATGAAGATACGAACCCCTTCGGCGCGGCTGCTGTTATCCAGCAAACGCAAGAGCTGCGCTTTTTGCTCGAAGACGTCGAACAGGCGGCGCAGTGAGCCCATGTCTTGGCCGAAGTCCTGTACACCCAAGAGGTTGCGCTCACCACTGATCACCACCTGCTCAGTGGTCTCAGCCAGCGCTTCGCTGCCGGCGTCTACGGCGGCCTGCATCAGCTGGGCGATTTCAGCGCGCAAGCTGTCCACCTCACCCTTCAGGCGCAGGCGCATTTCTTCCAGGGTGATGCCGGCATAGTGGGAGTTGAGGAAATTCGTGGCTTCCACCAGCTGCGCTTGGCTGAAGTCCTGAGTGGTGAAGATGACGCGGTTTTGCACATCGCCGTCGGGGGCCACCAGGATCACCAACACCCGGCGATCGCCCAGGCGTAGAAATTCAATGTGGCGGAACACGCCAGCCTTACGCGGCGCTGTGACCACCCCCACGAAGTTCGATAGGTTGGACAGCATCTGCGCGGCGCTGGCGATCACCCGCTGGGGCTGGTCGGGGGCCAGATGTTGCGCGGCCACCGCCACGCCCACAGCGGCGGGCTCGGCTTCTAAGGGCCGCACGGTGAGCATGGTGTCCACGAACAAACGATAGCCCTTGGCCGTGGGCACTCGTCCGGCGCTGGTGTGGGGGCTGGCAATCAGACCCAGTTCTTCCAGGTCGGCCATCACATTGCGGATGGTGGCAGGGCTGAGCTCCAAGCCGGAAGCACGCGACAGCGTGCGCGAGCCCACGGGCTGCCCGTCGGCAATGTAGCGCTCCACCAAAATCTTGAGCAGGATGCGGGATCTGTCGTCCATAGCGAGTTCCGCGAGTTTAGGGTCACTTCCGAGGGTGGTCACAGCCCGGGTTTGCCATGCTTTAATCCGCAGCATCATGGCCAAGCCCTTTCGTCGAGCCGCCTTGGTGGGCAAATACCAGGCACAAGGCATCCGAAACGTCCTGGAAGACATCGCGCTTTTCCTGGAGCGTTCCGGCGTGGAAGTGTTGCTCGAGCAGGAAACCGCGCTCAACACGGGCCTGAGCAAATACGGCAGCGTGGCGGCGCATGAGCTGGGACAGCGCTGTGACGTGGCCATCGTGTTGGGCGGTGACGGCACCATGCTGGGTATCGCACGGCAACTCGCCCGCCAAGAGGTGCCTCTGATCGGTATCAACCGAGGCCGCTTGGGCTTCATCACCGACATCCCTGTTGAGCGATTCAAAGAAGTCCTGCCATCCATGCTGGCCGGCGAAGTGGAGGTCGAGTCGCGCACGATGATCGAAGGTGGTGTATGGCGGGACGACCATCGCATCTTCGAAGGGCTGTCCCTCAACGATGTGGTCGTCAGCCGCGGCGCCACGGCCTCCATGGTGGAGCTGCGCGTAGATGTGGACGGTCAGTTTGTAGCCAACATCCGAGCAGACGGTCTCATCCTGGCCTCACCCACTGGCAGCACTGCCTACGCCCTGTCAGCTGGTGGGCCCATCATGCACCCAGGCATCGCGGGTTGGCTGTTGGTGCCGATTGCCTCTCACACCTTGAGTAACCGACCGATCGTACTTCCCGACCGGGGCGAGGTGTGCATCGAAATCGTGGCCGGTAGAGATGCTTCGGCCAACTTCGACATGCAGAGCTTGGCCAGCCTGCTGCACGGCGACCAGGTTCGGGTGCGCCGCTCCGACCACACGGTACGCTTTCTACATCCACAGGGCTGGACCTACTACGGCACTCTGCGGCGCAAGCTACGCTGGCACGAAGGGGTGGTGTGATGCTGCGCCGGCTGGCCATCTGCGACTTTGTGATCGTCACCTCGCTCGAGGTGGACTTTCATGCCGGGTTTTCGGTGCTCACCGGCGAAACCGGCGCGGGCAAATCCATCCTGATTGACGCGCTGCAGCTGGCGCTGGGCCAGCGCGCCGATGCCCTGGTGGTGCGCGCGGGCGCTGCCCGGGCAGACATCAGCGCCGAGTTCGACTGCCCGCGCAGCCTCTTGCCTTGGCTGGCCGAGGCCGGCCTGGAAACGGAAGAGGGCACACTGCTATTGCGGCGCAGCATTGACGTCAACGGCAAGAGCCGCGCCTGGATCAATGGCCACAGCGCCACGGCCGCGCAGCTTAAGCAGGTGGCAGACCACATATTGGACATCCACGGCCAACACGCCTGGCAAAGCCTGACTCGTCCAGCCTCGGTGCGCGCCCTGCTCGACGCCGTGGCAGCGGTTGATGCACGCGCGGTGCACGCCACTTGGCAGGCCTGGCGCCAAGCGCGTGAAGCCTCGGAAAAAGCCCGTACCCAGGCCGATACCCTGGCCCGTGAACGGGAAGGCCTGGCCTGGCAACTCGGTGAGCTGCGTAAGTTGAACCCCGCCGAAGGCCAGTGGCGCGAACTCAACGACGACCATGCGCGACTGTCTCACGGGCATTCGCTGATCGAAGCTGGACAGGCCAGCGTGGAGTGCTTGGATGGCGAGGGCGACTCCGTGCTTCGCGGCTTGCACATCGCCCTGCAGCGCGTGCACGAGGTGCAGCGCTACGACCCACGCCTGGGCTCGATCACCGAGACGCTCGAACAGGCCCAGGCTCTTTTGGAAGACGCCGCGCACAGCCTGCGCAGCTACTTGGGCCGCACCGAAACCGACCCGGCGCGCTTGCAAGAACTCGACGAGCGCTTGTCCGCCTGGATGGGCCTGGCGCGCCGGCTGCGCCGCCAGCCCGAAGAACTGCCCGCCATGCTGCAGCAATGGGAGCAAGAGCTGCAGCAGCTGGACCAAGCCATCGATCTGGAGGCGCTGCAACAGCGCTGCGAAGCTGCCTTGGCCGATTACGAACGCGCCGCCGCAGCAGCCACCAAAGCCCGCCGAAAGGCCGCACCCCGCTTGAGCTTACAGGTGACCCAAGCGATGCAGCAGCTGGGCATGGCAGGCGGACGCTTCGAGGTAGCCCTGCTGCCAGAAACCGAACCGCAGTCTTGGGGCCGCGAATCAGCAGAGCTTCGGGTGGCCGGGCACGAAGCCAGTGAGCCACGCGCCTTGGCCAAGGTAGCCTCGGGTGGTGAACTCTCACGCCTGGCGCTGGCCATCGCGGTGACCACCGCGCAAGACGACCCCGATGGCGCCGCCACCCTCATCTTCGATGAGATTGATGCTGGTGTAGGCGGCACGGTGGCCGACACCGTGGGCCGGCTGATGAAGCAACTAGGCCGTCAACGGCAGGTCTTGTCGGTCACCCACCTGGCCCAGGTGGCCTCCTGCGCCGACCACCATTACCTGGTCAGCAAACTGGCCCAAGCGGGCCATACGAGCAGCCGCGTGGCGGCGGTGGACGGTGAAGCGCGCGTGGCTGAACTGGCCCGCATGCTGGGCGGCGAACGCCTGTCTACCAGCGCGGCCCATGCCCAAAGCCTGCTCGAAAGCGGGCGCTCTTCCACCACACCATGAACACGGCAAGTGGCCAATCCGCGCGCAAGCTGGTGCTGATCACCGGTATTTCCGGCTCGGGCAAGTCGGTGGTGATGAATGCGCTGGAGGATGCCGGCTACTTCTGTGTAGACAACCTGCCCCCCGAGCTCTTGCCCGACTTTTTGGAGGTCGAACGTGCCAAGGGTGAGCCCCAGGTGGCGGTGGCGGTGGATGTGCGCAGCACCGGCTCACCCTCGGTCTTAGCCGACCTCATCAAGCGATTGTCGGTTGAGGGCTTGGAGCTGCGCACCATCTTCTTGGAAGCGTCCACTGAAGTGTTGGTGCGGCGTTTCTCGGAGTCGCGCCGCCCGCACCCCTTGACCGGCCGCGCTGCACTGGGCGCATCGGCGCAGCCCCTGCACCAGCGTGCCCTGGTCGAGGCCATCGCCCTGGAACGGGAAATGATGGCCGGGATCCGCAACCTGGCCATGGTGGTGGACACCAGCAAGCTGCTGCCCGCCCAGTTGCGCGGCACCGTGCGCGACCTGCTGGCAATACCGCATGGTCGACTCACCCTGGTGTTTGAGTCCTTCGCCTACAAGCACGGGGTGCCGCTGGACGCCGACTTCGTGTTCGATGTGCGCGTATTGCCCAACCCCTATTACCAGCGTGAGCTGCGCTCACAAACCGGGCGCGACACTGCGGTGATGGACTACCTGCAAGGCCAGCCCGAAGCGCAGCGCATGATCCAACACATCGACGCTTTCATTCGCCCCTGGCTGAATGACTTCCAACACGACCAACGCAGCTACCTCACTGTGGCCATCGGCTGCACCGGTGGACAGCATCGGTCCGTCTACGTGGCTGAACAGCTGGCTGCGCTCTTCAGCCCGCAGGTGGTGACGCTGCGGCGCCATCGGGAACTGGGCGACCGAACCCAAGCATGAAGCAAGACACCCGACTCAGCCCACAGTGGTACGAAGCGGTGCCACTGTTTCCGCTACAAACTGTGTTGTTCCCGGGGGGCGTCCTGGGTCTGAAGGTCTTCGAAGCCCGCTACCTTGACCTCATGGGTCACTGCCTGCGCCACGGTGAGCCCTTTGGGGTGGTGTGTCTGAATCAAGGGTCCGAGGTGCAACGCAGCGGGGCCGCGGCCGCAGCTGAAAGCCTCGCTCGGCTGGAGGCCTGCGCCACATTGGCCCGATTGGAAGAGGTGGATGCTGACCAGCCCGGCATCCTGCAAATTCGCTGCATCGGCACCACTCGGGTGAAGCTCACCCACCCGCACCAAGAGGCCAATGGCTTGTGGCGCGCCCAGGGAGTGCCCGTGGCACCCGACGAGCCGCTGCCACCGCCGCAGGATTTACAAGGTACTGTGCGGGCCTTGGTGGACGCCATCGCGTCGCTGCGCGAGCAGGGGCTGGAGCCATTCACTGTGCCCCATCAGTTAGGCCATGCAGGCTGGGTGGCCAACCGCTGGTGCGAAATCCTGCCGATCAGCCTGGCGGCCAAGCAAAGGCTGATGGAGTTGGAAGACCCTGTGATGCGTCTGCAGTTGGTCGATGAATTCCTGAGGACCAAGGGCGTGGTGCGCGGGCAGGGGCGCGAGCCCGAGCAGTAAAGGCGCAAGGGGCTGGGCAGCCGGGCGCATCGGCCCGAGGCCCCAAGCAGCAGGCAGCAGGCAGCACCCCTTGCGCCCCTCTTCCCCTTAATGCTGCCCTGCTGCTGGGGTGTGGGCCAAGGAAGTGCCACCGCTCGGTGGCACTTCAGCTTCCAGCAGCACCCGAATGGGGGCCGGCAGCCCACTGGCCAGCGCCGCAGCCAGGTTCATCCACACCCAGTCCGTGCCGGGGGGCGGCGGTGCTGGCGTTACCTCCGCCATGGCCAGGCGCAGCGGCTTAAGGGTCCAGTCCAGATGGGTCAGGGCATGCTGCACGGGCGGAATGGCCTGCAACGGCCGTATCCATGCTGGCCCGCACAGGGCCAGGTTTTCATGCAAGGCCTGCTCATCATCGAACAGGGGCGGGGTCCACAAGCCCCCCCAAATGCCGCGCGGCGGCCGCCGGTGCAGCAGCACCTGGCACGGCGCTGCAGACGCTTCAGGCTGCGCCGGCGCGTTCAGCGCCAACAGCAAGACCGAAGTCCGTTGGCCGCGCGCGCGGCTGCGGGTCTTGACGGGGTAGGCCTGTGGTTGACCCAGGGCATGGGCACGGCAATCGCCCTGCAGCGGGCAGCGCCCGCACTCGGGGCGTCGCAGGGTGCACACGGTAGCGCCCAGGTCCATGAGGCCTTGGGTGTAGGTATCCATGCCTGCCCGCTCGGGCAACAGGGCATCGGCCACCGCCCAAAGGCCCTGGAGCCCGGCAGGTTTGGCGACATCTTCCGGGTAGGCCAGGTGACGCGCCAGCACACGTTTGACATTGCCGTCAAGTATGGCAACCCGCTGTCCGCTGGCGAAGGCCGCAACCGCGGCGGCAGTGGACCGCCCAATGCCCGGAAGGCGCTGCAGCTCAGCGGCCTGCGTGGGGAATACGCCAACGTGCTGCTGCACCACGGCCTGTGCGCAGGCGTGCAGGTTGCGTGCGCGGCTGTAGTATCCCAGCCCGCTCCACAAGGCCAGTACCTCATCGGTCGATGCCCGTGCCAAGTCAAGTACCGTGGGAAAGCGCTCCAGAAAACGCCCGTAGTAGCGCAGCACCGTTGTCACCTGGGTCTGCTGCAACATGATCTCGGACAACCAGATTCGATAGGCATCACGCGTACCCTGCCAGGGCAGGCCGTGTCGGCCGTGGCGGCGCTGCCAAGCCACCACACGTTCGGCAAAGTCGACGGGCAGCGCATACCCTGAAGCCGCACTTTTCACCGTTTCTGGCACTTTGGGCAAAAAAAGGTGGAACGCTGCCCCTGCACAACACGGCGGATGGGGGTGGCACACCGCAGGCAGGCCTGGGCTTCGCGGCCGTAGACACGGGCCTGGTTTTGAAAGCCGCCGCTCATGCCGTGCACATCCCGAAAGTCCCGCAGGGTGGTCCCACCAAGTGCCAAGGCCCGCAGCAAGGTCTGCCGCACTGCCTGCAACAGGCGAGCCGTTCGTGGGCGGCTTAAGCGATGGGCACGCGTTCGGGGGTCAATACCCGCATCGAATAGGGCCTCGCATGCATAGATGTTGCCCGCCCCCACCACCACGTCACCGGCCAACAACACCTGCTTGACGGGCGAGCGGCGGCGCTGCAGTTGTTCGTGGAACCAGGCTTGCGTGAGAGCCGGGTCGTCTGGCTCCCGCCCAAGGCCCGCCAAGAGCTTGGCCGCAGGCGCCTGAGCCAGGCCTGCCGACCACACTACTGCCCCAAACCGACGAGGATCAGTGAGCCCTAGCACACCGCGGTCAGTGTGGATGCGCACATGTTCATGCAGACCCGCCCGCGGGTGGGCAATGCCTTTGGGCTTGAAGCCCAAGGACCCCGACATTCCCAGATGCACCAGCAACCCCCCCTCTGGTGCGGTTAGCGGCGCATCCGCGCCCGGGTGCAGCGGCAACCACAGGTACTTTCCCCGTCGTGCCAGAGGGCCGAAAACACATCCCACCAGGCTTTGCGGGGGCACACCCAGCGGCCAGCGCAGGGGCTTGCCCATTTCCACGCGCCGGACGCGTGCACCTTGCAGCACAGGCGCCAGGCTCTGGCGGGTGACCTCAACTTCGGGCAACTCGGGCATGGTTGCATTATTGGGCCCTCGGATCGGCCTAAGCCAAAGCAGGCCTATGGCCAATCTACCTAAAATGGGTAAGTACCTTTCAAGGCAGCCATGACTCCCACCCACACGCCGCGCCACGCCGAGCGAGTACGCCCGTTAGGCCCGATGATGGGCAGATTGGCGGGTCCATTGGTGGGCTTGGTGCTTGCTTGGCCGGTATCCAGTGCAGGCTCACAGCCCGCTGCCACATCGCGGCTTGACGCCCCGCTGTTCTACCAACTGCTTATCGGCGAGCTCGAGCTGCGCCAGGGCCAAGCGGCGACCGCCTATGCAGTGTTATTGGACGCGGCACGGCGTACCCGCGACGAGTCGCTTTACGAGCGCGCCGTGGACATCGCACTGCGGGCCCAAGCCGGCAGCGAAGCGCTCACCGCAGCCCAAGCTTGGCGGCAAGCGCTGCCCAGTTCACTGGGGGCAGTGCGGGCGCAGGTGCGTATTCTCTTGGCCCTCAACCGCTTGGGTGCCTTGGGCGAGCCCCTGCGCCGCTTGATTGAACTCACCCCTGACGAAGAGCGCGCGGGTGCCATCGCGGCCCTGCCCCGTTTGATGCGGGGGCACCCCGACCCGCGTGGCGCGCTGCAACTGCTGCAGTCGGTTTTGATTCCCTTGGCCGAGCGGCCGCCCACACAGATACCGGCACAACTGGCCCTGGCACGCGCGCTGATGCAAGCCGGCCAAAACGCGCCCGCCCTGGCACTGGCCCGCGATGTGGCGCGGCGCGAGCCCATGGCACCAGGCCCCGCACTGTTGGCCTTGGAGATGCTGGACAACAGCGCCGAGGCGGAGCCCCTGGTGGTGTCGTATCTTGAGCAAGATCAAGCCGAACCCTTGGTGCGCCAACGCTACGCGCAGTGGCTGGCCATGCGCCAGCGCCATGGTCCTGCCCTGGTGCAGCTGCGCCGGGTGACCCAGGCCCTGCCAGATTCCGCAGGTGCTTGGTTCCAGCTGGGTGTGGTGGCAGTCGAGACCCAAGAACGGGCCCAGGCCATAGCCGCGCTCAAACGCTTCTTGGAGTTGGATGCGGCGCAGGGCAAGGCACAGACCGAAGCCGTCAAGGCTCAGGGCTCGGCGGTCGAATCTGGCGCTGCGTCTCCAAGGCCAGAACAGGCCGCGGCATCGGATCTGCAGAACACCGATGCACGCCCAGCCGAGGCGCAGATTGACGAGGCTCGGCGAACCCGCGCCCTGCTGTTGCTGGCCACGCTGGCGACCGAGCAGGGCGACTACAGCGGCGCGCAGCGCTGGCTGCAGCCACTGGACGGTGCGTCCTCCCGATTGGATGTGCAGTCCCGGCGCGCCATGATCTTGGCTCGCCAAGGCAAGCTTGAGCAGGCGCGGGCGCTGATTCGCGCGGTTCCCGAAGCCAGTGCGTCCGATGCGCTGAGCAAGCTCTTGGCCGAAGGGCAGATGCTGCGTACGCTGGAACGCTGGAAAGATGCCAACGCCGTGCTCAGTCGAGCCGCTGAGCGCCATCCGCAAGACACCGAGGTGCTCTACGAATTGGCCCTGGTGCTCGAGCGCATGGGCTTGCATGAGGATATGGAGCGCCACCTGCGCCGCATTATCGAATTGCGGCCCGACCATCATCACGCCCACAACGCATTGGGCTATTCACTGGCCGAGCGTGGTGTGCGGCTGGATGAGGCGCAACGGTTGATTCAACGCGCCCTGGATCTGGCACCCGGAGACCCCTTCATCACCGACAGCCTGGCTTGGGTGATGTTCCGCCAAGGCCAGCCCGGCCGCGCTGTCGAGCTGCTGCGCCAGGCCTACGCTGCACGGCCCGACACCGAAATCGGTGCGCACCTGGGCGAGGTCTTGTGGTCACTGGGCCAGCGCGAAGAAGCTCGCCGCATATGGCGCGAGTCGCGTGAGCGCGATGCCCTTAACAAAGTGCTGCGAGAAACGCTGGCAAGGCTCAAGGTTGAGTTGTGAAGGGCATGTGGCGCACTGCAGCCTTCTTGTGCTGCAGCGGGGTTTTGAGTGCCTGCACCGCATTAGTCCCCCGTGTGGCGGTGGAAGGTTCCCCACCGGTACAGCCCTTGCCCGCCGGCAACCCCGGCGCGGCAAGCTCTGCGGTGACAACGATCGAGGCCACGCCACGCCAGCAGTTCAGCGGGCGCTTGAGCCTGCGGGTGCAGCAGATGCGCACCGGGGCCACTGACGCCGGCACCTTGCTCTTCGACTTTGAGGGCACGCCCCAAGATGGAACCCTGGTTTTACAAACGGTGATTGGCACAGCGGTGGCCGCCGCGCGCTGGAATCCGCAAGGTGCCGAAATCATCACGGCACAAGGCAAGCGCAATGGGCCAACCTTGGATGACGTGGCCGTGGCCCTGCTCGGGCAGTCCCTGCCCTTGGAGGCGCTACTGCATTGGGTGCGGGCCCAACCCTGGGGTAAGGCTGTGCATCAAGTGCGCCCCGAAGGATTCGAGCAACTCGGGTGGATAGTATCGCTTGAAGGCTGGCATGAACGCGTGATCACCGCACGGTATCGCGCACGAGCTGACCGACCCGACGATCTGGACATCACGGTGAGGGCCCGGCTGGATGAGCCCGCCTCACCTGAGCGTGGTCGCACTCCCTGAGCACATGCACTGCCTGACGGACCTGCAGGCCCCGGCCAAACTAAATGTTTTCTTGAGCGTGGTGGGGCGTCGCGAAGACGGCTATCACCTGCTGCAGTCCCTGTTCGTACTGGTGGACTGGTACGACACCCTGCACCTGGAACACCGCAGCGACGGCCGCATATGCCGACATGACCTGGCGCAGCCCTTGCCAGCCGATGACCTGTGCCTTCGGGCTGCACGGCTGCTACGGCAACGCAGCGGCTGCAGCCATGGGGTAGACATCAGCATTGAAAAGGTCGTGCCCTCGGGTTCAGGTATGGGTGGCGGCAGCTCAGATGCGGCCACCGTGCTGATGGGTCTGAACCGCCTATGGGGCCTGAACTGGAGCCTGCAGCGCCTGGCTGAACTGGGTCTTCAGCTGGGTGCAGACATCCCCTTTTTCCTGGGTGGCGGTAGCGCCATTGTTGAAGGCATTGGTGAGCGGGTGACGCCTGTGGCATTGCGTCCACGACACTACCTTGTCGTCAAGCCCCCTGTGGCGGTGAGCACCCAGACCATCTTTCGGGACCCGAGCCTTACACGCGACTCCAAAGCTGCTATAGTAAAAGGCTTTCTTGTAGTCCCATCGATCATGGATTCCATGCTCGACGACGGAACGGTGCTCCCAAACGATCTCCAAGCGACGGCCGTACGTCACGCACCGGAAATCGCTTCGGTGGTTAATTGGCTCAGCGCTCACTGGGGCAATGGTCAAATGACCGGATCGGGTAGTGCTGTGTTCGCAAGAGAAACCGTTGCAAACGCGCCTTTGATGGCCACCGCATCGGGACAAAGCCTGTTACTGGGCAAGCCCGAACCGTGGGAGGCGCGTTGGTGTCGGAGCCTAGCGCAACACCCTGTGGTGGCGCGTCTGGGCTGAAGTCAGCCAGGGGTTAACGCCCTTGCGAGGTTGATGGGTGTGGCGCAAGCCGCATCCGGTGTAGGGGAGTCGCCAAGTTGGTTAAGGCATCGGATTTTGATTCCGACATGCGAGGGTTCGAGTCCTTCCTCCCCTGCCAAAGTTTTGGTCCTCTGCTTGTCTTCAGGCGGCCTCGGGCGGCCCCTTCGCAACGCTGAAGCCCCCGGCAACACTGAGCAGTCCACCGCGCCGGCACCTCGGAGATTCCCTTGCTCTTCAACACCGTCCTGTTCACCGGCAACGCCAATCCCACGTTGGCCCTGGAGATTGCCACCCACCTCGGGGTTGACCTGGGAAAGATGCACGTGGGGCGCTTCTCAGACGGCGAGGTCACGGTCGAAGTCCAGCAGAACGTCCGGGCACGTGATGTGTTTGTGGTGCAACCCACCTGCGCGCCCACAAACGACAACCTGACGGAACTGCTGATCATGGTGGACGCGCTCAAGCGCGCCAGCGCGCGCCGCATCACAGCCGTGATCCCATACTTCGGTTACGCGCGGCAAGACCGCCGTCCACGCAGCACCCGGGTGCCCATCAGCGCAAAGGTGGTGGCCAATCTGCTGGAAACCGTGGGCGTGGAGCGGGTGCTCACCATGGACCTACACGCCGACCAGATCCAGGGCTTTTTCGACATTCCGGTCGACAACATCTACGCCTCACCAGTGCTGTTGTCAGACCTCAAGAGCAAGAACTACAAAGACTTGGTGGTCGTTTCCCCCGATGTGGGCGGCGTGGTTCGCGCCCGCGCGCTGGCCAAACAACTGGGCTGCGATCTAGCCATCATCGATAAGCGCCGCCCGGCGGCCAACGTGAGTGAAGTGATGCACGTGATCGGCGAGATTGAAGGGCGCAACAGCGTGATCATGGATGACATGATCGATACTGCCGGCACCTTGTGCAAAGCCGCCGAGGTGCTCAAAGAACGCGGCGCCAAGAGCGTGTACGCTTATTGCACCCATCCCATCCTGTCTGGCCCGGCTGTCCAGCGTATCGCGTCGAGCCAAATGGACGAAGTCGTCATCACCAACACCATTCCACTGTCTGAGCCGGCTGCGGCCTGCGGCAAGATCCGGCAGCTCTCGGTGGCCTTCTTGTTTGCAGAAACCATTCGCCGCATTTCCGACGGCGAGTCGGTCACATCCCTTTTCGCGGAGCAGAATAACAACTTCTGATCCCATGTATTCGGTGCAGTGCCTGCTGCAAAGCAGGCGTAACACCGATTTAGCCGACCGCAAGGGGCCTGCGCCCTGGAGGTCATCATCATTCGAAGCCTGGTCGCGGGCTTTGAGCTCTACTTGGAGTCTTTTATGAAATTCGTCGCCTTTGAGCGCACCCTGCAGGGGACCGGAGCGAGCCGCCGCCTGCGCAATGCCGGCAAGGTACCCGGAATCGTTTACGGGGCTGGTGAGCCTTCGATGATCGAACTCGATCACAACGCGCTGTACCACGCCCTGAAAAAGGAGTCCTTCCATTCCTCAATCCTGGACATGGAAGTGCAGGGCCAGTCGCAAAAGGTTCTGCTGCGCGATTTCCAAATGCATCCCTGGCGCCAGCAGGTGCTGCACATCGACTTCCAGCGTGTGGACGCCACCACGCGTCTGCGCAAGAAGATACCGCTGCACTTCACCGGTGAAGAGAATTCACCAGCCGTCAAGACCGACAAGTGCGTGGTGTCGCATGTGGCCACCGAGGTTGAGATCGAGTGCTTGGCCATGGCCCTGCCTGAGTTCATAGACATTGACCTGTCGGGCCTGGTGCGCGGCAAGTCGCTCCACGTGTCCGATATCGTGGCCCCCGAAGGCGTCAAGATCGTGCGCCATGGCAGCCTCAACCCGGTGATCGTGGCCGTGGCTGAACCCAAGGCCGAAGAGGAAGTCGTCACTGCCGCTGCCCCGGTAGCCGAGCCTGTCAAGAGCAAGGGCAAGAAAGACGAGAAGCAGAATAAGAAGTGATCCCGCGGGGTTCGATCCCCCGGGTCATCTGCAAGGGGCTCTTCGGTGCCCCTTTTTTCATGGCCAATCGGTGTGGCTCGTTACGGGGTCCGCACAGGCAGCACCAGCCAACACGGCGCCCGGATAATCCGCTCATGATCCGACTTATCGTAGGCCTAGGCAATCCAGGTCCCGAACACAGCGATACCCGCCACAACGCCGGCTTTTGGTGGGTGGACGGCGCAGCGCAGCGCCTGAAGGCGCATCTGTCGCACGACAAGGCCTACTTCGGCGAAGTGGCGCGTGTGAACACGCCCCTGCCCGGTTTGGCCCAGCCGGTCTGGCTGCTCAAGCCGCAAACCTACATGAACCTCAGCGGTAAATCGGTGCGGGCTTTGGCGCAGTTCTTCAAACTTGAGCCGGCCGAGATTTTGGTGGTGCACGACGAACTCGATCTGCTGCCAGGGCAGGTCAAGCTCAAGCAAGGCGGTGGGTCGGCCGGGCATAACGGCCTCAAAGACATAAGCGCACAGCTGGGCTCGCCCCAGTACTGGCGGCTTCGCCTGGGCATCGGTCACCCCGGTGACCACGCTGATGTGGCTGCCTATGTCCTGCGCAAACCAACAGCTCCAGAACGCGACTTGGTCGAGCACGCCATGCTCAAGTCCTTGCAGGCCCTTGAGCCGCTTCTGCGCGGCGAATGGGACGTGGCTAGCCGGCTGGTTCACGCACAGCCGCCACGGCCCAAGCCGCCCAAGCCTGCACCACCGTCGCCTGCCACCGATGCCAAGCCGTGTCCTTAGCCCGGGCCCACGCGCTCGGCGTGGGCTTGGTGGGCAGCAGCCTTGCGGCCAAGCGCTGGGCTTGGCGGCCGGGCTGCTGGTGCTTGCGAGCCCCGTGCAGCTGCAGGCGGCTGGTCCTAGCCCTCACACGCCAGCAACAGCCTTGACCGCCGTCTATCGATGCACGCCCAGCGCAAACCCAAGCGGTGTGGTTCTCTACACCGACGAACCCTGTCCGGGTGGCCTGGGCTTGCAGGCGTTGGACACCCGTTCACCAAGCCAGGTGCAGCAAGCCCGTGCCCGTGTGCGCGAGCAAGATCAGTGGGCGCAACAGCAGGCGCAGCAGCGTCGACATGAAGAGCAGCGCCAGGCTCAGCAGGCCCAGCGCCAGCCGATTGTGATGGGGCGAGAGCAGGTCAACATCAGCCGCCACACCCGCAGCGATGCGCTGCGAGAGGCCGAACTCAGGCGGATGGGCCGCCCTCACCGACAGGGGCCGCCGGCGCTTGCAGCCGAGCCTCGCCCTGCAGCCGGCGGTAGCGTTCCCAAAGTGAAGCCTGATCGTCCTTGACCAGCGGGTTCAGGGGAATGCAGTCGACTGGACATACCTGCCGGCACTGGGGCTCCTCAAAGTGCCCCACACACTCGGTGCAGCGCTGGGGATCAATGTCGTAGTGCTCATCGCCCATGGCAATGGCATCGTTTGGGCACTCGGGCTCGCACACATCGCAGTTGATGCACTCGTCGGTGATCATCAGTGCCATGCTCAGCTCCTTTCGGTACCGGCTTGGGCGTTGGGCGGCTGTACCGGCTTGTCACGCTCGGCTTTCTTGGCCTGCAAGCGCTGCAGCACCGGCTGGGCCACGAACTTGCTGACATCCCCGCCCAACATGGCGATTTCGCGCACAAAAGTGCCGCTGACAAATTGAAAGGCGTCGCTGGGTGTCAGAAAGAGCGTTTCCACGTCGGGCATGAGCTGCCGGTTCATACCGGCCATCTGAAACTCATATTCGAAGTCGCTAACCGCACGCAAACCGCGCACCACCACCCGGGCGCCCTGCGCCACCACAAAGTCGCGCAAGAGGCCCTCAAAGGGCAGTACCCGGACCTGAGGCCAGGCGGCGCAGGCTTCTTGCGCCATGGCCAAGCGCTCATGCAAATCGAACACGGCACGCTTATGATGACCTGTGGCCACTGCCACGATCACCGAACTGAACAAGCCGCTGGCGCGGCGCACCAGGTCCACATGGCCCAGGGTCATGGGGTCAAAAGTGCCAGGATAGACGGCCGTCACGCCGGGGTTCGTGTTCATGTCGAGGCCTGCGGGCTGAACTTCCACAAGTGGGCGTGCACCGCGCCAGCCTTGAGGTGCCGATGCAGTTGCAAGCCCTGGGCTTGAAGCCCCGATTGTGCCGGGGCTTCCAGATACAGCCAGCCCCCCGGACGCAACAGGGGCAATGCCCGCTGCCAAGCCGCCTTGAAGAGGTCTTGCTCAAAGGGCGGGTCCAGGAAGATCAAATCGAAGGCCACCAGCGGGAGCGTGGCGGCCGCGCGGCCCATCCACTGCAGGGCATCGGTCTGGACCACCTGCACCTGTTCTGCCTTCAGACGCTGTGCGCTGCTGCCCAAAGATCGGGCCAGTGCGGGATCTGTCTCGATCATCAGCACAAGTGCTGCCCCGCGCGATGCGGCCTCAAAGCCCAGTGCGCCGCTGCCGGCGAAGGCATCCAGCACAGACCAGCCGCTCAAGTCCTGGCCCAGCCAGTTGAACAGGGTTTCCCGAATGCGGTCGGGCGTGGGCCGCAAGCCGGGCCGGTCAGCTACCGGCAGCTTGCTGCGCTTCCACTGGCCGCCAATCAGGCGGACTTCGCCGGCGGTGCCTGGCTTGCGAAGAAGCTGCTTGCCGCGCGCCGTGCGAGCCCCAGCCTCATGTATCCCGGCAGTGGCGGCACTGCCGACATTGGCCCCGCCCCGGGCGCGAGGCTTCAAAGCCTCACCGGCACGCCGCTCGAGGCCATCAGCGCCTTGGCCTCAGCCACGGTGTACTGCCCGTAGTGAAAGATACTGGCAGCCAAAACCCCGTCGGCACCGCCCTTTTGAACGCCGTCCACCAGGTGCTGCAATGTGCCCACGCCGCCGGAGGCGATCACGGGTACCGGCACGGCATCGCTCACGGCCCGGGTGAGCTCCAAGTCGAAGCCGATCTTGGTGCCGTCCCGGTCCATGCTGGTCAGCAAAATCTCCCCGGCCCCGAACTCGGCCATCTGCCGCGCCCAGGCCACAGCGTCTAGGCCCACGTTCTGGCGCCCCCCATGGGTGTAGACATCCCAGCCAGGTCCGCGCTGAGCTTGTTCATCAGCGCGGCGGCGCTTGGCGTCGATGGCCACCACGATGCACTGGGCACCGTACCTGTCCGAGGCTTCCTGGATCACCTGCGGGCGTGCCACTGCGGCCGAATTGAAACTGACCTTATCGGCCCCGACATTGAGCAGTCGGCGCACGTCTTCCACGGTGCGTACCCCGCCACCCACAGTCAACGGAATGAACACCTGCGAGGCCACCGCTTCGATGATGTGCAGGATCAGGTCGCGGCCCTCGCTGGTGGCGGTGATGTCTAGAAAGGTCAGCTCATCAGCGCCTTGTTCGTTGTAGCGCGCTGCGATTTCCACCGGATCGCCAGCGTCGCGCAACTCAACAAAGTTCACACCCTTGACCACCCGCCCCCCGGTCACATCCAAGCAGGGAATGATGCGCTTGGCCAGCATCAGGAAGGCCTAGCCGTTGAGCTCATCAGCCAGCGCCTGTGCAGCCTTGAAGTCCAGCGCGCCGGTGTAGATAGAACGGCCACAGATCACCCCCTTCACACCATCGGGCTCAAGCTCGCACAGAGCCTTGATATCGGCCAGATTGCTCAGGCCGCCAGAGGCAATGACGGGGATGGTCAGGGCCTGCGCCAGCTTCACTGTGGCTTCAAGGTTGATGCCGGTGAGCATGCCGTCGCGGCCAATGTCAGTGTAGATGATGCCCTCTACACCATAGTCTTCAAACTTCTGGGCCAGGTCCACCACCTCGTGGCCGGTGAGCTTGCTCCAGCCGTCGGTGGCGACCTTACCGTCCTTGGCATCTAAACCCACGATGATGTGGCCGCCAAAGGCGCTGCAGGCATCTTTGAGAAAACCCGGGCTCTTGACGGCCGCCGTGCCGATGATCACATAGCTGATCCCATCGTCCAGGTAGCGTTCGATGGTGTCCAGGTCACGGATACCGCCACCAAGCTGCACCGGGATGTCGTCGCCCACGGCGCGCAGGATGGACTTCACCGCTCCTTCATTGACCGGCTTGCCGGCGAAGGCGCCGTTGAGGTCCACAAGGTGCAGCCGCCGGGCGCCGGCTTCCACCCAGCGCCGGGCCATGGCGGCGGGGTCTTCCGAAAAGATGGTGCTGTTGTTCATGTCGCCTTGCTTCAGGCGTACGCAGTGACCGTCCTTGAGGTCGATGGCAGGGATCAGCAGCATGGCTGGTCAGGGGTTCCAGTGGAGGAAGTTACGGTAAAGCTGCAGGCCCTGGTCGGCGCTCTTCTCGGGGTGAAACTGAGTGGCGAAAATATTATCCCGGGCCACTGCACAGGACAAGCGGACCCCGTAATCGGTGTGCGCAGCGGTGTGCTCGGCGGCCACCGGGTCGGCCCAATAGCTGTGGACAAAATAGAACCAGGCGCCATCGGGCACACCGGCCCACATGGGGTGGCGCGGCCAGGTGGCCCCGGCGCCCTGCCCACCTGTGGACCAGGCCTGGTTCCAGCCCATTTGTGGCACCTTATAGCGGCTGCCATCACCCTGGCGCAGGCCTTCCAGGCGGAAGCGGCGCACCCGCCCCGGTATCAGCCCCAGCCCAGGGGTGTCTTGTTCTTCGCTATGGTCCAGCAGGATTTGCATGCCCACGCACACGCCCATCAAGGGCTTGGTGGCCGCCGCTTGTAGCACCGCTTCGCGCAAACCTGTGGCTTGCAGCTCCTTCATGCAGTCGCGCATCGCGCCCTGCCCCGGCAAGACCACGCGCTCAGCAGCCTGCACCACAGCTGGGTCAGACGTCACCAGCACCTGCACGCCCGTACCGGCGGCCACATGCTGCACGGCCTGCGACACCGAGCGCAGGTTACCCATGCCGTAATCAACGATCGCAACGGTGCGGGTCATGTGCTCAGAAGGCCGCAAGCAAGGTGAGGCAGGACTGGCAGTGGGTGAATCCGGTGGCCAGACCCAGTTTAGGCTCTCGGTCGTATGGCGCCACGCTTGAAGCCGACGCTATAGACTGCCCTTGGTGGATGGGATCACGCCCGGCATGCGCGGGTCAAGTTCCAAAGCTGCTCGCAAGGCGCGGGCAAAGGCCTTGAAGACCGTCTCGCACTGATGGTGGGCATTGTCGCCCTGCAAATTATCAATGTGCAGCGTGACACCGGCATGGTTGACGAAGCCCTGGAAGAACTCGTAGACCAGCTGCGTGTCCAGCGTGCCAACCATACCGGACTTGAAATCCACCCGCATGTGCAGCCCCGGGCGGCCGGAAAAATCGACCACCACGCGGCTGAGCGCTTCGTCCAGCGGCACATAGGCATGGCCATAACGGCGTATGCCCTTCTTGTCGCCCACCGCCCGCGCAAAGGCCTGGCCCAGCGTGATGCCCACGTCCTCCACCGTGTGGTGGCCATCGATGTGCAGGTCGCCCTGGGCTTCGATCGTCAGATCGATCAGGCCATGGCGGGCAATCTGCTCGAGCATGTGGTCGAAAAAGCCGATACCCGTGTTCAGCTGCGCAGCGCCGCTGCCATCAAGGTTGATGCGCACACAGATATCGGTTTCGCTGGTACGGCGGTGCACCTCGGCGATTCGGGCGGTCATGGTCGGCTTTCTTGGAGCGCGGCTTCGAAAGCCGCAAGCAGGAGTGTATTTTCTTCGGGCGTTCCGATGGTGACGCGCAAGCAGCCCGCTAAGAGCGGGTGCAGGCCCGAAACATTCTTAACCAACACCTTTCGAGCCTTGATACCGGAAAACACCCGTGCCGGATCGCAGCCTTCGGGCAGGCGCAAGAGCACCATATTGGCCTGGCTGTCGAATACCCGCACGCCTGTTTGCTGGGTCAGTGCCCGCAGCACGCGCGTGCGTTCGCTGCGAATCAGCCCGGCCTGCTGTTCATATTCGTGCGCATGTTCCAGGGCAAACAGTGCCGCCTCGGCATTGAGCACGCTTACATTGAAAGGTGGCCGCAACTTGTCGAGTTCGCGCACCAAGGCCGCGCGCCCCATCAGGTAGCCGATACGCACGCCGGCCAAACCGAACTTGCTCATGGTGCGCATGACCAGTACATGCTCGTAGTGCTGCATCCAGGCCATGGAATCCCGCTCGGCAAACGGCTGGTAAGCCTCATCCATCACCACCAGGCCAGGGGCGGATTCGATGACACGCTCCACGGCCGAGGCGTCCCACAGATTGGCGGTGGGGTTGTTCGGGTAGGCCAGCCAAATCAAGGCCGGTTGGTGCTGCTCAATGGCCGCAAGCATGGCGGGCAGGTCCAGGTCAAAGTCGGCTGTGGTGGGTACGCCCACGAAGCGAACACCCTGCAGCTTGGCGCTCATTTCGTACATCACAAATCCCGGTACCGGGGCGATCACCACATTGCCCGGCACATCCAGCGCCAGGGTCAGCAAGCTGATCAGCTCATCCGATCCATTGCCCAACATCAGCTCACAGCCCTCGGGCAAGCGGGCGTGCAGGGCCAAGGCGCGCTTGAGATCTTCGATGCGCTCAGCCGGGTAGCGGTTGAGCGCCACCCTCCCCAATCGCTCACCCAAGGCCTGCTGCAGTACAGGCGGCAAGCCAAAGGGGTTTTCCATGATGTCGAGCTTGACCAGACCGGCGCTGGGCTGCACGGCGTAGGCGTGCAGCCCCTGCACGTCGGGCCGCAACAGGCGAAGCACGCGCGCGGCCAGGTCAGACGGACGGCTTGAGTTGGGCTTGGTGTTCATGCGCTGATTGCAGTGGGGCCGCTTGCCGTTCAGGTCTTGAGCCGCATCTCGGCGGCTTGGGCATGGGCCTGCAAGCCTTCACCATAGGCCAGTTCAGCAGCCACACTGCCCAGGGTTTGAGCACCGGCCTCGCTGACTTCAATCAGGCTGCTGCGCTTTTGAAAGTCATAGACACCCAGAGGCGAAGAGAAGCGGGCCGTGCCCGAGGTGGGCAGCACATGGTTGGGCCCGGCGCAGTAGTCGCCCAGGCTCTCGCTGGTGTAGGCGCCCAAAAAGAGGGCGCCGGCGTGCTTGAGCAGTGGCTCCCATCGATGGGGGTCGCGGCTGCTGACTTCCAAGTGCTCGGGAGCAATGCGGTTGCTGATCTCGCAAGCCTCTTCCATCGAGCGGGAGTGGATAAGGGCGCCTCGCCCCTTCAAGGAGGCCCGGATGATGGCTGCGCGCGGCATGCCGTCGATCAAGCGGTCAATCTCTCGGTGTACCGCGTCGATGTAGGCCGCATCCGGGCACAGCAACACGCTTTGCGCCAGCTCGTCATGCTCGGCCTGGCTGAACAGGTCCATGGCCACCCAGTGGGCAGGGGTGCTGCCGTCAGCCAGCACCAGAATCTCGCTGGGCCCGGCGATCATGTCGATGCCCACGGTGCCGAAGACCCGGCGCTTGGCTGCGGCCACGTAGGCATTACCCGGTCCGGTGATCTTGTCCACCCTCGGAACCGACACCGTGCCATAGGCCAAGGCCGCCACGGCTTGAGCGCCGCCGATGGTAAAGGCGCGAGTGACCCCAGCCACATGCGCGGCCGCCAGAACCAAGGTGTTGCGCTCGCCACGCGGCGTGGGCACCACCATGATGATTTCACCGACACCGGCCACATGCGCGGGCACCGCATTCATCAGCAGGGAAGAGGGATAGGCTGCCTTGCCACCAGGCACATAGATGCCCACGCGGTCCAGGGGCGTGACCTTTTGACCTAACAGGGTGCCGTCTTCTTCGCGGTACTGCCAGCTTTGGCCATTGGCCTGCAGCTGGCGCTCGTGGTAAAGGCGAATGCGCGCAGCCGCCTGCTGCAGCGCATCGCGCTGGGCAGGGGTGATAGCCTCAAAGGCATACGCGAAATCGTCGGCCTGAAGTTCCAGGTCTGCCATGCTCATGGCTTTTAGGGCATCGAACTGTTCGGTGTAGGCTAGCACCGCAGCGTCACCACGCTGGCGCACATCAGCCAAGATGCCGGCCACGCGCTTCTCGATAGCCTCATCCTGTTCGTCCGACCAATGCAGCAGCGCTTGGAAGCGCGATTCGAAGTCGGCGTCGGTGGTGCTCAGTCGGTGGATCGCGGTGTTCATAGCAGTGGATGCAGGGAGCCCATTTGGTTCAAGGCGCCACGGCGGCTTCTATGGCCTGGATCAAGGGCCAGATGAGGGCGACCTTGGTCTTGAGCGCGGTTTGGTTGACCACCAGCCGAGACGATATCGACATAATGGTTTCCACCTCGACCAGGTGGTTGGCCTTGAGGGTGCTGCCGGTGGACACCAGATCCACGATGGCATCGGCCAAACCTGTCAACGGGGCCAGCTCCATAGACCCGTATAGCTTGATCAGGTCCACGTGTACGCCTTTGTCGGCGAAGTGTTGGCGTGCGGCCTGGGTGTACTTGGTGGCCACGCGTATGCGGGAGCCTTGTCGTACCGCAGCGGCGTAGTCAAAATCGTCCCGCACGGCCACGCTCATGCGGCAGCGGGCTATGTTCAGGTCCAGGGGCTGCACCAGGCCGCTGCCCCCATGCTCGAGCAGCACATCTTTGCCGGCCACGCCCATGTCAGCGCCGCCGTATTGCACATAGGTAGGCACATCGGTGGCGCGTACCAGTACCACACGCACATCGCTGCGGCTGGTGGGCAGGATCAGCTTGCGTGAGGTTTCCGGGTCTTCGAGCACCTCAATGCCCGCGGCCAGTAGCAGCGGCAGCGCCTCTTCGAAGATACGTCCCTTGGACAGGGCCAGTGTGATCATCATGCGTCCTCAGATGGGCGGGCCTTTGATGCGCTCGATATCCGCCCCCAAGTCCCGCAGCTTGCGCTCCATGCGGTCGTAGCCGCGGTCAAGGTGGTAGATGCGCTGCACCAGGGTTTCACCCTCGGCCACCAGACCGGCGATCACCAAACTGGCTGAGGCTCGTAGGTCGGTGGCCATCACTTGCGCCCCGGAAAGCCGTGGCACTCCATGAACCACCGCGGTGTGTCCATCCACCACGATCTGCGCGCCCAAACGCACGAGTTCGTTGACATGCATGTACCGGTTTTCAAAGATGGTCTCGGTGATGGTGGCCGACCCCTGCGCTATGCAGTCCACCACCATGAACTGCGCTTGCATGTCGGTGGGGAAAGCCGGGTATTCGCTGGTGCGAAAGCCCACGGCCTTGGGCCGCCCTCGGGCGCGAATCCGAATGCCCTCAGGCTCGGCGTCAATGGCCGCTCCCGCCAAGCGCAACTTGTCAATCACCGCTTCCAGGTGCTCGGCGCGCGCACCGTGCAGCAAGGCCTGGCCGCCGGTGGCCATGACGGCACACAAAAAGGTGCCCGCCTCAATCCGGTCTGCAATGATGTCGTGTCCTGAGGCTTGGCCCTGGCGCGGCGAGCCCAGTCGCGTAACGCCCTGCACCACCAGGCGCCGCGTACCGATGCCCTCAATCTTCGCGCCCATCGACACCAGCAGTTCGGCCAGATCGGTGACCTCCGGCTCTTGCGCTGCGTTCTCCAACACCGTTTGACCCCCGGCCAGCACCGCTGCCATCAGCAGGTTTTCGGTGCCTGTTACCGTCACCATGTCGGTGGTGATGCGCGCGCCCTGCAAGCGGCCGCTGGCCGTGGGCACCCGGGCTTCGATATAGCCGTGCGCCACCGTGATCTCAGCACCCATGGCTTGCAAGCCCTTGATGTGCTGATCCACAGGCCGCGAACCAATAGCACAGCCACCGGGCAAGGACACCCGTGCGCGCCCGTGCCTCGCCAGCAAAGGCCCAAGTACCAAGATTGACGCGCGCATCGTCTTGACCAGCTCATACGGCGCCTCAGCCTTGTCCAAACCTGCCGCGTTCAGATGCACCCCGGTGGAATCCGGCTCCATGCGCTGGGCCTGTACGCCCATGTAGCGCAACAGCTTCATCATGGTCGAGACGTCCTGCAGATGCGGCACGTTGCGCAGCACCACCGGCTCGTCGGTCAGCAGCGCGGTGCACAGCTCGGGCAGTGCCGCATTCTTCGCGCCGGCTATCCGCACTGCACCGTGCAGCGGGTGGCCGCCTCGAATCAACAGTTGGTCCATGGATCAGCCCTGGGCCTGCCATTCGGCCGGCGTGAGCGTCTTCATGGACAGGGCGTGGATCTGCTCACGCATGCGATCCCCCAAGGCCGCGTACACCCGCTGGTGGCGCGCCACGCGAGACTTGCCGTCAAATTCGCTGGACACGATGGTGGCGAAAAAGTGCCGGCCGTCGCCTTCAACTTCGAGATGTTCGCAACAAAGGCCGTGTGCGATGTAGTTGCGCACCTCTTGGGGCGTGGGATCTGCCATAAGGCCATTGTATCGACCGGGGGTTAACCCGAATCTATCAAGCTGTTCAGGCGCGAATCTTGTAACCGCGGGCCAACAAGCACAGCGCCAAGGCCGCCACTCCCACAAAGGCCGTGCCCACCACGGCCAGGCTGAACCAGGGGGAGACATCCGATTGCCCAAAGAAGCCTCGGCGGAAACCGTCGATCATGTAAAAGAAGGGGTTGAAGTAGCTGACCTGCTGCCAAAACACCGGCAAGGAATGGATCGAATAGAACACGCCGGCCAAAAAGGTCATGGGCATGATGATGAAGTTTTGAAAGGCCGCCATCTGGTCGAACTTCTCGGCCCACAGGCCTGCAATCAAGCCCAGAGACCCCAAAAGGCCCGAACCCAGCACCGCAAAGATCACGATCCACCAGGGCTCCACAAAAGACAAGGGTATGAAGGCTGCGGTGACGGCAAACACCCCCAGGCCCACCGCCAAGCCTCGCACCATAGAGGCGCCTACATAGGCGGCAAACCAGGCCCCGTGGGACAAAGGCGTGACCAACAGAAACACCAGATTACCGGTGACCTTACTTTGAATCAGCGAACTGCTGGTGTTGGCAAAGCTGTTCTGCAGCACGCTCATCATCACCAGGCCCGGCAGCAAAAAGCCGGTGTAGCCCACCGAGTCGTAAACCTGGACATGGTCTTCCAGCACATGGCCAAAAATCATCAGGTACAGCAGCGCCGTCAACACCGGCGCGCCGATGGTCTGGAAGCTCACCTTCCAAAACCGAAGCACCTCTTTGCGAAACAGGGTAGAGGCGCCTTCCAGCGCAGCCAGGCTGTTCCTCATGGCTGGCCTGCGTGCGCCGGGTTCTGCATGATTTCGAAGAAGACATCCTCCAGGTCAGCGCGGCCAATCTCCAAGTCTTCCACCCGAACCCCGGCTTCTCGAAGCCGCTTGAGTACCCCTTCCACCTCTTCGGCGTGGTGGGCCTGCAGCTGAACGCTGCGCCCGGTCACGCGGGCCTGCGCTGCCACATCAGGGGGTAGGGCCTGGTCGGTCTTGAATCGCAGCATGGTGCTGGCCGTACCTGCCAGCAGGTTTTCGGTGCGGTCCAGCGCCACGATACGTCCCTTCTTGAGCATGGCAATCCGGCTGCACAGCGCCTCGGCTTCTTCGAGGTAGTGCGTGGTCAACAGGACCGTATGGCCTTGCTTGTTCAGACGGGAAATGAAGTGCCACAGGGCCTGTCGCAACTCCACATCGACCCCAGCCGTGGGTTCGTCTAAGACGATCACAGGTGGACGGTGTACCAAGGCCTGGGCCACCAACACACGGCGCTTCATACCCCCTGAGAGCTGCCGCATATTTACGCGTGCCTTGTCGGCCATACCCAAGCCCTCGAGCAGTTCATCAATCCACGCGCCGTTGTGGCGCACGCCAAAGTAGCCGCTTTGGATCACCAGGGTTTCACGCACGCTGAAAAAGGGGTCAAAGACCAGTTCTTGCGGCACCACCCCCAACGCTCTGCGCGCCTGGGCGTAGCCGGTGAGCACATCATGGCCCATCACGCTCACGCGGCCCGCACTGGCACGGGCGAGGCCGGCCAGCACGCTGATCAGCGTGGTCTTGCCCGCGCCGTTGGGCCCGAGCAGACCAAAAAACTCACCGGGCTCAATACTAAAGGACACGCCATCCAATGCCTTGAGGGAGCCGGGTGCATCGCTGTAGGTTTTCTCAACGCAATCGAAGATCACGGCTGACATGGCTGCATTCTAGAAAGGCGGCGCGGGCCCTACGCCGCCCAGCCTGTTCATTCCGCGGCGGCGCTGGGATCGGTCGCTTGCACCTGCACCAAGCAGTCATAGAAAGCGGCCGCACGGCCCAGGTCGGTCAAGCGCTGGTGGGTGACTTCGTTCACATTCGTACCCCGCAACCCCAACTTGCGCCACCAAATTCCCAGGCCATTGACCACACCGGGGCGAGCACGGGTGCTGACCGCCAGTCGGCAGTGATAGCGGCCCCGGTCATTGAAGACACATACGGTCTGCCCATCTTCCAGGCTTCGTGCTGCAGCATCGCTGGGGTGCATCTCCACCAAGGGTTCACCTTCAATGTCGCGCAGGCTGCGCATATTGACGAAAGTGGAATTGAGGAAGTTGCGCGCGGGCGGCGAAATCATCGCCAAGGGATAGCGCTGGGCCAATGACGGTGTGGTCGCCACACTCTCGTGGTTGGGGATGTAGTCGGGCACGCCCCACTGTGGGCTGTCCACCCGCGCGCGGCCGCTGGGCGTGGGAAAGCCCCCTTTGGCAAAGGGCGCATCGGGCACCGGTAATGCCTGCCAGCCCTTTTGGCGCAGGGCGGCAAAGTCGATACCCTGAAGCGCACCGCGCGCCAAGGTTTCGTCGTCGTCTGCGAAGCAGGGATCATCAAAGCCCATGCGATTAGCCAGATCACGGAAGATTTGAGCGTTGCTGCGGGCCTGGCCACGCGGGCGCAAGGCCGGCTCGTTGATCACCACATCGGTGTGGCCGTAGCTGGTGTGCACATCCCAGTGTTCGAGCTGGGTGGTGGCCGGCAAGACATAGTCAGCCTGGTCGGCCGTGTCGGTCATGAAGTGCTCCAGCACCACGGTGAACAGATCTTCGCGCTGGAAGCCCCGCACCACCTTGGACGACTCAGGCGCCACAGCCAACGGGTTGCTGTTGTAAACAACCAAGGCCTCAATGCGCGGGCCGAAGTCGGAGCCGCTGGCGCGCAGCAGATCGTCTCCGATGGTGCTCATGTTGATGGTGCGGACGGGGCGTCCGTTCAAAAGGTCTGGGCGCTGCAGCCACGCGTCTCGGCGCACCGGCGCAAACCAACCACTGCTGGCCAACAATAAGCCACCACCGGGATGGCGCCACGCCCCGATCAGGCAAGGCAGCAGCGCCACCAGGCGCACCGCATTGCCCCCGCCATGCACCCGCTGCATGCCGTAGTTCAGGCGTATGGCCGCTGGCGCTGCATCGGTACCGGCACGTGCGGCACCGTAGTCACGCGCCAACTCCTGCAGGTCTTCCAAGGCCACACCGCATTCAGCGGCTGCCCGCTCCAGCGTCCAGGGCATGGCCCGCTCGCGCAAGACCTCAAAGCCTTCAAGGTGGTCGCGGATATAGGCGTGGTCGAGTTTGTCGCGAACGATCAGTTCGCGCGCCAAGGCCAAGGCCAGTGCGCCGTCGGTACCGGGGCGTATGGCCAAGTGTCGATGGCACTTGTCGGCTGTTTCGGTGCGCCGGGGGTCAATGCACCACAGTTTGGCCCCTCGGCGCTTGGCCTGCTGCACAAAGGTCCAGAAGTGCAGGTTCGAGGCAATCGAATTGCTGCCCCAAATCAAGATCAGCTTGCTTTGGGCAAAGTGCTCAGTGCGCATGCCCACCTTACCTCCATAGCTGGCGGTCAAGCCTGCAGCACCCGCACTGGCACAAATGGTACGGTCCAACAGGGATGCACCCAGACGGTGAAAGAAGCGCGCAGCCATGCTCTCGCCCTGCACCAGGCCCATGGTGCCAGCGTAGCTGTAAGGCAAGATGGCACGGGGGTCTCGCGCTGCAATCGCCTTCAGCCGTGTGGCGATCTCGTCCAATGCTTCGTCCCACGGAACCTTTACGAACTGCCCCGAGCCCTTGGGGCCCAAGCGGCGCAGCGGGTGGAGCACCCGTTCCGGGTGTTCCACCCGTTCGACATAGCGCGCCACCTTGGTGCACAGCGCGCCGTGTGTCATGGGGTGTTCCGGGTCGCCCTGCAGTTTGATCACCTGATCGCCCTGCACCGTCACCCGAATTGCACAGGTGTCAGGACAGTCATGGGGGCAGGCGGCCCGAACCGTTCGCATAGCTGGGTCGGCAGTCGCTTTGGGGTGTGCGGCCACGCCTTGGGCAACGTCTGGGGCTGACGGGCCTAATGGGATCATTCCAGAATGATGGCACAGATCGGCCGGATCCCCCGCGCTGCATGGTCATGGTCACAGGCATACACTCGAAACGAGGGAGATATCCATGAAGCTCATCGAATCCATCCTGGCCGACATCCCGGCCATCACCGCCATCCGGCGCGATATTCACGCCCACCCAGAACTGTGCTTCCAAGAAGTGCGCACCGCCGACGTGGTGGCGCAAGCCCTGCAGTCCTGGGGCATCGAGGTGCACCGCGGCCTGGGTACCACCGGCGTGGTGGGAACCATCCGTCAGGGCAGCAGCGATCGGGCCATCGGCCTGCGAGCGGACATGGACGCCCTGCCCATGACCGAACATAACCGCTTTGCCCACGCAAGCGTACACCCCGGCAAGATGCACGCCTGTGGGCATGACGGCCATACCGCGATGCTCTTGGCCGCCGCCAAGCACCTATCGCAGCACCGGAACTTCGACGGCACGGTGTACGTTGTGTTTCAGCCCGCCGAAGAAGGCGGTGGCGGCGCACGCGAAATGATCAAGGATGGCCTGTTTGACAAGTTCCCCGTCCAAGCCATGTTCGGCATGCACAACTGGCCGGGCATGAAGGCTGGACAGTTTGCGGTGTGCGATGGGCCCATGATGGCCTCGAGCAACGAGTTCCACATCAAGATCATCGGCAAGGGATCACACGCCGCCCTGCCCCATAACGGCATCGACCCGGTACCGGTAGCCTGTCAAATGGTGCAGGCCTTCCAGACCATCATCACCCGTAACAAGCGCCCCACCGACGCAGCGGTCATATCGGTGACCATGATCCACGCCGGCGAAGCGACCAATGTCGTACCCGACCATGCGGTGGTGCAGGGCACGGTGCGCACCTTCACCATCGAGATGCTCGACATGATCGAGCGGCGTATGAACGAAATCGCGCAGCACACGGCAGCAGCGTTTGGTGCGACGGTGGAGTTTCAATTCAAACGTAACTATCCGCCCACCATCAACCACAAGGCTGAGGTCGCCTTCTTGCGCGAGGTGATGAAGGACGTGGTCGGCGAAGAAAACACTTTCGTGTTTGAGCCTACGATGGGCGCCGAAGACTTCAGCTTCTTCCTGCAGAAGGTGCCGGGCGCCTACTTCGTGATCGGCAATGGTGACGGCGACCACCGCACGCCCGGGCACGGCATGGGGCCCTGCACCTTGCATAACCCCAATTACGACTTCAATGACGAGTTGATCGGCCCAGGTGGCAGCCTTTGGGTTCGCTTGGTGGAGCGCTGGCTGGCGCCGCGCTGATCAGCGCAACATCTTCAGCAAACCGGCTGTCGAGCCATCCAAGCCGCTGGTGTTGCCGCTGTCCAGGCGGGGTAAGAGTTGGTTGCACAGGACCTTGCCCAGCTCTACACCCCATTGGTCAAAGGCATTGATGCCCCACACCGCTGCGCTGGTGAACACCCGATGCTCGTACATCGCCACCAACGCCCCCAGGGTGTAGGGGTCCAGGGCTTCCAACACGAAGGTGGTGCTGGGACGGTTGCCGGCAAAGGTGCGGTGGCGCGCCATCACCTCAGGCGCTATCGAAGCCGATGCAGTGGGCGGGCGTTCAAGGGCTGCTTCTTCGGCTGACTTGCCCAGCATCAGGGCCTGGCTTTGGGCCAGGCAGTTGGCCAGCAGCTTGCGGTGCAAATCGGGCCATCCGTGGGTGGGCGTCTTCACCGCAATGAATTCCACTGGAATCACATCAGTACCCTGGTGCAGCATCTGGAAGTAGGCATGTTGGCCGTTGGTGCCCGGTTCGCCCCACACCACGGGGCTCGTGGCATAGGGCAGGGCGTGGCCCTGCACATCCACCGATTTACCATTGGACTCCATTTCCAACTGCTGCAAGTAGGCCGGGAAACGGCGCAGGCCCTGGTGGTAAGGGGCCACGCTGCGGCTGCTGAAACCCAAGAAGTTGCGGTACCAAACGTCAAGCAGGCCCAACTGCAACGGCAGGTTAGCCTGAGGCTCGGCCTGCTGAAAGTGTTGGTCCATGGCGTGCGCGCCGCGCAACAAGTCCCGAAATCCGTCTTCGCCCAAAGCGATCGCAATCGGTAAGCCGATGGCGCCCCACAAAGAGTAGCGGCCGCCCACCCAATCCCAAAACCCGAAGGTGGTGGTGATGCCGAAGGCCGCTGCAGCCTGAAGGTTGGTGGTCACGCCCACGAAGTGGCGGGCAATGTCCGTGCCGCCTTGCGCCAGGAACCAGGCCTTGGCGGCATGGGCATTGGCCAGGGTTTCCTGCGTGGTGAAGGTCTTGGAGGCTACGATGAATAGGCTACGCTGCGGGTCGAGATGGCGCAGCACCGGCGCCAAGTCGTGCCCGTCGACATTGCTGACGAAGTGAAAGCGCAGTTGCGGGTGCACCTGGGCATCCAAGGCGGCCACCGCCATCTGTGGCCCCAAGTCGCTGCCACCGATGCCGATGTTGACCACGTCGCGAATACCACTCTTTTGCACATCGCGCACCCCTTGCGTATATGCAAGCATTCGGTCGAGCACACCGTGTACCGCCTCTGAATGCAGCCCCTGCCCGCGCGGGGCGCGCAGCGCGGTGTGCAAGACTGCGCGCCCCTCAGTGGGGTTGGCCACTGCGCCGGTAAACATGGCCTCGCGCTGTTGCAGCACGCCGCAGGCCTGGGCCATCGACAAGAGGCGACCGCGCACCTGCTCGTCCCACAGGTTCTTGCTGAGGTCAGCAAACACGGCTGGGGCCTGCAGACTGAATTGCGTGAAGCGCTGAGGGTTGTCGGCAAAGGCCTGGCGTAGATCGTACTGGCGATAAGACCCTTGGCTTCCACCCGCGCGCGGTGCCTGAACCCAATCGCTGAGCTCTGCCCACTGCGGCGTGCGGTCGCCCCGCACTGCAGCCGTCTGCGCGCCATGAGGCGTGGTACTCATGTCTGCTCCTTCATTTCAAAGCCCACCCCTGAAGAGCGCTGCGCCAACACCAGGGCATCCAACTTCTGGGCATCAGCCGCAAAAGCCCGGATACCTTCGGCCAGTTTCTCCGTGGCCATTGCGTCGGCGTTGAGGGCATATCGGAAAGCCACTTCGCCGTAGTGCACCCGCTGTTGGGGCTGTATGCGCGCGGCTTGGGCGTCAAGCTGCACCATTACCGGCTCTCGGCTGCTTTGCAGCTGGGCCAGCAAGTCGGGGCTGATGGTCAAGAGGTCGCAGCCAGCCAGGGCCAAGATCTGCCCCACGCTGCGAAAGCTTGCGCCCATGACTTCGGTGGAGATACCGAAGTGCTTGTAGTAACGAAAGATCTGCGCCACCGAACGCACACCAGGGTCGTTGACGCCAGCCATGGCCGCCTCGTCCCAGCCGTCGCCGGCTTGCTTCTTGGCCCAGTCGTAGATGCGGCCCACAAACGGTGAAATCAGTTGAACGCGGGCGTCGCCACAGGCCACGGCTTGGCAGAACGCAAACAGCAGGGTGAGGTTGCAGCGAATACCCTCACGCTCCAGCTCGGCAGCCGCTTGAATACCTTCCCAGGTGGCCGCCACCTTGATCAGCACGCGTTCACGGCCCACGCCTGCAGCTTCATAAAGCGCCATGATCTCGCGTGCACGCTGCACCGTGGCTGCGCGGTCAAAGCTCAGCCGCGCATCCACTTCGGTGCTCACCCGCCCCGGCACCACCTTGAGGATCTCCAGGCCAAAGTGCACCAGCACCCGGTCGACCAACTGCGGCAAGGGCAGGCCCGGATCAGCGGCAACCACCTCGGCCAGCAGCGGCGCGTACTCGGCCTGCTGCACCGCTTTAAGGATAAGAGAGGGGTTGGTGGTGGCATCGCGCGGCGCGAATTGCGCCAGCTGCATGAAGTTGCCGGTGTCGGCCACCACGGTGGTGCAGCGCTTGAGTTGTTCGAGTTGGTTCATTCAGACTTCCCTTGAATTGACCCTTGCGTGAAACTCATGCATCATCGACAGTGTAACTTTGTTACATCCTTACGAACCTGCACTTCACTCTGCAGCAGCGCCTCATGTCTTTCGATTTGATCCTGTTCGGCGGCACCGGTGACCTCACCTGGCGCAAGCTGATGCCCGCCCTCTTTCAGGCCTGGCGGCACCACAAGCTGCCCGCCGACGGCCGCATTCTCGCTGTGGCCCGCGAAGAGCGCAGCCACGCCCAGTACCGCGAGTTCATCCGCGAGCGCTTCTTTGAGGTGGACGCCGCCAAACAGCCCAGCCCGCAAGAGTTTGACCGCTTCTCTGAGTTGCTGCACTACCGCCGCATGGACTTGTCCCAAGCCAGCGACTATGAAGGCCTCAAGGGCTGGGTCGATGCGCACGGAGCCCAAGCCGTGGTGCTGTTTTTGGCCACCAGCCCCCACCTGTTTCCGCAGATTTGCCAGCAGCTAGGCACAGTGGGCCTGAACGGACCGCATGTGCGGGTGGTTCTGGAAAAACCCTTGGGCCATGACCTGCAAAGCGCCCGCGAGATCAACCGGGCCGTGGCCAGCGCCTTCACCGAACGACAGGCCCTGCGCATCGACCACTACCTGGGCAAGCCGGCCGTTCAGAACCTGTCGGCCCTGCGCTTTGGGAATGCCCTGTTCGAGCCGCTTTGGCGTCGCGAATCAATCTCCAACATCCAGATCACCTTGGCCGAGCGCATCGGTGTGGGCACCCGCGGCGACTTCTACGACCGCACCGGCGCTCTGCGAGACATGGTTCAAAACCATGCGCTGCAGCTGTTGACCATGATCGCGATGGAGCCACCGCCCTCCAACGACGCCGATGCGATCCGCGATGAAAAGCTCAAGGTCCTGAAGTCGCTCAAGCCCTTTACCCCCGAGACGGTGATGCGCGACGTGGTTCGCGGCCAGTACCGCGCCGGCACCATTGAGGGCCAGAGGGTGCCCGGCTACCTCGACGAAGCCAAGGTTCCACCCGACAGTACCTGTGAGACCTTTGTGGCGCTGCGTACCGAGGTGCAGAACTGGCGCTGGGCTGGCGTGCCCTTTTACCTGCGCACCGGCAAGCTCCTGGCCGAACGCGAAGCGCAGATCGTGGTGAACTTCAGACCCGTGCCCCACCCCATCTTCCCCGGTGCTGCACGCGCCAACAAATTGGTGATCAAGCTCCAACCCGAAGATGGTCTGGAGCTGCACCTGATGGCGGCTAAAGGCGGCTTGGGCGCCTTGGGCAGCGGCAACGAGCAGCTGTCGCCTGTGTCGCTGGACCTGGACTTCGACAAGGCCTTTCCCACCGAGCGCATTGGTGCCTACGAACGGCTGCTGCTGGACGCCCTGGCCGGTCGCCTGAACCTGTTTGTGCGCAGCGACGAACAAGAGCAGGCCTGGCAATGGGTGGAGCCCATCCTGCATCACTGGGCCCATGACAGCGAAGGCCCTCGGCCCTATGTGGCCGGCAGCTGGGGCCCCCCGGCGGCCAGCGCCCTGGTGGCACGCGACGGCCACGTCTGGGCCGAAGAGCAGTAAGCCACCGGAGGCCACACCCCATGAGCCTGATCGACCGCATTCGAGCCTCCCTGCCCGCCTTGCCCCCAGCCGAACAACGGGTGGCCAAACTGGTGCTGGCCGACCCGCGCGCCTTCGCCAGCCTGCCCGTGGTGGAGCTGGCTGAGCGGTCCCATGTCAGCAAGCCCACCGTGGTGCGCTTTTGCCGCAGCGTGGGCTATGACGGCTTGGCCGACTTCAAGCTCAAGCTGGCCGGCACCGTCAACGAGGGCGTGCCCTTCGTGCACCGCGCAGTGGATGAAGACGACAAGCCCCACGACATCGTGGTGAAGGTCATCGACAACGCGGTCAGTGCGCTGCTGCGCTACCGCAACGAGGCCGCTGACCACGCCTTCGAGCTGGCCATCGAGGCCTTGGCCCAGGCCTGTCGCCACAAAGGCCGCATCGATTTCTACGGCGTGGGGAATTCCGGCATCGTGGCGCAGGATGCGCAGCACAAGTTCTTCCGCCTGGGTGTCACCGCCACGGCCATCAGCGACGGCCATGTTCAAGTGATGAGCGCCACCATGCTGAGCCCCGGCGATTGCGCGGTGATCATCTCCAACTCCGGCCGCAGTCGCGACCTCCTAGACGCCGAAGACATTGCCCACCGCAAAGGCGCCACCACCATCCTCATCACCGCCAGCGCTTCACCCCTGGCCCACATGGCCAACGGGCACAACCGGCTGCTGCTGGCCGCCGACCACCCCGAGGACCACGACCGCTACAGCCCCATGGTCTCGCGACTGCTTCACCTGACGATCGTGGACATTCTCACCACCGGGGTGGCCCTGCGCTTGGGGCCAGACATGCGAGGGTCACTGCAGGAGATCAAGCGCAACCTGCGGACGCGCCGCTACCTGCCTGGGCCGCGTTAGGCCTACAGGCCAAACAGTTCGGCCACGCCGTACAAGGCCATCAGGGCTGCCAACTGCGGCGGCACCGATTCCAGAACGAAGGCCACGCTCCGCTCACGCGCGTGGCGCCGGCATTGCAGCAGCACCGAAATCGCCGAAGTGTCGAGTTCACGCAGCGCAGACGCATCCAACTGCACCGCCGCACCGCTGGCCCGGCCGATGGACTGCTGCAAGCCGCCGAGCACGGCGGTGGCTTCCTGCATCGTCAGCCGGGCGGGCAGTTCGAGCTTCACGCCTTGGAAGCGCCCTTGTTGCGCTCGCTTAGCTTGCCGATCAGGCCGTCGATGCCCGATGCGCTGATTTCCTGGGCAAAGCTGGAGCGATACTGCTCCACCAGCCAAATGCCCAGCACGTTGAAGTCATAGACCTTCCAGCCACCACCGGAACGCTCCAATCGATAGTCCAACTGAATAGGCTCTCCACGGCCCTTGATTTCGGTGCGCACCACCACTTCGTTGTCAGTGGGGTTGGCACGCAAAGGCTTTAGGGCAATCGACTGGTCCTTGACCTGCGCCAATGCACCGGAATAGGTGCGCACCAGCAAGACCTTGAACTCTTCCTGAAGGCGTCTCTGCTGCTCAGGCGTGGCGGTACGCCAATGGCGGCCGACCGCCGAAGCGGTCATGCGCTGGAAGTTGACATGCGGCATCACCTTTGAGTCGACCAGGGCCATGACGCGGACGATGTCACCGGCTTGTGTGGCCTTATCGGACTTCACCGAGTTGAGCACCTCAGTGGACAGTTCCAGGATGAAGGTGTCCGGCGCCACTGAGGCCTGTGTAGCAGCAGCTTGGGCCAGGGCCTGTGGGCTGTGCAGCAGGCCTGCACAAACACCAATCAGCGCCAACGCCAGGCCCAGGCAAGATGCCGTACGCCTGCCCAAAAGGGCTGCTCGTTGCACAGCCTGCGCCGTATCAAGACTCATCGCGGGTCGGTTCATGGTCAATCAGGTTCCGTGGTCTCCACCGTCAATTGTTCCGTGTCATCTGCAGGCGGGTTGCCATCGTGGACAAGACTGCGCCGGCGTGTGAAGTAAGCGTCGCGCACAAAGGTGTATTTATCAAGGGCCACCGTGTCCAGCATACGGGTGAACGGCAGGGCGTCGGTGCGGGCATCGGTCAGGCGCAGGCCGGTCCATCGCCACTTCTGCGGCGCGTCGCTGGGGAAGACTGCCGAGTTGTAGGCTGTATCCATCCTGAAGCCTAGCGCATCGCGCACCGATGAGGGGCCGAACAGAGGCAACACCAAATAAGGCCCCGGAGGCACGCCCCAGTAGCCCAGGGTCTGGCCAAAGTCTTCGCTGTGCCGCTCCAAACCCGCTTCCGAGGCCACGTCCAACAGGCCAGCAAGGCCAAACACAGTGTTCACGCCCACCCGCAAGGTCATCTCGGCAGCGCGGCTGCCCTTGACCTGCAGCACCAGGTTCACCGCAGACCAGGCATCGGACACATTGCCAAGCACATTGCCCACACCGATGCGCACGGGCTTGGGCACCGAAGCCTCATAAGCCTCGGCCACCGGCTTGACCAGGAAGTGGTCTACCGCGCCATTGAACACAAACACGGCGCGGTTGAACCGTTCGAAGGGGTCTTGGCCCGGCAGAGCCGGTCGGATGGTGCCCCACATACGCATGGCTGCAGCCAGGGCCGGTGTGACAGCCGATGCACCAGCTTGGGCGGGGGTGGCCACATTTGGGGCCTGGCTTGGGGCCTGGGCTGCTGTGGCCTGATTCGTCGCCTGCGCCTGGGCCGACCCCGCCCACACGGCAGCCGCCGTCAGCAGCGCCAAGCCGGCACAGTAGCGCCCGAATAGGGTCCCTTGGTTTGAAATCCTGTGCTTCACTTGCCCGCCCCCGCCGACCCGTCGGCCGCCTTGTTAAAGAGGATCTGGCCGATCAGGTTCTCCAGGATCACCGCCGATTGAGTCGAGGTGATGACGTCGCCAGCCGAAAGGTTCTTCTCGTCACCGCCGGGCTCGATGCCAATGAACTGGTCGCCCAACAGACCCGAAGTCAAGATCTTGGCAGAAGAGTCACGTGGAAACTGCGCGTCAAGGTTGAGTTCCATCGTCACCACGCCCTGAAATGTCTTGGGGTCCAGGCCAATGGTCTTCACGCGGCCCACCGTAACCCCGGCGCTGCGCACCGGCGCGCGGGGTTTGAGGCCGCCGATGTTGTCAAAGCGGGCCGTCACCAAATAGCCTTTGCTTTCACCAAAGCTGGCCAGGTTGGCTGCCTTCAGTGACAGAAACAGCAAACCCACCAAGCCCAGCAGCACAAAGCAGCCGACCAAGACTTCGATGCCCTTCTTGTTCATTGATTCTTCCCCATCACAACCATGCCAGCAGCCTCAAGGCGTTGAAAACATCAAGGCGGTGAGCACGAAATCCATGCCCAACACCGAAAGCGACGAGATCACCACCGTACGGGTGGTGGCGTAGGCCACGCCCTCAGGCGTGGCTTGGGTCTCATACCCCTGGTACAGCGCCACGGCGGTGCAGATCACACCGAAGACAAAACTCTTGACGATGCCATTGCCCACGTCGCGCCAAACGTCCACGCGCGACTGCATGAGCGACCAAAAATTGCCACCATCCAAACCGATCAGGCCAACCGCCACCGCCCATGCGCCCAGGATACCGACGGCCGAGAACAGCCCGGCCAACAGGGGCATGGAGATGACGCCCGCCAAAAAGCGCGGAGCCAACACTCGGCTGCGGGGGTCCACCGCCATCATCTCCATGGCCGAGAGTTGCTCACCGGCCTTCATCAGCCCGATCTCGGCGGTCAAGGAGGTGCCTGCACGCCCAGCAAACAAGAGGGCCGCCACCACCGGGCCCAGTTCACGGACCAAGGCCAGGTTGACGATCAGGCCCAAGGACTCGGTGGCGCCGTAAGTCGCCAGAGCGTAATACATCTGCAGGGCCAAGACAAAGCCTACGGCCAGACCGGAGGCCAGGATGATCACCAAGGACAGGTTACCGATGGCGTGCACCTGTTGAACCACTAGGCCAAAGCGGTTGAGCGCTGGTGGGATGTGCCACAAGAGATCGCGAAAAAAGAACGATGCATGGCCCAAACCCTGCAGCAGCCGAAGCGCTGTGCTGCCCAGCCTTTGCAATACCGATACCGACGGCATGCTCACGCCTGCACCCCAAAGTCTGCTTCCAGGGTCGGCGCCGGGTAGTGGAACTTGACCGGGCCATCGGGTTCGCCGCGCACGAATTGGCGCACCTCGGGGTCGCTGGAACCCATCAGCTCAGCCGGGCTGCCCTGCGCCACGATACGGCCCTCATTGGCCAGCAGCACCACATGGTCGCTGATGGCCATGCATTCGGGTACATCGTGGGACACCACCAAGGAGGTGCTGCCAGTGATGTCGTTGAGCTTGCGGATGAGGTTGGCCGCCACGCTCATGGAGATCAGGTCCAGGCCGGCAAAGGGCTCGTCGTACATGATGAGTTCAGGATCCAAGGCGACGGCGCGGGCCAGTGCAACTCGGCGCGCCATGCCACCGGACACCTCAGAAATCTGCAGGTCAGCTGCGCCACGCAAACCCACCGCGTGCAACTTCAGCAGCACGACATCGCGGATCATGGCTTCTGACAAATCGGTGTGCTCGCGCAGCGGAAAGGCCACGTTGTCGAAGACACTGAGGTCGGTAAACAGGGCCCCGAACTGAAACAGCATGCCCATGCGGCGGCGAAGGCGCAGCAACTGTAGACGGTCACGGGCGTTGACCAGCTCACCGTCAAACACCACTTGTCCGCCACCAGCCCCACAAATTCCGCCGATCAGCCGCAACAGGGTTGTCTTGCCGCAGCCTGACCCACCGAGGATGGAAGTGACCTTGCCACGCATAAAGCGCAGCGAAATGTCATTCAGGACAAGACGGCTGGCGTCGTATCCGAAACGGACATGGTTGATCTCGATCAGGGCGTCGGTCACCAAGGCGCAATCGTCTTAAAAGACACGCGCACATTGTGTCACGAGGCCCAAAAAAGTTTCGGGTTTCCCCGTAGAGGCCTGGCTTGCCTTGGAGGACGTCCGCGCCTCAGCGCGGAAGGTCAGAGGTTCCCATCAAGAACTCGTCCACCGCCCGGGCGGCCTGGCGACCTTCGCGAATGGCCCAGACCACCAGGCTTTGGCCGCGGCGCATGTCGCCGGCGGCGAACACCTTATCGACATTGGTGGCATAGCCGCCCATAAAGTCGGTACTCGCGCGCGCGTTGCCTCGGCTGTCCTTGTCCACCCCAAAGGTGTCCAGGATGGAGGCCACCGGGGAAACAAAGCCCATGGCTAGCAGTACCAAATCGGCCTTCCATTCCTTCTCGGAGCCCGGCACCTCCACCATCTTGCCGTTCCTCCACTCCAGCTCCACCGTCTTCAGGGCCTGTACCTTGCCATGGGCCACGCCGGTGCCACCAATGAAGGCCTTGGTGGCGATCGCGAACTCCCGTTGGCAGCCTTCTTCGTGGCTGGACGAGGTGCGAAGCTTGGTGGGCCAATACGGCCAGGTCAGGGGGCGGTCTTCCACAGCAGGGGGCTGTGGCATCAGCTCAAACTGGGTCACACTCGCCGCGCCATGCCGGTTGCTCGTGCCCACACAGTCGCTGCCCGTGTCGCCGCCGCCAATCACGATGACATGCTTGCCGTCTGCGCGCAGCTGGCCCTGGAGCTTGTCGCCGGCCACCACCTTGTTTTGCTGCGGCAAAAACTCCATGGCGAAATGCACGCCCTGCAGCTCGCGGCCTGGCACCGGTAGGTCGCGGCTTTGCTCAGCACCGCCACACAGAAGGACGGCATCGAAATCGTGCCGAAGTTGATCAGGCGAGACGATGGTTTGGGCGTCGTTGGTGACCTTGCTGTCTTTGGGAATTAGACCGACCAGCACGCTGGTGCGGAAGGTCACGCCTTCGGCTTTCATCTGGTCCACACGGCGGTCGATGTGGGACTTCTCCATCTTGAAGTCGGGGATCCCATAGCGCAGAAGGCCGCCGATGCGGCTGTTTTTTTCGAATACGGTCACCTCGTGGCCGACCCGGGCCAGCTGCTGCGCAGCTGCCAAGCCTGCCGGGCCTGAACCCACCACGGCCACCCTTTTCCCGGTCCTGGCCTTGGGCGGCTGGGGCAGCACCCAACCCTCTTGCCAAGCACGGTCGATGATGGCGTGCTCAATCGACTTGATGCCCACCGCATCGTCGTTCACATTGAGCGTACACGCGGCCTCGCAAGGCGCGGGGCAGAGACGGCCAGTAAATTCGGGGAAGTTGTTGGTGCTGTGCAGCACCGTGATCGCGTTCTTCCAGTCACCCTGGTAGACCAGGTCGTTGAAGTCCGGGATGATGTTGTTCACCGGGCAGCCACTGTTGCAAAAGGGAGTGCCGCAGTCCATGCAGCGCGCGGCCTGCACCTTGGCTTGCTCATTGTTCAGGCCAATGACGAACTCCTTGTAGTTCTTCACGCGCTGCACAACGGGCTCATAGCCCTCTTCGAGCCGATCAAATTCCAGGAAGCCGGTGACTTTTCCCATGATCAATCCTTGATTCCAATGATTATTTGGCCGGTGTCTTCTTGCCCACCGCAGCGGCCTTCTTAGGTGCTGGCACCTTGCCCGCTTCGGCCGGCGCAGCGGCCTTGGCCTCCATCTCAGCCAAGGCACGCCGGTACTCGGTGGGGAAGACCTTGACGAACTTACCGCGCGCGCTCGTCCACTGATCGAGAATCTCGCGCGCCCGCAGCGAGCCCGTCCAGCGGTGCTGCTGCTCCACAAGGGACTTGAGCAGCGACTCATCGGTCTGGCCCTTGTGCCGAGCGATGCCTGCGGCTTGCTGCTCTTGTGAAGACCGCACTTTATCCAAGGTCACCATCGAGGTGTTGCAACGCGAAGAGAAAGTGCCGTCTTCGTCGTACACATAGGCCACGCCGCCACTCATGCCCGCGGCAAAGTTGCGACCCGTTTTACCCAACACCACCACGGTGCCACCGGTCATGTACTCACAACCATGGTCACCGGTACCCTCGACCACGGCTGTGGCCCCTGACAAGCGAACGGCAAACCGCTCGCCGGCTACGCCACGGAAAAAGGCTTCTCCGCTGGTGGCCCCGTACAGCACCGTGTTGCCCACGATGATATTTTGGGTGGCGTCTCCGCGGAAGTCGATGCTGGGACGCACCACGACGCGGCCGCCGGACAGGCCCTTGCCGGTGTAGTCGTTGGCTTCGCCGATTAGGTACAGGCTGATGCCCTTGGCCAGGAACGCTCCAAAGCTCTGGCCCCCCGTGCCTTCCATCTGAATGAAGATGGTGTCGTCGCCCAGGCCCTCGGGGTGGTGGCGCACCAGTTCACCCGAGAGCATGGCGCCCACGCTGCGGTTCACATTGCGTGCAGTCTCCAGCAGCTTGACCTTTTCGCCTTTGCGCAGAGCGGGTTGGCACTTCTCAATCAGGCTCATGTCCAGGGCCTTGTTCAGGCCATGGTCCTGCACTTCGACATGCAGTCGAGGCACTTCCGCCGGCGCAGCCGGCTGAGCGAGCAAGCGGCTGAAGTCCAGCCCCTTGGCCTTCCAATGGGCGATGCCCTTCTTCATGTCCAAAAGGTCGGAGCGCCCAATCAGCTCGTCAAAGGTGCGCAGACCCAGTTGCGCCATGATGGCTCGGGCCTCTTCGGCCACAAAGAAGAAGTAGTTCACCACATGCTCGGGCTTGCCGGTGAACTTCTGGCGCAACACTGGGTCCTGCGTGGCCACCCCCACCGGGCAGGTGTTGAGGTGGCACTTGCGCATCATGATGCAGCCTTCAACCACCAGCGGCGCCGTGGCGAAGCCGAATTCATCGGCACCCAGCAGGGCTCCAATCACCACATCGCGGCCAGTCTTCATTTGGCCATCGGCCTGCACACGGATGCGGCCGCGCAACCGGTTGAGCACCAGAGTTTGCTGGGTTTCGGCCAGGCCCAGTTCCCACGGGGTGCCCGCATGCTTGATGGAGCTCCAGGGCGATGCGCCCGTGCCACCATCATGGCCGGCGATCACCACGTGGTCAGCCTTGCACTTGGCCACCCCGGCGGCAATCGTGCCCACGCCCACTTCACTGACCAGCTTGACGCTGATGTCCGCACGCGGGTTGGCATTCTTCAGGTCGTGAATGAGCTGCGCCAGGTCTTCAATCGAGTAGATGTCGTGGTGCGGCGGCGGGCTGATCAAGCCCACACCCGGCACCGAGTAGCGCAAGAAACCGATGTACTCGCTGACCTTGCCACCAGGCAGCTGCCCGCCCTCGCCGGGCTTGGCGCCCTGGGCCATCTTGATCTGAATCTGATCGGCACTGGCCAGGTACTCGGCAGTTACACCAAAGCGGCCCGAGGCCACCTGCTTGATCTTGGATCGCAGGCTGTCGCCGTCCTTCATTTCGTAGTCGGTTTCGACCACGCCCTTGCCCACCACGTCCGAAACCTTGGTGCCCGTGGTGATCTTGATGCCCTTGAGTTCGTTGCGATAGCGGGCGGGGTCTTCACCACCTTCACCGGTGTTGCTCTTACCACCGATGCGGTTCATCGCAAGCGCCAGCGTCGAGTGTGCCTCGGTGGAGATGGAACCCAAGGACATGGCACCCGTGGCGAATCGCTTGACAATCTCAGCGGCTGGCTCAACCTCTTCCAGGGGGATAGCTTTGCTCGGATTCACCTTGAACTCGAATAAGCCGCGCAGGGTCATGTGGCGACGGCTCTGGTCGTTGATGATCTGCGCGTACTCCTTGTAGGTTTCGAAGGCGCCGGCGCGGGTGCTGTGCTGCAGCTTTGCGATGGCGTTGGGCGTCCACATGTGTTCTTCACCGCGGACCCGCCACGCATATTCACCACCAGAATCCAACATCGACGCCAGAACCGGATCGTCACCAAAGGCTGCCTTGTGCATGCGCAAGGCTTCTTCGGCGATCTCAAACACGCCGATGCCACCCACCTGGCTGGCCGTGCCACGGAAATACTTGTCCACCACCGTTTTGTCCAGGCCAATGGCCTCAAACAGCTGCGCGCCGCAGTAGGACATATAGGTGCTCACGCCCATCTTGGACATGATCTTGGACAGACCCTTGCCGATGGCCTTCACATAGTTGTAGATGGCCTTTTCGGCGGACAGGTCACCCGGCAGGTCCTGGTGCATCGAGGCCAGGGTCTCCATGGCCAAGTAGGGGTGCACGGCTTCTGCACCGTAGCCGGCCAGGGTGGCGAAGTGGTGCACTTCGCGGGCACTGCCGGTTTCCACCACCAGGCCGAGCATGGTCCGCAGTCCTGTACGCACCAAATGTTGATGCACCGCTGACAAGGCCAGCAGGACCGGGATCGCCACTTGGTTTCGGTCAGCGCTGCGATCGGTGATGACCAGGATGTTGTGGCCGCTCTTGAGCGCGTCCACACTTTCAGCGCACAGCGAGGCTAACTTGGCTTCCACACCTTCACGGCCCCAGCTCACTGGGTAGGTGATGTGCAACTCGTAGCTCTTGAACTTGCCGCCGGTGCTGCGCTCGATATTGCGCAAGCGGGCCATGTCGGCGAAGTCCAGCACCGGCTGGTTCACTTCCAGGCGCATCGGCGGGTTAACCGCATTGATGTCCAGCAAGTTGGGCTTGGGGCCGATGAAGGACACCAGCGACATCACGATCGCTTCGCGGATCGGATCGATGGGCGGGTTGGTCACCTGCGCAAACAGCTGCTTGAAGTAGTTGGGCAGCGGCTTGTTGCGGTCGCTCAGTACTGCCAGGGGTGAGTCATTGCCCATGGAGCCCGTGCCCTCTTCGCCGGCGGCGGCCATAGGGCTCATCAGGAACTTCAGGTCTTCCTGGGTGTAGCCGAAGGCCTGCTGACGGTCGAGCAGTGATTCAGCGGCTGCCGGCTGCGCAGTATCGGGAGAGGGCAAGGACTCGAGCTTGATGCGAGCGTTCTCGATCCATTGTCGGTAGGGCTTGGCCGACGCAAACTGGCTCTTGAGTTCCTCATCGTCAATGATGCGGCCTTGCTCGAAGTCGATCAAGAACATCTTGCCCGGCTGCAGGCGCCACTTCTTGACGATGCGGCTTTCAGCAATGGGCAGCACACCAGACTCGGATCCCATCACCACCAGGTCGTCATCAGTGACGATGTAGCGTGCCGGGCGCAGGCCGTTACGGTCCAGCGTGGCGCCGATCTGCTTGCCGTCGGTGAACACCATGGCGGCCGGGCCATCCCAGGGCTCAATCATGGCCGCGTGGTATTCATAAAAGGCACGGCGCCGGACGTCCATTGTGCTGTGTTGCTCCCACGCCTCGGGAATCATCATCATCGCGGCCTGCGCCAGCGGGTAGCCGGCCATGGACAGCAGCTCAAGCGCGTTGTCGAAGGTGGCAGTGTCGGACTGGCCTTCGAAGCTGATGGGGTAAAGCTTTTTCAGGTCATCACCCAAGACCGGTGACTTCATCACGCCTTCGCGGGCTCGCATCCAATTGAAGTTGCCCTTGACGGTGTTGATCTCGCCGTTGTGGGCCACCATGCGGTAGGGGTGGGCCAGGGGCCACTCGGGGAAAGTGTTGGTAGAAAAACGTTGGTGCACCAGGGCCAGGGCCGAGGTGCAGCGTACATCCTGAAGGTCACGGTAGTAGTCACCCACCTGATTGGCCAGCAGCAGTCCCTTGTAGATGACGGTACGGCAGCTCATGCTGGGCACGTAGTACTCGTGGCTGTGGGTCAGCTGCAGGCGCTGGATCGCCGCCGAAGCGGTCTTGCGGATCACATAAAGTTTGCGCTCAAGCGCATCGGGCACGATCACATCGGCACCACGGCCAATGAAGATCTGTCGAATCACCGGTTCCTTTTCCCGCACCGTGGGCGACATGGGCATGTCGGCGTTGACAGGCACATCGCGCCAGCCCAGCAAGACCTGACCTTCGGCCCTCACCGCCCGCTCCAACTCCTGTTCGCAGGCCAGACGCGAGGCATGTTCCTTGGGCAGGAAGATCATGCCCACGCCGTACTCACCGGGTGGCGGCAGGACAATGCCTTGGGCGGCCATCTCGGCGCGCAGAAGTTCGTCGGGGATTTGGATCAAGATACCCGCACCGTCGCCCATCAGTGCATCGGCGCCCACCGCACCCCGGTGGTCGAGGTTTTCCAGGATCTTCAGGCCCTGGCCCACGATGGCGTGGGCCTTCAACCCTTTGATGTGCGCCACAAAGCCGACCCCGCAAGCGTCGTGTTCATACTGTGAGTCATACAGGCCCCGCTTGGCCAGGTCCTTGCGTTCAGCGGGCGTGCTCATGGATAGCGCTCCATCGTTCGGGTAACCCCGAACGATACGCCATCCCCGATTTAAATAAATAGGGTCAGAGTCATTTATTTTACGAACAAATCAAACTTAAAAAAAAAGGGGGCCAGAGTCAGGCTTTGGTGGCTTTAAGCCCCTTTGGTTCCGCCCTGCGGGCCGGGGTCGGGGGTTTTTCGCGGCCGGCCCCGGCCGCGCGGAGCCAGCGGCCGCTGCGATGCGTGGGCCTGGATAAATTCCGGCGAAGCCAAGGCCCAGCCCTTGAGTGCCGCCTCGGTAATGCGGGCGGTCTCGCGCTCGGATGTGCCCGCTTCGAGACTATCGCGGTAGCACCGTTCCCGCTCAAATGGGGTATTGCCCAAAGCCCAGTAACTGGGGTGGTCGCTAACCAGCCGGTCTTGCCGCAAACCCAAGTGGTGCGCCGCGCTCGACCAGGGCCACTCCTGGGCTTGCGACACCAGGCCGGCGCGCACCGGGTTGAGTTCGATGTAGAGCATGCAGGCCAAAAAGTATCGATCAGTCTCCACCGGCGAACATTTGAAACGCCCCTCCCACAAGGTGCCGCTGCGTCGGTGAACGGCGTTGTGAGCGCCCACATACCTGCGACCCAAGGCCTGCATCATGCGGCTGAGGGCCTGGGGCGACGGCGGCGTCAACAACAAGTGAAAGTGGTTGTCCATCAGCACATAGGCCTGCAAGGTGACGCCGTAGTGGTCCAGCGCTTCGGCCAGGATGTCGCGCCAAGCCCTGCGGTCGGCATCGCCCCGCACAATGGCTTGGCCGTTGTTGCCGCGCTGTATGACGTGATGGGGCCAAGCAGGCAAAACAAGTCTGGGCAAGCGGGCCATGGTGTCTCAAGCAAACAGGCGCCGCCCGGTCAACCGCTCGTGTTCACGCATGGCAAAGCGATCGGTCATACCAGCGACATAGTCGGCCACGGCGCGGTGGGTGTCTGCACGCTGCGCATACTCCGGTGGCATTTCCACGGGCCGCTGTGCATAGACGGTGAACAGTTCGTGCACCACGGTCTTGCCTCGCTGGGTTTGGACCAAGACCTGTTCGTGTCGGTAGAGGGCTCGCAACAAGAATCGCTTCAGTTCGGTGATCGCCGCGCGCATCGATGGGCTGAAGCCCACCAGAGCAGGCCCTTGGCGCGCCTGCCAGGCGTCGGCCGCACCCGCGCGCGCCACCCGAGCCTTGGTGGTGCGCAGAAGGTCATGCACTTGCGCCGACAACATGCGCCGTAACACTTCAGATAACAAGCGTCGCCGCCCCATGCCGGGAAGGCTCGGGTACTCGCGCACGGCTTCGTCGTGGAAGTGACGCACTAAAGTCAGCCCCATGAGTTGCTCCAGGCTGATCAAGCCGGATCGAACGCCATCGTCCACATCATGTGCGTTGTAGGCGATCTCATCGGCGAGGTTGCACAGTTGCGCTTCAAGGCTGGCCTGATAGCCCGCGACGAACCGGTGCGCCACGCCGGCAGGCTCGAGTGATTCCATGTGGCGTGCCACGCGCATCGAGCAGTGCTTGAGGATACCCTCACGGGTCTCGAAGCTCAGGTTCAACCCATCGAATTGCGGATAACGCTGTTCCAGCACGTCCACCACGCGCAGGCTTTGAAGGTTGTGCTCGAAACCGCCGTAAGGCTGCATGCAAGCGTTGAGGGCATCTTGACCCGCATGGCCAAAGGGCGTGTGACCCAGGTCGTGTGCCAAAGCCAAGGCTTCGACCAAGTCTTCGTGCAAGCCCAGGCCGCGCGCCATCGACCGCGCCAACTGCGCCACCTCCAAGCTGTGGGTCAGCCTGGTGCGGAACAGGTCACCTTCATGGTTCAGAAACACCTGGGTCTTATAGACCAAGCGGCGAAACGCGGTGCTGTGCACGATACGGTCGCGGTCGCGCTGAAAGGCGTTGCGATCGGACGCCACAGCTTCGGCCATGCGCCTACCACGCGAGCGCTGGGGCAAGCTGGCATAGGGGGCCAAAGCCGTGAAGAGGGACTGGGCTTGTGGTGCAGCGCGCGGGGCCGCCAGCCGGGCCACACGCAGCCTGTGGGGTGCCGCCATGTCAGACCGAGTGCGCGGCCAGCACCTCGCCCACGAGTGCATCGGGAGCGGTGCGCAGACCCGCTCGGCCCAGGGCTTCAATCACCACGAAGCGGATCTCGCCACCTTCGGCCTTCTTGTCTACACGCATCCATTGCAGATAGCGCTGTGCCCCCAGATCGGGTGCACGCACGGGCAGGCCAGCGCGCTCGATGAGCCCTCTCAAGCGGGCTACGAACGACGCGGGCATCAGGCCCAGCCGGTGCGAGAGGTCGGCCGCCAAAACCATGCCGCACCCAACCGCCTCGCCATGCAGCCACTGGCCATACCCCAGGCCCGCTTCGATGGCGTGCCCGAAGGTGTGCCCGAAGTTCAGGATCGCACGCAGGCCCGCCTCGCGCTCGTCCTGTTCCACCACCCACGCTTTGATCTCGCAGGAGCGGCGCACCGCATGGGCCAGCACCTTGGGCTCTCGCGCCATCAGGGCCGGCATATGCTCTTCGATCCAATCCAGGAAGGCAGCGTCTGCGATGGGGCCGTACTTGATCACTTCGGCCAGGCCGGCGCTGAACTCGCGATCGGGAAGGGTGCGCAGCACATCCAGGTCGCACAAGACCCGCACGGGTTGGTAGAAGGCACCGATCATGTTCTTGCCCAAAGGATGGTTCACCGCGGTTTTGCCGCCAACCGATGAATCCACCTGCGCCAGCAAGGTTGTAGGCACCTGAACAAAGGGCACGCCGCGCATGTAGCATGCGGCAGCAAACCCGGTCAGGTCACCAATGACACCGCCACCCAAGGCAAAGAGCACGGTGCGCCTATCGCAAGCCTGGTGAAGGAGCTGGTCGAACACTGTGTTAACGCTGCCCCAGTCCTTGTGCGCTTCACCGTCGGGCAGCACCACTTCCAGCACCCGCGTGTAGTGCAGTGACAAAGCCTGCTTCAGGGCAGACAGGTACAGGTGCGCCACCGTTACATTGGTGACCACCACCGCCGTGGCCGCACGTGGCAAGTCGGCCCAGCTCGAAGCCGACTGCAACACCCCAGGCCCAATCACAATTGGATAGGAACGGTCCCCCAGGTCGATCTGGATGGTTTGGACACTCGGGCTTGCAGCGGGGGTGCCCAACTGGGCACCCGCCCCATCATCAGCACCAGCAGCAGCGGCAAAAGCAGACATCTTCTCAGTTTAAGTCCGCCGCTGTTGGGATGGGGCCTCCAGCGGGTCAACTGGTGACGGCACGCGGCTGGGGTCTACACGCCCGGCCAACTCCAACTGCATGAGGATCATGCCGGCCAGGCCGTGCACCGTCGGTCGGCCGGTTTCAATCACAAAATGAGCCGTGCGCCGGTACAGAGGATCGCGCTCACGAAACAGCTCCCGCAGCTTTCGCAAGGGGTCAGGCACCTGCAACAAGGGCCGCTTGCGGTCGTGCCGCAGGCGCCGATACAACTCTTCTGGTGCAAAGCGCATGTAGACCACCGTGCAGTGCCGTTGCATGACCTCACGATTGGCTTCGCGCAGCACCACACCACCACCCGTGGCCAGCACCATGGGGCGGCCGTTGGCCAGCTCGGCCATCACAACCTGCTCCATGTCGCGAAAGGCCGACTCCCCATGCTGCAAAAAATAGTCCTTGATCGACATGCCTAAGCGATGCTCGATTTCGTGGTCGGTGTCCACGAAGGGCAGCCGCAGTTGCTTGGCCAGCAAGCGGCCAACGGTGGTCTTGCCCGCGCCGGGCATGGCCACCAGGGCCAAGCTCAAGCCCATGGGCTGGGCCCCCGTTGGCCACGCACGGTGCAATCGAGCCTCAACATCAGCGAGAGCCCGCGTTTGGGGCCGCCAGCACCTGAGGCGTCAGGAACACCAACAACTCAGTGCGCCGCGCGTCACGCCCTACGCTGCGGAACAAGGGCCCTAGGACCGGCAGGGTGCCCAGCACAGGCACCTTTACCCGTGTGTCGGCTTCTTCTTGTTCGTAGATGCCGCCGATCACCACAGTTCCCCCGTTTTCCACCAGCACCTTGGTCTTGACTTCCTTGGTGTTGATCTCGCGGCCGTCGGGTGTGAGCGCACCCAGACTGTCTTTGTTGACCATCACACTGAGTATCACATGGCCCTCCGGCGTGATCTGCGGCGTGACAGTGAGCTTGAGGCTGGCCTCCTGAAACTGTACCTGCGGCGAAGGTGACAAGGGCGTGGGCGAGCCGCGATAGGGGACCTTGAAACCCTGCTTGATGTGGGCCTCCACCTGATCAGCGGTCACGATGCGGGGGCTGGAGATCACCTTGCCTCGCCCATCGGCCTCAAGGGCCGAGATCTCCAGGTTCACGAACCGGTTGGCGGCCGCACCGAAGAGCGACACCGCCATGGTGGCCGGCGCAATGCCCTGCAGGGGCAATGCGGGCAGGTTCACGAAGTGGCTGTTGGTGAAGGCCGATTTTGCCCAGTCGCTTTGGGCCTCGGCGCCTTGGGCGGGCCCGCCCAACTGACCCGACTGACGGCCCACTGCCAAATAGTTTCCACCCAGCACGAAGGACGAGCCGCCACCCAGTCGGCCAGTAGCCGCCCCGCGCTGCAGGCCCGATTCGTTCATGCCGAGCTTCACCCCCAGCGATCGCCCAAAGCTGTCACTGGCCTCCACGATGCGTGCTTCGATCAGGACCTGGCGCACCGGAACGTCAATCTTCTGAATCATCTGTCGCACTTGTTCGAGCTTGGCGGGAATGTCGGTGACAAAGAGTTGGTTGGTGCGAGCCTCGGCGATCACGCTGCCGCGCGTTGATAGAAAGCGGGCCGACGACAGGCTATGCACCGCGCTGGCACCTGACGGGCTGCCGCCGCTTGAACCCGCCAGGCCTGATGCACCAGCCGCGCCAGCCGAGGGCGAGCCCAACAGCCCCCGCGCCACGTCCTCGGCCCGCCCGTAATTGAGCTGAAAAGACTCGGTGCGCATGGCTTCAAGCTCGCTGATTTTGCGCCGCACTTCCAGATCGGCTTGGTCGCGAGCGGCCCACTCCTCGCGTGGGGCCACCATCAACACACCGCCCTGGCGGCGCAGGCCCAAGCCCTTGGACTGCAGGATGATGTCCAGGGCCATGTCCCAAGGAACCTCTTGAAGCCGCACGGTCACCGAACCGGTCACCGCATCGCTGACCACGAGGTTGAGCTTGGTGAAGTCCGCAAACACCTGCAGCACCGCCCGCAGATCGATGTTTTGAAAGTTCAGGGATAGCTTCTCGCCGCTGTAGTGCACCGGGGCCTGCGCGGCCGGGCGTGCATACTCACTGCTCACTTGCGCTGCGCTTGGCGGCACCGCAGCTGAGACGCTTGCAATCAACAGGCCAAAGCCGGTTGCCTTCAAGCGCGTCACATCAGGCTTCATGGCCGCGTCTCCTTCAGGCTCAAGGTTCGGCGCATCGGGGCCACCTGCCCCCGCGTCGCAGCCACCGGTTCGACAGCCTGCAGCATGTCTTGGCCGATGTACTCCACTGTGGCACCCTGTGGACCCACGCGCTGGCCAGCACGGGCTGCATGCAAGCGCCCTTGAACCTGCAGCAAGGCCCAGGTGCTGCCCTCACCTCCCAGAACCCCCACCATTTCCATGTCGTGTAAGGCGTGGCGCTCCAACCAGGGGCGTTCAGCAGCCCGCTCACCCACCGCAGCGTTGGCCGTTGACCCCTCCCGGCGATCGGTCTGCAAAGGTGCAGCCCAAAGAGCCTGAAACGGGTCTGATGCCCAAGCATTCCCTACTGGGGGATGCGCAGCCTGCACGGGCCTCGGCGCAGCACCCGCGCGCAAGGTGGCATCAAGTGCCAACAGCGTCGTGGAGCCAGGCGCGCTAGGCACATCAGGCACACCAGGCACACCAGGCAAGGGGCCCGCCAGCCCGCCCGGCGTGCTCACCTTCAAGGCCTGCACCGCTATGGACGGGGGCAGGTCCGCAAGCCAGTCTGCCAATGCAGGATAACGGCCCCAAAAGCGCACCGACACCACTGCTGGGGTACGGTGCTCACCATGCGACAACGGAGCCACCGGGCGAAGCCAGCCCAGAACCAAGCCGTGACGAAGGCCGGCCTCGAGTGCGAAGCGCCACAACTCATGCGCTTCGTCGGCCGGCAGGGGCAAGGGCTGCGGCAGCGCTAGGGTACTGGGCAGCTGCCGTGTCGCCCCTCCAGCGGTGTGGGGTTCGGGTGTCGCGGAAGGCGGCTGCGCACCGGGCGCCCACAGCGGGCTCAAGCCACCCCGCAGCGCCAGCCCAGTCGGTGCAGCGCCGGCCAGCACTAGGCTGAACAGGAGCACACACAGGCCGCCGCGGGCAGGTGCAGACCAGCTTGCGGGATCGGGCAGCCGGTATCCGGCCAAGATCCATCCCAAGCTCACCGCTTCTTCCCCTTCGGCCAAGGCCGGGCCTGGGCCTTCAGCACAAACTGCAAGTGAGCTTCTGACGGGCCACGGTCTTCAGCCGCCTGCAGCACATCCCATTGCACCTGCTGCACCAGTGTGGATTGCTCACCCAGCACCCCGATGAAATCGAATACCGACTGCACGTTGGCACCTTGTCCACGCAGCATCAGCTGTGTGCCATCCCATTGCAGTTCAGACAGGGCCACAACCGGGGGCACAAGGCGCGAGAGTTCCCACAACAGGTGAACAGTGAGCGCCTGAGGCTGCGCGCTGGTGTCTGGCTGGGCAGCTTGCGGCAAGCCAGAGCCAGCTTCGTGTTGGTCCAGCGCCGCTGCGGTCGTGAGGGCTTCGACCGCACTCGACCGCGGAGCCTCCTGTTCAACGGCCTGAACCCAGCCCTCGGCCCCTATGCCAGTGCCGTACGCCTTGCCCTGAGCCAGGAGCTCTGGCCACAGCATCCCCGCCACCAAGCCCAAGCACAAAGCTGTCAACACGCTGCAGACACCCTCCACCAGCACACGGCGGCGGCGCCGGGCCTGCGCCCAAGACCGATGCGGCAACAGGTTCAGCACGGTCATGGGCTCAACGCCCTCCAGGCCAGGCCGCAGGCCACCACATAGGCACAGGCCTGGATCGCTTGGGGCTTAGGCCCAGCATCCGCACAGGGCAGCAGGTTTACAAATGGGTCCAGCCACCACGCTGGCAGGCCCGTCAAGCGGGTCAGCACATCGGGAAGGCCTGGTCGGCCGTTGGCCTCACCGGCCAAGGCCAGACCCAGCAGACCCCTGCCCGGTTGCGCCGCCTGAAACACCTGCAAACAGCGGGCGATGGTCAGGCAGTGGGCTGGCCACTGGCCATGCTCAGCCTGCGCAAACTGGGGCGCGAGCTCTTCCGAGCGCTCGAACAATAACTCGCCCTGCACCATCACCCGCAGGCAGACCGCATTGCAGCCCAGATCGACCAAGGCCAAGGCAAGGCCTGGTGCACCCGATTGCACCGGGGGACGCCAGTGGGCCAGCGCCAGCGCGGCCGCGTTTGATTCGGTGTCGATCACGGTCAACTTCAGTCCGGCAGCCTGCGCAAGGGTTTGGCGCCACTGCACACGGTCTTGTCGGGCGGCGGCCATGAGCACATCAACCTCGCCTGTCGCACCCTCGGCCGGGCCCAGCACCGCGAAGTCCAGGGCCAGCGATTCCAACGGAAAGGGCGCCCAGGCCGCGGCTTCACCCTCGACATAGGCGGCAAGTTCGTCGGCCTGAAGGCCAGCACGGAAACGGGTGCGCCGCAGAATCACACCCGAGGCAGGCAGGGCCATGGCCACTGCCCGGGTGCGGACGGTGCGCTGCAGCCCCAGAGATTGCAGCAACTGCATCCAGGCCTGCAAATGCTCAGCTGGGCCATCGAGCATGAGGCCAGTGGGCACTTCGACCCGACCCAGCCCCGCCAGCGAGCAGCCGCCACCCCAGCGTCGAACCAGTTCCACCCACTTGATGGACCCCGCGCCGAGGTCTACGCCTACCGCCCGGCGCACGCCGCTGCCCAAGAGCCCAGCGGCCCATCGACGTCCCAGTTCCGCCGCCCGCCCCGTTTGACGGCCTGCCCCACCTGCCCACTGCCACCGCATGCCCCACTCCCCAGGCCAACTAGCCCGCTCGGCTCAGGGCTCAGAATAGGGCGGCCTTGGCGGCGTTTCTATAATTCACACTCCTTGGTGCCGACTCATCGGCTCTGAAGGGTGCCCCAAATACATGCCCGATTCATCGCCCAGGTCTTCCCGCAACCGCGACGGCGGCTCAGCCACCGAAAGCAGGCCGCTGCGCTCTCCCCTTCAGGTATTGTCCCGGTTCGTGCTTGGCCTGATGGTTTTGCTGGTGGGGCTGGCCACGGCCGGCGCCATCGCCGGTGGCCTGGCCCTGGCATTGGCCTATCCCCAGTTGCCTGACATCAAGGGCCTGGGCGACTACCGACCCAAACTGCCTATGCGCATCTACAGCGCCGACGGCGCGCTGTTGGGGGAATTTGGCGAAGAGCGCCGCAGCTACACGCCGATCGAAGAAATTCCGGCGGTTATGAAACACGCGGTGCTGTCCATCGAAGATGCGCGCTTCTACGAGCATGGTGGGATCGACTACGTGGGCGTGTTGCGCTCCTTTGTGGCCAACCTCGGACAAGCGCGCAGCCAAGGCGCTTCCACCATCACCATGCAGGTGGCGCGCACCTTTTATCTGTCCCGCGAAAAGAAGTACATCCGCAAGATCTACGAAGCCCTGCTGGCCTACAAGATTGAGTCCCAGCTGAGCAAGGACGAGATCTTGGAGCTTTACCTCAACCAGATCTACTTGGGCCAGCGCGCTTATGGCTTTGCAGCCGCTGCAGAAACCTATTTCGGCAAGCCGCTCAAGGAAATCACGGTGGCCGAAGCGGCGATGCTGGCCGGCATCCCCGCGGCCCCGTCAGCGTACAACCCGGTGGTCAACCCCAAGCGCGCCAAGGCGCGTCAACGCTACATCATCTCCCGCATGCTCGACAACGGGCACATCACCCCCTTGCAGTCGCAACAGGCCCAGCGTGAGCCGTTGCGTCTGCGCTCGGGCACGAGCCTGCCGGTGCATGCCGAGTACGCCGCCGAAGTCGCGCGCCAGTTGGTGTTTGGCCAATACGGCGAAGACACCTACACACGCGGCCTGAGCGTGACGCTCACCCTGGACTCAGCCGAACAAATGAGCGCATATCGAGCCCTGCGCCGCGGCATCCTGGAGTACGAAAAGCGACAGGTCTACCGCGGCCCCGAGGGCTTCGTCGCCCTGCCCACCGACCCCGAGGAAGTTGACGCCCGTTTGGCTGAGGCGCTCAGCGACCACCCCGACACTGACGAGATCAAGGCCGCTGTGGTCCTGGAAGCCACACCCAACAAGGTGCTGGTCTCGCTGCAGTCGGGAGAAGAGGTCGTCATCAGCGGCGATGGGCTCAAACCCGTGGCTTCAGGCCTGGCCGACAAGGCGCCGGCCAACAAGCAGATTCGCCGGGGCTCTATCGTGCGCGTGGTGCAAGATGGAAAGCGTTGGGTGCTCACCCAGCTGCCCGAAGTGGAAGGCGCCTTCATCTCGCTGGACCCCAAGACTGGCGCGGTACGTGCCATGGTGGGCGGCTTCGATTGGCGAAAGAATAAGTTCAACCACGTCACGCAGGCTTGGCGCCAACCCGGCTCCAGCTTCAAGCCTTTTATCTATTCGGCTGCGCTTGAAAAGGGCTACACCGGCGGTACTGTGATCAACGATGCACCCCTGTTTTTCGACGCTGGTGCCACCGGCAGCCAGCCCTGGGAGCCGAAGAATTACGACGGTAAGTTCGATGGCCCGATGAGCATGCGCACCGCCTTGGCCAAGTCCAAGAACATGGTGTCCATCCGTGTGCTGCAGGGCGTGGGGGCCAAGAATGCGCAAGAGTGGGTCACCCGGTTCGGCTTTGAAGCCGAACGCAATCCGGCCTATCTGACCATGGCGCTGGGCGCCGGCTCGGTCACCCCGATGCAGATGGCCACCGGTTATGCGGTATTCGCCAACGGGGGCTACCGGGTGCCGCCGGTGCTGATAAGCCGCATCGCCGACGACCGGGGCAAGGTGTTGGTGGACTCGCCCCCCAAGCCCGCCGAGGAGGGCTGGCGCGTGATCGATGAACGCAATGCCTTTGTGATGTCCAACCTGCTGCAGGAAGTCACCCGCTCGGGCACAGCAGCCAAGGCACAAGCGACGCTACAGCGCAGCGACCTGTACGGCAAGACAGGCACCACCAACGATTCCATGGACGCCTGGTTTGCCGGTTGGCAGCCCAACGTGGTGGCAGTGGTGTGGATTGGCTACGACCAACCGCGCAAGCTCGGCGAACGTGAAACCGGCGGCGGTTTGGCCCTGCCGGTGTGGATCGAATACATGCAACAGGCTCTCAGAAGGACACCCCCGATGGATATCCCAGTGCCGCCCGGTGTGGTTAAGTCGGGTGCCGATTGGGTATTCGAGGAATACGCCGCCGGCAAGGGCGTGCTCAGCGTCGGCATCGGCGACAAGACCGGGGATGTTGCCGAAGAAGAAAAGAAGAGCATTCTCGACCTCTTCCGGCGCTAGCCGCACCCAGCATGTCGGCAAGCCCGGCGCAGGCCAGGGGGCCGGAAGGCCTCAGCGTTAGGGGGCCTTGAAGACCAGCGCCTGGCCCGCCTGTTCGCTGGCGCGCTGCGACAACAGCGCAAAAAACTCCTGCCCTTCACGTTCGGTCCACACCCCTTGCAGGTGGCGGAAGTGATAGCCGCCTGCACGGGCGGCCAGCCACAACTCATGCAGCGGCGGTTGCGTGTTGATCACGATGGTGCTGCCATTGGGAAAGTCCATCTCCAGCAGGCCACCGGTGCGGCGGGCATCGATGTCCACCACATCGTCTTGCAGCCAGGCATCCAAGGTGGCTTCAATGCTGGCCAGGATGCGGCCTGTGGTCTGGTGAAATTCCAGATCGGTCAAGCCAGAGGCGGGGGTGTCGTCCATACGGGTCGATAGAATTCTCGGGTGAAGCTTTTGATCATAGCCAGTGCCAATGCCCGCCCAAGGCGGGGGGTTGCCTGTGCGTTGGCCCTTGTATGGGCCTTGAGTGCTTGTGGCCAGAAGGGCCCGCTTAGGACGCCCGCTGCGCCTTCCGCGGCCAAGCCCCTAGCAACTGGATCACCCGCACCGGCGGCCTCTGCACCCGGTTTGGCCCCCCCAAGCGGCATGCCTGCATCTTCAGCCCCAACGCCATCCCGCTTATGACCAACCCCTTGCCCGGCGCGCCCCATTTGGCCTACTCACAGGGTCGCCTCGCGATGGACGGCCTGGACCTTCAATCCCTGGGGCAGGCCTATGGCACGCCCTTGTATGTGTACTCTGCGCAAGCCATGAGCGCAGCTGCACGGGCCTACCAAGCGGCGCTGGCGGGCAGGCCCCACCTGTTGTGCTACGCCATGAAGGCCAACAGCAACCTGGCCGTGCTGCAGACCTTCGCCCAATTGGGCTTGGGCTTTGACATCGTCTCGGCAGGGGAACTCAAGCGGGTGTTGGCCGCTGGTGGTGACCCGGCTAAGGTGGTGTTTTCAGGCGTGGGCAAGACGCGCGCTGAAATGCAAGCGGCGCTGCGCCTCGGGGTGCGCTGTTTCAATGTGGAAAGCCAGGCCGAATTGGAAGTGCTGGCCGAAGTGGCCCAGCATGAAGGCCGCGCGGCGCGGGTCAGCCTGCGTGTCAATCCCGATATCGACGCGGGAACCCACCCCTACATCTCCACCGGCCTGAAGGGCAACAAATTCGGTGTGGCGCACGACCGGGCGCTGTCACTATATGCACAGGCTCGCCAACTCAAGGGTCTGGATGTGATGGGCATTGACTGTCACATCGGCTCTCAAATCACCGAAGTAGCCCCCTACCTGGACGCCTTGGATCGGGTGTTGGACTTGGTGGAGGCCATTGAACGGGACGGCACCCGGCTGCACCACCTGGATTTGGGCGGCGGGCTGGGTATCACCTACACCGACGAGCAGCCCCCTTCGCCGCAAGCCTTGGTGCAGGCCATGCTGCAGCGCATCGACGCGCGCGGCCATGGTCACCGCGAACTGCTCTTGGAGCCGGGCCGATCGCTGGTGGGCAATGCTGGCGTGTTGCTGACCGACGTGCTGTACCTCAAGCCAGCGCAAGCCGACGAGATGACACAAGGCGGGCGCCACTTCTGTGTGGTTGATGCAGCCATGAACGACATGATGAGGCCGGCCATGTACCAGGCCTGGATGGGCATCGTTGAGTGCGTTCAACCGCCTGCGGGCGCAGCGCGCACCACCTGGGATGTGGTGGGCCCGGTGTGTGAATCGGGCGACTGGCTGGGCAAGGACCGCTCGCTGGCGGTTCAGGCGGGCGACACGCTGGCCGTCTTGTCCGCTGGAGCCTATGGCATGACCATGGCCAGCAACTACAACACCCGGGGCCGCGCCGCGGAGATCATGATCAAAGGCGGCCGCGCCCACCTGATCCGCGAGCGCGAGACACCTGAACAACTGTTCGCCGGGGAACGCCTCATCGGCTGAGCGCCTGCAGCCAGCGAGCGCACCGCGCTTCAGGCCACGCGGCCCTCTTCTACCGCATGGCAGGCCACCTGGGTGCCTTGCGCATCCACCACATGCATCAGGGGACGCTCGCTGGAGCAGCGGGCGTTGGCTAGGGGGCAGCGCGGATGAAAAGCGCAGCCCTGGGGTGGGTTCAAAGGGTTGGGTACTTCGCCCTGCACCGGCGTGCGAGCACGGCCGCTCATGCGGATATCAGGAATCGCATCAAGCAGCATCCGCGTATAGGGGTGCCGGGGCATGCTAAAGAGCTGCGCCCTTGGCGCCTGTTCAACCAGTCGCCCCAGGTACATCACACCCACCGAATGGGCCACATGCCGCACCACGGCCAGGTTGTGTGAGATGAACAGATAAGACAAGCCGCGCTCGGCCTGCAGGTCCTTCATCAGGTTGAGCACCTGCGCCTGCACGCTCACATCCAATGCCGATGTAGGCTCATCACACACCAGGAATTCGGCGTTGGTGGCCAGGGCGCGGGCAATCGAGATGCGCTGGCGCTGGCCGCCGGAGAACTGGTGCGGAAACTTGTCCACGTCCTGGGCAGACAAGCCCACCTGCTGCAACAAAGCCGCCACCCGCTCATGCAAGGCGGCAGCGCCGTCGATCAAGCGGTGCTCCCGCAAGGGCTCACCCACAATCTCCAAGACCTTCCAGCGCGGATTCAGGCTTGCATAGGGGTCCTGAAAGATCATCTGCATGCGACGGCGTAGGGCCCGTTGTGCCACCGGATCGCGCGCGGTGGTCAGGTTTTGTCCATCAAACATCACCTCGCCACGGGTAGGCCGGTACAAGCCCACCAGCAAGCGGGCCACGGTGCTTTTGCCACAACCCGATTCGCCTACCAAGGCCAAGGTTTGCCCCGCTGAAATTGAAAACCTCACCCCATCGACAGCATGCACGAACTGCTTGGGCTTTTGCTCGACCACCCGGTTGAGCCATGGGGCCGACACGTCGAAAACCTTAGCCAGATCACGAACCTCCACCAAGGGCCGGGCATCATGGGGGCTCGGCGCGACAGCAGCGTTGGGCAGCGCCTTGTTCATCTCAGAGGCCTCAGACATTGGCATGCACCCAACAGGCTGCGCGGGTGGGGCCTGCCGGTATCAACTCTGGCCGCTCTTGGCGGCATCGATCGGTGGCCCGTGAACAGCGCGGATTGAAGGCGCAGCCCGGCGGAATCGCATTCAGAAGAGGCATCGAGCCGTCGATCTGTGTGAGCCGCTGGGCGTCGCCGTCCATGGGGGGAATCGAACCCATGAGGCCCAAGGTGTAGGGATGCGCCGGACAGTGGATCACATCCTGAACCGGGCCAATTTCCACCACACGACCGGCATACATCACCGCCACGCGGTCACAGGTTTCGGCAATCACGCCCATGTCGTGGGTGACCAGCATTACCGATGCGCCATGGCCCTTGCACAGCTTGCGCAACAGGCTGATGATTTGCGCTTGAATGGACACATCCAACGCGGTGGTGGGCTCATCGGCCACGACGAGCCTGGGCTCGGCGGCCAGGGCCAGCGCAATCACCACCCGCTGTCGCATTCCGCCTGAAAACTGGTGAGGGTAGTGGTCGATGCGGGCCTCTGGGGCCGGGATACCGGTTTCAGCCAGCAGCCGAATCGCCTTTTCGCGGGCTTGCAGCTCGCTCGTAGGCAAGTGCGCTCGGATGGTTTCGATGATCTGCTGACCCACGGTGTATAGCGGGTTCAAAGAGGTCAGCGGGTCTTGGAAGATGGCCCCAATCGAGCGGCCCCGCACCTTTCGCAGCTCTGGGTCGGGCAGGTCGTCAATCCGCCGGCCCTCAAGCTTGATCTGACCACCGGCGATTCGGCCTGGAGGCTCTAGCAAGCCGATGATGGCCGCCCCCGTCAATGATTTGCCCGCACCGGACTCACCCACCACACCCAAGATTTCTCCCGGCGCGATTGAAAAGCTCACACCGTCCAGTGCCCGCAACACGCCTCGCCGCGTGGGGAACTCGACCACCAGGTCTTGCACTTCCAACAGCGGAGTTTGAACTTTGTCGGTGTTCAGGGTTGAGGACATGGACAGTGCAGTACAGGTCGGGATGAGGCCGTGCAGGTGAGCTCAACGCAGCCGGGGGTTGAGCGCATCGCGCAGCCAATCGCCTAACAGGTTCACGCTCAACGCAATCAACACCAAAACCAAGCCAGGGAAGATGGTGATCCACCATTCGCCTGAGAACAAGAAGTCATTGCCGATGCGGATCAGGGTACCCAGGGACGGTGAAGTGGGCGGGACCCCCACACCCAGGAAGCTCAGGGTGGCCTCGGTGAGGATGGCGGTGGCCACCTGGATGGTGGCCAACACCAACACCGGCCCCATCACATTGGGCATGACATGGCGAAACATGATGCGCCAAGGGTCCACGCCCACCACGCGGGCCGCCTGCACGTATTCCTTGTTGCGCTCCACCAAAGTGGAGCCGCGCACCGTGCGTGCGTACTGCACCCACCCCGACAGTGAGATGGCCAGGATTAGCACCGCAAAGGCCAGGGTGTCATGGGCGTTGGGAAACAGCGCGCGGCCCACACCATCGATCAGCAGGGCTACCAAGATCGAGGGAAAGCTCAGCATCACATCGCAGGTGCGCATGATCAAGGCGTCTACACGCCCACCCACGAAGCCCGATAACAAACCCAAGCCCACGCCAATCACCACCGACAACAGCACCGAGGCCAGCCCCACCAACAAGGAGATGCGCGCACCGTACATCAGTGCCGACAGAATATCTCGGCCCTGGTCATCGGTGCCCAGCAGGTAACGGGTCTGCCCTTCATCGGACCAAGCTGGCGGCAGCCGGGCGTCGCTCAAGTCCAAAGCAGCCAAATCGAAGGGGTTGTGCGGCGCCACCCAAGGCGCGAAGAAGGCGCAGAAGGCGCACAGCAGGGCCACCAGGGCAGCCACCATGGCCACCGGCGAGTTGCGGAAGCTGAACCACACATCGCTGTCGAAGAATCGCTGCACGCGGTTGGCCATGTCAATGCCCTCCCCCGCTGCCGTTGACCCGCAATCGCGGGTCTACAGCGAAATACAGCAAGTCAACCGCCAGGTTGATGGTCACAAAGATCAGCGAGATCAAGCACAGGTAGGCCGCCATCACTGGCACATCGGCAAACTGCACCGCCTGGATGAACAGCAGGCCCATACCCGGCCACTGGAAGACGGTCTCAGTGATGATGGCAAACGCAATGAGCGAGCCCAATTGCAGGCCGGTGATGGTGATCACCGGCACCAGAGTATTCTTCAAGGCATGGCCGAAATACACCGCGCGCTGCGGCAGGCCGCGGGCCCGCGCGAACTTGATGTAGTCGGTGCGCAGCACCTCCAGCATCTCAGAGCGCACCAAGCGCATGATCAGCGTCAACTGAAAAACGCTCAGCGTCACAGCCGGCAGGACCAGGTGCTTCCAGCCATCCACCGTCAGCAAGCCGGTGGTCCACCACCCCAGGTCCAGCACTTGTCCACGCCCGAAGCTGGGCAACCACTTGAGCATCACGGCGAAGACCAAGATGAGCAGGATGCCAATGAGAAAGGTGGGCAGCGAGACCCCCAACAAGGAAAACCCCATCAACAATTGCGAAAGCGCATTCCCCTTCTTGAGCGCGGCGTAGACTCCCATCGGAATACCCACCACCAGCGCGATCACTGCGGCCAGCAAGGCCAACTCCAGGGTGGCTGGAAATCGCTCGGCAATCAACTCCGACACCTTGCGGCCTTGCCGCAGGCTCAGGCCAAAGTCACCCTGGACTGCGTTGCCCACAAAGGCTGCGAACTGCACCGGGAAGGGCTGGTCAAGGCCCAAGTCGGCCCGCAGTCGTTCCTTCTGTTCCTGTGTGGCGTCCTGACCGAGCATATTCAGCACCGGGTCGCCCACATACTGGAACAGCATGAAGGCAATGAAGCCTACAGTCAGCATCACCAGGGAGGCTTGGAACAGACGACGAACGATGAAGACCAACATAAAAAAATGAAAAACCCCGCCGCATCGCTGCGGCGGGGCTAGGTGTTAGCGTGCGCCGAATAGCTTCGGCTCAAGCGAACGTCAGAACGAGTGGATCACACCCGCAGAAAGGGCGTTCTGCTCACCGCCAGGACGCGGGTTGGCGCGACCACCCCAGCTCGGGACGAAGGTGGTGACTTTACCGTTGTCGATCATCTGATACAGGGCGTACATCGAGGTGCGGGGGCTCAGGATATAACGGCCCTGAAGCGTACTGACCTTGGTACCCTCGTAGTCGTTGAACGACACCGAAGCAGACGCCTGCTTGCTGAGGTCGTAGCGGACGTTCACCGATGAACCATCACGCGTCGTCTTCGCAGCGCTGCTGTTAGCGATTGCACCCTTGACCTGGAAGACACCAGCACCGACGCTCAAGGCGCCCTTGGTATAGCGCACGTTGGCGTACTGAGCTTCCTTCTTGCCAACGGCCGGGGAGGCCACGATGGTCGACACGCCAGTGGTGGCACCCACTTCAGCAGCGGTCAGGCCACCGTCAATCTTTTCATAGCCAACCGCGGCCACCAGCGGACCTTGGGAGTACACCGCCACCACAGCGTTCATGGTGCCGTCGCTGCTGCGGCCGGCCACGTTGCTCATGCCGTGTTGCAGATGCACGGTCAGGCCGGACAATGAGGGCGACACGTAGGTAATCGCATTCTTCGTCCAGAAGTCGGCGTATCCCATGGCCACCGCGCGGGCGGTTTGGGTGGAGTTGGCGGCGTGGACCTGGTCCACGGCAGCACCGATCAGGAATGGGTTCAGACGACGGCCCAAGGTGACCTGGCCGAATCCGCCAGTCAGGCCAACATAGGCACCACGGCGGAACAGAGCGCCACTGTTCATGCTGTTGGCGGCGGTCCCGTCAAAGGCACCGTTGTTGGGGTCAACGTCAGCGGTCAGTTCGAAAATGGCACGCAGACCACGACCGATGTTTTCGGAGCCGCGCATGCCGAACTGGGAAGAGGCCACGTTGCTGGTCGTCATCCCGGTAAAGGAAGCGCCAGCTGCGTTCTTGTCGATGTTGGTCACACCGACGTCCATGATGCCGAACAGCGTGACAGACGATGCGGGGCCCGCCTGTGCGAAGGCGGCGGTGGAAGCAGCCAAAGCGGCCAAAGCGACGAGGGTTTTCTTCACTTGAAGGTTCTCCTGGTTAAAAAATCGTACCTTTCCCCGATCCGCAGACCCGGGAAAGCACTCCCAAATTGGTAAGCTTTCATTATTTCATCAGCGAAATAGCCCTTCGGCCAGTTCGACCCTACCCAAATAGCCAATAATGTTGTTTAGCTACAACGAGGCCATCGGCCAATCCCAAACGGGGGCGGCAACCATACTGTGACGGAACCCCGATCTTTATCCAGCGCCGACCTTTGGCTTTCCAGTGCCGACCAGGCCCTGCGAACCCTATTCGGGGCAGTGTCTGCTTCCCGCCCAAGCCCGGTTCCAGAGGCTCTGGGCGCCACGGCAGCCACGGCCACTTTGTCGGAGCAAGAACGGCGCACGGCCGCCGCGCTGATGAGGGTTAACCATGTGGGCGAGGTCTGTGCCCAAGCGCTCTATCAGGCACAAGCCCTCACCGCCCGAACACCCGAACTGCGCGCTCGAATGCTGCAGGCGGCACAAGAAGAGGCGGACCACCTGGTTTGGACCAAGCAGCGCCTAGACCAACTTCAGGACCGCCCAAGCCTGCTCAACCCTTTGTGGTATGCCGGCGCCTTTGCCATTGGCCTGGCTGCAGGGCGGGCTGGCGATGCGGTCAGCTTGGGCTTCGTGGTGGAAACCGAACGACAGGTGGAAGAACATCTGGCTGGCCACCTTGAGCGGCTACCGGCCCATGACGCGGCTTCAAGAGCCATCGTCGATCAGATGCGCCAAGACGAGGCCCGGCATGGCCAAGAGGCCCGCCAGGCTGGTGCCGCTGAGCTGCCCCAGGCCCTGCAAACCATGATGCGGGCGGCCGCAAAGGTGATGACCACCACCGCGCACCGGTTCTAGGGGCCTCAGGGGCCTTGGGGCCTGGGGGGCCTGGGGGCCCTGCGGCACCGCTGCACGCCCAAAATTCGGAGCGGCCTCCAACCAACGCTACACCTGAACGACCTCGTGGGTGGTCACCACCTCGGCCGTTCGCCCGAGCATGATGGTGGCCGAGCAGTATTTTTCATGGGACAAGGCGATCGCCCGCTGCACCGCAGCAGCCTGCAAGCCGCGGCCGGTCACCACGAAATGCAAGGCGATGCGGGTGAAGACCTTGGGGTCCTGCACTGCGCGATCGGCTGACAACGTGACCTGACACCCCAGCACCTCGTGTCGGCCGCGCTTGAGAATCAGCACCACGTCATAAGCGGTGCACCCACCGGCGCCCACCAACAGCAATTCCATGGGACGGGGCGCCAGATTGCGCCCGCCTCCATCGGGTGCACCGTCCATATTGACCATGTGGCCGCTGCCGGTCTGTGCGCTGAACGCCATGCCGCTGCCGGGCAACCAAGTGACTGTGCATTCCATGTCAAACCATCCTCGATGCAGGCCCGTCTGAGTCCCAAAGACAAACCGAAAAAGCCCCGAGAATGTTGCAGCGCAGCATGGCCGATGATAAACTTCTGGTGGGAAAGTTGGCTCGCGTGACAACCATTGTGGGGCGGCTTCATCGATTGTCTCCTCCACCTCAAACGGTGGTTCAGGTCCGGGGTTTACGCCCCGGGCCTTTTTTACAGGCCGGTACCCGACAATCGAGTTCACGATGCCTCAGAAACTCGACTACCTCAAGCGCATCCTCACCGCACGCGTCTACGACGTAGCCGTCGAGTCGGCGCTGGAGCCGGCGCACAACCTCTCGCGCCGCCTTGACAACCTTGTGCTGCTCAAGCGTGAAGACCAACAACCGGTCTTCAGCTTCAAGCTTAGGGGCGCCTACAACAAAATGGCGCACTTGAGCGCCGAACAACTGGCACGGGGCGTCATCTGCGCCTCGGCCGGCAACCACGCACAGGGCGTGGCCCTGAGCGCGCGCAAGTTGGGCACACAGGCCTTGATCGTGATGCCGGTGACCACTCCTAAGGTCAAGGTCGAGGCGGTGCAAGCCTTGGGCGGTACGGTGGTGTTGGAGGGCGATAGCTATTCAGACGCATATGAGCATGCGCTGAAGTTGCAAGCGCAGCACGAGCTTGTGTTCGTGCACCCCTTTGACGACCCCGAGGTAATTGCCGGACAGGGCACCATCGGCATGGAAATCCTGCGCCAGCACCAAGGCCCCATCGACGCGGTGTTCGTGGCCATCGGGGGGGGTGGGCTGATTGCCGGCGTGGCCAGCTATCTCAAGGCGGTACGCCCCGAGATTCGTGTGATCGGTGTGCAAACGCGCGACTCCAACGCCATGCAACAGTCGGTGCAGGCCGGGCATCGGGTGCAGTTGCATGATGTGGGCCTGTTCTCTGATGGCACGGCGGTCAAACGGGTGGGCGAAGAAACCTTCCGCCTGACCCGCGAACTGGTGGACGACTTCGTGCTGGTCGACACCGATGAGGTGTGCGCAGCCATCAAAGATGTGTTCCAGGACACGCGCAGCGTGATGGAACCTGCAGGGGCCTTGGGTGTGGCCGCCATCAAACAGTACGTGCAGCGGCACGGCGTAAAGGGCCAGACCCTGGTGGCCATCACCTGCGGAGCAAATATGAATTTCGACCGCCTGCGCTTTGTCGCCGAGCGGGCTGAATTTGGCGAGCAACGCGAGGCCTTGTTCGCGGTCACCATCCCTGAGCGGCCTGGGGCCTTCAAAGCCTTTTGCCAGGCGATCGGTGCGCGCAGCGTCACCGAGTTCAACTACCGCATGTCCGACACCGACGCCGCCCATGTGTTTGTGGGCCTGAGCATCCAGCGGCGCGATGAAGCTGCCCAAATCGCAAAGCAGTTTGAAGGACAGGGGTTCAACACCGTGGACCTCACCGACGACGAACTTGCCAAGGAGCACGCCCGCCACCTGGTGGGTGGGCGCGCACCGCTGGCCACCGACGAGCGCCTGATGCGTTTCGTATTTCCAGAGCGGCCCGGCGCGCTGCTGCGGTTTCTTTCGGCGATGAACCCGGCCTGGAACATCAGCCTCTTCCACTACCGCAACCAGGGTGCCGACTATGGTCGGGTGCTGGTGGGCCTACAGATCCCAGTTGGCCAAGAAGCCGAATTGCAACGTTTCCTCAGGGACCTCGACTACCCCTGGGTAGACGAAACCAACAACCCGGTCTATCGCCTGTTCTTGCGCTAGGGCGGCGGCGCGCCTGCAGGCCGCCCGGTGGCCGGTGGCGGCAGCAAGGGGGCCTGCAGGCTGACGCTCGGTGGGCCGCCTGGCGGGCCGATCGTCACCGCATGCCCGGTCACTTCCAGCACCACCCGTGAGCCATCGACCGGGTCGCCCGGCCGAAAGGCGCGGGCCGCTTGGCCATCTAGCGACAACAGGGCGACACCTTGGCCGGAAGCCCGAACCGGGCCAGCCACGCCCACCAACCGTATTCGAGATTCCTGCACCGTCGCAGTGGCTGCATCGGCCGACGCCGCCACAGAGTTGCCCAGGACTGACCATCGCGCCGGCGCCACCGTCGGCTGCGCCGGCACCGCCGTGGCGCCACGGGTGTCCGACTGGGGGCGAGGCCCCAACCAGGGCATGAGCCAAGCCACGGCGCTGGCGCCCACCGCCAGCCACAACGCGAATGTCATAAATTTGATCCCCATGGCCTGCGTATCATAGGCGCGAGCAGCTCACTGACCGCTGAAGGCCTAGCCTGACGACCCCTATGCACCCACCAGCAGCCCCCACCCCCTGCACCGAGCAACCGGCGTCAACGGCCATATCGCGGCGCCGCCAATCAGGCTTCACCCTGATCGAACTGATGGTGGTGTTGGTCATCATCGGCGTGCTGGCGGCTCTTGTGGTGCCCAATGTGCTGGACCGCGCCGACGATGCCCGAGTGACCGCCGCACGCACCGACGTGTCCAACCTCACGCAGGCGCTCAAGCTGTACAAGCTGGACAACCTGCGCTACCCCAGCACCGAGCAAGGCCTGCAAGCCTTGGTGGCCAAGCCCACGGCGGGCCCGCCGGCGCTGAACTGGAAGCCTTATCTCGACAAGCTGCCTCAAGATCCTTGGGGCCAGCCCTATCAGTTCCTCAACCCCGGCTTGAAGGGTGAAGTTGACGTCTTCAGTTGGGGTGCCGACGGCAAAGCCGGCGGCTCAGGGCGTGATGCAGACATCGGATCCTGGCAGTAGCCAGGGCAACGGCCTGGCAGGTATGGCCTGCGGTCTGGCCCACCGCAGCGGCCCCGGCCGCGTCCGGCAGGCAGGCTTCACACTTTTGGAACTGCTGATCGTGATAGCGGTGATCGCCGTGGCCAGCGGCCTGACCATCTTGGCCCTGCGCGACCCTGCGGGCCAACAACTGGAGCAAGAGGCCGCGCGCCTGGCCGCTTTGCTGGATGCCGCTCGCCTGGAGTCGCGCATCAGCGGACAGGCACTGACCTGGCGCCCCCTGCCCGCCCTCCAAGCGGCGCAGACGGCTGGCCCCAGTGGCGGCGGAACCGCACCTACGCCAGCACAGTCAAGCCTGTCCACACACAGTCCCGGCTTTCAATTCGATCCGCCCATGGCCGTGATGAGCGGTGCGACCCGCCCCGGTACGGATGCACCATCGGTGCAGGCTTGGCCTACGCAGTGGCTGCATCCGGGTGTGCAAGCCGAGGTCATCGGTGCGCCACGCTTGGTGTTGGGGCCAGAGCCGCTGATCCCACCGCAGCGCCTGCGCTTGCAGTTGGGTCAACAACAACGGGTACTGGCCACCGACGGCTTGGGGCCTTTCCGTATAGAAGAGGCTCGATGAGCTCACGCGCGCGCGCGCTACACCCCAAGGGCTTCACCCTGATCGAGGTCTTGGTCGCCCTGGCCATTCTGGCCCTCACCTTGGGTGCGGGCCTGAAGGCCGCTGGCGCGCTGGTGCTCAACGCGCAACGGCAGACCCAGCTGAGCGCCGCGCAGTGGTGTGCCGACAACCACCTCACTGAGCTCAAGCTCAGCCGCGCTTTTCCTGGTACAGGCCAAGCCGAGTTTGGCTGTGAACAGCTCGGTGTTCGGTATCGTGGTCAAACGCGCACCCAGAACACGCCCAATCCCAACTTCCGACGCGTGGACGTGCAAATCTTCAGTGAAGATGGCTACGGGCTCTTGACCGTCTCCACGGTGCTGTCGCGGTTTTGATCATGGTGCGGCCCCCGATACGCCGGTCATTGCCCGCTCAGGGCTTCACCTTGATCGAGGTGTTGGTGGCCTTGGTGGTGATGTCGATCCTGGCGGGCCTTTCATGGCAGGCGGTGGATGCGATGGTGCGCACCCGACAGGCCATGGATCAGCAATCGCAGCGCCTGGTGGTGCTGGGCACCGCAATGGCCCAATGGGAACAAGACCTGCAGGGCCTGTTGAACGATGCACCGCTACCAGCGGTTCATTTCGATGGCGCAAGGCTGCGCCTGCTGCGGCGTTCACCCGAGGGCGTACAACTGGTGGTGTGGTCCTTGCGCGACGGCCGTTGGCTGCGTTGGGCCGATCGACCAACGGCACTGGAAGCCGATTTGGCCCAAGCCTGGGCGCAGGCCCCACAGCTCTTGGGTCGCGAGCCCGGTCACATCACCCTGGCTCAGGGGGTTGAATCGTGGCAGCTGTACTTCTTTCGAGGCAACGCCTGGTCCAACGCCCAGTCCAGCGGCGACCTTGCAACACCCAGCCCGGGCCAGCCCCCGGGACAGGCCGGCACGCCCACCGTGCCGGGCCGTGAACGCCTGCCGCAGGCCGTGCGCCTGGTCCTGAGTCTGCAAGGTGAATCGGCGCTCGGCACGCTGCGGCGCGATGTGCTGCTGCCCGGGGGCCAACCGTGATGCAGCAGCCCCTTCCGAACCCGCACCGCCAGCGGGGCGCAGCCCTGCTGTTGGCGCTGGTGGTGGTCACCGTGATCGCCACCTTGGCCGGCTCGATGGTCTGGCAGCAGTGGCGTTCGGTTCAGGCCGAGTCAGCACAGCGCGCCCAGCTGCAAGCGCGCTGGGTGCTCTTGGGCGCGCTCGACTGGGGTCGCTTGATCCTGCGCGAGGACAGCCGAGGCAGCCAGATCGACCACTTGGGCGAACCCTGGGCACTGCCCCTGCAGGAGGCGCGCTTGTCCACCTTCTTGGCCGAAGGGCGAGAGGACTTAGAGGACAACCCAGCGCTGCAAGCCTTTGTATCCGGCACGATCACCGATGCCCAATCGCGTTTCAACCTGCGCAACCTGGTGGTCAATGGCGCGCTGTCAGCCCCGGCCCTGCGCACCCTAGAACGCGTGTGCGTGGCCGCAGAAGTGGCGCCCCAGGTGGCCACCCTGATCACCCAGGGCGTGCAGCGCAGCTGGATACCCAAGGAAGTTGAGGCCCGAAGCGGTGTGGCTGCAGCGATGCTCAGGCCCGAGCGCCTGAGCGATCTGTCGTGGTGGGGGGTGGCAGCCCAGGATGTCGAGCGGCTGCGGCCTTGGCTGACGCTGCTGCCTGTGGCCACGCCCCTAAATGTGAACACCGCCACCGCCCAGTTGTTGGCCGTTGCAGTGGAGGGTGTTGACAGCGGACTGGCACAACGCATCGTGCAAGCCCGCAGCACAGCTCCGTTCAAATCGACCGAGACGGTGCTGGCCATGATGCCGCCCAGCGAAAGTGGCAGTCGCGCCGCTGGCCTGTCGGTGCAGTCGAACTTCTTTGAGTTGCAGGGCCGGCTGAGGCTGGACCAACGGTTTTTCGAGGAACGGATTCTGGTCGAACGGCGCCAGCTCGACATGGTGGTGATCAGTCGAGAGCGTTTGGTCACCGGCCTATCCCGTTCAAACCCTGTTAGCCTTCAAAGCCCATGAGCTTGCTCGCGATCTTCCTGCCGGTTCGCGGCCGCGCCCCCATCTTGGGGCCGCCGGCTGCGGCCACCCGCTTGGCCGCAGCGGTCGAGCCCGCCCTGCAATGGAGCTTCGTGTACAGCCGCCAGGGCCAAGCGGTGGACCGTCAGGGCCGCGCCGCGGCCACTGAGCTGCCCAGAGCCGACCGGGTGGTGCTGGTGCTGCAGGATGAAGATGTCTCGTGGTTATCGGCCACACTGCCCCCACCCTCAGCCAAGCGCCTGAAGGAAGCCCTGCGCGGCGCCCTGGAAGAGCAGCTGCTGGAGGACCCGGCTTCGACCCATCTGGCGGTTTGGCAGCACGGTTTGCAGCAAGACGGCCCAACCTGGGTGGCTGCGATTCACAAGCCCTGGATTGAAGGCCAGTTGGCCCACTTGCAAGCGCAAGGTATTCAGGCCGATGCGCTGGTATGCCTGAGCGAACCCGGCCCGAAGTTGCGCGCACATGCCCGCCTGGGTGCAGATGGTCAGGCGCTGGCCGTGCTCAGCGGGCCGCTCGGTGTGGTGCAGTGGCCGCTGGGCTGGCCGGGTGCACGCGCACAAGTTCAGGCCGTGCAGCATTGGACCAGCGAGCCCGGTGCCGCGCAGCTCCTCGCCGAACACAGCCAGGCCGAGGCGCGTTTGCTGGATCCAGGCATCAGGGCCTTGCTTGCTGCCCAGGCGGGCACCAACTTGCTGCAATTTGACCTGCTGCCCCAACGAAAGGGCTTGCGCGCAGCGCTGGCGGCGTGGGCGGCTTTCAAAGACCGTCGATACCGTGCACTGCACGCTGGCTTGGCTGCGCTGGTGCTGGTGCAAGCTGTGGGCTTGAATGTGCAGGCGTGGCAGTCCCAACGAGAGCTGCAGGCCCTGCAGTTGCGCCAAGCTCAGATGCTGCTTGAGGCATTTCCCGAGATTCGCGTGGTGGTGGACCCGGTGCTGCAAGCCGAGCGTGCACTGCAAGCCCTGCGCCGGGCCGCCGGCGAGCCCGGGCCGACCGAGTTGGAGACCGGTCTGGATGTGGTGGCCAGTGCGTGGGCTGGGCAGCCCATCGCGCTGAGCTCCATCGCTTGGGACGAGCGGGGCCTGACCCTGCGGGCCCCCCAGTGGCCCCAAGATGCGGTGCAACGCCTGCAAAACCAGGCAGACCCCTTGGGATGGAAGACCCGACTGGAAGGCTCGGTGTTGCGCTTGGTCAAGCCAGGCGCGGCCCAGCCATGAGCCGCTGAAGAAGGATCCCGCGTGAAGTTCATCCCCGCTTTGCGCACCGCGTGGCAAGGACTCAGCCCACGCGAGCGAGTCGGCCTGCAGGCCGCAGCTCTGGTAATGGGTCTGTTTGTGGCCTGGTCGCTGGTGTTTCGGCCAGCCTGGCTCACGGTGCAGTCGGCTGCAGCTGAACGGGCTCAAGCCCTAGCCACCACCGAGCGGCTGCAGACGCTGGCCAGCCAGGCCTCAGCGCTTCGGGCTGCAGTCGCCGCAGCCGCCGCGCAGGGCGATGCAGGCCGGCCCAAGCCCGGGGTGGTTGACGATACCAGCCGCGCCTTGGTGCTGGCAGCGCTGGGCAGAAATGCTCGGCTGCAGGCCCAAGGAGCAGCAGTGGTGGTCAGCCTAGAGGGCATCAGCGATGAACAACTGCGCCAGGGTTTGAAAACACTTCGGGTGCGGTGGGGAGCGCTGCCGGCACAGGCCGAGCTCACGCCCGCAGCCGATGGCTTCCAAGGCCGCATCCGTTTGGAATGGGCGGCCGAATGATCCAGCCCCCGCGCCGCGCATCCGACCCCGCGCCAACGCTGCTGCGCCCGGCCTGGGCGGGTGCCCTTGTTGGTGTCCTGTGCGGCGCGGTGTGGGCCGCACCAGCAAGCTGGATGGCGCTGCTGCTGCAGCGATGGACCGACACGCGGGTGCAAGCCCTTCACGCCAGCGGCACGCTGTGGAACGGGCAGGCCAGCTTGGCCTTGGGCGCGGGCCCTGGCAGCGGTGCAGCCCTTGCGATGCCGGGCCAACTGTCGTGGACCTTGCGCCCGACGCTGTTCAGCCCCGGTGGGCCGGGCCTGCAGATGCAGGTGCAGCACCCGGTCCTCTTGGCCCAGGGCGCGCTGGTGCGGCTTCAATGGAGTGGAAACACCTGGGCCCTGCAGATGCGCGCAAAGGAAGACGGCCAAGCCGTGACAGCGCAGCTGCCGGCGGCATGGCTGGCCGGATTGGGTGCCCCGTGGAACACGCTTCAGCCCAGCGGTCGTTTGCAGTTGCGGCTTGAACGCCTGCGTTGGGAAGCGGTGCCCGACCGCACAGCCCAGCTGGATTTGGCGCTGCGCATCCAGCTGACCGAGGTGGCCTCGCGCATCTCCACCCTGCCCGTTCTGGGCGACTATGAGCTGCTCTTGGAGGGTGGGTCCACGGTAAACGCCCGTTTGTCCACGCGGCCAGGCAGCGCGCTGCAACTCGAAGGCCGCGGCCAATGGACGCCCGGCGGGCCTGTGGCTTTTCAAGGGCAGGCATCGGCCCTGGCTGGCCGTGAGGAAGCACTGGCCAATCTCCTGAATATCATCGGGCGTCGGGACGGACCGCGCTCGCTCATGGCCTTTGGTTCGCCTGAGCTTCCAGGCCCAACGCCCGCCGCAACGCAATGATGGACACAACATGAGTAGCCTGTTCAATCCTAGATTTGACCCGCGATACCTGCGGCTGTTCATGACCGTTATCCCAATGGCCTGCAGCCTGATGCTGCGTGCGGGTCCGATCGGCGCGCAAACCGCAACAAGCGGCAAAGCGACAGGGGCTGGCGCACCGGCGACTGCGGCTGCTCGCACGCAAGAGCCGGTGACCCTGAACTTCGTGAACGCCGAAATCGAATCGGTGGCACGCGCCATCAGCGTGATGATCAACAGACCCATCGTGGTGGACCCCCGCGTCAAGGCACCGATGACGCTTTACGCGGAGCGGCCCGTGCCGGTCTTCGAGGCCTACCTGAACTTCCTGTCGGCGCTGCGAGGGGCGGGGTTCTCGATGGTGGAATCTGGCGGTCTGCTCAAGATACTGCCCGAGGCCGAAGCCAAGCTGCAGGCGGGAACGGTGTTGGTGGATGAGGGCGACAGGCGCGGCGACCAGATCGTGACCCAAATCTTTCGCCTCAACCACGAACAGGCCAACAACCTGGTGGGGGTTCTGCGCCCACTGATCAGCCCCAACAACACCATCAACGTCAGCCCTGGGCACAACAGCCTGGTCATCACCGATTACGCCGACAACCTGCAGCGCATCGCCCGCATCGTGGCCGCGCTGGACCAACCCGCGGCCACCGACTTGGAGGTGATTGCGGTGCGTCATGCAGTGGCCAGCGACTTAGCGGCCATCGTGTTGCGCATGTCTGAAGGCGCCGCGGGTTCAGCCCCCGGCAGCACACAGGCGCCCGGCAGCAGCGGGGTATCGGTGTTGGCCGACCCCCGTACCAACAGCCTCATCGTGCGGGCACCCAATGCAGCGCGCATGGGACAGATCAAATCGGCCATCAAGGCCCTGGACCGGCCGCTGGAAGGCGCGGCCTCGCGCGGCAACATATGGGTCGTGTACCTCAAGAATGCCGATGCAACGCGGTTGGCCACGGTGCTGCGTGCGGCCTTTGCGGCCACAGGCAGCTTACAGGGCACCGGTGCCAACTCCGGCGCCCCAGGACTGCCAACTGCGGGCAGCACGCCCGCAGCGATGGCGCCCATGGCTATGGGTGCAGGCACGGCCACCACCAGTGGTGCGGCCAGTGCCCAGGCCAGCAGCCCGGTTCAGCCCAGCGCGGCCCCCTCCACCGGAGGCTTCATCCAGGCCGACCCTGCCAGCAATGCGCTGATCATCACAGCAGCCGAGCCGCTGTACCGCCAGATCCGTGCGGTGATTGATCAGCTTGATTCGCGCCGTGCGCAGGTCTATGTGGAGTCGCTCATCGTCAAGATCGATGCCAGCAAGGCCGCCGAGTTTGGGCTCCAGTGGCAGGGCGTGGTCGGCCAGAAGGGCGACCGTAACATCGTCGTTGGCGGCACCAACTTTGGCGCGGGTGGCAACAACATCATCAACTTACAGCTCGGCGCGGCCAGCGGCACCATCGCCACGCCCCCCGGCGCAGGCCTGAACCTGGGTCTGATTCGCATGACCGGCGGCGTCTACACACTGGCCTCCTTGGCGCGCTTTCTGGAAACACAAGCTGGTGCCAATGTGCTGTCCACGCCAACCCTGGTCGCCCTGGACAACGAAGAGGCCAAGATCGTCATTGGCCAGAACGTGCCCTTTGTCACCGGCAGCTTCACCAACACCTTGGGCGGCACCGGAGCCGTCAATCCCTTCCAAACCATCGAGCGGCGCGACGTAGGCCTGACCCTGCGCATCAAGAGCCAGATTGGCGAGGGCGGCACGGTGCGCATGCAGGTATTTCAGGAAAACTCCAGCGTGGTGCCCGGGGCAACCACCTCGGCAGGGCCCACCACCGACAAGAGCTCAATTGAAACCTCAGTGGTGGTCGACGATGGCCAAATCATTGTGCTGGGTGGCTTGCTCAAGGAAGAGTTTGTGGACGGCGAGGACCGCGTGCCGGGCCTGGGCGCGTTGCCCGTGGTGGGCAGCCTGTTTCGAAGCGAAAACAAGCGGCGGGTCAAGAGCAACCTGATGGTCTTCTTGCGGCCTGTGGTGCTGCGCACCCAACAGTCAGCCGACTCCGTCACACTCGACCGATACGATGCCATCCGCGCGCAGCAACTGCAGCTGCAAGCCCCGGAGGGCAGCGTTTTGGGTGAAGACAGCGCTCCGGTGCTGCCAGCGCGTGGCCGCAGCGATCGCACCGCGCCGTCCAGCACCGCTCCAGGCACGGCACCGCAGCAGCCCAACAGCCCCACAAGCCCGGCTGCACCGGCGGCCGTTCGCTAGGGGATCGGTGAAATGGCTGGGCCCTTCTCGCTGCCCTACAGCTTCGCCAAAACCCAGCGGCTGCTGCTGGAGTACGACGGGCATCGGCGCACGCTGATGGTCACCGAGCGCACCGCCTGGCCAGCCGTCTCGGAAGTGCAACGGGTGCATGGACTGAGTGCACTGGAAGTCATCGACGAGCAGGCCTTGGACCGCCGAATTGCCCAGGCCTATGCAGGCGGTGACGGCGATGCGGCCACGGTGGTGGGCGAAGTGGAAAGTGCGGCGGACCTGTCCAGCCTGTTGCAAGACCTGCCGGCTGTTGAAGACCTGCTCGAAGCAGCGCACGATGCACCCATCATCCGCATGCTCAACGCGCTGCTCACCCAGGCCGCCAAAGACGGCGCCAGCGACATACACATCGAGCCCTATGAGCGTGCCAGCTCGGTCCGCTTTCGGGTAGACGGCACCTTGCGCGAAGTGGTTCAGCCCAATCGGGCGTTGCATGCAGCCCTGATTTCGCGCCTGAAGATCATGGCCGAACTGGATATTGCCGAGAAGCGATTGCCCCAAGACGGGCGCATCTCCTTGCGCATCGGAGGGCATGCAGTGGATGTACGGGTGTCAACCATGCCCAGTGCACACGGCGAGCGTGCGGTGCTGCGCCTGCTGGACAAAGGCGACGCACACTTCACCCTTCAAGCCCTGGGCATGAGCGAACAGGTGCTAGGCCCGTTTCAGCGCCTGGTGCAGCAACCCCATGGCATCGTGCTGGTCACCGGTCCCACAGGAAGCGGCAAGACCACCACGCTGTATGCCGCATTGCAAACACTGGACACCCGAACCACAAATGTGCTGACGGTGGAAGACCCCATCGAATATGAGCTGCCCGGTATCGGACAGACGCAAGTCAACGCCAAGATCGACCTGAGTTTTGCCAAGGCACTGCGCGCGATCCTGCGGCAAGACCCCGATGTGATCATGATTGGCGAGATCCGCGACTTCGAAACGGCGCAGATTGCAATCCAGGCCTCTCTCACCGGCCACCTGGTCTTGGCCACACTGCACACCAACGACGCGCCCAGCGCCATCACGCGCCTGACCGATATGGGCGTGGAGCCTTTCCTGCTTTCGAGTTCACTGCTCGGTGTGTTAGCCCAGCGTCTGGTGCGCAAACTGTGTCCGGCCTGTAAGCGCCAAGACAGCCAAGGCCTGTGGCATCCGGTGGGATGCGAGGCCTGTGGCCACACCGGCTACAAGGGGCGTACCGGCGTGTACGAACTCATGAGTGCCGATGAGCACATCCGCAGCCTGATCCATCAGCGCGCTGCCGAAAGCGTACTGGCGCAGGCCGCTGTGGCCGCTGGGCTGGTGCCCATGCGCGAAGATGGGCAACGCCTGGTGGGAGTGGGGCTGACATCAGCTGAAGAGGTGCTGCGCGTCACGCGCGAGTAGCCAGGAACCGTGCATGCCGGCCTACCGCTTTGAAGCCCTAGACCCGCAGGGCCGCACCCAGCAGGACCTTATTGAGGCTGACAGCGAGCGCGCGGCCCGACAGCAACTGCGCGCGCGTCAATGGGTGCCCTTGTCGGTGACGATGGTGGCCGCCGGCCCACCGCATGGCAGCACGCACAGCCTGCTGCAACCGCGGGTGTTCACACCCACCGAGCGCACCGTGTGGACACGGCAGCTGTCGGGTCTTTTGCTGGCGGGTCTGCCCTTGGAGCGTGCACTGACAGCCCTGATGGACGAAGCGCCAGACCGCCGGCAACAAGAGCTGTTGGCCCAATTGCGCAGCGAGATCAACGCCGGGGCACCCTTGGCGGTGGCCCTGTTGCAGGCGCCACGGGAATTCGACGAGATCTACCGGGCCGTGGTGGCGGCCGGAGAGCAGACAGGAGCCTTGGGTCAGGTGCTGGACCGACTGGCTGATGACCTCGAAGCGAAACAGGCCCTGAAGGCCAAGCTGCTGGCGGCCACCCTGTACCCGGGCATCGTCTCTCTGCTGTCGGTGGTGATCGTGGTCTTTCTGGTGACCTATGTGGTGCCCCAGGTGGCCAGCGTCTTCGCCGGCTCCAAGCGCTCGCTGCCAGGCCTGACGGTGATGATGTTGGCCATCAGCGGCTTCATCCGCCATCAAGGTTGGCTGTTGCTGGCCCTGCTGGCTGCAGCCGCGGCAGCGGTGCATTTGGCACTGAAGGTGCCGGCAGTGGCGCTGAAGGTCGATGCGGCTTGGCTTGAATTGCCCCTGGTGGGCCGCCTGGCGCGTAGCTACAACAGCGCGCGGTTTGCCGGCACGCTGGCCATGTTGGCCGGTGCCGGCGTACCTATCCTGAAGTCGCTGCAGGCTGCGGCCGACACCTTGTCCAACCGCGCCATGAAGGATGATGCCCTGAAGGCCCTGGTGCAGGTGCGCGAAGGCGCGCCGCTGGCCAGCGCCTTGGCCGACAAGCGCCGCTTTCCAGGGCTGTTGGCCATGTTTGCGCGTTTGGGCGAACAAACCGGCAGCCTGCCGCTGATGCTGCAGCGGGCGGCCCAGCAGTTGGGCGGCGAGGTGCAACGCCGGGCGATGGCCCTGGCTACCATCCTGGAGCCACTGCTCATCGTGGCCATGGGCGGCATGGTGATGCTGATCGTCTTGGCGGTTCTGTTGCCCATCATCCAGCTCAACGCCTGGGTGCGCTGAGGAGGCCGCGGGCATGAGCTTGAATCTGGATGCGCGCCTGGTAGTGGCCGTTTCCTCGCGGGCCCTGTTCAACTTCGAAGAAGAGAATGGGGTTTTTGAGGCACAGGCCCACGGGGCCTACCAGGCCTTGCAGCGCCAACGGCTGGATATACCGGCAGCACCTGGTGTGGCCTTTGCGTTGGTGCGCAAGCTCTTGGCCTTCAATGACTCACAGCCCTTGGTGGAGGTGGTAATCCTGTCGCGCAACGACCCCGTCTCGGGGCTGCGGGTGTTTCGTTCAGCCAAACACTACGGCCTGCCCATTGAGCGGGGCGTGTTCACCCGGGGGCGCAGCCCTTGGCGCTATTTGCACTCCATACGGCCACACCTTTTTCTGTCGGCTCATGAGGCCGACGTGCGCTCGGCCTTGGCTGCTGGTGTGCCTGCGGCCCGTGTGCTGCCTGAATCAGCGCCGGCGTCGGCCGAACACCCCGACGAAGTCCGCATTGCCTTCGATGGGGATGCGGTGCTGTTTTCCGACGAAGCCGAGCGGGTGTATCGAAGCTGTGGGCTTGGAGCCTTTCAGGCCCACGAACAGGCGCGTGCCTCACAGCCCCTTCCCGATGGTCCGTTCAAGCCTTTCCTGCAGGCCCTGCATCGGCTGCAGCAGTTCCCGCAGACCGAAGGCCGCATCCGCACCGCCTTGGTAACCGCCCGCTGCGCGCCCGCGCACGAACGCGCCATCCGCACCCTTATGGAGTGGCAGGTCGACATTGATGAAGCCCTTTTCCTCGGCGGTCTGCCCAAGGGTGACTTCCTCAGAGCGTTTCAGCCCGACTTATTTTTCGATGACCAAACCGGCCACATCGAAAATGCCGCAGCGCATGTGCCGGCCGGGCATGTGGCTGCGGGCGTGGCCAATGAACCGTCGGCCCCCAGCAGCAGTTAGGACCGGCCCAAGCCCAAGAGCAGATCGGAGCCAAAGCTGCGCAGGCGATTCAGATCCAATACCTGCAAGCCTCCATACTCCACCCGAATCAGGTTCTGCTGCGCCAGGGCCCGCAGCGACTCATTCACCCGTTGCCGTGACAGTCCGACCAGGTAGGCCAGTTCCTGTTGCGTAATGCGCAGCAGCTGACCCACCAACGGGTAAAGCACCGGGTTGAACAAAGCAGCCAGGCCACGCGCCACACGCACATCGGGGTCGCTTATGCGGTCCACCTCACGCGCAGCAATGAATTGCCCCAGGCGCTCGTTGAGCTGGTTCATCACATATGCGTTGAAGGGGATGCTGTTCTCCAGCAACCAATGGAAGGTGTGGGCGGGCAAGCCGGCTACCACGGTGTGGCGCAAGGCCTCGACGTTGTAGCGGTAACTTTCGCGCTTGAGCAGCGTGCCTTCGCCGAACCACGCCCCCGATGGGATACCAGTGAAGGTGATGGACACGCCCACTGAGGCATCGTTGCTCATCTTCATCAAGCCGTCCAGCACGCCAAACCACAGGTTGGCCGGGCGGCCGATCTTGCAGATGAAGTCCCCGGGCTGGGTGTCCACCACACGCAGGTCGGCCAAGGTGCGCTCGCGCTGTTCACGGCTCAAGCAGCGCAGCCAGGGAATGGCCGCCCAGTCCCGTTGCTCGACCAGCCGGGCGCGCTCGATCAGGGGCAGGTGCACGCCGCGCTGCAGGGTTTGAGTGAGCTGTTGGACCAAATCAAGCCAAGCTAGGGTAAGTCCGAGGAAAACACCGGCGTAATTGTCGCCTAAATGACAGCAAAGCGTCAAACAGGCGGTTAGCATTCGGAGCTTTGTGACTCAGGAGTCCGCCGGTGTCTTCCACCTTTGTCCAACTTTTGCTCAAACACGCTGCGCAGCGCCCCGATGCGCCGGCCTTGCGGGTAAAGGAATACGGCATTTGGCAGACGACGACGTGGTCGGCTTTGGCTGAGCTTGTCAAGGCACTGGCCGGTGGGCTGGCCGCTGCTGGGCTGCAGCGCGGTCAACACATCGTGGTCATCGGCGACAACCGGCCGCGCCTGTACGCCAGCATGCTGGCTGCACAAGCCCTGGGCGCCATTCCAGTGCCGCTGTACCAAGACGCGGCGGCCACTGAATACACCTTCCCCATCAACAACGCCGAAGTGGCCTATGCCATTGGCGAAAACCAAGAACAGGTGGATAAGCTGCTGGAGCTGCGTGAGAGCTGCCCGCAGTTGTCGCACATTTGGTTCGACGACGAGCGCGGCCTGCGCAACTACCAAGAGCCGGGCTTGACTTCGCTCGACCAGCTGATCGAGGCGGGCAAGGCTTACCACGCGCAGCACCCTGGTACCTATGAGGCCACGGTCCGCAGTGGCCAAGTCAGCGAAGTGGCAGCCATGTTCTTCACATCAGGCACCACCGGAAACCCCAAGGGTGTGGTGCACACACACCACACGCTACTGGACCGCGCGCGCGCCGGTGCAGACTTCGACCGCCTGCTCGCCAACGAAGAGGTGCTGGCCTACCTGCCCCCAGCGTGGATTGGCCAGAACATCTTTAGCTATGCGCAGTGGCTGGCCTGCGGCTATGTGGTCAATTGCCCGGAGAGCGCAGCCACCGTCACGATCGATCTCAAGGAAATCGGCCCCACCTACTACTTTGCGCCGCCGCGTATTTTCGAAGGGCTCCTGACGAGCGTGATGATCCGCATGGAAGACGCCAGCGCGATCAAACGCCGCCTGTTCCATTACTTCATGGACGTGGCGCGCCGCGTGGGCCCCGAACTCATGGACGGCAAGTCGGTGGGGGCCGCCGATGCTCTGCTCTACAAACTAGGCGACCTGTGCATCTACGGACCCCTGCGCAACACGCTGGGGCTGTCAAGGGTGCGCGTGGCCTACACGGCTGGCGAAGCCATCGGCCCTGACCTGTTCAACTTTTACCGTGCCATTGGTGTGAACCTTAAGCAGTTGTACGGCTCCACCGAAACCGCAGTTTTCGTGTGCCTGCAGCCCGACCATGAAGTCAAGAGCGATACCGTGGGCGTGCCCATTGCAGGGGTTGAGATCAAGCTCACCGATTCGGGCGAGATCTTGGTGAAGTCACCGGGCCTGCTCAAGGAGTACTACAAGAACCCAGCGGCCACGCAGGAAGTGCTGTCAGCCGACGGCTGGTACCACACGGGTGACGCTGGATTCCTGGACCACTCGGGTCATCTCAAGATCATCGATCGCGCCAAAGACGTGGGGCGCCTGATGGGGGGGCTGCACGACGGGGCCATATTTGCTCCGAAGTATGTGGAAAATAAGCTCAAGTTCTTCCCCTTCATCAAGGAAGCGGTAGCCTTTGGTGATCGGCGCGAGAAGGTGTGCGCCTTTATCAACATCGATTTCGAGGCGGCGGGTAACTGGGCCGAAAAGCGTAACCTGCCTTATGCCGGCTACACCGATCTGGCGGCCAAGCCTGAAACACAAGACCTCATCCGCCAATGCGTGGAAAAGGTCAATGCTGACCTGGCCCAAGACGACAAGTTGGCGGGCAGCCAAATCAGCCGATTCCTCATCCTGCACAAGGAACTCGATGCAGACGACGGCGAGATGACTCGCACCCGCAAGGTCAAGCGCGGTTATATCAACACCAAGTACCAGGTCTTGGTGGATGCCCTGTACAGCGACAAGTCTGAGCAGTTCATCCAAACGCAGGTGAAGTTTGAAGACGGTCGCACCGGTCAGGTTTCGGCCACGCTGAAGATCTCGGATGTGAAGACCTTCCCCTCGGTGCAGAAGGCGGCATAACCATGTCGGAAAAACGCATTGGCGACGTGATTCTGGACGTCCACAACATCTCGCTGAGTTTCGGGGGCGTCAAAGCCCTGGCCGACATCAGCTTCGACGTGCGTGAACATGAGGTCCGCGCCATCATTGGCCCCAATGGTGCGGGAAAGAGCTCGATGCTCAATTGCATCAACGGCGTGTACACCCCTCAGCAGGGCACGATCACCTTTCGCGGCCAAACCTTTGATCACATGAACTCGCGTCAGGTGGCCGAGATGGGGGTGGCGCGCACCTTTCAGAATCTGGCGCTGTTCAAGGGCATGAGCGTTATAGACAACATCATGACCGGACGGAACTTGAAGATGACCACCAACATCTTCCAGCAGGCCATACGGCTGGGCGCTGCAGCGCGAGAGGAGGCCGTGCATCGTGAGTTTGTTGAGCACATCGTTGACTTCCTGGAGATACAGGCTTACCGCAAGACGCCAGTCGGACGCTTGCCCTATGGCCTGCAAAAGCGAGTGGACTTAGGCCGCGCCTTGGCGATGGAGCCGCAAGTGCTTTTGCTCGACGAGCCAATGGCGGGCATGAACGTCGAGGAAAAGCAGGATATGAGCCGCTTCGTGCTCGATGTGAACGACGAATTCGGCACCACCATCGTCTTGATCGAGCACGACATGGGGGTGGTCATGGATATCTCCGACCGCGTGGTCGTGCTCGACTACGGCAAGAAGATCGGCGACGGAACGCCTGACGAGGTACGCCGCAACGAGGATGTGATCAGCGCTTACCTCGGCACCTCTCACTGATGGTCCGCACCAGGAGATCAAGCAATGGGATTTTTCATTGAAGCGACGTTCGGCGGCCTGATGGCCGGCATGCTGTACTCGCTTGTGGCGCTGGGCTTTGTGCTCATTTTTAAGGCATCGGGCGTCTTCAACTTCGCACAAGGCGCCATGGTGCTTTTTGCTGCGCTGGCGATGGCGCGCTTCGCAGACTGGTTGCCTCAACTCAGCGGCATCGACAACAAGTTCTTGGTCAATCTCCTGGCCTTTGTTGGCGCCGTAGCGGTCATGGTTCTGGTGGCCTGGCTGGTCGAACGCCTCGTGCTGGGCAAGCTGGTGAACCAAGAAGGTGTCGCCCTGCTGATGGCCACGCTAGGTGTCACCTACTTCCTCGACGGCTTCGGGCAAACCGTCTTCGGCTCAGACATATACAAAATTGACGTGGGCATGCCCAAGGACCCTATGTTCCTGCTGGACGATATTTTCCAAGGTGGGATTCTCGTCAACCAAGAAGATCTGGTGGCTGCACTGCTGGCCGCAGCCCTGGTTGCCTCGTTGACCGCGTTTTTCCAGTACACCAGCACGGGGCGTGCACTTCGCGCTGTGGCCGATGATCACCAAGCCGCGCAGTCCATCGGTATCCCGCTGGACCGCATTTGGGTGATCGTGTGGTCGGTTGCCGGCTTTGTGGCCCTGGTGGCGGGCATCATTTGGGGCTCCAAGCTGGGCGTGCAGTTTTCGCTGTCCTTGGTGGCGCTCAAGGCCCTGCCCGTGGTGATTCTGGGCGGGCTCACCTCAGTGCCCGGGGCTATCGTCGGCGGGCTGATCATCGGGGTGGGTGAGAAACTCTCCGAGGTCTACCTCGGGCCCTTCTTGGGCGGCGGAATCGAGATCTGGTTTGCCTATGTTCTGGCGCTGTTCTTCCTGCTCATGCGTCCGCAGGGTTTGTTCGGCGAGAAGATCATCGATCGAGTTTAAAGACCATGCTCTACCGCGAAAACGGTCAGTTCAAGACTAGCTACGCTGCCGACCAGCAGATCTTTCCGATCATGCAGGACCGGGTGCTTATAGCGGCGCTCATCGCTGCGGCGTTCATCGCGGTGCCGTATCTGGCCAGCGAATACCTGTTTCGCGCCATCCTCATTCCCTTCCTGATCCTGTCACTGGCCGCACTGGGGCTTAACATCCTAGTGGGTTACTGTGGGCAGATTTCGCTCGGCACGGGTGGCTTTATGGCCGTGGGGGCCTATGGGGCCTACAACTTCCTCATGCGCATCGAGGGCATGCCCCCCGTGTTGGCCATTTTGCTGGGCGGGGTGTGTGCCACCGTGGTCGGTGTGTTCTTTGGCATCCCGTCATTGCGTATCAAGGGCCTGTATTTGGCAGTAGCCACCTTGGCTGCACAGTTTTTCTGTGATTGGGCCTTTCTGCGCATCAAGTGGTTCACCATGAATACGGCATCTGGCTCGGTCAACGTGTCCAATCTGTCCTTGCTGGGATGGTCAATTGACACCCCTGCTGACAAGTACCTCTTCTGCTTGGGGTTCGTGGTCGTTTTCGCGCTGATTGCCAAAAACCTCGTGCGCAGCCATATAGGCCGCGAGTGGATGGCCATACGCGATATGGACGTTGCAGCCTCAGTGATCGGCATCCGGCCGGTTTACGCCAAGCTCACGGCGTTTGCGGTCAGCTCCTTCTTTGTTGGCGTTGCCGGCGCCTTGTGGGGCTTTGTGTATTTGGGTGCCTGGGAGCCCGCCGCATTCTCCATAGACCGCTCGTTTCAGTTATTGTTCATGGTGATCATCGGCGGCCTTGGCTCAATCATGGGCAGCTTCTTTGGAGCGGCCTTTATTGTGGTGCTGCCCATTGCGCTGGATCTGCTGGGTGTGCGCTTGGGCTTTGACGTCGCGCTGGCCGCTCACCTGACCTTCATGATCTACGGCACCTTGATCATCTTCTTTCTCATTGTTGAGCCGCACGGCTTGGCCCGGCTCTGGTCGGTCGCCAAGGAAAAACTGCGCCTTTGGCCCTTCCCGCATTGATAGGTTTATGCCGCTCAAGCCCTTCGACTCTGACAGCCTGAACAGTCCAATTGAACCCGCTATGCCGCTGAACATCTAAGGACGAGCCGCCATGACGATGGAGTCCTGGTCAACCCAATTGAGTCCGCCTCCTGAAGGCGAGTCAATGCTGCACGGACGCGTGCGTTTTTAAACCTCTGGAGTTAAGCAACATGAAATTCAGATCACTCGCCGCCGCTGCGGCCGTAGCCACGGCCGGCTTGGGAGCAGTTGCCACGATGCCCGTGGCCCACGCCCAGGCCAAAGAGCAGTTTTTCCCCGTGCTCGTGTACCGCACGGGCGCGTACGCACCTAACGGCACGCCGTTCGCCAATGGCTATGTCGACTACCTGAAGTACCTCAATGCCAAGGGCGGCATCAACGGGGTAAAGGTCAGCTGGGAAGAGTGCGAAACCGGCTACGCCACCGACAAAGGCGTGGAGTGCTATGAGCGCCTGAAGGGCAAGGGCGCCACGGTGTTTCATCCGCTATCCACTGGCATTACATTTGCCCTCACCGAAAAGGTCCCGGTTGACAAGATTCCGCTGATCACCGCCGGCTACGGCCGTAGTGAATCCACCGACGGCATGGTCTTCAAGTGGAACTTTCCGCTGACCGGCACCTACTGGGATGCCGCTGACATCCTGGTGCAACACATTGCGATCAAAGAGGGCGGCGCTGACAAGCTCAAGGGAAAGAAGATCACGCTGGTCTATCACGACAGCCCCTACGGCAAGGAGCCCATTCCGCAGCTGACCGAGCGCAGCAAGATGCATGGCTTTGAGCTCGAGTTGCTGCCCGTCACGCATCCGGGGGTGGAACAAAGAGCCACCTGGCTCAGGATTCGTCAGTCACGCCCGGACTACCTTTTCCTTTGGGGCTGGGGTGTGATGAACTCCACCTCCTTGAAAGAGGCCGTGGCCATCGGCTATCCGCGCGAAAAGATGTATGGTGTGTGGTGGGCCGGCGCAGAGCCTGATGTCAAGGACGTGGGAGACGGTGCCCGCGGCTACAACGCGCTAGCACTGCAGCACGGCGCCGAGCCCAACGCCAAGATCACCCAAGAGATTCTCAAGGAAGTGCATGGTAAGGGTCAGGGTACTGGCCCCAGGGACGAAGTGGGCCAGGTGCTGTACGTGCGCGGTCTGGTTGCCGCCATGCTGTCCACTGAGGGTGTCAGGCGAGCCCAGGAGCGTTTCGGCAAGGGCAAGCATATGACCGGCGAGCAGACACGATGGGGGTTAGAGAACCTGGCCTTGGACCAGAAAAAGCTTGACGCGCTAGGCTTTTCCGGTGTGATGCGCCCGATCTCCACGTCCTGCCAAGACCACCGTGGTGCAGCCGTGGCCCGCGTCCACACCTGGGACGGAAAGAAGTGGAACTTCACCTCGGATTGGTATGAAGCCGATCAGTCGATCATCAAACCGATGATCAGGGCTGCGGCCGACAAGTACGCCGCCGAGAAGAAGATCGCTCGCCGCGACCCGAGCGACTGCCAGTCGTAAGAAACGCAGTCACGCGCACGGCTTTGGCCCTGCGCGTGACCCCAGGTTGCTGTTCAAAGCGCCGTGCTGAACCTTTGTGCACGGTGCTTCCAAGAGCGGCCGAAGGACCCCTCATGAGCACCCCTTCCTTTCTCAACGTTAGCGGCATCGAGGTCATCTACAACCACGTGATCCTTGTGCTCAAAGGTGTATCCCTGCAGGTTCCCGAAGGCTCGGTCGTAGCCCTTCTGGGCGGCAACGGTGCTGGCAAAACCACCACTCTGCGCGCGGTGAGCAACCTGTTGGCCGGCGAGCGTGGCGAAGTCACCAAAGGCTTTATTGAGTTGCGCGGAGAACGCATTGAAAAGCTTTCGACGGCAGCCATGGTCGACCGCGGCGTGATTCAGGTAATGGAAGGCCGTCACTGTTTCGCACATTTAACGATTGAAGAGAACCTGATGACTGGCGCCTACACCCGTAAAGACGGCAAGGCCGCAGTTAATCAAACTCTGGAGAAGGTCTACAACTACTTTCCGCGCCTGAAGATCCGGCGTGGGTCACAGGCCGCCTACACCTCTGGCGGCGAGCAGCAAATGTGCGCCATTGGCCGCGCACTGATGGCCAACCCCAAGATGGTCTTGTTGGACGAGCCGTCCATGGGCTTGGCGCCCCAGATCGTGGAAGAGGTATTCGAAATCGTTAAGGACCTCAACAGCAAGGAAAGCGTGACCTTCCTGCTAGCCGAGCAGAACACCAACATGGCCCTGCGCTACTCGGACTATGGCTACATCTTGGAGAACGGCCGCATTGTGATGGACGGGGCTGCCAAGGATTTGCGTGAAAACGAAGATGTCAAAGAGTTCTACCTGGGCATGGGCGGCGGCGACCGCAAAAGCTTCAAGGACGTAAAGAGCTACAAGCGCCGCAAGCGCTGGTTGGCCTAAGGGCTGTGCATGAGCGATCAAACCTGGGACTTTGCAGCCCCAGCCTTCCAGGCTGGAGACGCCTTGGAGCGCCTTCGGCGTGAGCTGCGCGGCCTGGGCCTGCAAGAACGCCAGGGGCGCTGGGAACGACGCGGCGTGCTTATCGCGCAGCTGACGTTGCAGCCTGGTGAGATCGAAGCGCGGCGGGTGAAGAAACCATCGCGTAGCACCCCGGAGTGGGCCGTGTGCAGCCTGAAATCGTCCGCCGATGTGCGTGACTTCACCGGTGATCTCAAGAAACGGCTCGCCCAGTGGAGCGAAGAGCATGACTGAGCCTAGCGGCCCACCCAAAAGCCTTGAATGGCGCTCCAGCGCCGAACGCGAGGCCGCCCTGTTCAGTGCACTGCCCGGCTTGCTGCGTGCGGCGCAACAACTGCCCGCCCTGGGCGAACGGCTCAGGGGGGTAGACCCTGAATCCACGACCAGCCGTAAAGCCTTGGCTCGCGTGCCTGTCACCCGCAAGGGCGAGCTGCTGCAGCGGCAAATCGCCTCGCGAGCCACCGACCCCTTCGGCGGCTTCTCCGCCATCGGTTGGCGTTCGATGGCCCGCCACGGCGCACACCGTGTGTACCAGTCACCCGGTCCAATCTACGAACCCGAGGGCGCGGCACCTGACTACTGGCGCTCCGCGCGCGCCCTGCGCGCAGCCGGCTTGCGTGCGGGTGACTTGGTGCACAACAGTTTCAGCTACCACCTCACCCCGGGCGCCTGGATCATGGAAGCCGGCGCGCATGCCCTGGGCTGCACCGTTTTCCCGGGTGGCGTGGGCAACACCGAACTGCAACTGCAGGCAATAGCCGAACTGCGGCCAGATGCCTATTGCGGCACGCCCAGTTTCCTTCGTATCTTGATGGAAAAAGCTGCAGAAACCAGCGTGTCGATAGCCTCGATTAAAAAGGCCCTGCTCAGCGGCGAGGCCTTTCCACCGTCGCTTCGCGACTGGCTGAGCGAGCGCGGCATCCAGGGCTACCAGGCCTACGCCACAGCCGACGCGGGCGTGATTGCCTACGAAACCGAGGCACGCCAGGGTCTGGTGGTCGATGAAGGGATCCTGCTGGAAATTGTGCGTCCCGGCACCGATGACCCTGTCCCCGAGGGTGAAGTAGGTGAGGTTGTGGTCAGCGTTTTCAACCTCGACTACCCGCTGGTGCGCTTCGGTACGGGCGACCTGTCGGCCTTGTTACCGGGACCCTGCCCCACCGGACGCACCAACCTTCGAATCAAGGGTTGGATGGGCCGCGCCGACCAAACTACCAAGGTGCGCGGCATGTTCGTGCATGCCAGCCAAGTGGGCGACATCGTCAAACGACACGCCGGTGTGCAGCGTGCACGCTTGGTGGTCGAAGGTGAAATGGCCAATGACCGCATGATTGTGCGGGTCGAGCATTCCGGCCCTGCCGACGGCCTGGAGCAGGCCCTGGCCGCCACCATCAAGGACATCACCAAGCTGAGGGCTGACCAGGTCCAGGTGGTGGCGCCGGGCAGCCTCCCCAACGATGGCAAGGTCATAGAAGACGCGCGAAAGTACACTTGAGCAAGTTGACACTTGATTTCCGCCGAGCCGAAGCTCGCTTGTATCCCTGGGATGGCATTTTCGTTTTTGCATCACTTCAACGAGGATTATCATGAAGCGTTTGTTGAGTCTTGTAGCTGCCCTTAGCCTGTCGGTGGGCCTGGCCTCCAATGCACTGGCTGCCTACCCTGATAAGCCAATCACCATCGTGGTGCCTTTCGCTGCCGGCGGGCCCACCGACAAGGTGGCTCGTGACCTGGGTGAGGTGCTGCGCAAAAGCCTGAACAACCAAAGCGTGGTCATCGAAAATGTTGGCGGTGCCGGTGGCACCTTGGGCGCTGCCAAGGTGGCCAAGGCTGCCCCCGATGGCTACACCTTGCTGCTGCACCACATCGGCATGGCCACCGCGCCGGCGCTCTATCGCAACTTGCCGTACAACGTGATGAGCGACTTCGAGTTTCTGGGCATGGTCAATGAAGTGCCCATGACCCTGGTGGGCCGCACCACGCTGCCGGCCAACAACTTTGCCGAATTGCGCAAGTGGATCGACGCCAACAGGGGCAAGATCAACCTTGCCAACGCAGGCCTGGGTGCCGCCTCACACCTGTGCGGCCTGCTGTTTCAGCAGAGTTTGGCGGTGGCCATGACCACGGTGCCCTACAAGGGAACCGGCCCGGCCATGACCGACCTGATCGGCGGCCAGGTCGACCTGATGTGCGACCAGACCACCAACACCACAGCGCAGATCGAAGGCGGCAAGATCAAGGCCTTCGCCGTGTCCACCAACAAGCCCCTGAGCACCCCGGCGCTGGCCAAACTGCCCACGCTGGACTCACTAGGCTTCAGGGGCTTCAACGTGAGTATTTGGCACGGCCTGTATGCCCCCAAGGGCACCCCCAAGCCGGTGCTTGACCAGGTCAATGCCGCCCTGCGCACCGCGCTGAAGGACGCTGAGTTCATCAAGCGCCAGCAAGATTTGGGTGCGGTGGTGGTGACCGACGAGCGCCTGGCGCCCGCTGAACACCGCAAGTTCGTGGACGCGGAAACCAACAAGTGGGGCCCGGTCATCAGGGCCGCAGGCCAGTACGCCGACTGACGGTGTCGGCTGAGTCATTCGGCTGACCCAGCCGGTCAGCTGCCGTTCACAACGGGGCTTGCGGGCCCTGTTTTGTTTGGGCGGCCTTGGATCAAATCCTACGGGTCGTTGAAATGAGCCTCCACGTCCATCGGCAGCAGCTGGATGGAGGCGCGAAGCCCAGGTACGGCGCTCATCAACGCTTGTTCCACCGAGGTGCGCAGCGCCGCTGCCCGGCCCAAGGTCCAGCCCGCAGGCATGTGCATGTGCAGGTCCACAAACCGGCGCTGACCGGCCTGGCGTGTCACCACATGGTCAAAGCGGATGGCCTGGTGGGCAAACAGCGCCAATGTACGGTCGATTTCTTCGCGCAGCGGCGGCTCCAAGGCCCGGTCCATCAGCCCGTCAGCTGAACGCCTGACCAGGTGCAGGGCTTCGCGCAGGATGTTCAGAGCCACCGCAATGGCCACCACCGGGTCGAGCCAGGCCCATCCGGTGTAGGCCACCAGCACCAGGGCCGCCACCACGCCTATCGATGTCCACACATCGGTGTACAGGTGCCGCGCGTCGGCCTCCAATGCTATCGAGCCATGCTCGCGCGCCTTCTTTAGCATCGCCCAGGCCAACAGCCCATTGAGAGCTGAACTCAACACTGACAGCGCCAAGCCCAATCCCAAGGCCTGCATCGGCTGGGGATACAGCAGGCGGTGCACCGCAGCGCCGATGATGGCCAGTGCCGCCACCAAGATCAAGACCCCCTCGAACCCGCTGGAGAAGTATTCAGCCTTGTGGTGGCCAAAGGGGTGGTCTTCGTCAGCGGGCTGCTGCGCCACCGTCACCATGGCCAGAGCAAACATGGCACCCGCCAGGTTGACCAGGGACTCCATCGCATCGGACAACAGGCTCACCGAATCGGTTAGCCACCAGGCGCCGGTCTTCAAGGCAACGGTCAGCAAAGCCACCGCCACCGACAGCTTGAGGTAGGCGCTGACCGACAGGCTCTTCATCGCACGCTCCGTTCCAACTTCTCACGCCGTAGGCGTAGGCCATGGAACAGGCCCCATAGCCCGCGCCCGGTTCAGCTCAGCTTCACCCGAGCAAACTTGCGCTTACCAACCTGAACCACGAAGGTACCGGCGGGCAGCTTCAAGGCTTTGTCACTGATCACGCTGCCGTCCACCCGCACACCCGCACCCTCAATCAAACGGTTGGCCTCACTCGAAGACGGCGCCAAGCCAGCGGCCTTGAGCAGAGCGGCAATGCCCATAGGCACACCCGACAGCGCCACCTCGGGAATATCCTGCGGAACACCGCCACGGGCCCGGTTGACAAAGTCCTGCTCGGCCGCATGGGCAGCCGCACGGCCGTGGAAGCGCTCAGTGATCTCGCGGGCCAGCAAAACCTTGGCCTCCTTGGGATTGCGCCCGGCTTGCACCTCGGCCTTCAGGGCTTGGATTTCCGATTCGGCCTTCAACGACAGCAGGGTGAACCAGCGCCACATCAGCTCGTCAGAAATCGACAGCACCTTGGCGAACATCGTATTGGCCGGCTCGGTGATGCCGATGTAGTTGTTCTTGCTCTTGGACATCTTGTCCACGCCGTCCAGCCCTTCGAGCAAGGGCATGGTCAAGATGCACTGCGGTTCCTGGCCAAACTCTTCTTGAAGGTGGCGGCCCATGAGGAGGTTGAACTTCTGGTCGGTGCCGCCCAACTCCAGGTCGCTCTTGAGGGCTACCGAGTCATAGCCCTGCATGAGGGGATACAGGAACTCGTGGACGCTGATCGCGGTGCCCGCCTTGTAGCGCTTGGTGAAGTCGTCGCGCTCCATCATCCGCGCCACTGTGTAGCGCGAAGCCAGGCCGATGATGCCGCGCGCACCCAGCGGGTCGCTCCACTCGCTGTTCCAGCGCACTTCGGCGTCGTCAAGCTTGATCACCAAGCCGACCTGCTCGAAATAAGTCTTGGCATTGCTTTCGATTTGTTCGCGCGTGAGCGCCGGTCGGGTGCTGTTGCGGCCCGAGGGGTCGCCAATCATGGTGGTGAAGTCACCAATCAGGGGGATGACACGGTGCCCCAGGTCCTGCAACTGACGCATCTTGTTGAGCACCACCGTGTGGCCCAGGTGCAGGTCCGGGGCGGTTGGGTCCATGCCGAACTTGATGCGCAGGGGCGTGCGCGTGGATTCGCTGCGCTGCAGTTTGCGCACCCAGTCCGCACGGGGCAAGAGTTCCTCACAGCCCCGCAGCGTCACTGCCAAGGCCGCCCGCACCGCAGCCGAACCCTCATCCTCCGCTTGTGAGTGAGTACTTGCTTTATCAGAAATCGCGGCTTGCCCAGGGTGTTTCATGGATGCAAAAAAGGATTGATTTTTCACATCTGCCGATACACTTAAGACGTTCTGACAGAGCCTGCAGCCTGTCTCAGATGCGAGCCGGATTCTACCGACCGCCTGGGCCAAGCTCGAGCCCGCTCCGGCGTTGGGCCACCATCGGGTTCTGTTTACCGGTCACTGCTGAGGCCGACTTCCCAGTCGGCTGAGGCGAAATGTTTGTCCTTTTTTCCATGCAGCACCACGCGCTCGTCACCGCCGTTCACGTCTGGGCCCAGACGCACCGCCGCCGGCTGATGTGGGGCCTTGGGCTGGGCATGACGGGCTTGGCAGCAACCGCCTTCGGTTTGGCTCCCTTGGCGCCCAATGCAGCCGACCTGCCTCAGCAAACCATCACCCAGGTGCTGCATCCGGCATCCAACGTGGTTGAGCAGTTGGAAGCCTTGGCCGACCTGCCGCTGGAGCTATACCGCTCCGACACGACGCGCAAGCAAGACACCGCCGAGTCGCTGCTAAGCCGTCTGGGGGTCAACGACCCCGATGCGGCAGCCTACATCCGGCAAGACCGCCAGGCCCGCATGCTCCTCGAGGGCCGTCCACAGAAGATGGTCAGAGCCAAGGCCGATGCTGCCGGCCGGCTCATTGAACTGGTGGCGCGCTTCCCGGCAGAGCAGCGGAACCTGTCGGAAAGCCACTTCAACCGCCTGACGCTCAACCGTGTGGACGGAGCTTGGGTCACCGACCTGGAAACCGTGGAACTGCAATCGCGCGTCCAGTTCGGCAGCGGCACTATCCGCTCTTCGCTGTTCGCCGCCACCGATGAAGCGCAAATGCCCGACGCGATTGCCTCGCAGATGGCTGAAATCTTCTCGGGCGATATCGACTTCCACCGCGAACTCAAGCGCGGTGATTCCTTCAGCGTGGTGTACGAAAGCCTTACGGCCGACGGCGAACCAATCAATTGGAACCAGGCCGCCGGCCGGGTGCTGGCCGCCGAGTTTGTCAACAACGGCCGTGTGCACCAGGCGGTGTGGTTCAAGGACGCCCAACGCGGCAGTTACTACGACTTTAGCGGCAAGAGCAAACGCCGAGCCTTCCTGGCCAGCCCAATGGAGTTTTCACGCATCACCTCGGGCTTTGCGATGCGCTTTCACCCGATCTTCCAACGTACGATGGCCCATACCGGTGTGGACTATGGCGCGCCTGTGGGTACGCCGGTGCGAACCGTGGCCGAGGGCAAAGTTGAATTTGCCGGCTGGCAAGGTGGCTATGGCAACACCGTAGTGGTGCGCCACGGCGGCGACAAGACCACCTTGTACGCCCACCTCAGCCGCATTGACGTGCGCCGTGGAGAACGTGTTCAGCAGGGCCAGCGCATTGGCGCGGTGGGGGCTACAGGCACCGCCACCGGGCCGCATCTGCACTACGAATTCCGAGTCAACGGGCGCCATGTCGACCCGCTCAAGGCCGCGCGCATGGCCGCGCCAGTTCCGCTGGCCGAGCAGTCGCGTGGTGCCTTCACAGCGCAGGCTGAGCTGCTGCGCACCAAGCTGGAGGTCGCAGCCACCATTGCTGGCGACTCGAGCCGCGGCGACTGACACACGCCGGGCAGCACACGGTGCCCCTTTCACTCGCCCCCGAATCCCAAGCCCTGACCATCGGTCTGATGTCTGGCACCTCGCTGGACGGCTTGGACGGTGTGCTGCTGCGCTGGCGGGCCGGCGACCACCGGTTTGACACCCTTTCACGCGCCCGGGGAGACTTTGACCCTGTGCTGCGAGCGGAACTGCTGTCCCTGAACACCTCGGGGCCCGACGAGTTGCACCGCGCGGCTCTGGCTGCCAACCGCATGAGTGTGGATGCGGCCGATGTGGTCCAGCGCTTGCTGCAACAAGCCGGCGTGCAGGCCCAGGACGTGGCTGCCATAGGCCTGCACGGCCAGACGGTTCGGCACCGACCGGGCGAATTCGACGGCCGGGGCTACACCCTGCAGTTGCACAACGCCAGCCTCTTGGCGGAGCTCAGCAGCATCGACGTAGTCTGTGATTTTCGAAGCCGCGATGTGGCCGCTGGGGGCCAGGGTGCGCCACTGGTGCCGGCCTTTCATGCGGATGTGTTCCAAGAGGCCGAACGCGATGTGGCGGTGCTCAACCTGGGCGGCATTGCCAACCTGACCCTCTTGCCTGCACACGGGGACGTCGGGGGTTTTGATTGCGGGCCAGCCAATGTGCTGATGGACCTGTGGGCGCATCAGCACCTGGGACGGGCCTATGACGATCAGGGCCACTGGGCGGCCACCGGCCGGGTGCAGTCCGCCCTGCTGCAGCATTGGCAGGGCGAAGCCTTTTTTTCAAAACCTCCCCCCAAGAGCACCGGACGTGACCTGTTCAACGCTGCCTGGCTGCAAGCGGTTGATTTGTCAGCCTACCAGCCGCAGGATGTGCAGGCAACCTTGTGCGAGCTCAGCGCCTGGTGCGTGGACGATCATATGGCGCGCGAACTGCCCTCCGCAGCACACCTTTGGGTGTGCGGGGGCGGTACGTTCAATGGTGCCGTGATGCAGCGCTTGGAACACCGTTTGCGCCTGCGCCTGGGAACCACGGCCACCGTGTCTTCAACACAGGCTGCCGGAATGGGCCCTTTGGATGTTGAGGCAGCCGCGTTTGCCTGGCTGGCCCGGCGCTTCTTGCAAGGCCAGGTGGGCAATGTGGTGCGGGTCACCGGGGCACGTGGACCCCGGGTGCTGGGAGCCCTGTACCCCAGCCGTCGCTAAGCCCCTTCCGGTGGGCCCGGTGGGCCCGGTGGGCCGCTCGGGAAGGCCAGCCCCGGCGTACCGTACCTGCCTCAGACCGAGAACGACGAGCCGCAACCGCAGGTGGTGGTGGCATTCGGGTTCTTGATCACGAACTGCGCGCCCTGCAGGTCTTCTTTATAGTCGATCTCAGCACCCATCAGGTACTGCAAGCTCATGGCGTCGATCAACAGGGTGACGCCGTTCTTTTGCATCTGCGTGTCATCTTCATTGACGGCTTCGTCAAAGGTGAACCCGTACTGGAAACCCGAGCAGCCGCCGCCTTGCACGAACACGCGCAGCTTGAGTTCGGGATTACCTTCTTCGGCCACCAAGTCGGCCACTTTGGCCGCAGCGCTGTCAGTGAAGACCAGCGGAGCGGGCATGCCGTCGGTGGTGAGGTTGACTTGATCAGCAACAGCGTTCATGGCTAATTCCTCCAAGGTCGTTGGATTATGGCGCTGGGCGGCCCAGTACGTGCAAGGCCTGCTCGTCAAAGGGTGTTTGGGCGCCGCGCCCCGCAAATAAGCTCACCGCGCGCGAACCGCACACGGAGATTGTTCGGCAAGCGCCTGACCCGAGGGCCGCAGGCGCCTGTTCAGGCCGATCAGCGCTTGCTGAACTGCTTGCGGCGGCGAGCGCCGTGCAGACCGACCTTCTTGCGCTCCACCTCGCGGGCGTCACGGGTGACGAAGCCGGCACGGCTGAGTTCCGGCTTGAGAGCTGCATCGTAGTCGATCAGCGCGCGGGTCACGCCATGGCGCACCGCGCCTGCTTGGCCCGATTCACCGCCACCGTGCACATTGACCTTGATGTCAAAGGCTTCGGCGTTGTTGGTCTGCATCAGGGGCTGCTTGACGATCATGATGGACGTCTGGCGGCCGAAGTACTGCTCAACGGGCTTGCCGTTGACGGTGATCTGGCCAGTGCCCTTCTTGATGAAGACACGGGCCACCGAGCTCTTGCGGCGGCCGGTACCGTAGTTCCAATTTCCGATCATGGCCGTTCCTTAGATCTCAAGCGTCTTGGGTTGCTGGGCGGTATGCGGGTGCGAGGCACCGGCATATACCTTCAGCTTCTTGACCATCGCGTAACCCAGCGGACCCTTGGGCAACATGCCCTTGACGGCCTTGTGCAGCGCGCGGCCAGGGTGCTTGGCTTGCATGTCCTTGAACTTCGTGGCGTAGATGCCGCCGGGAAAGCCCGAGTGGCGGTAGTACACCTTGTCTTCGGCTTTGTTGCCGGTGACACGAAGCTTGTCAGCATTGACGACGACGATGAAATCACCGGTGTCGACGTGAGGCGTGTAAATGGCCTTGTGCTTGCCGCGTAAACGGAGTGCCACTTCGCTGGCAACACGTCCGAGCACCTTGTCGGTGGCGTCAATCACATACCACTCGTGCTTCACTTCGGCCGGCTTGGCGCTGAAGGTCTTCATGAGAGTCTTTTTCTAGGAACGGCAGCTGTTTTTTGGCGGTTGGCTCTGCACAAGCGCCCCACTTCGGTGCCGATTCTGCTGTTCGGCCTCTCAGCGGCGGCCCTCTGTCGGAATGACTGCCAGGTGGACTTGCCACCCCACACGCACCCTTATCGAGACGCAACCATTCCCCGCTGCAAACGGGAAAGTCTTCTAGTATAGCGCAAAGCCCCTTTGGGGCAAAGCCCGAGCGGTCCTAGCCGCCCGGCTTGTCCTGCGGCCATCCTGCGGCCTGACGCGTCGCCGAGCGCGCGTACGATGCGCAATGTCCGAATCAAACGAGTTCCCGCACGTTCCAGGGGTTACTGGCTTTGCCGCCCTGCAACCCCACGATGTGCTCACCGCGCTGGACACGGTCGGCCTGCGCGGTGACGGGCGGCTTTTACAACTCAATTCCTATGAAAACCGGGTGTTCCAGGTGTTCCTGGAATCGGGCGAAGCGGTGGTGGCGAAGTTCTACCGGCCCGGCCGCTGGTCCGATGCTCAGATTCTGGAAGAACACGACTTTGCCTGGGAGTTGCAAGATGAAGAGGTCCCGGTGGTGGCACCCTTGAGCCTGGCCTCAAGCGGACTGACCGAGGCCAAAGGCCCAGCGGCGGTCGCCCTCAGTGGCACTCACCACACCCTGGCCCATTGGAGCCAAGGCGAACAACACTGGCGCTTTGCGGTGTGCCCCCGCAAATTTGGGCGGGCCCCGGAAATCGACGATGCCCAGACCCTGCAGTGGATCGGCCGCTTCGTGGCCCGCTTGCACCAGGTAGGCGCCCGCCGGCCCTTCGCCCAGCGCCGAACCTTGAACGCGGCGACCTGGGGCCGCGCGAACCAGCGCTGGCTGCTGCAGCACAGGGTGGTCAGCCCCGGGGAGCAAGCAGCTTGGCAAGACGCCTCAGACCGCGCGCTGGACGCCGCCGCTCAAGCCTTTGAGACCACCGGCCATGTGATCAGCCTGCGGCTGCACGGCGACGCGCACCTAGGCAATATCCTGTGGCGCGAAGAAGGTCCGCATGTCGTAGACCTGGACGACGCCTGCAATGGGCCGGCGGTGCAAGATCTGTGGATGCTCCTGCCGGGCGACGACGCCGGTAGAGCCCGCAGCCTGCAACTGCTGCTGCAAGGCTATGAAACGGTGCGCGACTTCGACGATGCCGAACTCGCCCTGATCGAGCCGCTGCGCACGCTGCGCATGATCCAGCACAGCGCGTGGATTGCCCAACGGTGGGAAGACCCGGCGTTTCCACGGGCGTTTCCGCACTTCGGGACAGCAGCGTATTGGAGCGAGCAGACCACGCAGTTGCGGGAGCAGGTCAGCGCATAGGCGCTGGGTTCTGGCCTATTGAGGGTGGAAAAACGCGGTGTGGCCCGGGCTGCGGGCCTGCCGGGTGCGGAGCAGCGCTTCAGCGCAACGCCTCTGCGCACCCGGCCCTCAAGCCGTCGGCAACGTGTAATCCTTGAACTGCTCCCGCAGCTTGTTCTTCTGCATCTTGCCCGTGGCGCCGAGCGGAATGGCCTCGACGAACGCCACATCATCAGGCGTCCACCACTTGGCGATCTTGCCCTCGTAGAAGGCGATAAGTTCTTCACGCGTCACCTCGGCCCCGGGCTTCTTCACCACCACCAGCAAGGGCCGCTCATCCCACTTCGGGTGCCGGGCCGCAATGCATGCGGCCATGGCCACGGCCGGGTGGGCCATCGCGATATTTTCCAGGTCGATCGAGCCAATCCACTCCCCACCGCTCTTGATCACATCCTTGGTGCGGTCGGTGATGAGCATATAGCCCTCGGCGTCGATCTTGGCCACATCGCCCGTGGGGAACCAGCCATCACGCAATACATCGCCGCCCTCGCCCTTGAAGTACTGCTGCAAAATCCAAGGCCCACGCACCAACAGGTCACCGCTCTTGTCAGTGCCGAACGGGATCTCCTGGCCTTCTTCGTCCACCACCTTCATGTCCACACCGAAGATGGTGCGGCCCTGTCGGTTCATGATGCTGTAGCGGTCTTCCTGCGACAGCGCCAGGTGCCGCGCCTTGAAGGTCGAGGCCGTACCCAAAGGACTCATTTCAGTCATGCCCCAAGCGTGGATCACGTCCACGCCATACTGCTCTTTGAAGGTGCGAATCATCGCCGGCGGGCAGGCCGATCCACCGATCACCGTGCGGCGCATGGAGCTGAACTGCAGCTGGTTGGCCCCCACGTGCGCCAACAGGGCTTGCCACACCGTGGGCACACCCGCTGACAGCGTGACCTGTTCGCTTTCGAATAATTCGTATAGCGACTTTCCGTCCAAGGCTCCGCCTGGGAACACCATCTTGGCGCCTGTCATGCAGGCCACGTAGGGCAGGCCCCAAGCGTTTACATGGAACATCGGCACCACCGGCAGGATGACGTCGCGCGCTGAACAGTTCAGGGCGTCAGGCAGGGCAGCAGCCAAGGTGTGCAGCACGGTTGATCGGTGGCTGTAGAGCACGCCCTTGGGGTTACCCGTGGTGCCGCTCGTGTAACACAGCGAAGAGGCCGATTGCTCATCGAACACTGGCCAGTTCATCGGCGCATCAGGCTCAGACGTCACCAGATCTTCGTATAGCAACAGGTTGGGGATGGCCTTGGCCGCTTCGGGCAGGTGGGCCCGATCGGTCATCGCCACCCAATGCTTGACTGTCTTGGTGCGTGGGGCAACTGCGGCAATCAACGGCAGGAAGGTCAGGTCGAAGAAGAAGATCTGGTCTTCGGAGTGGTCGGCAATCCACACCACCTGATCGGGGTGCAGGCGCGGGTTGACGGTGTGCAGGACCGAGCCGATGCCCGAGACCGCGAAATACAGCTCCATATGCCGATAGCCGTTCCACGCCAGGGTGGCCACGCGGTCGGACGGCTGGATGCCCAAGGCCTGAAGGGCCCGCGCCATGCGACGCGAGCGCGCTGCGAGGACTTCGTAGGTGCAGCGGTGGATATCGCCTTCGACTCGCCGCGAGACGATCTCCTGATCGGGGTGGTGCCGCTCGGCGTGCACGAGCAGGGAAGAAATCAGCAGGGGCTGTTGTTGCATCAAACCGAACATGGTCGTCTCTCCAGTGAAGCCTTATCCTACGGTCGTACGCCCCCTCTTTGAGCCATGACCCCACCCATGCGAATGGCACCACCCGGCGTCCATTGCGGGTTGAAAGCCAAGGGCTGCGCCATGCGAGGCCACAACATCACCACGGTGGAGCCCAGCAAAAAACGCCCCATTTCAGCACCCCGGGCCAATTCCACCGGCTGGTCTGTGTAGCGCCACTCACGCACCACCCCAGGCCTGGGGGGATTGACCACCCCATGCCAAACAGTGGCCATGCTGCCCACAATCGTGGCGCCTACCAAAACCAAGACAAAGGGGCCGTATTCGGTGTCGAACACACACACCACCCGTTCATTGCGCGCGAACAGGCCCGGCACACCGCGTGCGGTCACCGGGCTGACCGAATAGAGGTCGCCCGGTACGTGAAGCATGCGGGTCAAGCGGCCCGCACAGGGCATGTGTATGCGGTGATAGTCCCTTGGGCTAAGGTACAGCGTGGCAAAAGAGCCGTCTTGAAACTGTGCAGCCAATTTGGCGTCTCCGCCCACCAACGCCCGGGTACTGTAGTGGTGACCCTTGGCCTGAAACAGCTGGTCGCCCGCGATGGGCCCAACCTGGCTGATGGCCCCGTCGACCGGGCACAGCCAGTCGGCGCTAGACATAGGGCGCGCCTCCGGCTTGAGCGCGCGGGTGAAGAAGTCATTGAAGCTGGCGTATGCGGTGACGTCGGGGTTGGCTGCCTCGGACATGTCCACACCGTAGCGGCCCACAAACCAACGGATGACCCCGGTGGTCATAGCCCCACCTTGAGAACGGGCCAAGGCGCCCATCATTTCGGTCAGGGCGCGCTTGGGTATCAGGTGCTGCAGCGCGACGAACAAGCCCTCTGCCATGGCCCGCTGGTTCAACGCCCCGGCACAGGTATGGATCCAGCGCCCCATCGCGGCTCGGTACCCATGGCCCGGAGCGCCATCAAGGCGCCCGCGCCCACAGAGGCCCCGAAGCGCTTGGCCAGCCGCTCTGCCACGTTTTCCCGGGGGCTGTAGTCCACCACATCGGGCGCTTGTACCTTTTCCCGGGCGACAAAATCCACGCTGCCCACCGCATCGGCCAAGCCCAGGCGTACCGCCTCCTCGCCATTCCAGAACAGCCCGGAGAAGGTATCGGGCGTAGCCTTTAGGCGAGCGCCGCGGCCTTCTTTGACCACGCTGATGAACTGCTGGTGAATCTGGTTGATCAGGGCCTGAGTGTGCTCGCGCTCACGGGCGCCCTGTGGGGTGAAGGGGTCCAGCATGCCCTTGTTTTCACCTGCGGTCACCAGCCGTCGCTCCACACCCAGCTTGCCCATGAGGTCCACAAAACCAAATCCCTCCATGAGCACCCCGATAGAGCCCACCAGGCTGGCCTTGTCTACATAAATTTCATCGGCAGCCACCGCGATGTAGTAAGCCCCGGAGGCACAAATCTCTTCCACCACCGCGTACACCTTCTTCTGGTGGAGCGCCTTGAGCCTGCGTATCTCGTCGTTCACCAGGCCCGCCTGAACAGGGGAACCACCTGGGCTGTTGATGCGCAGCACCACCGCTCGGGCATTGGTATTGGAAAAGGCATCGCGCAGCGGCAGCATCAGGGCGTCGGCACTGGCCAGACCCTCAGCCTGGATTTCACCTCGCAAGTCCACCAAGGCGGTGTGCGGGCCTGCAGGTGCGGTACTCAAGCCACGTGTGGGCGTCACTGTCCAAATCAGTGCAACGGCCACCAGCAGCCACGCCAAGCGAAACAGCGAACGCCAACGTCGCTCGGCGCGGCGGTCGCGAACGAGCTCGGTCAGTACGCGCTCCATGGCATCCCCGCTTCGGGCTTCGCCGTTACGCGTGTCGTGGCTCGCGCGCTCAGGTACGGCGTTGGCCGCTGGACCCGGCGCCGCCGGCGATGCGGCCTCAAGCAAGGGATTGGGCGGCTGTGGATTGTTGTTCATGTGAAGCTCAAGGGTTCAAAACCAGCGGAAGGATACCAAGTGACGCGGCCCCCTTCTTCCTTCACCGCCAAGGCCACCAAGGCACCGCGGCCGCAGGGCCCACCAGCGCACTGCCCATTGCGCGGGTCATACGAAGCGCCGTGGATCGAACACAAGATGAAGCTGCGGTCGGCATCCAAAAACTCGCCCGGGTTCCAGTCCATTTCAGCCGGCATGTGGGCGCAGCGGTTCAGGTAGGCCACCACGCGGCCTTTAAAACGCAGGGCAAAGGCGCTGACGCACTCGCCTTGCCACATCAGGTCGAAGGTGTAGGCACGTCCGTGCTCACTCAGGTCTTCGGCGGCGCACAGATCGATGGGGCCCGGGTTCACGCATGCTCCCGCAACCACTGGTGTAACTCAGCGGTGGAATGTGCAACATGGCGGGGCGCATAGGGCTCGAAGGCGGCGTGGTCGTGGGCACCGAAGCTCACGCCTAGGCTGGCCGTGCCGGCGTTTTGGGCCAACTGCAGGTCGTGCGTGGTGTCGCCGATCATCAAGGTGCGCTCGGCACGTACGCCAAACTGGTCGATCAGCTCCATCAGCATGCGCGGGTTCGGCTTCGAGGCGGTTTCATCGGCGGTTCGCGTGCCGTCGAACATGCCCACCAGGTCGGCATGGGCCAAGGCGTCGTCCAGGCCCTGCCGGCCCTTGCCGGTGGCAACGGCCAACCAGTGGTGGCGTGCCTTGAGCTCGCGCAGCATTTCCAGCGTGCCGGCAAACAGGCTGAGCTCGTGTTGGCTGTTGACATAGTGGTGACGGTAGCGTTGGGCCAATTCACCGTAGCGCCCTAGCGGCAGGTCGGGCACGGCATGCTCCAGCGCATCGCGCAGGCCCAGACCAATCACATATGCCGCCTGGGTTTGGGTGGGCACGGTCACCCCCAGATCGAAGCAGGCACTTTGGATGCAGCGCACGATCAGGGCGGTGGAGTCGAACAAGGTGCCGTCCCAGTCGAAGACGATCAGGTCAAATTGCTGGGGTCGGAACCCGGAACTTGGGGGCGAAGCAGCAGGGGTCATGGGCCAGAGGTCAGACGGGACAGCAGTGTCGCGCATTCAGCTGGCAAAGGCGCTTCCAAGCTCAGGCGCTGCCCCGACACCGGATGGTCAAAGGCAAGTTCGCGGGCATGCAAAAACATGCGGCCAAAGCGCAGGGGTCCGCGGGCCCACTGGCGGTTGAGCGCGAAGTCACCGTACTTCGGGTCGCCCACGATCGAGTGGCCGTGGTGGGCCAGGTGCACCCGAATCTGGTGGGTACGGCCAGTTTTAAGGGTCACCTCCACCAGGCTCACCCCAGGACCGGTGCCTTCGGGGCTGGGCCAGGCCTGCTGCACCTTGACCAGGGAAATCGAGCGACGCCCGTGCGGGTGGTCCGCTTGCACCACCCGCACATGGCGCTCACCAGCAACGTCCAGGGTCTTGCGAAGGGCCAAGTCCACCACCTTCTGGCGGGCTGGCCACTGGCCCCACACCAGCGCCGCGTACACCTTATGCACGCCGGCCTGGCCGGCGCTGCGCCGGAACTGGTCCTGCAAGTGCACCAGGGCACTGCGCTTTTTAGCCAGCAGCAGCACGCCCGAGGTCTCTTTGTCCAGCCGGTGCACCAGTTCCAGGAACCGCGTGCCAGGCCTGGCCTGGCGCAGCTGCTCGATCACGCCATGGGCCACGCCAGACCCCCCGTGCACCGCCACGCCGGCAGGCTTGTGGATGGCCAGCACTGCCTCGTCTTCGAACAGCACCGCAAACTCGCGGGCCGGGGCGTGCCCGGCTTGAGCCAGAGCATCAGCCCCGGGTGCAGAAGCTTGCGCCGATTGCGCAGCGCGCACGGCTTGCGCGGTGCGCACCGGGGGAATACGCACCGTGTCCGCAATGGCCAAACGGGTTTCAGCCTGCGCGCGCGCCATGTTCACCCGCACCTGGCCCGATCGAATGATGCGGTACACATGGGTCTTGGGCACGCCTTTGAGGTGGCGCATCAGGAAGTTGTCCAAGCGCTGCCCCTCCCCAGCCTCGTCGACCACCACCTGGCACACGGCCGCTTGGCCTATACTCCGCACTGTCACGTCCGCGTACCGATGGTTATAAGTGGGTGCAAGGGTGAAAAGCAAGTGCTTGATTTTCCGGGATTTTAACCGGGCACCCCCACGCAAGACGCGACAAAGGGACGCAAGTCCACAAGGGTGATGCAACGCCGGATGGCGCTGCGCGGGCCGTCTTCCCAAGTGAGCCGGCGGCGCAAAACCACCAGCGGAAGAGCCACCACAGAAGAACCCTGCGCGGGTGCGGCGCCGATGCCATCGGCTCCACTTCTGCGCAACCGACCAAGGTTTTCGGTTGTCCGCCTGTCATCGTTTACAAACGAACAGGCGGGCACCCTGCCCCAAGAGCCTGATGACCACACCGCTGCTCCTGCGGTTCCCCGCCACCCCTGCAACGCGCCGCCGGCCGTTGAACCTGCCTGATGCGGCTTCGACGATCGGGTCTGCTGCGCTTGGCTATTGGGGTGCACGCGGTGGAATCCCAGCTGAACCGGCAGAACGGGCCATCGTCCTCCTGGCGCTCGCTGCCCCACTGCCGCTGACGTGTCAGGTCTAGGCCAAACGGCCAAGCCCCAACAGCGCAGCACAGGGCGATTCCTTTCGGGTTTTTCCGTGTCGCTCGTGCATCGAGCGGTCACCGCGCGCAGCGGGCAGGTCATGCAGAGCATGCCCCCAAAGCGCATGGCGGCCACCATCGCTGCGGTCGGTTGATCGACCGCCGCGGCGTGTGCAGCGCAAGGTCGGCCCCTGCCAACGGCGGGTTCGGGACCTTGCACTGCGGGAGTGCACATGAAGCGCATGTTGATCAACGCCACGCAGCCCGAAGAGCGGCGCCTGGCTATCGTCGAAGGACAAAAACTCCTCGACTTCGAAACCGAAATTGAGGGGCGCGAGCAGCGCAAGGGCAACATCTACAAGGCCGTGGTCACGCGGGTGGAGCCCTCGCTGGAGGCCTGTTTCGTCGATTACGGCGAAGACCGCCACGGCTTCTTGCCCTTTAAGGAAATCGCCAAGGAATACTTCAAACAGGGCGTTTCAGTACGCGACGCCAAGATCCAAGACGTCATTGCCAACGGCGCCGAACTCTTGGTGCAGGTGGAAAAGGAGGAGCGCGGGAATAAGGGCGCGGCACTCACCACCTTCATTTCCCTGGCGGGCCGCTACTTGGTGCTCATGCCCAACAACCCCCGGGGCGGTGGCGTTTCGCGCCGCATAGAGGGCGACGACCGGGAAGAGCTCAAGGAGAACATGGATCAGCTCGACTATCCCAAGGGGATGAGCCTGATCGCGCGCACCGCCGGTATCGGCCGCAGCGCCGCCGAACTGCAGTGGGACCTGAACTACATGCTCAAGCTGTGGTCGGCCATTGACGAAGCGGGTAAGGCGGGTAAAGGTGCCTACCTGATCTACCAGGAAAGCTCCCTGGTGATTCGCGCCATCCGCGACTACTTCACCTCGGACATCGGCGAGATCCTGATCGACACCGATGACATCTTCGAGCAGGCCCACCAATTCATGAACCACGTGATGCCCGACCAGGGGCATCGTGTGAAGCGCTACCGGGACGACGCGCCGCTGTTCAGCCGCTTCCAGATTGAAAACCAGATCGAAACGGCCTTCAGCCGTACGGTGAACCTGCTCTCGGGCGGCGCCATCGTGATCGACCACACCGAAGCGTTGGTATCGATCGACGTGAACTCGGCGCGGGCCACACGCGGCGGCGATATTGAAGAGACCGCCACCCGCACCAACCTTGAAGCGGCCGATGAGATCGCAAGACAAATGCGGCTGCGCGACCTGGGTGGCCTGATCGTCGTCGACTTCATCGACATGGAGGAAAGCAAGAACCGCCGTGACGTGGAGCAACGGCTGAAGGACGCGCTGCGCCAAGACCGCGCGCGGGTTCAGTTCTCCACCATCAGCAAGTTCGGCTTGCTGGAAATGTCGCGCCAACGCCTGCGCCCCGCTTTGAGCGAAGGCTCTCACATCACCTGTCCGCGCTGCCAAGGCACGGGTCACATCCGCGACACGGAAAGCTCGGCCCTGCAGATCCTGCGCATGGTGCAGGAAGAGTCAATGAAGGACAACACCGCAGCGGTGCATGTGCAGGTGCCAGTGGAAGTGGTGTCGTTCCTGCTGAATGAGAAGCGCCAGGAGATTTCGCGCATTGAACTCAAGCAGCGCGTCAGCGTGCTTCTGATTCCCAATCCGCATCTCCAAACTCCAAACTACCGGCTGGAGCGCTTGCGCCACGACGACCCGCGCTTGGAATCGTTCCGTGCCTCGTATACGATGATCGAGGAGCCATCGGAAGCGGTGGCGGTGACCCGCCGCCGAGATGCCAACGGTGGGGCCAAGGCCAAGCAAGAGCCGGTGATCAAGGGCGTGATTCGGGATGAGCCCGCCCCCACACCGGTGGCCGCGGCTTCAACCGCCACGTCCGCCCCTTCACAAGCTGCTGGCGCCGCAGCCAAGCGTAAGCCCAGTGCCCCGAGCACGGCCGGCGCGCGCCCTGCACCGGCCTCGAGCGGCTTCTTCGCCTGGGTCAAGCGCCTGTTCGGCGGCGGGAGTCCGGCCGCCACGCCAGCATCGGCCAGCACCGGTGCGGGCAAGGGTGTGGCGTCGGCCGCCGCTGAGAGCGCTGCTGCCAACGGCACTGGGCGGGACCGCCGGGAGGGCCGAGACGGCCGTCGCGGTGGCCGTGGTGACGGCCGCCGGGGTGGACGCGATGGGCGGGATCAGCGCGAAGGCCGGGGCGAAGCCAAAGTCGATGCGCGCACAGACACCGCCGAGGGCGGTAAGGCCAAGGGCGACGGACAGGGGGGTCGGGAGGGCCGCGACCGGCGAGAAAGCCGCGAAGGCGGTCGCGACAACCGCGAGGGGCGCGCCGATAACCGCCGCGACGGCGCAGCCGACAGCCCGCGTGAAGGCGAAGACAACCGCACGGGCGAGCGCCGCGAACGTCGAGACCGCCGAGGTGAGCGCCGCGGTGAAGGCACCGCCGCCGCGGCCGATGAGCAGGCCCTGCAGACCGCGCGCAGCGCAGGCTCAAACCCTGATCTGAGCAGCGAGCTTATGGTTCAGGCCGCGGAGGGCTTGGCACACGACGATCGCGACAGTCGGTACGAGCGCAGCGAAAGCGCTGAAGGGTCCGAGGGCGGCGAAGGCCGTCGCCGCCGCCGCCGCGGGGGCCGTGGCCGTGGCCGCGATGGTGCCGAGGGCGCCGAGGGCGCTGAGGGCGCTGAGGGCGCATACACCAGCCTAGACACCAGCCTAGACACCAGCCTGGACTCCCGCTTGGACTCCCGCCTGGGCATGCCATTGGTGGCAGGCCCGGACTCAGGCTCGCCGTATGCGACCGAAGCGGCTGCGGTTTCAACCGTCGCGCCACCAAGCGAGGTGTTTGCTGCAGCGGGCACAGCCACAGCACCGGCCGAGGCCACATCCCGTATGGCAACCGCCGCACCGGCGCCCGATTGGGCGAGCAGCCCGGACCCGCATCCAACGGCAGTCGCCTCCAAGGTGGTGCAGCCCTTCGTGCTGCCAATTGACGCCCTGCAAGCCCTGGCCGCAGAGGCCGGACTGCACTGGGTGCACTCAGACGCGCAAAAGGTTCAGGCTGCACAGGATGCCATCGCCCAGGCGCCCAAGCCGGCGCATGTGCCGCGTCAGCCCAAGGCGCGCGTGGTGGTGGACGAAGGCCCATTGGTGTTGGTTGAAACCCGCAAGGACCTCAGCCAGGTGCGTATGCCCTTCGATCAGGCCTGAAGCAAGCCTAGGCCTCGCCTAGGCGCGCACAGGCTGTGAAGCTGGCCCGGTCAAAAACTTCACCAACAGCGTGAGGAGTCCACCGGCCAGCGACAAGGCGCCGGCCGGCACCATGGCTTTGTAGACAGGGCCCTTGTTGCTCTGCTGCAGCCCAAAGCTGAATGCAGGCCCAGGAATCCCACATTCATCTGAACGATCTGGGACCGGGAGAGATTGGGTTTACACATGGGACTTCGATTTTGCTGCGCGGCTTAAGCTCCGCTTATGGGCGCCTGCACCAGTTCATGGCGTCGAGGCAAGTCGGCACCGCGCCGGCCGCAGGTCAGCGCTGCAGCCCTCGCGGCAAAACCGAGCATCTGCTGCAGGCCTTGGGCCTGCAGGCCGGCCAGGCCCCGAGCACTCAGGTGCCCGTGCTCGGCCAGCCACGTCAACACCGCCGCTTGAAAGGTGTCGCCGGCGCCCACAGTGTCGACCACCTGCACCGGCTCGGGAGGCACCTGCGCGGTCACGGTGCCCGCTCGCGCATAGGCGCCTTTCTCGCCTCGGGTGACCACCACCAGCCCCACGCCCGATTGCGCGGCCTGTGCGACCCAGGTCTGCCAAGGCTGGCCAGGGTACAGCAGCTCCAAATCCTCTTCGCTGACCTTCACCAGATGGGCATGCTGCAACATCCACTGCAATTGCTCACGCCACACCTTCACCGAAGGCTGCATATTCAGCCGTACATTGGGGTCGTAGGCAATCAGGCTGCGGCTGCGCTGGCGTTCCACCAACTGGCGCAAGGTGTCCGCGGTTTTACCGACCACCGCCGCATACGAGCCCAGGTGGATGGCGTCCACATCGTCAGGCCAACGGTCCAGGATGGCTGGGCCCAACACCCGGTCGGCACAGCCCTGGCCGTAAAAGGCGTAAGACGGCAGACCCGTCGGGTCCAGGCCCACCAGGCTCAAGGTGGTGGGCTTCGACGTGGCCGGTGCCAGACTGAGGTCTACCCCCTCTTCCTGCAAGGCCTGGGACAGCCGCTGCCCCAAAAATCCAGTTGACAAAGGGGTCACCAGTGCCGCCTGCTGACCCAGGCGCTGCAGGCCCACGGCCACATTGAAAGGTGATCCGCCCAGGCGTGCATCCAGGGTGATCCCCGTGGGGGTATGCGCGGTGGCAAACACATCAAACAACGCTTCGCCGCAGACCGCAAACCTCATCTGAGCACTCAAATCTTGTTAAACCCCAGTGCAGCCCGACAGCGGTACACAATCAAGCAGCCGCCGTCTTCACGGCAGCAACTCCAATGCATGTTGATAAGCCGCCAGGCGCATAAGCTCGTCCCAGGGCAGGGGCGGCTCGTGAGGCAGCATGCTCAGGCGGCGCTTTTCGCTGTCAGGGTCGGGCCGCCAGCGGCCACTGGCTGCCGCGCGGCTCAGGCCTTCGAGCAGCTCGTCCACGGCCTGACCGCCATCCAGGCTTTGGTTGCACAAGAGCACCAAATCACAACCCGCCTCCAGGGCCAGGGCCGCGGCCTGTGCGTAGCTCAGGGTGCCACCTTCCAAGTGGCGCGCGCCTTCCATACTGAGGTCGTCGCTGAAGATGACGCCGGTAAAGCCCATTTCTCCGCGCAGAATGTCGCGCAGCCAACGGCTGGAAAAGCCGGCGGGCCGGCGGTCGACCTTGGGATAGATCACGTGCGCGGGCATCACGCTGCTCAGGGTGGCGCTCAGGGCCGCGTATGGGAGGGCGTCATCGGCCAAGATGGCCTTGAGGCTGCGGCCATCAACCGGTACGTCGGTATGACTATCGGCCCTTACAAAGCCGTGCCCCGGGAAATGTTTGCCGCAGTGCTGCATGCCAGCGCGGCGCAGGCCGTGCGCCACCGCTTGGGCCAAGGCGCTCACCACACGCGGGTCGCGGTGGAGGGCCCGGTCGCCAATGACGGTGCTGCCGCCGTGATCAAGGTCGAGCACCGGCGCAAAGGTCAAATCCAACCCGCAGGCCCGCAGTTCGGCACCGAGCACATAGCCGCAGGCCGCCGCCGCGTTGAGGGCGGCCAAGGCGCCGCTGCCCGGCGCACCGCGGGCGTCACGCATCCAACGCTGGCCCAGCGCCCGCATCGGTGGCACGGGGGTGAAGCCGTCGGTCTTGAAGCGCTGCACGCGGCCGCCTTCATGGTCCACGCAAATCAGCACATCGGGCCGAATGGACTTGATTTCAGCGGTGAGTTCAGTGAGCTGGCGCCGGTCTTGCCAATTGCGGCCGAAGAAAATCAGGCCGCCGGTCAGCGGGTGCTTCAGGCGCCGGCGGTCTTCCGCATTCAGGGTGGTGCCGGCGATGTCCAGGACGATGGGGGCATGAGCGCTCATACGCCCATTGTGCCCACCCGCTGCGGGCTTCGTGTCAGGGTCTGCAATCCGCTGAAGGCTTGGCGCGCTGCTCGACGACCACAAAGGCCGAGGCGTAGTCGCGCTCATCGGTGACGCTGATATGCGCCTGCCACCCGCGGGCTTCGAACCAGGTGGCCAGTTCACCGTGCAAACGGATATGGGGCCGTCCGCTGTGGGCCTTGACCGTCTCACAAGCGCGCCAGGTCATGGGCCAGGTCATGCCCAAGCCGATGGCCTTGGAGAAGGCTTCCTTGGCCGCAAAGCGCGTGGCCAGGTAGTGGATACCGCGCAACTCTACCTTGGACAGCCGCTGGCGGAACACCCCGATCTCGTGCGGGCCCAAGACCTTTTCGGCAAATCGCTCGCCGCGCCGCTCCAAGGTGGAGGCAATGCGGCGGATATCGCACAGGTCGGTGCCCACGCCCACGATCATGTTCGGGCCCTTGATGCGCTACCGCCCGATACGCCGCCGCCCCAGGAACCCACGCCGTTGGTCGCCGCGCGAATGGCCTGCAGGAAGGCATGAACCGTGGCCGCATAACCCAGCTCCAAGGCGTCGGCCACGAGCGCGTGGCCTATGCTGACTTCGGCCACGCCGGGCACGGCGCGCAGGAATTCGGTGAGGTTGTCGCGGTTGAGGTCGTGGCCGGCATTCACCCCCAAACCCGCCTGCAAGGCCGCCTGGGCAGCGGCGGCATAAGCTGCCAAGCTCTGCGCCAACGCTGGAGCATCTGACACACCCAAGGACTCTGCATGCGCCCGCGCATAGCCTTCGGTGTAGAGCTCCACCCGGTCGGCCCCCACCTCTCGGGCATGAACCATGGCCTGTGGCCAAGGGTCCATGAACAGGCTCACGCGCACACCCAGGGCATGGCATTCCTCAATCAGGGGGCGCAGGCGCTGGCTGTCAGCCGGTAGGTTCCAACCGTGGTCGCTGGTGAACTGGTCGACCGAGTCGGGTACAAAAGTGGCCTGGTGGGGCCGCACCGTGCGTACCAAGTCCATCAGGTTGTGAAACGGGTTGCCTTCGATGTTGAACTCGGCCTGGGGCCATTGCTTCATCAGCGCGGCGATCTCGCCCACATCGGCAGCGCGGATGTGGCGCTCATCGGGTCGCGGGTGAATGGTAATGCCCTGGCAACCGGCTTCCAGGCAGCACTGGGCCGCCCTTACCACGCTGGGAATGCTCAGGTGGCGCGAATTGCGCAGCAATGCCACTTTGTTCACGTTCACCGACAGGGCGGTGAGCGCCGATCGGTGGTCCACAGCGCTGTCCAGCATCAAGGGGTTCATGGGGTGGCTCCTGTGGTGGACCAAGCGCCCAGGCGGCGCAAAGACTGCATGAGTTCGCGGGTGCGCAAGGGCGTGCCGCCCAGATGATGCGTTAAAGCGCCGCGCAGCAGCTCCCGCAGGGCCGATCGCGGACCCTGGCAGGCTTGGTTTAGAGCCTGCAGTGAGCCCACCATCACAGCCGCCTGCAGGGCAATCCATTGCGCCCCCAAGAGCGACTCATCACTGGCGCCGGCCTGGATCAAGCCCAACTCAGGCCGCCAGGTGTAGGCCCGGTCGGGCTGCAGCACCGCACCACCCAGAGCGTCTTGCGCCAAGTCGGGCAAGAGCCCCAGGTCTTGGAGCAGCAGCAGCTCAAATGCACGCAGCCCGGCCTGCAGGTCTTGCCCCTGGTCCGACAAAGCCTTCAGGGTGTTTTGGTAGTGCCCGAACAAGTCAGACTGCACCGCGCCGCGCGGCAAGAATTTCATCAGCAGTTCATTGAGGTAGTAGGCGCCCAGGAGGGCTGAAGAAGGCAAGACCGCCGAGCCCGCGGCCCATTCGGCCGACCGCAGGGTACGAACCTCGTCCTCGGCGTACGGGCGCTTGGACCGACTGAGCTGCACCGCCACACATTGAAAAGGCAGGAGTACGGCGCGCAGCTGGGAATAGGGCCGCTTGGCCCCCTTGGCCACCGCCACCACCCGGCCCTCTTCGCGGGTGTACAGGTCCAGGATCAGGCTGGACTCGCTCCAGTCGTAAGCGTGCAGCACATAGGCCGGCTGCGAGCGAGCGGCATGGGCGCGTGGCTCACTCATAACCGTAAGACCGAAGGTGCTCCTCGCTGTCGGCCCAGCCTGAGCGCACCTTCACCCACAATTCCAGGAAGACCTTGGCGTCCATCAGGCGCTCCAGGTCTTGGCGGGCCTCGCTGCCGATGCGCTTGAGGCGCTCGCCGCGAGCGCCGATGATCATGCCCTTGAGTGCGTCCCGGTCGACCACGATGCTGGCGCTGATACGGCGCAAGCGCCCTTCTTCCTCGTACTTGTCCAGCACCACGGTACAGCTGTAGGGCAGCTCATCGCCAGTCAGGCGAAACAGCTTTTCACGGACGATTTCGCTGGCCAGGAAGCGCTCGCTGCGGTCGGTGAGCGCGTCTTCCCCATAGAACCAAGGTTGCACCGGCAGGAAGGGCTCAACGATGCCCAAGAGGCGCTGCACGTCAGCCGCGCGGCGCGCCGAAATGGGTACGAATTCAGTAAAGGCGCGCCGTGCCTGCATCTGCTGCAACCACGGCAGCATCGATTCGCGGCGCTGCACCGCGTCAAGCTTGTTGGCCACCAAAATCGCCGGCTTATGCTCGGGCAACAAGGCCAGCACCTTGGCGTCTTCAGAGGTGAACTTACCGGCTTCCACGAGGAACAGCACCGCGTCCACGTCGGACAGCACCGACTGCACGGTGCGGTTGAGGTTGCGGTTGAGCGCGGTGGCATGGCGGGTCTGGAAGCCCGGGGTGTCAACAAACACAAACTGCGCGCCCGTGCCCGGCTGTTCTCCCGTCAGGGTGCGCACGCCGGTGATGCGGTGGCGGGTGGTTTGAGCCTTGCTGGAGGTGATGCTGACCTTTTGGCCCACTAGGGCGTTGAGCAGGGTGCTTTTACCCACATTGGGCCGTCCCACGATGGCCACCAGGCCGCAGCGGGCGGCGCCGTTCCCCGGGGGGGACGCTTGGGGGCCAGGCCCTTCAAAAGGGCTGTGGGAAACAGGTGTGTTCACGGTTGGGCCTTGACTTGATCAAGAAGGCGCCGCGCGGCTTCCTGCTCGGCGATGCGGCGCGAGCGGCCTTCGCCACGCTCGCTCAGCGACAGGGCCTGCACCACGCATTCGACCTCGAAGGTCTGCGCATGGGCCTGGCCGCGGGTGGCGACGATGCGGTAGGCCGGTACCGGCAGGCGCCTGCCCTGCAGCCACTCTTGCAGTTCGGTCTTGGCGTCTTTGGCCCAGCGGTTCAGGTCGGCACTGTCGATGAGGGGGCCAAACAGGCGCTGCACCACCGCGGCGGCGGCTTCATAGCCCGCGTCGATGAAGACCGCGCCGATCAAGGCTTCCAGGGCATCGGCCAAGATCGACGGGCGCTGCGCACCTCCACCCTTGGCCTCACCGTCGGACAGCTGCAGCAGGTCCGGCAGACCCAATTCAAGCGCCAGGCGGTGCAGGCTGTCTTCACGCACCAGGTGGGCCCGTACGCGGGTCAGGTCGCCCTCGGCGCTGTCGCCATAGCGGCTGTAGAGCATGCGAGAAACGGCGGTGCTCAAGACACTGTCGCCCAGGAATTCCAAACGCTCGTTATGGTCAGACCCATGGCTGCGGTGGGTGAGCGCGCGTTGCAGCAAATCCGGCTTCACCCAGCGGTGGCCCAGCCGCTGCTGCAGCTGGTCCAGGGCCGGGTTGCCGGTGGGGCTCACGAGCCGACCCGTGCTGGGCTTCAGTTGAAGCCGCCGATGCGGCTGAGGTTGCCGAAGTTCATCCACACGAAGAAGGCGCGACCCACCAGGTTTTGGTCAGGCACGAAGCCCCAATAGCGGCTGTCCTGCGAGTTATCGCGGTTGTCGCCCATCACAAAGTAGTGGCCCACCGGCACGGTGCACTGCACACCTTCAGCGGTGAAGCTGCAGGCATTGCTGTAGGGATGATCGAAGGTGCCCAGCACGAACGGCGGAGCCGCCTTGTCGGTCAACACGCGGTACGGCTTGTCACCCAGCAGCTCTTGCCACTGCTGCGCATAGCGCATGCTGTCTTCGTCGTAGTAGTCAGGCAAGGCGCTGGTGGGTACCGGCTGGCCGTTGATTGACAGGCGCTTGTTCAGGTAGGCCACCGTGTCGCCAGGCAGACCCACCACGCGCTTGATGTAGTCGGCACGTGGGTCCACGGGATAGCGAAATACCGCCACATCGCCACGCTTGACGGCGTTGAGCTCGACCACCTTGGTGTTGAGCACCGGCAGCCGGATCCCGTAGTGGTACTTATTCACCAGGATCAAGTCACCCACGGCCAGCGTAGGGATCATGGAGCCCGATGGAATCTTGAAGGGCTCGAAGAAAAAGGAGCGCAGCAAGAAGATGGCCAGGATCAGCGGGAACAGGCCGGCAGTCCACTCCACCCAAGACGGCGGGGCAAGGGCTGCGGCCTGGGCTTCTTCAAGCCGGTCGTCCACCTGGGCTATGCCCAGTTTTTGAAGCTCGGAGCGGCGGCGCACGGCCTCCTGTTCCAGGGCACGGGCCGCGGCTTCGCGCGCGGGGCGAAAGTACCAACGCTCAGCCAACCAAAAGACCAGGGTGGCCAGGGACATCAGAAACAGCAACAGCGAAAAATTGCCGGCCCATTGGCCCAGCCACCAGCCGCCCAGGTAGAGGGCCAGCACGGCGTACAGCACCGCAGCCAGGGGATTCATCAGGCTGCCCATCATTCGTCCACCTGCAATATGGCCAGGAAAGCCTCCTGCGGAACCTCCACGGTTCCAATCTGTTTCATGCGCTTCTTGCCCGCCTTCTGCTTTTCCAGGAGCTTGCGCTTGCGGGTGATGTCGCCGCCGTAGCACTTGGCCAGCACATTCTTGCGCAGGGCCTTGATGTTCTCACGTGCAATGATGTTGGCACCGATGGCCGCCTGTATCGCCACGTCGTACATCTGGCGCGGAATCTGTTCGCGCATCTTGGCCGCCACCGCGCGGCCGCGGTACTGGCTTTGGCTGCGGTGCACGATCATGGCCAGCGGATCGACTTTTTCGCCGTTGATCAGGATGTCGACCTTCACCACGTCAGCGCCGCGGTACTCCTTGAACTCGTAGTCCATCGAGGCATAGCCCCGCGTGGCGCTCTTGAGCTTATCGAAAAAATCCAGCACGATTTCAGCCAGCGGAAGCTCATAGGTGAGCATCACCTGCTTGCCGTGATAAGCCATGTTCATCTGGATGCCACGCTTGGCGTTGCATAGCGTCATCACCGTGCCCACATAGTCTTGCGGCGTGTACAGGTGCACGGTGACGATGGGCTCGCGGATGTCGGCGATCCGGCCTTGGTCGGGCATCTTGCTGGGGTTTTCCACCTGCAGCACCGTGCCGTCGCCCAGCTCCACCTCGTACACCACGCTGGGCGCGGTGGTCACCAGGTCTTGGCCGAATTCCCGCTCCAGCCGCTCTTGCACGATTTCCATGTGCAGCAGGCCCAGGAAGCCGCAGCGAAAGCCAAAGCCCAGGGCTTGGCTGACCTCAGGCTCGAAGCGCAGAGATGAGTCATTGAGCTTGAGCTTTTCGAGGGCGTCGCGCAGCTGGTCGTATTCGCTGGCCTCGGTGGGGTACAGGCCGGCGAACACCTGGGGCTTGATTTCCTTGAAGCCGGGCAGCGCCTGGCTGGCCGGCCCCAGGTTCTGGGGCAGCTTCTTTTCAAGTGTCAGGGTGTCACCCACTTTGGCGGCGGCCAGTTCCTTGATGCCACAGATCACAAAGCCCACTTCCCCGGCACGCAGCACATCGCGGTTTTCGCTCTTGGGCGTGAACACCCCCAGGTGTTCAATGCCGTAGACAGCGTTGGTGGCCATGAGCCGAACGCGCTCGCCCCTGCCGAGCTGGCCGTCCACCACGCGCACCAGCATCACCACGCCCACATAGTTATCGAACCAGGCGTCGATGATCATGGCCCGCGGCGGCGCATCGGGGTTGCCGCGCGGCGCCGGCATCTTCGTAATCACCTCTTCCAAGATGTCGTCGATTCCCATGCCCGTCTTGGCGCTACAGGGAATCGCATCGGTGGCGTCGATCCCGATCACTTCTTCGATCTCGGCCTTGGCGTTGCCCGGGTCGGCCTGCGGCAGATCCATCTTGTTGAGCACTGGCACCACCTCGACTCCGAGGTCGAGTGCGGTGTAGCAATTGGCCACCGTCTGCGCCTCGACGCCTTGGGATGCGTCGACCACCAGCAATGCACCTTCGCAGGCACTCAGCGATCGGCTGACTTCATACGAGAAGTCCACGTGGCCCGGTGTGTCGATCAAGTTGAGGTTGTAGACCTGTCCGTCACGCGCGGTGTACTGAAGTGCAGCCGTTTGCGCCTTGATGGTGATGCCGCGCTCGCGCTCGATGTCCATCGAGTCAAGTACCTGAGCCTCCATCTCTCGATCAGACAAGCCCCCACAGCGTTGAATGATGCGATCGGCCAGCGTGCTTTTGCCGTGGTCGATGTGGGCAATGATGGAGAAGTTGCGGATGTGATTCATGGACTAAAAAAAAGGCGCGTCGAAATGATGACGCGCCTTCCAACAAAACGTATGGCAACTGCTTGTTGGGCTTTCATTCTAGCGAAAAGCGCCTTGCTGGAAACCGCGCCAACATTGGGGATAGCGCCGTTGCGGTGTTCCAACACCAAAAGTTGTAAACAGGTTATCCACAAGCCGAGAAGAGGCCCGGAACGAAGACATTCTGCTGTCAAGGCCCGTGCCATCAGGCCACCACAACACCACCGAAATGGTGGGAAACGGGGCCAAACAGGCTTGGTTTTGCACCCGCAATGCATTGTAACGGGCGCGGTACCGGCATCCCGGTTGTCAGGGTTTCAAGTGAGCGAATACTTACATCACCTTGGCCATCTTTGTGGGCATCACAGCGGCCCTCTGAAAACCCCACATAAGCACTGGGCTTTAGGCCAGGGCGCCCCCCCGGCCTATCGCGACCGAAGGACCAACAGATTGGTGGACCCCCCGCGGTTGACCACCAGCGGTACGGCCCGGCTGCCCTCGGCCTTCTTCACCAGCGCCGCAACCTGCTTGACATCGGCCACTTCTTGGTTGTCGAAGGCCACGATGACGTCGCCTTCGCGCAAGCCTGCACGCGCGGCTGGGCCTTCCACCGCCTCCACCCGCACGCCACCGCGTATGCGCAGTTCCTTGCGCTGGGCTTCGGTGGTATCGGCCAAGGTGAGGCCAAAGGGCAGCTTGGAGGTCGCGCTGTCGCGCGGCTCTGCACCGGACGCAGCGCGGCGTGGGCGCTCGGGTTCAAATTCACCGACCGTCACCGCGACGTCGCGCGTGGCACCCCTGCGCAGCACCTGCAAGGTGGTGCGCGAACCCGGCTTGGCTGCACCGATCAGGCGCGGCAGGTCACCCGCCTTTTCCACCGGCTTTCCATCGACCTTCAAGATGATGTCACCCGGCTCCACGCCGGCCTTGTCGGCCGGACTGCCCGACTCCACCCCTTGCACCAGTGCACCGGTGGGCTTGCCCAGGCCCAGCGATTCGGCCACTTCCTTGCTCACCTGCCCGCCGAGGCTCACACCGATGCGCCCACGGATCACGCGGCCGCTGACGCGCAGCTGGTCGGCCACGCGCATGGCTTCGTCAATGGGGATGGCAAAGGAAATGCCCATGAAGCCGCCCGAGCGGCTGTAGATCTGCGAGTTGATGCCCACCACCTCGCCGCGCAGGTTGATGAGCGGGCCGCCCGAGTTGCCCGGATTGATGGCCACATCGGTTTGGATGAAGGGCAGAAAGTCACCGGTGTCGCGCTGCTTGGCGCTGACAATACCGGCGGTGACGCTGTTTTCCAGGCCAAAGGGCGAACCAATGGCCATCACCCATTCGCCCACTCTCAGGCGATTGGTGTCGCCGATTTTGACCGCAGGCAGCCCAGCGGCCTCAATCTTCACCACCGCCACGTCGGTGCGGGTATCGGCCCCGACGATGCGGGCCTTGAATTCGCGCTTGTCCGGCAGGGTCACCAGCACCTCGTCGGCACCGTCCACCACGTGGGCGTTGGTCATGATGAAGCCATCAGCAGTGAGCATGAAGCCCGAGCCCACCCCGCGCTGTTGGGGCTGCTCGTCTTCGCCGCCTCGAGGTGAGCCGCGGCGGCCCGGATTTGGGTTGGGCATGCCGGGCATTGGGATGCCAAATCTCCGGAAGAACTCTTCCATCTGCGGGTCCATCTCGCCGCGGCTGCCGCGGTTGGGGCGCTCCGTGGTGCGGATGTTGACCACGCTGGGGCCGACTCGCTCGACCAAATCGGTAAAGTCGGGCAGGCCACTGAGGGCCTGGGCTTGGACCTGCACGGGCCAGACCGCGCCGACGGCCGCCGCGCCCGTTGCGGCCGCTGTTGCCAGGCTCAGGCTCAGGGCGCCCAGGGCCCCCTGCAGGCGGCACCGGGCGATGGATGCTGGTGCGAAACGGGTCGCACGAAGGTAACCACGGGAAACCGGGTCGGAGTTGCTGCGTCTAGCGAACATGGGCGGCACTCAAAAAGTAGGATCAAGGGTGGGGCGGCACCGTCGAGGCTATCTGCTGTAGTGTGCTCAATGGCACGTTGCCCGATAGAGTAAGCCAGTTGCCTTGCCGTTGCACGGTTAGGGTGTTGAGCCGTTCCGAGCTTTCGGTGTGCGGCACATGCTCACCGGCCTTGAAGGGCTCTACCAACACGGAAATGGTGGCTGAACCGTTGGAATACAAGACCTGCACCGACTCCGGGGGCTTGCCCGCTAGGCCGCGCGGCAATCGCAGAATTTCACGAAACCCAGCAGCCGGCATCGCCACAGCCTCAGCCGTCGAGCCGCCTGCGGCCCCGGCCTGCGCGCCGGGCGCGCCCGACCACGAGGCTGCGCCCGTCGAAGCGCGGCGCACATCACCAATGGGCTCGATGACCTTAGCCACCACAGCACCCCAGGTCACCGGGTCGACGCGGGTGACTACATAGGCTGACAACACGACCGCCACCCCGCCCAAGGCAGCAGCCGCGCCGGCCCACAGCCGCCAGCGGGCCCGCGGCGCACGACTGAGCTGGTGCTCGCTGCCTTGCAAGGTCTTGGGTGCCAGCATCGCCGGCTCTTGGGCGATGGCCGCGCGCACCGCGCTCAGCAGCCGCTGGTCATGCGCTGTGTCCGATACCAGGTCTGCCGAACGCATCGCATCACCCACCAGGTGGTAGGCGTGCCAATCCTGGCGCACGGCGGGCTGTGGTGCGTCTGACGACAGCCAGCGCTGTAACTCGGCCTCGCTGGCCTGCCCGTCCATGACCGCGGATAGCCGCGCCCTTCGGGCCTCGTCGTCTGTGGGGTTCATCGGGATCTCGCTTTCTTACCAACGCCCACCGCCACGCCGGTCGAGCACCGGGCGCAAACGTTGCGCAATGGCCTCGCGTGCACGGAAGATGCGCGATCGCACCGTACCCACAGGGCAGTTCATCACCTGGGCAATCTCTTCGTAACTCAAACCTTCGATCTCTCGCAGCACCAGGGCTTGGCGCAAGTCTTCAGACAGGGCTTGGATCGCCTCGTTGACCACCCGCGCCACTTCCTTGCCGGCGAGCACCGCTTCGGGAGTCTCCTCATCTCTTTGTTCCAGCGGCGGCGCGGAAGTTTCATCCTCCCGCTCGCGCCGCTCGGCCAGGGCCGATTCGGTGATGACCGGGTCGCGCCCCAAGACCATCAGCTGCTTTTTGGCGGTGTTTACCGCAATGCGGTACAGCCAGGTGTAAAAGGCGCTTTCGCCACGAAACTCGGGCAGCGCCCTGTAGGCACGGATGAAGGCCTCTTGGGCCAGGTCTTGCACCAGGTCGGTGTCGCGCACGAAGCGGCCAATCAGGCGCTCCACGCGGCGCTGGTATTTGCTGACCAGCAGATCGAAAGCGCGCACATCGCCTCGCTGCACCCGCTGCACGAGCGCCAGGTCGCTGTCGTTGGCCGGCGTTTGGCTCATGACCAGTTCAGCAGCGTGCGCAACTGCGCGGCAAGGCGTTCTTGCACCTGAAGGCGGGCGGGTACATGGGGGGCCGTGGGTGCGCGCAGGGCTGTGGGGCGCAGCCAAATCCACACCGGCCGCCCCTGCCCCGCTGCCTGTGCGCGCAGCAAATACCAAGGGCCGCAGGCCAGCGCCAGGCGCAGCTGGCCGCTGCCGCAGGTACCCAAGACCGCCCCACTTGCATCTGGCGCGCTTCCCGGTGCCGCAGTGCGCCACCAGTGCCAGTGCTCACCGTCAAAGCGTAGGCCCCAAGCGGGTACACCGCGGCGGGTGCAGCCCCAGATGCACAGGCAAGCAGCTACAGTAATGCAGCCAATTTCCAAGGCCCAAAGCCATGGCGCCGCCGGGGTGGATTCATTACACGCCCACCACCAGGCCAAGGCGGTGTGCAGCAGCAGGGCCAGGGCCGCGGCCGGCAAGCTTCGCGCAGCCCAATAGGGAATAGGCTCCGGTGGAACCTGCCATTCAAGGGTGGGGGGCCGCCTCACGACCCGTTGGGTGCTGGGTTCAGATGCGGCGGAACACCAGAGTGCCGTTGGTGCCGCCGAAGCCGAAGTTATTCTTCATCGCCACATCGATCTTCATGTCCCGCGCCGTGCCGGCGCAGTAGTCCAGGTCGCATTCGGGGTCCTGGTTGAAGATGTTGATGGTGGGGGGCGAAACATGATGGTGCAACGCCAACACGGTGAACACCGATTCGATGCCACCGGCGCCACCCAAGAGGTGGCCGGTCATCGATTTGGTGGAATTCACCACCACACGAAGCGCGTGGTCGCCCAGGGCCAACTTGATGGCGTTGGTTTCGTTCACGTCGCCCAGCGGGGTGGACGTGCCGTGCGCGTTCACATACTGAACCTGGTCGGCGTTGATACCGGCGTTGCGCAGCGCGGCCTTGATGGCGCGTTTGGGGCCGTCTACATTGGGCGCGGTCATGTGGAAGGCGTCGCTGCCCATGCCAAAGCCCGCCAGTTCCGCGTAGATCTTGGCGCCGCGGGCCTTGGCGTGTTCATACTCTTCGAGCACCAGCACGCCTGCGCCCTCGCCCAGCACGAAGCCGTCACGGTCTTTGTCCCAGGGGCGGGACGCGGTGGCCGGGTCTTCGTTTCGGGTGGACAGCGCGCGCGCGGCTGCAAAGCCGCCGATGCCCAAGGGGGAGACGGTGCTTTCAGCGCCCCCGGCCACCATCACGTCGGCGTCGCCGTACTCGATCATGCGTGCGGCCTGACCAATGCAGTGCAGGCCCGTGGTACAGGCCGTGACCACCGCCAGGTTCGGGCCGGTAAAGCCATGGTGAATAGACACATGACCCGAGATCATGTTGATGATCGAAGCTGGCACGAAAAAGGGCGAAATACGGCGGGGGCCCCGCTCGAGGCAGTCCTTCTGCGTCTGTTCGATCATTGGCAAGCCGCCGATGCCCGAGCCCACCATCACGCCGATGCGTTCGGCCTGCTCTTCGTTGAGTTCGTCTTTGCCCGGCAAACCCGCGTCGCGCACCGCCTGTATGGACGCCGCCATGCCGTAATGGATGAAGGTGTCCATGTGGCGCGCTTCTTTGGCCGGGATGTACTGGGCGATGTCGAAGCCCTTGACCTCGCCGGCAAAGCGGCAAGCCCAGGCTGAGGCGTCAAAACGCGTGATATTGCCGATGCCCGAGCGGCCCGCCGTGAGGTTGGCCCAGCCTTCGGCAACCGTGTTGCCCACCGGGCTGATGTGCCCCAACCCGGTGACAACCACTCGGCGGCGGCTCATGCGAACAATCAGGCCTTCTGGTGCTTGACCGCGTAGTCGATGGCCAGTTGCACTGTGGTGATCTTCTCGGCCTCTTCATCCGGAATCTCGATGCCGAACTCGTCCTCAAGCGCCATCACCAGCTCCACGGTGTCCAGCGAGTCGGCACCCAGATCAGCCACGAAGGCCTTTTCGTTGGCGACATCCTCTTCGGGAACACCCAGTTGTTCGGCGATGATTTTCTTGACGCGTGCTTCGATGTCGCTCATGTGTCCCCCAATGGATGGGATAGTTCAAAGACTGGCCCGGATTCTACGATGCCCCCTGGGGCGACGACCGGTCGGGCCTGGCCCGGGGCCTTGCTTCAGTTCATGAACATGCCGCCATTGACATGCAGTTCAGTGCCGGTGATGTAGCCCGCCTGCGGCGAAGCCAAAAAGGCCACCGCGGCGGCGACGTCTTCGGTCGAGCCCAAGCGGCCCAATGGCACACCGGCCAATAGGGCCTTTTTCTGGTCTTGCGTGAGCGCGTCGGTCATGTCGGTGGCGATGAAACCCGGGGCCACGCAATTGACGGTGATGTTGCGACTGCCCAATTCACGGGCCAGGGCGCGGGTCATGCCGGCCACGCCGGCCTTGGCCGCGGCGTAGTTGGCCTGGCCCGGGTTGCCCGCGGCGCCCACCACCGAGGTGATGTTGACGATGCGGCCATAGCGCTGCTTCATCATGGGGCGCATCACCGCGCGGCTGGCGCGGAACACCGCCTTGAGGTTGGTGTCGATCACCGCTTCCCAGTCTTCATCTTTGAGGCGCATGGCCAGCATGTCGCGGGTGATGCCGGCGTTATTGACCAGAATGTGCAGGGCGCCATGCTGCGTGACGACGCCCTGGATGGCAGCGTCGAGCGCGGCGCCGTCGGTGACGTTCAGGCAAATGCCCTGGCCACCCTGGCCGCCCTGGCCGCCCTGGCCGCCCTGGCGGCCCAGCCCTTGTGGCGCATCCGCTCCCGCACCGGCCACCACCGCCAACGCCTGGCTGATAGAAGCCGCCCCGGCTTCAGTGGTGGCCGTACCCACGACCGTCACGCCGCGCCTGGCCAATTCCAGCGCAATGGCGCGGCCAATGCCGCGGGTGGCGCCGGTGACCAGGGCAATCTGCCCCTCATAACAGGGGGTGGCGTCGCTCATGCCAGAAGTTCCTTCGTCGTCTGCAAGGTGGCCGGATCAAGCAGGGTGGCCGACTGCAGGTCGGCGTCGATGCGCTTGACCATGCCGGCGAGCACCTTGCCCGGGCCGCATTCCACGATATGCAGCAAGCCGCGGGCCTTGAGGGCACCGACCACCTCTGTCCAGCGCACCGGACCAAAAGCCTGACGGTATAGGGCATCTTTGATCTCGGCCACCCCCGTGGGGGCGGACACGTCGATGTTGTTGACCACCGCGATGGCCGGGCTCTGAAGGGCCACCCCATCGAGGGCCACCTTCAAACGTTCGGCAGCGGGCTTCATCAGGCTGGAATGAAAGGGCGCCGACACCGCCAGGGGCAGCGCACGCTTGGCGCCTTTGGCCTTGAGCACCTCACAGGCAGCGTCTACGGCCGACTTGGTGCCCGCAATGACGATCTGCTCGGGGTCGTTGAAGTTGGCGGCCTCCACCACCTCGCCGCTGGCAGCGGCCGCTTCACGACAGCCTTCCACCACCACGGCCGCGTCCAAACCCAAAATGGCGGCCATGGCACCCACACCCACCGGTACGGCTTCCTGCATGGCCTGCGCGCGCAGGCGCACCAAAGGCACGGCCTGCGCCAGGGTCAGGGCCCCTGCGGCCACCAGGGCGGAATATTCGCCCAGCGAGTGCCCGGCCACGGCTTGCGGCGCTTCGCCGCCTTCGGCACGCCAAGCGCGGTAGCAGGCAACGGCCGCCGCCAGCATCACCGGTTGGGTGTTGGCGGTAAGGTCGAGCTGTTCCTTGGGGCCGGCCTTGATCAGCACGCCGATATCTTCATTCAACGCCTCTGAGGCCTCGACCAGGGTTTGGGCCACCGCGGGGTGGTCGCCCCAGGCATCGAGCATGCCCACCGACTGCGAGCCCTGCCCCGGAAAAACGAAAGCAAATGGTTTCATGGTTCAAAAAACAAGGTACACCGCGCCCCAGGTGAAGCCGCCGCCCACGCCTTCGAGCATCAGGCGGTGGCCGCGCTGAATGCGGCCATCGCGCACCGCCACGTCCAGGGCCAGGGGAATGGAGGCCGCGCTGGTGTTGCCATGCTGGTCTACGGTGACGATCACACGGTCTTCACCGAGCTTGAGTTTGCGCGCGGTGCTTTGCATGATGCGGATGTTGGCCTGGTGCGGTATGAGGAAGTCGATGTCGGCCTCGGTGGCACCAGCTTTGTCCAGGGCCGCGCGCGCGGCTTCTTCCAGCACCCTCACCGCCATCTTGTAGACCGCCTGGCCGTCCATCTTGAGGGTGGGGTCGCCCAGCACCTGGCCACAGCTAACAGTGCCCGGGGTGCACAGGATGCCCACATGGCGGCCGTCGGCATGCAAGTCGGTGGACAGGATGCCCACGCGGGGCCCGGCGTCGGCGCCTGCGGGTGCTGTATGGCCACCGGCTGCACCTGGGGACGGGGCCGCCGCAGCGTCCACGGCTTCCAGCACCACCGCACCTGCGCCATCGCCAAAGAGCACGCAGGTGGTGCGGTCCTTAAAGTCGAGGATGCGCGAGAACACCTCGGCGCCGATCACCAGCGCGCGGCGCGCGGTGCCGGTGCGGATCAGCGAATCAGCCACGGTGAGCGCGTAGACAAAACCCGAGCAAACCGCCTGCACATCAAAGGCCGGCGCGCCACTGGTGATGCCCAGCTTGCCCTGCAGGATGGACGCCGTGGACGGAAACACCATATCGGGCGTGGAGGTGGCCACGATGATGAGGTCAATGTCTTGCGGGCCCACGCTGGCGGCCTGCAGGGCACGGCGAGCAGCTTGTTCGGCCAGGTCGCTGCACACCACGCCGTCGTCAACGAAGTGACGGGCCCGAATGCCGGTGCGCGCGGCGATCCACTCGTCTGACGTTTCAATGCCCTGCTGCGCCAGTTGCGTGGCCAGCTCAGCGTTGCTCAAGCGGCGCGGGGGCAGGTAGCCGCCGGTGCCGGTTATACGGCTTGTGCGGGGAGCGTTCACGGGCAAGGTCATCCGGCGCTGGCTGCCGCAGGAGAGGCCACAGAAGCTGCAGCAGCCGATGCTGCCGGGGCGGCAGCGATGACCGCCGCGTTCACCACAGCCGAGGCAGCGCCTGAAGCAGCCGCAGCTTGCGTCACGGCAGCGGCAATACCCGCCTCCACACGCTGCAGCAATTGGTTGCGCGCCGCGTCATGCGCGCGGCGCAAGGCATGCTCAAAGGCATAGGCGTCGGCCGAGCCGTGGCTCTTGAACACCAGGCCGCGCAAGCCCAACAGGGCCGCGCCGTTGTAGCGGCGATGGTCCACGCGGCGCTTGAAGTGATTGAGCACCGGCAGCGCAATCAGCGCGGCCAGCTTGCTGTAGGCGTTGCGGGTGAATTCTTGTTTGATGAACTGGCTCAACATCGCCGCCAGCCCTTCAGAGGTTTTGAGCAGCACATTGCCCACGAAACCGTCGCACACCACCACATCGGTGGTGCCTTTGTAGATGTCGTTGCCTTCCACATTGCCATGGAAGTTCAGGTGGCCTGCTGCGTGCGCTGAGCGCAGCCGCTCAGCCGCTTCCTTGATCACCTCGCTGCCCTTGATCGCCTCTTCGCCGATGTTGAGCAGGCCCACGGTGGGTTGCGCCGTGCCCTGGGTGGCGGTGACCAGGGCGCTGCCCATCAGGGCGAATTGCAGCAAGTGTTCAGCACTGCAGTCGACATTGGCGCCCAGGTCGAGCACCGTGGTGTAGCCGTCGGCTTGCGTGGGCATCACCGCGGCAATGGCCGGGCGGTCGATGCCCTCCAGGGTTTTCAACACATATCGGGCCACGGCCATCAACGCACCCGTGTTGCCGGCCGAAACGCAGGCGTGAGCCGCCGGTGCAACAGGCCCTTGGGCGGCGCCCTCTTCCCCTGGGCCGGCCTTAACTTGGCTGATAGCCACGCGCATCGAAGAATCGCGCTTTTTGCGCAACGCCACCTCCACCGAGTCTTCCATGGTCACCACTTCGGTAGCCGCCACACAGGTGGTTCGGGGCCAGGCACGGGCGATGGCCAGTGCCGACTCGGTTCCCACCAAAATCAGCTCAGCCTTGGGGTGGCGGTCTAGAAAAGACCGGCAGGCGGGTAGGGTGACCGACGGTCCGTGGTCACCTCCCATGACGTCCACCGACAGGCGGACGGTGTCCAGCGGTTGCGCGCTCGACACGGGTCAGTTCATTGGTTTCGGTTCACGCTCACGAGCGGAACGGGCGAAACCTCAGGCGTCAGCCTTGGACTTGAGCACCTTGCGGCCGCGGTAGAAGCCCGTGGGGCTAATGTGGTGGCGCAGATGCACCTCGCCCGTGGTGGGCTCGATGGCGGTGCCTGGCAAACCCAGCGCGTTATGCGAACGGTGCATGCCGCGCTTGGAGGGCGACTTCTTGTTTTGCTGAACGGCCATGATTGCTCCAGGTGGACCGGAAAACCCGGTTGGCGAAAAGCCTCTGATTGTAGTGCAGGGGGGCTTGGGTGCGAGCCGGCAAGCCCATCGGGCTCAGTGCCGGCGCTTGAGTTGGGCCAGGATGGCGAAGGGATTGTCACTTTTGGCCCCTACCGGCGACAATTGAGCGCCTTGGCCCTGCGCTCTGGGCTCACCCGTGGGCGCCACCAGCGGCTGGGGACAGATATCGTGCCGGGGTACCAGGGGCAAGGCCAACAAGATCTCGTCTTCGGCCAACTCGAGCAGGTTCAGCGATGGGCTCAGCACCAGCACATCGGCGTCGTCGCGCTCGGCATCCCAGGCTTGGGCCTGGGCTTCAGTGGGGGCAAACAGGAAGTCACGCTCAAGCGCCAGGGATAAGGCCACCGGCTGCAGGCAACGCTGGCAGGTGCGCTGCACGGTGGTGTTCAGGGTCAGGTGCAGCCACAGCTCGGGCTGGCCGCCACGCACGGGGCGGTATTCGGCGGTAGCGTGCCAATGCAGCTGGGCCTCCGCCGGCTGGGTCGGCTCGCCCACTTCCTGCAGGCGAACAAACTGTCCTAAGGGCCACTCACCCGTGAGAGGCTCACCCCGGTCTGCAACGGCCGCCAAGTCCAGGCGCAGGGGGTTGAGGGCTTTCGCCGCGGAGGGACGTGGGCTGCGGGGCATGCTGCGTACCGAAGGGTTTCAGTGTAGCCCTGAGCCACAATTCACACATGACGGCGCCCGCACTGATCCTGGCCTCCACCTCGCGCTATCGGCGTGAACTGCTGGAGCGGCTGCAGGTGCCATTCGCAGTAGAAGCTCCAGGCGTGGACGAAACACCCCTGCCGGCGGGCGAAACCCCAGCCGCGCTGGCGCAGCGCCTGGCCCTGCAAAAGGCCCACGCGGTGGCTCAGCGCCACCCCACGGCGGTGGTGATCGGCTCTGATCAAGTGGCCGACCTGAACGGCCAGGCCATCGGCAAGCCGCTTACCCACGAGCGCGCGGTGCAACAGCTGCGCGCCATGAGCGGGCACAGCGTCGTGTTCCAAACCGCGGTGGCGGTGGTGCGCCAAGCCAGCGGTATCGCTGAGGTGCGCCTGAGCCCGGTGGTGGTGCGCTTTCGGGGGCTCAGCGATACGGAAATCGAAAACTATTTGCGGCGCGAACAGCCCTATGACTGCGCCGGCAGCGCCAAGAGCGAAGGCCTGGGCATCACCTTGTTGCACAGCGTGCAGTCAAGCGACCCCACCGCGCTGATTGGTCTGCCGCTGACCACCGTGTGCGAGCTGATGCGGCTGGCCGGGCTGGACCCACTCACCGATGGAGTCGCAGGTGAAGTGAGCGCAAACCCACACCCGTCGCTGATCGGCCGCGGGACCTGACATGCCACGCCTGCTGCTGATGCCCAACACCCTGGACCTGGGCTGTGAACCGGTTGCGTTGGATGAGGTGCTGCCGCAGGGCGTGATCAAACAAGCCGCACAACTCGAATACTGGGTGGCCGAAGACGCGAAATCGGCGCGCGCCTTCCTCAAGCGGGTAAATGAACAGGAGCCGCTGTGCAAACCCTTGCAGTCATTGAGCATCCAGGTGCTGCCCAAGCCTCCAAAGGACGGGCGGGCGGCCCCAAGCGTTGAGCCGCTGTTGCAGGCCTTGCAGCAGGGCCACGACATGGGGCTGATGTCCGAAGCGGGGCTGCCCGCCGTGGCCGACCCGGGCAGCCTGGTGGTGGCGCAGGCCCACCGCTTGGGCGCTACTGTGGTGCCGCTGAGCGGACCGAATTCCATGGTCTTGGCACTGGCCGCCAGCGGCCTGCAGGGCCAAAGCTTTGCTTTTGTGGGCTATCTGCCCCAAGACACCACCCTGCGCGCAGCGCGCCTGCGCGACCTGCAGGCCCGGTCGCAGCGCGACAACCAAACCCAGCTGCTGATCGAAACGCCTTACCGCAATGAAGCGGTGATGACAGCGTTGCTGCAGCACCTCAAGCCCCACACGCGGGTGAGCGTGGCCTGTGGCTTGACCCTGCCCCAGGGTTGGTGCCGCACCCACACGGTGCAACAGTGGCGCCAGAACCCGCCCGCGTTTGAAAAAGGCCTGCCGGCGGTGTTTGGCTTCTTGGCCTAGCGGGCCAGCCGCAACCCGTTGGCGTCATTACGCCCTCAGCCTCAATCTGTTGGCGTCACCACGCCACCCAGCAGCGTGGCCACCTTGCGACGCGGCTTGATGTTGCGCGATACACCCGCAGCGGGCTTGGCCGGTGCTTCAGTTTCCCAGGCAGGCTTTTGGTCGGTGGCCAGCGGCTCGTAGGGCCGGTCAAAGAAGGGGTCGCTTGAGCGCTGCGGCGGGCGCGGCGTGGCGCGGTAGCTGCGCTCAGTGCTTTCGCGGCCCCGATCGCGGGGCTCATTTCGCCCATCGTTGCGCGCTTCACTGCGATCACCGTGCCGCGCCTCATACCGCCCCTCATACCGCCCTTCATCTTCCCGCTCGTAACGCCGCAGGCGCGGGCGGTCGTCTTCGAGCTCGAAGGCCTGCAGGTCGATCTTCTTCTTGATGAGCTTTTCGATCTCTCCGGTCAGTCGGGTGTCGTCGCGCGTGACCAAGGTCACCGCAATGCCCGATGCACCCGCGCGGCCGGTGCGGCCGATGCGGTGCACATAGTCTTCGGCGTTGAAGGGAACATCGAAGTTGAAAACAGCCGGAAGGTCAACGATGTCCAGGCCGCGCGCGGCCACGTCGGTGGCCACCAGAAGGGCCACTTCACCGGCCTTGAAGGCAGCCAGCGACTTCAGGCGCTCGTCTTGGGATTTGTCACCGTGCAAGGCTGCAGTGCGCAGGCCGTCCCGTTCAAAAGAGCGGGCCAGGCGGGCCACGCCCAGCTTGGAGTTGCCAAACACGATAGCCTGGCCAATGGAGCGGTCACGCAGAATCTGGCGGATCACGCGGCGCTTGTCGTCTTCAGCCACGCTGTAGAACAGCTGTTCCACCGTCGACGCGGTGGCATTGGGCCGTGCCACTTCCACCAGCAAAGGGTCTTGCAAGTAGCTGGCCGCCAGCTTCTTGATTTCTGAGCTGAAGGTGGCCGAAAACAACAGGGTCTGCCGCTGGCGCGGCAGGTAGCTCAAGATGCGCTGTAGGTCGGGCAGGAAGCCGATGTCCAGCATGCGGTCGGCTTCGTCGAGCACCACATACTCGACCTGGTTGAGCGCGCAGTTCTTGGCCTCAATGTGGTCCAAAAGCCGGCCCGGGGTGGCGATCAGCACCTCCACGCCCTTCTTAAGCTCGGCGGTTTGGGGCTTCATGTCGATGCCGCCAAACACCACGGTGCTGCGCAGCAAGGTGTGCTGGGCGTAGGCCTTCACATTGGCCGCCACTTGGTCGGCCAGCTCGCGCGTGGGGGCCAGCACGAGGGCACGTACCGGATGGCGCGCCGGCGACATGCTGGCGTTTTCATGCTTGAGCATGCGGTGCAGCAGCGGAATGGAAAAGGCCGCCGTTTTGCCGGTACCGGTTTGCGCCGCGCCCATCACATCACGGCCTGCCAACACGATGGGAATCGCTTTGGCCTGAATGGGCGTCATGGTGGCGTAGCCTTGGTCGGCTACAGCGCGCAAGAGCTTGGGGTCTAGCGGCAGGGCATCGAAGCGGGCGGAGGTCGCGAGGGCAGCGTCAACGGACGGCGCGTCAGTTAAGCCCAACGCGGGGGCTAGGGAATCATTCATGAAGCTCGTATTATCCCCAGAAGCCAGCGCCATGCGGGATCCGATGCAAGGTGCAGCAAGGCTGGCCTCCTGAACCCGCACCCACAGACACTGCCGTGGAGCTGGCCAAAACGGAGACAATCTCGGCCTTTGCAGTTGATGAAAAGTGGGACAAAACCCCATTTTTTGGCGAACAAAATGATCCTGGTTACTGGCGGAGCCGGCTTCATCGGCAGCAACTTTGTGCTGGACTGGCGCGCGGCCCAAATGAGCGAAGGGGTGGTCAATCTGGACGCCCTCACCTATGCGGGCAACCGGGAAAACCTGGCTGCGCTGCAGGGCGATGCGGGCCATGTGTTCGTGCACGGCAATATCTGCGATCACGCTCTGGTCGAACAGTTGTTGGCCACCCATCGGCCGCGCGCGGTGCTGCATTTCGCCGCCGAAAGCCATGTCGACCGATCGATACACGGACCCGGCGCCTTCATGAAGACCAATATCGAGGGCACCTTCACCCTGCTGGAAGCTGCGCGTGCCTATTGGGCAACCCTGAATGGGCCGGAGAAGGACGCCTTTCGTTTCCTGCATGTAAGTACCGATGAGGTCTACGGTAGCCTGGGCCCGAATGATCCCCCGTTCGCCGAGACGAACCCCTACGAGCCCAACAGCCCCTACAGCGCCAGCAAGGCCGCCAGCGATCACCTGGTACGCGCCTGGTGCCACACCTATGGCCTGCCAGTGCTGACCACCAACTGCAGCAACAACTACGGGCCGTTTCACTTCCCTGAAAAGCTCATCCCTCTGATGATCGTCAACGCCCTGGCCGGCAAGCCGCTGCCCGTTTACGGTGACGGCCAGCAGGTGCGCGACTGGCTTTATGTGAAAGATCATTGCAGTGCGATCCGCACGGTGTTGGCCAGCGGGCGATTGGGTGAAACCTATAACGTGGGTGGCTTAAACGAAAAGCCCAATATCGAAATCGTCCATACCGTATGTGCACTGCTTGATGAACTACGCCCCAGCGCGGCCGGTTCGTACACACGCCTGATCACCTTCGTTAAAGACCGCCCCGGCCACGATCGCCGCTACGCCATCGATGCCCGCAAGATTGAGCGTGAACTGGGTTGGCGGCCAGCCGAGACCTTTGAAAGCGGCATTCGTAAAACCATTCAGTGGTACCTCGACCATCCCGAATGGGTGCTGCGGGTGCAAAGCGGCGCCTACCGGGATTGGGTGCAACAGCAGTACCAATGAGCACGCGAACCACATGAAAATTTTGTTGCTGGGCAAGAACGGCCAACTGGGCTGGGAACTGCAGCGCGCCCTGGCGCCGCTAGGCCAGGTGTGGGCACCGGGGCGCGAGGAGCGCGCTGACCTGAGCCAGATCGGTGACCTGACCGAGCTGGTGTATGAATCGGGCGCCCAGGTGATCGTCAATGCGGCGGCCTACACCGCGGTGGACAGAGCCGAGGACCCGGCTGAACAGGAACGCTGCATGGACGTGAACGCGGGTGCGCCGGCCGCACTGGCCATGGTGGCCCGCGAAACCGGCGCACTCTTGGTGCACTACAGCAGCGACTATGTGTTCGACGGCAGTGGCCACGAACCGCGTGACGAAGAAGCCAGGCCAGGCGCCGAGAGCATCTATGGTCAAAGCAAGGCCGCAGGCGACTTCTCAATCGAAACCAGCGGCTGCGCGCACCTTATTCTGCGCACCAGTTGGGTGTATGGCGCGCGCGGCGGTAACTTCGCCAAGACCATGTTGCGCTTGGCGCAGGAGCGTGATGAGATCAAAGTGGTGTCCGACCAGGTGGGTGCCCCCACCAGCGCAGAATTGCTGGCCGACCTCAGCGCCCACATGATCCGACACACCATGGCCAATCCAGCGCTCAGCGGGCTGTACAACGCGGTGGCCGACGGCGAAACCAGTTGGCATGGCTATGCGCAGCACGTGATCGCAACGGCGCGGGCCCGAGGGCTGACGGTGCGCGTGAAGCCCGACGCCGTGCGGGCCATACCCAGCAGCGAATACGCCACGGCAGCGGCGCGCCCTTTTAACTCCCGGTTATCCACCGAAAAGATTCGGCGTACCTTCAGGTTGACGCTGCCGCACTGGACCCTGGGGGTGAATCGAATGTTGGACGAGATCCTCACACCATGAACCTACCTCAGACCAAAAGCCCGCGCCGCGGCATCATCTTGGCGGGGGGCTCTGGCACCCGGCTGCATCCGGCCACCTTGTCCATGAGCAAGCAGTTGCTGCCGGTTTACGACAAGCCCATGGTGTACTACCCCTTGAGTACCCTGATGCTCTCGGGCATCCGCGACATCTTGGTGATCAGCACCCCGCAAGATACCCCGCGCTTTCAGCACCTGTTGGGCGATGGGTCAAACTGGGGCTTGAACCTGCAGTACTGTGTGCAGCCCAGCCCCGATGGCTTAGCGCAGGCCTTCATTTTGGGTAAGCACTTCATAGGCGGCCAGCCCAGTGCACTGGTTTTGGGCGACAACATCTTCTACGGGCACGATTTCGCCCAACTCCTGCACCGCGCCCATGAACAGCCAACCGGGGCCACGGTGTTCGCCTATCACGTGACCGACCCTGAACGTTACGGCGTGGTGACCTTCGACCAGCACAAGCGGGCGCTGTCGATCGAAGAAAAGCCTATTGCCCCCAAGAGTAGCTATGCCGTCACCGGCCTGTACTTCTATGACAAGCAGGTGTGCGACGTTGCCGCGGCCATCAAGCCCAGCGCGCGCGGCGAACTGGAAATCACCGAGGTGAATGCTCATTACCTGCGCCAGCAACAGCTTGATGTGGAGATCATGGGCCGCGGCTATGCCTGGCTGGACACCGGTACCCATGACAGCCTAATGGAAGCTGGCCAGTTCATTGCCACCCTGGAAAAGCGCCAGGGCCTGAAAGTGGCCTGCATTGAAGAGATCGCCTTCCGCCGGGGCTGGATCACCGCCCAGCAATTGGAAGCCCAGGCCCAACCGATGCTGAAAAACGGCTACGGGCAGTACCTGATGAAGGTGCTGCGCGAAACGGTGTATTGATGAAGTTCACGCCCACCGAACTGCCCGGCGTGGTGATCGTGGAGCCTACCGTCTTTGGCGACGATCGGGGCTGGTTCTACGAAAGTTTCAACGAGCCGAAGTTTCACGCCGGGCTGCGCGAACTGGGTCTGCCCACGCCGCGCCCCTTCGTGCAAGACAACCATTCCAGGTCGGCTACCGGGGTCCTGCGCGGGCTGCACTACCAACTGCCCCCCCACCCACAGGGCAAGTTGGTGCGGGTGGTACGGGGCCGAGTCTGGGATGTGGCGGTGGACATTCGCAAGGGCAGCCCCACCTTTGGGCGGTGGGTAGGGCTGGAGCTGAGCCAAGCCAACCACCGCCAGTTGTGGATTCCCGAAGGCTTTGCCCACGGCTTTTTGAGCTTGGAAGACGACACCGAGTTTTTGTACAAAACCACCGGTGTATATGCCAAAGACTGCGAACGGGCTATACGTTGGGATGACCCCCAGTTGCGCATCGCCTGGCCGGCGGAGGGCCTACCACCCGCCTTGGCCCCCAAAGACGCCGCAGCGCCCCTACTTGCGCAGGCGCAACACATCTGAGCCGTCTTGCTGCAGGATGATCAAGATCCTGCATAAAATACCGAGTATGGCTGCGCAAGACCCCCAAAACCAAAGGCGCCGCGACCACAATGTGTGGAGTCTGGCCCCGCGCAAAGTCTCCCGCCGGTTGCTCCGACAAGAAAACAGTTGGGACGAGTTCCGTAAGGTAATTCCGCTGGTACCGCTGCGCCCGCGGCTCAGCCTGGAGGCCACACCGCCCAAGGTTGCGGTGCTCATGTGCACCATGCAGGGGCAGCGTTTTCTGGCCGAGCAACTCAATTCGATCGCCACCCAAACCCACCCCAACTGGGAAATTTGGGCCAGCGACGACGGTTCAGACGACCACACCCACTCCATCCTGGAGTACTACCAGGAACATTGGGGTGTTGACCGCCTGTCGATTCACACCGGCCCTGCGGTGGGCTCCACGGCCAACTTCTTGTCGCTGACATGCCGGGCCGACATCGACACCGAGTTCTTTGCCTACGCCGACCAAGACGACATCTGGGAAGCCGACAAACTGGAACGCGCCATGAAGTGGCTGCAGACGGTACCGCGCCACATCCCGGCCCTGTACGGTTCACGCACGCAGCTGGTGGATGAACGCAACCAGTACATCGGTTATTCGCCGCTGTTTGGTCGCAGCCCCAGCTTTGAAAACGCCTTGGTCCAAAACGTGGCCGGCGGCAACACCATGGTGTTCAACCGCGCCGCGCGCGACCTGCTGCGCCGCGCTGGTGACCAGGTGCAGGTGGTGGCCCATGACTGGTGGGCCTATATGGTGATCACCGGCTGCGGCGGCCGGGTGCACTACGACCCCTACCCCACGGTGCGCTACCGCCAACACGACAACAACCAAGTTGGTGCCAATATCAGCTGGGGTGCCCGCTTGGTGCGGCTGCGCCTGTTGCTCAAGGGGCGTTTTCGGGCTTGGACCGACGAGAACGTGCGGGCCCTGGAAAGAATTCGCCCGCTGCTGACCGCAGACAGCCGCAGCGTGTTGAACGACTTCGACCGTTCGCGGCACGGCACCCTGTGGAGCCGGGTCAGTGGCTTGTGGCTGGCCGGTGTCTACCGCCAAACCATCTTGGGCAATTTGGGGCTGGTGGCTGCGGCGATCTTGCGCAAGCTTTAAGCGCAAGCGTTGGGAACGGCCCCGCTAGCGCGTACGGGCCTTGACCGTTTGGGGCGCAACACCGTCGATTGCCAGCCGATGGTCACGGTGCAGTTGGCACAGATGTGGGCTGTAGGAGGGGTCTAAGTATCCATCCGTTGCAGATGAAGCAGCCCTGGCAGCGCCAGCACTGACCACCAAGGTCGGTGATTCGCGGTCTTGCGCGGGTTGATTTGGGGTAAACGCTTCCCAGTCGGCAGCCACGGCGGCAACCGGGGTCCACACCAGGCGCCAACCCGGTTTCAAGCTTAAGCCCGGCGCATGGGGATCAATGGATTGCAAGCGCAAGGCCAAGACGGCGCCATGCAGTGCTGAAACCCCATGTGCCAAACACAGCTGGCCATAGTAGCCATGGGCTGCCAGACCCGAGCCGCAGGCTATAGGTGCACAAGAGCCGTCTCGACCCACCAACCAACCTGCATCCCTTAGACGTCCCTCTGGGTCGCGGCGTGACACCCCAACCGCCCCCACGCCAGACTCAGCGGTATGCGCCAACCACGCCAGCAGTTCGCCAGACCAGTGGGCAGCCCTCGCGGCGTGGCTGTGCATCAACACGGCAAAGTCTTGACCGTCCGGATCTGCGTCAGCCGCCCAGAGCTTCACGCGGCTGCAGGCATGCAACCAGATTGGCTCCGATACCACTGGGGTTTGACCTGGCAGCGCCAACACCAGGGGCGCAAGGCCCCCCGAGGCCGGTTGATGCAGCGCGTCATCCGAACGCTGCGGCTGCATTGAGGGTGAGCCCCAGCACAGAACCCGCCACATCGGTGCTGCCGTGGTCGAAGGCGTAGGCGCACCCGTTGTGGGGCTGCGATGCAGCACCATATGGTGTGGAATCGCCGGGTGCGGGAGGACGTCGGCGGTTAGACCTGATCGAGCCAGGTGGTCCTGCACCGCCCTGAGACCAGCGTCCATAGCATAGGGCTTGGCCTCGATACCACTGGCTGTGCTCTGCTCATGCACCCTCCAGTGGTACAACACCTGGGGGATGTGCACGACCTGCTCAGCTTGCAACAGGTCCACACAGCGTAAAGCCAGATCGTGGTCCTGAGACCCCTCATAGCCCAATCGGAACCCCCCGGCTTTCAGAACCAACGCGCGCCGGTACACACCCAAATGTGAAATCAAATTTTGCCCGCGCAAGAGGTCGGGGTCGAAGGCGGGCTTGAAGTAGGGCCCAAAACGCCGGCCCTTCTGGTCAATCTTGTCCTCATCGGAATAGAACAGGCCGGCTTCTGGATGCTCGCTGATGGCTTGCACGACGCACCACAAGGCCTTGGGGGGGAGCAGGTCGTCCTGGTCCATCAGCACCACCCATTGCCCGCCTGCGGCCTGCAGCGCCGAGTTACTCGCTGCCGAAATATGACCGTTTTCCGCGCGGGTCACCAGACGAATACGCGGCTCGCGCCGGGCCCACGCCCTCAAATGCTCCAGCACACCCGCAGCCGTTGAAGCATCGTCGGCGATACACAGCTCCCAATCTGGGTACCACTGTGACCGAAGGCTCTCAATAGCAGCATCCAAAAACGCCAAGGGCGGGTTGTAGGTGGGCATCAACACCGACAACAAAGGCCGCTTCGGATGCCCAAGCTCAAAGCCGTTCAGACTCTTGAGGCCATCTTGCGATTCGGCCCAGCATGCCTTGTCTAGCGAGCGTTCCCGCACGCACCAAGCTTCGTATGGATCAGGCCAAACGGACCGCAGCAAGGGCGTACGCCGAAACGAACGATGCTTGATCTTCCACCACAGGTCTTGGCGTCGGTCGCTATCTTGCAACTGCTTCAACATCAGCCAAGCAGACTTCAGGGCGCGCAGCGGCCGAGTGAGCCGCCAACTGCTGGAGCCCAGGAGCAGCCGGACCTGTTGTTGAGACTGGGCCAAAGCCTGCTCGGCTTGGGCTTGAGTCCTTTGCAAGGAACGCCGCTGAAGCTGAAGTTGTTCCCGTTCAAGTGCCAGGTTGTGGACCCTGGCATTGGCCTCACTCAGCCCGGTGCGGGTATTGGAGAGGTCAAGCTGAACCGCATCGAGCTCTGAGCGCAAGCGAGCAGACAAGTCCTGCAGTTCGTCACGCAAGGCTTCAAGGCCCGACTGATAGGCCTGGGCCTGCGCCTGATAGGCCTGGGCCTGCTCAAGTTGTTGAGCCATGACGTGCAGGCGGCCTCCAAGATCAGCCTGCTTGTCTTTCGCATTGCGGGCACATGCCAAAAGCTCTGCCCACCACCAGCGCGGCGCCTCTTGCCACCACTTGTGCCATAACTTCCAGTAAGCCTCGTTGCCATGAGCCGCAAGCTGAGCGGCCGATTGGGCAAGGTCCTGGCCCGGGATTGTGCTCTCGGGGGTGGCGGCCTGAATCCAGTACCGCGCCGACACCCCAGGCACATGAATCAGGTCCCCCACGCGCTGCACCTGTAACCAAAAATCCCAATCCTCAAACACATCGAATTGGGCGTCAAAGCGCACACCAGCCCCGCAGACCCTAGAGGCGTCAAACATCACCGAATGTATGGGCAGGTGGTTACACGCCAACAGTTCCCACGGATCAAACTGCCGATCGAACAGCGCCCTCTCTCTAAAACCCAGGGGTACATCCCCAGGGGTATCGGCCGGCTGAACCTGCACCACGCCGGTGTGTACCCCCAACGCATGTGGGTGGGTGCGCATAGCCTTGCTCAGCTT
>VGHB01000001.1 GCA_016868355.1 Betaproteobacteria bacterium | reverse complement strand
CAGCAAGAACCCGTTTCTGTTGCGTCTGGGCGAGCGGGTGCGGGCCTTGCGTTCACGCCGAGGCATGACGCGCAAGGCCCTGGCATCCCTGGCAAACGTTTCTGAGCGGCACCTGGCCAACCTGGAATACGGGGTGGGCAATGCGTCCATTTTGGTCTTGCAGCAGGTGGCGCTGGCGCTGCAGTGCTCGTTGGCCGAACTCATTGGTGATGTGACCACGGCCAACCCGGAATGGCTGCTGCTGCGCGAACTGCTTGGTGGGCGCGACGAGGCTGCATTGCGTCGCGTGCGACTGGCCGTGGGTGACATGCTGGGCACCGGTGGTGCGCACGGGCGCAGCTCCTGTATTGCCTTGATAGGCCTGCGCGGGGCGGGCAAGTCCACCCTGGGGCACATGCTGGCTGAAGACCTGGGCTTTACTTTCGTGGAGCTCAGCCGCGAGGTTGAGAAATTCGCAGGCTGCTCCATTGCTGAGATTCAAGGGCTTTACGGCCAAAACGCCTATCGGCGCTATGAGCGGCGTGCGCTGGAAGAAGCGATTCAGATCCACCCCGAAGCGGTGATCGCCACGCCAGGTGGATTGGTCAGTGATGCGGGCACCTTCAACCTCCTGCTGTCGCACTGCACCACGGTGTGGTTGCAAGCGGACGCAGAAGACCACATGAAGCGTGTGATCGCTCAGGGGGATATGCGGCCGATGTCGGCGAGCAAGGAGGCGATGGAAGACCTGCGCGGCATCTTGTCGGGGCGCGCGGCTTTCTATGGCAAGGCGGAGTTCAGCTTGAACACCTCGATGCAACCATTGGACGCGACCTTTGCCAAGCTGCGCGAGGTGATGCGTGGGGCCCTGGGACTGCCCGTCTAGCCAAGGGTGAACCCGAATATGCAAAAAAGTACATGTTTTGTTGTTGACGGGGAATAGAAATGCATTAAACTACGCTTGAGATTTAATGCATGCACTGCGGTGCATTCGGGCGGTAAGGCCAAACGAGACACTCAAGTCCCTCTGCAAGCACGAGCCCACCGAGCGAGAAAACCGCCATGAGCCAGGACCAACGCGTCAACTACGAAACCAACCCGAGCCAATACCGCCACTGGAAACTGAGCTTTGAGGGCCCCGTGGCGACCCTTAAGGCCGACTTCGATGAAAACGCCGGCCTGCGCCCGGGCTACAAGCTCAAGCTCAACAGCTACGACCTCGGCGTGGATGTGGAGTTGAACGACGCCATCAACCGCATTCGCTTCGAGCACCCCGAAGTGCGCACCGTGGTCGTGACCTCGGGCAAGGACAAGGTGTTCTGCTCAGGCGCCAACATCTTCATGCTGGGCGTGTCCAGCCACGGCTGGAAGGTGAACTTTTGCAAGTTCACCAATGAAACCCGCAACGGTCTGGAAGATTCCAGCCGCTTCAGCGGCCTGAAATTTCTGGCGGCGGTCAACGGTGCTTGCGCCGGCGGCGGCTATGAACTGGCCTTGGCCTGCGACGAGATCGTCCTGATTGACGATCGCTCTTCTGCGGTGAGTCTGCCTGAGGTTCCCCTGTTGGGCGTGTTGCCCGGCACCGGCGGCCTGACCCGAGTGACCGACAAGCGCAAGGTCCGCCACGACCTGGCCGACATCTTCTGCACCACCAATGAAGGTGTGCGTGGCCAGAAGGCCAAGGACTGGCGCCTGGTCGATGAGATCGCCAAGCCCGCGCAATTCGCTGCCCGTGTGCAAGAGCGTGCGCTGGAGTTGGCCGCCCAAAGCGACCGTCCTGCCAATGCCAATGGTGTGGCCCTGACCCCGCTTAACCGGGTTATCGAAGCCGATGTCCTTCGCTACACCAGCGTGACCGTGGAAATCGACCGTGCCAAGCGTGTGGCCACCTTCACCGTCAAGGCCCCCGCCAGCGCGCAGCCCACGGATGTGACTGGCATAGAAGCCGCCGCTTCGAACTGGTATCCGCTGCAACTGGCTCGTGAGTTGGACGACGCGATCCTGAATATGCGCACCAATGAGCTGGACATCGGCACCTGGCTGATCAAAACGCAGGGTGATTCCGCCGCGGTGCTGGCTATGGATTCGGTGCTAGCTGCCCACCAATCGCATTGGTTCGTGCGCGAAACAACCGGCTTGCTGCGTCGCACCCTGTCCCGCCTGGACGTGTCCTCACGCAGCCTGTTCGCCTTGGTGGAAGAGGGCTCTTGCTTCGCCGGTACCTTCCTTGAACTGGCCCTGGCTTGCGACCGTATCTACCACCTGGCGCTACCGGATTCGCCCGAGAAGGCGCCCGTGCTGACCGTAGGTGAGTTGAACTTCGGCACCTACCCAATGGCAACCGACGAAAGCCGCCTGCAGCGCCGCTTCTACAACGAAGCCCCGGCCATGGAAGCCGTTCGCGCTGCCGTTGGCAAGCCCTTGGATGCCAATACGGCATTCAAGCTGGGTTTGAATACGAGCAACCCCGACGACATCGATTGGGGCTACGAAGTCCGCATCGCGATCGAAGAGCGCGTGGCCATGAGCCCCGACGCCCTGACGGGCATGGAAGCCAACCTGCGCTTCAACGGCAAGGAAAACATGGTTACACGGGTGTTCGGTCGTCTGACTGCCTGGCAGAACTGGATCTTCCAGCGCCCGAACGCCGTGGGTGAAAAGGGCGCCTTGAAGGTGTACGGCAAGGGAGATAAGGCCGCGTTTGATTTCAACCGCGTGTAACGCTGGGCTCAGCGAAGCCCGCAATTCCTGTCGGGGACAGACCGACAGAGCAAACGAAGGAGCTCTGTCCCCATGGGAGTAGTTAAAGAATTTTTGGAGCAGCAATATGACTACTGGCATCAACTACAGCGAAAAGATCCCCAACAACGTCAACCTCAGCGAAGACCGCACCCTCCAGCGCGCGCTCGAAGGCTGGCAGCCCAACTTCATCAACTGGTGGGACGACATGGGTCCTGAGGGCTCCACCGACATTGACGTCTACCTTCGTACCGCCGTTTCGGTGGACCCGCAAGGCTGGGCCCACTTTGGCCACGTGAAGATGCGCGACTACCGCTGGGGGATTTTCCTGAATCCCGGCGAAAGCGACCGCAAGATCCACTTCGGTGACCACCTGGGCGAAAAGGCCTGGAACGAAGTACCCGGCGAATACCGGGCCAATTTGCGCCGCATCATCGTCACACAAGGTGACACCGAGCCGGCATCGGTGGAGCAGCAGCGGCACCTGGGCATGACTGCGCCCAGCATGTACGACCTGCGTAACCTCTTCCAGATCAATGTGGAAGAAGGCCGCCACCTGTGGGCCATGGTCTACCTGCTGCACAAGCATTTCGGCCGTGACGGCCGTGAAGAGGCAGAAGCTCTTCTTGAGCGCCGTTCGGGCCAGGAAGACAACCCCCGCATCCTGCAAGCTTTCAATGAAGAGACGCCTGACTGGTTGTCCTTTTTCATGTTCACCTACTTCACCGACCGCGACGGCAAGTTCCAGCTGTGCGCCTTGGCTGAATCGGCTTTCGACCCGCTGGCCCGCACCACCAAGTTCATGCTGACCGAAGAAGCGCACCATATGTTCGTGGGCGAGTCGGGAGTGGGCCGCGTGATCACCCGCACCTGCCAGGCGATGAACGAGCTTAAGACGGATGATCCGAAGAAGTTGCGCGAAGCCGGTGTGATCGACCTGCTCACACTGCAGCGTTACCTGAACTTCCACTTCTCCGTCACGATCGATCTGTTCGGCGCGGACGAGTCTTCGAACGCCGCCACCTTCTACAGCACCGGTTTGAAGGGCCGTTACGAAGAAGGCAAGCGCACCGATGACCATCAGTTGCGCGGCCAAACCTATCGCGTTTTAGAAGTGAAGAACGGTGAGCTGGTTGACAAGGAAGTGCCGATGCTCAACGCACTCAACGAAGTGCTGCGCGACGACTACATCAAGGATTCGATCGCCGGTGTGGAGCGCTGGAACAAGATCATCGAAAAGGCTGGCATCCCCTTCCGCCTTAAGGCCCCGCACAAGGCTTTCCACCGCAATATCGGCGCCTTGTCCGCTGTGAAGGTGTCGCCGGAAGGCCGTGTGGTCAGCGAAGCCGAGTGGGCGATGAATGTCGACAACTGGCTGCCCAACGCCACCGACCGTGCGTTTGTTGCCAGTTTGATGGGCCGTTGCGTGGAGCCCGGCAAATTTGCCAACTGGATTGCGCCCCCGGTTATGGGGGTCAACCGCCAGCCGGTGGACTTTGAGTACGTGCGCTTCAACTGAAGCCTGCAGGCCCAAAGCGGTGTGCCAAAGAAGCGGCAGACCACGCAACAGGGGCCTGCGGGCCCCTGTTTTGCAAGGGCACCCGGCTGAGCTCGAAGCCGATGAGGTTAGCCGACTAGATTTTCCCCACGGGCCATTGGTTTGCGGGGCACAACAGGACAGGAGACCGTTATGGACGTGGCCGACTCCGCCGTCATCAAGCAGCACCTGATCGACCCAGAGATCTGTATCCGCTGCAACACCTGCGAAGCTACCTGCCCGGTGGGTGCCATCACCCACGACTCGCGCAACTATGTGGTGGATGCGCAGAAGTGCAACCTGTGTATGGACTGCGTTTCGCCATGCCCCACGGGCTCGATTGACAACTGGCGCAGCATGCCCAAGGTCAAGGCCTACAGCGTGGCTGAGCAGCTGACCTGGGATGTGTTGCCCGGTGAACTGAGCGAAGCCGAGTTGCAGGCAGCGGGCCTCGCTTCGGCTGGGGCTCGCTCAGCGGTGGCGGATCAGGCCCAGGCCGCCCCAGCCAAACTTGATCCTGCCCAGCAAAAAAGCTTCAACAGCGCGCAGTACGGCTCATCCATCGCGCCATGGTCAGCGGCGCACCCCTACATCAACCTGTACGGAGCCAAGGCTGCCGAGAAGACGGTGACGGCCACTGTTACTGGCAATGTGCGGGTCACCGAGATAGGCAAGGACTACGACACCCATCACATCGTGCTGGACTTTGGCGCTATGCCCTTTCCGGTGCTGGAAGGGCAATCGATCGGCATCATTCCGCCGGGTCTAGATGAGCGCGGCAAGCCCCACCACGCACGCCAGTACTCGATCGCCTCGCCGCGCAATGGTGAGCGTCCAGGCTACAACAACCTGTCGCTGACCATCAAGCGCGTGCTGGAAGACCATCAGGGCAAGCCGGTGCGTGGCGTCGGCAGCAACTACATGTGCGACCTGGGGGTAGGCGACAAGGTGCAGGTGATCGGACCCTTTGGCTCGAGTTTCCTCATGCCCAACCACCCCAAGAGCCACGTGGTGATGATCTGCACCGGCACGGGCAGTGCGCCGATGCGCGCCATGACTGAATGGCGCCGGCGCCTGAGGGCATCGGGCAAGTTTGAGGGCGGTAAGCTCACGCTGTTTTTCGGTGCGCGCACCAAGGAAGAGTTGCCGTACTTCGGTCCTCTGCAATCACTGCCGCATGATTTCATTGACATCAACCTGGCCTTTAGCCGCACGCCGGGCCAGCCCAAGAAGTATGTGCAGGACGCTATGCGTGAGCGCGGCGCCGACCTGGCCAAGCTGCTGGCCGACCCGAATGCCTACTTCTACGTATGTGGCCTTAAGGCCATGGAAGATGGGGTGGTACTGGCCTTGCACGATGTAGCCAAGGCTGCCGGTTTGGATTGGGACACGGTCGGCGCTGACATGAGGAAGCACGGGCGCTTGCACCTGGAGACCTACTGACCGCAGGGCCTGGCATGAGAGCACTTCGGTGCCCATTGTGATGGGTTGAAAAACGTATGGACTTGAGTTCAAAGAGCGTGCTGGTGGTAGGCGCCGGCATCATGGGCGCGGGCATCGCACAGGTGGCCGCGCAGTCGATGCGATTCGCCGGGCAGCAGGTGTTCTTGCATGATGCCCGCGAAGGTGTGGCCGAGCAGGCGAAGGCTAAGCTGGCTTCAACGCTGCAAGGCCTGGTGTCCAAGGGAAAACTCACAACCCAGGCTTGCGAGAGCGCGCTGGCGCGCATCGTGCCGGTCTCTTCACTGGATGAGGTGGCTCGCTCTGGCCTTGGCTTGGTGGTGGAAGCCATCGTGGAAAATCTGGAAGTCAAACGCACGCTGTTTCAGGATCTTGAAAACTTGGTCAGCGAGGACTGCGTGCTGGCCACCAACACGTCCTCTATTTCTGTAACAGCCATCGCCAATGGCCTGAAGCATCCAGAGCGCCTGGTGGGGATGCATTTCTTCAACCCTGTGCCGCTGATGAAATTGGTGGAGGTGGTCTCGGGTCTGCATACCGGCGGTGCGGTGGCGCAGGGCATCTTCGAACTCAGTCAGGTGTGGGGCAAGGTACCGGTGCATGCCAAGAGCACGCCCGGCTTTATCGTCAACCGGATTGCGCGTCCCTTTTATGCTGAAACTCTGGCCTTGCTTCAGGAGCAGGCCGCCTCACCCGCTTTGCTGGACGCCTGTTTGAAGGCCGTGGGTTTTCGTATGGGCCCCTGTGAGTTGATGGACCTGATCGGCCATGACACCAACTTTGCGGTTACGAACTCGGTGTACGAGGCCAATTTCTACGACAAGCGCTATGTTCCTTCCCTGTTGCAGCGCGAACTGGTCGATGCCGGGATGCTGGGTCGCAAGACAGGGCGCGGCTTCTATCGCTACCCCGAGGGTGTACCCGCGCTGCCCCCAGTGCAGTTCGAGCCTGTGGCCTCCTGTGCCGCCGCACCAACAGTGGCCGATGATCGACATAGCGGGGTTGTGGTGAAGGGCGTGCACATCGTACCCACCGACGGACGCACCACAGGTGAACTGGCGCGGGATCTGGAAACAACGGCCGTGGTGGTCCACGACCGGATGATGGGTGCGTCCCTCACGGGCTCAGGCGCCACCGGTAGGGCACCCGCTGTGGCCTTTGCCACGGCTGCGGGCCTCAGCGCTGAACAACGCGCTGTGGCCGTGGCTCACCTGTTGAGCCAGGGCGTGGAGCCCCATGAAGTGGTCGATACGCCGGGTTTGGTGGTGGCCCGCACCGTAGCCATGCTGATTAACGAAGCCGCCGACGCCGTACACCAGGCCGTGTGCACGCCCGCGGATGCAGATGCGGCCATGAAGTTGGGGGTGAACTATCCGGCCGGTCCGTTTGAGTGGCTACGGGCCTGGAGTGCGCAAAGTGTCGTAGTCCTTCTTGACCGGCTGGATGCACACTATCGGGGCGAGCGATACCGGGTCAGCCCGTGGTTGCGGGCTCAAGCCTGATGCCCCGGGGCTAAAACCAGCACCACACGCCCAGGCACCATCCGAAAATCCACTGGGCCAAGCCGTCCAGGATCAGGCCCAGTACCAGCACCGGTAGCCCGAAGACGGCAAACAAGACAGCCCAACCGGCCAGCGTGAGGCGTTCGCCGCCCAAGCGCCAGCCCATCACGGTGCCCGGCCCGCCTGGCGGCGCGGACGTGGGCTCATGGAGGGCCTGGTTCTGGGCCTTGGTGGGTTGCTCGGTGACTGGCATGGTTTCGAGTGTAATCAAGGCATGCACGCGCACTGGATGCCCGATGACCGCCATCGCTGGGAGGCCTTGACCGACCAAGGCCTGGCAGGGCTACAACAGAGCTGGACCTATGCCTCGGCTATGCAGTCCCTAGGTGTGCCGTGCCTGCGGGTGGCCTTGACCCAAGATGCCTCGATCAAGTCGCCCTGGCTGGCAACGGCGCAGTTCATTGTTCAGCGCCTGCCTTGGTTTGTCCGCTTGACCTTCTGCCAGGGTGGGCCGATTTGGGCCCACGGTGTGTCCCCGGCGCAGCAACGTGAAGCGGTCAACATGGTGATCCGGTCGCTTCCATTGGGCAGGCCCCGGCTGGCGCTGTTCAGCCCAGCACAAGACTTGCAAGCCGGCTTGCCGCCGGAGCGCTCACCCGGTCAGCCCTTGGAGCATGCCTTGAGCCACCGGATGCGGCTGGCAACCGGCCGTTCTACCGTCTTGCTCAATCTGATGCGTCCGGAAGATGAACGGCGCGCCGCACTGGAGCAGCGGTGGCGCAACCGCCTGAACGCGGCAGAGCGCAGCCCCTTGAAGGTGCGCGTGTGCGGCAGCAAGGTCAGTGACTACGAGTGGCTGGTCCAGGCCGAAGCCGCCCAGCGCAAGGTTCGTGGCTATCTGAGCCTGCCAGCGGGATTCATTCAGGCTTTCCAGCAGGCGCACCAGAAACCCTCTTTGGCCTTGTTGACCTTGGCCGCTGAACTCCAGAACCATCGATGCGCAGGCATGCTGTTCATGGTGCATGGCAGCAGCGCGACCTATCACCTGGGCTGGGCCGATGACGTCGGGCGCGAACACAGCGCGCACAACCTCTTGCTGTGGCAAGCCTGCCGCCTCCTGGCTCAGCGAGGTGTCAGGCAACTCGACCTAGGCGGCGTCAACACCGAGCGCAACCCCGGGCTGGCGCGCTTCAAGCTGGGCAGTGGGGGTCGCGTGGTGACCTGGGTGGGGACTTATGGATAAGCCCGAAGACGTTGTGGTGATCGGTGCCGGTGCCGTCGGATTGGCGGCCGCGCGCGCATTGGCTATGGCCGGGCGCGAGGTGTTGATCCTGGAATCGCAGCAAGCGTTCGGCACGGGCGTGAGCTCGCGCAACAGCGAGGTCTTGCATGCGGGGCTGTACTACCCGCCCGGCTCGCTCAAGGCTCAGTTGTGTGTGCGGGGTCGGGTGATGTTGCTCGACTTCGCACAACAGTGGCGTGTGCCGCATCGCCTCACAGGCAAACTGGTGGTGGCCACTGAGCCGGCGGAAGTGCACGCCATTGAGGGCTTGTTTGCCCAGGGTCAGGCCAACGGGGTAGGGGGCCTGGAGTTGTTGAACGGTACCCGAGCGCAGAGCCTGGAGCCTGCTCTGCGCGCGGTGGCAGCCTTGTACTCGCCGGCCACCGGCATCATCGATAGCCACGCCTTGATGACCGCGCTGTTGGGTCAGGCTCAGGCGCACGGTGCCCAATTGGCGCTGTGCAGCCCGGTCCTGGGTGGTGAAGTCCTAGGCGACGGCTCGCTGGTCTTGGAGGTCGGTGGGCATGAGCCGATGCGCTTGCATGCGCGCACGGTGGTCAACGCCGCAGGTTTGACGGCGCCTGCCCTGGCCAGCCGTATTCGGGGGGTCCCGCTGGAATCGGTCGCGCCAGTGCATTTTTGCAAGGGGCACTATTTCAGCCTGCAGGGCCGCTCGCCTTTTTCACGCTTGGTGTATCCCGTGCAAACATCTGCTGGCCTGGGCACCCACCTCACCCTGGACTTGGGCGGGCAGGCACGCTTCGGACCCGATGTGCAGTGGCTTCAGGCACAGGCTGCGGCACAGGCTTGTGTGCCCGATGCCTTGGGTTTGGACTACAGCGTTGACGAATCGCGTCGCCAAGCTTTTGAACGCGATATCCGCCGCTACTGGCCGGGCCTGCCGGAAGGGGCGTTGCTGCCAGCCTACAGCGGTATTCGACCCAAGACGGTGGGGCCAGGTGCTCCGGCGGGTGACTTCATCATCAGCGCCCCGGCGCAGACCGGCGTGGCCGGATGGTTGGGCCTGTACGGCATTGAATCGCCAGGCCTGACGGCGTGCATGGCTATAGGCGAAGCGGTGGCGAAGGCCCTTCGCTAGGCGCTGTGCGGACGACCTGCGATCCGAAGAGCCTTCGCGCAATCGTACGGACGCTGCGCTGGGCCCGGGTTTGTCTTGAGGTTCATCCCCTGCGTGTCGGTCGATGGTCGCCTGGATTGGAGCCGCAGACCTTTAGCGCCGGCTGCGCGCAGCATGATCGGCGCCGGCAGCATGTCTGCGCATCAATGGGGCTTGAGGCTCAACGGCTACTTCTGATTTAAAGGGGCTGCAGCAACAGTGGCCCACCTTGCGTTGGATGGGTGATGGGTGCATGGCGCCACTGTGGCGACAAACCCAGGGGAAGGCTCCATCGAGCCTGCAGCAGCAACTCACCCAAGACCAAGCGCATCTGCGCATCGGCCAAGTGCTGGCCCAAACACCGGTGTGCGCCTCCGCCAAACGGTGCCCAGGCAAAAGGGTGCGGCAGTTCCGAGGCTCTAAATCGTTCGGGCCTGAAGCTGTCTGGGTCGGGCCACCACCTTGCGTCGCGCTGCACATGCAGAGGCGCCAGCGTTAGCAAGGCGCCACTGGGCAGCCTCACGCCCTCCAGTTCTACCGATGCCAGGGTTTGGCGCTGCAGGAAGGCCACCGGGGGGTTGAGCCGAAGTACTTCACGGATCACCCAGCCCATCTGTTGGCGCGCAGCCATGCGGGGCATCAGGTCCTGCTTGGGGTCCTCTTGGAACACCTCGAGGCGCAGCCGATGCTGCCACTCGGGGTGCTGGGCCAACAGGCACAAGGCTGAGGTCAGGGCGCTGGCCGTGGTGTCGTGGGCCGCCATCATCAAGAAGACGAGGTGATCGACCACCTCATCGTCCTGCAAGCGACGGCCCTCCTCGTCGCGTGCTTGCACCAACTGGCTCAATAGGTCTGGGCCTGGGTGCGCGCGGCGCGCGGCTGTCAGGCTCTTGAGCTGCGCCACCAGGCGCGTTCGCGCGTTCAGGCCGCGAGCCCAGCGTCGGCCAATCAGGGGCAGCCGCAGCATCGCAGTAGATGCTTCCACCAGCGCTCCGAAGTCGTGCTCGGCGCTTCGCACCTCAGAGGGGTCGTGCAAAGCCAGCAGCAGATCGGCGGCGCGCGACAGCGCCAAGTGGCGCATGGCGGGCAGCCCCAGCCCAGGCAGTTCTGCTCGCTGAACCCACTGTTGCACCGTGGACCGCACCGGCACTTCCATCCGTTGCAGATAGCCCTGGAGGACTTCTCGCTTCATGGACGGCAGCAGCAGCCGCCTGTGGTGCCGGTGTTCATCGCCATCTCTGAGCAGTAATCCCCGAGGAAAGAGTTCGCCCATCAAAGAGGTCCATCCTCCCTTGGAACTGAACACGCGATCGCGGTCCAACAAAACCGACTCCAGGGCGCCGGCACTCAGCAGCAGAACCTGGGGCTGTCCGCCAATGACGGTGCGGGCCATGCGGCCCAGGTGTTGCTCGACCCTTCGGGTAAAGACCAGGGGCTGGCGCAGGATCTGAAAGTCAGCCCAAAACGGAGCGCCTCCGGCCGTGGGCAGGTGGGCCAAGGCGTGCCAACCCCTGCGGTTGAACGTGCCGCCGGCGGGGAAGGGCTTGAGCAGATCAGGCAAAGCGCATGTTTACGTCGTGCGTTGGGTGTAGGGGCGTTGGGCTGCAAGCCAGCGCATCAGGGGCCCATGCGGCGCAACAAATCGGAGATCTCCTGCGCCGCCTGTTGCAGCGCGGGCAGGGCGTGGGCCAAGAGGCTGTCGTGTACAGCGTTGGTATGGGCGCTGATGTTCAGGGCAGCAGCCACCCGGCCGCTGCGGTCTTCGATGGGTGCTGCCAAGGAAGTCAAGCCCCGCTCAAGTTCGTCTACCACCAGGCACCAACGCTGCGCCCGTGCCTGGCTGATAGCCCCCAACACATCGTCCACGCTGGTGAGGGTGGTCGGCGTGCGTGCCGGCAGTGTCGTTTGGCCCCCTGCCGACTCGACCAAAGTGCTCAGGCGCTCTTGCTCGCCCAAGCCGCCCAACAACACGCGCCCCATCGATGTGCAGTAGGCAGGCAAGCGGCTGCCAACGCCCAGGTTAATACTCATGATCTTACGCGCGGGCACGCGCAAGAGGTAGACGATTTCGCAACCGTCCAACACCGCCATTGAGCAGCTCTCGTGCACGGTTTCGGCCAAGCCTTGCATCACCGGCTCAGCCAGATGCCAAAGCGGTTGCGAGCTCAGGTAGGCAAAACCCAAGTCAAGGATGCGGGGCGCCAAACGAAAGTGCCGGCCGTCGGCCTGCACATAGCCCAAGCCCTGCAGCGTCAGCAGGATGCGTCGAGCCCCGGCGCGGGTCAGTCCGGTCCGTCTGGCCACCTCCGACAGGGTTTGGGCCGGGTGTGCCGCTTCGAAGCTACGGATGACTTGCAGGCCGCGGGCAAAAGACTGTACGTGGCGGTCCGAGGGGCGCGCAGCAGGATACTCGCTCATGGAGGAATTATGCGGGGGCCTGCGCCCTGCCCCGGGGATTCGGTACCATTTCAGCTGCGTCGGGAAATGACCGACTTCAATTCGGAGTGCACAAGATGGCCATGGACGTGGTGGAATTCGAGATCAAGGGTTCGGAAATGCAACTCGTGGAGGTCGAGCTCGACCCAGGCGAGGCGGCCGTCGGTGAGGCCGGCAGCATGATGTTTATGGAAGCAGGCATTGCCATGGACACGGTCTTCGGTGATGGCAGTCAGCAGCAAACCGGCTTCTTCGGCAAGTTGCTCGGGGCGGGCAAGCGGGTGATCACGGGTGAGTCTCTGTTCACCACGGTTTACACGAACAACGGCTCAAGCAAGCAACGCGTGGCCTTTGCGGCGCCTTACCCGGGTAAGATCTTACCCATGGATCTCAAGCAGATGGGCGGCATGCTGATCTGCCAGAAGGACTCCTTTCTGTGCGCAGCACGGGGTGTTTCATTGGGCATTCACTTCCAGCAGAGGCTCTCCGTGGGCTTCTTCGGCGGGGAGGGCTTCATCATGCAGCGCCTGGAGGGTGACGGCATCGCCTTTGTACACGCCGGCGGCACCGTCATCCGTCGCGAGCTGCAGCCGGGTCAAGCCTTGTTTATCGACACCGGTTGCGTGGTGGCCTACACGCCCAATGTCAACTTTGAAATCCAGTACGTGGGCAAGATCAAGACGGCGCTGTTTGGCGGTGAAGGCCTGTTCTTCGCCAAGATGACTGGCCCGGGCACGGTCTGGCTGCAGAGCATTCCGTTCTCGCGTCTGGCCTCTCGCATCTTTGCAGCCGCCCCGCAGATGGGTGGCTCCAAGGAACAAGGATCCGTCCTGGGCGCCGTAGCCGGTGGCGCTGTATTGGGTGGCATCTTTGGCGATGATGAGTGAGCACGGCCGACTGATGACGCATTCGACGATCCGACGGAAACTGTTGAGGTCCGGTGGGGCCGCCTTGGCGCTGGGTCTTCCCCTTGCGGCGGGTTCTCAGCCCCAGGGGGCTGACGGGCTCACGCCCATCATGGTGCTGAACTCGCTAGATGCCGACGTTAGCGTTATCGACCCGATCACCCACACCGAACGGCAGCGCGTGGCCACAGGCAAGGAGCCGCACCACCTGTACCTCACGCCCGACGAAAAGAGTGTGATTGTGGCCAACGCAGCGTCAGACTCGTTGACCTTCATTGACCCTGTCACCGCGCAGGTGCAGCGCACGCTGCGTCAGATAGTGGACCCCTATCATCTGCGGTTTTCGCCGGATATGAAGTGGTTCGTGACGGCGGCCAACCGGCTGAACCACATCGACATCTATCGCTGGCAGCCGCAAAACGCCCAAACGCCACTGGCATTGGCCAAGCGGGTGTTCGCGGCCAAGACCCCCAGCCACCTGATGATCGACAGCTTAAGCAAGGTGGTATACGTGACCCTGCAGGACAGTGACCAGTTGGTGGCACTGGACTTATCCACCCAGACGGTACGCTACACGGTGCCCATTGGCCGTATGCCCGCCGACCTATACCTCACGGCGGATGACCGCACCCTGCTCATCGGCATGACCGGATCCGATGTGGTGGAGGCCTACGATGTCAGTGAGGCGGTACCCAAACTCGTCAAGCGCGTGACCACCGGCAAAGGTGCACACGCCTTCCGTGCAAAAGGCGATAAGCGCCATGTGTTTGTTAGCAACCGGGTGGCCAACACGATCAGCGTCATCGACAGCCAGTCCCTGACCGTCGTGGATCAGCTTGCTGCACCGGGCGGGCCCGATTGCATGGAGTTTCTGTCGGACCGCCGCACGCTTTTGGTGACCTCGCGCTGGGCACGCAAGCTCACCTATATCGACACGGTCGACAGACGCGTTATCCGCCAGGTGCCCGTTGGCCGGTCGCCGCACGGGGTGTGGACCTTGGCCCACGCGCAGCGCGTCTGAGGGTCACGCCGGTGCAGTCCAAGCACAACGCACGCAACGCACGCAGCACGCGCCGCACCCCGGGGGCGCCGCGCCCTGGCCAAAGGCTGCTTCGGAGCGTGGGCTTGAGCGTGTACATGGCCCTTGGCATAAGCCTCAGCGCAGGGGCTGCAGGCTCCTGTGCAAGACCGGTGTACCTGACCTTCGACACCGGCCATATGGGTGTGGCACCGCTTGTGGCCGAGGTTTTGAGGCGCCACGAAGTGCCGGTGACGTTTTTCCTGGCCAGCGAGCGCACCCAAAGCGGGGGCCACAGCTTGGATGATCAGTGGGCGGTGTGGTGGCGGGCACGGGTGGCCGAGGGTCATGCCTTTGCCTCCCATACCTGGGACCATTGGGTTCTGGTGCCGGAGGCTGTGCCGTCACAGGGCCCGTGGCGATTTAAGGTCACCCAGGGGCCTCAGCGTGGGCAGGTGATCACGGCCAATGCCCATGATTACTGCGAGCAGCTGCGCCGGCCGGCGCAGCGCCTCATGGAAATGACGGGGCATCGCATGGCAGCGGCTTTTCGTGCACCGGCCGGGCGCATGAGCCAGCCCCTGCAGGAGGCCGCGCGTGCCTGTGGATTTGAGCATGTGGGATGGTCGCCGGCAGGGTTTCTGGGCGACGAGCTCGACAGTGTCCGCTTTACCAACCAACACTTGTTGCAAAAGGCTCTGCGCGACATCCGCGCCGGGGATGTGCTGGTGGCTCACCTGGGTATCTGGGACCGTAAGGAACCCTGGGCTCCAGCCGTGCTGGAGCCTCTGGTCGAAGCTTTGAAGGCCAAGGGCTTTTGCTTTCGCACTTTACGCGACCACCCGGTGCATGGCGCAGCTTTCGCGCGGGTGGCAACCATGGATGAGTCGGGGCGCTGATGATGCAGTGGTGGGACGCTTTGCAACAAGGGGTGTTTGAACACCTGATGCTGCCGCTGATGTTGGCGCTTGGTCTGGACGCCCAAATCGAAGATGGCTATGTAGGCGCACTTTGGTTGATGCTGGGGGTGGTACAGCTGGCCGTTGTGGCCTTGGTGCTGGTGCCATTGCAGCGTTGGTGGCCCGCCGAAACGGTCGCGCCGCAGGACCGTGGGGTCGTCCGCGCTGCTGTCAGGCCAGATGTGATCTACACCTGTTTGCACCGCTTGGGGGTGTTCCGCGCGGTCTTGTTCGTCACGCTGGAGCCAATGTGGAACAGCGGACTTGGCTTGTTGCGCACCTGGGGTCTGCCGAGCTGGCATGTGGATGCGCTGTTGCCGGGCTTCACCGACGTGGCCTGGGTATCGCTACTAATCTACTTGATCATCTTTGACTTCCTGGGTTGGTTGATGCACTGGCTGCAGCACCGCTGGAGTTGGTGGTGGCAGTTGCATGCCCTGCACCATAGTCAGCGTCACATGACAGCCTGGACGGATAACCGCAACCACCTGCTCGACGATGTGATCCACGATGCGGTGTTTGTCTTCGTCGGCTTGGTTCTGGGCGTCGCGCCGGCTCAGTTTGTAGCCTTGGTGGTGGTGATGCAGTTGGTTGAAAACCTATCCCACGCCAATCTGCGATGGTCGTTTGGTACCTGGGGAAACCGCTTGTTGGTCAGCCCCAAGTTTCACCGACAACACCATGGTATTGAGCCCTTGGCAGCCTTTCGTGGCCAGACGCGGGCAGCGGTACGGGGTGTGAACTATGGCGTGCTGTTCCCTTGGTGGGACCACCTCTTTGGCACGGCTGACCAGCGGCCCGGGTATGCGCCTACTGGCCTTCGAGATCAACTGCCGGAGCACGGCGGACGTGACTATGGAGGAGGCTTTTGGTCGCAGCAGTGGCTGGGTTTGATGCGGCTGTGGGGGCGAGCATGACCGCAGTCTTTGATGCACTCGTGCGCTCCGTGGCCTACTGTTTCCTGCCTCGGGTGCTGGCCCTGTCGCTGCTGCCGGTGTTTCTGCTCATGGCCGTTTGCGGTGTGCTGACCTGGGCCTATTGGGAACAGGGGGTCGCGCTGGTGCATGAGGCCTTGGAAATGTCGGCCGTGCTTGGGGCCGCCTTGAAGTGGCTGGAAACCGTTGGAGCCCCCAAATTCAAAGCGGTCTTGGCGCCGATGATCTTGGTCGCTGCGGTCGTGCCCGTGCTGGTGGTGGCCTGCCTAATGGTCGTGGCGCAGTTCGTCACGCCGTCTTTGGTCAAGTTGGTGGTGCAACGGCGGTTTGAGCATCTGGAGCGGCGCAAGGGATCGCCTGCATGGTGGTCGGTGGTGCGTTCGCTTGGCCTATCGCTGTTGGCGGTGCTGGTCCTGCTGGTCTCGATCCCCCTGTGGCTGATCCCGCCGTTGGTGTTTCTGGTGCCTCCAGTGGTTTGGGGTTGGTTGGCCATGCAGGTGATGAGTTTTGACGTCTTGGCCGACCATGCCGCCCCGCAGGAACGGGTTGCCCTGATGAAGGCGCACCGTTGGCCCTTGCTGGCCATGGGTGTGGTCTCTGGGCTGATGGGAGCGGCGCCGGGTGCGATTTGGGTGTTCAGCGCCTTGACCCTGGTCCTGGCTCCCTTGGTCATGATGGCCTCGATATGGCTTTACACCGCCGTGTTCGCGTTGACCTCGCTGTGGTTCGCCCACTACCTTTTGGCAGCCCTGCAGCACCACCGCGTGACTCATGAGGGCGAACTTTTGGACCCGCTGCCTGCCCAGGGGGCTGCCCTGGAAGCGCAGCCGGCTGTGACCGCGCAGCCCTAAGTCGTGGGCCGTGCAGCTGCCCGGCCAAGGCCCTGCGGGGGATGGAGGGCTGCAGTGCTGGAGGGCTGAAGGTCTGAAGGGCAGTGGCCTGGCTGACCCGCTTACCCCGTCTGGTGCAATCTATGAACTTTGGCCTCATCATCATCGGCGACGAGATCCTCTCCGGCAAACGACAGGACAAGCACTTGCCCAAGGTGATCGAGCTCTTGGCGGCGCGGGGCCTCCAGCTGAGTTGGGCGCGGTATGTGGGCGATGACCGGCAGCGCATCACTGCGGTGATTCGCGACGCGCAGGCCGGCGCAGACGTTGTGTTCTTCTGCGGCGGAATTGGCGCAACCCCCGATGACCATACCCGACAGTGCGCGGCGGCTGCCCTGGGACGGGACCTTGCCCTGCATCCCGAGGCCAGGGCGCTCATCATTGAACGGATGAAGGAGGTCGCTGCCGAACAAGGCTTGGTGTTTGATCCCGACCGCGCCGACAACATCCACCGACTGAACATGGGTGTGTTTCCCACAGGCGCGCAGATCATCGCCAACCCCTACAACAAAATTCCCGGCTTCAGTCTCGGGCATTTGCACTTCGTGCCGGGTTTCCCGGTGATGGCCTGGCCGATGATCGAGAACCTGTTGGACGGTCCCTATGCCCACCTGCATGGTGGACAGCGGCAGACCGAGCGATCGGTCATCGTTTTTGGCGCTATGGAAGCGAGTCTGACGCCCTTGATGGAGGCCCTGGAGGCCGGTCACGCCGGAATCAAGGTCTTCAGCCTACCGAGTGTTGACCACCCAGAGTGGGGGCGGCATATTGAGTTGGGTGTGAAAGGGTCAGAGTCGGAGAGCCTGGCGGCCTTTTCGGCTTTGAAAGGAATGTTGCACCAGTTTGGTGCTTCATTAGGCCCTGAGCTGGTGCGGTAAATCTGCCATGCACCAAGCGAGCGCCTCTCGGCTGCGAAGCGATGTGTGCAGCCCCGGGGCGTAAAACCCTGGGATAACCCCTGGATCTGGCATGGTCCCTGCTAAAGTGCTGTTGTATGCGCGTTGCTGGCGCTCAACCGGCCCCACCCCAAGACGGTGCCGGCCTTCATTGAACCCGAAAGCCCCCAGGAGAACACCCCATGTCCAAGAGCGTTGCCGACGTGATGAAGATGGTGAAGGACAACGACGTCAAGTTCGTTGACTTCCGATTCACCGATACCCGCGGCAAAGAGCAACACGTTTCGGTGCCGGTGTCTGCTTTCGATGAGGACAAATTCACCTCCGGTCACGCCTTTGACGGTTCCTCAATCGCTGGCTGGAAGGGCATCGAGGCCTCGGACATGCTGCTCATGCCCGACTCCAACACGGCCAACATCGACCCGTTCTTCGAAGAGCCGACCCTGATACTCACCTGCGATGTGATCGAGCCTGGTGATGGCAAGCCCTACGAGCGCGACCCACGTTCCCTGGCCAAGCGTGCCGAGGCCTACATGCGTGCCTCGGGCCTGGGCGATGCCGCTTATTTCGGACCCGAGCCCGAGTTCTTCGTATTCGACAGCGTCCGCTGGGGCAACGAGATGGGCGGTGCTTTCTTCGAGATCGAAGCCGAAGAAGCCGCTTGGAACACCGGCAAGAACTATGAACACGGCAACAAGGGCTACCGTCCCGCTGTTAAGGGCGGCTACTTTCCCGTACCACCGGTGGATTCCGGCCAAGACATGCGCTCGGAGATATGCCTGATCCTTGAATCACTGGGCGTCCCGGTTGAGGTGCACCATCACGAGGTGGCTGCCGCAGGCCAGATGGAAATCGGCACCAAGTTCAGCACGCTCGTTCAGCGCTCCGACTGGCTGCAGCTGCAGAAGTATGTGATTCACAACGTTGCGGCGGCCTACGGCAAGACCTGCACCTTTATGCCCAAGCCCATCGTGGGCGACAACGGCAGCGGCATGCATGTGCACCAGTCGGTTTGGAAGGACGGCAAGAACTTGTTCGCTGGTGACGGCTATGCAGGTCTGTCAGACTTCGCCCTGTATTACATCGGCGGCGTCATCAAGCACGCCCGCGCCTTGAACGCCATCACCAACCCCACCACCAACAGCTACAAACGCCTGGTGCCGGGGTTTGAGGCTCCGGTGAAGCTGGCTTACAGTTCGCGCAACCGGTCGGCTTCCATCCGCATTCCGTATGTGGCCAGCCCCAAAGGCCGCCGCATTGAGGCACGTTTCCCTGATCCCTTGGCCAATCCCTACCTGGCCTTTGCAGCGCTGCTGATGGCCGGCCTGGACGGCGTGGAAAACAAGATCCACCCGGGCGAAGCCGCTACGAAGGATCTATACCACCTGCCCCCGGATGAGGACGCGAAGGTGCCCACCGTGTGCCACAGCCTGGACCAAGCACTGGGGTACCTGGACAAGGACCGCTCCTTCCTGACCAAGGGCGGCGTGTTCACCGATGCCTACTTGGATGCCTACATCGACCTGAAGATGCAGGAAGTTACTCGCTTCCGCATGGCAACGCACCCAGTCGAGTTCGACATGTACTACAGCCTGTGAGCCAGCGCCCGGGCTTGCCCGGTCCACGGTTTGACGTTGAAAGCGGCCCAATTGGCCGCTTTTTTTCTGCCTGCGCAAGCCATGTTCGCCGTCTGTGCACTGCCTCATAATCATCACATGAACATGCCCAGCCTGGTCTTCGCAGCGTGGTGTGCCGCATGGGTTGCCCACGTCCAAGCACTGGCTCAGGTATCAAGCGCCCCCAGCCTTGGGGCAGCACCGGTGGTAATGCGTTGCCCCGGCCCGCCGGTGCTGTACGCGGATAACTTGACGCCGCAAGAGGCGCGCAGCCGCAGCTGCAAGCCGCTGAATGACCTGCCTGTGGCCCAGGCCCCGAGCACCGCCGCGCGTGCGCCCGCAGGGCCGATGGCGGCTGTTGACGCATCTGGGTCGTCGGCCGTGCCTGCCGGGAGTTCGGCGCAGGCCGACGGCCGGGTTCGTGTCGATGAGCAGCGGCAGCGTGACGCAGAAGCGCGCCGCATTCTGGAAGCCGAGTTGCGACGTGAGGAGGGCCGCCTGCGGGAAGCCCTCAAGGCTTCAGGCACGGGCCGCCCGGGCGAACGGTCGAGCGCGGAGACGGCGCAGATTCGACGCGTCGAGTCCGACATCGAAGCCATCCGGCGGGAGTTGGCGCGCCTGCGCTGAAGGGTCGATGAGTTCAAGCTGGCCATACACCACTGTCCCAGAGCGCTTCGGCTCGGGTGGCGGTTTACACCCGACCGTGCCCCCTGGCCGCGTCGGCGCGGCCACCTTTGAGGTGCCAGGGTCTTGGGCCGCATTTGATCTGTTGGCGACCCTGGTGGCGGTGGCCGACCGCAGCGGTCGCTGTTTGTTTGCCAACGCCTGCTTTGAGGACGTTGTGGGGGCTTCCCGGCGCAGCTTGATGCGCGGGTCCTTGCTCGACTGGTTGCTCGACCCTATGCCCCTGCAGGAGAGCCTGGAGTCGGTGGCGCGCAACGAGTTCGCCACCGGCCGATTCGAAGGCCTCTTGCGTCGGGGCTTGCTGGGCTCACCCACGGGCTTGGAGCCCTTGCCGGTACACGCCTTCGTCACCGCCATGCAAGACGGCAGCGGGCATTTGCTGGTGCAGCTGGTGGAGATTCGCCAGCAGACCCGACAGGACCGCGAGGACCGAGTCCTGGACCTGACGCAAGCCACCAAGGAGCTCATTCGCAACCTGGCCCATGAGATCAAGAATCCCCTGGGCGGCATTCGGGGTGCTGCGCAATTGCTGGCCATGGAGATAGACGGACGTGAAGACCTGGCCGAATACACCACCGTCATCGTCAACGAGGCCGACCGGCTACAGCACTTGGTGGATCGGCTGTTGGCGCCACACCGTCAGGCCCGCGTGGTCGGGGATGTGAACATCCATGAAGTCTGTGAGCGCGTTCGGGTTCTGATCATGTCGGAGTTCGCGCAGGGCCTGGAGGTGGTGCGGGACTACGACGCTTCCTTGCCTGAGTTCCGGGGTGACCTGGAACAGATGATCCAAGTGGTGCTGAACATCGTGCGTAACGCGGCACAGGCTTTAGACGTACAGCGGGTGCTGGGCCAAGCGCGCATCTTATTGCGCACCCGTGCTTTGCGGCAGGTGACTGTGGGCAAGCGCCGGTGGCGCTTGGCATTGGAATTGCATACCGAAGATAACGGACCGGGCATCCCCGAGGAACTGCTGGACCGCATCTTTTTCCCGCTGGTGTCGGGTCGAGAGGGTGGTTCGGGTCTGGGGTTGACGCTGGCGCAGACCTTTGTGCAGCAGCATCAGGGCACGATTGAATGTGAAAGCGCGCCGGGCCGGACGGTGTTCAAGATTCTGATTCCGCTGCCTTGAGACGGGGCTTTCGATGAAATCCATTTGGATCGTTGACGACGACCAATCGATACGCTTCGTACTGGAGCGAGCACTGGCACGGGAGCAGTTGCCGGTGCGAAGTTTCAGCCAAACGCGTGATGTCTTGGCTGCCCTGGATACCGACAGCCCTCAGGTGCTGGTCAGCGACATTCGCATGCCAGGCGGCTCGGGCCTGGACCTGCTGACCCAGGTCAAGGCCCGCATGCCTGGCTTGCCCGTCATCGTGATGACGGCGTTTTCAGACCTGGACAGCGCGGTGTCGGCCTTCCAAGGCGGGGCGTTCGAGTACCTGCCCAAGCCGTTCGATATTCCCCGTGCGGTGGAATTGGTACGGCGCGCCGTGGATGAGAGCTTGCGAGAGGCGGTGGCCGAGGAGCGAGCCGACGAGCCACCCGAGATTCTGGGCCAGGCCCCGGCAATGCAGGATGTATTTCGGGCCATCGGGCGCTTGAGCCAAAGCCATGTCACGGTGATGATCACCGGCGAAAGTGGGGCGGGCAAGGAACTCGTGGCCCGTGCCCTGCACAAGCACAGTCCACGGGCGTCAGGGCCTTTTGTGGCGATCAACACCGCGGCCATTCCCAAGGATCTGCTGGAAAGCGAGTTGTTTGGCCATGAGCGCGGTGCTTTTACTGGCGCGCAGGCCATGCGGCGCGGGCGTTTCGAGCAGGCGGAGGGGGGCACCCTCTTTCTTGACGAAATTGGCGATATGCCTTTCGATCTTCAAACGCGGCTGCTGAGGGTTTTGTCCGATGGCCAGTTTTACCGCGTGGGTGGTCATCAGCCCCTGCGCAGCCAGGTGCGCGTGATTGCCGCCACACATCAAAACCTTGAAGAGCGGGTGCGCCAAGGTGCGTTCCGCGAAGATCTGTTTCACCGACTCAATGTGATCCGCCTGCGCCTGCCGCCGCTGCGAGAGCGCAGAGGGGATGTGCCTACGCTGGCACGCTACTTCCTGCAGCGCAGTGCGCGGGACCTGGGTGTCGAGGCCAAGCGGCTGAGCGAGGCGGCAATGCAGGCCTTCGCCGCCTTCGACTTTCCCGGCAACGTTCGCCAGTTGGAGAATATGTGCCATTGGCTCACCGTGATGGCGCCGGCACAGGTGGTGCAGGTCAAGGACCTGCCCCCGGAAATGACCCGTGGCCCAGCCCTCGCGCGGGCTGGCGACCCTGGATCCGGCCCGATGACACTTGCGTCCTCAGATGGCTTGGGAGACGCAACCCCTCTTGCGCGGGTCGACGCGCCCGTGTCGGAGCCGGCCGGCACAGACCTGCTGCAGTTGCCGCTCGAAGAACGGCCACCGGCTTGGCTGGTCGGCCTTCAAGCCGATGCACGTGCTCGACTGGATGCGGGTGAAGCCGATGTTTGGGATGCGCTGACGCGGCGTTTTGAGAGCCAGTTGATACGTACGGCCTTGGATGTGACGCGTGGACGCCGCATTGAGGCAGCCCAGAAGCTGGGCATTGGACGCAACACCATCACCCGAAAGATCCAAGACTTGGGTGTGGAAGACTGAAGCCTTGCCCTTCAGTCCGTGACGGTGACCAGCACGGGTGCGTGGTCACTGGGGCGTTCAGCCCGCCGCGCTTCTTTGTCGATTTCGCAGGCGCTAACGGCAGGCTTGAGGGCTGAACTCACCAGGATGTGGTCGATGCGCAAGCCCTGGTTCTTGCGAAATGCCAGATTTCGATAGTCCCACCAAGTCCAACTTTTTGGGGCCTGCTCGAAGAGGCGAAAGGCATCGTACAGGCCTAAGCCCAGGAGAGCCTGAAAATGGGCACGCTCCTCATCGGTGCAGTGAATCTGCCCAGCCCAGGCCACAGGGTCGTGCACGTCTTGATCTTCAGGCGCAATATTGAAATCGCCCATCAACACCAGGCGGGGGTGTTGCTGCACCTCGACGCGAACCCATGCCTGAAGGGCCTGCAGCCACCTCATCTTATAGGCATATTTCTCGCCGCCGGGTACCTGGCCATTGGGGAAGTAGGCCCCAATCACCCGCATGCAGCCAGGTGCGCCCTGCCCTGTGAGGGTGGCGGCAATCACCCGGGCCTGTTCATCGACGAAGCCTGGAATGTTGCGTACAACGTCCACCGGCGCGGCTTGCGAAGCGGGCACCAGCAGGGCCACACCGTTGTAGGTCTTCTGCCCAAACCACACCGCTTGCCAGCCCGCTCGGGCCAGTTCAGCCTGTGGAAACTTGTCGTCCGTTAGCTTGGTCTCTTGCAGCACCAAGGCATCCACCGGATGCGAGGCCAGCCATGCAAGCAGGTGCGGCAGACGCACCCCCAGGGAGTTGACATTCCAGGTGGCGAGCTTCATCGCACAGGCTTTACGCAGCAGGGATGATTGACTAAAGAGGCTAAGCGATTGGGGTTGGTCACAGGTGAATCGCCGCTGCCAGGCCAATGATGCTGATGCATCTGTTGGTCAGTCAAGTTCGTGATCGTACAGGCTATGCACATGAAAACCACCGAAGGACATGAATGAAGCTCCTGCTCAAAGGGCTGCGTTGCTGCGATTCGTGCCGATCAAGACTGAAGCCAAGACAGCAGGTCCTCGTGCAGGGCCTGCAGATCAGCTTGTCGGGTGTACATCATGTGTCCTGCATCGTAGTATCGATGGGTGAGTCGGCTGCGGACTTCCGCAGGAACGTCGAGTTGGGCCAACGACCAATCGGTGGCGCTGTAGGGTGTCCCGAGGTCGTACCGACCACTGGCTACCAAGACCTTGAGATGTGGGTTGCGTCGCATGGCGCGGGCCAGGTCCGGCGTGGTGCTGGCGAAGTGATTGCCCTGTGCTTCGCCGCGGTTCCAGTTCCAGCCCTTGTTCACCTCGGTGTTGATCAGCTTGTATGGAGCCAACAGATCGATTCCCAAGCTTTTTGTGAAGTAGGCTTGGCCAGCCATCGCATAGGGCCCACTGATCGCGTCAATGCCGGGATCAAACTCCCAAGTGCGGCTGCGGTTGGCGCCCATGGGGCCAGTGACGCGAGATTCCAATCGGCCGACAATTCGACCCTGGGTGCGAAGGGCCTCGAAAAAGTACAACTGGTCGCTGACTCGCAGGTTGTGTTGCTCAATGAGGTCGATGTGCAGGCCTGTGAGTTCGCAAAGGCGCCGTGCCACCCGGCGGCGGCGAATGGGGGTAAGCCGAGCACCCTGATGCAAGGCGCTCAGGTAATCGCCCTGTGCATAGTCCTCAGCAGCTTGGCGAGCGACCTGTGAAGCGGCTGCTAGCCGACCTTTGAGCAAGCCGTGGTACTGGGAGGTGTTGGCCATCGCCGGCAAGAACAGGGTGTAGGGTAGGTCGTTACCCGGTGTGAATCGCAGGGTCTGGAGGTCCATGGCGCAGGAAACCAGGATCACCCCGGACAAGGCCACGCCAGCGGCTTGCAGCGAGTCGGCCAAGGCCGCGCCCCGAGTGGTGCCGTAGCTTTCCCCTGCGAGGTAGACCGCGCAGTCCCAGCGGCGATGGCGGGTCAGCCACTGTCGCATCACCCCAGTGAGAGCCGCCACATCGCCGTCGACGCTCAGTACCGCCTTGCGCGCCGCATCGTCCCGAGCCAAGGCCCACCCGGTGTGCGGGGGATCCAGGAACACCAAGTCGAAGGCGGACAACCAGGTCAAGGGATTGTCTTGAACCGCATAAGGTGGCGCGGGCGCGTAGCCATCGTCTTGGATTACCACCCGTTTGGGACCTACCGCGCCCAGCTGCAACCAGATTGACGCGGAGCCGGGTCCACCGTTGAAGGCAAAACAAACGGGGCGCGGCTGGGCCCCACGGCGAGCTTGTACCTGATAGGCGGTGCACATCACCGCAGCCAGGGGCGCTGCCTCGGCCGAGGCCAGCTTGTCGTCGTAGACCGGCAGGAACTCGGCCGTGCAGCGGTAGGACAGTGCGCCTTCAGGCGTTTGCACCTGACCGGCGCTTGACCAAGCGCTGTGGCCCAGCAGCTGGTCCAGGGCGTCAACCGCCGCGGATGCCACGCCAAGAGTGCCGGTCATGGCTGTGCCTTTGGGGGCGGTCTGCTGGCCGCCAACCGTTGAGCCACCGGCAGAAGCCGGTGCTGGTAAGGGAAGTGGGGGCTTGGCCATGGCAAATACGTGGGCGCTCACGGGCGCCGTCGATAGGTGGCAAAGGAGTATGGCAAGGCAGCGTCGGTGTCTGGGTCGAAACCCGCAACCCGTTGCACCAACTCAAAGGAGTCGGTGGACCATGACGGAAAAAAGGCATCTGCGGGTAACTGCACATCAATTTCGGTCAGGATCAGTTCGTCTGCCCACGGCAAGGCCTGTGCATAAATTTGCGCTCCGCCGATCACAAACACCCGTTCATGTCCGGAGAGGGCCTGCAACGCAGCTTCCAACGAGGTGTGCAGATCAGCGCCCGGGCACTGCGCCTGGGGGTCACGGCTGATCACCACATTGTGTCGCCCAGCCAGCGGGCGAAAGGCGGGCGGCAGGCTGTCCCAGGTCTTGCGGCCCATCAACACAGGCCGCCCCATGGTGACACGCCGAAAATGTCGAAGGTCTTCCGGTAAGTGCGCCAGCAACTGCCCTTTCAGACCGATGCCACGGTCGCGGGTGAGGGCGGCGATCAGGCTTAAACCGGTTGGCCGGTTCCCAGACACAGCGTTGCTCATGTTCGAGATTGTGCGCGCATTGGGATCAGCGCAGCAGCAATGGCCACCATAACGCAAGCCGCAGCTGCCCAATCCGTGGAACGGGGCACTTCACCCACGAGATATGTGGCCGTTAGCGTGCCGACAACGGGTACAGCCATGATGGAAAACGCACTGGCCGATGGAGGCAGTCGCTTGGCCATGCCAAACCAAATCACCTGTGCGTATCCGTAGTTCAAGACCACGCCGTACGCCAAGGACCACCATAGCCCAGCGCTAAGGGCCAGCATATCGGGAAAGGGTTCGTGCAGCGGCGCCACCACCCAGAAGCAGGCCGATCCCATCAGCATCATCCACACGGTGACGCTCTCCGTGGGCATGCCCAGCTGGGAGCGCCGCATCAGTACCGTGCCCAGGCCCCAGCACAAAGCTGCGCCCTGCATCCACAGCACGGCCAGAGGCTGGCCCGTAAGGGTGTGCAGTTCATGCGCAGCCAGCAGGCCCACCGCCGCAGTAGCGGCCACAACCGAGATCAAGACACGTCGACTGAGCTGTTGTTCGCCCAACAGGATGGCCATCAGGACGGTCCACACCGGCATGGTGAAGCCCAGGATGGCGGCCCTGCCCGACGGCAAGCCCGTCAAGGCTACGATGGACAGACCATGCCAGCCCAGGATATTGGGCAGCGCCAAGCCGGCAACGGTCAGCCACCGCCCACGCGGCATTCGCAAGTCCACCCCACGCCAGTGAAAATACAGCAGCAGCAGCAGGGCGCCGCCACTCATGGTCCAAGCACGAAACCAAAGGGGGCTGAGCTCGCGCAGCGAGAACTTCATCATGGGCCAGTTCACGCCCCACATCAGCGTCAGCGCCACCAACAACAGCAGGTCTCGCCCGCTTGGGCGCCAATGATTGCTCACGCTGTCTTGCTGCAGCGCGTAGCCCTACACCGCCACTGACGCCTTGATGGCGGGGTGGTGTTGATAGTCCAGAACCTCAAAGTCTTCCAGCACATACTCAAAAAGGCTGGCGGCTTGACGGCGGATATGCAGAGTGGGGTAGGGGTGTGGGGTACGGCTGAGTTGTATTTGAACCTGCTCCACATGGTTGTCGTAGATGTGGCAGTCGCCACCCGTCCAAATGAAGTCACCGACATCAAGGCTGCACTGTTGCGCCAGCATGTGGGTCAGCAGCGCGTAGGAAGCGATGTTGAAAGGTACACCCAGGAAGATATCGGCACTGCGTTGATACAACTGACAACTCAGGCTTGCCCTGGTGTCAGGGGTAGTGGCAGGGGCTACGTAAAACTGGAAGAAGGCGTGGCAGGGCATAAGCGCCATGTTGGGCAGCTCAGCCACATTCCAGGCGCTGACGATGATGCGCCGTGAATCCGGGTTATGGCGGATTTGTTGCAGCACTTGCTCAATCTGGTCGATATGTCCGCCGCCGGGCGCCGGCCAGCTTCGCCATTGAACCCCGTATACCGGGCCCAGGTCGCCATTTTCCTTGGCCCATTCGTCCCAAATCGTGCAGCCGCGCTCTTGCAGCCACTTGACGTTGGAGTCTCCACGCAGAAACCATAAAAGCTCCAGGATGATGCTCTTGAGGTGAACCTTTTTCGTAGTCACCAGAGGGAAGCCTTCCCGCAGGTCGAAACGCATCTGATGTCCGAACACACTGCGGGTGCCTGTGCCGGTGCGATCGCCTTTGGCAACGCCGTGCTCGAACACATGGCGCATGAAGTCTTCATACTGGGATCGGACAGGTCGTTGGCTCATGGGTGCATTTTGCGGCATCTGGCCTCAGGGTCGGGTATCGTCGCTGCCATGCAGACCAAACTGCATCGACGCCAGCCGCGCATACAAGCCGCTGCGGGCCATCAGTTCGGTGTGCGTGCCTTGTTCCACCACTTCGCCGGCTTCCAACACCAAAATTCGATCGGCCCTCTGGACCGTGGCCAACCGGTGGGCCACCACAATGGTGGTGCGGCCCTGCATGGCCGCCTCCAAGGCAGCCTGCACCATGCGCTCACTCTCGGAGTCTAGTGCGCTGGTGGCTTCGTCCAAGAGTAACAGTGCGGGGTTATGCAACATGGCCCGGGCAATACTGATTCTTTGTCGTTGACCCCCTGACAGGCGAACCCCGCGCTCGCCCAGGAAGCTCTGATAGCCCTGCGGAAGAGCCATGATGAATTCGTGAGCGTGCGCTGCCCGTGCAGCGGCGACGACTTCGGCTTCGCTGGCTTCAGGCTTGCCATAGCGAATATTCTCAACAGCACTGGTGGAGAAAATCACGCTGTCCTGGGGCACGATACCAATGCGACGGCGTAGAGCCTTCAACCCCGCATGCCTCACATCGACCCCGTCGATCAGGATACGGCCGCTGCTACAGTCGTAGTAGCGCAGCAACAGTTGTAGCACGGTGCTTTTCCCTGCACCGCTGGGGCCGACTAAGGCAATCGTTTCGCCAGCTCGGAAATCCAGGCTCAAGTTGCGCAAGGCTGCCGCCTTGGGTCGGGACGGATAGTGGAATGTGACGGCCTCGAGGCGTACTGTTGACCCTCCTTGGGTATCCGGTAGGGCGCTGGCGTGCCCTGTCTCGCTGACCGGTGATCGGGTCGCCAAGAGTTCCATCAGGCGCTCGGTAGCACCGGCCGCTCTGAGCAGGTCACCGTACACCTCTGAGAGCACTGCTACGCTGCTGATGAGGATGATCACAAACACCACGGTTTGACCCAAGTGGCCAGCGGTGATCCGACCTTCGATCACCGACTGGGTGCCCTGGTACAGGCCCCACAGCAGCGCGCCAAAGGTGGCCGTGATGATGAATCCCACCAGTACCGAGCGTATTCGCGTGCGCTTGCGCGCAGTCTCAAACGCCGCTTCAGTTGCGCTTCGAAAGCGTTGTGCTTCTCGTTGCTCTTGGCCGTAACTCTGTACCACGGGCATGGCGTTGAGCACCTCTGCAGCAATGGCGCTGGTGTCTGCAACGCGGTCTTGGCTGGCGCGAGAAAGCTTGCGAACTCGGCGCCCGAAGTACAGTGATGGTAGGACCACCAGGACCAATATGCCAAGCACCTGCGCCATCACCGCAGGATTGGTGACCACAAGCATTACCAGCGCTCCAATACCCATCACTGAGTTACGCAGGCCCATACTCAAAGAGGAGCCCACCACCGCTTGCACCAGCGTGGTGTCGGTGGTCAAGCGGCTGACTACTTCACCGGTCTGTGTGGTTTCGAAAAACTCGGGGCTTTGTTCCACTACATGGGCGTATACCGCACTGCGCAGGTCGGCCGTGACGCGTTCGCCCAACCAGGTGACCATGTAGAAGCGGGCTGCGGAGAACAAGCCCAATGCCGCCCCAACGGCAAACAGGGTCCCAAAGTGGCCGCGCAAGCTCATCAGCTGTTGTCCGGGCTCACTGGCTACCAGCCCTTGGTCAATCAGGCTTTTGAGTGCCACCGGGAAAGCCAAGGTGCTGGCTGCCGCTAGCAGCAAGAAGACCAAGGCCAGACCGATCTGCAATCGGTAGGGCCGCAGAAATGGGATTAACCCGCTGAGCGACTGAGGGCTCTTGGCTTTGCGGCGTTCGCTAGCAGACATGGGTGGCGCACAGAGGTCAACTCCTCAGTGTAGTGCGTGAAGTCTTGACCCGCACTCAGGCTGTGCAGGCTTTACAAGCGAAGCCTCCCGGCATAACCGGTCATCTCCAGATAGCCCAAGCCAATGGCACGGCCGTGTTTGTCCAACACCCGGCTGATGCCCTCCCAATACACAGTGCCGGTACGGCTGCGGTTGTCCAACTCCTGCGCATCAGCCATGGCGTTCACCTGATGGAGTCCTGCTGGGGTCTTGACCGCCCACTGAACCGGATACCGTGCATCGGTGGCAGGGCTACGCCAGGTTCTTCCTGGGTGCATCAACACGTCCTGCGCTGCAAATGGCCGGACAGCCTGGCCTGCCACACGCCATGATCCTCCGGCCCACAGCACCGTACCGTCTTGTCTGCGCAGCTGAAAAACGGTCAGTGCGCTGCCATCGTCCAGGTTCAGGCCCATCCAGTCCCAGCCTACGGCCTCGGGGTCCAGCAAGGATTGGCTCCACTCGTGGTCCAGCCAGGCCACCCCCTGTACAGCTTGGGTTCGACCCTGCAGTTGAAGTTGACCAAGTACCTGGAGCTGAGGCTGGCTGTAGTAGCTGCTCGCATGTCCCGGACGCGGACTTTTTCGGCTGTAGCCCTGTTCGCCTTGCAGCACCAAAGGCTGTTGGGTCTGCATCTGCACCTGCAGGCCAAAGCCTGCGGCGTCGTCCTGCCATACCCCTTCGTAGATCGAGGAGTCCACAGGACCCGTGCGGCGCAGCTGCCAGCGCCCCAGGTGTACCCCGGTGTCCTCCAGGCGCGCACCGGCCGCAGCTGTGGCATCGGTCTGCCCATTCCAGCGGGCCAAGCGCTCCGCGTGCACCAAACGGCCCGAGGCGACATCGGTAAGTGCCGCGTGCGCAAACAACAGGTGCTGTGCACGAAGGCGGCTGCTTCCCGCGGGCCCGGAATCGCTCCAAGGCGCGCGGCTGCGGAAGAAAGTGATCTGAAAGCCATACTGGGGATCACCTGCGGGGGCTCGATTGAGCGCACCGGTGACATACCACCACTCGATGCGTGTGCCGGGGTGCGCACCGAAGTCTCTCGGAAACCGCAGGGGACGCCCCGGCGCTGGTTCATCGCCCGCGGGTAAGGCTGCCGCTGCACCGCCGGCGCCCGAGCCGAGCAGCCCCATGGGGGGCGTGCTTGCAGCCAGAATCCACCGTGCCGCGCGGTGCATCCAAGCTCGTCGATCTGGCCCTGCAGGGCTCATCTCACCAGTCCTCCTTCACAGAACGCACCGCGTCGGTCGACACGGCTGCCCGCGCACTGATGGCCGCTGCTATGCTGCCAGCCAGCACCACGCATACGCACAGCCCGATCAAGCGCGGCCAGGGGAGTACCCAATCCATCGTCCAGTGAAAGCTTTGCGGATTGACCACGTGCACCAACACTGCGCTCACCGCCAGGCCGAGTAAAAGGCCCGCCACGGCACCTGCAGCGGTCCAGGCGGCGCCCTCGGCGGCAACGATTCCCACAATCTGGCCCCGGGTGAGCCCCAGGTGTGTCAACAAACCAAACTCCTTGCGCCGAGCTAAGACTTGTGCAGAGAAGCTGGCGGCAATGCCGAACAGGCCGATGCCGATGGCCAAGGCCTGCAGGTAGTAGGTGACGGCAAAACTGCGGTCAAAGATTCGCATGGACAGCGCACGAATCTGTGCGGGTACGGCGAACTCGATGAGCGAAGCGCGGTCGGCCAGCGCGCGCAACGCGCCCTGCAATCGGTCCAGGTCGGCGCCGCGGTGTGCATGGATGGCAATGTCGTTGACCCTTTGGTCGCCCGTCACAGCCCGATACTCGTCCAGGTCAACCACCACCGCGCCGAACTGCCGAGCGTAATCGCGCCACACGCCCATAACGAAGACCTGAAGCCGGACGGTTCCGATCTCGGTTGCCAGGGTCAACTGTAGTGTCGTGCCGGGCCTTGCGCCATAGAGCATCTCCATGGCTTCGGTGACATAGCCGGCCAGCAAGGTCGACCCGGAGCTTGCCTGTGCCGCTTGCAAGGCCTGCTTCGGCAACGTTGGCCCTACCATCGGCAATCGCGGTTCAAGCCCTGGGCCACCTTGGGCGCCCGTCTGCAAGGGGCGTGCAACCAAGCTCACTGCCGGTCGCTTGGGGTCCACCACGATGGGCCGCGTTCGCGCAGCCTCCACCCGTTGGACGCCCTCAAGTGCTGCAGCGGCCTGAACGAAGGCCAGTGGCAGATAGGCTCCATCGCTGGCTGCACTGCTCGTGGCAGTTCTGGCGTACAGGTCGGCCGGCAGCACCTGATCCAGCCACTGCGACACACCGGTACGAAAGCTGGCCACCATCACCGTCAACGCCACCGCCAGACTCAAACTGGCCACAACCCCAGCGACCGCGACCGTGGCCTCTTGGCGTTCATGGCGCGCTCGGCCGAGCGCCAGCACCAGCCGAGCATCGTCGCGCGGCTGTAGGCGGTGCAGCAGCATAGCCACCACCGCGGGCACACAGGCCATACCGCCCAACAGCAGGCAAGCAACGGCTGCATATGCTGCCAGCGCCAAACCTTGCCACGGCGGTACCAGGGCGAGGAGGGCGCCCGCTGCCACCAAGGCTGGCCCTGCCCACGGCGGCAGGCTGCGCACATCTGTACCGCCCAGGCCCTTGAGGGCTTGAGCCACGGCCATTCCTTGGGCTTGACGGGCCGGCGACCAGCCCCCCGTCAGGGCCGCCAGGACCCCTAAGGTTCCAAAAACGGCTGCTGACTGCGGCGACATTTGTAGGCTGGGAGCAATGCCCGGAAAGTAGCCACCTCCCAGATCGCCGGCCAGCCAGCGCAGGGCCAAGCCTGCGGCGCCAGCGCCCAATAGCAAGCCCAGTGCACTGCCGGCGGCACCCATCAGCAAAGACTCCGACAAGACCAGCCCCAACCGTTGGTGAGCTGACAAGCCCATTACCCCCAACAGGGCCAAGGATGGCGTGCGTTGTGACACGGACAAGGACTGAATCGAGAACACGAGGAAGGCTCCCACGAACAGGGCCACCAGCGCCAGTACCGTCAGGTTAACCCGGTAAGCACGCGAAGCGGTGGAGACGCGCTGTGCCCCTTCCTCGGGCGCCTGCAAACGTGCACCTTCGGGCCACCAGGGCTGTGCGCGCCACTGGTTTTGCAAGGCCTGCAGCGTGCGACCGGTCTGTAACCTCAGTTCGACCCGGCTGATCCGGCCCACGGCCTCAAAGTGCTCTTGCGCGCCTGCGATGTCCATGACCGCCAAGGCTGTTCCACCTGCAGCCACGGTGCCAGCTACCGTAAGGGTGCGAAGCCCGAGGCCCGCCTGCAGCTCCACGGTTTGGCCGTCTCGAACTTGCAGCACCTGAAGTGCTGCAGGGTTAAGAAACAGGCGCTGCGGATCCAAGAAGCCCAGTCGGTCCAGCATCGTCTCGGATACGCGTGGCAACAACTCAGGTGCGACGGAGGCGATGGTCAAAGCGTCCAGGCCGAGGACCTTCAACGCCTGCCGCTTGCCCTGGGCATCCAGGGCATAGCTGTCCACCTCAAGCACGGCGCTGGCTGCGACCACCCCGTCTTGGGTTTGTATCGCGTCCCAGACACGGTCGTCGCAGAACTGCGGGCACTGCAGCGCGCCATCAGACTGACCTGTGGCGCTGCGCACCGCCGAGGAAAACTCAGCCAGGGCTGATTCGTTGATCAGGTGCACCGAAAAGGCTAGGGCTACCCCCAGGGCCACCGCCAGCACCCCCACGCCCTGCCGCCACGGGTGCAACCGCCACTCACGCAGACTGACCTCCCGCAACAGGGTGAATAAGAGCGTCATGGTCTTGAGCTTCGAATCAGCCGGGCCAAATACCGTCAGCGCGCAGCTGCAGGATGCGATCGGCAGCCTGCGCAGCCGCCTTCGAGTGCGTGACCAGCACACAGGCAGCCTTGAGCGTATGGACCTGTTGACGCAGCAAGGAAATGATGCGCTCAGCGCTCTGTTGGTCCAGGTTACCGGTGGGCTCATCGGCCAGGAGCAAGGTGGGCCGATGAACCAATGCGCGCGCAATGGCCACCCGTTGCAGTTGGCCACCAGACAGCGTTCGGGGCTCGCGTGTTTGCAGGCCTTCCAGCCCTACTGCTTGCAGCATGTCACATACCCGTGCTTCGCGTTCGGCGCGGGGCATCTGCAACAGCAGCAAGGGCAGGGCAACGTTCTGGGACACGCTCAGATGGGGCAACACATGAAAAGCCTGGAATACAAAGCCGACATGGCGCCGCCTCCAATGCGCCAGCGACTGCTCGCTCAAACCCAGAACCTGGGTATCGTCAAGCTCCACCTGGCCTTCCTGTACCGAATCGAGCCCCGCCAGGCCATTGAGCAGGGTGGATTTCCCCACGCCAGATTCCCCCAAGACCGCCACCAACTCACCACGCGACACCTGAAAGGAAACACCGCGGAACACCCAGGTTTGCCCATACTGCTTACCCAAAGCTTGCACTTTCAGCATGCAGGGTCTCCGTGGGCCGCTACCAAGGCCAACACTGCGTCAGCCGTTGCGGCGTCTTGCGCGTCCAGCACCTGACGCTCGGGTATGCTGCGCAGCCAGGTCAATTGGCGCTTGGCTAATTGGCGCGTGGCGGCCACGCTGGTCTCGCGCACGGTTTGGCGCAAGGCTTCACCGGCTAGCCCTGCGTCCAGCGCTTGCCAGGCTTGGCGATAGCCCACGCTGCGCATGGAGGGCAGATCCGGGCCCAGGTCACCGCGGTTTCGCAGGGCGCGTACCTCCTCCAAAAAGCCCTCGTCAAGCATATAGTCCAGGCGCAGGACGATGCGCTCATGCAGCCAGGACCGCTCGCGGGGTTCTAGGCTGATCAACAACCGAGGGCGCATGCCCGCTTGGGTGCTGGCCGCAGCGGAATGAAAGCTCGATAAGGGACGACCGGTTTGGCGCCAGACCTCCAAGGCGCGTTGAATCCGTTGTGCGTCGTTGGCTTGCAGCCGATCGGCGGTGACGGGATCGACTCTGTGGAGGTCGGCATGAAGGGCCGGCCATCCCCGTGTGCGCCCCTCGGCGATTAGGCTGTCTCGCACGGCAGGGTCTGTGCTGGGCATGGATGCCAGCCCCTCCATCAAAGCCTTGATGTAGAGCATCGTGCCGCCGACCAGCAGCGGCAGCCGTCCGCGCGCATTGACCTGCCGAATCAGGGCTCGGGCGTCTTGCGCAAAGCGCGCGGCCGAATAGCGCTCGGTGGGCTCCATTAGGTCGATGAGGTGGTGAGCAATTTGGGCTCGTTGACGGACGGTGGGCTTGGCGGTTCCGATGTCCATGCCGCGATACACCAAGGCCGAGTCCACGCTGATGATTTCAACGGGTACTTTGTGCGCCACCATCAGCCCGATGCCACTTTTGCCGCTCGCAGTCGGGCCAACCAGGCCCACCCATCGGCTCAACGGGTCTTGCTCGGTGACGGCGAGCTGCGGCGCAGCACCCCCGCTGGTTTCCAAGCGGCTGTACGCGTGCGCGGTTGTTTCAGGCAAACCGCTCATGCGGATCTAAATAACGCCACTGACCAACCGGCAGCCTACCCAACACCACGCTGCCGATGCGCACCCGCTTGAGCCCCAGCACCTCCAGACCGACCAATTCGCACATGCGCCGGATTTGCCGCTTTCGGCCCTCGCGCAAGACGAAGCGCAATTGGTCTTCGTTCTGCCAGCTCACCTTGGCCGGCTTGAGGCGAACGCCGTCCAGGCTTAGGCCATGGTTGAGCTTGGCCAGTTCCTGTAACGGCAGGCGGCCACCACCCCGCAGGGCCACCCGAACCAGATACTCCTTTTCCACCAGGGAACCCTCGCCGATCAGCTGTTTGGCTACTCGGCCGTCCTGAGTGAGCACCAGCAGGCCTGTGGAGTCGATGTCCAGCCGGCCGGCCGGCGCTAGGTTACGCAAATGGCCAGGGTGGAAGCGCAGCGGCCCACGGTCCTCGGGCCACCGGTTCTGGGCTTGAATAAGCGACAGCGCGGGCGGATGACCGTCTTCGGCTTGCCCGCTGACGATGCCCATAGGCTTGTGCAGCAACACCGTCACCCTTTGGGTCTGCTGCAGCCGCGCAGCCGGGGCCACCTCGATGCGGGCGTCCGGTTTCACGCGCTGGCCCAAGATGGCCATTTGCCCATCGACCTTGACCCAACCAGCTGCGATCCACTCATCGGCCTCACGGCGCGACGATAAGCCCAGGGCCGTCATGCGCTTGGACAGGCGCTCTCCATCGGGATGCAGCATGTCGGGAGGCCGGTGTGAGCTCATGACGGATCAGCGTCCACGCAAGAAAAGCTGGTCGAGTTCGCGAAGGCTGACCTGCCGCCAGGTGGGTCGACCATGGTTGCATTGGTCCGATCGCTCGGTGTGCTCCATATCGCGCAGCAGGGCATTCATTTCGGGCAGTGTGAGACTTCTGTTAGCCCGCACTGCACCGTGGCAGGCCATGGAGGCCAAAAGATCGTCGCGTGTGCGGCTGATCGCATGGCTGGCGCCCCACTGGGCGAGGTCGGCGAGTACACGGCGAGCCAAAGCTACCGGGTCAGCCTGCTGCAAAGCCGTGGGTCGGCTGCGCACGGCCAAGGTGGCAGGCCCCAGGACCGTGAGGTCCAGCCCCAGTTGAGCCAGTGTGTGGCCATGGTCTTGGGCGGTGGCCATTTCCGAGGGTGTTGCGGAGAAGCTGGCAGGAATCAGCAGGGTTTGAGCGGCCAGCGTGCCACCGCGCTGGGCCTCATCGGCCTTAAGCCGTTCATAAACGATGCGTTCATGGGCGGCGTGCATATCAACCACGATCAACCCGTGGCGGTTTTGAGCCAGGATATAGATCCCGTGCAGTTGGGCCAGAGCACGCCCCAAGGGCCAATCGTTGGCGTGACCGTCGGGGTTGCGCTGCGCATCGTGGGGCGCAAGGCCTCGGTCCATCAGTGGTTCATACAGGGCACGGGCCGTCTGAAGGGCCAAGGATGGCTGCGAAGCCATGGCCAGCCATGGGCCCTGGAGCCGAGAGCCCGAGGGCTGTCCCGGCTCATGGAACTCACCTGGGAGTTGTGGCGCCGGTAAGGGTTGAGCCGAAGGGCCGATCGGGCTTGATCCCAGCGCTGCGCGCGGCATTGACAGAACCGCTTCGATGGCGTGCTGCACCACCTGATGCACCGCACGACCGTCCCGAAAGCGAACCTCGGTCTTCGCAGGATGGACATTGACATCGACCAGCTCGGGGGTGATTTCAAGAAACAGCACACAGGCGGGATGGCGCTGCCCGTGCAACACATCTTCATAGGCTGCCCGCAGCGCATGTGTGATCAGCTTGTCCCGGACATAACGGCCGTTGACGAACACATGCTGCTGATCGGCGCGTGCGCGGGCTGCGTCCGGCAGACCCACCCGGCCGCGCAGGCGCAGAGGACCGGCCTCAGCCTGTAGGGGCAGACTGGCTGCGTGGAAATCATCTCCCAAGACCTCGCGAATTCGGCGCTGGCGCGCTGCGTCGCTGGTGGCTGGTTCCTCGATGAGTGGGGGCACGCGCCACTGCTGCATCAGCTTACCTTCGTGCCACAGCGCGAAGGAAACATCAGGTCGGGCCAAGGCATGCCGTCGGACTGCCTCGGTGCAGTGCGCCAACTCGGTGGCCTCGCTCTTGAGAAACTTGCGCCGGGCCGGGGTGGAGAAGAATAGTTCGCGTACCTCTACCGTGGTGCCCACCGACCGCGTGGCTGGAGCAACCTCACCAGTTCGGGCTTGCAGGCTCAAGGCGTGCGGCGCCTGTGCGGTGCGGCTGATGAGCTTGAGCTCGGAAACCGAGGCGATGGCCGCCAGGGCCTCACCGCGAAATCCCATGGTGCGAACCTGCTCCAGGTCTTGCAGGCTTCGAATCTTGCTGGTGGCGTGTCGCATGAGGGCCAGCGCAAGATCGGCCGGCGCAATGCCCACTCCGTCGTCCTCGATTACGATAGACCGGATGCCCCCCGCGTGTAGGCGCAGGACCACGTCGCGCGCTCCGGCGTCCAGCGAGTTGTCGAGCAGTTCACGCAGCACTGAGGCAGGCCGTTCGACCACCTCGCCGGCGGCAATCTGGCTGATGAGCTCATCGGGCAGTTGCGTAATCGGCCTGGCCGTCAAGGGCACTGGATCTTGCGGGGCGAGGGGCATGGGAGCATTGTAGGGATGGGACAATGACCCACTATGGACTGGCTTCTGTTTCTAATCGACTTCATCCTCAACGTGGACCGGCATCTAGCGGCCTTCGTGGCGGCCTACGGCCTTTGGGTTTATGCCCTCTTGTTTGTAATTGTGTTCGTAGAAACGGGGCTGGTGGTGATGCCATTCCTGCCGGGCGACTCCTTGTTGTTTGTCACGGGAGCACTGGCTGGTGCAGGACTGATGGACATTCAGATCGTTGTGCCTTTGTTGCTGGTGGCCGCCATCGCGGGTGACCAAACCAATTACGCTATTGGGGCACGCGTGGGGCAAAAGGTTTGGTCCTGGGAGCAAAGCCGTTGGTTCAACCGCCAAGCCTTCGAGCAGGCCCATGGCTTTTACGAGCGCTACGGCGGCATCACCATCATCATCGCCCGCTTCATGCCTTTTGTACGAACCTTTGCCCCATTTGTGGCCGGCATTGCCGCTATGGACCGCCGCGCCTTCACCCTTTACAACGTGGTGGGGGCCGTGCTGTGGGTGGTTGGCTTGGGTATGACGGGTTACTGGTTTGGTAACTTGGAGTGGGTTCAGCGCCACCTCAGCAAAATCATCTGGGCTCTGATCATCATCCCCGGACTGCTGGCCATATTGGGTGCGTGGAAAGCCCGGCGGGACGCCCTGCGACGCGCGGTGTCCGAAACTGTCTGAGCGCTTGCGTCTGCCAATGGCTCAGCCACCTTGATGCAGGGCGCGTCGGAGTTCAACCGCGCACAGCGCCACAGCAGTGCGGGCCTCTTCCAGTACACGGCCCATCAGGATGAATCCGTGGATTTGGCGCTCAAAACACACGTGGGTACATGTCACTCCAGCCTGGGCCAGTGCCTGCGCGTACTGCAGGCCTTCGTCTCGCAGGGGGTCGTAGCCCGCGGTAAGCACCAGCGCTGGCGGAAGCCCCGCAAGCTTGGGGTGCAGCAGTGGTGAAGCTCGCCAATCCTGGTGGCTGTGGCTATCGCCCATATAGTGGCTGCGGTACCAAGCCAACATCTCCTGGGTGAGCAGGTAGCCTTGGCCGTTGCGGGCGTGTGACGATGCCACCTGGCGCATGTCCGTGGCAGGGTAGATCAGCAGCTGGTAGCGCAAGGATGAAAAGGTGCCCTGCCCCGGCTCGTCGCGCAGGGCCAGCGCCACCACAGCGGCCAAATTACCCCCCGCGCTGTCGCCGCCGACGGCCAGGCGGTTGCCGTCGATGTTCAAGACCTGTGCGTGAGACCGAACCCAACGGGTAGCAGCCACGCAGTCGTCTACGGCCGCTGGAAAGCGGTGTTCGGGGGCCAGCCGATATTCAACCGAAACCACCACAATCCCCGCTTGCACCGCCAACTCTCGGCACAGCGTGTCGTGGGTGTCCAGATCGCCGATCACCCAGCCCCCACCGTGGAAGAAAACGAGGGCTGGCCGCGTCTGGCCTGGCGCCGGCGGGCTCGGGTGGATCACCCGCAAGCGCACTGGCGGGGCCCAAGCGGAATCTGCAAGCAGGTCTTCGCTGTGCGCTTCGGCCGGTGGCGCAGGTTGGGTCAGCGGCCCTCGGTCCAGGTATGCCTTGCGCGCCTCGAGCACCGATAGGGTGTGCATGGGGGCAACGGCGTGGTCGATCATCGACTGCAGCAGGGCTTGCGCTTGGGGATGTAACATCGTTTTCCTGGGCAATCAAAGGGTGCGGCGCCGCGCAACGGGTGGATTGCGCGAAAAGTATTGACGGATACCCTGATGCAGGGCCTCGACCAAGCCGGCTTGGTACTGGGTGTCGGCCAAACGCCGTTCTTCTTCTGGATTCGAGATGAACGCTGTTTCCACCAGCACACTGGGAACATCGGGGGCCTTGAGCACGGCAAAGCCCGCCTGCTCGACGCGTCGCTTGTGAAGTCGGCCAACACGGTCGAGCTGCGTGAGCAGCACGCTGCCCAGTTGTAGGCTGTCGTTGATCTGCGCTGTGGTGCTCATGTCCAGCATGGCTCTGAGCACCTGCGCGTCAGATACCGGGGCCTGGATGCCGCCGACAGCGTCCGATGCGTTTTCGCGCTTAGCCATCCAGCGAGCCGCCGCACTGGTGGCCCCACGGGTGGACAGCGCATACACCGAAGCACCCCGCGCCTGGGGCGTGAAGAAGGCATCGGCGTGTATGGATACAAACAAGTCAGCCTGTACCCGTCGGGCGCGGCGTACCCGGTCACCCAAGGCAACGAAGTAGTCGCCATCACGCGTCATGAAGGCGCGCATGCCGGGCGTGGCGTTGATGCGGTCGCGTAACTGCAGCCCGATGGACAAGACCACGTCCTTCTCCTTGAGGCCTGTCGGGCCGATAGCGCCTGGGTCTTCACCACCATGGCCGGGGTCGATAGCCACCACGATCAACCGCTCCAGGCGCTGAAGGTCTTGTGCGCTCGGCTCAGCGGGGGTGTTGGTCGGTGCGGTAGTGGTTGGCACCGCCGTGCGCGGCCCCATCTGACCGATGAATTCGCCCAGAGCGTCGTTCACCTGGCGCTGTGCCTGGCCTTCAGCGCGCAGCTTTTCTTGAAGAAACTGCAACAGTGGATCCTGCTCCACCGTCGGGTGCAGATCGAAGACCAGACGGTGCTGATAGTTGGCCACAGGTGCCAAGCTGAACAACTGAGGGGCCACTGCTTGCTTGAGGTCCAGAACCAGACGCACCACACGGGGCTGAAACTGGCCTACCCGTACCGCGGCGATGTAGGGATCCTCCGGCTGAACCTTGGACACGAGGTCACGCAACTGGTTGGACAGCTCAAGCCCTTCGATGTCGATCACCAGCCGCTCCGGTTGGCTCAGCCGCTGGTGGGTGACCGTTAAGGCTGTGTCGGACTCTATCGTCACGCGCGTGTACAGCGCTGCAGGCCAAACCCGAACCGCCTTGACCACGCTGGCCCAGGCCTGAGCGGGTAGCCCCAGTAGCAGCCACGCCGCACCCAAGCGCTCCAGAAACGAACGCCGACAGGAAACCTCCACCAAGCGTTTCATGACGACCTTATCGCTCGCGCCAACCGGCAACCCAATGCGCTGCAGGCGTGTAGCCGCACATGCCGGCGGCCCTGCTCATCGGCGTGCAGATGCAGGGTTAAGTCTCGCGCCGGCATCATCACTTGTACCTTCTGTGGCCACTCGCACAGCTTCAACCCAGGCAGGGCAAACACATCTCGAAAACCCGCGTCTTCCCATTCCTGCGGGCCTTCAAACCTGTAAAAGTCAAAATGGGATATGGGCCAGCCGACGTCGTAACTTTCCATCACCGTGTAGGTGGGGCTCCTGATGTGGCCTTGCACGCCCAGCGCCTGCAGGAAATGCCGTACGAACGTGGTCTTGCCTGCACCCAGCCCGCCTTCAAGGGTGATGACCGCGTCTTGGGGTGCCGCGGCGGCCAAGGCGGCAGCAGCCCGGGCGCAGGCCGCTTCATCAGACCAGTGCAAGGTGGCAGTTTCTAGAATCGGGCTATGCGTCACGGTGCACCACAGGGTTCGCGCTCAGGGCCCGCCCCTTTGGAAGGGGTGGATCAACCGCTGCAGCCGCAAGCGATATGGCTTGGTTTGCAGGCCGATGCGCATTCCTTGGGATTTTCACAGATAGCCGTGGCCGATGTGGACCTGAGCAGCGCCGAGCCCGGCTATCGGGCCTGGTTGGAGGCCGGCTTTGCCGGCACGATGCATTACATGGCCGAACATGGGCTTAAGCGCTTTCGTCCAGCTGAACTGGTGCCGGGTACGGTGCGGGTGGTGACCGCCCGTATGGACTACCTGCCTGGCGCTGTGAAAGTAACTGAGGGCAAAGCCTGCCAACTGGGCCCTGGGGTGGCAGTCGCGCCGGCTGACCCTGACCCAGACTGGCGCGAACGCGAGTGGGCTGTGCTGCAACGCCCCGAGTGTGGCGTGGTGTCTGTGTACGCGCGGGGGCGCGACTACCACAAGGTGCTGCGCCAGCGATTGGCCCGTTTGGCGCAGGGCTTGCAGGCGCGTATTGGCCCGTTCGGACACCGGGCCTTCACCGATTCGGCGCCCGTGGCCGAGGTGGAACTGGCCCAGCGCAGTGGCCTGGGCTGGCGCGGAAAACACACCTTACTGATCAACCGTGAAGGCGGCTCGTTCTTTTTTCTGGGGGAATTGTTTGTCGACCTTCCCCTGCCATTGACGCCGCCGATCAGCGATCACTGTGGCCAGTGCAGTGCTTGCATTGAGGCCTGTCCCACGGGGGCCATCGTGGCGCCCTACCGGCTGGATGCCCGCCGTTGCATCAGCTACCTGACCATCGAGCACCACGGGGCGATCGACCCAAGCTTGCGCCCTTTGATCGGCAACCGAATCTACGGCTGTGATGACTGCCAGTTGGTTTGCCCTTGGAACAAGTATGCACAGCGAAGCCCGGTGCCGGACTTCCAGGTTCGCCGGGGAATGCAAGATCCGCAGCTGCTAAGCTTGTGGAGCTGGTCTGAGACGGACTTCCTGCGACACACTGAAGGCAGCGCCATCCGACGCATTGGCTACGAGCGTTGGCGACGTAACCTGGCCGTGGCGCTGGGCAACGGACTGCGCCAATCGCCTGGTCGCTCCAGCGCTGCGTGGTGCGAAGCCGCCCGCGCCACCCTGCGGGCGGCCATGCCCGAAGCAAGCGCCCTGGTGCGGGAGCACATTCTGTGGGCACTTGAGCCGCCCGGGCCGGCTTGAGGCCGCAAGCCTCGGGTGATCCCTAGTGTGTAGGCGTGTGCGATTCCTCGATGCTTTCGGGCGCTTGCGCTCGGGGCGTTACCCGCGCCGGCGATAATCTTGTTCTTTGACTATTCGGAGTTTAATGCATGAAGCGTCTAGCCCTCAAATTCCTGTCTGCCGCGGCTGTGGTGGCCATCAGCGCGGTGCCTGCAGCCGCTTGGGCGCAGGCGGCCTATCCCAACAAGCCGGTGCGGCTGGTCGTACCCTTTGCACCGGGGGGTACCACCGACATCGTGGCCCGTATCGTGGCCGAGAAGCTCGGTGTAGCCTTGGGGGGCAGCGTGGTGGTGGAAAACCGCGCCGGTGGCGGTGGCTCGGTGGGCGCGCTTGAGGTCGTTCGCGCAGCCGCAGATGGCTACGTTTTGGGGATGGCCACGGTTTCGACCACGGCGGCCAATCCGGCCATCAACGTCCGCATCGGCTACGACCCCATCACTGACTTCACGCCGGTGATCAACATTGCAGCCACGCCCAACGTGATTGCCGTGCACCCTGGTTTTCCGGCACGTGACTACGCTGGTTTCCTGGCCGAGCTGAGGAAGTCGCCCGGCAAATACAGCTACGCCAGCTCCGGCACGGGCGGCATTGGCCATCTGCAGATGGAGCTCTACAAGAGCCTGTCCAAGACCTTTGTTCTGCACATTCCGTATCGCGGCGCGGGCCCCGCACTCAACGACACCGTAGCGGGACAGGTGCCGGTGATCTTCGACAATATGCCCTCGGCCCTGCCCTTTATAAGGGACAACCGCTTGGTGCCTATGGTGGTGGCCGCGCCGCAGCGCCTAAGCCAACTGCCCAATGTGCCGACCTTCAAGGAAGTGGGTCTGGAGCCGGTTAACCGCATGGCCTACTACGGCATCCTCGGACCCAAGGGAATGCCCAAAGACCTGGTCGACAAGATCAACGCGGCCGTGCGAAAGGTCTTGGAAGATGCCTCGGTGCGCAAGCGTATTGAAGACACCGGCTCCTTGGTCATCGGCAACACGCCTGCGCAGTTTGCCGACCAGATCAAGGCCGAATTCGATGTCTACAAGAAAGTGGTTGCCGAGCAGAAGCTCAAACTCGACTGAGTTCCGCTTGGCCAGCGCGGGTACCACCTATTACAGGTGTGTCGTGCCAGTGTTGCGCAGCCCCGCCTCTGCTGAAGTCCGCAATGGCGTCAACCCCCGCTGAGCTCAAGCCCGCTTTGCCTGCAACCAGCGCAGGCATAGTGGACCGGTTTCTGGACGCACTTTGGCTTGAAGATGGCCTGAGCGCCTTGACCTTGGCGGCCTACCGGCGCGACCTGCAGCTCTACGCGCAGTGGTGGCACTTGGCCTATCCCGGTGACCAAGGGTTCCTCGCCTCCAGTGAAACGCAGCTGTTGGCCTATATGGCGCAGCGCCATGCCCAGTCGCAGGCCGCGACTGTCAACCGGCGCACCAGTGTGTTCAAGCGGTTTTTTCGCTGGGCTCTGCGCGAGCGGTTGATCACCCAGGACCCCACCCTCAAGATGGGCAGCAGCAAGCAAGCGCTGCGGGTGCCCAAAACTCTGACAGAGGCACAGGTAGAAGCCTTGTTGACAGCGCCCGATACGGCCAAACCGCTGGGTCTGCGGGACAGGGCCATGTTGGAACTGCTGTATGCCAGTGGGCTGCGCGTGACGGAGCTGGTGGCTCTAAAGTCGGTGCAGTTGGGCCTGCAAGATGGCGTGCTCAAGGTCATGGGCAAAGGCGCGCGGGAGCGGCTGGTGCCCTTTGGAGACGAGGCGCGGCGATGGATCATGAAATACCTTGCTGAAGGTCGCGCACCAATCCTCAAAGGGCAGGTTAGTGAGGCCTTGTTTGTGACGGTGCGTGGCGGCCCCATGACTCGCCAAATGTTTTGGACCCTGCTCAAGCAGTATGCGGTGAGGGCCGGAGTGAGGGTCCCCTTGTCGCCCCACACAATCCGACATGCCTTTGCCACCCACCTGCTCAACCACGGTGCCGATTTGCGTGTGGTGCAGATGCTGTTGGGTCATGCTGACATCTCAACGACGACCATATACACCCATGTCGCCCGGGAGCGCTTGCGGCAATTGCATCAGCGGCACCACCCGCGCGGATGAAGGTGGCCGGCCAAGGCCAACTCAGCCCCGTTCTCAGTCCGGATGGGCTGCGATTTCATTCAAGGCCTGTAACTCGACCTCTTCAAAACCTGCTCGCCGGCGCGCATCCAAGTTGAAGGGCGGTCTGGGCTTGGGCGCCTGGTAGTGGCGGGCGAGTTGTCGAAAGTGGGCCAGTGGCTCAAGCCTTCTTTGTGCGCACAGATGGTGGTACCAGCGGTTGCCCACTTCCACATGTCCAACCTCATCCCTCAAGATCAGGCTCAGGATCTCCACCGCACGCATATCCCCGGAACGGGCCAGCCGTGCCTGCATAAGTGGCGTGACATCTAGGCCTCTGGCCTCCAACAATCGCGGCACCAAGGCCATGCGTGCCACCACATCCGAGGCGGTCTTGGCTGCCATCATCCACAGCCCATCGTGCGCCTCAAAGTCCCCATAGGAATAACCAAGGGCGTGCAGGTGAGCCTGCAACAAGCTGAAGTGCAGCGCCTCTTCGCGTGCTACGCGTAACCAATCGCCATAAAACGCCTGCGGCAAATCAGGGAATCGCCAAACGGCATCCAGCGCCAGGTTGATCGCATTGAACTCGATATGCGCCACGGCATGAATCAGCGCTGCGTGGCCAGCAGGCGTCTGGGGTGAGCGCTGGGGAAGGTCGCGCGGTGCCACTAAACGGGGGTGCTCAGGGCGGCCGGGTAGGGCGTTGCAGGCCAGGCTGTCCATGGGTACTGTGAGCACCGCATGGGGCCATAGCGGCACGCGTTGGGCCAGCCAATCATCGTGCAATGCCGTCACCGCCGCTGCTTTTTGTTCGGGTTCGCGCTGCAACAAGGCCTGCAGCGCACGCTCGCGCATGTCCATCCCTAGAATCATCGCATGAGCGAGTTGCGTAAATTCCTGTTTGAGGGACTGCCGGTGCGGGGCATGGTGGTAAGGCTGACCGATTCCTGGCAGGACCTGCTCAAACGCCGCGCGCAGGCCGAATCGGGCGAGTATCCCGAGCCGGTGCGCAGTCTGCTTGGTGAGATGGCCGCAGCGGCGGTGCTCATGCAGTCCAATATCAAGTTCAACGGCGCGCTCATTTTGCAGGTGCAGGGTGATGGCCCAGTGCGCTTGGCTGTGGCCGAGGTGCAGTCCGACCTCAGCTTCAGAGCCACGGCAACGGTGCAAGACCGGGTCCCCGAGGGGGCACGGCTTGAAGCCCTGTTCAATGTGCACGGGCAGGGACGATGTGCCATCACCTTGGATCCCAGGGACCGCTTGCCCCGACAGCAACCTTATCAAGGGGTCGTTCCTCTTCACGGCGACCACCGTGAACCGCTGCAGAATGTGTCCGAGGTTCTAGAGCACTACATGCTGCAGTCCGAGCAGCTGGACACGCGATTGGTCCTGGCCGCCAATGACCACATCGCCGCTGGCTTGCTCATCCAGCGCTTGCCCGTCGGGGGCCAGAATAATTTGAGCGGGTCGAACTGGAAGAGCGACGAGGAGGCCATTGGGCAGTCAGAAGACTTCAATCGCATCGCGCACCTGGTGGCCACCTTGAGCCGCGAAGAACTGCTGAGCCTGGACATCGACACCATCCTGCGGCGGCTGTTTTGCGAAGAGGCTGTACGCCACTTCGAGCCCTTGCGACCGAAATTTGCCTGCCGCTGTTCACGCCAGAGGGTGCGTCGGATGCTCAGCGGCCTTGGGCATGAGGAAAGCCTGAGCATCTTGCAAGAGCGTGGGCAGGTGGACATTGCTTGTGAGTTCTGCGGGGCCCGCTATGCCTTTGATGCGGTCGATATCGAGCAGTTATTTACCCCCGACTCTAACCAGCCGCCGGCATCCAAGTCGGTGCAGTAGGCGCGGCCCGTCGCAAGCCCTCAGCGGTTATTCAGCCAAGCCCATGCGGCTTTTCACCAGGCTTAAAGCGTTGACCAGGCGGGCCGAACCCGACCCTGAGACCTCTCCATGGTCTACGGCCGCTTCTTGCAGCATCTGCAGGATCAAGTGCCGCACCGGCTCACGCATTTGCGGGCCGTCCCGTTGCAGGCCATCTGCTTGCCATGGAAGGTCATTGGCGGTGACCAGCGTCAGAGCGTAGCGACGGTGCTGTGCTTGTGCAGCTGCGCGCAAGGACCGGTCCTGAAATAGCCACTCGCTGTAGACCGCCGTCATCAGGGCTGTGGTGTCGGCCACCACCATGTCGTACTGCATCGCTGCTGCCTGAATGCGCTGCGACTGCACCTGCGCAATGGCGGCTTGCTCCTCAGATCGGGGTGTACGGCCCTCGCGCACACACCAGGTGCGCAGCCACTCGTCTACCGCAGCACAGCGAATGCCATGGTGGTCGCGCAGGTGTTGCGCCAGATCCTGCGCCAGTACACTCTTGCCGGTGCTCTCGGCACCGACGATGGCGATCACAGCTGGTCTTTTCACGGAGAACGCCGCCCCCACATCCACCAGCCCCAGCCTGACATTACCGCCAACACCGCATACAAAGCCACGGTGGGCCATAGACCCTGCTGAGCAAACAGCAGCAAGGCGCTGAGATTGACCAACAGCCAGGCCACCCAGTTGTCGTGATACTGCCGTGCCAACAGCCAAGTGGCCACGAGGCTGCCTGCAGTGGGCAGCGCATCCGCATAGGGTGCTGGGTTATCGGTGGTTCGGGCCAGCAGGCTGCCCAAGAGACCCCACAACAGCAGGGCCGCCCATAGGGCGTTGCGCTGCACCTGGGGCGGGGCGGGGCGGGGACGCAATGCGGCTTGTGGGGTCGATGATGGGCGCACCCATTGCCACAGTCCCCAAGCCGCCATCACCACAAACACCGCCTGAAGTGCCGCTTGCCCATACAAGCGGCTGTTCAGAAAAACCAAGGCGTACAGGATCGAGCTTAGGATGGCCAGGACCCAGCCCATCGGATGGACCCGCGCATTGCACACCACCATCCAAAGGCCAAGGGCAGCGCCCAGCCATTCGGCGCGGGTGACGGGTGAGCCCCAGACATCCAGGTCCACCGACTGCAGGGCAGATGGCAGCGCCCTGAGCAGGCCCAGCCCGTCAGATAACTCAGGCATCAGCGTTGCGGCGTGACCTGAATGTAGATCTCATCGCGCTTGACCATACCGAGCTCGGCACGGGCCTTTTCCTCCACCATCTCCAGGCCTTCCCGCAGGTCGTGCACTTCAGCCTGCACCTGCTCGTTACGGCCCCTGGCAGCATCAATATCCCGGCGCACGTCACCCAATTGGCTCTGCAGGCCCCGGACATGAAATACGCCATTGCGGCTGAACCACAGGTCGGCCTGCACCAGCACCAGCAGGGCCATCAGGGTAACGGTGATCCAGCGCATTGTCGTGCTCGTGTCCGCGGCGCGTGGAGCAAGGCGGCCCGGCTCAGCGCAGGTTGTAGAAGGCTGTGCGACCGGGGTACACCGCCACGTCACCCAGGTCTTCTTCGATGCGAAGCAACTGGTTGTACTTGGCCACGCGATCGCTGCGGCTGAGCGATCCCGTCTTGATCTGCCCGGCGTTGGTGCCCACAGCGATGTCGGAAATGGTGGAATCTTCGGTTTCGCCGCTGCGGTGGCTGATCACCGCGGTGTAGCCTGCACGCTTGGCCATCTCAATGGCCTGGAAAGTTTCGGTGAGCGTGCCGATCTGGTTGATCTTGATGAGGATTGAATTAGCGATGCCCTTGTCGATACCTTCCCTCAAAATCTTCGTGTTCGTTACGAACAGGTCGTCACCTACGAGCTGCACCTTTTTGCCCAAGTGTTGCGTCAGATGGGCCCAACCGGCCCAGTCGCCTTCGTGCATGCCATCTTCGATGCTGATGATCGGATACTTGTCTACCCAGGTGGCCAGCATATCGGTCCAGGCCTCGGCTGACAGCTTGATGCCGCCTTCGCCGTGCAGCACATATTGCCCGTCATGAAAGAACTCGCTGGCCGCGCAATCCAGGCCCAGGGCGATCTGTTCGCCTGGGGTGTACCCTGCTTTATCGATAGCCTCCAGAATCATCTTGATGGCTGCCTCGTGGTTCTCCACGCTGGGCGCAAAGCCGCCCTCATCGCCCACAGCTGTGCTGATGCCCTTGTCATGAAGAATCTTCTTCAAGGCATGGAAGGTCTCAGCTCCCCAGCGAATGGCCTCACGCAGGGAAGGCGCACCCACTGGAATGATCATCAGCTCTTGCAGGTCAAGGCTGTTGTTAGCGTGCGCACCGCCGTTGATCACATTCATCATGGGCACAGGTAACTGCATGCCGCCCATACCGCCGAAGTAGCGGTACAGGGGAAGGCCGCTTTCCTCTGCTGCGGCGCGGGCCACCGCTACAGACAACGCCAGCATCGCGTTGGCACCCAAGCGGCTCTTATTTTCACTGCCGTCGAGCTCAATCAGAGTTTTGTCGAGGAAGGCCTGCTCCGAGGCATCCAGCCCCAAGACGGCTTCAGACATCTCGGTGTTGATATGCTGCACAGCGCGCAGCACACCCTTGCCTAAGTAGCGGCCCTTGTCGCCGTCGCGCAGTTCGATCGCCTCGCGGCTGCCGGTGGAGGCACCCGAGGGTACCGCAGCACGGCCCAAGGTCCCGGACTCCAGCAGAACATCACATTCCACCGTCGGGTTGCCGCGGCTGTCCAGGATCTCCCGTCCGACGATGTCGACGATCGCACTCATATCAAACCAGCTCCAATCAACAAGAAAAATCGTTTTCCAACAGGATCTGCCGCTTGACCACGCGGTCCAGTTCCGCCAGCTGGTTCAGCAGGGCCTTCATATGCCGCAGGGGGACCGCGTTGGGACCATCGCTCAGGGCCTGGGCCGGGTTGGGGTGCGTTTCCAAAAACAGGCCGGCGACACCCACAGCCACCGCAGCGCGCGACAGCACCGGTACGAATTCGCGCTGTCCGCCCGATGAAGTGCCCTGGCCACCGGGCAGCTGCACGCTGTGGGTGGCATCGAAGACCACGGGAGCCTTGGTTTCGCGCAGGATGGCCAGCGAACGCATATCGCTTACCAAATTGTTGTAGCCGAAGCTCGCTCCGCGCTCACAGGCTATGAAGCGGTCCGTGTTGAGCCCAGCCTCGCTGGCAGCAGCTCGGGCCTTGTCGATGACATGCTTCATGTCGTGCGGCGCCAAAAACTGGCCTTTCTTAATGTTTACCGGCTTACCGCTTTGCGCCACAGCACGGATGAAATCGGTTTGCCGACACAAGAACGCTGGCGTCTGCAGCACGTCCACCACCGCCGCCACTGCAGGAATCTCGTCATCGGTGTGCACATCGGTGAGCACCGGCACCCCCAGTTGGCGCTTCACCTGGGCCAGGATCTCCAGGCCGCGCTCCATTCCGGGCCCGCGAAACGACGAACCGCTGGATCGGTTGGCCTTGTCGTAGCTGCTCTTGAAGATAAAGGGGATATCCAGCTCTCGGGTGATTTCCTGGAGCTGGCCGGCCACCTCCAACTGCAGTTCTAGATTCTCGACGACGCACGGCCCAGCGATAAGGAAGAAAGGGCGGTCGATGCCGACGTCGAACCCACACAGCTTCATGCGGCCGCTCCTGCCTGGGCTGAATGCAAGGCGGTGGGTGCATCCTCGCGCACCGCTGTCCCCTGGTGGTCAAGCGCCGCCTTGACATAACTGTTGAACAGGGGGTGGCCTTCCCAAGGCGTGCTCTTGAATTCCGGGTGGAACTGCACACCCACATACCAAGGGTGGGCCGATCGCGGTAATTCAACCATTTCCGTCAGCTTTTCTCGTTGGGTGATGGCGGAAATCACCAAACCAGCTTGCTGCAAGCGATCCAAGTAGCGCTCATTGGCCTCATAGCGGTGTCGATGCCGTTCGGTGACCACGGAGCCATAGATTTGATGCGCCAAGGTGCCAGGCTTCACGTCCGAACTTTGGGCCCCCAGCCGCATGGTGCCGCCCAAGTCCGATTGGGCATCGCGCTTTTGAATGACGCCATCGCGGTCCTGCCATTCGTCAATCAGCGCGATCACCGGATGGGGCGTTTGTGTATCGAACTCGGTGCTGTTGGCGCCTTGCAGGCCTGCCATGTGGCGCGCGCACTCAATGGTGGCCACCTGCATACCCAAGCAGATACCCAGGTAGGGGATGCGCCGCTCGCGTGCGAATTGCGCCGCAAGAATCTTGCCTTCCACGCCCCGCCTGCCAAAGCCGCCGGGTACCAGCACAGCGTCAAAGGCGGCCAGCTGCGACACATTACCAGGGTACAAGGTTTCGGAGTCCACGTACTCGATGCGCACCCGGGCCTGATTGTGGATGCCGGCGTGTCGCAGGGCTTCGTTGAGGGACTTGTAGGAATCTGACAGGTCGGTGTACTTGCCGCACATAGCGATCGTCACATCGCGCTGCGGGTGTTCGACCGCATGCACCAGGTCGTCCCAACGCCTGAGGTCAGCGGGCTTAGTCAGCAGCTGCAACTTCATGCAAATCAGCTCGTCTAGGCCCTGCTCATGCAGCATGCGCGGCACCTTGTAGATGGTGTCGGCATCCCACATGCTAATCACCCCGTGCGGTGGCACATTGGTGAACAGGGAGATCTTTTCGCTCTCATCACCGGGCACACGGCGGTCTGCGCGGCACAGCAGCGCGTCAGGCTGAATGCCAATTTCGCGTAACTTTTGTACCGTGTGCTGGGTCGGCTTGGTCTTGAGCTCGCCCGCGGTGGCGATCCAGGGTAAGTAAGTCAGATGCACGAAGGCTGCATGGTGCGGTCCTAGCTTCAGCGACAGCTGGCGCACGGCTTCCAAAAACGGCAGGGACTCGATATCGCCTACCGTGCCACCTATTTCCACGATGGCCACATCCACAGCTTCGGGTGTGCCGTAGCCTGCGCCACGTTTGACGTAGTCCTGGATTTCGTTGGTGACGTGGGGAATCACCTGTACCGTCTTGCCCAGGTAGTCGCCCCGCCGCTCTTTTTCTAGCACCGATTTGTAGATTTGTCCGGTGGTGAAGTTATTGCTGCGCTTCATGCGCGTGGTGATGAAGCGCTCGTAGTGGCCGAGGTCGAGGTCCGTTTCGGCGCCGTCGTCGGTGACGAAGACCTCGCCATGTTGGAAGGGCGACATCGTGCCCGGGTCCACGTTGAGGTATGGGTCGAGCTTGATGAGGGTGACGCGCAGGCCGCGCGATTCGAGGATGGCAGCCAAAGACGCCGAGGCAATACCCTTGCCCAGCGAGGACACCACACCACCGGTCACGAAGACGAACTTGGTCATATGCAACGACCCGCCCGGGGCGTGCCCGGGGCGCTTGGCTCAGCCGGGCTCGGCGGTCGGGGCCGAGGTGGAAATCGAGATTATAGGGGCCGGTCTCCGCCGTTCATCGCGGTCAAGAGATCCAGCACCCGATGCGCGGTTTCCAGGGGCTTCTCCATGGGGAAAAGGTGTGTGCCCTCGATCGTCTGGTAGTACGGACCGGCCAAGCGCTTGGCGCTCAGAACCCCACCTTGGCGCATTTCCACCGAATGACTGCCGGCGATAAAGCCCATGGGGCAACGCAGCGGATGCCGGTGCAGCATCGAGCCCAGCTGGTGGGGCAGGGTGTCGTAGATACGGGTTTCAATCTCGCGGTCGAAGGCCAATGACCAGCCCCCGTCCTGGGCCACGAAGCCGTGTTGCCAGTAGTCTTCCAACACGGCCGGGTCCCAGCGCGCAAATGAAGCTCGCCGCAGAAAGTGCGCGCGCACCGCATTTAGGTTATCCCAGCGGTGGCGACGCTTGCGCGAGTAACGGCCAGGTGAAACCCGGCTGATGAGTCCGCTGGCCTTGATGACCTGAAGGCTGTGGGCGCGCCACCCGGTGATCACGGGCGAATCCAACAAGACGATGCCGTGAATCAGGCGCGGCTTCCAACAGGCTGCCATAAGGCTGAGAAGGCCACCCAGCGAGTGGCCCACCAGCCACACCGGTACTGAGGACTGCCGTTCGGTGAAGTCGATCAGTTGGTCGCGCAGGTGGGGCCAATTGGAGGTGACTGGAAATCGTGGGTCGTGCCCCAGGCGCTCGATGGCCCGCACCTGCCAACCCGCCTCACGCCAGGCCTGGAAGAGAGTGCCGTAGGTGCCCGCAGGAAAGCCGTTTCCATGAGAAAAGACAAGCGTGGGCATCTGCCTCTGAACCATCAGGACCTAGGCCCTTCGGCTGCTTCCTTGAGTCTGTAAAGGGCCTCTAGGGCCAGCTTTGGGCTTAAGGAGTCGGGCTGTATTTCATCCAAAAGTCCCAGCACAGCTTGCGCAGCGGCGCTTAGCGCGGGTGTTGTTGCGGGGCTGGCCGCTGGTGCAAACAGGTCAACTTGTGGCTGAAGAGCCGATTCGCGTTGCTCCAAAGATTCCAAGGTGCCGCGGGCTTGGCGCACCACGGCCGCGGGCATACCGGCCAGGCGAGCCACCTGGACACCGTAGCTTCGGCTGGCCGGACCCGGTGTAATTTCATGAAGGAACACGATATCGTGTCCCGACTCGACTGCACTCACATGAACGTTGATGGCTTGAGCATGGCTTTGGGCAAAGGCTGTGAGTTCAAAGTAATGGGTCGCAAACAGGGTGAAGCAGCGGTTGCGGTCGTGCAAGTGGGCCGCAATGGACCCGGCTAGGGCCAGCCCATCGCCCGTCGAGGTCCCGCGGCCTATCTCATCCATCAACACCAGGCTGAATTCGCTGGCGCGATGCAGGATGGCGGCGGCCTCGGTCATTTCCACCATAAAGGTCGACTGTGCGTTGGCCAGGTCATCGGCGGCCCCTATACGGGTGTGGATGGCGTCGATCGGGCCTAGGCGGCAGGCCTGCGCTGGCACGAACGAGCCCATGCAAGCCAGTAAGACGATCAGGGCCACCTGGCGCATGAAGGTGCTCTTGCCACCCATATTGGGGCCGGTGATCACCAGCATCTTGGTGCGCGCATCCAGCCGGCAGTGATTGGCGATAAAGGCCGTGCCGCGTGTTTGCTGCAAGCGCGCCTGCACAACCGGATGCCGGCCCGCTTCGATTTCGATGCACGGGTGGTTCACAAACTCCGGCGCCACCCATTGCAGGGTTTGGGCCCGCTCAGCCAGGGTGCCCAGCACATCCAAACAGGCCAGGGCCTGCCCCAGCCTTTGCAGCGCCCCCAGGTGAAGGGCCAGGCTTGCAACCATTTGTTCGTAGAGCCACTTCTCACGGGCTAAGGACCGGTCCTGAGCCGACAGGGCCTTGTCCTCAAACGCTTTGAGCTCGGGCGTGATGAAGCGCTCGGCGTTTTTCAGGGTTTGGCGCCTTTGGTAGGTGGCGGGTACCCGGTCCAAGCCACTGCTGGTGACCTCGATGTAGAAGCCATGCACCTTGTTGAACTGCACCCGTAGATTGTTGATGCCGGTTCGCTCCCGCTCACGTGACTCTAGGTCGAGCAGGTAGGCATCGCAGTTCTGGGTGACTGCACGCAAGTCGTCCAGTTCGGCATCCACCCCGGTTGCGATGACCCCCCCGTCGCGCACCATGGCAGCCGGTTCGGTTGCCAGTGCGCCCAGCGTTTCCAGGATCGCGGTATCGGGCTTCAGGGCTTGTTCGTTTGCAGCCAACAGGTCGGAGTGCTCACGCACGGCTGCGACCGTGGCGCAGATGACTGGCAAGGCCAACAGCGTCTCGCGCAACCCGGAAAGTTCCCTGGGCCGCACTTGCTGCAGTGCTATCCGCGCGGTGATGCGCTCCACATCACTGATGTTGCGCAAGGCCTGCCGAAGTGCTTCAAAAGCGGGGCCCGTGCCCGCATCCGGCTGTTGGCCCACGGATGTGCTTGCCTCAGGCCCACCGGACAAGCCCAGCAGCGCAGCCACTGCGCGGTGCCGCTGGCTGGCCTGCTGCCGTTCGCGTTGTGGGTGGGTGAGCCAGTGCCGCAACAGCCGGCTGCCCATTCCCGTGCGGCATGTGTCCATGAGGGACAGCAGAGTGGGGCTGTCTTCACCGCGCAGGGTGCGGGTGAGTTCCAGGTTTCGCAGACTGCTGGGCGGCAGGTCGATCAGGTCTTGAGCGCCTGGAGTCTCCAGGCTCTGCACATGGCTCAGAGCCTGGCTCTGGGTTTGTTGTGCATAGGTCAGAAGTGCGGCCGCGGCGGCGTGCGCCACGGTCAGACTGTCGGCCCCGAAGGCCTCAAGGCTGCGCACCTGCAGTTGTTCACACAGCTTGCGCTGTCCAAGTGCGGCATCAAACTGCCATGCGGGGCGATGGGTCAGCACCGCCTGATCAAGGCCTGCCGTCGCGCAGATGGTTTGGAATTCCGCTGCACCCTGAGCCAGTTCTTCTGGTGGGGGCATCAGCAACTCGGCCGGCTCCAAGCGCGCCAACCAACTGCCCAAGGCGGAGGTCTCACAGGCCACCAACCCTAAGCGACCGCTGGCCATGCCCAACCATGCCAATCCCCACTGCACGGCACCGGAGACAGTCGAACCTCGCGCACCCGGTGGGCTGGGCTGCGACACCAGGGCCACCAACAGGCTCTCGCTTCGGTCGGCCAGGAACTCGCTGTCGGTGAGTGTGCCCGGTGTGATCACGCGCACCACCTTGCGTTCTACCGGCCCCTTGGAAGTGGCTACATCGCCCACCTGTTCGGCTACGGCCACTGCCTCGCCGACCTTGATCAGGCGCGCCAGGTAGCTCTGTACCGAATGCACCGGCACGCCAGCCATGACCACGGGTTTGCCGGCGCTTTGGCCTCGGGTGGTGATGGTGATGTCCAGCAGGCGATGGGCCTTTCGGGCGTCCTCGTAGAACAATTCATAGAAGTCCCCCATGCGATAGAACACCAGGGTGTCGGGGAACTCGGCCTTGATGCGCAGGTATTGCTGCATCATTGGCGTATGTTGAGCGAAGTCGGTGCTGGTCTCGGGCAGGCAAGCGGGCATACGGACATTGTCGGGCTGCGCAGCCCGACATACGGGGCTGTGTTCAGGCGTCCTGGCGGCGAATTCGGAGGGGCGCGCGTTTACCCGGTGTTACCGGCGCCGCGCTGCCGGTAGGGGGGCCCGACGCGGGTGCGCCCAGGGTGCCGGCCAGGGCGGCCTCGGGTGCAAGGGCCTCGGCCCGGCTGACTTCAGGTGTGGCCGCCGACGCATTGGCGCTGATCGCCCGGCTGTACGGCGCCAGGATCTTGACCAGCGCGCCGTAGACCTTCGGCGTTCCGGCCACGATCTCGCGCCGGTACAAAAAGTCGGCCTCTCCGGTGAAGTTGCCCACCAGGCCGCCTGCCTCGGTGATCATCAGCGCACCAGCCGCAGCGTCCCAGGGATTCAAGCCGATTTCAAAGAATCCATCGTAGTGGCCTGCAGCCACATAGCACAGGTCCAACGCTGCAGCCCCTGGGCGGCGAATGCCGGCGCAGTTCTGCATCACCTCTTCAAAGACCTTCACGTAGCGCTTGAAGTTGTCGCCCTTGCGAAACGGGAAACCGGTGCCCACCAGCGATTCCGACAATCGCGTGCGCTTGCTGACCCGCAGGCGCCGGTCGTTGAGATAGGCCCCGCGACCCTTGGAGGCGTGGAACAGGTCGTTACGCGTCGGGTCGTACACCACAGCTTGCTGAAGCACACCACGATGCGCCAGCGCTATGCTCACCGCATAAAAGGGAAAGCCGTGGATGAAGTTGGTGGTGCCGTCCAGCGGGTCGATGATCCAGATGTACTCGCTGTCGGTGTTGCCGTGTTCACGGCCACTTTCCTCGGCCAGGATGCCGTGGTCGGGGTAGGCCTGCAACAGGGTTCCGATGATCGCCTGCTCTGCCGCTTGGTCAACTTCAGTCACGAAGTCGTTGGCCCCTTTGCTGCCCACCTTGAGCACCTCAACGTCCAGCGCGGCCCGGTTGATCATGGCGCCAGCGGTGCGTGCTGCCTTCACAGCGATGTTGAGCATGGGGTGCAGGGTTTGCTGCGACATGGCTAGCGGGTCCTTAAAGGGGTTCGGGCTTGGGCCGCACTGGCGCCGCTGTGCACGGCACGGGTGGCTCGGATGGCGCTGGGCAAGGGGCTGGCAGAGAAAAAGAGCAGGCAACGGACCGCGCGCGACGCAGGCGCGACAATACCCTGATCTTCATTGTAGGTTGCTGCTGGACCGTGCCCGCGCTCATGCCCGTTTTGGACCCCCAGCCCCGCTTCATCTTGGTTGAAGCCAGCCACCCTGGCAATGTGGGTGCCGCGGCGCGTGCGCTGAAGGTCATGGGCTTTACCGACCTGGTCCTCGTTCGGCCTCGTTACGGCGATGTTTTGTCACAGGAGGAAACCGTGGCCATGGCCAGCGGCGCGGCCGACGTGCTGGCCCGCGCGCGGGTGGTGGCCAAGGTCCAGGATGCGCTCCAGGGCGTGCATCTGCTGTGCGCCACTGCCATGACACCGCGTGATTTCGGCCCGCCCACCGCCGCGCCGAGGGTCTTTTTTGAGGCCCTGCGGCGCAGCGGTTGGCCACAGGCGGGGGGGCTTGCCCAGCGATTGCAGCCTGGTTCAGACCCCGACTTTCACCGTCCACCAGATGCCCCTGCCTTGGCATTCCTGCTGGGCAGCGAGCGCCATGGCTTGTCCAATGAAGACGTCTACAGGGCCCATGTGTGCCTGAGCATCCCCACCCATCCTGACTACGGTTCGCTCAATTTGGCGCAGGCTGTGCAGCTTTTGGCCTACGAGTACCGGCAGGCATTGGGGGGCTTTGAGGTGCAGGGCCGCGCCGCATCGGTGCAGTGGGCTGACGCAAGTGCGGTGGCCGGCGTGCTGCAACATTGGCAGCAGGTGTTGCAGGCTGTGGGCTTTCTGGACCCACGGGCCCCCAAGAAGCTCATGCCGCGCCTGCAACAGTTGCTCAACCGCGTCCCCCTGGCTCAAGAGGAGGTGCACATCCTGCATGGCATGGCGCGCGCGGTGCAGCGGGCCGCTAACCTGGGGTCGGGCAGCGCGGCGTCAGCCCCGGGCGCACCGAAGATCTCAGCGCGAACTACACTGGAGTGATGTTTGCCCGTCTGCGTGAAGACATCGCCTGCATACGCGAGCGCGACCCCGCGGCGCGCTCGTCCTGGGAGGTCCTCACCTGTTACCCAGGCTTGCATGCTTTGGTGCTGCACCGATGGGCACATTCGTGCTGGCAGGTCGGATTGAAGTGGCTGGGCCGCTTCATTTCGCAAGTCGCACGCTTTTTGACCGGTATCGAAATTCACCCGGGGGCCTCGATCGGGCGCCGGGTGTTCATCGACCACGGCATGGGCGTGGTGGTAGGCGAGACCGCCGAGATTGGGGACGACTGCACCATTTACCAGGGCGTGACCTTGGGGGGCACCTCGCTGAGCCGCAGCGCCAAGCGTCATCCCACGCTAGGCAAAGGCGTCATCGTGGGGGCAAACTCCCAGGTTTTGGGTGGGTTCACCGTGGGCGATGGTGCCCGAATCGGCAGCAGCGCGGTGGTGGTTAAGCCCGTGCCGGCTGGTGCCACGGCGGTGGGCAACCCTGCTCGAATCATTCAAGCCGAAGCAGAATCCCGACGCGAAGCCGCGGCGGCTCGCATGGGGTTCTCCGCCTATGGTGTGACGCAGGGTGACGACCCCGTTTCACAGGCCATGCGCAGCCTCATCGACAACGCCGCAGGGCATGAGCACCAGATCGCCTTGTTGTGGGCTGCGATTGAAAAGCTGGCGGCTCAGAACCGCCAGTTGCCCCTGGAGCCCTGCGTGCCCCAGGATGCGGCCACCCGAGAAACCTTCGACGCCGAAGCCCTGCGCCAGAAGGTGAATTGAATCGCGCCGCCCTCAGGTGGGCTTGACCTGACCCCGAACGGCCGATTTCGGCCTGAAGGCCTTGCAGATGGTGTCGTCTGTTTCCAGGTAGGGACCGCCGATAAGGTCGATGCAGTAGGGCACTGCAGCAAAGATCCCGTGGACCGGTGGCTGGGCTTGGGGCAGCCCCTCCAGGGTCTCGGCAATCGATCTTGGTTGACCCGGCAAGTTGATGATCAGCGCGTGGCCTCGAACGACCGCCACTTGCCGCGACAAGATCGCCGTGGGCACAAAGCGCAGGCTGATCTGGCGCATTTGCTCGCCAAACCCCGGCATCTCCTTGTCGGCCACTGCAAGGGTTGCCTCCGGCGTGACGTCTCTGCGGGCCGGCCCCGTCCCGCCGGTGGTCAGCACCAGGTCACAGCGCGCCTCGTCCACCAGTTCGCGCAAGGTGGCTGAGATTACGGCTTGTTCATCGGGGATCAGGCGGGGCTCCCAGGCTATGGGGTTGCGCAGCGCCCGATTGAGCCAGGCTTGCAAGGCTGGCAGCCCCTGGTCCGCATAGACACCGCTTGAAGCGCGGTCGCTGATGGACACGATGCCAATGCGCACCTGGTCTGGTGTGTGTGTTTCGCTCATGGTGTCCGGGCCTGGGCCTGGGCCTGGGCGTGTGCCGGTGAGGCCTGAACGTAGGGTTTGATGAATTGAAACAACTCGCGCCAGGCCCGTCCATGCCGTTGCTCGGGGAGCAAGGCGGCTTCCTTGCGCGCGGCGCGGATGAGGCTGCGCAGCTGTTGCGCGTCACTGTCCGGGTGCTGGGTCATAAACCGGGTTAAGGCTTCATCATCTGCCACCAGTTCCAGGCGCAGCGCCTCGGCTTGATGCAGAGCCAACGTTTGGCGGGCTGACCCCAGCTGTGCTTCGGCCACGGCCTGAGCCAGGGGTTCGATGTCGGCCCGGCGCATCAACTTGCCCACATACTGCCTTTGGCGCCGCAGGCCTTCATGGCTTCGGGTGCGGCGTAACACCACGATGGCATCGCGCAGGACCTCGTCAATCGGCAGAGCCGCCAGTCGCTCATTGGAAAGGGCAGCCATTGCATCGCCTAATTTCTGCATGTCGTGTGCAACCTTTTTGAGCTCCGTCTTGCTGGGCCGTGCCTGCAACGTGTCAGGCTCAGCGGCATCGCCGACTTGCGCTGCAGCCTCGAAAGCGGGCCGGCCACGGTCGGTCAAGCCCGTGGCACCACGGCCCGGCGCGGCCAGGGCCTGACGTGGTTGACGCGGCTCAGTCGGTGCTTGGCCCCGGCCGAAAGTGGTCAAGGCGGTAGCGGCATCAAGGGCTCTGGAGCGGCGGGCACACATACGGGAACGCTATGATAGACCGATGCCTTCTTCTAAAGATTTTCAAGCCTCCACAGGCTTCAGTTTCAGCCCCGCGCAGTTCCAGCAGCTGGTGGACGATACCTTGGCCATAGCCCGTCAGCGCGGTGCCAGCGATGCGGCTGTGGCTGTCAGCGAAGGTGTCGGCCTTTCAGTGTCGGTGCGCAAGGGCGAGGTAGAGAATGTGGAACGCAACCGCGACAAATCTATTGGCGTCACTGTTTTTGTCGGTCAGCGACGGGGTAACGCCAGCACCTCGGACTTCTCGCGGGTCTCACTGGATCAGACCGTCCAGGCGGCTCACGACATCGCACGCTACACCGCAGAGGATCCGGCAGCCGGCCTGCCAGATGAGCAAGACCTGGTGACACCGCGCCAGGCACGGCTTGATTTAGACCTGCACCACCCCTGGGACATCGATGCGGCGGGTGCCGCCGAGTTGGCGCGGCAGGCCGAGGCGGCTGCAATACAAACTGACAGGCGCATCACCAACAGCGAGGGTGCGGGCGTCAGTGCTATGCAGGGGCACTTTTTTGCGGGTAACAGCCGGGGTTTTCGCGGCGGCTATGCCAGCTCGCGGCATTCGCTGTCGGTGGCGCCCATTGCCGGCAAGGGCCAGAACATGCAGCGCGACTACTGGTACACATCCGAACGTGATCCAGCCGATCTGGCACGAGCCGCCGCGGTGGGCCGCTACGCAGCCGAGCGCTCGCTGGCGCGATTGAACAGCCGCAAGATCTCCACCTGCGAGGTGCCGGTGCTCTTTGAGTCACCCTTGGCCGCTGGATTGCTGGGCTCCTATGTGCAAGCCACTAGTGGCGGCGCGCTGTACCGCAAGGCCAGCTTCCTACTGGACAGCCTGGGCCGGCGCGTGATGGCCCCGCACCTGCAGATTGAGGAAGACCCATTCATTGCCAAGGGAAAGGGCAGTGCTCCCTTCGACGACGAAGGTGTGCGGACACAGACCCGCACCTTGCTGATGAACGGGGAGGTGCAGAGCTACTTTCTCTCCAGCTACTCCGCCCGCAAGCTGGGGCTTCGCACCACTGGCCATGCTGGCGGTTCACACAATCTGCGTTTGAGCAGCACGCTGACCCGGCGTGGCGACGACCTGCGGGCCATGTTGCGCAAATTGCACCGTGGCCTGTTCGTGGTAGAGCTGATCGGGCAGGGCGTGAACTATGTGACCGGTGACTATTCCCGCGGCGCGGCCGGCTTTTGGGTGGAAAACGGGCAAATTTCCTACCCCGTGCACGAGGTGACGATTGCGGGGCAGCTACAGGAGATGTTTCAGGGCATCGTGGCGCTCGGAGCCGACGAACACACCACTGGAAGCAAATCGGTAGGCTCGATCCTGATAGACCGCATGAAGGTGGCCGGGGCCTAGTCGGCCCGCTGGGTTGACCCCAACGCCCGCAGGGAGTTCCCTCGGGTATCCCCTGCGTGGCTGCGGCCCACGCAAACATACACTTCGACCTTTATCTTTTCCACTTCCCCGTAAGGAGATCCATCCATGGAACGTCGTTCCTTTGTGCAAGGCGCTGGTGTAGCTGGCATTTTGGCCGCTGGCGTGGCCCCTGCGATCACCCACGCACAACAAAACCTCCGCTGGCGCCTGACTTCCAGCTTCCCCAAGGCCCTGGACACACTGTTCGGCGTCAACGACATCTTTGCCGCCAAGGTTCGCGATCTAACCGGTGGCCGATTTGTGATCACCACCCACGCCCCGGGGGAGTTGGTGCCGGCCTTCGGTACGATGGACGCCATCGAAAAGGGCACGGTCGAAATGGCCAACACCGCCCCATACTACTATTTCGGCAAAGACGAAACATTTGCTCTTGCATGCGCCATTCCCTTCGGCATGAACAGCCGTCAAATCACCGCTTGGTACTACGAAGGCAACGGTCTGAAGCTGATGCGCGACTTTTACCGGCAGTTCAACTGCGTGAACTTTGCCATGGGCAATACGGGTGCGCAGATGGGCGGCTGGTTCCGCAAGGAGATCAAGTCGTTGGCTGACTTTAAGGGCACCAAGTTCCGCGTTGGCGGGTTCGGTGGCCGCATCGTCGAGCGCATCGGTGGCGTGCCCCAGAATATCCCCGGCGCTGAGATCTACACGGCCCTTGAGAGAGGCACAATCGATGCTGCGGAGTGGGTGGGACCCTATGACGACCTAAAGCTGGGCTTTGTCAAAGTCGCGCCGAATTATGCTTACCCGGGTTGGTGGGAAGGCGGCGCGCAGCTGGAGTTGCACGTTAATTCCAAGGCTTTTGACTCCCTGTCTCCGGAATACAAGGCCGTCATAGAGGTCGCAGCGTCCTACTGCCACATCGATATGCAAGCCAAGTACGATGGAAAGAACGCTCAGGCGCTCAAGACGCTGGTTTCGCAAGGTGCCAAGCTCTTTGCCTTCCCCAGCGACCTGATGGATGCCGCCTTCAAGGCCTCACGCGAGCACTACGCCGAGCTCAGCGCTCGCAATCCGAACTGGAAGAAGGCTTACGAGGACTATCTGGGTTTCCAGCGCGACGCCAACCTTTGGTTCCGTTTCACCGAGGCCACGTTCGACAACTACATGCAACGCCAGCGCCTGTAATTCACAGCCGGGCCTGTAATGGGAAAAGGCCCTGCACTGCAGGGCCTTTTTTCGTCAGCCCGCCTCTGGCGGCAGCTGGGCCTACTTCTTCTTTGCGGCGTCTTCCTTCAATGCCTCAAGCAGCGCCTTCATGGGGTCTTCGGCGGGTGCTGCGGATCCACCGCCGGGGCTCTGCGGCCCAGCTGGCACCAGCAATGGTTCGTTGCCTGGGCCACCTGGGGCCGGCATGGGTGGTGGTGCCAAGGCGTCTAAGGGCCCGCCGGGAGCCGGTGTTTGCAGCAGCATCAACTGCTCCAATGCCTGATCGACGTCCACTTTGACCCCCTCATCGATTCCATCGGTCACCAGTTTGGGGTAGGCAATGACCAGCGCCACCATGATCAATTGCAGGATGATGAAGGCGATGGATCCCTTGTAAATCTGAGCCGTGGTGACGGCCGGGATCATCGCCTTGGTGAACCGGTCACGGTAGTCAATCTTGGGGGCTACGCTGCGTAGGTAGAACAGGGCAAAGCCAAACGGAGGGGTAAGAAAGGAGGTCTGCAGGTTCATCGCGAGGACTACGCCGAACCAAATCATGACGGCGTTAATAGATGTTCCGGGGGGGAACATCTCGGGAAGGATCTTCTCCGCTACTGGCGCCAGGAGCGGGATCACGATAAAGGCGATCTCGAAAAAGTCGATGAAGCATCCCAGGACGAACACCAGAATATTCACTACGATCAGGAAGCCCAACGCGCCACCTGGCATGTCATCGAACAGATGCTCCACCCAGACGTGACCGTCCGCGGCATTGAAGGTGAAGGAGAACACGGTCGAGCCGATCAGAATGAACAGCACGAAGGTTGACAGCCGCGCGGTGTTATCCATGGCCTGCCTGAGCAGGCTCAAAGTCAGCCGCTTGCGCAGGCCGGCCATGATCGCCGCACCCACGGCGCCCATCGCGCCGCCCTCAGTGGGGGTGGCCACTCCCAGGAATATGGTGCCCAGAACCAGGAAGATCAGTACCAAGGGGGGGATCAGCACAAAGGTCACCTGCTGCGCCAAGCGCGACAGCAGACCCAACTTGCTCACCTTATTCAAAAGCGCGAGGCCCAGCGCCAGCAGCGAAGACACCGTCAAGGACATGATCAGCGTTTCATCGCCGCTGGCAGCCACGGTGCGGCCCGTCCAGGCTTTCAGCAGGCCATCGTGCATCTGGGCCCATCCCCAGCCTGCCACTGCACACATCGCCAACAGTATCAACAGTGAGACATGCCCGGACGCACCATTGCTCTCGCGGTAGATGCGGGCTTCCATCGGCAGCGCTGGTACCCACGATGGCTTGAACAATGCCAGCAGGGTCACAAAGCCAAGATAGAGACACACCAATAGCAGACCGGGGATCAGGGCGCCCGAGTACATGTCACCCACCGAGCGGCCGAGCTGGTCGGCCAACACAATCAACACCAAAGAAGGCGGTATGGCCTGTGCCAGCGTTCCCGAGGCGGTGATGGTGCCGGTGGCCACCGTACGGTTGTAACCGTAGCGCAGCATGATGGGCAGCGAGATCAGACCCATGGATATGACAGCCGCAGCCACCACGCCGGTGGTGGCTGCCAGCAGCGCGCCTACCAGGATGACCGCGATGGCGATGCCGCCGCGAACCGGCCCGAACACCTGACCGACAGTTTCCAACAGGTCTTCCGCCATCCCGGAGCGTTCCAGGATGATGCCCATGAAGGTGAAGAAGGGAATGGCCAACAGGGTGTCGTTCTGCATGATGCCGAACACGCGTTGCGGCAGCGCTTGGAATAGCGTGGGCGTGAACAGGTCCAAGCTCATGCCGATGTAGCCAAAAAGCAGGCCGGTAGCGGCCAAGCCGAAGGCTACCGGGATGCCGGTGAGCAAGAATAACAGCAGCGCTAGGAACAGCAACGGAACGAAGTGCTGGGTGACGAATTCAGCCACGGCTTCAGGCTCCGTTCTTCTGCTGGAGCAGGGCAGCCTCGTGCTCCGCCGCTTCGTGCGCCAGGTCCTCGGCCAGCCGCTCGTCCTCGGTCTTCTCGCCGGTGGGCGTGAACGGCTCATCCAGATGCCCTTGCAGGAACGCCACCCGCTTGATGAGCTCGGAGATCGATTGGGTCAGCAGGATTAGGAAGCCCAATGGCACCAACATCAGCACCGGCCATCGGATGAGGCCACCAGCGTTTTGACTCATCTCACCCGATTTGAAGGCCGTGGCAAACAGGGGCCACCCGAGGTCAATCATGATGATCGACAGGGGGATGGTGAAAATGACAATCCCAACAGCATCAATGATTGCGTTGGTTCGCTTGCCCAGCCGCGAGCTGATGAAGTCGATGCGTACATGGGCGTTCTTGAGCATGACATAGCCCACGCCCAGCATGAAAACCCCGGCGAACAGATACCACTGGATTTCCAGGAATGCATTCGAGCCAATGTTGAAGGCCTTACGAACGATGGCGTTCAAGGCGCTGATCAGAACCGACGCAAGAACCAGCCACATGGTCATGCGGCCCAATCGTTCGTTGAGGGTGTCGATACCGCGTGAGAGGGTCAGAAGCAGGTTCACGGGTCCTCCGAGGGATTCCGGCTCGAATGCTAACGGCTGGCGAGTGGCAAGTGACTACGGGACTGTGCGTATGCCGCACTGCCGCGGCCGGGCCCATGTCATCTTCGGGTGGCGGCCACAAACAGGCGGGTCGAGCGTGCGCCGGACCGGCAAAACGCCAAGATCGGGCGAGGCAAATCGGCCATTAGCCGGGCAAAAGCGGCAATTTCCTCAGGTGACTGGTACCCGCCCTGCACCGGCAAGAACGCGTACTGCAAGCCTGCGGCTCGTGCGGCGGCTTCAATCGAGGCATTGGTCGGCTGCTCAGGGCCCTCTTCATAGTCAGGCCTGTTGTTGATCACAGACTTGAAGCCCTGGCGGGCTGCTTCGGCCATCGCCTGCGGTGTGAGTTGGGGGGCCACGCACACGTCGGGCGCTACGGCGTGCAGGGGCAACAGGTCGTCTGCCATGGGGGATACGTTGTTGAACAGGGTGTTGGTGCGGCGGGTGAACATCAGCCGGCCAGGCTGGCCCTGACCAGCGCCGAGACTTCAGCCATGTCCGCTTTGCCAGCCAAACGCTGCTTGGCCGCTCCCATGACCTTGCCCATGTCGCCGAGGCTGCTGGCGCCTAACTCGGCCAGCAGGCCGCGCACCTCGAAGGCCAGTTCATCAGCACTCAATCGGGCCGGCACATAGGCCTGCAACACCGTGACCTCGGCGGTTTCCTTGGCTACGAGGTCAGCGCGCCCAGCTTGCTCGAACGCGGCGATTGAGTCGCGCCGCTGCTTGATCAATTTGTCCACCACCGCTACCACCGAGGCTTCATCGAGCGTGATGCGCTCGTCAATCTCTTTTTGCTTGATGGCGGCCAATAACATGCGAATTGCGGATAGACGTTCGGCCTGTTTGGCCTTCATCGCCGACTTCATGTCATCAGTGATGCGTTCTTTCAGAGCGGAAGGGGCAGTGGTCAACATGGCAGAGGCTCCAAAGACAAAGCCCGCGGGCGTTGTAGCCGAGCGGGCCTGATCGCTTGATGCGAGCGGCTATTAGTACAGCTTCTTGGGCAGCTGCATGCTGCGCACTCGCTTGTAATGGCGCTTGACGGCCGCCGCCTTCTTGCGCTTGCGCTCTGCTGTGGGCTTTTCGTAGAACTCGCGCGCGCGCAGATCGGTCAGTAGACCGAGCTTCTCGATGGTGCGCTTGAAGCGGCGCAGGGCCACGTCGAAAGGCTCGTTTTCTTTGACTCGGATCGTCGTCATGCTTTGGGCAATGGTCTTGGGGTTTGTGTGAATCTTCAGGCGTTTTGGTTTTCGAGCAGAGCTCACCAGGTCTCCACCACGCCCCTAGGGCGGCCCCGGAACGCTGAACTGCCTACGCCTCCATACTCAGCTCAACCTCTAATAATAGCAGAACTATCGGTGTTCTCCAAAGGCGTCGCCCGGGGGCAACCCAAAGGCCCGGGTCAGTTGCTCAGCGTCCGCGCGAGCATGTAGGCCGCCAATCCATACAAGAGCAGAGCGAACACCCGCTTGAGTTGCCTGACGTTTAGCGTGTGGGCCACCAGGGCACCCCAGGGCGCCACCGCCATGCTGGCGGTGGCGATCACCGTCAAGGCTGGCAGGTACAACAGGCCAAAGGCTCCCGGCAACGCCGGTGGCTGGTTCCAGCTGCCCAGCAGGTATCCGGCCGTGTTGGCCAGAGCGATTGGAAAGCCTAAAGCTGAGGCGGTGGCCACCACTTGGTGTATCGGCACATTGCACCAGGTAAGGAAGGGGGCCGATGCGAAAGCGCCACCTGCGCCCACCAGGCCAGACAGAAGCCCGATACCCGAACCGGCAGCGGACTGCCCTAACAAAGTCGGAAGGGTACGGCTGGGCTTGGGTTTGCGGTCCAAGAGGATCTGGGTGGCCGAGAAAGTGAGAAAGCCCACAAACAGCAGCTCCAGCGTATTTCCCCGAATGAAGGCGAAGATGCCGGCGCCGGCAAAGAGTCCCCCGGCGATGATCCCTGGCGCCATCCCGCGGACGATGTCCCAACGAACGGCCTCGCGCCTATGGTGCGCCCTGACGCTGGAGATCGAGGTAAACAAGATGGTGGCCATGGACGTGGCGATGGCCATCTTGAAAGCAAGGTCCGAGGGCACCCCACGGTTGCCTAAGATGATGGTCAGGAAGGGCACCATCAACATGCCCCCGCCGATGCCCAAGAGTCCAGCCAGGAAACCGATGCAGCCGCCCAGCAGGAAGAGTTGGGCGGCCAACAGCAAGTCCATAAGCGTGTTGAAGGTGTCCGCCGCCCCCCGCAGGCCGCATTCCTGAACCCAGGGGATTCAGGTGGGCGAGGTCAGTCGAGCATCGGGTTCATCTGACGCGAGACGCTCACACCAGCCCGACGATGTTCCAAGCCCGGGCTCCAGAGAGCATCGGTTCAAGGAAATTAAAACCTGCGCTAAGGCAACGGACGGTGGTAGTGTACGCCCCTAGAGCAGCCGGCCGTCCTCGGCCAGCACCTCATCGAGGCGCCGAACCAGCCCATCGACATCGATCCGCGCCTGGGTCGCTGCGGCGCCAGGCCGTGGCTCGGGTGTCAAGGCCGTCTCAGCCAAGCGGTAGGCCAGGTTTAGGGCGGCCAATACGGCCATGCGCTCCCGGGCTTTGACCTTGCCAGCATCACGAATCGCGCTCATTTCCCGGTCAACGGTGGCCACCGCCTGCAGCAACGCCTCTTTTCCGTCGTCGGGGCAAGCCAACAGATAGCTCTGGCCCAGGATGGTCACCTCGACCTGTTTCACTCTTCGCCTCCCAGGGCCTGGTCTTCGCCAATCGGCAGGGCTGCCGGCGGCATCCTCGCAATTAAGGCGTCAAGCCTGCTGCGCGCAGTGCTCAGGCGTCCACGCAGGGCGTCACGCTCAGCGGTGAGTTCCTGCACCTGGCGTTGCATGAGCTGCTGGGTGCGTTGCAGTTCTGCATGCCGCACCAACAGATGCTCCACGCGATGGACGAGGTCTTCAAAAGTGGGCATGGTGGGCAATTCCGGCGGACACGCACTGATTGTAGGCAGCGGCTGCGCCCTTGCGGCCACTTTGGCTTCAGCGCGGCTGGGTTCGGCGCCCCAGATCGCAGCAGGCGGCGACCGCGCAGCTTGAGCAGCGAGGGCTGCGAGCCTGGCACACGTATCGGCCGTGAAGTATCAGCCAGTGATGGGCGTCGACGAGGTAGTTTTGCGGCACCCGGCGCAGCAAGGCCTTTTCGACCGCCAAGGGTGTCTTGCCCGGTGCCAGGCCAGTGCGGTTGCTGACCCGAAAGATATGGGTATCCACCGCCATGGTGGCCTCACCAAAGGCCACGTTGAGCACCACATTGGCCGTTTTGCGGCCGACACCAGGCAGTGCTTCCAAGGCCTCGCGCTCGCGGGGAACCTGCCCTGCATGGCGTTCCAGCAACAGCCGACAAGTCTCGTGCAGGTGCCTAGCCTTGTTTCGGTACAGGCCGATGGTCTTGATGTGCGCCTCAATACCCGCCACGCCAAGGCCCAGCATCTTCTGTGGTGTGGGGGCGTGGGCAAACAGCTCGCGCGTGGCCTTGTTGACCGACACATCGGTGGCCTGGGCTGACAGCAGCACCGCCGCCAAGAGTTCAAACACGCTGCTGTAGGCCAACTCCGTCTGGGGTTGCGGATTCTCAGCGCGCAGCGTCTGGAAAAAAACGTCGATCTGCTGTCGGTTCATGGGCTTGCCTACGCAGACTCTGTCGGCCGAAGTAGCGGTCAGTTCGACTCGTCGCGCGCTTGCGGTGCGCGGGCCAGGTCCTGGGCATCGTGCAGGCTGGAATGAGCCGCCAAATCCTGCCGCTTGGCAACAGCCTTGGCCGCCAGTCGCTCGTCTTGCTCGCGCTTGTCTCGCGACAAGCGCGCAGTGCGGAATTCATAGCGCGCTCGCGAAGCACTTGCCTGCTCCGAGCTCCACGCGGCCCAACCGCTCGAGCCGGGGGTGATGTTGAGCAGGCTGATGCAGTCCACTGGGCACGCCGGTATGCACAACTCACACCCGGTGCATTGGTCTTCGATCACCGAGTGCATAAGCTTGGAGCCGCCGATGATGCAGTCCACCGGGCACGCCTTGATGCACAAGGTGCAGCCGATGCACCAGTTTTCATCGATCACCGCGAGCTGCCGCGGCCCCTCGATGCCGTTGCTGGGGTTCAGGCCGATCACCGGCTGTCCAGTCAAATGCGCGAGTCGAGCGATACCCTCGGCGCCCCCCGGTGGGCATTGATTGATGGCCGCCCGGCCTTCAGACATGGCCTGGGCGTATGAGCGGCAATCGGGAAAGCCACAGCGTGTGCACTGGGTCTGAGGCAGTGCATCGTTGAGCCGATCGGCCAGTGGCGATAGCGGTTCGATTGAAGCCACAGTGGTGTCGATCTGTTCATCAGGGCGCGGTGAAGGCGCCGGCGGTCGCTCTATTTGACCAGCTTGCGGCCTGCCTTGGGGGCGGTCCGTGCAGCACCCTTGCGCTGGGCCACGGTGCCCTGTGCGATGAAGCGCCGTACCTCTGGATAGGCCACTTCACGCCAACGCCGCCCGCTGAAGATCCCGTAATGCCCAGCACCCTGCACGTCAAAGTGTCGTTTGTGTTGCGCGGGAATGCCGCTGCACAAGTCCAAGGCTGCTCGGGTTTGGCCGGCCCCGCTGATGTCATCAAGTTCGCCTTCGACCGTCAGCAGGCGCACCCCTCGGATGTCTTGCGGCCGAACCGCTTGCCCGCGCACCTTCCAAGTGCCATGAACCAGGGCGAAATCTTGGAAGACGGTCTTGATGGTGTCGAGGTAGTACTCGGCTGGCAAGTCAAGCACCGCGTTGTATTCATCGTAAAACTGGCGGTGGCTCTCAGCGCTGTCGTCATCGCCACGGATCAGGTCGAGGAAGTAGTCGTAGTGCGAGCTCAGGTGGCGGTCGGGGTTCATCGCCACGAAGCCGGTGTGCTGGAGGAATCCCGGATACACCGCACGGCCGGCACCCGGGTAGTTCATCGGCACCTTGTGGATCACATTGTTTTGGAACCACTCATGGCTTTTGTTCATCGCCAAGTTGTTTACCGCCGTGGGTGACTTGCGGGCGTCGATGGGCCCGCCCATCATGGTCATGGTCCGGGGCAGGGTGCTGCCCTTGGTGGCATTGAGCGAAATGGCGGCGAGCACTGGCACCGTCGGTTGGCACACGCTGATCACATTGACCTGGACGCCGATGTGGTCGATGAACTCCTGCATGTAAGCCACGTAGTCGTCGAGGTGGAAGGGGCCAACATCCAGCGGCACCATGCGCGCATCGGTCCAGTCGGTGATGTACACCTTGTGGTCCTGCAGCAGGCTCTTGACGGTATCGCGCAGCAGGGTGGCATGGTGGCCCGATAGCGGTGCCACCACCAGCACCACAGGCTGGTCTTTCATCGCTGCCAGCACCTTGGGGTCGTCGCTGAAACGCTTGAAGCGCAGCAGTCGGCAAAAGGGTTTTTCAATGGCTACCTGCTCCTGGATAGCCACCTCTACCGCACCCGATTCGCGCCGGACTTGCACGCTCTGAATGTCAAAGGTCGGCTTTTCATAGTCTTTAGCCAGGCGGTGCATCAGATCCAGGCCCGCTGAGATACGCTGCGCCATGGGCGTACTCGCGAAGGGCGACAAGGGGTGGTTGTAGAGCTTGGACGAGGCGCTGGCGAATTCCGAAAAGGGGGCCAGGAGCGCCCGCTGGGCTTCATAGAGCTGATACAACATGGTCAGACCTTTTGGGTGGTGGGTTGATCGGGCTCACACATCGCGCGTGCCCAGGTTCGCTCGGCGTGCACAGACGCACTGTGACACGGATCATGGTGCGGTGCAACAAACCGTTTGTCACCGGGGTGGCTGAAGTGAAGCCTTCGGTTGCCAGTCCTTCTGCTCAAATCACCTTGGCGATAGCCGAGGCCACTGCATTGAGGTTGCGCGCGTTGAGCGCTGCCACGCAGATGCGGCCGCTGTCCAAGCCGTAGATGCCAAATTCACCGCGCAGGCGTTCCATCTGGGCTTTGTTCAGGCCGGAGTAGCTGAACATGCCCTTTTGCCGGGTGATGAAGGACTGGTCGCCTGCAACGCCGGCAGCCTGCAACTTGGCCACCAGTTGCTCTCGCATGGCTTTGATGCGCAGCCGCATCTGCCCCAACTCGTCTTCCCACTGCTGGCGCAGCGCTGGTGTGTTGAGCACCATGGCCACCACCTGCGCGCCGAATGTGGGAGGGGTGCTGTAGTTGCTGCGAATTACGATCTTGAGTTGGCTGAGCACCCTCGTGGCTTCCTCGCGGCTTGCGCAAACCACGCTCAGGGCGCCCACTCGCTCGCCATACAAGGAAAAGCTTTTAGAAAAGCTGGTCGAGACGAAAAAGTTCACGCCCGCGGCCATGAACTGGGCAACCACTGCGCCGTCTTGGGCTATGCCTTCGCCAAAGCCCTGATAGGCCATGTCCAGGAAGGCCACCAGTCCCTGCGACTTCACCGTCTCGACCACGGCTTGCCATTGCGCTGGCGTGAGGTCGTAGCCCGTTGGGTTGTGGCAGCAGGCATGCAGCACCACCACGGAGCCGGCCGGTGCCGCCTGTAGCGCAGCCAGCATGCCCGACACATCGACCCCTCGAGCGGCTGCGTCATAGTACGGATAGGGCTCCACCGAAAAGCCAGCGTTGGTGAACAGCGCGCGGTGGTTTTCCCAGGAGGGGTCGCTAATCAAAACCTTTGCCTTGGGATTCAGGCGCTTGAGGAAGTCGGCTCCCACCTTTAGGCCTCCCGTACCACCGAGGGCCTGGACCGTGGCCACTTGTCCATTGGCAACCAGGGCCTGGCCACCTTCGCCCCGGGTGCCAAAGACAAGCTCTTGCACTGCCTTGTCGTAGGCGGCAATACCGTCGATGGGCAGGTAAGCTTTGGGTTTGGCTTGCTCGATCAACGCCTTTTCGGCCGCCGCGACGCACTTCAACACGGGAAGTTTGCCGTCTTCGTCGTAATAAACCCCTACACCCAGGTTGACCTTGGCCGGGTTGGGGTCGGCGTTGAATTGTTCGTTGAGGCCCAGAATCGGGTCGCGGGGGGCCATTTCGACGGCGGTAAAAAGCGACATGGTTCGTCCTGTGCTGAAATCGAAGCGAGTCCACCATTGTAGTAGGGGGACTCAGGCTAAACCCTAAGAGGTGTGTCCCCTCGGCACGCAGGCTGACCCCTGCGCTGAGTCCCCATGCCCCCCCTGAAATGCCAGACCCGAGCGCTTTGGACGACACCGCTGCACACGAAGCCTTGTGCGTGCCCAACGAAGGCTTATCCGTCAGCTTCGAAGGGTCGCCCTTTCGATTGTTTCAGCCCTATCCGCCTGCAGGTGACCAGCCCACCGCAATCTCCCAACTGGTTGAGGGCGTGCAAGACGGCCTGAGCTTTCAAACCCTGTTGGGGGTCACGGGCTCCGGAAAGACCTACACGATGGCAAATGTCATCGCCCGCCTGGGCCGGCCGGCCATTGTGTTCGCGCCCAACAAGACCTTGGCAGCACAGCTGTACTCGGAGTTCCGTGAGTTCTTTCCCAAAAATGCGGTGGAGTACTTCGTGTCGTACTACGACTACTACCAGCCCGAGGCCTACGTACCCCAGCGTGATCTCTTCATCGAGAAGGACAGTGCGATCAACGAGCACATCGAGCAGATGCGTTTGTCCTGTACCAAGAGTTTGCTGGAGCGGCGGGATGTCGTGATCGTAGCCAGCGTCTCGGCTATTTACGGCATCGGCAACCCGGCTGACTACCACCAAATGGTGATGACGCTGCGGGTGGGTGACTCGGTGGGACAGCGCGATGTGATCGCCCAGCTTATTCGCATGCAGTACAAGCGCAACGAGACCGATTTCTCGCGCGGCACCTTCAGGGTGCGTGGCGACACCATTGATGTGTTTCCGGCCGAGCACTCGGAACTGGCCGTCCGCATCGAGCTCTTCGATGCCGAGGTCGAATCCCTGTCCTTGTTCGATCCCCTCACTGGGCGGATCCGGCAAAAGATTCCGCGCTTCACCGTGTATCCCGGCAGCCATTACGTCACGCCGCGTGAGCGGGTGGTAGATGCCATCGAGGGCATCAAGGAGGAGTTGAGCGTGCGCCTGTCTGAACTGGTGGGAATGGGCAAGCTCGTGGAAGCCCAGCGCCTTGAGCAACGCACCCGTTTCGACCTGGAAATGTTGCAGGAAGTGGGCCACTGTAAAGGCATCGAGAACTACTCTCGGCACCTTTCAGGGGCTCAGCCGGGGGACCCGCCCCCCACCTTGGTGGACTACCTGCCGGCCGATGCCGTGATGTTTTTTGACGAGTCCCATGTGCTCATCGGGCAGTTCGGCGGCATGTACAACGGTGACCGCGCCCGAAAAACGACCTTGGTGGAATATGGATTTCGCTTGCCGTCTGCCCTAGACAATCGACCTCTGAAGTTCGAAGAGTTTGAGGGCAAGATGCGCCAGGTGTTGTTCGTCTCAGCTACCCCGGCCGACTACGAGCACCGCCATGCCGGGCAGGTGGTGGAGCAGTTGGTTCGGCCCACGGGCCTGATCGATCCGGTGGTCCAGGTGCGGCCGGCTACCCATCAAGTTGACGACGTGCTGCAGGAGATCCGCGACCGGGTGGACATCGGCGAGCGGGTGCTGATCACCACCCTGACCAAGCGCATGGCCGAGCAGCTGACCGACTACCTCGGCGACAACGGCGTGAAGGTGCGCTATTTGCACTCCGATGTGGACACCGTCGAACGGGTCGAAATCATCCGCGACCTGCGGCTGGGTGTGTTCGACGTGCTGGTGGGGATCAACCTCTTGCGCGAGGGCCTGGACATTCCCGAGGTGTCCCTGGTGGCCATCTTGGATGCCGACAAGGAAGGCTTTTTGAGGGCCGAGCGCAGCTTGATCCAGACTATAGGCCGGGCCGCGCGCCATGTGAACGGACAGGCCATCCTGTATGCCGACAGGGTCACCGACTCAATGCGCCGCGCCATCGACGAGACCGAGCGCCGCCGGGCCAAGCAACTGGCCTTCAACACCGAGCATGGCATCACGCCGCGCAGCGTGAAAAAACAGGTCCGCGAGATGATCGACGGGGTGGTCAGCGACAAGACTGCTCGCGACGACCTGCGCCACGCCCAAGCGGCCGCCGAGCTGGAAACCCTGTCTGAGAAGGACCTGGGCAAGCGCATCAAGCTGTTGGAAAAACAGATGCTCGAGCACGCTCGGAATCTGGAGTTCGAAAAGGCGGCGCGGGTGCGGGACCAGTTGGCCCTGGTCAAGGAGCAGGCCTTCGGATCGTCGGGCTCGGCATCGGTGGTGCCTTTGGTGGGCAAGGGCAAGTGACCTTGTTGCCTTCCCTGCATGCGCACGCGCAAGTCGGGGCAGCCCGGCCCTGAGCGATAGCGATGGGCTATCCGTGCCATGAACTTTTTTGCCATGGCTGTCTTGGACAAAGGAACTTTTTATGTCCATAATCCCACTAAGGTAGTCAACTTCCCTTCTATACTTGACTGTTCCAGTCGGAATCCGCCGGTTGGAGTGGTCAAGCCAACGCCCAGGATCTTCCCATGCGACTCACCACCAAAGGCCGCTTTGCAGTTACCGCCATGATTGACCTGGCTCTGCGTTCGCAGAATGGCCCGGTCGCATTGGCTGCCATCAGCCAGCGTCAACAGATTTCGCTGTCCTACCTTGAACAACTCTTCGGCAAGCTGCGCCGCCATGAATTGGTGGAAAGCACCCGTGGCCCCGGGGGCGGGTATTCCCTAGGCCGCAAAGCCGAGGACATCACCGTGGCCGACATCATCGTGGCCGTGGACGAGCCCATTGATGCTACCGGCTGCGGCGGCAAGGAAAACTGTATGGGCGATGACGCTGGCCGGTGCATGACGCACGATTTGTGGACCAGCCTGAACGCCAAAATGATCGAATATCTTGACTCGATCGCCCTCAAGCGCCTGGTTGAAGAGCAGCTGGCCAAGGGAATCTCCATCGAAGAAGCTCCGGTCAAGCGCGCCATCTCCAGCACCCCCGTGGTCAAGCCCATTAAGGTGACCGCGCCCAACTCGGTGTTCGCACTAGGCTCAGCCTTCGCCAAATAAGTTTACGAATGACTCCTCACCTGCCCATCTACATGGACTATGGGGCCACCAATCCGGTGGACCCGCGCGTGGCTCAGGTCATGATCCCCTGGTTGACGGAGCACTTTGGCAACCCGGCCTCGCGGTCGCATGCCTGGGGTTGGGAAGCCGAAGCGGCGGTGGAACAGGCGCGCGAGGAGGTCGCTGCTCTCATTGGGGCTGACCCGCGTGAGATCGTGTGGACCTCGGGCGCCACCGAGAGCAACAACTTGGCCATCAAGGGTGCCGCGCAGTTCTACAAGACGCGCGGCAAGCACATCATCACCGTCAAGACCGAACACAAGGCGGTGCTGGACGCTGTGCGCGAACTGGAGCGACAGGGCTTTGAGGCCACCTACCTCGATGTTCAGGAAAATGGTCTGCTTGATCTCAACACCCTGCGCGACGCGATCCGGCCCGACACTGTCCTGATCTCGGTAATGTTCGTCAACAACGAGATCGGCGTCATTCAAGACATTCCCACCATCGGCGCCTTATGCCGCGAGAAGGGGATCATCTTCCACGTGGATGCTGCGCAGGCCACGGGTAAGGTCGCCATCAACATGGACGAATTGGCCATCGACCTGATGAGCTTGGCGTCCCACAAGACCTATGGGCCCAAGGGGATTGGCGCTTTGTATGTTCGGCGCAAGCCCCGCGTGCGCCTCGAAGCGCAGATGCATGGCGGTGGGCACGAGCGCGGCATGCGCTCGGGCACGCTGCCCACCCACCAGTGTGTGGGCATGGGCGCCGCGTTCCGCATAGCCCGCGAAGAAATGGGCACCGAAAACGAGCGCATTCGCATGCTGCAGCAGCGCTTGCTGGCCGGCCTGAAAGGCATGGAACAGGTCTTCATCAACGGCGACATTGACCGCCGGGTGCCGCACAACCTCAACGTGTCCTTCAACTTCGTTGAGGGCGAGTCGCTTCTCATGGGCGTCAAGGGGATCGCGGTCAGTTCGGGTTCGGCGTGCACGTCAGCCTCGCTCGAACCCAGCTATGTGCTGCGCGCCTTGGGCCGCAGCGATGAATTAGCACACTCAAGCCTGCGCATCACCATCGGCCGCTTCACCACCGAGCAGGAAATCGACGAAGCCGTCGCCCTGTTGCGCGACCGGGTGTCCAAGTTGCGTGAATTGTCGCCCCTGTGGGAGATGTACAAGGATGGTGTGGACCTGTCCAGCATCCAGTGGGCCGCGCACTGAGCGCTTTTCAGCAGTCAAGAAGTCGAACTAGATCCGAGGGCAGCACCATGGCATACAGCGAAAAGGTCGTCGACCACTACGAAAACCCCCGCAACGTGGGGTCCTTCGATAAGGGTGACGACACGGTCGGTACCGGTATGGTGGGCGCGCCGGCCTGTGGCGACGTGATGAAGCTTCAGATCAAGGTGGACCCGGCCACTGGCTTGATTGAGGACGCCAAATTCAAGACCTACGGTTGCGGCTCGGCCATCGCTTCGAGTTCCCTGGTCACCGAATGGGTCAAGGGCAAGTCGCTAGACGAAGCCCTACTGATCAAGAACACCCACATCGCCGAAGAATTGGCCTTGCCCCCGGTGAAGATTCACTGCTCCATCCTGGCTGAAGATGCCATCAAGGCGGCGGTCGAGGACTACAAGGCCAAGACGCAGGGCAGCACGCACTGACCGGCCCCGTATCATGGCCGTTACCCTGACCGAAGCTGCCGCGCGGCATGTGAACCGCTACATTGCCAAACGTGGCAAGGGTGTGGGTGTCCGCCTGGGCATCAAGACCACGGGTTGTTCCGGCCTTGCTTACAAGCTCGAATACGCCGATGACGTTGCCCCCGAAGACCACATCTTCGAGGACCACGGGGTCAAGGTCTTGGTCGACCCCAAGAGCCTGCCTTACATCGACGGCACCGAACTCGATTTTGTTCGTGAAGGCCTCAACGAAGGCTTCAAATTTCACAACCCACGCGAAAAGGACCGCTGCGGCTGCGGCGAGTCCTTCCGGGTCTGATTACCGGGGTCAGAGGTATTTTTCTGCCGAACACGCTTGAGTTCGCATGAAATATGACTGCGACCCCTTTTCTTGCCCGTGAGTGCGCCGCTCGGCCTGGCGGCAGACGATTTCACGCTGTTCGGTCTGCCGCGTGCATTTGCATTGGATCTGGCAGAGCTTGATGAGCGTTGGCGCGACCTGCAAGCGCGTGTGCACCCCGATAAGTTTGCCGCCGAGGGTGGAGCGGCCCAGCGGGTGGCTGTGCAGTGGTCGGTTCGTGTGAATGAGGCCTATCGGCGCCTTCGAGACCCGATTTCACGCGGTGCCAGCCTGTGTGAACTCGCTGGCGTGGCCATCGACGCCGAGCGCAACACCGCCATGCCCAGCGAATTTCTGATGCAGCAGATGCAGTGGCGTGAGGCCCTTGAGGAAGCAGGGACGGTTGGCGAGGTGTACGAGCTAGAAGCTCAGGTCAGGGCAGAATCTTCGATGATTCAGGCGCGGTTGGCGGTCTTGATCGACGGACAGCCTGACATCGCGCCCGACCTGACCGCCGCTGCGCAGCAGGTTCGGGCATTGATGTTCGTGCAGCGCTTCCTTCAGGACATCGCCCGACGAGCTGACCGGCTCGAACAGGCTTGACAGGACCCCTGGGGCCTTGTGGCCACTGCACCCAAGGTTCATTGACTCATGGCACTGCTGCAGATTTCCGAACCCGGCCAGGCGCCGGACCCGCACCAACGGCGCATCGCCGTTGGCATTGATCTGGGCACCACCCACTCCTTGGTGGCGGCGGTACGCCATGGGGTGGCTGAGTGCTTGCCCGATGAGCGCGGCCGCGTCATCCTGCCATCGGCGGTCCGTTACTTGGAGGCTGGCCGGCGGGCCATCGGCGCTGCGGCGCTGGCTGCGCAGGCGGAGGACCCGCTCAATACCTTGGTTTCCGTGAAGCGATTCATGGGTCGCACACTGGCCGATGTCAAGGGGGCCGGGCGTTTGCCATACGAGTTTGTCGACCGTCCCGGCATGGTGGCTTTCCAGACTCGGGCGGGGGCGAAGACCCCGGTCGAGGTCAGCGCGGAGATCCTGGCCACCCTGCGCTACCGAGCGGAAGAGACCTTCTGCGACGATCTGCACGGGGCGGTTATCACGGTACCTGCCTATTTTGATGACGCCCAGCGCCAGGCGACCAAGGATGCGGCACAGTTGGCCGGAATCCCGGTGCTGCGCCTAATCAACGAGCCAACGGCGGCAGCCCTGGCCTATGGCCTGGAGCACAGCAGCGAAGGGCTCTACGCGGTCTACGACCTGGGCGGTGGCACCTTTGATGTGTCGTTGCTGAGGCTTTCACGCGGCGTGTTTGAGGTGGTGGCCACAGGCGGGGATGCCGCCCTAGGCGGTGACGACATCGACCTCGCGTTGGCCGAGTGGGCCTTGGCCCAAGCTTCATCCGCTGCGGATGAAGCCACGGTGCTCGCACTGTCAGCACACGACAAAGCTGCCCTGTTGGTGGCAGCACGCGTAGCCAAGGAAGCGTTGACCGACCATGCCCACGTTGAGCTGCGCGCTGACATGGACAGAGGCGTACTTTGCGTCTGGGTTAGCCGCGCAAAGCTTCAGGCTTTATGCAAGCCCTTGATCGACAGAACCCTGTGGTCGGTGCGACGCGTCCTGCGCGATGCCGGAGTGGGTCGAGACGAGGTGCTGGGCGTGGTGATGGTGGGTGGCTCGACCCGTATGCCGGCGGTTCGCGCCGCTGTGGGTGAGCTCTTTGGGCGTGAGCCGCTGACCAACCTTAACCCCGATGAGGTGGTGGCCCTGGGTGCGGCTATCCAGGCCAACCAGCTGGCTGGCAACGCAGCTGATGGCGAGATCCTGTTGCTAGACGTGATTCCACTGTCGCTGGGCTTGGAGACGATGGGTGGTTTGGTGGAGCGGGTGATTGAGCGCAACAGCTCCATCCCCACCGCCAAGGCGCAGGAATTCACCACCTTCAAGGACGGGCAAACAGCCATGGCCATCCACGTGGTGCAGGGCGAGCGGGAACTGGTGAGTGACTGCCGTTCGCTGGCACGCTTTGAATTGCGGGGCATACCCCCCATGGCGGCGGGAGCCGCGCGGATCCGGGTCACCTTTGAGGTCGATGCCGATGGTTTGCTGCAGGTCAATGCCCGAGAGCTGAATTCTGGTGCGCAGGCTGCTGTGGCGGTCAAGCCCAGTTATGGGCTGGCCGACGAAGAGATCGCCCGTATGCTGAGCGAAGGCTTCTCGCATGCCGACGCCGATATGGGCGCTCGTGCGTTGACTGAGGCCCGCGTGGAAGCCGAGCGCATGAGCCTTGCCACGCTAGCTGCGCTGCGGGCTGACGCTGACTTGTTGAGTGCTCAAGAACGCGAGGCCATCCAGGACTTGTTGGTGCATCTGCAGACCACGGTGCAGGATCAGGACCATGCCGCCATCAACGCTGCGGTGGAAGACTTGGCACACGGCACCGAGGCCTTTGCAGCCCTGCGAATGAACCGCAGCATTCAACAGGCCCTGTTGGGTCGCTCGGTGGACTCCCTTTAGTTTTAGCTGTTCATCTTCCAAGCGTCAGAACCCAACACCGATGATCTAAAGGCGGGCCCGGCCGGCCTGCACCTCCACCTGCACCATGCCCATCATCAAAGTCCTGCCCCATGCCCGCTACTGTCCCCACGGCGACACCATCACCGCCCAGGCGGGCAAGTCGATTTGCGAGCTCTTGCTGGAGCATGGTATCGAGATCGAGCACGCCTGTGAAATGAGTGCGGCCTGTACCACCTGTCACGTGGTGGTGCGCAGTGGCTTTCCTTCATTGGGCGAAATCGACGAAATCGAGGAAGACCTCTTGGATAAGGCTTGGGGCCTGGAGTCCACCTCGCGCCTGAGTTGCCAAGCCATCCTGGCTGATGACGATGTGACGATCGAGATTCCGAAGTACACGATCAACCACGCGCGCGAGAACCATTGAACCGCGAGGTGCCGCAACGGCCTTTTTGGGGCGCTTCATGCTGATTCTGGGGCTTGAGTCGAGCTGTGATGAGACCGGTGCGGCGCTCGTTGCGTTTGACCCCGGCAGCGCTGCGCTACCGCGCTTGCGGGCCGAGGGCGTGCATACCCAGATCGACATGCACAAGGCCTACGGTGGCGTGGTGCCTGAATTGGCCTCGCGTGACCATATTCGCCGCGTGGTGCCCTTGATTCGACAGGTGACGCTCGAGGCCGCCTGTGCACTGGCCGATGTGGATGTGGTGGCCTACACCGCCGGGCCCGGTCTGGCCGGGGCGCTGTTGGTCGGCGCCGGGGCAGCGCAGGCCTTGGCGCTGTCAATGGGTAAGCCGGTGCTCCCGGTGCATCACTTGGAAGGCCACCTCTTGTCACCGTTCCTGTCGGCTGATCCGCCCGAATTCCCCTTTGTGGCCCTGTTGGTCAGCGGTGGTCATACGCAGCTGATGCAGGTTCAGGGTGTGGGGCAGTACGCCTTGCTTGGAGAGTCCATCGACGATGCCGCTGGCGAAGCCTTCGACAAGTGCGCCAAGCTGATTGGCCTGGACTACCCCGGTGGGGCTGCCCTGTCGCGCTTAGCACAGCAGGGCGACCCCCGGGCCTTTGAATTTCCCAGGCCCTTGTTGCACAGCGGTGACTTGGACTTTTCCTTTGCTGGCCTGAAGACGTCGGTGGCCACGCAGGTCCAGCGCCTGCAAGCGGTGTCTGGCAGTGGGGCCGAGCTCAGCGACCGTGTGCGTGCCGACATTGCCGCCTCTACCCAAGCGGCCATCGTGGACGTGCTGGTCTTCAAGAGCATGGGGGCCCTCACGCGCACCGGGCTGCGGCGCCTGGTGGTCGCCGGTGGCGTGGGTGCCAACGCTGAACTGCGCGCCCAACTCAGCGCCGCTTGCGCGCGCGCGCAGGCCCGGGTTCACTACCCTGAGTTGGCCCTGTGCACCGACAACGGGGCGATGATTGCCTTGGCTGCGGCCATGCGCTTACAAGCCGGTGTGGACCATCCGGTGGCGGCCGGCCCCTTTGAAGTCCGGCCGCGCTGGCCCTTTGCGTCCTTGCCTGCCGCCGCACCAGGTTTTTCCGTATAATCTGTGTTGCTCCGGCAGGAGCGTTTCACACGGCGCCGGTCGGTTTCACTGGCGTTCGCGAGTTCAAGCCCGAAACCGTTTGGCTGTCGGCCGCCTCCGGGGTGCTGAGCAGTTTTTGCGGTATTCGGAATCAACCCCGGAAACTGCAGAGGAAAACATGGCCGCAGCCGACATTAACAAGGCCGATATCGTCAAGGTCCATGCCCGTGGCGCCAACGACACTGGCAGCCCCGAGGTGCAGGTAGCCCTGATCACTGCCCGCATCAACGATCTGACCCCCCATTTCAAGCAGCACGCCAAGGACCATCATGGCCGTCGCGGTCTGCTGCGCTTGGTCAATCAACGCAAGCGCCTGCTGGCCTACCTCAAAGATCGGGACGCCGACCGTTACGTCGCCCTGATTCAGAAACTCGGCCTGCGCAAGTGATGCTGAATTGACGAACAGAGACCTGTTTGGGTTGCGACCCAATTCAGGCCTCTTTCGTTTTTGGAGCCGGCGCGAAGGGTGTTGTCGATGTGTCATTCCAAGGGGGTTCACTGGAGCTTCGCTGGAATGGCATCGCGCACAAGGCGTCCGGTAACTGCAACGGCCTAGCGGGGATCTTGCCCACCTTTTGTGCCTGATAGTCCTGAAAGAATGGCGGACACCAGGCCGATACACCCCGCAAGGGCCTTTATAGGAGCCTAAGCATGAGCCTTTTTAAAAGAGTCACCAAAACCTTCCAGTGGGGCCCTCACATGGTCACCATGGAAACCGGCGAGATCGCCCGGCAGTCCAGCGGTGCGGTGATGGTCGACATCGACGGCACCGTGGTGCTGGCCACCGTGGTCGCCAAGGGTGAAGCCAAGGCGGGCCAAGATTTCTTCCCGCTGACGGTGGACTACATTGAGAAGACCTATGCTGCAGGCCGAATCCCAGGCAGCTTCTTCAAGCGAGAAGGGCGCCCGAGCGAACTGGAGACGCTTACCAGCCGCCTGATCGACCGTCCTATTCGCCCCCTGTTCCCTGATGGCTTCTTCAATGAAGTTCAGGTGGTGGTGCATGTGATGAGCCTGAACCCCGAAGTTCAAGCTGATATTGCCGCCTTGATTGGCACCAGCGCTGCCCTATCCATCTCGGGCATTCCCTTCAACGGTCCGATTGGCGCGGCGCGCGTGGGCTATATCAACGGCGAGTACGTACTCAACCCGGGCAAGGCCCAGCTGGCCCAAAGCAAGCTCGACCTGGTGGTTGCAGGCACTGAAAGCGCTGTGTTGATGGTGGAGTCGGAAGCCGACCAGCTGACCGAAGAGGTGATGCTGGGCGCCGTGGTCTACGGCCACGAGCAAGGCAACATCGCCGTCGTCGCCATCAACGAACTGGTGCGTGACGCCGGCAAGGCTGAGTGGAATTGGCAGGCACCAGCCAAGGACGAGGACTTCATCGGCAAGGTCACCGGACTTGGCGAAGACAAGCTTCGCGCGGCCTATCAGATCCGCAGCAAGCAGGCCCGTACTCAGGCCTGCCGCGACGCCTATGCGGCCGTCATGGATGGCCTGAGGGCAGACGGCATTGCATTCGACTCGGTGAAGGTCGAGGGCCTGTTATTCGAGATCGAGTCGCGCATCGTGCGCGGCCAAGTCCTGGCCGGTGAGCCCCGTATTGACGGCCGTGACACCCGCACGGTACGTCCCATTGAAATCCGCAACAGCGTGTTGCCGCGTGCGCACGGCTCGGCCTTGTTTACCCGCGGTGAGACGCAGGCCTTGGTGGTGGCCACCCTGGGCACCGAGCAAGACGCTCAGAAGATCGACGCTCTGGCCGGTGAGTTCACCGACCGCTTCCTGTTTCACTACAACATGCCCCCCTTTGCCACTGGCGAAACCGGCCGAGTGGGCAGCCCCAAGCGGCGCGAAATCGGCCATGGCCGCCTGGCCAAGCGCGCCCTGGTGCCGCTGCTGCCCAGCAAAGAAGACTTCCCCTATGTGCTGAGAGTGGTCTCGGAGATCACCGAATCCAACGGCTCTTCCTCTATGGCTTCGGTATGCGGCGGCTGCCTGGCGCTGATGGACGCGGGCGTACCGATGAAGGCCCATGTGGCCGGCATCGCCATGGGACTGATCAAGGAAGGTAACCGCTTTGCGGTCCTGACCGACATACTGGGCGACGAGGATCACTTGGGTGATATGGACTTCAAGGTGGCCGGCACCACCAGCGGGGTCACAGCGCTGCAGATGGACATCAAGATCCAGGGCATCACCAAGGAAATCATGCAGGTTGCTCTGGCACAAGCCAAAGAAGCGCGCTTGCACATTCTTGGCAAGATGCAAGAGGCTATGGGCGAGGCCAAGACCGAACTCTCCGAGTTCGCGCCGCGCCTGTACTCAATGAAGATCAACCCGGAAAAGATCCGTGATGTGATCGGCAAGGGAGGCGCCACCATCCGTGCCTTGACCGAAGAAACCGGCACCACGATCGACATCGGAGAGGACGGCACCATCACCATCGCTTCGACCGATGGTGAGCGTGCTGCACTGGCCAAGAAGCGGATTGAAGAGATCACGGCTGAGGCCGAGGTAGGCAAGGTCTACGAAGGCCCCGTCACCAAGATCCTGGACTTCGGTGCCTTGATCAATATCCTGCCGGGCAAGGACGGTCTCTTGCACATCAGCCAGATCGCCCACCAGCGCGTCGAGCGCGTGGAGGACTTCCTGACCGAAGGCCAGGTGGTTCAGGTCAAGGTTTTGGAAACCGATGAGAAGGGCCGCATCAAGCTGTCGATGAAGGCACTGTTGGAGCGTCCCGAGGGCATGCCTGAGGAGCAAGACCGTCCCCGTCGCGAGTTCCGCGACCGTGGTGACCGTAGTGACCGCCCCCGCCGTGAGCGCGGTGACCGCGGCGAGCGTGGCGAGCGCCTTGCGCCTGCCCACCAGGGCGAAGCCGGTGCTGTAGGGTCGGGTTCTGGCGGTGGGCAGGCTGACCAGCAGGGCCAACAGCAGCAGTAAATGAACGCCATTGAAATTGCCGGCTACGGCGGCCCCCAGGTGCTGCGTCTGACGCAAAGGTCAACGCCGACGGCCGCCACCGGTGAGTTGTTGATCCGTGTCAGCGCATCGGGCGTGAACCGCCCTGATGTGCTGCAACGCAAGGGCCTGTATCCCATGCCTCCTGGGGTGTCCGACCTGCCTGGTCTGGAGATCGCCGGTGTGGTTGAGGCGGGTACGGCCGGAGACCTGGCCGCCGCAGGGGTTGCGCTGGGTCAACGTGTCTGCGCCCTGGTGGCAGGCGGGGGCTACGCACAGTTCTGCGTGGCCCCGGTGGGTCAGGTTCTGCCCATTCCGAATGGCTGGAGCGACCTGGAGGCTGCCAGCTTGCCGGAGACCTACTTCACCGTCTGGCAGAACCTGTTCGAGATCGCGCGGTTGCAGCAAGGCGAAACCCTCCTGGTGCAGGGCGGCTCTAGTGGTATCGGCGTGACAGCCATTCAATTGGCCAAGGCCTTCGGATGCACTGTCATCGTGACGGTGGGCGCCGACACCAAGGGCCGCGAGTGCCTGAAGCTTGGCGCCGATCACTTCATCAACTACACGACGCAAGATTTCGCTGAAGAAGCCCTCAAACTTACCAAGGGTGCTGGCGTCAACGTGGTCTTGGACATGGTGGGTGGCAGCTACATCGGCCGCGAGGTGCAGTGTCTGGCCAACGACGGGCGACTGGCCTTGATTGCCACCCAAGGTGGCAACGACAGTGCCTTTGACAGTGGCGTTGTCCTGCGCAAGCGACTGTCGATCACCGGCTCAACCCTGAGGCCTCGTCCCTTGGCCTACAAGGCGATGTTGGCACGCGGTCTGCGTGAGCGGGTGTGGCCCTTGCTGGAATCCGGCCGAATTCGTCCAGTTATCCACAGCGTGTTCCCTGCATCGACACCAGACGGCGCTGTTCGGGCCCACCAGCTGATGGAAAGCAGCGCGCACGTGGGCAAAATCATGTTGAACTGGTAGACGCTCGCAACATGAGCAAAAAACTCGTCGTTGGCAACTGGAAAATGCATGGCGACCGCGCGGGTAATTCAGAGCTGTTAGCCGGTATCCTTGCGGCAGGGCCCTTGCCCTGCGATGCTGCGGTGTGTGTGCCCTTCGTTTACCTGGCCGACACGGCGGTGTCCCTGGCTGCTTCTGCGCTGCGCTGGGGCGCGCAGGACGTCTCCGCGCATGCGCGGGGTGCCTACACCGGTGAAGTATCGGCCCCGATGTTGCGAGAACTGGGGTGCCGCTACGTCATCGTTGGTCACTCCGAGCGCCGCGGCGGCCACGCCGAAAGCGATGCGCTGGTGGCCGACAAAGCCAAGGCAGCGCTGGCCCATGGCTTAACGCCCATCGTGTGCCTGGGCGAAACCCTTGAGCAACGCGAGTCCGGGCAGACCGAGGCTGTGGTCAAGCGTCAGCTCTCCGCGGTGATCCACGTGCTGGGCCATTGCGCAGGTGAAATCGTGGTGGCCTACGAGCCTGTTTGGGCCATCGGCACCGGCCGTACGGCCAGTCCCGACCAGGCGCAGTCGGTGCACGCGATCCTGCGCACTCAGCTTCGGGCGGCCACCGCTCATGCCGATGCCATGAAGATCCTCTACGGCGGCAGTGTAAAGCCCGATAACGCGGCCACGTTGTTTGCTCAGGCCGACATTGACGGTGGCTTGATTGGCGGTGCGTCGCTCAAGGCTGCCGAGTTTGTGTCGATCTGCCGGGCGGCTCAATGATGCGTACGGCTGCGGTGAACTCACTGCCCACCACATCGGCCAGGGCCGTTGTTCCAACAAACCCAACTGACCTTAGCTGACCACCATGCAATTTCTTGCCAACCTGCTGCTCATTGTTCAGATCATGTCCGCCTTGGTGATGATCGGCTTGGTGCTGATCCAGCACGGGAAGGGTGCCGACATGGGCGCATCGTTCGGCAGCGGTGCCTCAGGCAGCCTCTTTGGCGCCACGGGCAGTGCCAACTTCCTGTCCCGCTCCACTTCAGCCTGCGCCACCGTGTTCTTTCTGTGCACTCTGGGCTTAGCCTACTTTGGTACGCCGCGTGAGGCACCGGCCGGCGGTTCTAGCGTGCTGGAGAAGGCCACTGTCCCTGCGGGGACAACTCCAGGCGTGATTCCAGGCGTGACTCCGGGCGCGGCGCCCAACGCGCCCACTTCCGCCTCTGACACCGGCGGTGCAGCGGCCAATCCAGGTGAGACCTCCGGTGCCAAGCCCGGCGAAATTCCCAAACGCTGAGCCCTGTAGCCGTCAGCTTCGCGGATGTTTTCCGTCTAGAATCGCAGGTTATTTTTGGGTTGATCCTCACGTTGTGCGGAGCAACGTTTGTCAGCGCCGTCGTGGTGAAATTGGTAGACACGCTATCTTGAGGGGGTAGTGGCGAAAGCTGTGCGAGTTCGAGTCTCGCCGACGGCACCAAAAAATAGAAGACGAAAGTTAAGTCGAGTCAAATTCGGTGTGGCCCCGGAGGGTGGCGCCGAGCGCCCAGTGCAGCAGAGCTGCCAATCGGGACAGGCGGGCGCGCTGGGGGAATCGGGCGATTCTCTACGCGCTTTTTTTACGTTCGGCCAGTGCCGGGCGGACTGAAGTCGGTTGTAAACATGAACCTGCAAGAGTACCTGCCCATCATCATGTTCATCCTGGTGGGCACGGCCATCGGCATTGCGCCGCAGGTCATCGGTTTCATCATGGGACCCAATCGCCCCAATGAGGCCAAGAACTCCCCCTACGAGTGTGGTTTTGAGGCCTTCGAGGACGCCCGCATGCAGTTCGATGTGCGCTACTACCTGGTTGCCATCCTTTTTATTCTGTTCGACCTGGAGATCGCCTTTCTGTTTCCGTGGGCGGTTTCTTTGCGTGACATTGGGCCCACGGGCTTTTGGGCGGTAATGGTCTTCCTCGGCATCTTGGTTGTCGGCCTGGTGTACGAATGGAAGAAGGGCGCGCTGGATTGGGAGTGAAACATGGGCATTGAAGGCGTACTCAAGGAAGGCTTCGTCACCACCTCGGTGGACAAGCTGGTGAACTGGTCCAAGACCGGTTCGCTGTGGCCTATGACCTTCGGTCTGGCCTGTTGCGCGGTTGAGATGATGCACGCAGGCGCATCGCGCTACGACATCGACCGCTTTGGCATGTTGTTCAGGCCGTCTCCGCGCCAGTCTGACCTCATGATCGTGGCCGGTACGCTTTGCAACAAGATGGCCCCCGCCCTCCGAAAGGTTTATGACCAGATGGCCGAGCCCCGCTGGGTGTTGTCCATGGGGTCTTGCGCCAACGGCGGCGGCTACTACCACTACAGCTACTCGGTGGTGCGCGGTTGCGACCGCATCGTGCCCGTGGATGTGTATGTGCCGGGCTGTCCGCCCACAGCGGAAGCTTTGCTTTACGGAATCTTGCAGCTTCAGTCCAAGATTCGGCGCGAAAACACCATCGCCCGCTGAGGCGTTTGTTCCGACATCCCGCGCATCAAACCTGCATTACCCTGAACGGCAGCAGTGCCCGCCACCTAGGAATTTCATGTTAGAAAAGCTCCAACGCCTACAGGCCTCGCTCCAGGTGGTACTGGGCGAGCGCGTCCAGTCTATGGACTGCCGCTTGGGAGAGGTGACTCTCAACGTGCACTCGGCCGACTACCTGTGGGTATGTCAGGTTCTGCGCGAAGACGCGACATTGGGGTTTGAGCAGTTGATGGACCTGTGCGGAGTGGACTACAGCGGCTACAAGGATGGAGCCTACGAAGGCCCTCGATTTGCCGTAGTCTTGCACCTGTTGTCGGTGGCACACAACTGGCGTTTGCGCCTGCGCACCTTCTGTCCGGATGACCGGCAACCCCTGGTGGCCAGCGTCAACGAGGTCTGGAACGCAGCCAATTGGTTTGAGCGGGAAGCCTTTGACCTGTACGGCATCCTTTTCGAAGGCCATAACGACCTCAGGCGCTTGCTCACCGACTATGGCTTTATCGGGCACCCCTTCCGCAAGGATTTCCCAGTCACCGGCCATGTGGAGATGCGCTATGACGCCGAGCAAAAGCGTGTGATCTACCAACCCGTGACGATCGAGACCCGAGAGGTCACGCCGCGCATCATCCGCGAGGAGCCCTACGGCGGGCTGCATTAAGCGGCCAGCCTACGAGACGAACATGGCGGACATCAAGAACTACACCTTGAACTTCGGCCCGCAGCATCCGGCCGCGCACGGCGTGTTGCGCCTCGTGCTGGAACTTGATGGCGAGGTTATCCAGCGTGCCGACCCGCACATCGGGCTTTTGCACCGGGCCACCGAGAAGCTGGCCGAGTCCAAGACCTATATCCAGTCGCTGCCCTACATGGACCGCTTGGACTATGTGTCGATGATGTGCAACGAGCACGCATACTGCTTGGCCATCGAAAAGCTGCTGGGTATCGAAGTGCCGGAGCGCGCTCAGTACATCCGCGTGATGTACAGCGAGATCACGCGGCTGCTGAACCACCTCCTGTGGCTGGGCTGCCACGGCATGGACTGCGGTGCGATGAATATGCTTATCTACTGCTTTCGTGAGCGGGAAGAGCTGTTTGACATGTACGAGGCAGTGTCGGGCGCACGCATGCATGCCGCGTATTTTCGCCCGGGCGGTGTGTACCGAGATCTGCCTGACCGCATGCCTCAGTACCAGGTGAGCAAGATCCGCAATTCCCGCGCCATCGCACAGCTAAACGAAAACAGGCAGGGCTCGCTGCTGGACTTCATTGAAGACTTCACCAAGCGCTTCCCAGCTCTGGTTGATGAATATGAAGCCCTGCTGACGGATAACCGCATCTGGAAGCAACGCACGGTAGGAATCGCGGTGGTCACCCCTGAGCGGGCATTAAACCTAGGCTTCTCCGGCGCCATGCTGCGTGGTTCAGGCATCGCCTGGGACCTGCGCAAGAAGCAGCCCTACGATGTCTACGACCGGATGGACTTCGACATTCCGGTGGGCGTCAACGGTGACACCTACGACCGCTACCTGGTGCGGGTGGAAGAGATGCGCCAAAGTAACCGCATCATCGGCCAGTGCGTGAAGTGGCTGCGAGACAACTCCGGCCCGGTGATCACCGACAACCACAAGGTGGCACCGCCCGACCGAGTGGGCATGAAGTCAAATATGGAAGAGCTGATCCATCACTTCAAGCTCTTCACCGAGGGCTTCCACGTGCCCGAAGGCCAGTCCTACGCGGCGGTTGAGCATCCCAAGGGCGAGTTCGGCATTTACATGGTCAGTGATGGCGCCAACAAGCCTTGGCGTATGAAGATCCGTGCACCGGGTTTTGCTCACTTAGCCGCGCTTGATGAAATGACCCGGGGACACATGATTGCTGATGCGGTTGCTGTCATCGGCACCATGGACATTGTGTTTGGTGAGATTGACCGATGAGCAGCGATAACCCCACCTACACCCTGAGCGAAGTCATGCGCGCGCGTTTCGACCGCGAAGTCGCCAAGTACCCGGCCGATCAGCGTCAGTCGGCTGTTATGGCCTGTTTGTCCATCGTGCAACAGGAGGAAGGATGGGTCAGCGCGGCCGCCGAAAAGGCCGTTTCCACCTACTTAGGCATGGCGCCCATCGCCGTGGCCGAGGTGACGACCTTCTACAACATGTACAACCAGAAGCCCTTGGGCAAGTTCAAGCTTAGCGTGTGCACCAATCTGCCCTGCCAGTTACGCAGCGGTCAGCAGGCGCTTGAGCACCTTTGCAGCCAGCTTTGCGTGCAAGAGGGTGGCACCTCGGCAGATGGTCTGTTCACCGTACAGAAAACCGAGTGTCTGGGTGCCTGTGCCGACGCACCGGTGATGCTGGTCAACGACCGGCAGATGGTGAGCTTCATGAGCAACGACCGTCTAGATGCGTTGGTCGATCAATTGAGGAAAGGGGCGTGATCGCCATGAGACAAATGCTTGACCTCTCGCGGTTTCAGGCCAAGGGCCGGGAGACTTGCTTTCACGGCCGGCACATTCAGCCGCAGATCTACTCTGAACTCAATGGCTCGAACTGGAGCCTGAAGGATTACCAGGCGCGTGGTGGCTACGCGGCCTTGCGCAAGATTCTCGGCCGCGACGGGGGCCAAGGAATGACGCCCGAGGCGGTGATCGCCGATGTCAAGCTCTCTTCATTGCGGGGCCGCGGGGGTGCAGGCTTTCCCACCGGGCTGAAGTGGAGCTTTATGCCACGCCAGTTCCCGGCCCAGAAGTATCTGGTGTGCAACTCTGATGAAGGCGAGCCGGGTACCTGCAAAGACCGCGATATCCTGATGTACAACCCACACGCGGTGATCGAAGGTATGACCATCGCGGCCTACGCCATGGGTATCACTGTGGGTTACAACTACATCCACGGCGAGATCTTCGAGGTCTACGAACGGTTTGAAGCCGCCTTGCAAGAGGCTCGTGCAGCGGGCTTTCTCGGGGCCCACATCATGGGCTCCGATACCAGCTTCGAGTTGCATGCCCACCATGGTTTTGGCGCCTACATCTGCGGTGAAGAGACCGCGTTATTGGAGTCCTTAGAAGGCAAGAAGGGCCAGCCACGCTTCAAGCCGCCGTTTCCGGCCAGCTTTGGCCTGTACGGCAAACCCACCACCATCAACAACACCGAGACCTTCGCGGCTGTTCCCTGGATTATCCGTAATGGTGGTCAGGCCTACCTGGAGGTGGGCAAGCATAACAACGGCGGCACCAAGATCTTCTCAGTGGTCGGCGACGTGAACGCGCCAGGAAATTTTGAGGTGCCCATGGGCACGCCGTTTTCCAAGCTCCTTGAGCTGGCGGGGGGAGTCAAGGGTGGGGTGCTGAAGGCCGTGATTCCCGGGGGCTCATCAGCACCCGTGCTGCCGGCACACATCATGAGGGACATCACCATGGACTACGACGCCATTGCCAAGGCGGGCTCCATGTTGGGTTCAGGTGCTGTGATCGTGATGAACGACACCCGCTGCATGGTCAAGAGCCTACTGCGCTTGTCGTATTTTTATCAGCACGAGAGCTGCGGCCAATGCACCCCCTGCCGAGAGGGTACGGGCTGGCTCTGGCGAATGGTGGACCGTATCGAAAAGGGCCAGGGTCGGATGGAAGATCTGGAACTGCTCAACTCGGTGGCTGACAACATCCAGGGCCGCACCATCTGTGCCTTAGGCGATGCAGCGGCGATGCCCGTGCGCGCCATGATCAAGCACTTTCGTAATGAGTTCGTGCATCACATTGAACATAAGACCTGCATGGTACCGGCCTATGTCTGACCCCGGCAAGAACCTGGTGGAAATTGAGCTCGACGGCCGAAAGGTCGAAGTTGAGCCTGGCAGCATGGTGATGCACGCGGCCGATATTGCAGGTATCTACATACCGCATTTTTGCTATCACAAAAAGCTCAGCGTTGCCGCCAATTGCCGCATGTGTTTGGTTGAAGTGGAGAAAGCCCCCAAGCCCATGCCGGCATGCGCCACGCCGGTGACCGCGGGCATGGTGGTACATACCCAAAGCGAAAAGGCCAGGAAGGCTCAGCAGTCGGTGATGGAGTTTCTGCTGATCAACCACCCGCTGGATTGCCCCATCTGCGACCAAGGCGGTGAGTGTCAGTTGCAAGACTTGGCGGTGGGCTATGGCGGCAGCGCCTCGCGCTACACCGAGGAAAAGCGGGTGGTGTTCCACAAGAGCGTGGGTCCTTTGATCTCGATGGAGGAAATGAGCCGCTGCATCCACTGCACCCGTTGTGTGCGCTTTGGCCAGGAGGTTGCTGGGGTGATGGAGTTGGGCATGCTGCACCGCGGCGAGCACTCCGAGATCACCACCTTCGTAGGCAACACGGTGGACTCTGAGCTTTCGGGCAACATGATCGACGTCTGTCCGGTGGGTGCGTTGACCAGCAAGCCCTTTCGCTACAGTGCCCGCACCTGGGAGCTGTCGCGCCGCAGGAGCGTCAGTCCGCATGACAGCACCGGCACCAACCTGGTGGTACAGGTTAAGGCCGACCAAGTGATGCGGGTGGTTCCGCTGGAAAACGAAGCCGTCAACGAGTGCTGGATCGCCGACCGTGACCGCTTTTCCTACGAAGCGCTCAACAGCGATGCCCGCTTGACTGAACCCATGATCAAGCAGGGCGGCCAGTGGCAGACAGTAACCTGGCAGCAGGCGCTGAACTATGTAGCTGACGGCTTGAAGCGCATCCAAGGTGAGTTCGGCGCTTCGTCAATTGGCGCTCTGGCTTCGGCTCATTCGACGGTTGAAGAGCTTCATCTTCTGGCCAAGGTGGTTCGCGGCTTGGGCAGCGAGAATATCGATCACCGCCTGCGTCAAAGTGATTTCAGCCTGCATGCCGGTGGCGCACGCTGGCTGGGCATGCCGATTGCCGACCTATCGGGCCTGGACCGGGTTCTGGTAGTGGGCAGCTTCCTGCGCAAAGACCATCCGCTGTTTGCGCAGCGCTTGCGCCAGGCTGCGCGCCGTGGCGCCCAGATTTCGCGTTTGGGCTCGGCTGGGGACGACTGGCTGATGCCCATCCAGCATACGATCACCACGGTGCCGTCGCACTGGGTCAACGCTTTGGCTGCTGTTGCCACTGCGGTGGCGCAGTCCAAGGGGGTTGCCGCGCCCGTGGCGGGCATACAGGCCAGCGATCAGGCCACGGCGGTGGCGCAGTCGCTGATGGGGGGCCATCGCAGCGCCTTGTTGATGGGGCTGGGCGCAGAGCAACACCCCCAGGCTACAGCCTTGCTGCAACTGGGGAACTTCATCGCCGAGCACACCGGTGCCCGCCTGGGTTTCCTGGGCGCGGCCGCCAATAGCGTGGGCGCGCAGTTGGTGGGTGCACAACCAGCCCCCGGTATCCCGGCCGCTTTGCATGCTGGGCAACTGCTGAGCCAGCCCATGAAGGCCCTGTTGCTCTTCAATGTAGAGCCCGAGTTAGACGCTGCCGATGGTGCGGCTGCAAAGGCCGCATTGCAAGGTTCAGGCCTCGTGGTGGTATTCACCCCATTCCGTGACGCGCGAGTCGACAACGCCGATGTGATGCTACCGATTGCACCGTTCACCGAAACATCCGGGGCCTTTATCAACGCTGAGGCACGCTTGCAGGCTTTCCAAGGTGTGGTCAAGCCACGTGGTCAAACGCGCCCGGGCTGGAAGGTTCTTCGCGTTTTGGGCAGTTTGTTGGGCCTGCAAGGCTTCGATCAAGAAACGGTCGAGGAGGTCCGTACCCAGGCACTCGGGGACCTGTCCACCTTGGCGTCTCGGTTATCTAACGCGGCTGCGGGTCTGCCCCAGGCTGCGGTCCAGCCCGTAGGATTGGAGCGCCTGAGCCCGGTTCCCATCTACAGCGCCGATCCGATCGTGCGCCGTGCACCAAGTTTGCAGGCCACCGCAGATGCTAAGCCGCCGGTGGCGGCGTTGCCCAGCGATCTGTGGGACAGCCTGGGCCTAACGACCGGCGGGGCTGTGCGCATTGGGCAGGGCGGTGCCTCGGTGGTATTGCCAGCCCGATGTGATGAGTCTCTGGCCAGCGGCACGGTCTGCGTGCCAGCCGGGCACAGTGCAACGGCTGCTTTGGGTGCGATGTTTGGCGCGATCAGCGTCGAGAAAGCCAGTTGGGCGTGATCATGTTTGAAGCGCTTCATCATTTCGGCAACACCGCCCTAGGACCCACTCTGTGGCTGGTGGTGTGGAACTTCATCAAGATTGTCGCTGTGGTGCTGCCCCTGATGGGCAGCGTCGCGTACCTCACCTTGTGGGAACGTAAGGCCATCGGATGGACCCAAGTTCGACCCGGGCCCAACCGCGTGGGGCCCTGGGGTTTGTTGACCCCAATCGCCGACGCTGTCAAGTTGGTATTCAAGGAAATCATTCGTCCGACGGCGGCCGACAAGAGACTGTTCTTCTTGGGGCCAGTGATGACGATCATGCCGGCATTGGCCGCATGGGCCGTGGTCCCCTTTGGACCTGAAGTGGCCTTGGCCAACGTCAACGCAGGCCTGCTGTACCTAATGGCTATCACCTCGCTCGAGGTCTACGGGGTGATCATTGCTGGCTGGGCCTCGAACTCAAAGTACGCCTTCTTGGGTGCGCTGCGCGCATCGGCCCAGATGGTCAGCTATGAAATCGCCATGGGCTTTGCATTGGTGATCGTGTTGATGGTCTCGGGCACGATGAATATGACGGGCATCGTGCAGCAGCAGGGGGATGGCTACTTTGCCGAGATGGGACTGACTTTTCTGTCGTGGAACTGGTTGCCGCTATTCCCCGTGTTCATCGTCTACTTTGTCTCTGGTCTGGCTGAAACCAACCGCCACCCCTTCGACGTGGTGGAGGGCGAATCGGAGATCGTGGCGGGTCACATGATCGAGTACTCAGGTATGGCCTTTGCCATGTTTTTCCTGGCCGAGTACGCCAACATGATTCTTGTCTCTACCCTGTGCGTGATCATGTTCCTGGGCGGCTGGTTGCCGCCCATCGACAGCACACTGTTCAACTGGATTCCCGGCTGGCTCTGGTTGGCCATTAAGGTGTTTGTGGTGGTAACCATGTTTCTTTGGGTACGTGCCACCTTCCCACGCTACCGCTATGACCAGATCATGCGTCTGGGCTGGAAGATCTTCATTCCCGTCACCCTGGTGTGGCTCGTTGTTGTGGGCCTGTGGATGCAGACACCGCTGAACATCTGGAAGTGAAATAGGAAGCCTGATGTCTGCAGTCAAGGATTTCGTTCAAAGCTTCATGCTCTTGGAGCTCCTCAAGGGACTCAAGGTTACCGGGCGTCACTTCTTCAAGCGCAAGGTTACCGTGCAGTTCCCAGATGAAAAGACACCGCTGTCGCCCCGCTTTCGCGGGCTGCACGCTTTACGCCGCTACGAGAACGGTGAAGAACGTTGCATCGCCTGCAAGCTGTGCGAAGCGGTCTGTCCGGCCATGGCCATTACCATTGAAAGCGACGTGCGGGACGATGGTTCGCGCCGCACCAAGCGTTACGACATTGATCTGACCAAGTGCATCTTTTGCGGCTTTTGTGAAGAGAGCTGCCCGGTTGACTCGATTGTTGAGACGCACATCTTCGAATACCACGGTGAAAAACGTGGCGATCTGTATTTCACCAAGGACATGCTCTTGGCGGTGGGTGATCGGTATGAAAAGGAAATCGCTGCGAACAAGGAGGCCGACGCGAAGTACCGCTGATTCGGTGATCTCGCCTCCAGAGTCATGGACAACCAAGCCGCCCTGTTCTATGCGTTCTCCGCGGTGCTGCTGCTGGCAGCTTTCTGCGTGATTACCGCCCGCAGTACGGTTCATGCCGCGCTGTTCCTTGTGCTTGCATTCTTCAGCGCCTCGTGTGTGTGGATGCTGTTGCAGGCCGAATTCCTGGCCATCACTCTTGTGCTCGTCTATGTGGGTGCAGTGATGGTTTTGTTCTTATTCGTGGTGATGATGCTGGACATCAACGCTGACCAATTTCGGCAAAACTTCTGGCAGCACCTTCCCCTTGCAGGGCTGATTGGCGCGGTGATCGCAATAGAGATGGCGTTGGTGCTGATGAGCGGATTCAGGGTGTCGCAGGCCGCACCCGTGGATCCGCGTTTGGCCGAGTACGGCAATACACGACTGCTGGGTATCGAGCTGTACACGCACTACCTGTATCCGCTGCAGCTGGCTGCTGTGCTGCTGCTGGTGGCCATGGTGGCGGCGCTGGCGCTGACCTTACGAAAGCGTAAGGACGTGAGGGCCATGGACCCTGGCCAACAGGTGCGTGTAAAGCGGGCTGACCGGGTGCGTATTATCTCCATGGCAGCCGAAGTGGAGCAGCCTGCGGCTTCAGGCGCTGGTGGGCAGGCCGGTCCGGCTTCCACGACTGCGGCCGGCGCGGGCGCCGCTGCATCCGAACCAACGCCACCCGCTGCTCCAAAAGGAGGCGCATGATGGGCTCCATCACCCTGGGGCACTACCTGTCGTTGGGTGCCATCTTGTTTGCGCTGTCGGTGATCGGAATTTTTCTCAACCGGCGCAACCTCATCGTGCTGCTGATGGCCATTGAGCTCATGCTGCTGGCAGTGAACCTGAACTTCGTGGCCTTCTCCCATTACCTGGGTGACATGGCGGGCCAGGTGTTCGTATTTTTCATCCTCACCGTGGCGGCTGCCGAATCGGCCATCGGTCTGGCGATCTTGGTGGTGCTGTTCCGTAACCGGGCATCGATCAACGTCGAGGAACTTGACACCCTCAAGGGCTGACCAGTATGGCGGTAGAGCTTTCTTCCAGCACCCTTTTGGCTGTTCCCCTGGCTCCATTGGCAGGTGCCATCATCGCGGGCTTCCTCGGCCGCTATGTAGGGCGTCGGGGCTCACATTTCTTCACCATCCTGGGCGTGCTGATCAGCTTCATCCTGTCGGCAATGGTTCTCAAGAGCGTTGCCCTTGACGGTGCGCGTTTCAACCAAACCATTTACGAGTGGATGGTGATTGGCGGTCTGAAGATGGAGGTCGGCTTCATGGTCGACGGCCTGACAGCCATGATGATGTGCGTGGTGACCTTTGTATCGTTGATGGTGCATCTTTACACCATTGGCTATATGGAGGATGACCCGGGCTACCAGCGGTTCTTCAGCTACATCTCCCTGTTCACCTTCTCAATGTTGATGCTTGTGATGAGCAACAACTTTCTTCAGTTGTTTTTTGGCTGGGAGGCGGTTGGTTTGGTGTCTTACCTGCTCATCGGGTTCTGGTTCAAAAAGCCCACTGCGATCTTCGCCAATCTGAAGGCCTTCCTGGTGAATCGGGTTGGTGACTTCGGTTTCATCCTGGGCATCGGATTGATCGTAGCCTACGCTGGCACCTTGAATTACATCGAAGCCTTTGCCAAGGCCGATGAACTAGCACAGCTGAGGTTTCCCGGTACCGACTGGCTATTGATCACGGTGGCCTGTATCTGCCTGTTCATTGGTGCGATGGGCAAGAGTGCGCAGTTTCCGCTGCATGTGTGGCTGCCCGATTCAATGGAAGGCCCCACGCCGATCTCAGCCCTGATTCATGCTGCCACGATGGTTACGGCGGGCATCTTCATGGTGGCTCGGATGTCGCCCTTGTTTGAGCTCTCGGACACCGCATTGAACTTTGTGCTGGTCATTGGTGCGATCACAGCCTTGTTCATGGGCTTCTTGGGCATCGTTCAAGACGATATCAAGCGGGTCGTGGCCTATTCCACGCTCTCGCAGTTGGGCTATATGACAGTTGCCTTGGGAGTATCGGCCTACTCGGTGGCGGTGTTTCACCTGATGACGCATGCGTTCTTCAAGGCGCTGCTGTTTCTAGCTGCTGGCTCGGTGATCATTGGTATGCACCATGACCAGGACATCCGAAATATGGGCGGGCTGCGTAAGTACATGCCCATCACCTGGATCACCTCGCTGTTGGGCTCGTTGGCCTTGATCGGTACGCCGTTGTTTGCGGGGTTCTACTCCAAGGACAGCATCATCATGGCCGTACAGGCCAGCGACCTGCCGGGCACCCCCTTTGCTATCTTTGCAGTGGTGGCCGGTGTGTTCGTCACGGCCTTCTACAGTTTCCGCATGTATTTCCTGGTCTTTCATGGCCAGGAGCGCTTCCGCCACAAGCCTATTTCTGGGGAGCATGACCACCATCACGATGACCATGACGAGGACCACACGCCGCGCGAGTCGCCTTGGGTGGTGACCGCCCCCTTGGTACTTTTGGCGGTGCCCTCGGTGCTGATCGGGTACATGACCATTGAGCCGATGCTGTTTGGAGAGTTCCTGAAGGACGCGATCCTGGTCAATGAGGCTCAACACCCCGCCATGGCCCGTATTACTGCCGAGTACCACGGTGCAGTGGCCATGGCCGTCCATGGGCTGAAAACGCTGCCCTTTTGGCTGGCGGTCATGGGCGTGGCGGCGGCCTGGTGGTTTTACCTTAAGCAACCGTCCATTCCAGCCGCGATAAGCCGTGCGCTCTCGCCTCTGGTGAAGGTGCTGGAGAACAAGTACTACATGGACGCTTTCAACGAAAGGGTATTGGCCGCGGGCTCGCGTGTACTGGGCACGGGGCTATGGAAGGGCGGCGATACCGCAGTTATTGATGGCCTGATCGTCAACGGGTCGGCCCGTGCGGTTGGCACCTTGGCTGGACTGAGCCGCCTAGTTCAGACCGGTCACTTGTATTGGTATGCACTGGTGATGCTCTTGGGCGTGTTCGGTTTTATGACGTGGCGGCTGTGGCCGCATCTCACCGGCCTCTTCGGCCATTGATCACCAGGGCCTGTCCTTGGTCGTACAGAAGAGGCGGAGAACAAGAAAATGGGCTTGTTGAGTGTTGCCATCTGGCTGCCTATCGTGCTGGGCAGTCTATTGCTGGCGGTCGGGCGTGATGAGCACGCAGGCGCGGTGCGCTGGCTGGCGCTGGCAGCCGCGGTTCTGTCATTCCTGGTCACCATCCCACTGGTAGTAGGTTTTGACACGGCCGCTGTCGGCATGCAGTTCGTGGAAAACCTGCCGTGGATCGACCGCTTTAATGTGCGTTACCACCTGGGTATCGACGGCTTATCGGTCTGGTTCATCCTACTGACCGCATTCATCACCATCATCGTTGTGATCGCTGCTTGGGAGATCATCGAAGACCGCGTAGCGATGTACATGGGCGCCTTCCTCATCCTATCGGGGCTGATGGTGGGCGTCTTTAGTGCGCTGGACGGACTGCTGTTTTACATCTTCTTCGAGGCCACCCTTATCCCGATGTACATCATCATTGGCGTTTGGGGTGGCCCACGCCGGGTCTATGCGGCCTTCAAGTTCTTCCTGTACACGCTGCTGGGCTCATTGTTGATGCTGGTTGCCTTGCTGTACCTGTATTTGAAGTCTGGCGGGAGCTTTGACATCCAAGCGTGGCATCAACTGCCACTGCCCATGACGGCCCAGACCTTGTTGTTCTTTGCCTTCTTTGCAGCCTTTTCGGTCAAGGTGCCGATGTGGCCAGTTCACACCTGGTTGCCTGATGCACACGTCGAAGCACCCACAGGCGGCTCCGTGGTGTTAGCGGCCATCATGCTCAAGCTCGGAGCCTACGGCTTCCTGCGCTTTTCCATGCCCATCGCACCAGATGCCGCACGGGAGTCTGATTGGCTGATGATCAGCTTGAGTTTGATTGCGGTGGTCTACATCGGCTTGGTGGCCCTGGTACAGCAGGACATGAAGAAGCTGGTGGCCTATTCATCGATTGCCCATATGGGGTTCGTCACCTTAGGCTTCTTCATTTTCAGTGACCTAGGTGTGGGTGGTGCCATCATTCAAATGATCAGCCATGGCTTTGTGTCGGGTGCGATGTTTCTGTGTATCGGCGTCTTGTATGACCGGGTTCACTCACGCGAAATCTCAGCTTATGGGGGTGTGGTGAACACCATGCCCAGATTTGCAGCGTTTGCAGTATTTTTCGCGATGGCCAACTGTGGCCTGCCCGGCACCGGCGGCTTCGTGGGTGAGTGGATGGTCATACTTGGGGCGGTCAAGTACGACTTCTGGATCGCAGGCGTGGCCTCGACGACCTTGGTGTTTGGTGCGGCCTATACCCTTTGGATGGTTAAGCGCGTGTATTTCGGTGACATCGCCAACGAGCAGGTGCGCGAGCTCACTGACCTGAATGATCGCGAGTTCTTCATGTTGGCCTTGTTGGCCTTGGCCGTGCTGTGGATGGGCCTGTACCCCAAGCCCTTTACCGATGTGATGCAGACTTCGGTCACCGAACTCCTGCGCCATGTGGCGCTGTCTAAGCTGCCGGCCTGAGCCCATGGAGACCACAAGAATGACCTTGTTGAACTGGGCGGCCCTGACACCCGAGATTTTCCTGTTGCTGGCGGCCTGCGCCATCGCCCTGGTTGACCTGTTTGTGGTCGACGAGCGGCGTCACTATACCCACGGGATGAGCCAGGCGGCCTTGGCCGTCACGGCGGTATTGCATTTCCAGCAATTCGATGCGGGATTGACCATCTACGCCTTGGGTAATATGGTGGTGATGGACCCCATGGGCCGCCTACTGGGCGTGATGGCCACGCTGGCGATGATGATTACGCTGGCCTACGCGCAGCCCTATATCGCCGATCGCGACATGCACAAGGGCGAGTTCTACGTGTTGACCCTGTTGTCTCTCTTGGGTATCCACGTGATGCTGTCGGCCAACGACTTTCTCGTGGTCTACATGGGCCTGGAAATCATGAGCCTGTCGCTGTACGCTCTAGTGGCGCTGCGCCGCGACGACGCCACGGCGACCGAAGCTGCCATGAAGTACTTCGTGTTGGGGGCTTTGGCCAGTGGCTTCTTGTTGTACGGCCTGTCGATGATGTATGGCGCTACGGGAACCCTGGAGATTCCCAAGGTGTTTGAGGTCATCGCGCAAGGGCGGGTCAACACACAGGTCTTGGTGTTTGGGGTCGTCTTCATCGTGGCTGGCTTGGGTTTTAAGCTCGGCGTGGCGCCTTTTCATATGTGGGTGCCCGACGTATACCAGGGCGCTCCCACAGCGGTGACGCTGTTGATCGCCAGCGCGCCCAAGCTGGCCGCTTTTGCCATCACCATCCGATTGTTGGTAGAGGGGCTGCTCAAGGTCGCGGCGGACTGGCAGCAGATGCTTTTATTCATGGCTGTGGTCTCGCTGGTGGTGGGCAACCTTGCAGCCATTGCGCAGACCAATCTCAAGCGTATGCTGGCCTATTCCGCCATTGCGCAGATGGGCTTCATGTTGCTGTCGCTCGGCTCTGGCGTGATCGGTGGTGAAACGGTGCCGGCGGGTAATGCTTACAGCTCGGCAATGTTCTATATGGCAACCTACGTCTTGACCACCCTCGGCAGCTTCGGCTTGGTGATGTTGCTGGCACGGGATGGTTTTGAGAGTGAACAGATTGCTGACTTGGCGGGCTTAGCGCGGCGGCAGCCGTGGATGGCAGCAGTGATGACGGTGTTCATGTTCTCACTGGCTGGCATACCACCCACCATGGGGTTTTATGCCAAGCTTGCGGTGCTGCAAACCCTGGTGACCACAGGTCAGGCCGCATACATCGCATTGGCGGTGGTTGCAGTGCTGCTGAGCCTAGTGGCGGCCTTCTACTATCTGCGGGTGGTCAAGGTCATGGTCTTTGACGAACCGGTGCAGGGGCCGATCGTATCGGCGCAAGGCCCGGCGGGTCTGCTCTTGATGGCCAACGGGGCAGTGGTGCTGATCCTGGGCGTGCTGCCCGGAGGGCTCATGGCGGTGTGCCGCGACGCCGTGGTTCGCGCGCTCGCCACCTGATCACTGACCGATAAAGCTGTGAATAAATTCCTGGCCTTCGAGCGCGGCGTGCAGTTACAGCCTCCATCGGAGCAGTAATGGACATCCGTTTGGAGGTCTGGTTGTTGCTGCTGTTGGGCCTGGTCTTGGCCAATCTGCCCTTCGTCAACGAACGCTTGTTCGTGCTGGGGCCACGCCGCTCGCCCAAGCACCTCGCGTGGAGGGTGCTGGAGTTGTTTGCCGGTTGCGGCTTGTGTATCGGACTTGGATTTTTAGTGGAGGCCAGCATTGGGCAGCGCCATGCACAGGGTTGGGCGTTCTATGTGGCCATGGGCAGTCTGTTCTTAACCTTCGCATTTCCAGGGTTCGTCTGGCGCTACTTACGACGCCAACGCCCGGCAAACCGGGTTTCGAATGAGCCCTGAGGAGCAAAGGCTACACGAGGTACCTGTTGCGTCCGAACAGGTGCTTAAAGGGACATTTTTGCAGGTGTACAGCGACCAGGCCCGACTGTCCAATGGGTTGCTGGTGCGACGGGAGTACATCCGGCACCCGGGTGCGGTCATGGTGGTGCCTTTGCTGTCGCGGGACCGTTTCATCATGGAGCGGCAGTACCGCTACCCTCTTCGGCAGGTGCTGTTGGAGTTTCCGGCCGGCAAGCGTGATATGGCAGAACCCACCTTGCATACCGGTATGCGGGAGTTACTTGAGGAAACCGGCTACCGCGCGCACGAATGGGCGGTGGCCGGGCGCCTGCACAACGCCGCAGCCTATTCCGACGAGTTCATTGAAGTGTGGTTTGCCCAGGGCCTTGTGCCTGGGCCCGCCAAGCTCGATGCTGACGAGTTGCTCGACATTTGCGAGGTTGGAATGCAGGACCTGCAGAACATGGCTGCACAAGGGGCCTTGAGCGACGCTAAGACCCAAATTGGGCTGCTGTGGCTGGAACATTGGGCAGCGGGCCGTTGGCAGCCCCGGTGGCAAAGTGCCCAGGCTTGGTGTGCTGAATGGGGCCTGCCCCAACCCGATTCGACCCTGCTGCCAACTCGCTTGGACTTGTGAACTTATGATCTGAGGGATGAAAGTATTCGACTTAGGCTGCGTTACCGGCCATGCCTTTGAAGGTTGGTTTGCGTCGGAAGGTGACTATGCACAGCAGAAGCAGAGCGGCTTGCTTGAGTGCCCTTTCTGCGCCTCGCGCGAGATCAACAAGCGGCTGAGTGCTCCACGGCTCAACCTGGGCCGCATCAGCGGCGCACGCCAAGAAATCGCCGGTGATACGGTGTCTGAGCCAAGCGGGTCCCAAGCGGTGGTGTCAGTGGCCCCTGACGCCGTCCCAGCAAGCCGGAAGCCGCCTTCCCCGGAAGCCGCTACCACCATGGCCTTGATGCAACACGCTTGGCTCAAGGCCGTCCGGCACGTGATCGAGAACACCGAAGATGTGGGTGGCCGGTTTGCCGAAGAGGCCCGCCGCATCCACTATGGCGAATCGCCCGAGCGCGGGATACGGGGTCAGACCACGCCGCATGAACGTGAGTCATTGCTCGATGAGGGCATCGAGGTGATACCCCTGCCCATGCCCAAGGGACTTGGCGGTCCGCTGCAGTAGGGGCTCGGTCCCCCAGCGCCAGCCAATTAGATCACCCGTCCAGGGTTCAATGTTCCCTCAGGATCCAAAGCCGCCTTCAACCGCTTCATCAGGCTCAGGGCCACAGGGTCTTTCCGATGAGCCAACTCGTCGCGCTTGAGACGGCCGATGCCATGTTCGGCGGAAATGGAGCCCTGGTGCCGTTGCACTGCGTCGTAGACCAAGGTGTTGATGGCCGGCTCATGCTGGCGAAGAAAGTCGCTTGCTGCCACCGTAGGTGGGGCCTGAACGTTGTAGTGCAGGTTACCGTCGCCTAAGTGACCAAAGTTCACCAAGCGACAACCGGGGTGAGCCTGTTCCAAGGCTGCGTCGGTCTCAGCAATGAATGCAGGAATACGCGACACCGGCAGTGAGATGTCGTGCTTGATGTTTAAGCCTTCTTCGGCCTGCGCCAAGGGAATGGCTTCACGCAGGTGCCAAAGGCTGCGGGACTCGGCTAGGTTTTTGGCCACTGCGACATCCTCAATCAGCCCGTCTTGCAGTGCCAAAGACATTAGATCCTCCAGCCGTCCTTGAGCCTGTTCCGGGCCCTGATCGTCGGACTGTTCGAGCAGGACACTCCAGGCTGGCATCTGTTGGCCTGAACATAGCGGCTGCGCAATCTGGGGCAGGTGCTGTGCGACTAATTCGCGGGACAGGCGGTTCATCAATTCGAGGCCAGTGAGGGTGGCGCCCAACCGGGCCCGCGCCAGTCGAAGGAGGGCCACCGCATGGCTGGGGCTGGCACAACTGGCCAGGGCGGTCATCACGGCCGCTGGTTGGGGGAAGAGCTTCAAGGTGGCAGCGGTGATCACGCCTAGGGTGCCTTCGCTGCCGATGTACAAGTCGCGCAGGTCATACCCGGTGTTGTCCTTGTGCAAGCCGCTTAGGCCGTTAAGCAGACAGCCTTCGGCCGTGACCACCTCCAGGCCGAGGCACAGGCTGCGCGCGTTGCCATAGCGCAGCACCTGCGTGCCGCCAGCATTGGTGGACAAGTTACCACCGATGGTGCAACTGCCCTCGGCGGCCAGACTCAGTGGAAACAGCAGCCCCAACTCAGCGGCGGCAGCCTGAACGGTTTGTAGAATGCAGCCCGCCTCGACCGTCATGGTTAGGTTGTCTGCATCCACCTCCCGGATGTGGTTCAGGCGCTGCGTCGACAGCACGATTTGCGTGCCGGTCTCGTCTGGTGTACCGCCGCCCACCAGGCCGGTGTGCCCGCCTTGTGGCACCAGCGATACCCGGTGCTGCGCGCAAACTTGGACCACGCGTGCCACCTGCTGAGCATCAGCTGGCCTCACCACTGCACGTGCCCGGCCGTGCGAGCGGCGACGCCAGTCGCGTTCATAGGCCTGCAACCCGTCACCCGTCAGCACATGGCCCGGACCGGTAATTACCTCCAGAGCCTCCAGCAGGTCCGGAGGTGGGCATTCAGCCAGGGTCGGCTTTGCGGAACCCATCAGCTTGCGACCTCCTGCAGTTCGCCTCGGGCTTTGGCCTGCGACAAACGCCAGCGGACATGCACAGCGCTGGCGGTGAACAGCACCAAGCACAAGAGCACCTCAACACAGGCCAGCACCCAAGAAGGGTAGGGGTCTGATGTAGCTCGGACCACCCCTTCGGTGAAGTACAGCCACACAAGCAGGCTGACCCAGCGATGCGTGTACATCCTGTGCTTGAGCAACCCCACCAAGGGGAAAAGCAGTGGAACGACCTTGAGCACCAGGGTTCGGTTACCCGTTGGAGCCAGCACAAGCTCCCAGGCTAGGCCCAGGACCACCAAACCCATCAGGGCGGCGATGGACAAGGTACGGGTGGCCTGCACCACTCGGTCGGCGGCGCTGGGAGTCGGCCCAGGGGAGACATCGTTCATGGCCGGCATGATAGTCCGTTAGGATAAACCCCAGGTGAACCTATACCGCATGCCCCGCGGTGATGCTTCGCAGTACGCGCAAGAAATCCTCAGGGTCTTCATGCATCAGGCTGTGTCCGGCCGCCACGGTATGCACCTGGGCGTTCAGGCCCTGTTGCAGCAAGCCGCTGGCCTTGGGCAGGGTCATTTGATCCCGTGCGCCCAGAACCAAGTGCGAGCGTGCCCGGACTTGTGGCATCGCTGCTTCAGCACCCCGGTAGGCATCACACAGCCTGAAGTCATGGCTGAAGAGGTTCACATCGCGATTGGAGGCCATCACTCGGTGCATTAGCGCCCGATTCCCCCCATGCAGCCAGAAACCTGGGCCTGGGTATCCGGGCTTGGCCGCCCAGGTGCTGATTGAGTACTGATTGACCAGCTCGATACCCTGCGCAGGCTGCTGCTCGGCGGCCTGGAGCAGCGCGGATGAGACCGTCATCGGATAGGAGGTGCCCACCATGACGAGGTCTCGAACGCACTGGGCTCGCTGTGAGGCGGCTTGGAGGGCAATGAGCGAGCCCATGCTGTGGCCCACCAGGCTGACCGCTTTCACTCCCACGGCATCCAGTACGTCCCATAAACACTGCGCCAAGCTTTCGATGTCGGCACAGACCGGTCCGCTGCTTCGCATATGACCGGGTTGGTCCAGGGCCAAGACCGCATGCCCATGGTGCGCCAGCCAACGCGCTGGCATCGTCCAAACGCTGTGGTCATGAAGCGCGCCGTGAATGAAAACCACGCAGGGCAGGCGAGGGTCAAAGGGTCGGCCGCCGGTGTAGGCGTAGATCTGACGGTCTGCGATGTCAATCTTCACGCGTCACCTGGCGCAGTTTGGGCTTTGGGCGAGGGTTTGCCGCCGGCCCGTTCGGCGAGCTTGAAGGCGCGTTTAAGATCTTCGATCAGGTCGTCGGCTGATTCAAGCCCAATGGACAGGCGGATTGTTCCCGGCCCGATGCCGCTGATCCGCAAGGCATCGTCGCTCATACGGAAGTGGGTGGTGGAGGCCGGATGGATAACCAGGGAGCGGCAGTCTCCGACATTGGCTAAGTGTGAGAACACCTGCAGGGTTTCAATGAAAACCCGGCCCTGTTCGCGCGATCCCTTGAGGTTAAAGCTGAAAACTGCGCCTGCGCCGCGCGGCAGCAGGCGGCGCGCCAGCGCGTGGTCTGGGTGCGAGGGTAGTTCAGGGTAGGCCACGTCCTGCACCAGCGGGTGATTGCACAGAAACTCCACCACGCGCCGCGCGTTGGCCACATGGCGCTCCATGCGCAGGGGCAGTGTCTCAATGCCCTGCAACATTAGCCAGGCTGTGTGGGGGCTCATGCAGGCGCCAAAGTCACGCAGGCCTTCACGCCGAGCGCGCAGCAAGAAGGCGCCCACGGTGCTCTCTTCGGCAAAGTTCATGCCGTGAAATCCCACGTAAGGCTCGCTGAGCTCGGGGAAGCGTGGGCTGGCGGCCCAATCGAAGCGGCCACCATCCAGGACAATGCCACCGACCACCGTACCGTGTCCGCACAGGAACTTGGTGGCCGAGTGGAAGACCAGATCCGCCCCGAGTTCAAGGGGCTTGATCAACCAAGGTGTGGTGAAGGTGGAGTCCACCAAAAGCGGCAGGCCCGCATCGTGCGCCACCTCCGATACCGAGGGTATGTCCAACACATCCAGGCCGGGGTTGCCCAGGGTCTCGCCGAAGAGCAAACGGGTATTAGGGCGGATGGCCGAGCGCCAAGCGTCAAGGTCCCGAGGCGCCACAAAGCTGGTATCGATACCAAAGCGTTGCAGCGTGTAGGCCAATAGGTTGTGAGAGCCGCCGTAGAGGGCAGCGCTGGCCACGATGTGTGAGCCCGCACCTGCCAAGGTGGCCACGGCCAGATGCAAGGCTGCCTGACCACTGGCGGTTGCCACGGCCCCCACCGCCTCTTCCAAAGCGGCCATTCGTTCTTCAAACACCGCATTGGTCGGGTTGCTGATGCGGCTGTAGACATGGCCGGGCCGCTCCATGTTGAACAGAGAGGCTGCATGCTCGGCATCCCTAAACACGAACGAAGTGCTCAAGTGCAGAGGCACCGCGCGCGCACCGCTGCTGGGGTCAGGTGCAGCACCGGCGTGCAGGGCTAGGGTGTCAAAGTGGGGGGTGCTGTATCCGGCCATGATGGGAGATTCCGGCGTTGGTTTAACGCTCATTGTGTGCTATGTTGAGCGCTCGCCATAGCCCTGTAGTTCCGCTATTTATCAGTAGGCAGCCTCATGAAGGTCAGTGACATCCTCCTCGTCAAAGGCGGCACCTTGTTCGTCGTCAGTTCGGACACGCCTCTGGCGCAGGCCATCAAGACGATGGCTGAACAGGACGTGGGTTCTCTGGTGGTCATGGACCACGGCGACCTCACCGGCATGCTCACCTTTCGCGAAGTGATCGCCGCGGTGGTGCGCAACCAGAACCAAGTGGGTTCTCTGCTGGTTCGATCGGTGATGAATGACCACCCAATGACCTGCAGCATGGAGACCGAGATGGATGAGGTGCGGCGCATGATGGTGGCCCGCCATGCGCGTTACATGCCGGTGCTGGACGGCCGCACGCTGATGGGGGTGATCTCGTTCTACGACGTGGCCAAGGCCGTGGTGGATGCGCAAGACTTTGAGAACCGCATGCTCAAGGCTTACATCCGCGACTGGCCCTCAGAAGACCCGGCGTCCACTGGCGACAAGGCCACGGGCTGAGCTCGGTACGGGCGGGCTTTGCACGCTGCGCACACTGTCACAATTAGGGTAACGCTTTAAAGCCCCTGATCTATGTCCGGCAGCACTTTTGGTAACCTATTTTGTGTCACGAATTTCGGTGAGAGCCACGGAGTGGCCATCGGCTGCGTGATTGATGGATGCCCGCCTGGGTTAGAGCTGCATGAAGGCGACATACAGCCTGAGCTTGACCGCCGCCGTCCGGGCACCAGTAGACATGTGACGCAGCGCAACGAGCCTGATGCCGTGGAGATCCTCTCGGGTGTGTACGAGGGCCGAACCACGGGAACGCCCATTGCGCTGTTGATCCGAAACACCGACCAACGCAGCAAGGACTACAGTAACCTGCTGGACACCTTTCGCCCGGGGCACGCCGACTACACCTATTGGCGCAAGTACGGGCTGCGAGACCCGCGTGGCGGGGGGCGCTCCTCAGCCCGCTTGACCGCGCCCATGGTGGCCGCCGGCGCGGTGGCTAAAAAGTGGCTCAAGGTCCAATACGATACGGAATTCGTGGGGTGGATGTCGGCTTTGGGGGAGCGTGAGATTCCCTTTGAGGGTTTAGAACACGTCCCCCGTAACCCATTCTTTGCGGCCAATGCCAGCCACATTCCTGAGTTGGAAGCTTATATGGATACCCTGCGCAAGAAGGGCGACTCGGTGGGCGCTCGCATTGAGGTGAGGGCCACGGGCGTGCCCGTTGGTTTGGGTCAACCCTTGTTTGACAAGCTTGATGCGGACATCGCCTACGCCATGATGGGCATCAACGCGGTCAAGGGTGTGGAGATTGGCGACGGCTTTGCGGTGGTGGCGCAACACGGCAGCGTGCATGGTGACGAGTTGTCGGCAAAGGGCTTTCGCAGCAACCATGCCGGGGGCGTCCTCGGGGGTATCAGCTCCGGGCAGGAATTGATCGTGCGCATCGCGGTCAAGCCCACCAGTTCCATCCGTCTGCCCAAGGCCTCTATTGACCGCCAGTTGCAGCCGGCCACGGTGGAAACCTTCGGTCGGCACGACCCTTGTGTGGGGATTCGCGCCACACCAATCGCTGAGGCCATGCTAGCACTGGTGGTGATGGATCATGCGCTTTTGCATCGCGCACAGTGCGCAGACGTGCAGCTGCCGGTTGCACCGATCAAAGGTGCCTCGCCTGCGTGACCCGGCCTTCCTGGGCGGCTTTTGCCGCTATGTCCTTCACCTACTTCGCCAGCACCGGCTTTTTGTTGGAGGCGGTTGGTAATGATGCCTTCCCGCTGGTGGTCAGTGGTCTGCTGATCTGTTTGTGCGTATTGCGCTTTTCAGCCATCGCTGGCTTTTGCGATGTCTTGGCGGTCTTGGTGGCTGCGCAAGTGTTGCATGCAGTGAACTTTGCAGCCCAACATGCTGCATGTACGGTGCAGTTGGGCGTTTTGTTCCCCGGTCGGCTGCGCGGGCGGGGGCAAGCGCTCTGTTCATGTCTGGGCTGCGCACCGGCCGACCCAATGGCCTTGGCCGCGGCTGCGCGTGCAGCCCGGCCTGCAGGCCAAGCTCACGCGCCTGGCGGGCCCTTGGTGTATGGGCAGCCTGCACCTCACACACCTGAACCGGCAAGCCCGCCACGTGCAGCAGGCGGGCTGCTTCCCACCGGTCGCCCTCGTTGGCGCCGGCATTGGTCATCACTCAGATACCGCTTCCTGGGCGCGCCAGAGCGGGCGCTACTTTGGCTACTGCGGCACCGGTGCGCTTCATTAGGCTGAGGTGGTGCTGTGCCTTCAGGGCCTGCGCTTCAAACGAGCGAGCGCTCTGCTTGCTCCACAAGCGCCAAGCGCCATGTGGGCCTGGACCGGCTGTGCAACCGGGGCGTTGTGGACGCTGAGGCTAGGGTGAGTTGAGCTCAGGGTGAGTTTGGTTCAAGCCTGTTACACTCTAAGAACTCACCCAAATCCGGGTGAGGTAATCACGGATCCAGCCACCAGAGGTGTTTTGGTTCGAACCGATCCCTTCTTCAGGGGGTTCAAACTGAAATTTCGGCGGGATTCTAGACCCAACCTTCTAGGAAAAATCATGTCTGTCAGCATGCGAGAAATGCTGGAAGCAGGGGTGCACTTCGGTCACCAAACACGCTTCTGGAACCCCAAGATGGCCCCGTTTATCTATGGCCATCGAAATAAGATTCACATCATCAACCTGGAAAAGACCCAGCCGCTTTTGCAGGACGGTCTGAAGTTCATCCGCCAACTCGCAGCGCGCCGCGGCACCATCATGCTGGTAGGTACCAAGCGCCAGGCCCGTGAGGTGGTGTCCGCTGAGGGGCAGCGTTGCGGCATGCCGTACGTGGACCAGCGTTGGCTTGGTGGGATGCTCACCAACTTCAAGACTGTAAAGGGCTCCTTGAAGAAGCTCAAGGACATGCAGGCCCAGGTGGACGCCGGAACCCAGCCCGCCATCAAGAAAGAAGCGTTGATGTTCCAGCGCGAGATCGTCAAACTGGAAAAGAACATCGGCGGCATCGCCGACATGGCCGCCTTGCCTGATGCACTGTTTGTGATCGACGTGGGTTATCACAAGATCGCCATCCAGGAAGCTAACAAGCTGGGCATCCCGGTGGTCGGCGTGGTGGATACGAATCACTCGCCCGATGGTATCGACTATGTGATTCCTGGCAATGACGATTCAGCAAAGGCTGTAGCTCTGTACGCCCGCGCGGTGGCAGATGCGGTGCTTGACGGTAAGGCCAATGCCACGCAAGAGCTGGCGCAGGCGGTGGCCGGCGGCGAAGGTGACGAGTTCGTCGAGGTCAACGAAGGACACTGACGGCCACAGCGGGCTGCGGCCCTTTTGGGCGGCCCGCTGCTGCTGGCTCAACGCTCTGGTTCGCCTGGACACCCACATTCCCAAAGGGGCCTGCGCGACCCCTTATTCAAATCCACGGAGTAGACAAGATGCCTGCGATTACCGCCAGGATGGTGGCTGAACTGCGCGCCAAGACAGACGCGCCAATGATGGAGTGCAAAAAGGCGCTGACCGAGGCCGACGGCGAAATGGGCCGCGCCGAGGAAATCCTGCGCGTCAAGCTGGGCAACAAGGCTGGCAAGGCCGCGGCCCGCATCACTGCCGAAGGCGTGATTTCAGCAGCCGTGTCGGGCAGCACCGGCGCCCTGATCGAGATCAACTGCGAGACCGATTTCGTTTCCAAGAACGAAGCCTTCCTCACTTTTGCCAAGGCTTGTGCCGAGTTGGTAGCTTCCCACAACCCAGCCGACGTTGCAGCTCTGTCGGGCCTACCGTTGAGGCAGGAGTCCTTCGGGCCCACAGTCGAAGACGTGCGCAAGGGCCTGATCGGCAAGATCGGTGAGAACATGACCATCCGGCGCTTCAAGTGCTACGCCGGCGGTGGCAAGCTGGCCTCATATCTGCACGGAACGCGTATCGGCGTGATCGTCGAATTCGAAGGTGACGATGTGGCCGCCAAGGACACGGCCATGCACATTGCCGCCATGAAGCCCGCGGCCCTGTCCAGCATCGAAGTGCCTTCGGAGTTGGTGGACAAGGAGCGCAAGATCGCAGCCGAGAAGGCAGCCGAGTCCGGTAAACCCGCTGATATCGCGGCTAAGATGGTGGAAGGGTCGGTCCAGAAGTTTCTCAAAGAGGTGTCGCTGCTTGACCAGGTCTTTGTGAAGGCGGCTGATGGCAAGCAGACCGTTGCGGCCCATCTGAAGTCCACCGGCACGACCGCCAAGGGTTTCACCCTGTACGTGGTAGGTGAGGGCATTGAGAAGAAGCAGGACGACTTCGCTGCTGAAGTGGCAGCCCAGGTCGCGGCGGCCAGCAAGGCTCAGTAAGGTGCTGCACTGGCGGTGGCCCCACACGGGGCCATCGGTGCTAGGAACACATGCGCGACTGCAAAATGCGTAGCAACCCCCCTCTGGCCCCTTACACTGGGGTGTTTGTTGAACGCCATTCCTGCTGCGCATGTCTGCTTACCGACGCATTCTCCTGAAACTCTCCGGCGAAGCCCTCATGGGCGACGACGCCTACGGCATCAACCGGGCGACCATCGTGCGCATGGTCCGTGAAGTCGCAGAGGTGACCCAACTGGGCTGTGAGGTGGCGGTGGTGATAGGCGGGGGCAACATCTTTCGAGGCGTGGCTGGCGGATCGGTAGGCATGGACCGCGCCACGGCTGACTACATGGGCATGTTGGCCACGGTGATGAACAGCCTGGCTTTGTCGGACGCCATGCGCCAAGAAGGGCTCACCGCACGCGTGATGAGCGCCATCGGCATCGAACAAGTCGTTGAGCCCTACGTTCGCCCCAAGGCCCTGCAGTATTTGGAAGAGGGCAAGGTGGTGATCTTCGCAGCTGGTACCGGTAACCCCTTCTTCACCACTGACACGGCTGCCGCCCTGCGCGGCGCTGAAATTGGCGCCGAGGTGGTCCTCAAGGCAACCAAGGTGGATGGCGTGTATTCGGCCGACCCCCAAAAAGACCCCAGTGCTCAGCGCTACGTGCGGATCAGCTTCGATGAAGCTATCTCCCGAAACTTGGCGGTGATGGACGCCACAGCTTTTGCGCTGTGTCGCGACCAGAAGCTGCCTATCAAGGTGTTCAGTATTTTCAAGTCGGGTGCCTTGCGCCGTGCGGTGCAAGGTGAGGACGAAGGTACCCTGGTACATGTTTGACCCCCCTTTGAACCGTCAATTGCCATGACCATCGCCGACATCAAAAAGACCGCCGAACAGAAAATGGTCAAGTCCGTTGGGGCCTTCAAGGGCGAACTCCAGAAGATACGCACCGGCCGCGCCCACCCCGGCATCCTGGACCAAGTGCAGGTCGATTACTATGGATCTATGGTGCCCATCAGCCAAGTGGCCAATGTGAGCCTGCTTGACGCCCGCACCATTAGCGTGCAGCCCTGGGAAAAGGGGATGGGCCCCAAGATCGAGAAGGCCATCCGCGATAGCGATCTGGGTCTCAACGCCAGCGCCCAAGGTGATCTTCTGAGGGTGCCCATGCCGGCCTTAAGCGAGGAGCGGCGGCGCGAGTTGACTAAGGTGGTGCGCTCAACCGGGGAAGACTGTAAGGTGGCTGTACGCAACTTGCGCCGAGACGCCAACGACCAGGTCAAAAAGCTCGTCAAAGACAAACTGGCCAGTGAGGACGAGGAGCGTCGTGCGCAGGAAGAAGTGCAGAAGTTAACCGACCGTACTATTGCTGAAGTTGACCGTTTGGTTCAGGGCAAGGAAGCGGAGATCATGGCGGTTTGACCGCCGTCGTTCAATGGTATGGCCTGTGAAGTCTGATAGCCCCAAGCCTAAGCCCAAGCCTGAGTCAGCGGGACCCCGCCATGTGGCCATCGTGATGGATGGCAATGGGCGGTGGGCCACGCAGCGCGGTCTGCCGCGTTTGCTGGGTCACAAGGAAGGGGTTGAGGCGCTGGTGCGTGCGGTAAGGGCCTTCACCCAGCGCGGTGTGAAGATCCTCACCGTCTACGCGTTTTCTACGGAAAACTGGAACCGACCTGAGCCCGAGGTGTCGGGGCTAATGTCGCTCGTGCCCACGGCAATCAAGGCCCATTTGAGCTCCTTGGTAGCGCAGGGGGTACGGCTTCGCGCGGTGGGAGACCTTAGTGTGCTTTCGCCCAAGGTCCGACAGGCATTTGTCAAGATTGAGCAAGCCACCGCAGGTAATCGCCGCGTCGAGCTGAATGTGGCATTCAACTACGGTGGGCGCTGGGATGTGGTGCAAGCCTGCAAGCGAGCCATGGCTGCCGGGGTTCTGCCGGAGGCTTTGGACGAGTCAACCCTGGGGCGGTATATGGCCTTGGCCGACCTGCCCGACCCCGATCTGTTGATCCGAACCGGCGGTGAGTGCCGCTTGAGCAACTTCTTGCTCTGGCAGGCGGCGTATGCCGAAATGTATTTCACCGAACGGCTGTGGCCCGAGTTCGATGATGAAGACGTGCACCAAGCGCTGGCTTTCTACACTTCACGCGAGAGGCGCTTTGGATCTTTGCCGGACCACCATCCGCCCTGCGCAGACGCCGAGCGTGGCCTGCGCCAGGTGGGCGGCTCAAGTGCCAACCCTGCGTCCGCTCATGGCTGAGCCATCGGTGTGCCGGGTGGGCTGCCGGGCACTGCCGGCACTGGGCCGCGCGTCCGCACGGGACGGAGCCTGATGCTGCGCCAGCGTGTCATCACGGCGCTGGTGCTGCTGGCGGTTTTGCTCCCGACCCTGTTTACCGAATCGGTAATCCCCTTTAGCCTGTTTGCCCTGGGCCTGGCTACGGCTGGTGCCTGGGAATGGGCACGCTTGAACGGACGAGACGGGCCCTGGGCCATGGCGTATGCCACGGTCGTGCCCCTGTTTGCTGCGGCTATGGGCTTATGGTCCGCTGGGGCGGGGACCATTTGGGCTTCGCCAGGTGTTGGGTGGGCTTGGCTGACCGTCAGTTGGGTGCTGGCCTGCCTCGTGCTCATGCCTCAAGGCCCCCACGGGTGGGCAGGCTTGCCGGCTTGGCTGCGCCTGGGCAGCGGGCTGGCGGTGATGTTGAGCACCTGGTGGGCTCTGACGGTTGCGCGAGAGGTGGGTGTGAACTGGATGCTGTCGGTGATGAGCATCGTATGGGCTTCCGATATTGCTGCGTATTTCGCCGGACACCGTTGGGGCCGTCGCAGGCTAGCCCCTTCCTTGAGCCCAGGCAAGACTTGGGAGGGTGTGGCGGGTGCCTGCGTGGGTGTGGGCTTGATGGCCCTGATTTGGATGGCCCTGGAGCGTTCGCTTTCGGTCGATTCGCTGAGTATCTTCTCGCGGGCTCTCAAGGACTTTGGCTTGCAGGGCTTGCTGTTCATACTGACCGCGCTGGTGGCTCTTGGTGTGGTGGGTGACTTGTTCGAATCCATGCTCAAGCGGGCAGCTGGCGCCAAGGACAGCAGTGGTCTGCTGCCTGGCCATGGTGGCGTACTCGACCGTGTGGATGGGTTACTGCCGGTGTTGCCTGCGGCTATGGCGGTGCTGGCCTTGGGGGTGCGGTGAGGAACAAATTGCGCTTGGCAGTATTGGGCTCCACGGGGTCGATTGGGTGCAACACCTTGGATGTGGCGGCGCGACATCCCCACCATATTGAGGTGTGCGCCCTGTCGGCGCACAGCCGGATGGACCAACTGATTACACAGTGCCTGCAATGGAAGCCCCGCTGGGCTGTGGTCACGGACCCGGCTAAGGCCGGCGAGGTCGCCAGACAACTCAAGACTCCGGGCTGTCCGACCGAGGTGCTAGCCGGGCCGCAAGCACTCTGCGACGTCGCTGGGCACGCCGATGTCGACGCGGTGATGGCCGCTGTGGTGGGCGCTGCGGGCTTGCCATCGTGTCTGGAAGCCGCGCGTAACGGCAAACGGCTGTTATTGGCCAATAAAGAGGCTCTGGTTGTCGGTGGCGCCGTCTTCATGCAGGCCGTGCGAGAAGGCGGCGCAACCCTGATCCCTATCGACAGCGAACACTCGGCCATCTTCCAGTGTTTGCCGCAGGACCGGCAGACATGGTCGCAGCGGGTGGACCACATCATCCTGACGGCCTCTGGTGGCCCATTTCGCCAAAGCGATCCCGACTCCCTTGAGGCTGTGACGCCGGAGCAGGCCTGCGCTCACCCCACCTGGGTGATGGGCCGCAAGATTTCAGTCGACTCGGCTACGATGATGAACAAGGCCTTAGAGGTAATCGAGGCGCGTTGGTTGTTTGATTTGGAACCCCACCGTATTCGGGCGGTGATTCATCCCCAGAGCATCGTGCACTCGATGGTCGTGTGCCGTGACCAATCGGTGTTGGCCCAGTTGGGCACACCCGATATGCGGGTGCCCATCGCCTATGGGCTGGCCTGGCCCGAGCGCATGGAGTCCGGCGCGTTGGCTCTGGACTGGACATCCATAAAGGCCCTGACCTTTGAGCAGGCCGACGAGCGGCGGTTTCCAGGACTCTTCCTCTCTTGGCAGGCCTTGGCAGGGCCTTTGGGCAGCACGGCGGTGCTCAACGCAGCCAACGAAGTGGCCGTTGAGCAATTCCTGGCAGGGCGTATCGGCTTTATGGACATCTACCGACTCAATGCTCAAGCATTGGAGCGCATAGAGCCCCGTTTGGGCCCAGACGCAGGTTTGTACGACCTGCTTGACCTGGATCAGCGAGCACGTGCTCAGGTGAGGCAGTGGGCCGATTTGCATGTGGTTTGATCTCGAGGTTCGGGTCTGATGACTACCGTTCTGTCCTTCTTGCTGACCATTGCGGTTTTGGTTACTGTTCACGAATGGGGGCACTACCGGATGGCGCGAGCCTGCGGGGTGCGGGTGCTGCGTTTTTCGATTGGGTTTGGTCCTGTCTTGTGGCGCCGTCAGGTTGAACCCGAGTCCACTGAGTGGGTTGTTTGCGCACTACCCTTGGGCGGTTATGTCCGGATGCTGGACTCCCGTGAAGAGTCGGTGCGGCCGGAGTGTTGGTCCATGGCTTTTGACCACAGGCCACTATTTCAGCGCTCCTTGATTGTGGCGGCAGGCCCTTTGGCCAACTTGGCCTTGGCGGTCCTGTTGTATGCCGGGGCCGCTTGGTGGGGGGCCCATGAGCCCGTGGCGCGTTTGGCCACGCCTGCCCCGGGCAGTGCGATGGAGCGGGCGGGCGTGCAGGGCGGTGACCGTGTGCTGGCGCTGTGCGTCGGCGTGCATAGCCCCCTGGGCCGCGGTGCGCAGGACCGGTGCCAAGCGGTGCAGTCGCTTACCGACCTCCAATGGCAGTTGACCCGTGCCGCCCTCGACCGCGAGTCTGTGATCCTGGAATTGGCGCTTGAGGGCCGCGCGGCTAGCCGCGCCGTCACCGTTGATTTGGCGAACTTCAAGGGGGAGATTGACGAGCAGTTTCTTCGGCGCTTGGGTCTCAGCGGTGCGTATGCCGATCCAGTGATTCAGCGGGTCTTGGATGGCGGCGCCGCGCAAGAGGCGGGGGTGCAACCCGGCGACCGGGTGCTGGCGGTAGATGGCATGGGGATTCGTGATGCAGCCGCACTGCGTGAGCGAATCCGCGCCCATTCCAGTGCTCTCGAACCCCAAGTTTGGCGCCTGGAGCGGGCAGGGCGTGAGGTGGTGTTGTCGGTGCTGCCTCGGGTGGGAACATTGGCAGATGGACAGCGCATGGCCCGGGTCGAAGCGGCTATCGGTAGCGCGCCTGATTGGGTCTTGGTTCGGAAAGGCCCACTGGAGTCTCTTGCACACGGGTTAAAGCATTCGTTCGAAATGTCCTGGCTGACGGTGCGAATGATCGGGCGAATGATCATCGGCGAGGCATCGTTACGACAACTCTCCGGCCCGCTGACCATCGCCGACGCTGCGGGTCAGTCGGTGCAACGTGGGGCCAGCCAGTATCTGGGCTTCCTAGCTCTGGTCAGTGTCAGCCTTTTTGTACTGAACCTGGTGCCGTTGCCGATGCTCGATGGCGGGCACCTCATGTATCATCTTTTCGAGGCGTTTACCGGTCGCCCGCCATCGGAATTCTGGCTTGAGCGCCTTCAGCGCATTGGCATGGTGCTCCTGCTGCTGCTGATGGCTTTGGCGCTAACCAACGATGTCTTGCGCCTGATGGGCCTGAACTGACTGACTTCCATGCCCCTATCTGATTCGGTGCACCGCCTGAGCCCCTTGATCGCCTGCGTGGCCGCAGCGGCCCTGTCATCTCTGCCAACGATGGCTTGGGCGATCGATCCTTTCTCGATCAAGGATATCCGGGTCGAGGGCCTGCAGCGTTCGGACCCTGGGACGGTGTTTGCTGCCTTGCCTTTCCGAGTGGGCGACTTGTACAACGAGGAAAAGGGTGCGGCTGCGGTGCGCGCTCTCTTCGCTACGGGCCTGTTCAAGGATGTACGGCTTCAGGTGGAAGACCAGGTGCTGGTGGTGGTGGTAGAGGAACGCCCCATCATCGGCAGCGTGAATTTCGCTGGCATCAAAGAGTTCGACAAGGACACCCTGGTCAAGGCGCTGAAGGATGCTGGCATTTCCGAGGGACAGCCTTTTGACCGCGCGTTGGTCGACCGGGCTGAGCAGGAAATCAAGCGGCAATACCTTACTCGCAGCCTTTATGGCGCCGAAGTGGTGACAACGGTGACGCCACAGGAGCGCAACCGGGTGTCGGTGACGTTCACCACTACCGAAGGTGAGCCGGCCAAGATCCGCGACATGCGTATCCTTGGAGCCAAGGCCTTCAAGGAAAAGGATCTGCTCGAGCTGTTCGAACAAACCACCAGCGGTTGGTTCACTTGGTACAGCAAGCGTGACCGTTACGCGCGCTCCAAGCTCAACGCCGATCTGGAATCGCTGCGGGCGCACTACACCAACCGCGGCTACCTTGAATTTGCGGTGGAGTCCACCCAGGTGACCATGTCGCCGGACAAGCAGTCGATCTCCGTTGTGGTGAGTATTAGAGAAGGCCAGCCTTACACAGTGACCGCTGTAAAGCTTGCCGGGGAGCTGCTCGGCCGCGACGATGAATTCCGCGCACTGATCGCCGTGAAGCCCGGCGCGCCATATCGCAGCGAGGATGTGGCCGAGACGCAGCGCCGCATCACCGAGCGATTTGGGGTGTATGGATACGCGTTTGCGCGCGTGGACGCCCGCCAAGACATGAACCGTGAGACTGGTCGGGTGGAGCTCAACCTAGTGGCTGATCCGGGTCGAAGGGCTTATGTGCGGCGAATCAACATCGCCGGTAACACCACCACCCGAGATGAGGTGATCCGGCGCGAGTTCCGGCAATTCGAATCCAGCTGGTACGACGGCCGCAAGATCAAGCTCTCCAAAGAACGCCTGGAGCGCATGGCGTACTTCAAGGACGTTAACATCGAGACCCAGGAGGTCCCGGGCACGGCGGACCAAGTGGACCTCAACACCAGCGTCACCGAAAAGGCCACCGGTAACTTCCAGATCGGCGCCGGTTACTCGAGTCTGGAGCGATTGACGGTGTCGGGGTCCTTGCAAAAGGAAAACTTCCTGGGAACAGGCCACTACCTGGGCCTGCAGGTCAATAGCAGCCGCTTCAACCGTAACCTGGTGGTCTCGACGGCTGATCCGTATTTCACCAAGGACGGGGTATCCCGTGCCCTGGACGTCTTCTACCGTACCTCTCGCCCGTACAACACCCAAGGTGAGACCTACGAGTTGATGACCCCGGGTGCAGCCATCCGTTTCGGTGTTCCATTCTCTGAAGTCGATACGGTCTTCATGGGCATCGGTGCCGAGCAAACCCGTATCAAGGGATCGGCTGCATTGCCCAACCTGTACTTTCTGTACCGTGAAAACTTCGGCAGCAACAGTACGTCCTTCCCCTTGACGGTGGGCTGGGCGCGTGACCAGCGCGATAATGTCATGACGCCGACGCGGGGCCGGCTTCAGCGGATCAACCTGGAGCTGTCAGCCCTGGGTGACGCACAGTACACCCGCACCAATTTGCAATACCAGGAGTACTTCCCGTTCAGGAATCGCCGCTTGACTCTGGGCATCAATGCCGAGCTAGGCTGGGGTGCGGGCCTGGGCAGCAAGCCCTATCCGATCTTCAAGAACTTCTACGGCGGGGGTCTGGGTTCGGTACGGGTGTTCCAGCAGGGTTCGCTGGGGCCGGTGGACGTGACGGGAGCCTACATCGGAGGGTCTCGTCGGTTCAACCTGAACAGTGAGCTGTACGTGCCGGTGCCCGGAACTGGTAACGACAAGAGCCTGCGGCTGTTCGGATTTACCGACGCGGGCAATGTGTGGGCCGAGACTGAGCGGGTGGACTTCAATTCCTTGCGCGTGGCCGGGGGCATTGGACTGAGCTGGATCTCGCCGATGGGCCCGCTCAAGCTGAGTTGGGGCGTACCGATCAAGTTTCGTCCACAAGATAGAATCCAACGGTTTCAATTTCAAATCGGCACGGCGTTCTGACCATGATGATGAAGACGATTGCTCTCAAACGGTTCTTGGGTGCGGCTGCCTTGGCTGCTTTGCCGCTTCTGGTTCAGGCGCAGGAACTGAAGATCGGCTATGTCAACAGCGAACGCGTGCTTCGCGAGTCCACCGCCGCGCGCAGCGCCAGTACCAAGATTGAGACCGAGTTTGGCAAGCGCGAAAAAGACCTCAACGACCTGGCCAACCGACTGAAGGCTGCGTCCGACAGGTTCGAGAAGGACGCGCCCACGCTGTCGGAAGCAGAGCGTAACCGCCGCCAGCGCGAGTTGGGTGAACAAGACCGCGATCTGCAGCGCAAGCGCCGCGAGTTCCAGGAAGATCTGAATCAGCGTCGTAATGAAGAGATTGCCGCTATCCAGGAGCGAACCGGTCGGGTGATTCGACAGATCATGGACAGTGAAAAGTTCGACCTGATCCTCATTGATGTGGGTTTTGCTGGCCCGCGCGTGGACATCACCAAGAAGGTGATGGACGCGATGAACAACGCCAAGTAACAGCCAGGGGCGCCGTGTTTGTGCCCCCTAGCAAAGCGATGTTAATCACGCCGCAGGCCATTGCCACCTTGGTCAATGGCCGAGTGCAGGGCGATCCGCTGCGGGCACTGGCCGGCTTGGCCACCCTGCAGGCCGCAGGCCCGGATCAAGTTTCCTTTCTCTCAAACCCACGTTACCGCTCGCAGTTGACCACCACGCGGGCCGGCTGCGTGATCCTGGCTGAGCGGGTGCTGCCCCTGTTGGCTTTTGAGTGCGCTCAGGCCAGCCTGGTTGTGGTGGACGACCCCTACTTGGCTTATGCGCGCTTGAGCCAGTGGTGGGCTGCGCAACGCCGCGCCGCTGCGCCTAACGGCGTGCACCCCAGTGCAGTGATTGAGCCCGGTGCGCGCATACACCCCAGCGCGTTGGTAGGGCCGCTGTGCCATGTGGCCGCGCATGCTGTGGTAGAGGCCGGGGCGGTGCTGGGCCCACATTGTGTGATCGGCCCGGAAGCGGTTGTGGGCGAGCAGAGCCGTTTATGGGGCTCGGTTTCGCTGATGTGGGGTTGTCGTATTGGCGAGCGAGTGGTACTTCATCCCGGCGTGGTGATCGGCGCCGACGGCTTTGGCTTTGCTCCCCATGCCGGGCAGTGGGTGAAGATTGAGCAGTTGGGTGCCGTGCGCATCGGCTGCGACGTGGAGGTCGGTGCCAACACCTGTATTGACCGCGGCGCCTTGGAAGATACGGTCATTGAGGACGGCGTAAAGCTCGATAACTTGATCCAGATCGGCCATAACGTCCACATCGGGCGCGGTTCAGCCTTGGCGGGCTGCGTGGGCGTGGCGGGTAGCGCTACGATTGGCCAACGCTGCACGGTGGGGGGCGGCGCGATCATCCTCGGTCATCTCAGCTTGGTTGATGACGTGCACATTTCCGCCGCAACGGTTGTCACTCGATCGATTAAACAGGCCGGTCACTACAGCGGAGTGTTCCCCTTCGATGAGAATGCCGCCTGGGAGAAGAATGCCGCAACGTTGAAGCAGTTACACCAGCTGCGAGACCGCTTGCGCCAACTTGAAAAGAAGATCCCCCGACTATGATCGACATTCATCGCATCCTCAAGCTGCTGCCCCATCGGTACCCTATCCTGCTCGTGGACCGTGTACTGTCTTTTGAGAAGGACGCGCGGATTCAGGCTCTGAAAAATGTGACGATCAACGAACCCTTTTTCCAAGGGCACTTCCCCTCGCGACCGGTCATGCCGGGGGTGCTGATGCTCGAAGCACTGGCACAAACCGCAGCTTTGCTCAGTTTTGAATCGGCCGGCAGCGAACCCGGTGAAGACACGGTGGTGTACTTTGTGGGCATAGACAGCGCACGCTTCAAGCGGGTGGTGGAGCCTGGTGATCAGCTGCTCTTGAATGCTGAAGTCCAAAGGGCTCGCGCCGGCATATACAAATACAAAGCCTGGGCCACCGTGGGCAACGAGGTGGCGGTGCAGGCCGAGTTGATGTGCACCATGCGTAGGGTGGCTTGAAGGGAGTGCGGTGAGCCTCATTCATCCCACTGCTGTCATCCACGAGGGGGCCGAATTGGCCGGTGATGTGCAGGTTGGACCCTATGCCGTGATTGGGGCCTATGTGCGCATCGACTCGGGTACCACCATCGCGTCACATACAGTCATTGAGGGCCACACGACGATCGGACGTGACAACCGCATTTTTTCTTTTGCATCGGTGGGACAGGCTCCGCAAGACAAAAAGTATGCTGGTGAGCCAACCCGGTTGGAGATTGGCCACGGCAACACCATCCGGGAGTTCTGCACTATCAACACGGGCACTGCGCAAGATGAGGGCGTCACCCGTATTGGCGACGATAACTGGATCATGGCTTATGTACACATTGCCCACGACGTACGTTTAGGCCACCACACCGTACTGGCCAATAACGCCACCTTGGCTGGGCACGTGCAGGTCGGGGATTGGGCCACCATCGGCGGACTGACCGGTGTTCACCAGTTTGTGAAGATTGGGGCGCACGCCATGATTGGCTTCCAAGGTCATGTGGCGCAGGACGTACCACCGTATATGACTGCTGATGGCAACCCTTTGGCAGTTCGCGCGGTCAACCTGACCGGTCTTAAGCGACGCGGTTTTGATGAGCAGCGCCAAACCTTGGTGCGGCGCATGCATCGTTTGCTTTACCGCGAGTCCTTGACCTTGACGGTGGCTATCGAACGGATTGCAGCGCTGGCCGAAGAGGCGGCCACCGCGGATCAGCCCCTGAGCGCTGAGGGCTTGGCTGACGTGGGCCTGATGCTCGACTTTTTACGCCGCGCCGACCGCGGCATTGTGCGCTGATGCGCCTAGCCATGGTCGCCGGGGAGGCCTCTGGCGACCTATTGGCTTGCCTCTTGCTCCAGGGCTTGAAGGCGCATTGGCCAAGCCTGCGCAGTGGAGGTATTGGCGGGCCCCGCATGGTCGAGCAAGGATTTCAAGCGTGGGCAGCCGCAGAACGTTTGAGCGTGTTTGGCTATGCCGATGCGCTGATGCGCTTGCCTGAATTGCTTTGGCTGCGCCATCGCACGCGGCAACGCATTTTGCGTGAGCGGCCCAGCGTGTTTGTCGGTATTGATGCGCCGGACTTCAATTTCGGTCTGGAGATGGCACTGCGGCAGCGAGGGTTGCGTACGGTGCACTTTGTTTGCCCCTCGATTTGGGCTTGGCGTCCCCAGCGGGTCCAGCGCCTGCGAGCAGCTGCTGATCATGTGCTGTGCCTGTTTCCCTTCGAGCCCGACTTGCTGGCCGCGCAAGGCGTGGCCGCCAGCTATGTGGGTCATCCTCTTGCCGATGCCATTGCTGTGGATATCGACCGTGCGGCAGCCCGTAAAGGGCTGGGTTTCGGCCCTGAGCCACTGGTGGCGCTGCTGCCGGGTAGCCGACGTTCTGAGATTCGCCATATCGCGCCGCTGTTGGTGGCCTCTGCGCAGCAGATGCTTGTGCAACGGCCGGCCATACGCTTCATAGTGCCCGTGGCACCTGGGCTGGCCGACCTGCTCACACCCCTGGTGCAGCCTTTGTTGCACAGTGGGCGTCTGACCCTCTTGTCCGGGCGGTCCCAGGAGACCTTGGCGGCAGCCGATGTAGCCCTGGTGGCCAGCGGAACTGCCACCCTCGAGGCTGCCTTGTTGAAGTGCCCACAGGTGATCGTCTACCGCCTGGCCTCAGCCGACTGGCAGCGAATGCGGCGCATGCGACTTCAGCCGTGGGTTGGCTTGCCCAACATCCTTAGTCGCGAGTTCATCGTGCCCGAGCGCATACAAGACGAGGCTCAGCCTGAGGTGGTGGCTGCAGATGCCCTGCGTTGGCTCGACGACCCGGATGCGGTTCGGCAGTACCGGGTGCGGTGTTTGTCGATACATCAAGTTTTGCGCCAGGATACAGGTGCGCGCGCGGCGCTCGTACTCAAGGAGCTTGTGGGTGGTTAAGTCAAAAGCCAACCGTGTGAAAAAGGTCCGTAGGGAGAACGCGCCCCTTTATCAGCTCAGCTTGAGTTGGGGCTGCGAGGGCTTATTGGCGGGCGTGGACGAAGCCGGCCGTGGTCCTTTAGCGGGGCCGGTGGTGGCCGCTGCCGTGATCTTGGATGATGAAGCACCCATTGATGGGCTGGCAGACTCCAAGTTGCTCAGCGAGCGGCGCCGCGAGGCCTTGTTTGACGAGATTCGGATGAAAGCCTTGTGCTGCAGCATCGCACAAGCGTCGGTCCAAGAGATTGACGAACTCAATATTCTGCAGGCTACGATGTTGGCCATGAGGCGGGCTGTTGAGGGCATGAGGCTGATACCTGCTTTGGTGCTGGTCGATGGTAATCGGCTGCCTACATTGAAGATGGCCGCGGAGGCGGTAGTCGGTGGTGACGCCAAGGTGCAGGCAATTTCAGCGGCTTCGATCCTCGCCAAGGTAAGCCGCGACCGGCTGTGCATCCAGCTTCATGAGCGCTACCCTGCCTACGGCTTTGATGCCCACAAGGGCTATCCGACCGTGGAACACCTGCGGGCCTTGTATCGGTGGGGGCCATCACCGGCGCACCGGCACAGCTACGCGCCGGTGAAGCGGGCCCAGGCCCTGCAGGCCCAGTCACTGCAGACCCCATCGCCCCTAGCGCCGCGGGGCTCTGGACCATTGCTCCCGCCTTATCCAAGCCACGATTGAGTATGCCTTGTATAACGCAGTGCGACTTGTCAATGAATCCACCCGTCCAGACCATTACTTCCCGCGACAATGAGCTGCTTCAGCGCTTGCGCCGCCTGTCGGCCAAGCCGGGAGCCTATCGAGCCGAGGGTCTGATTTGGCTGGAGGGCGACCACCTGTGTCGTGCCTGGCTTGATCGTGGACGTCAGGCACTCCAGGCCGTCATCACCCAAGAGGCTTGGGAAGCCCGGGCAGACCTGCGGGCCTTGGCACTGGGCGCTCAACGCGTGGCGGTGATCCCCGCGCTGCTGATGAAGGCGGTGACGTCCCTTGAGTCACCCAGTCCCTTGGGCTTGCTGGTGGCTCCGCCGCTTGCGGCTGCCTGTTCGGCGCAGCCTGGCGTACCCACGGTGGTTTTGGACCGTTTGCAGGATCCGGGCAATGTGGGCAGTATTCTTCGGAGCGCGGCCGCCTTAGGAGTGAGGCAGGTACTGGCCCTACAAGGGGGAGTGGCGCTGTGGTCTCCCAAGGTGCTGCGTGCAGGCATGGGGGCGCATTTCGGCCTGGCCCTGCGAGAAGGGCTGAGCGTGCAGGACCTGCAATACTTGGCGCCGCAACTGGTGGTCACGACTTCACATCAGGCTCAAGACCTGCAGGCTGCTGCACTTCCCGATGCCTGTGCTTGGGTGTTTGGCCATGAAGGGCAGGGTGTCGACAGCGAACTGTGTGCGATGGCTCGGTACCGTGTCTGCATCCCCCAGCCGGGCGGCCAGGAGTCGCTCAACGTTGCGGCAGCCGCAGCAATCTGTCTGTATGAAGCAGCTCGCCGCTTGGCTCAGTAGCTGAGTCGGTCAGGCCGAATATCACGCAGGATGGTGGTGGCGATCTCCTCAATGGACTTATGGGTGGAGCTTAACCACTCGATGCCCGAGCGCCGCATCATTTGCTCGCCCGCGACCACTTCTGCCTGGCAATTTTCAAGGGCTGCATAGCGGCTGCCCGGTCGCCGCTCGTTTCGGATTTGACTCAGCCGCTCGGGGTCGATCGTCAGCCCGAAGCACTTGCTCTTGTGGGGCATAAGAGGCATGGGCAGATGCCCGCGCTCGAAGTCTTCGGGAATGAGCGGATAGTTGGCGGCCTTGATCCCATGTTGCATGGCCAAGTACAGTGAGGTCGGCGTTTTGCCGCTGCGGCTGACCCCAACCAGAATAACATCGGCCTGCTGCAGATTACGTGCGGACTGTCCGTCATCGTGTGCCAGCGAAAAATTGATCGCTTCGATCCGGTCGTGGTACTCCTGGCTCTTGGCCGCATCAGAAAACCTTCCGATCCGATGGTTACTCTTGACGCCAAATTCCTCTTCCAGCGGCTCGACGAAGGACCGGAACATGTCCATCACCTTGGCTCGGCAGTGAGCCGCAGGCCCATTCTGGCCATCGGTCAGGATGTCCCGCACCGCATCGTTGACCAAGGTCAAGAAGACCACGGGCGGTACCCCTTCCCGAACAGCACACTCGTTGACCTCGCGCACCACCTGCCAGGCCTTGTCTTCCGTGTCGATGAAGGGGCGGCGTACATGGCGAAAGGGGCCGGGGAACTGGGCCAAGATGGAATTGCCGAAGGTTTCGGCGGTGATACCGGTACTGTCGGAGACGTAAAAGATTGTGCGCGGGCTCATCGTGGGGCTTATGGATTTCGGCAAGACGCGGGGATTAGACGTGAAAGCTGATGATAGGCAATCCTCCCTAGAATCTGCTCCGACAGCGCCTCGCGCCCACCCATTTTTTGCCTTGGAGATACTAGATGTCCAATTCTGCGTTGGAACCGGTCTTGGTGTTCCCGTTCGAGCAGTTGCGCATGACCGATGTGGAGTCGGTCGGCGGCAAGAATGCCTCGCTGGGGGAAATGATCAGCCAGTTGACCGCCTCAGGTGTGCGGGTGCCCAATGGTTTTGCCACCACGGCGCTGGCCTTTCGTCGGTTTCTGGCGCAGGGGGGCCTGGCAGAGCGCATTGCTGCGCGCCTGGCCAGCCTCAATATCGATGATGTGAAGGCCCTGGCCGAGGCCGGTGCCCAGATTCGAGGCTGGGTGGTTGATACGCCGTTTCCGCCCGACCTGGACGCCCAAATGAGGCAGGCCTACGCGCAGTTGAGCGCCCAGTCGCCACAGGCCTCTTACGCTGTTCGCTCATCAGCAACAGCTGAAGATCTCCCGGATGCCTCCTTTGCAGGCCAACAGGAGACCTTCCTGAACGTGGTTGGCATTGAGGACATCCTGCACAAGACCAAAGAGGTGTTTGCCTCCTTATACAACGACAGGGCCATCAGTTACCGGGTGCATAAAGGCTTCGCACATGCAGAGGTGGCCCTTTCGGCGGGCATCCAGCGGATGGTGCGTTCAGACCTGGGGGCAGCCGGTGTGATGTTCACCATCGACACCGAGAGTGGATTCGAAGACATCGTGTTTATCACTAGCAGCTATGGCTTGGGTGAGACGGTGGTGCAGGGCGCGGTGAACCCTGACGAGTTTTATGTGCACAAGCCGTCGCTGCGCGCGGGAAAGAAGGCTGTCATCCGGCGTACCCTGGGCAGTAAGCTCATCCGCATGGCGTTTGCATCAGAGCAGGAGCGCCAGGCTTCGGGTCAGCTGGTCAAGACCGAGGACACCCCTGCCGACCTGCGCCACCGCTACTCGCTGTCTGATGCCGATGTCACCGAGTTGGCCCAATACGCTTTGATCATCGAACGCCATTACGGCTGTCCCATGGACATCGAATGGGGTAAGGATGGGCAAGATGGCCGCCTCTACGTGCTGCAAGCCAGGCCGGAAACAGTCAAGAGCCAAGCTGTTGGCCAGGTGGAGCATCGCTACCGGCTCAAGGGACGCAGCAAGCCCTTGACCGAGGGTCGTGCGATCGGGCAGAAGATTGGCGCTGGTCCGGTTCGACTGGTGCGCTCGACTGCTGAAATGGATCGGGTGCAGCCGGGAGACGTGCTGGTGACCGATATGACCGACCCAAACTGGGAGCCGGTGATGAAACGAGCCAGCGCCATCGTCACCAATCGTGGTGGGCGTACGTGCCACGCCGCAATCATCGCGCGGGAGTTGGGCATTCCGGCAGTGGTGGGTTGTGGTGATGCCACCGACACGCTCAGCGACGGTACGCTGGTGACGGTGGTATGCGCTGAGGGTGACACCGGTGTCGTATACGACGGGTTGCTGGAGACAGAAGTCAGCGAGGTTCAACGTGGCGAAATGCCTTATTGCCCAATCAAGATCATGATGAACGTCGGCAATCCCCAGTTGGCCTTCGATTTCGCACAGGTACCTAACTCCGGCGTTGGCTTGGCCCGCCTGGAGTTCATCATCAACAACAACATTGGCGTGCACCCCAAGGCGATCTTGGACTACCCCAACATTGATACCGACCTCAAGCTGGCGGTTGAGTCGGTGGCGCGCGGGCATGCCAGCCCCAAGGCGTTTTATGTCGACAAGTTAGTCGAGGGCATTGCTACCATCGCCGCCGCTTTTTGGCCCAAGCCGGTGATCGTCCGCCTGTCTGACTTCAAGAGCAACGAGTACCGTAAGCTCATTGGAGGCAGCCGCTATGAGCCGGATGAAGAAAACCCCATGCTGGGTTTTCGCGGTGCCAGCCGTTACATCAGTGGGGAGTTCAGCGACGCCTTTGCAATGGAGTGTGAGGCACTCAAACGGGTGCGCCAAGACATGGGCTTAAGCAATGTGGAGATCATGGTGCCCTTTGTGCGCACTGTGAAGCAGGCCGCGCGCGTCACCCAAATGCTGGCCGACCATGGGCTCAAACGTGGCCACGATGGTCTGCGCCTGATCATGATGTGCGAAGTGCCCAGCAATGCAATCCTGGCCGACCAATTTCTGGAGCACTTTGACGGTATGTCGATCGGTTCAAACGACCTGACCCAACTGATCCTGGGCTTAGACCGCGACTCGGGCCTAGGGCTGTTGGCTGAGGATTTCGATGAGCGAGACCCCGCAGTCAAGGCCATGATCTCCCGGGCGATCGCGGCCTGTAGGGCCACAGGCAAGTACATCGGGATCTGCGGGCAGGGACCTTCGGACCATGCTGACTTCGCTGATTGGCTGGCGCAGGAGGGGATCGCGTCGATCTCGCTGAACCCCGACACTGTGGTGCAGACTTGGCAGCGATTGGCAGGGGCGAAGGTCACCGGGTGACGCCGCGCTGGCCCGCACGCTTGCGATTTAAGGGACCCCTGGTCAGCTGACTAATCAGCTATACTTGAGGGCTTTTTGTTACCTTGCCGCACCCGCACCGACGCGCGTGGGCGGCTTCCGACCAACGGAACCCACAAGGAGATTACATGCGTCACTATGAGATCGTTCTGCTGATCCACCCGGATCAAAGCGAACAAGTTCCGGCCATGCTGGAGCGTTACAAAACCCTGATCACTGGTGCCAATGGCAAGGTGCATCGCATCGAAGACTGGGGCCGGCGTCAGTTGGCCTATCAGATCCAGAAGCTGGCTAAGGCTCACTACCTTTGCCTGAACATCGAGTGCAGCCAGGCAACTCTGACTGAACTCGAAACGGGCTTCCGCTTCAACGATGCCGTGCTGCGCCACCTCACCGTGGGCAAGGGCAAGGCTGAAACAAACCCATCTATCATGATGAAGTCGGTTGAGCGCGAAGAAGCGCGCAAGGCTTCGTCCCAGGAGGCTGCGGCCTGACGAACCTGCAGGTGTTGACGTCTGCTGCACCCACGGGCTTGGCCGGTACCAACCGCCTAAGCCTCTCGGGATTGGCCAAGGAACGTTCGGCGCTGCGTTACACGCCCGCAGGGCTGCCCGCTCTGGATCTGGTGATCGAACATCAATCAGTGGTTCAGCAAGAGGGGGTGCCCCGCAAAGTGACGATGGACTGCAAAGCGGTTTGCATCGGCACCCAAGCGGTCAAGGCGCAGCAACTCGCGATGGATGAACCGGTCGATTTCCACGGGTTCCTCGCTCCGGCACGAAACGGACGAGGCGTGGTGTTTCACATCACCTCGCTGCAGCGGTCGAATCCCCCGGCAACAGACTGAAAACGCCCCACCCTCGAACCATCACACGATTCCAGCGAAAGAGAGAAAATCATGGCACCTCCCCGCGGCAAGTTTTCCAAGGACCGCAAGCCCAAGCGTAACCAACAGTCCCTCTTGTTCCGTCGTAAGCGCTTCTGCCGCTTCACGGTGGCCGGCGTCGAATCGATCGACTACAAAGACGTGGACATCCTGCGTGACTTCATCGGTGAGAACGGAAAGATCACGCCCGCGCGCCTGACCGGCACGCGTGCGTTTTACCAGCGGCAACTGACCACAGCCATCAAGCGGGCCCGCTTCTTGGCCCTGCTGCCATACAGCGACCAGCACAAGGTTTGATAGGAGCCCACCATGCAAGTTATCCTGCTTGAAAAGGTGGCCAACCTCGGCAACCTCGGCGACGTCGTCCGTGTCAAGGACGGCTACGCCCGCAATTTCCTGATTCCGACCAAGCGTGCGCGCCGCGCCACCGATGCAGCCATCGCCGAGTTCAAAGCTAAGCGTGCTGAACTTGAGCGCGTGGCTGCCGAGAAGCTGTCTGCCGCGCAAACCGTGGGCGAAAAGCTCAGCGGCCTGCGGTTGAGCATGAGCCAAAAGGCGGGAGTGGACGGCCGTCTCTTTGGCTCGGTCACCAACCACGATGTTGCCGAGGCACTGAAGGGATCCGGTTTTGAGATCGCCAAGTCTCGAGTGCGCATGCCCAACGGGCCGCTCAAGACCGTGGGTGAGTTCCCCGTGTCGGTGGCAGTGCACACCGATGTGGTGGTCGACATCACCATCGTGGTGGTGGGCGAAACCGACTGATTGGACCGCAGCCCCAGGGTGTGGGCCACCGGGCTCATACCAAGAAGAGGCCGGCACTGCCGGCCTTTTTCAATCGCGATCCACCGGCGACCCACCACTTATCCACAGGCTTGCCCACAGCGGTGTGGGCGATGGCGGCCTATGATCTCGGTATGGATACCACCAGCCACGAATTCGACCTCACGAGCCTGCCCTTGCCCGGCGCCAGTGCGGCCGATGCTGATGTGGCCAAGCTGAGAACGCCACCGCATTCCTATGAGGCCGAACAGAGCGTGCTTGGTGGGTTGTTACTGGACAACAGTGCCTGGGACCGTGCCGCCGACCTGGTGACCGCTTCTGATTTTTACCGTTACGAGCACCGTGTCCTTTTTCAGGCCATTGGCGATCTGGCTCAGCAAAGCAAGCCTGCTGACGTGGTCACGGTCCATGAACGCTTGCAGAGCCTGGGCAAGGCGCAGGAGTGTGGCGGCATTACCTACCTCAATGCCTTGGCGCAAAGCGTACCCAGTGCGGCCAATCTGCGCCGCTATGCCGAAATCGTACGGGAACGTGCGGTGTTGCGTAAGTTGATAGAAGCCAGCGATGAAATAGCCACCAAAGCCTTCAATCCGCAGGGGCGCCAGGTATCCACCATCCTGGACGAAGCAGAGACCAAGATTCTGCAGATTGGGGAGGAGGGCGCGCGCGCGCGGCAGAACTTTCTGCAGATGACCGACCTGCTGGCGCAGTTGATGGACCGGGTCAATGAATTGCACGAGAACGGAGCCGAGGAGGTCACCGGTGTGCGCACTGGCTTCTACGACTTTGACCGTATGACTGCAGGCTTACAGCCGGGTGATTTGGTGGTCTTGGCTTCGCGGCCCAGCATGGGCAAGACTGCACTGGCCATTAACATTGCCGAGCATGTGGCGGTGACAGAAGGTCTGCCGGTGGTTGTGTTTTCCATGGAAATGGGTGCCCCACAGCTAGCCCTGCGTATGGTGGGCTCCCTCGGGCGCATCGATCAGCAGCATCTGCGCACCGGGAATTTGGGCAACGACGAGTGGTCTCGACTGACCGAAGCGGTGGATAAGCTTAGCAAGGCCAACATCTTCATCGACGAGACACCAGCTCTCAACCCTGCGGAACTGCGTGCACGCGCGCGGCGTCAGGCCCGCCAGTGCGGCAAGCTGGGCTTGATCGTGGTGGACTACCTTCAGCTCATGAATGGCAGCAGCGGCAGCGACGAGAACCGTGCCACGGAACTGGGTGAGATCTCCCGTGGCCTTAAGGCGCTGGCCAAGGAACTTCAGTGCCCGGTCGTGGCCCTGTCGCAGCTCAACCGCAGCGTTGAGACCCGCAACGACAAGAGGCCGATGATGAGCGACCTTCGTGAGTCAGGAGCTATTGAACAGGATGCTGATGTCATCATGTTCATCTACCGCGACGACTACTACAACAAAGACGCGAGCAAGGAGCCTGGTGTAGCTGAGGTGATCATCGCTAAACAGCGAAACGGCCCCACGGGAACGGTAAAGCTGGCTTTCATAAAGGCTCATACCAAATTCGACAATCTGGCTCCGGGCAGCATGGGCACTGGGTATTGAACAGCGCTCGTGGGCGGGTTCACTTGAACAGATCTTTCACCCGATCCGTCCAGCTCTTGGCATTTGGCGAGTGCTTGTCCCCACCGCTGCGAAATGACTCATCGAGGTCGCGCAACATTTTGCGTTGCGCCTCGGTCAGCTTCACTGGCGTTTCGACGTTGACATGGCAGTACAGGTCCCCGGGGTAGGCTGAACGCACCCCTTTGATACCCTTGCCCCGCAGTCGGAAGGTCTTGCCATGTTGGGTTCCCTCGGGCAAGTCGATCTCAGCCTTGCCACCCAGGGTGGGCACTCCCATCGTTCCGCCGAGTGCTGCCATTGTCATGGAAACCGGTATGTTGCAATGCAGATCGTCGCCATCGCGCTCGAAGATATCGTGCGCCTTGATACGGATCTCAATATACAAGTCGCCGGGTGGTCCACCGTTGACGCCCGGCTCGCCATTGCCCACCGACCGGATGCGCATGCCCTCCGCAATTCCGGCGGGGATGCGCACTTCCAGGGTCTTTTGTTTCTTGAGCTTGCCCGCGCCGTTGCAGCTGGTGCAGGGGTCGAGGATCACCTTGCCTGCACCGCGGCATTGGGGGCAGGTCTGCTGGATGCTGAAAAAGCCCTGGCGTATGTGAACCGTACCTGAGCCGTTACAGCTGGTACAGACCTTGGGACTGGTTCCAGGCTTGGCGCCGCTGCCGTTGCAGGTTTCGCAGGTTTCCCAACTGGGGATGCGAATTTGTGTGTCCTTACCCGCCGCGGCCTCTTCCAGGCTGATTTCAGTGGCATAGGATAGATCAGAGCCACGGTACACCTGCTGGCCGCCGCCACGGCGACCACCTTGGGCGCCGAAGATATCACCGAAGATGTCGCCGAAGGCCTCTGCAAAGCCCCCAAAGCCTTCGCCACCAGGGCCGCCACGTGCGCCCCCCATGTTGGGATCTACCCCGGCATGGCCGAACTGATCGTAGGCCGCGCGTTTCTTGGGGTCAGAGAGTATCTCGTAGGCCTCTTTGGCCTCCTTGAACTTCTCCTCTGCCTTCTTGGCACCGTCGCCCTGGTTACGGTCAGGGTGGTACTTCATTGCCAGCTTGCGATAGGCCTTCTTGATGTCCTCGTCGCTGGCGTTCTTGGGGACGTCCAGAATCTCGTAGTAGTCGCGCTTCGTGGCCATCCGGGCTTTTCCTGGCTCTATGAACTCAAAAGCCGCGTGGGCCGCTGTGGATGCAGACGGCCCTCACGCGGCGCGAGGGGTGTCGGCCATGCCGCACCCCTAGCATCACTTCTTGACTTCCTTGAACTCGGCGTCCACGACATTGTCGTCGGCCGGCTTGGCACTTGATGCGCCACCTGGAGTTGCACCTGCGGCGCCACCGGCCCCAGTAGCGGCGGCTTCCGCTGCACCGGCCGCACCCGCGGCGGCTTGGGCCTCGGCGTAAACCTTCTCGCCGAGCTTTTGGCTGGCAGTCATCAAGGCTTCTGTCTTGGCTTCGATGGCGGCTTTGTCCTCAGCCTTAAGGGCTTCTTCAAGCTCTTTCACTGCTGCTTCAATCTTGTCCTTTTCGCCAGCATCAAGCTTGTCACCGTGCTCACCCAAGCTCTTCTTGACCGAGTGCACCATGGCCTCGCCGCTGTTGCGGGCCTGCACCAGCTCCAGCTTCTTCTTGTCTTCAGCTGCATTGAGTTCGGCGTCCTTGACCATGTTCTGGATCTCGTCTTCCGACAAACCAGAGTTGGCCTTGATGGTGATCTTGTTTTCCTTGCCCGTGCCCTTGTCCTTTGCCGATACATGCAGGATACCGTTGGCGTCGATGTCAAAGGTCACCTCAATCTGAGGTGTGCCGCGCGGGGCGGGGGGAATGCCTTCGAGGTTGAACTCGCCCAAAGATTTATTGCCTGTGGCCATCTCGCGTTCGCCTTGGAAAACCTTGATCGTCACGGCCGGCTGGTTGTCATCAGCGGTGGAGAAGGTTTGGGCGAACTTGGTCGGGATGGTCGTGTTCTTCTTGATCATCTTGGTCATCACGCTGCCCAGGGTCTCGATGCCCAGGCTCAGCGGAGTCACGTCCAGCAGTAATACGTCTTTGCGGTCACCCGACAGCACCTGACCCTGGATGGCTGCGCCCACAGCCACCGCCTCATCGGGGTTTACGTCCTTACGTGGGTCTTTGCTGAAGAACTCCTTGACCTTATCCTGCACCTTGGGCATGCGGGTCATACCGCCCACCAGGATGACGTCATCGATGTCGCTTATCTTCACGCCCGCATCCTTGATGGCGGTGCGACAGGGATCGATGGTACGTTCGATGAGTTCGTCAACCAGGCTTTCCAGCTTGGCCCGGGTGAGCTTGATGTTCAGGTGCTTTGGGCCGGTGGCGTCTGCCGTGATGTAGGGAAGGTTCACATCGGTACCCGACGAGGAGGAGAGCTCGATCTTGGCCTTCTCCGCGGCTTCCTTCAGGCGCTGCAGGGCAAGCACGTCCTTGGTGAGGTCAACAGCTTGATCCTTTTTGAACTCGGCGATGATGTAGTCGATGATGCGCTGATCGAAGTCTTCACCGCCCAGAAAGGTGTCGCCATTGGTGGACAGCACTTCGAACTGCATTTCACCGTCGACATCGGCGATCTCGATGATGGAGATGTCGAAGGTGCCGCCGCCCAGGTCGTACACCGCGATCTTGCGGTCGCCCTTGCCGCCCTTGTCAAGACCGAAGGCTAGGGCGGCTGCGGTGGGCTCGTTGATGATGCGCTTGACGTCCAGGCCAGCAATGCGACCGGCGTCCTTGGTGGCTTGGCGCTGGCTGTCGTTGAAGTAGGCTGGCACGGTGATCACGGCCTCGGTGACTTCCTCGCCCAGGTAGTCCTCGGCTGTCTTTTTCATCTTGCGCAGCACTTCGGCACTGATCTGCGGTGGCGCCAGCTTCTTGCTGCGTACCTCCACCCAGGCGTCGCCGTTGTCGGCTGCGCTGATGGTGTAAGGCATCAGGTCGATGTCTTTCTGAACTTCCTTTTCGGTGAATTTGCGGCCAATCAGGCGCTTGACTGCATACAGCGTGTTACGCGGATTGGTGACCGCCTGGCGCTTGGCCGAGGCACCAACCAGAATTTCGCCATCCTCTTGGTAGGCGATGATCGACGGCGTGGTTCGTGCACCCTCGCTGTTCTCAATCACTCGGGTGGTGTTGCCTTCCATGACGGAAACGCACGAATTGGTCGTGCCCAGGTCAATGCCGATGATCTTTCCCATGATGGCTCCTTGTGGTCGGGGGCCGCGCTCAGCGGCTGAATTTCATGTATCTCTCAAACGTAGGGGCGTTTGTGGTGGTTTCAAGCCCTGTAGCAAGCGGCCAAGCTGGGTGCTCCAGGGACGGGCGTTCGCTGGGCCTGAGGGCGTTTAACGGGGTGCAGCCACGGTCACCAGAGCTGGCCGCAGAACGCGATCGGCGATCAGATAACCTTTTTGCAACACGGCAACCACGGTGTTGGCTTCCTGCTCAGCCGGCACCATGCTGATGGCCTGGTGATGGTGGGGGTCGAACTTGGTACCCGCCGGTGGGTTGATCTCCAGCACCTTGTGTCGCTCCAAGGCTGAGGCCAGTTGTCGCAGCGTGGCGTTGACACCCTCAAGCATCTGCTGCGCGGTGGCCTCGGGTATCGCAACGGCAGCCTCCAGGCTGTCGCGAACCGGCAGCAGGCTTTCGGCAAAAGACTCCACTGCAAACTTGCGGGCCTTGCTGACGTCTTCCTCGGCGCGACGGCGAATGTTCTCTACCTCGGCCTTGGCGCGCAGATAGGCATCAGACACTTCGGTATGGCGGACCTGCAGTTCGGTCAGCTGTTGCTCGGGCGATAGAGCGCCTGCGGACTCGGCAGCGGCCTCTGCGATGGGGGTATTGGCGGGTTCGACGGACGTTGCCGCATGGGGGTCTTGCGCAGTGCTCATGCTGTTCGGTGTGGATGGGCGCTCAAAAGCAGAGGATGAACGGACAATGCTGGCCAACGGCCGGCTTCAAACGGGGCGGGCTCTGGACTTGGTGGAAGCGGATTCTCCGGTTCCACATACTTCGACTGGGTATTTGGGGACGCTGCCCACGATTTCAAGAGGGGCTGGTGTCGTCCCAGCGTGCGCTCCAGCGGTCCCATTCGCGGAGTTCACGCCCGTCGCGTTTTGTTGGGCGGCCGGCGGTTTGGCTGAGCCCTGGCTCAACGCCCATGCGCCTGAGCTGTTGGGCTTGCTCTCGCGCCAGGAGGCTGGCTTCGGTTTCTGCATACAGGCCCTGTGCCACCGGTGCTGGGCCTCGAACCGTGCTCAAGCCCAGCACGCGAACTGTACGGACCAGGCCGCCGGGTTCACGGATCTCGATCTCATTGCCTGGGCGTACTTCGCGCGCAGGCTTGGCCGGATTGCCAGCCACCCACACCCGTTTGCGCTCGATAGCCTCCAGCGCCAAGGCTCGGGACTTATAAATGCGCGCCGCCCACAGCCATTTGTCCAGCCGGCATCGCAACGGCGCTGCGGTCTCGGCCACCCCTTCCGTGGAGTGACGGGTGTCTGGCCTTGTCCGGCCCATCAATCCCGCGCGCCAAGGCCCAGGGCGAGACTGCGCTGGGTGTGGCTTTCGGCCACCGCCCGGCTGCCGTCCGCAAGACCGGTCAGTACAGGCCAACCCTGCAGGTGCTGTTCGGCAATGCCAGCCAGGGCCTCAACCCAAGCCGGCTCGTCGTTGAGGCAAGTGATGTAGTGGAAGGTCTTTCCGCCTGCATCCAAGAAAGCGTGTTGGGCCTCTTGGGCGATTTCTTCCAACGTCTCCAGGCAGTCGCCCGTGAAGCCCGGGCACATCACATCAATCCGCTCGCAGCCTTCCTGTGCCAGCCGAACAAGCGTGGGTTCGGTGTAGGGTTCAAGCCACTTGGCCTTGCCAAAGCGGCTTTGGAAGGTGACCACCACTTCAGATTCGGGCATGTCCAGGGCCTGGCGCAGCAGTCGCGCGGTCTTGTAGCACTCACAGTGGTAGGGGTCACCCAGATGCAAGGAACGCTCGGGAACGCCGTGGAAGCTCAGCAGTAACTTCTGGCTGCGACTGGTTTGTGCCCAGTGCCGCCGAACCTTGCCAGCCAAGGCCTGGATGTAGCCCGGATGGTCGTGGTAATGGTTCACGAATCGCCACTCCGGCATCCGTCGTTGTCGCGCGGACCAGGCCATGACAGCGTCCTGCGCACTGGCGGTGGTGGCCGCCGCGTATTGGGGATACAAGGGCAGCACCAAGATCCGCTGTACCCCGCCAGCCTTGAGGTCGTCCAGCACAGAGGCTACCGAAGGATTGCCGTAGCGCATGGCGTGCCGAACTGTGACGCCCAGGCCCCGAGCGCCCAAGGCTTGGTCGAGCAGGCGGGCTTGTTCTTGCGTCCAGTGGGCCAGCGGCGAGCCTTGGGGCGTCCAGATGCTGGCGTACTTGGCCGCAGACTTTGCGGGGCGTACTTGTAGGATGATGCCGTGCAGCAGTGGCTTCCACACCAACGCGGGGATCTCCACCACGCGAGGGTCACTGAGGAACTCGGCGAGGTAGCGCCTCAAGGCAGGCGCGGTAGGGGCATCTGGGGTACCGAGATTAACCAACAGCACGGCGGTACTGCTGGCACTGCCGTGGCGGTAGGCTGGTTCGGTTTGGAAGGTCATGAACCGCTATTGTCGGGCACCCCGGCGCTGTCGGGCTGCTCAGGCCCTGGTATCCAGGTGCTTCGTGAGGGGTTGCCCGCAGCGTTGGGCCTGGGGTTTTGGGGCACCGCAGGGCCGCCCATGCGGGAGGTGGCAGTTCGGCTTAGATGTTATCGAGGTAGGTGCGCAGCTTGTCGCTGCGGGTGGGGTGCTTGAGCTTGCGGATGGCCTTGGCTTCGATCTGGCGGATGCGTTCGCGGGTTACATCGAACTGCTTGCCCACCTCTTCCAGCGTATGGTCGTTTTGCATCTCAATGCCAAATCGCATGCGCAGTACCTTGGCCTCGCGAGGCGTGAGGCTGTCCAGGATGTCCTTGACCACGTCGCGCAAGCCCGCTTGCATCGCAGCGTCCATCGGTGCAACGTTGTTGGTGTCCTCGATGAAGTCACCCAGGTGGGAATCGTCGTCGTCGCCGATGGGGGTTTCCATGGAGATCGGCTCCTTGGCGATCTTCATGATCTTGCGAACCTTGTCCTCGGGCATCTCCATCTTCTCGGCCAGCGTTGGGGCGTCGGGTTCGAAGCCAAACTCCTGTAGGTGCTGGCGCGAAATGCGGTTCATCTTGTTGATAGTTTCGATCATGTGCACCGGGATCCGGATGGTTCGTGCTTGATCGGCAATAGAGCGTGTGATGGCCTGTCGGATCCACCAGGTGGCATAAGTGGAGAACTTGTAGCCACGGCGGTATTCGAATTTGTCTACCGCCTTCATCAGACCAATATTGCCTTCCTGGATCAGGTCGAGAAACTGCAGGCCTCGATTGGTGTACTTCTTCGCAATGGAGATCACCAGACGCAGGTTGGCCTCGATCATCTCCTTTTTGGCTTCACGGCTGGCCCGTTCGCCCCCATTCATCTGCCTATTGATGTCCTTGAGGTCGTCCAGCGGTACCACAGCCCGTGACTGCAAATCGATCAGCTTTTGCTGCAACTCTTGTATAGCCGGCAGATTGCGGCTGAGCACAGCCGAGTAGGGCTTACCCGAAGAGGCCTCTTTCTCTGCCCACTTCAAGTTGAGGATGTTGGCTGGAAAGGTCTTGATGAAGTGGTCCTGCGGCATGCCGCACTTTTCCACCGCGATCTTGCGTAGTTCACGCTCGTAGCGGCGTACGTCGTCGACCTGCTGGCGCAGGATGTTGCACAGACGCTCAATGGTCTTGACGGTGAAGCGGATACTCATGATCACTTCGCTCACACCGCCTTGGGACTTGTTGTAGGCCGGCGACTTGTAGCCTTCCTTTTCGTAGGCTTTGCGCATCTTGTCAAACTGCACCCGCAACACGGCGAACTTCACAAGGGCTGCGTTCTTGAGTTCTTCAAGCTTCTTGGTCAGGGCTTTGGAGCCGCCAGCGCCATCATCGTCGTCCTCTTCGTCGAATTCGTCGAAGTCTTCCTCGGCCACATAGTCGTCGGCTTCGTCTGCAGCCACGAAGCCATCAACCACTTCGGAGATCTGGACTTCGCCGGCCGCGATCTTGTCGGCCATGGCCAGGATTTCGGCAATCGTGGTAGGCGATGCAGAGATGGCCACCATCATCGCTTGCAAGCCGCCTTCGATGCGCTTGGCGATTTCAATTTCACCTTCACGGGTAAGCAACTCGACGGTACCCATTTCGCGCATGTACATGCGCACCGGATCGGTGGTGCGGCCGAATTCTGAGTCGACGGTGGACAGCGCGGCCTCGGCGGCTTCTTCGGCCTCTTCCTCGGTGGCAGTTGCAGCGTTGCCACCTTCGATCAGCACCAAGGCTGCATCGGGGGCCTGCTCATAGACCGCGATGCCCATGTCATTGAGCATAGACACGATCGCCTCAAGGATTTCGTTTTCCACCAGCTTCTCGGGCAGGTGGTCGCTGATTTGCTGATGGGTGAGGTAGCCGTCTTTCTTGCCCATCTTGATAAGAGCCTTGAGCTCAAGCCGGCGTTTGTTGACCTCCTCCTCGGTCAGGGCGGTTTCATCCAGACCAAACTCGCGCATCAGCGCGCGCTCTTTGGCGCGGCTGACCTTCATCCGCAGGGGTTTGGCCTTGGCGCGCTCCTCGGCGTCAGCGTCAGCCGCAGCGGTTTCCGGGTCGGGCTCGCCCTCGTGCTCAGCCTCGACATCAGAAAAGTCTTCTACGACCACTGCAGCCTCGGCCTTGGCCTTGACCGGTAGCTTGGTTGCAGTGCCCTTGGCAGCGGGCTTGTCGGGGGCCTTATTGGCGGCGGGCTTGGGCACGGCGGCCGGGCTTGCTGCCTTTTGGGGCGCTGCTTTCGACGGCGATGCGGCCTTGGTCGGGCTGGTCTTGACCGCTGGGCGCTTGACTGCAGTAGCCGGCGCTTTGGCGCCGGGCTTGGGCTCGGTCTTCTGAGCTAGCGCAGCAGCCTTGGTACTGCCCTCTGAACCCCTGGCCGATTGGCCGGCCTTCACAGCGGCTTTGGCAGACGGCTTGGCAGATGGCTTGGCAGATGGCTTGGCAGATGGCTTGGCAGACGGCTTGATAGAAGGCTTGGCAGCGGGTTTGGTTGTGACTTTGACAGCCTTAAGGTTACCCTTGCGCTCGGATTTGGCGGCAGACTTGTTAGCCGCGCTCATCGACTTTGCGGGGGGCTTGCTTGCGGCTTTGGGCGCGGATGAGGCAGCTTTTTTGGCGGTCATGGGTCTTGAGGACGAAAATGCGGGGTGCGGGCCACCATGAGCGGAGGCCTCGAGTTGCTTGTAAATGTTCAAGCGCGAGGTGCCGAGGCTGGGGTCGAGCGGCGCGGCTGGCCGCAGCTCATTGCGCTTGGTTGGATTATACCCGATCGGTTCAGGCTTCGCTGTCGGAAGCCGAGGCTGCCAATGAAGCTTTGAGGGCCTTCCAGCGCTCGAACACCTGCTGGTAGTCCGCCAGCGCGAGTGGGTCATGCGAGGCTCGTGCGGCCAACTCGGTCTGCTGATGCTGCAAGCGATCCAGGTGCAGTTGGTCCAAGGCGCGGCGCAGGCTGTCCCATGTTAGGTCGGGTTCATCGCTTGGAGGGTGCTGCAGCTGCTGCCAGGCTCGGCTCAACTCGGGCGAGTCTTGCAGCGCCAACTGCAGGGCGGCCCATGGCCGCGGGCCATGTTCTTCGAGGTCGCGTTCCAACCATGCCAGCAAGAGCGCGTGGGGGGCGGAAAGACGGTTGAGCATATCCAAGTCCTCTGCGCTGAGGCGGCCCCACCAGTCCGATTGCAAAACCAAGAGGCGGGTCACCCAATCGGCGGGGCTTCGGGGGGCACGGCGCAGAGCAGGGGGCGCAGCGCCACGGCGCATGGGGTCGGCCATGGCCTGGCGCTCAGCCCACGAGGGCCGCCTTTGGCGGCCACTGCTGCTGGCACCCGGCGGCGACGATGCCAAGCTTGAAGCTACACCGGTTGTGGATATCCTGCCGTAAGCGGAGGGCGCGGGGCCGAAAGCTGCGTAACCCTCAGATCTCAAGGCGCTTGAATATGGGGCATTTCCAGCACCATGGGCAAGCGCCAAAGCGCTCCACAACGTTGACAGTTCCTGGACGGGCAATGAGGCCGCTCGTGCGAAGGCCTGCAGCATTTGGCGTTGCAGGGCACCGCCAGGCAGTGCGCTCCAAAGCGGATGCGCCTGGTGGACAAACCGAGCCCGACCCTCCGGCGTGTCCATCTCACAGCCCTGCCCCGCCATGGTCAGCATCTGTCGGGACAGCGGAACGGCCTGTGCCACGGCTTGTTCAAAGGCGGGCGCACCGTGCTCACGAATGAAGCTGTCGGGGTCATGCTCTGCTGGTAGGAACAAGAAGCGAATGCTTCGGGTGTCGCCAGCGTGTGGCAGGCATGCCTCCAATGCGCGGGCGGCGGCCTTGCGGCCGGCTGCATCCCCGTCGAAGCTGAACACGATGCTGTCGGTAAAACGCAGGAGGCGTCGTACATGGTCTTCGGTGCAGGCCGTCCCCAAGGTGGCCACGGCATGGCCCATGCCCCACTGCGCAAGGGCTACCACGTCCATATAGCCCTCCACCACCAAGGCGTAGCCCGCTTTACGAATGGCTGTACGTGCTTCGTACAAGCCGTAGAGCTCTCGGCCCTTGCTGAAGACCGGGGTCTCAGGTGAATTCAGGTATTTTGGTTCCCCGGCATCTAACACCCGGCCGCCGAAGCCGATCACCTCGCCTTGCACCGAACGGATCGGAAACATAATTCGGTGGCGAAACCGGTCATAGCGCCTTTCCTTCGGGGTTCCGCTGTCGTTAACGATCACCAGCCCAGCTTCTTCCAACTTGGGGTTGTCATAGGCGGCAAAGGCACTGGCCAAGCCTTGCCAACGGTCGGCGCTGTAGCCGATACCGAATTGCTTGGCCACCTCGCCGGTCAGGCCGCGCCGCTTGAGGTAGGACACCGCTTCCGGGCTTTGCTTCAGTTGCTGGCGGTAATGGGATGCGGCCTGACTCATCAGGTCGGTCAGCGCGATGGCCTCTTTGCGCCGCACCGCATGGGCTTTCTGTTCCTCGACTGAGCGTTCATCATCGGGTACCGTCATGCCCACCTGTTGGGCCAGTTCCTGTACCGCCTCTACGAAGCCCAGGCCGACGAACTCCGTTAGAAAGCTCAGGGCGTCCCCATGCACCCCACAGCCAAAGCAGTGATAGGTTTGGCGCGTGGGGCTGACGATGAAGCTTGGGGTCTTCTCGCCATGAAAGGGACACAGTCCCTTGTGGTTGATGCCCGCCTTCTTCAATTCCACGTGGCGCCCAACCACCTCAACCACGTCCACGCGGGTCATCAGGTCTTGTATGAAACCACTTGGAATCATGGCGTGCAGTCTAGCGGGACGCGGCGTATGTTCATGGGAGGGCAAACGCAAAAGGAAAACGGCTCCCGAAGGAGCCGTTGGTGGGTAGCAAACTCTGCCGGTGACCGGGCGGACGCCGCCGACCGGCGCAATTGCCTTAAACGGCGAAGTTTGACAGTGTCTTGCCCTTGGCCAGGGCCTCCTTGAGCCAGCGGGGCTGCAGGCCTCGGCCAGACCAGGTGTTGCCGGCCGCGTCGCGGTACTTCACCGCAGCCTTGCGGGTACCGTCTGCAGCCTTCTTGCGACCTGCGCCAGAGGCCTTACCACCCAGGTCTTCAACGGACAAGCCGAATTCGGCCATCAGAGCCCGAACCTTGTCGATGGCCGTTTGACGTTCATTGCGCTGAGTCTCCCGTATCTTGCGCTCAAGATCGGCCTTTTGTGCCAACAGATCCTGTAATGTGCTCAAAAAATTCTCCTAAAGAGTTACACGCTGATTCTTAATATAACCCATATACCAACTCGCGATCGCTCAATTACCCCGTGTGGGGTTATTGGGCGATCTTCCTGCGTGTATTTCCTCAGATACCTTGGCTCAGGGCATTAAGCGGCGGGTGGAACGTAGCCGGCGGGTTGGTCCCCGCCATTACCGAAGAAATACTGTTCCATTTGACGAGCAAGGTATTGCCTGGCACGCAGGTCTGCAAGATTGAGGCGGTTTTCGTTGACCAGCATTGTCTGGTGGCGCTTCCACTGCTCGAAGGCCTCCTTGCTGATGTTTTCGTATATACGCTTGCCCAATTCACCCGGGTAGGGAGCGAAATCAAGGCCTTCGGCCTCTTTTTTGAGGTGACTGCAATGGATCATGCGGGGCATGGCTACTCCTAAAAAGGTCAGGAACTGAGTTTCTTAACCAGCACCACCGAGCGGCGGTCCCAGTTGTATTTGCGCTTGCGGCCCTCGGGCAGCCACTCGGGGTCTACCTGCTGAAACCCGCGTTTGATGAACCAATGCATGGTGCGCGTGGTCAAAACAAACAGGCTGGTCAGACCCATGGCGCGGGCCCGCTGCTCAATGCGCTTGAGCAGACGGTCGCCATCACCTTGGCCTTGCACCTCTGGGCTGACTGTCAATGCCGCCATTTCGGCCGTGTGGGCCTCGGTATAGGGATATAGCGCGGCGCAACCGAATATCACACCGTCATGCTCAATAACGGTGTAGTTGGCAAGGTCACGCTCGATTTCATGGCGTTCCCGCCGCACGAGGGTGCCGTCCTGCTCGAAGGGTTCGATCAGTTTCAAGATCCCGCCGACGTCGTCAGCAAGCGCCTCGCGCAGGCTTTCAAGCTTCTCATCAACCACCATGGTGCCAATTCCATCGTGGGTATACACCTCCATCAACAAGGCGCCATCTACGGAATACGGCAAGATATGAGACCGTTCCACGCCGGCCTCGCAGGCCTTGACACAGTGCTGCAAATAAAAGGCAGTGTCTGTAGGGTGGGTAGGGGGGGGCAGTCTGCCCAATATCCTTTTCGCGTCGGCCAGTGTCAGTTCGGTGTCTATGGGGCTTTCCGCATCGTCGAATACCTCACGGATCCCGGGTACTTCGGTGATGAAAATAAGTTTGTCGGCCTGCAGCGCAATAGCGGTGGCCGTGGCTACGTCTTCCATCGCCAGATTGAACGCTTCGCCTGTGGGTGAGAAGCCGAAGGGCGAAAGCAGCACGATAGTACCGGTGTCGATGGCGCGCCGAATGGCCGGCGCATCGACCTTGCGCACCACCCCGCTGTGCATGAAATCGACCCCTTCGACCACGCCCACAGGCTGTGCCGTGAGGAAGTTACCAGAAATCACGCGAACCGTGGCGTTGGCCATCGGCGTGTTGGGCAGCCCCTGAGAAAATGCCGCTTCAATTTCAAAGCGCAGTTGCCCGGCGGCTTCCTGCGCAGCGTCCAGCGCTGTGGCGTCGGTGACCCGCAGTCCCTGGCTGAAGCGCTCGGGGTGACCCTTTGCGCGCAATTGTTCGCTGACCTGCGGCCTAAAGCCGTGCACCAGAACAATCTTGATGCCCATGGCGTGCAAGATAGCCAAATCCTGCACAAAAAGGTTGAGCTTGCCAGCGGCGATCATTTCGCCGACCACGGCCACCACAAAGGTTTCCCCGCGGTAGGCGTGAATATAGGGCGCCACCGAGCGAAACCAGGGGACAAAGGTGTGAGGGAAGACGAGGTTCATGAGCGTGTGGATTGCAGCGGGATTGTGCCGCAGCAAGCCGGATAATCACGCGCCTATCCATGAGTACCGAAGCCCAAAGCGCCACTGCGCTGCACCTTGAGTTTCCTGAGGCCCTGCCGGTCAGCCAGCGGCGCCAGGAAATCATGAAGGCCTTGCAAGCCCACCAGGTGCTGATCGTGTCCGGCGAGACCGGATCGGGCAAGACCACTCAGCTGCCCAAAATGGCGCTGGCTCTGGGCCGCGCTGCGCCGCGCACTCCCGGCGAGCGGCCCAGGCTGATCGGGCATACCCAGCCCCGGCGCATCGCGGCCTCCAGCGTGGCCAAACGCATTGCCGAGGAGCTGCAGACCCCGCTGGGCGCCGTCGTGGGCTACAAGGTGCGGTTCCAGGACCGGCTGCAACCGGGTGCGCGCGTCAAGCTAATGACCGATGGAATTTTGCTGGCTGAAGCGCAAGGCGACCCGCTGCTGCGCGCTTACGACACGATCATCGTTGACGAGGCGCACGAGCGCAGCCTTAACATTGACTTCCTCCTGGGCCATCTGCGGCAGATCTTGCCGCAGCGACCTGATCTGAAGCTGATCGTCACTTCAGCCACTATTGATGCTGAGCGTTTTTCGCAGCACTTTGCCAGTGCTGGTGGACCAGCGCCGGTGTTAACGGTCAGTGGACGCACCTATCCGGTGGAACTTCGCTGGAGACCGTTTGAAGAGTCCAAAGACTGCGACTTGCAGGACGCCATCGCAGATGCGGTGGACGAGCTGTGGCGTGGCGGAGCACAGGGCGGCGATATCTTGGTGTTTTTGCCCGGCGAGCGAGAGATCCGGGAGGCTGCGGACCACTTGCGCAAGCACTTCGCGCCGCACCCAGTGCTGCGAAGTGCCGACATACTGCCCTTGTTTGCCCGCCTGGGCCAGGCCGAGCAGGACCGGGTGTTTTCGCCCAGCAATGGGCGGCGCATTGTGCTGTCCACCAACGTAGCGGAAACTTCATTGACCGTACCGGGCATCCGCTTTGTGGTGGACGCCGGCACTGCCCGGGTGAAGCGCTACAGCTACCGCCATAAAGTGGAACAGCTGCAGGTGGAGCCCATCAGCCAAGCTGCAGCCAACCAACGGGCTGGGCGCTGCGGCCGTATCGCCGCGGGCGTTTGCATTCGGCTGTACGACGAGGCCGGCTTTGCATCTCGGCCGGCCTTCACCGACCCAGAGATATTGCGCAGCTCTCTGGCCAGTGTCATTTTGCGGATGAAGAGCCTTGGTCTGGGCGAGGTGGAGGACTTCCCCTTTCTGCAGGCGCCGCCACGCAAGGCCATCGCCGACGGCTATGCACTTCTGGCAGAGTTGGATGCAGTCGACGAGCAAATGGCCCTGACCAGGCTGGGACTTGAACTGGCACGCTTGCCCTTAGACCCCAAGATCGGCCGAATGATCCTGGCCGCGCGCGAGCGGGGTTGCCTCACCGAGATGTTGGTGATTGCTAGCGCCATGAGCTGCCAGGATGTGCGTGACCGTCCGCTGGAATCGCAAGCGGCTGCTGATGCCCAGCACAAACCTTTCGACGACGAACGCTCGGAGTTCATGGGCACACTGCGCTTATGGCAGTGGATCGAAGACGGGCGTGGCCATGGCGCCGTACAGGCTACGCACAAGCTGTCAAATCGTCAGCAGGAGGCTCGGCTGCGTGAGCAGTTCATCAACCCTCGTCGGGTGCGCGAGTGGCGCGATATACATGCCCAGTTGCATACGGTGGTGGCTGAGCATGGTTGGCGCCTGAACTCTTCAGCAGCTGGCTACGAGGAGTTACACCGGTCCCTGTTGACCGGCCTACTGGGCAACGTCGGCCTTAAATCTGATGATGACGAGCATTACCAGGGTGCGCGTGGTATCAAGTTCTGGCGCCATCCGGGCGTCCACCTCAGCAGAAAGCCCGGGCGCTGGATCATGGTGGCCGAACTGGTGGAGACCACCCGATTGTTTGGGCGCGGCATCGCCGCAATCGAGCCCGCATGGATAACCGAGGTGGGCGCACACCTGATCAAGAAGCAACTGCGGGAGCCTCATTGGGAACGCAAGGCCGGCGAAGTGGTCGCGCTGGAGCGGGGAATGATTTACGGCCTGCTGGTGTATGCCAACCGCCGGGTGAGTTTTTCCAACGTGGACCCCGCAGTGGCGCGCGAAGTCTTCATCCGTGAAGCATTGGTGCAAGGAGATGTGCCCCCCGATTGGGATCAGCGCTTCGCCTTCTTGCCGCACAACCGCAGGGCCATTCGGTCGGTTGAAGCCCTAGAGCACAAGTCTCGAAGGCAAGACCTGCTGGTGGATGAAGCACTGATTGAAGCCTATTACAGCAAGCATTTGGGTGCCGAGGTCTGCAGCACGGCCAGCCTGGAGCATTGGTACCGCTTGGCGCGCGGCCAACAAGCGGATGTACTCAAGCTCAGGCCCGAGGAGTTGATGCGGCACGAAGCCGCTGGTATCACCACGCAGGCCTTTCCCAAGGTGGTGCGGCTCGGTGGTGTGGACTGCACCGCCAGCTACTTGCACGAACCGGGTGATGCGTGCGACGGCGTCACGGTCACCGTGCCCCTGTATGCCCTCAACCAGGTGCAGGAGGCACGGTGCGAGTGGCTGGTGCCCGGCATGCTCAAGGACAAGGTGCAGGTGCTGTGCAAAACTCTGCACCAGAAGCCGCGTTCTCGCTTGGTACCCCTACCTGAATTCGCCGCGGAGTTCTGTGAGTTGACAGCCTTTGCTGATGGCTCCTTGATGGATACCCTGCTCAAGGCGGTGCGCGAACGCACCCAACTGCCGGTGCAAAAGGAGGACTTCAAGTTGGAGCAGTTGCCGCCCCATCTATTGATGAACCTGCGGGTGGTCGATGAGCATGGGCGCCAGCTGGGTATGGGGCGCCATGCACCCTCACTGAAGGCCGAGTGGGGCACGCAGGCCAGGGGTGCCTTTCAAGCACTGGCGGCGTTGCAGCGTCGCGAACAGCCCCCCTCGGGCGTGGCCTCGGACAAAGGGCGCAGCAAGGCTACCGTCGCCGGGGGGCAAGCCGATGCGGGGTCTAAGCCCAGTGGTGCCACACGGCCCGCGCAGCAGGCCGCGTCTGCACCCGAGACAGAGTCCCGGGGCCCTGTTTCCGGGCCGGCCGCTGAGGACCCCCTTTACACCTCTTGGGACTTTGCCGAACTGCCCGAGCTGATGGAGATTCGACGCAAGGGCCAGGTGCTGGTGGGCTTTCCCGCGCTCGTGGACCAGGGCAGTGGGGTGCGCATTGAGGTGTTTGATGAACCTGATCAGGCACAGCCGCTGCACCGGCAGGGGCTGCGTCGCTTGCTGGCCCTGCAGCTTCGGGAGCCGTTGAAGTTTCTCGAAAAGAATATTCCGGACTTGCAGCGCATGGCGGTGGCCTATATGCCGTTGGGCACCGAGCAGGAGCTGCGAGAGCAGATTATCCAGGTGGCGCTGGACCGGGCTTTTTTAGTCGATGCCCTGCCCACCAATGCACCGTCATTTGTAAAGCTGGTGGAGCAGGGCAGGCCTCGCCTGAACCTGGTGACCCAGGAAGTAGCGCGCTTGGCGGGCCAGGTTTTAGCCGAGCACACGGCGGCCCTGCGCAAGGTGCGCGATGCCCGGTTACCCAAAGAAGCACATGAGGACATCCAGGCCCAGATGCAGCGGCTGCTGGGCAAGCGCTTTCTGTCCGAGACGCCGTGGTTACAGTTGCAGCACTTGCCGCGCTATCTCCAGGCCATCGTGCTTCGGGTGGAAAAACAGCGCATCGACCCTACCCGCGATCTGCAACGCCAGGCTGAGCTCAAGCCTTTGGAACAGCGCTGGCTGCGCCGTTTGGTGGAGCTTCGGGGTCGCCGGGATGAGCGCTTGGAAGCGTTTCGGTGGCTGCTGGAAGAGCTGCGGGTCAGCCTTTTTGCTCAGGAATTGCGCACACCGCAGCCGGTGAGCACCAAGCGCCTGGAAAAGGTGTGGGCGCTGCTGAAGGCATGAGCCCTCAAGGCTCAAACAACTCCAGCAGCCGGTCCAGCCCCCCTGTTTCGATGGCCACGTGCGCCTGTTCGCGCACCTTGGGTTTGGCGTGGTACGTCACCGAAAGCCCGGCCACCCCCATCATGGGAAGATCGTTCGCCCCGTCTCCAAAAGCAATAGTCTGATGCAGCTGTATTCCCAGGCGTCGACAGCTCTGCAACAGCATTCGCCGTTTCTCTTGCCCGTCGCAGATATCGCCCCAGTGCTGGTCCACCATTCGCCCGGTGAGACATCCTTGGACTACTTCCAAGACATTGCTGCGGGAGTCGTCGATACCCAAACGCTCACATACGGCATCGGTGAAGTAGGTGAAGCCTCCGCTGACGAGCAGGGTGCGCAGGCCCCGGTCTTTGCAGGTTTGCACCAGACGCTGTGCACCTGGGTTGAGTTGCAGTCGATGTTCCAGGACCTCCTGCATCGCCGCCACTGGTACCCCGCGCAGCAGGGCCACCCTACGGCGCAGGCTGTCCTTGTAGTCGGCGATCTCGCCGCTCATGGCGGCCTCGGTGATGGCTGCCACCTCTGCCTTGCGGCCGGCGGCATCGGCGATCTCGTCCACACACTCGATGTTGATTAGGGTGGAATCCATGTCGAAGGCGATCAGCCGGAAGTGGTCCAAGTTCAGGGGCGGTGTCAGCTCTCGAATGGTGAGACCGGGGCGATAGGTCAGGCGTTCGTGGACCATGCTCGTTATTCGAATGAGTTTTGGGTCTTTGGGGCAGAGTCGGCTTTGGGTGCACCCAGGGCCCGCAGGGTGTCACGCACCACTTGCGCGCGCTCGGCTGCACTTTGGGTTGAACGCTCAATTCGCAGCTTGTCGTTGCCCGCCAACTTGATGTCGCGGTGGCGTTGCACCACTTCGATGATGCGCAGGGCATCCACCGGGGGGTTGGGCCTGAAGGTGATGTGAACCAGGCGTGGGCTGGCATCGATCTTGATCACACCCCAGGTCTGTGCCATCACCCGAAGGCGGTGCGTGTCAAAGAGCGTCTGCCCCTGTACCGGGAGCTTGCCGAAGCGGTCGGTGACTTCTTCTAGTAGGGCGTCCAGTTGCGCAGCGTCGCGCGCTGTGGCCAGTCGCTTGTATAGGCTCAGCCGGGCGTGCACATCCCCGCAGTAGGCGTCTGGCAGCAGGGCCGGTGCGTGCAGGTTGACATCAGTTCCACCACCCCAGATTCCGCCCAGGGGATTGAGCAGGTCAGGCTCACGGCCGGCTTTCAAGGAACGGACGGCCTCGGCCAGCATCTCGTTGTAAAGCTGGAAACCCACCTCCATCATGTTGCCGCTCTGGTTCTCGCCCAGCACCTCACCTGCGCCGCGGATCTCCAGGTCGTGCATGGCCAGGTAGAAGCCGCTGCCCAGCTCCTCCATATCCTGGATGGCCTGCAGGCGTTGGGCCGCTTGCTTTGTCAGGCCTTCTACATCCGGCACCAGCAGGTAGGCATAGGCCTGGTGATGGCTGCGGCCCACGCGTCCGCGGAGTTGGTGTAATTGCGCCAAGCCAAACTTGTCAGCGCGGCTGATCACGATGGTGTTGGCCGTGGGAACGTCAATCCCGGTCTCGATGATGGTTGAGCACAGCAGCAGGTTGTGACGTTGCGCGACAAAGTCGCGCATGACACGCTCAAGCTCGCGCTCGGGCATCTGGCCGTGGGCCACGGCAATCCGCGCTTCGGGCAGTAGCTCGGCGAGTTTGCTGCGGCGGTTCTCAATCGTCTCAACCTCGTTATGCAGGAAGTAGACCTGACCACCCCGTTTGAGCTCTCGCAGCACCGCCTCTCGAATGGTACTGCTACCTTCGGCGCGAACGAAGGTCTTGATAGCCAGACGTCGCTGCGGTGCAGTGGCAATCACGCTAAGGTCGCGCAGGCCCTCGAGTGCCATTCCCAATGTTCGGGGAATGGGCGTGGCCGTGAGGGTCAGCACATCCACCTCAGAGCGCAGCGCCTTCATCGCCTCTTTGTGTCGCACACCAAAACGGTGTTCCTCATCAATGATCAAAAGTCCCAGGCGTTTGAACTGCACCTCTGAGCTTAAAAGCTTGTGGGTGCCCACCACGATATCGACCGTCCCATCGGCAAGGCCCGCCGCAGCTGCCTTGATTTCCTTGCTGGTTCGAAAGCGGCTCATTTCTGCGATCTTCACCGGCCACTTTGAGAAACGGTCGCTGATAATCTGAAAGTGCTGTTCAGCCAACAAGGTGGTGGGTGCCAGCAGCGCCACCTGTTTACCTGCGGTAACGGCTACAAAGGCTGCACGCAGCGCAACCTCGGTCTTACCAAACCCCACATCTCCGCAAATCAAACGATCCATCGGCCGGGGACTCACCATATCTTGAATTACGGCATGGATGGCTGCGCGTTGGTCGGCCGTTTCCTCAAAGCCGAAGCTCGTGGCAAAGGCTTCATAGTCGGTAGCTGAAAACCGAAAGCAGTGGCCTTGGCGGGCTGCACGTCGAGCGTACAGGTTCAACAGCTCGGCCGCCGTGTCACGGACCTGCTCTGCCGCCTTGCGCTTGGCCTTTTCCCACTGGCCCGAACCCAGCCGGTGCAGCGGGGCTTCCTCGGCGCTCACGCCGGTGTAGCGGCTGATCAACTGCAGCTGCGAGACCGGTACATAAAGCGTGGCCTGTTCAGCGTATTCCAGGTGCAAGAACTCTGAAGCGCCACCGTCTGCACCGCCTGACAGGTCGATGTTGACCAGGCCCTTGTAGCGGCCAATGCCGTGGTTGGCATGCACCACCGGATCACCCACCTTCAGTTCTGACAAGTCCTTGATCAGGGCCTCAATATTGCTGACCTGTTCCTGCTTCTTTCGGCGTCGCGCGGTGGGCGAGGTCGAGAACAGTTCGCTTTCAGTGATGAAGTCCAGCGGCAAGAGTCCGTCTTCGCGGCACCATCGAAACCCCTCGGCCAAAGAAGCAGCTGTAATGCCAGCGGCTTCTTCGCTCGACTCGAACTCGGCCAAGCTGCCAAAGGCTGGTACAGCCAGGCCGTGTTCGCGCAACAGGTCGAGAAGGCTTTCACGTCGCCCCTCACTCTCGGCGATGATCAGAACTCGGCTGCGCTCTTGTTTCAGATGGCGTTCCAGCGCCGCCAGCGGCTCGGTGGCACCCCGGTCGATGGCTACATCGGGCAGCTTTTGAACCCAGTCGAGCGGGTCCTGGCCGCGAAGGGCCAGGCAGGCATGGGCCTGGGTGCGGGCATAGAACTCATCAGCCCTTTGGAACAAGGCCTCCGGCGGGAGAATCGGCCGCTCGGCATCATGCTGGAGGAATCGATGCCGTTCCCGCGTATCGTGCCAAAAGCGCTCCAAGGCCTCGTCCACCGCACCATGCAGGACCACCTGGCTGGCCTCACCCATGTAGTCGAAGATGGTTGCCGTGGTGTCGAAAAACAGGGGCAGGTAGTACTCAATGCCGGCCGTGGCAATGCCTTGGCCAACGTCTTTGTAGACACGCGCCTTGGTGGGGTCACCCTCAATTCGCTCGCGCCAGCGGGCGCGAAAGGCCGTCCGTGCAGCGTCGTCCATTGGAAATTCCCGGCCGGGCAGCAGCCGCACCTCTGGCACCGGATAAAGGCTGCGCTGGGAATCGGGGTCAAAGGTACGAATGGAGTCGACCTCGTTGTCGAAGAGATCCACCCGGTAGGGCACAGCAGACCCCATGGGGAAGAGGTCGATGAGGCCACCGCGTACTGCGTACTCGCCGGGCGAAACGACCTGGCTCACATGCTGGTAGCCGCCCAGCGTCAGTTGGGCCTTGAGCGCAACCTCGTCCAGGGGCTGCTTCTGGCGAAACTCAAAGGTGGTGCTTGCCAGGAACGAAGCCGGCGCCAATCGGCCCAAAGCCGTGATGGCCGGCAGCAGCAGCACGTTGATATCGCGTATGGAGTGCAGCCGCCACAGCGTGGCCAGGCGCTCGGAAATCAGGTCTTCGTGCGGGCTGAAGCCGTCATACGGCAGGGTCTCCCAATCGGGAAACAGGGCCGTCTGCAGATGCGGCGCGAACAGGCCAATTTCCTCCTGTAATCGGGGTGCGTCAGAGGGCTCTGCGGTGAACACCACCAAGACTTGGCCCCGCAGCCGGCAGGCTTGCGCGTGGCGGGCCAGCAGCATGGCGTCGGCCGAGCCCTGCGGTCGGGGCAGGGTGAAGCGCTTGCCAACGGCCAGCGCAGGAACATTCAGGGGCATGGTGGGACCGGATTCTAGAATCCACGGCATGAATGACTGGACAGCCCTGCGATCCAATCGTCAACGTCCCCTGCGGGTGGCGCTTTTACCCTGTGCGGGTCGGGGTGCCCGTTCCGGTGCCGATCGACCCAAGCAGTATGTAGCGCTGGGCGCGCGCAGCGTGGTGCATTGGGCTTTGCTGCCCTTCGCGCAATTGCTGGACCTCGGCGAACTCGACGGGCTTGCGGTGGTGCTGTCAGCCGGTGACACGGAGTTTGAAGAAGCGGTTCCGGCGTCGGTTCGGGCGCGCGTGCAGGTGCTGCCGTTGGGCGGCGCAACCCGGGCTGCCAGCGTGTTGGCCGGGCTTCAGGGGTTGACGGCCCAAGGTCTTGGCGAAGACGACTGGGTCCTGGTGCACGACGCGGCTCGTTGCCTGGTTCAGCCAGCTGATTTACGGGCTCTCATCGATGCTTGCGAAACAGACCCCGTAGGAGGTCTGCTCGCTCATCCGGTTGCCGATACCCTGAAGCGCAGCGATGCCCAGGAGCGCGTGCACGTCACGGTGCCGCGGGAGAACTTATGGGCTGCCCAAACCCCGCAGATGTTTCGGCTGGGCCCTTTGAGGCAAGCATTGGAGCGGGCCACTGCTGCGGGCGCACCGGTCACCGATGAAGCCAGCGCGCTTGAATGGGTAGGCGCGCTGCCTCGCTTGGTGCCAGGGCCGGCGGATAATTTCAAGCTGACCTATCCTGAAGACTTCGAGCGAGCAGGGCAGGTGCTTCGGCAGCGCGCGCGGGCTGGTATGTCGGATTCATGAAGAAAAGGGGCTACAGGGCATGACCATCCCAACCATGCGCATCGGTGAAGGCTGGGACATCCACGCCCTGGTACCGGGGCGCCCGCTGATTCTGGCCGGCGTGAATATTCCCCACACAGCGGGCTTGCTTGGCCACTCCGATGCTGATGCTTTGCTGCATGCTGTGACCGATGCGCTGTTAGGTGCGGCTGGCTTGGGTGACATCGGTGTCCATTTCCCGGACACCGATCCTGTTTACGCGGGTGCTGACTCCAGGCGCTTGCTGCAACAGGCCTGCACGGAAGTGCAAACCCGCGGCTGGCGGGTGAGCAACGTGGACTGCACCGTGGTGGCTCAAACGCCTCATTTGGCAAGCCATATTCCCAAGATGCGCGAAAGCCTGGCCCTGTGCCTGGGGGTGGATGTCCATGCCGTCAATGTCAAGGCCAAGACGGCCGAGCGCATGGGTCCGGTCGGTGAGGGTCGTGCTATCGAGGCCCGGGCGGTATGCCTGTTGGTTCAGGCACCGGCTGTCCATCAGGGGTAAAACTCTAGCCCACTTCCCAAACGGCCTGGATGGAGTGTGGATGTGAGGGATCGTCCCCCAAATGCCCGGCGCAGCTGCCACACCTGCATATGTAGGCTGCGGTCGTATGCCTATGGCTTTTTTTGCCATGTCTCTTGTAAAAATCCGGGGCAAAGGCCATCAGGCGCGGCCTCCTGAGGCAACAGTCTGCTACCAGCCTGCTCTGAAAGAGCTGTGCGGGGTCAAGGTGCAGCCGCGACCGCTCGCGCGAGGACCTGCCGAGGCTCCCCTGTGGGTTACTGCGCTACCCAGCCCCCGTCCACGTTGATGGCAGCGCCACGCAGGTTACAGGCGGCTTCAGAACACAGGAATACAGCGAGTTCACCCAACTGCTCGGGGGTGGTGAATTGCAAGGAGGGCTGTTTCTCCGCCAACAAGGCCTTCTTTGCATCATCCTGGCTGATGCGCTCGGCGGCGGCACGAGCGTCGACCTGCTTTTGGACCAAGGGCGTCAGCACCCATCCTGGACAAATGGCATTGACGGTGATGCCGGTGGTGGCGGTCTCTAGCGCGACCGACTTGGTCATGCCGACCAGCCCATGTTTGGCTGCCACGTAGGCCGACTTGTTAGCCGAAGCCACGAGGCCATGCGCCGAGGCGATGTTGATGATGCGGCCCCAATTACGGCGCCTCATGCCCGGGAGCACCCACCGTGTGGTGTGGAATGCCGAGCTGAGGTTGATGGCGATTACCGCCTCCCAGCGGTCCACTGGGAAGTCTTCGATGGGCGCTACGTGCTGAATCCCAGCGTTGTTGACCAGGATGTCCACCGGTCCAAGCGCACCCTCGGTGCTAGCCAGTAAATCCCCAATCTGATCGGGCTGGCTCATGTCTGCGCCGTGGTGCCGCACCTGCACCCCGACTGCAGCCACGGCCTGCACCGCAGCCAGCGCGGCCTGGGGATTACCAAAGCCGTTGAGCATCATGTGTGCTCCTCGGCGAGCCAGGCTCTGTGCGATGCCCAAGCCAATCCCGCTGGTGGATCCGGTCACCAGAGCTACTTTTCCTTGGATCGACATATGGAAATGTCCTTTAGGCGCGTAACCGGCCTTGTTAGCATCTGCGAGATTATCGAACGCTCAGCTTTGAGCTTGCCGACCAGAGACCGGATATGGATCACCCACGCCTTCATCATGTGCAGTGCCTCAACTCCCACGGATTGCACCGCATGGCGTATTGGGAGTGGGGTGATCCGCTGAATCCGCAGGTGCTGGTGTGTGTGCACGGCCTCACGCGACAGGGCCGGGACTTTGACGTTTTGGCCCAGGCCCTGTGTGGGCACTACAGGGTCGTGTGCCCAGACGTGGTGGGCCGTGGCGAATCGGATTGGCTGCCCGACCCCAACGGGTACGCGGTGCCCACCTATATCGCGGACATGCTCACCCTCTTGGCACGGTTGAACGCACAGACCCTGGACTGGCTGGGGACCTCCATGGGCGGCCTGATTGGCATGGGCTTGGCTTCCCTGCCGAACAACCCAATTCGGCGCCTGGTGCTCAACGACGTAGGCCCGCGCATGGAATTGGCTTCGCTGGTGCGCATTGGCCATTACGTCAGCCAACCTGGGCAATGGAATACCTTTGAAGAAGCCGCCGAGGCCTTGCGAGTCTTGACACCCGGCTTCGGACCGCACACCACGGAGCAGTGGCATGCCCTGACGCGTCCGCAGCTGCGCCAGGATTCGGACCATCGCTGGGTGCTTCGCTACGACCCTGGTATTGCTGAGCCCTTCAAGCGGCTGAATCTTGATGCCGTCGATACAGGGCAGGCTCAGTTGTGGCAAGCCTGGGATCGAATCACGGCGCCCACCCTTTTACTGCGCGGGGGCCAGAGCGACCTTGTGACCCCAGACACTGCTCATGAAATGGCTTGCCGCGGCCCCAAGGCTAGGATCGAGGTATTTGAGGGCGTTGGACACGCGCCCACGCTGGTGGTGCCTGGCCAGGTTCAAGTGGTGAGCGAATTTCTGCTGGCCTGATGTGATGCAAGCCTCACCAGACGATTCGTCGCGGACACTGGAACTGCCCATCATGGCGCTGGCCGACCTGCAACAGCAGGCGGAGGCGCTGGCCGATCCCCTGAGTCAGACAGCGCTGACCGACGTGCAACGCGCTCGCTTGTTCGCCCAGCCCCTGTTGGAGGGCCGGCTTCTGGACACCGGAGAAGACGCGTGGGGCCACTCGAAGGGTGTTGCCGCCATCTTGACGGGGCTGGGTGCCGCCCAAAGCCTACAGGCGGCCGCCTTCCTGGTCTATGCGGCGGATTTCATTCAAAAGCCCGATGAAGTAATAGCGCGGGCTTTTGGTGCCAGCTATGGCGCCATGGTGTCACACACACGCAAGTTGGTGCAGATTCAACGCGCGGCGCGCACAGCGCAGGTGGGTGCGGACGACCGCGCTCAACAGACCGAGCGCGTGCGCAAGATGCTGCTGGCCTTCTCGCGGGACTTGCGCGTGGTGCTGTTGCGCTTGGCTTCGCGCTTGCAGACGCTGCGTTGGCACGCGGGTGCCAAGCGCGCCTGTCCGCAGGCCCTTGCGCGCGAGTCTCTGGAGGTGTTTGCGCCCTTAGCCAATCGCCTGGGGATTTGGCAGATCAAGTGGGAACTGGAGGACTATTCGTTTCGGTTTCTGCACCCGCACGACTACCACACCATAGCCCACCTGCTGGACGAAAAGCGCGTGGAGCGCGAGGCTGGCGTGCAGGCCTTAGCCCAGCGCTTGCGGGATCAACTGGCGGACCTTGTGCTTAGCGCGGAGGTCCAGGGGCGACCCAAACATCTCTACAGCATCTGGCGCAAGATGCGAGGCAAGCAGCTGGATTTCAGCCAGGTCACAGATGTGCGGGCCATGCGGGTGATCGTGCAGGATATTCCGCAGTGCTATGCGGTGCTGGCACGGGTGCATGAGCGCTTCATGCCCGTCGATGGCGAGTTTGACGATTACATCGTCAAGCCCAAGCCCAATGGCTATCAGAGTCTGCACACTGTGGTGCTCGATGAGTCGATGCGAGCTGTGGAAGTCCAAATCCGTACCCGAGCTATGCACGAGCATGCCGAGTTCGGGGTTGCGGCCCACTGGGCCTACAAGGAGGCGGGGCGCCAGGGCTACGCTGGCGTGACCGCCGCGGGCGTCTTTGAGGACCGGGTTGCGCAGGCCCGTAAGGCCGTTCTCCAGCAGCTCCTGGCCTGGGAACGTGAAGCGGTGGACCAGTCTGCGCCGGGCTTTGAAGACCGGATTTATGTGTTTACGCCGCAGGCGGCTATCGTGGATCTCCCGGCTGGGGGTACTGCTGTCGACTTTGCCTATGCCCTGCATACCAACCTGGGCCATCGATGCCGTGGCGCGCGTGTTGATGGGTCAATGGTGCCGCTAAACACGCCGTTGCAGACCGGCCAAACGGTGGAAGTGGTCAGCGCCAAGGACGGAGGGCCCTCGCTGGATTGGCTTAACCCCGACTTTCGATACCTGGCTAGTCCGCGCTCTCGTGCAAAGGTACGCGCCTGGTTCAATGCCCTGAAGCAGGCACAGACGGTTGCACGGGGGCGCGAAGCGGTCGAGCGGCTCTTGCAGCGCGAAGGCCGCACGGCCCTCAAACTCGACGAGCTGGCGGCTCAACTCGGCTTCAAGGCGGGCAATGAGCTCTTCGAGGTGGTGGGTAAGGACGAGTACTCCCTGCGCAATATCGAGCAGTTGCTGCGCCCAGCTGTTCAGGCAAAGCCCGACGATGAGAGGCTTGTTGTCAAACGATCCAAGGCCGAGGGCTCGGGATCCGGAGTTTTGGTCGTGGGAGTGGACTCACTGCTGACCCATCTGGCCCGATGCTGCAGACCGGTACCACCGGATGCCATTGCAGGGTTCGTCACCCGCGGGCGTGGTGTGGCCATTCACCGGCGCGACTGCAGCAGCTTGGCCAATCTCATGGCAAAGCAAGCCGAGCGACGAATCGCGGTGGAGTGGGGCGCGCCCAAAGAGGCAAGCGTCTATCCCCTGGATGTGCAGGTCGAGGCATCGGACCGATCAGGCTTGCTTCGGGACATCAGCGAAGTTTTCGCGCGTGAGAAAATCAATGTGACTGGTGTGAAGACGCAGTCGGTACGCGACAGCTTTGGCGCCAGCGCCCACATGACCTTTACCGTGGAGATGGGCTCCACTCAACGCCTGCCGTCGGTGCTTCAAGGCTTGCTGCAGGTCCTAGGCGTCAGGGCCGCGCGGCGTCGATGAGCTATACTTTAGACGCGTCAGGCGCATAGCTCAGTTGGTTAGAGCACCACCTTGACATGGTGGGGGTCGTTGGTTCGAATCCAATTGCGCCTACCAGCTATCAGGCGCTTATTCCTATGCCGTGCCCACCAAGAAAAACGCCCCGCTCGTGCGGGGCGTTTTGATTTCCAAGGCCCGCAGGAACTCAAAAGCGGTGACGAACGCCCACGCCGTAGCTAGTGCCGGTTGAGCGGCCCGGGACTTGTTCGTTCATCAACACCGCGTATAGGTCGGTGCGCTTGCTCAGGAAATGATCATAGGCTACCGAGGTGGTCTTGCTGGCCTTGGCATTGCTCGGTTCCATGGCACTGTGTTGGGCCAGGATCTTGCCGTTGGGGCCCATGGGTACAGCAGCGCCCAGGCCCATGTGGTCGTAGCTGGTCTTGAAGGTGATGTTGTCGACCTTACCCACCTGCGCAAACAGCTTGACTGTCTTGAGGTCGTATGCAGCACCGATTTGCCAGGCGTCAGAGTCGCTGGCGCCTACAGAGCCAGGGGCGCCGTCACGGCGACGAACCTCTTGCCAAGCAGCACCTAGGCTCAAGGGGCCTGCAAAGTACAGAGTCGAAACGTTGGTGTTGGCTCCTGGGCGGCTGCCTTTGACGGCGTGGAACACGCTGACGCTGGCGCCGCCGATTCGAGGCAAAGTCACCCGCACCGCTTCATTCCAACCTGTGTCGCCACTTGCTTGGCCAGCGCTGAGGTGCAGCAACCTGATGGCTGGCGAAAAACCGAAGGAATCACCCAGTGCGTTAAAGATGAGGTTGTTCACGAACAAAGGGTTGGTTATTCGGCCAACCGTGATGCTGCCGAAGCCGCCCGACAGGCCGACATTGGCGCTGCGTGAAAACAGGGGGTCCCCATCGAATCGGCCAGCAGCGCCGTTGGTGCCGCGCAGGAAGCCCTCGGCCACGGCTTCTGCCTTAAGTCCACCGCCAAGGCTCTCGGTGCTCTTAAAGCCGTAGAAGCTGGTGGTCATGTTGCCGCTTTGGACCTGTGTTACCGAGGCGGCGGCGCCAGGGGCCTTGGCACTGACGATCGACATGTCGAGCACTCCATACAGGGATACGCTCTGAGCTTGTACGCCCGAACTGGCCAGGGCGGCCACCACGGCAGCCACAAGTGTTTGCTTCATTTTGTGTAAGGTCCTTGCGAAGGATTCGGTTGGTGTGAACCTCATGAGTTTAATGAAAGCCTCCTGAGATGCGGGACGAAGTCGGGGCGAAAGGGTACCGGGCTTGCGATTTGTTGTGCACGTGCGACAAGCCCTGCAGACTGCACCAACTGGGGGCCCTCTGGAAAGTGGCCGCGCACCGCTGCGGTGCGCGGCGGCACACTGTTAGGACCGGGGGCTTCCAAGTCGACACCCTTGGCTTTGCTGGGTTGCGGGCAGGCTCAACAGTTGAGCCGCCACGGCAACGGCCACCACAGCAGGCTCCTTTCCTTCTATGCCGGGGGCGCCGATGGGGCATACCAAGTCAGCAACGCGGGTAGCCTCGATTCCACGCTCGATCAGACGGTGCTCAAACTGCGCTCGTTTGGTCTTCGACCCTATGAGGCCCACCAAACCCGTGTCGTGACGGCTAAGCAACTTCAGGACGACTTCAAAGTCCAAGCCATGATGGTGGGTCATCACCAGGTGGTGGGCGCCCGGCGGTGAGCGAACCGCATCGGCAGCCAGGTCGTCGCTGACCCAGGTTCGCAGGCCAAGCCTGGGGCGACTGTGTAGGCCAAGAAATGCGCCTTCTCGGCTGTCCAGCCAGTCTATCGAGACATCCAGGTCGTGCAGCAACCGAACCAGGGCTTGGCCCACATGCCCTGCTCCATACAGGCACAGATGAAACCGCATGGGCGGCAGTTTCCAGGCTGCGATGCTGGCTTCGCACAAGGCTTCGAAGACCAACTCCACCGATCCTCCACAACACTGGCCAAGAGTAGGGCCCAAGGCTATCCGCTCAGGCGCAGGCCAATCGATACTGCCGTCCAGCAATCGTTGGGCGGTTGCTTGGGCCTTCCATTCAAGGTGGCCGCCCCCAATCGTTCCTAAGACGCTGTCGCAGCCCACCACCATACGGGTGCCCGCAGCGCGCGGTGTAGACCCTTTGACCGCGCGCAGTTGTACCAGCACCGCCCGGTGGCCCCGCTCAAGCCATCGCGAGGCCTCTTGCTTGAGTTCGGCCGTATTCACGGCTTCGGCGTGTGCGCCGTGCGTACGTCCTGCAGCGCGTGCAGGACACTCTCGGGTGTGGCGGGCACTGCAAGCCTGATCTGCGTGGCCGGTCGAGTATCGGGTGCACACGCTGACACGGCATCTCGCAGGGCCATCAAAACCGAAAATGACAGCAGTAGGGGGGGCTCGCCAACCGCTTTACTGCGGTGAATCGAATCCGCCCCATTGGGTCGGCCAAAGAGTTCCACACGCCAGCGGGGTGGGATGTCGTTGGCACAGGGAATCTTATAGGTGCTGGGGGCATGAGTCATCAACCGTCCGCTCTGCGGATGCCACCACAGCTCTTCCATCGTCATCCAACCCATGCCCTGGATGAAACCGCCTTCGATTTGCCCAATATCCAGCGCGGGGTTCAGCGAGGCGCCGACATCGTGCAGGATGTCGGTACCCACCACGCGTGACTCCCCCGTCAGGGTGTCGAGCAACACCTCACTGACGGCTGCGCCGTAGGCGAAGTAGTAAAACGGTTTGCCGGTCATGGTGTTGCGATCCCAGTGCAGGCCCGGCGTGGCGTAAAAGCCGTCGCTCCACAGCTGCACGCGGCCCACATAGGCTCCGGCCACCGCCTCTTCGAAGGACAGGCGTTTGTGGGCAATCAACAGCCCATCGTCGGTCAGCCGTACCCGTTGCGGATCCACACCTTCGCGTTGGGCCCAATGCTGCACCAAGCGCTGGGCCAAGGTTCTGGCCGCGTCCTGGGCCGCTTTGCCGTTAAGGTCGCTGCCAGTTGAAGCGGCAGTGGCGGAGGTGTTGGCGACTTTATGGGTGTCGGTCGCCGTCACCCGCACGCGGTGCAGAGCCACGCCGAGTTCCTGCGCCACCACCTGAGCGACCTTGGTGTTTAGCCCCTGGCCCATTTCGGTGCCGCCGTGGTTCACCAGGACTGTGCCGTCGGTGTATATGTGCACCAGGGCACCGGCTTGGTTCAGGTGGGCTAGATTAAAGGAAATACCGAACTTGACTGGCGTGAGTGCCAAGCCGCGCTTGACCACGGGGCTGGCGCGATTGAAGGTGGCGATGTCAGATCGTCGCTGTTCATAGCCACTGCTGCGCACCAGCTCGTCGATCAAGTCAGGCAGGATGTTGTCCTCCACCACCTGACCATAGGGTGTGGTGTTGCGCCCGTCCTGGGGTGTGCGGCTGTAGAGGTTGGCACGCCGAACCCGCAGTGGATCAAGTCCTAGGTGGCGTGCCACGTCGTCCAGGATGGCTTCCATCACCAGCGCACCCTGCGGACCGCCAAAGCCGCGAAAGGCGGTGTTGCTTTGGGTGTTGGTGCGTGCACAAAAGCCCTGCAGATCGACTTCGGGCAGATAGTAAGCATTGTCGAAGTGGCATAGAGCCCGCGTCATCACTGGCGCCGACAGGTCAGCTGAGCACCCCGCATTTGAGATGAACAGTGCCCTGGCACCCAGCAGTTGCCCTTGATCGTCGAAGCCAACCTCCCAGTCGACCTCGAAGGGGTGACGGCGTCCGGTGATCATGAAATCGTCGTCCCGGTCCACCCTCAGTTTGACCGGCTTGCCCAGCCGCTGCGCCGCCAGTGCAGCCACACAAGCGAACAAGGCCGACTGTGATTCTTTGCCTCCAAAACCACCGCCCATCCGCCGGCACTCAACCTGAACCTGGTTTGAGCCCAGGCCCAAGGCGTGCGCCACCAGATGCTGCATTTCGCTGGGGTGCTGTGTGGAGCAGTGCACCTTCAGGCCGCGGTCTTCCTGGGGCAGCGCGTAGCTGATTTGGCCCTCCAGGTAGAACTGTTCTTGCCCCCCAATGATTTGGGTGCCCGAAAGACGATGGGGCGCCGCGGCGATGGCGGCAGCTGCGTCCCCGCGGCGCAGCAACATGGGGGGTACCACTGCCTCACCGAGCTCATAAGCCTGTCGTGCGGTCAAGACCGCTGGCAGGGGCTCAACACGAATCACATCCGCAGCTATGGCCGCTGCGCGCAGGGCTAGGCGGCGGTCGGTGGCCACCACCGCAAACACTGGTTGACCAAGGTACTGCACCGTACCAGCGGCCAAGATCGGATCGTCCGGGACAATCGGACCGCATTGGTTTGCGCCGGGGATGTCTGCAGCCGTCATCACCGCCACCACGCCTGCCTGGGCCATCAGCCGATCGCGGTCGATGCCCAGCAGCCGCCCATGGGCCACGGGTGACCAGCCCAGCGCCACATGTAGGGTCCCGCTGACTTCGGCCAGGTCATCAACATACGTGGCTTGCCCAGTAACGTGAAGGTGCGCCGACTCATGCGGCAGGGGCAAACCCACGGGGGAAACCACCCCCTGGCCGGGAACCGAAGGAAAGGCCCTCATCGCCAGACCTCCAATTGCAAGGCCGTTGGCGACTCAAGTGAATGCCACAGCCGCTCCAGCAAAGCCCGAGCAACTTGCAACCGGTAGTCTGCGCTGGCGCGCAAGTCGTTCAAGGGTTGAAAGTCTTGTGCCAATGCCGCTTGAGCCGCCTGCAGCCCAGTGCGGTCCCAGCCTTGCTGCAACAGGGCTTGCTCCGCGCCGCGAGCACGCTGCACGGTGGCGGCCAATCCACCAAAAGCGAAGGTCACGCCCTTTAAAACCCGTGTCCCCTCAGCGTTCACCCGCCCGGGCTCGGTGGAAACCGCAGACTGCGTGGCGGGGCTAGCAAAGTGCAGGGCGAATGCGCCGCACACAGCCGATATGTCGCTGTCATATCGCTTGGACACCTTCCAAGCATGAAAGTGTTGATCAGGTGTTGGCACAGGCACCTCAATCCACTCGATAAATTCGCCAGCTTGTAGGTCTTTACGCTGATAGCCGAGATAGAAATTCTCAAGGGGCACGGTGCGCCGCAGCGGCCCACGGCGAAGGACCAATCGTGCGTTGAGCGCCATTAGCACGGGTGCACCGTCGCCGATGGGCGAACCGTTGGCCACGTTGCCTGCCAAGGTTCCTGCGTGTCGCACGGGAGGGGAGGCAAACCGCCGCCACAGGTCACCGAGTGCCGGCCAGTGACCGGCTAGGTGGGCCCAGGCCGACTCGAGGCTGGTGGCCCCTCCGATTCGGACCCAGCCTTCATCGTCGTAGGCACGCTGCAGTTCGGCGACCGCTCCGGTGTAGACCAAATGCTCTACATCACGATGGGCCTTGTTGGTCCAAAGGGCCACGTCCGTTGCCCCCCCCAAGATGCAAGCTTGCGGGTAGGCCTGCAGCACGGCGGCCAGGTCATCGCTGCTTTGGGGGGCCGTGAAGCGGCGTGGCGCACCAAAGGCTGGGTCGTGTGCACAGTAATCAAGCGACGTCGAGCAGCGCAGGGCTCTCAAAGCGTCGCCCAAGGCGGCTCGGTCCAGCGGACCCTTGGGTGCCGGCTGGTCTACACAGGCCTGGGCAGCGTCCAAGATGGGGCGGTACCCCGTGCAACGACACAGGTTGCCCGCCAATGCGTCGGCCCATTCTTGACGGCTCAGTGTTCGATTGTTGTGCTGCGCCTGTTCCCACTGCGCCCACATCGTCATCACGAAGCCCGGCGTACAAAAGCCACATTGGCTGCCGTGATGGTCCACCAAAGCCTGCTGCACGGGGTGCAGGGTAGAGTTTGGAGCAGGGGCTAAGTCTTCCACCGTGAACAAGGCTTTACCGTCCAGCGCGGGCAGGTACAGCATGCACGCGTTTAGGTTGCGCAACTCCAACTGGCCGTCAGCCAGCAGTTCGGCCACACCAACCATACAGGTGCCACAGTCACCCTCGTTGCAACCCTCCTTGGTGCCGGTGCAGGCGGCCTGCTCGCGCAGCCAAGTCAGCACAGTTGTGGTGGGGGGCAGGTCGGCGGCGTGCACCACGCGGTTGCGGTGCAGAAATCGTATCGGTCGGGCTTCAACGTTCATGGGTATACGGTAATGCATTCAGTCCCGATGGTGTGCGCTATCCTCGTACTCGAGTCGCGCTCCACTATGGCAAACGAAAACTGGGCCCTACGTGGCAATCTTCTTGACTTCACCGGTGAGCCCGCCTGGGCTCAGGTGCAGTCGCCCCAGGTCCGCTGGCGACCCGACCACTGGTTGTTGGTTCGGGGGCATCGTATCGAAGCAGTGCAGGCCGAACCGCCTGGCCCTGACTGGCGTCGAATAGACCACGGCGACCGGTTGGTGATGCCTGGCTTGATTGACACCCATGTACATGCTCCACAACTCGATGTGTTGGCCAGTTACGGCGCCGAGTTGATGACTTGGTTGCACGAGTATACCTACCCTGCGGAAGCCCGCTTTGATAACGAGCGCATCGCGCACGACGGAGCACAGCGATTCATCAGGGCCTTGTTGCGCCACGGCACCACGGCGGCACTGGCTTTTTCAACCGTGCACGAAGCAGCAACTGACGCGTTATTTGCAGCCGCGCATGCACAGGGGATGCGCTTGATAACCGGCAAGGTGCTGATGAACCGACATGTGCCGCCGCAGCTGCAGGACGATGTGTCAGGTGCGGAGCAAGCCTGCCGTCGGCTTATTCGGCGCTGGCACGGCTGCGGGCGATTGGCCTACGCGGTAACGCCACGCTTTGCGCCCACTTCCACCGAAGAACAGCTGGCCATGGCTGCAGAGCTGCTGCGCGACGACCCCAGCCTGTATCTTCAAAGCCACGTAGCCGAGAACCAGGCTGAGGTGCAATGGGTGCGTGAGCTCTTCCCAGAGTCGCGCAGTTACCTCGGCGTCTACTCCAGCCGTGGCTTGTTGAATCGACGGACGGTACTGGCCCACGGAATCTGGTTGGATGACGAGGACCGATCGCGCCTGCAGGCTGCAGGGGCCACCCTCGCACACAGCCCCTCATCCAATTTGTTCCTGGGCAGTGGCTTGTTCAATTGGCGCCAAGCGCGCGAGGCGGGTGTGCGGGTGTGCACGGCCAGCGACGTGGGCGGTGGTACCAGCCTGAACCTGTTGCGCAATCTGGCAGCGGCCTACCAAGTGCAAGCGCTGTTGGGCCAGCGGCTGACCGCATGGTCGGCGCTGCACTCGGTGACCCTGGGGGCTGCCCAAGCCCTGTGCCTGGACCAAGAAGTCGGTCGCCTGGAAGCGGGGTGCACGGCCGACATCACCGTATGGGATTGGGCGCAGGACCCAGCCCTCGAGCATCGCCTGGCGCTGACACGCAGCCTGCATGAGCGGGTATTTGCATGGTTGATGCTGGGCGATGAGCGTCTGCTGCGGTCGGTGGTGGTGGCCGGGCGCGTGGCGCCTGACATCGCCTGAACTACCATAGCTTGACATGGCTACCGCGCACCCCATGCTGTCCGCTGTGCCGCGCTTGTGTTTGCGCGGTATCACCAAGCGTTACCCATCTGTAGTGGCCAACGATCGCATCGATCTGACGGTGCAGGCTGGCGAAATCCACGCCCTGTTGGGCGAAAATGGCGCCGGGAAGAGCACTTTGATGAAGATCATCTATGGTGCTGTGCTCCCTGATGCGGGCCAGGTGCAGTTCAATGGCCAAGCGGTGGACATTCGAGGCCCGCAACAGGCCCGAGCCTTGGGCATCAGCATGGTGTTCCAGCACTTCAGCCTGTTTGACACCCTGAGCGTGGCGGAGAACGTGTGCTTAGGGCTGGGCTCTGAAGTCAGCTTGGGCGATGTGGCGCAACGCATCGCCGAAAAGGCGGCAGCCTATGGTCTAGAGGTCGAACCTCAACGGCCGGTGCATACCTTGAGTGTGGGTGAGCGTCAGCGGGTCGAAATTATCCGGGCCCTCCTAGGAGAGCCCCAACTGCTTATCTTGGATGAACCCACTTCGGTGCTTACGCCTTCTGCAGTGGAGCGCCTGTTCGACGTGCTAAGGCGCTTGGCCGCACAGGGTTGCAGCATTGTCTACATCAGCCATAAGTTGCATGAGATTCGGGCCCTGTGCACCGCCTGCACTGTTTTACGCGGTGGTCGTGTGACCGGTAGGTGCGACCCGCGTCTTGAAAGCGAGGCGTCACTGTCGCGCCTGATGATCGGCAGCGATCCGTTGCAGCTGCAGCACCGCACCCAGGCGGCCGGAGCACCCGCGCTGACGGTACGGGGTTTGAGCGTGCCGCGCGACGACCCATTCGGCACTGATCTTCAGGGGATCAAACTGCAGGTGCACGCTGGCGAGATTCTGGGCGTGGCTGGGGTCTCTGGCAACGGCCAGCGTGAGCTGCTGGCCTGCCTGTCCGGTGAAGACCGTCGGGCTCAGCCAGGGACGATTGAACTGCACCGCACCGACATCAGCCGTTTTTCTGCGGCACAGCGTCGGCGTCTAGGTCTGCACTTCATTCCTGAAGAGCGCTTGGGGCGGGGTGCTGTACCCAGCATGAGCTTGGCGCAGAACACCTTGCTGACCCGGTCCGAGCCCGTGGAGCGGGGGTGGTGGATCAACAGAGGCCGTATGAAGGCGCTTGCGGCCAGTTTGATTGATCGCTACGACGTGCGCACCGGAGGTCCCGATTCGCTGGCCCAGTCGCTGTCGGGTGGCAACCTTCAGAAGTTCATCGTTGGGCGGGAAATCGATGCGCGGCCCGATGTCTTGATCGTGGCCCAGCCCACGTGGGGTGTGGATGTGGGCGCCACAGTGCAGATCCGTGCAGCTTTGTTGGCGCTTCGCGATGCTGGAACCGCAGTGTTGGTGATTTCCGAAGAACTCGATGAGTTACTTGAGCTGGCCGATCGCCTTGTTGTGATGAGCAAAGGCCAACTGTCGCCCCCGATGCCCAGGGCGCAGGCCACGACCGAGCGAATCGGGCAGTGGATGTCAGGCCTTTGGGAGCGCGCATGAGCCTGCACCTTGAGCGACGCTCTCAGCCTTCGGTAGTGATGACCTGGGCTTCGCCCTTTATGGCACTGTTTCTGACCACGGTGTTGGCCGGGACGTTGTTCGCCTTGTTGGGCAAAGACCCGATGAGGGGCCTGTCCATGTTTTTTGTGGAGCCTTTGGCCAATTTGCGCTTGATCGGTGAGGTGCTGCTCAAGGCTACTCCGCTGGTTTTGTGCGCATTGGGCCTGGCCGTGTGCTACCGCAGCAATGTGTGGAACATCGGGGCCGAAGGCCAATTCCTGTTGGGTGCCATCTGTGCCAGTGGCGCTGCACTTTGGTTGGCTGGCTTGGGACTGCCCGGTGTAACAGGGGGCAGCGCAGGCACTGGCCCGGGAGCCGAGGCGGCCATCCGTGGTCTTTACGCGCCCGTGGTGCTCCTAGCTGGGGTGCTGGGTGGCATGGCTTGGGCGGGGCTGACCGCCTGGCTGAAGGATCGGTACAACGCCAACGAAATTCTGGTCAGCCTGATGCTTGTTTATGTGGCGCAACAGCTGCTGAACTACTTGGTTTTCGGGCCCTGGAAGGACCCCCAGGGCTTCAACTTTCCGCAAACCCCCAGCTTTGATGGCACGATGCTGCTGCCCTCGCTGTTGGGAGGTACCCGCTTGCACGCAGGCTCCGTGTTGGCGCTCTTGGCGGTGGTCGGTTTTGCGATCTTCCTGTTTCGGTCGTGGCAGGGGTTTCAGCTGCAAGTGGGCGGCCTTGCACCCGCGGCAGCGCGTTTTGCCGGATTTTCGGAACGTCGTGCCTTGTGGGCCGCACTGTTGATTTCCGGTGCGATGGCTGGGCTGGCCGGTGCAATGGAGGCGGCTGGCCCCCTACAACGATTGACGCCCCATGTGTCCACTGGTTATGGTTTCACCGCCATCATTGTGGCGTTTGTCGGGCGCCTGCACCCGGCGGGCATTTTGGTGGGCGGCCTGCTGCTGTCAATGGTGCTCATCGGTGGTGAGTTGGCGCAATCGCGCATGGGTCTGCCCAACGCGCTGACGGGCGTCTTTCAAGGACTCTTGCTGTTCCTGCTGCTGGCCTGCGATACCCTGGTGACGCACCGCGTTCGATGGAAGCCTCGCAGCCCGTCGTCTTCCCAGGTCGCCACAGCCGCCGAGAGTCCGTCATGAACGAATGGGCCCTGTTGCTGGCTGCGGCCATCGCCTCGGGTACACCGGTGGCCCTGGCTGGTCTGGGCCTGCTGCTCAATGAGCGTGCGGGCGTGCTTAACCTCGGGGCTGAAGGGCTGATGCTGATGGCAGCGGTCACTGGTTTCGCAGTAGCTTTCCACACAGGCAGCGATGTGGCTGCCTTCGCGGCCGGCGCTGCAGCCGGGGCAGCGGCGGCAGCGGTCTTCGGTGCCATGGTCATCTGGCTCAACACGAACCAATACGCCACCGGTCTGGCCCTGTCGCTGTTCGGCGCCGGGTTTTCGGCGTTTGTGGGCGTGGGTCTGGTGGGCAAAAAGCTGGCCGACCGATCCCTGCACGAGGTACCTGTGCTCGGCGAGCTTCCGTTTGTCGGGCCGATGCTGTTTCAGCAGCATCCGATGGCGTATGTGGCCCTGGCCATGACAGCAGCCATCGTCTGGTTTCTCTACCGGACCCGTTCGGGACTTGTGTTGCGCTCGATTGGCGAGTCACCCGAATCGGCTCACGCCTTGGGCTATCGCGTACGCCTGATTCGGCTCGCTGCGGTGGTGGCTGGTGGCGCTTTGTGTGGGCTGGCAGGGGCTTTTCTGTCGGTGGTCTACGCGCCCATGTGGGTCGAGGGTCTGGTGGCTGGCCGCGGTTGGATTGCATTGGCCTTGACCACTTTTGCCACCTGGCGTCCCGTGCGCGTGTTGTTTGGCGCCTATTTGTTCGGTGGCGTCACGATGCTGCAGTTTCACTTGCAGGGCCAGGGGGTGCAAATCGCCAGTCAACTGTTGGCCATGCTGCCCTACCTAAGCACCATCTTGGTGCTGGTGTTGATTTCCCGCAACGCCAATTGGCTGAGAGTGAACATGCCGGCTTCCTTGGGGCGCGCCTTTCACCCTGGACAATAAATTTTGGTTCCATAATCAAGGTTTGTGTTCATTCCTGTTCCACCCTGTCATCGGAGACGTTTATGACGCTGCGTTCCAAGCGCACCTTGATACAAGTAGCTGCACTATCGCTGGTATCGGCCACCCTGGCTCTGAGCGGATGCGGCAAGAAGGAAGAGGCCAAGCCCGCTGCTGCACCGGCTGCGGCCAAACCCGAGCCAATCAAAGCCGCATGGATTTATGTGGGCCCGGTGGGTGACGCTGGCTGGTCCTTTGCGCACGATCTGGGCCGCAAGGCAGTCGAGGCCAAGTTCGGCGACGCGGTCAAGACTACGTTCGTCGAAAAGGTGCCGGAGGGCGCCGACGCGGAGCGCGTGATTCGCGACCTGGCGCAGCAGGGTAACAAGATCATTTTCGCCACCAGCTTCGGCTACATGGACGCCATGCTTAAGGTGGCCGGTGAGTTTCCGGACGTGAAGTTCGAGCACGCCACCGGCTACAAGGATGCGCCCAACATGCGCATCTACGATGCCAGCTTCTACCAAGATACCTATATGGCCGGCGTGATTGCCGCGGCCATGTCGAAGTCCAACACCTTGGGTTTTGTGGGCTCCTTTCCTATCCCTGAAGTCCTGCGCAACATCAACGCCTTTACATTGGGCGCTCAGAGCGTGAACCCCAAGATCAAGACCAAGGTGGTATGGGTGAACACCTGGTTTGATCCACCGAAAGAAAGCGAAGCTGCCCAGAGTTTGATCAACCAGGGGGCAGATGTCCTGCTACAAAACACTGATTCCACAGCCGTGCTCCAAACGGCTGAAAAGAACGGCAAGTACGCCTTTGGCTGGGACAGTGACATGAGCGCCTTCGGGCCCAAGGCCCACCTGGCCTCGGCCATCGTGGACTGGGGCCCGTACTACATCAAGGCGATGGAGGACCTTAAGGGCGGCACCTGGAAGACTGATCGCACCGTCTGGGGCGTCAAGGAAGGCCTCAATGACCTGATCAAGATCAACGACGTAGTCCCCGAGGCTGCCAAGAAAAAGGTTGGTGAAATCAAGGCAGGCATGAAGGACGGATCCTTTGAAGTCTTCACAGGACCCATCGTCGACAACGCCGGCAAGGAACGCCTGGCCAAGGACCAAAAAGCCGATCAAGCCTGGCGCGACAAGATCGACTTCTATGTGAAGGGCGTTGAGGGCAAGGTGCCGTCAGGCAAGTGATGTCATAAGCTTGCACAGTGGCTGCCTGTCGGCCCTGTGTGCCCCCAGATGACGCCGCCATGCATCGTATGCTGAGCGGCGTTTTTTTTCACCTTTTGGCAAGGTGTCTGTGTTGATTGAGCACTCTTGGTGGTGGCCTGTGGCCCGGGTCGAGGACGTTGGGCCAGACCCCCAGGCGCTGCAGTTGCTGGGCGAACGTCTGGTGTTGTGGAAAACCGCTGGTGGTGATTTGTCCCTTTTGACCGACCGCTGCCCCCACCGCGGGGCACGGTTGTCGATGGGGCGCGTGCAGGGCCAATCTGTGCAGTGTCCTTATCATGGCTGGCGTTTCGGCGCAGACGGCCAGTGCGTGGCCATCCCCGCGCAGCCCGGTTTCACACCGCCAGACTCAAGCCGTGCATGTGCCCATCGCCTGCAACTGGCCCATGGACTGGTTTGGGCCGCCCTGGCGGTGCCTCAGCACCCGGTGCCCCTCCTGAAGGGCTTGCCCGATCGGCGCCTCATCTACGGGCCGTTTGACGTGGCCACAAGCGCCCCGCGTGCCGTGGAGAACTTTCTGGACACCGCCCACTTCGCCTATGTGCATGAGGGGTGGCTTGGCGATGCCGCCCACCCGGAGGTGCCCAGCTATGAAGTCAGCCATACCGATGGTGGCCGCCCCGTCATCGAGTGCTACCGAGCCTGGCAGCCCCGCGCTTCAGCCAGCGCGCAGGATGGGGCGTGGGTGGAATACCGCTATGAAGTGCTCAGCCCATATGCAGCGCTGCTGACCAAGCGTGGCGAACAGGCCAGCATGGCACAAGACAGCTACGTCATTTGGGCCTGTCCTCAGACCGATGGAAGCTGCCGGCTGTGGTTTGCCCAGTACACGACCGATGAACACACCCCCGACGACGCTTTGCGCGACTTCCAACTCGCCATCTTTGCGCAGGACCAGCCCATCCTCGAGTCACAAGAGCCCAAGGCCTTACCGCTTTCCGGTAGCGAGGCCATGTCCGCTGCCGATCGACTGAGCGCGGCCTATCGGCGCTACCTCAAGGCTTGCGGCATTGGGGCTGGTGTGTGCTGAGCGGCCGTGGGTGTCAAGCAGCCCAGTTGGTATCGCCCCTTTATTTTTTCACTGAGCACTTGATTGAATGCCATGAGCACCTTTGACACCCCCAGCCGCCCGATCGACTTCGGCCGCATCGAATCCGATGAGCTGGTGGCTCTTGTGCGTACGGCACCCAAGGCCGAACTGCACATCCACATTGAAGGCTCGTTGGAGCCTGAGTTGATCTTTGACTTGGCTGCTCGAAATGGGGTCACCCTCGCATACCCTAGTGTGCAGGCACTGCGCTCAGCCTATGCCTTCAAGGACCTTCAAAGTTTTTTGGATGTGTATTACGCCGGAGCCAGTGTGTTGTTGACCGAGCAGGACTTCCACGATATGGCTTGGGCCTACCTAAAACGGGCCGCTGCTGAAGGCGTGGTGTGTGCAGAGCTGTTCTTTGACCCACAAACCCATACGCAGCGCGGCGTGCCGATGGGCGTGGTGATCCAAGGCCTCAAGCGTGCCTGTGACCAAGCACAGCAGGTATGGGGCTTGCGTGCCGAGCTGATCCTGTGTTTTCTGCGCCACCTCACTGAAGAGGCTGCGTTGCAAACCTTGGAAGAGGCGATGCCCTATCGCGATCACTTTATAGGTGTTGGGCTGGACTCCTCCGAAGTTGGGCACCCACCCGAGAAATTTGCGAGGGTCTTTGCGCGTGCCGGCGAGTTGGGTCTGCACCGGGTAGCCCATGCAGGCGAAGAGGGCCCCGCAGCCTACATCACCGCTGCACTGGACCTTTTGAAAGCGCAGCGCATTGACCATGGCGTGCGCTGTACCGAGGACCCTGATCTTGTGCAGCGCTTGGTTCGCGAGGGAATACCGCTGACGGTGTGTCCGCTGTCTAACATCAAACTGTGTGTGTTCCCGAGCCTAGCTGCCCATAACCTGCCCGGGCTGTTACGCGCTGGGCTGGTGGTGACCGTCAACAGCGACGACCCGGCTTACTTTGGTGGCTATCTAAACGAGAACTACACCGCTTTGTTGGCGGCTCACCCCAGTCTGAGTGCACAGCACATGTGGCAACTTCTGCGAAACAGCTTGATGGCCAGCTTTGCACCGCCGGCGCTCAAGCTGCAATGGGCGCAGCGCTTGGATGAGCACTTTGCTGCTGGCGCGCGGGGCTAGCCAGCGCCGGGCCACCGGTTGGCGCGTTTGGTGCAAGGGGATACCCTAGACCTGCGGGTATTCGCATCTGTATACAGTTTAGAACACACTTATGGATCAATCCGTATCCATGCCACGCGGCGCCGCCACGACCACCACCCATCGCATCGTTGACTCCATCACGGCGGCTGTCGTGGAAGGGCGACTGATGCCAGGCACCAAGCTTGCCGAGCAGCGCTTGGCCGACATCTTTGCGGTCTCGCGCACGGTGGTGCGTCAGGCCCTCAATCAACTCAGCCGAGACCGCTTGGTTACCCTGGAGCCTGCGCGTGGGGCATTCGTGGCTACGCCGAGCGTTGAAGAGGCCCATCAGGTCTTTGAACTTCGGCAGATGTTGGAGGGCGCCATGATGCGTTTGTTAGCTGAGCGTATTTCCAGGTCTCAGATCGCAGAATTGCGTGCGCACCTCAAGGCCGAACGTGAGGCCATTGCACTGAATCACGTGGCTGAGCGCACACGCCTGTTGGCACACTTTCACAGCCTGTTGGCCCGAATGACCGGTAACCGGGTGCTTGAAGAGCTGCAGTCGGATCTGCTGTCGCGCTCACGCCTGATCTCGCTGATGTACCAGTCCTCACAGTCGGCTGCCGAGTCATCGGCCGAACACGAGGCTATCGTGGACGCGCTGGATCAGCGGCAGACCGATGTGGCGGTGCGCTTGGCTGAGTCCCACATTGGGCAGGTGGAGCGCAATCTACGGCTCGACCCGAGGGCGCCGGACCTGGCCGATGCACTAAAGGAGCATGTTTGATGCGCCACCCTGTTGATATCGCCCTTTACCGCCCCTGTGCACCGAAGTAGTGCCACCCGGCGCGCATGGCTTTTGCTTGCCGATCACTTTGACCTCAGCTGTACCCCCCCCACCCTCAATGGAGCTTTTCATGACCTCAGTACACATTGCACGCCGACGCCTGCTGGGCACTCTGTCTTCCACCGTCCTGGCCCTGGCAGCTGTGGCGGCCGGCATCAGCCCACAGGCTGCGCAAGCCCAAACTCCCATCAAGTTTCAGCTGGATTGGCGCTTTGAAGGCCCGGCGGCCTTGTTTCTCGGCGCCTCGGCCAAAGGGCACTATAAGTCTGCGGGCCTTGACGTGACGATCGATGCGGGCAACGGCTCAGGGGGTACTGTGCAGCGTGTGGCCTCCGGTGCCTACGACATGGGTTTTGCAGACTTGGCAGCCCTTATGGAGTTCCATGCAAACAACCCCGACGCACCTAACAAGCCGGTCGCCGTGATGATGGTTTACAACAACACACCCGCAGCTGTGTTGACCCTGAAAAAGACCGGCATTGCCAAGCCCTCGGACCTGACCGGCAAGAAGCTAGGTGCTCCGGTGTTTGATGCCGGCCGCAAGGCTTTCCCCATCTTCACCAAGGCGAACAGTCTGGGCAATGTGACCTGGGTGAGCATGGACCCGCCTCTGCGCGAGACTATGCTGGCCCGTGGTGAGGTGGACGCTATCACCGGCTTTTCCTTCACCTCCTTGCTCAACCTCGAAGCTCGCGGTGTGAACAGCAGCGATATCGTGGTGATGTCCTATGCCGATAACGGGGTGAAGCTCTACGGAAACGCGATCATCGCCAGTCCCAAGATGATCAAAGATAACCCGGCGGCGGTGAAGGCATTTCTGTCTGCCTTCACCAAGGGTGCCAAGGACGTGATGGCCAACCCGGATGCCGCTATCGACTTCGTTAAAGCGCGTGACGGCATCATCAATGTGGACTTGGAGAAGCGCCGCCTGCGTATGGCCATCGACGCTGTGGTGGCCAGCCCGGACGCCCGTGCTGAGGGCTTTGGCGCGGTAGTGCCGGGACGCCTGGCACTGATGGCTTCACAGGTGTCTGACGCTTACGCTACCAAGACCCGCATCAATCCCGATTCCATTTGGACCGATGTCTTCCTGCCCTCCAAGGCTGAGCTCAACGTCCTGCCTCCAGCCAAGAAGTAAACAGACCGTGTCCTCCGCCTCGTCATCCTTCGTTGATTTTCAGAATGTCTGGCTGGCCTACAACGAAGAGTTGTTGGCCCAGGAACAGTTCGCGGTAGAGGACATTTCGCTTCAGGTGCAGCAGGGCGACTTCATTGCCATCGTCGGACCGTCAGGGTGCGGCAAGTCGACCTTCATGAAACTCACCACTGGCTTGAAGATGCCCAGCCGCGGGCAGATCCGCATTGCCGGACAGCTGGTGACCGGGCCCCTGAAGATCAGTGGCATGGCCTTTCAGGCACCCAGTCTTCTGCCGTGGCGCACAACGATCGACAACGTGTTGTTGCCGCTGGAAATCGTGGAGCCCTATCGCTCGCAGTTCAAGACCCGGCGCCGGGAGTTTGCAGAAAAGGCCCGTACGCTGCTCAAGAGCGTGGGCTTAGGCGGCTATGAGGATAAGTTTCCATGGCAGTTGTCCGGCGGTATGCAGCAGCGTGCCAGCATCTGTCGCGCGCTGGTTCACGAACCCCAGATGCTGCTGCTGGACGAGCCTTTTGGTGCATTGGATGCTTTCACCCGTGAGGAGTTATGGTGCGCATTGCGAGATCTGCATGCGGCGCAGAAGTTCAATGTCATCTTGGTTACCCATGATCTGAGGGAAAGCGTTTTTTTAGCCGATACCGTGTACGTGATGAGCCGCAGCCCGGGCCGCTTCGTAGTTCGCAGACACATCGACTTGCCGCGCCCACGCGACCTAGAGGTGACTTACACCCCTGCGTTCACTGACATCGTGCACGAATTGCGTGGGCATATCGGCGCCATTCGCCAGCCGGTCGGGCAGGGCAGCGGTCTGCCACAGTGAGAACACCGTGAAACACAAGACACTCGAACGTTGGTCGCCCTTGATTGTGTTGGCCGCCATCCTGCTGGTGTGGCAAGCCTTTGTCAGTGCGCTGTCGATTCCTGATTACATCTTTCCGGGGCCGTGGCAGATCGCCGGTGAGTTCATTCAATTTAAGGGTCCCCTATTGGAAGCCGGATGGAAGACTTTCTGGGTCACCATGCTGGGTTTTGGCTTGTCGATTGTCGTAGGGGTTTTGCTGGGTTTTTTGATCGGGTCTTCGCGTTTAGCTTACACCGCGCTATACCCATTGATGGTGGCCTTCAACGCGGTGCCCAAGGCTGCCATTGTTCCCATACTGGTGGTGTGGTTTGGGATCGGTTTGGGACCAGGCGTCCTCACCGCCTTCCTCATTTCCTTCTTCCCCATCACGGTCAACATCGCCACCGGTCTGGCCACTCTCGAGCCTGAACTCGAAGATGTGCTGCGGGTGCTGGGCGCCAAGCGCTGGGACGTCCTGGTCAAAGTGGGCCTGCCGCGCTCGATGCCCTACTTTTACGGCTCGCTGAAGGTGGCTATTACCTTGGCGTTTGTGGGAACGGTGTTGGCCGAAATGACCGCTGGAGACTCCGGGATCGGCTACCTCATGCAGACCGCTGGATCGCAACAGCGACTGCCCCTGGCCTTTGCCGGCCTGGTGGTCATCGGCGCCATGGCCATGGCCATGTATGAGCTCTTTTCGCTGGTGGAAAAGAGGACCACGGGGTGGGCACATCGTGGGTCACAAGCCGCCTGATAGGCCGTTGGGCGTAGACTTCAGCATCAGGCGACCTCGGCATCCATGCATGGGCGCTCAGGTTGTAAAGCAAGCGCGTTCCTTCACAGGACAAACCCCATGAAACCTGCTCCACGCCCCGTGCCTTCTCGAGCTGCTCCAGACCATTGGCATACGACCGCAGCTGCCTTGGCTGCTTTGCTTGCTGGGTCGGCTTACGCGCAGGGGGCTTCAGGCCATGATGGCCCGCCTGTGGCTGCTGATGGGCAAGTGGCCTTGCAAGCGCCGATGGTTGGCGTGGCTGCTCCATCACCTGCAGCCACGCCGGTGGTGCCGCCGGCGCCGCTGCCCGTTCCGACCTTGGTATCCGCTCGCGTGCTGTCGGTGACCAGCGTGGCACAGATGGCGCCCGCGACCCGGCTGGTGTGTGCGGAACCGGCCGAGGTGCCTGCGCCCACCACCGGCGCTGGCGCGATGGTCGGTGCGATCGTTGGGGCGGCTGTGGGCAGCCAAGTGGGTGGTGGTTCCGGCCAATCCCTGGCCGCTGCTGCCGGTCTGGTGGGCGGGGCGCTCGTGGGCGACAGGGCCGAACACGGTGGCCGTACCCAGACGGTACGCCCTTGTGTCACCCACAGCGGTCCAGGACCAGCTCTGTCGTTTCAGGTTGTCTATGAGTGGGCCGGCCAACACTACAGCACCATCTTGCCCTACCACCCTGGGGCTAGCGTCTCGCTTCAACTGACCCAGGTGACCACGGTGCCCACCGATGTTTCGCCGGGCGCCGTGGCCAGTTCAGCGCCGCCAGTCGCACCCGCCGTGGTGTCGCACACGGTGGTGATGGCTGTGCCGCCGAGCCCGACCTACGCCACACACGGCTACTACTACCCTTACTGGCGCGCGCCGGTGGTGATCGGAGTGGGGTCCACTTGGGGGCGGCCCTACCGAGGGTGGTACGGCTACCGGCGCTGGTAGCACGGCCTCAGTACGCCTCAGCTGAACGCCGCAGGTGCTGCGAAGCACGGGCGGCCAACTGGTAGCACTGCCGTGCCGTCATGGTGTCCAGCAGCCGTTGCCAACGCTTCAGTACCTGAGGCTGTTCCCACTGCCGTGCCCATGCCCAGGCAAGGGTGTGCGCGCCAGCAGCGTGCTGCAGGTGTGAGGGTGATCCCAGCTCAAGCCTTCGGGCCAAAAGGGTGTGCGTCAGAATATGCCATGCACCCTGATGAGCCGGCGATACCAGCGGTGCAACCGCCAGCAGCCTCTTGGCGGGCTCTTCGTGAAGAAAGATGTCACCGAGCACCGCCTGCAGGTCCGCGGCGGCTTGGGGCTGGTGGACCGCGGCGCTCCTGCCTTTCGAAGCGGGCCTAGCGGAGGCCCGGCTAGCCCCTGATGTGACACGGTTTCTTATCGAAGGCGCGGATGGCAAGCGTTCTGCAGGGGAGGGAAACAGGTCGAGACAGGGATTCATCATCAGACTCCTGAACCAATTAAGTCCCCATGCTCTGCCATTGCAGGCTCACGGAGTGAGCCACCTCGGGTCTTCAGTGCTACAGTTTTCAGACGCTGGGCCAGAACGGGGCACGGGCTGACCCTGCGGCCGCACACGGGGGCATCATGGGCAATACCGACCGTCTTTACCGAATTGAAAGCCTCATAAAGTCGCGCGGGCATGTGAGCTTTGAGGACATGATTCAAGCGCTCGAGGTTTCACGGGCTACGCTCAAGCGCGATCTGGCGTATTTGCGCGACCGCATGGGCGCGCCCATCGAATTCGACCGCTTTTTAGGGGGCTATACCCTGCGTAAGGAGGGGCAGGATGGGCGTGGCGATAAGCACGAGCTGCCTGGCCTGTGGTTCAACGAGCGCGAACTGTATGCGCTGCTCACAGCCCACCAGCTTCTGTCCGAGATTGACTCCGACGGGGTGCTCAGCCGGCATCTTCAACCCTTGCTAGAGCGCATCCATGGACTCTTGGGCACCGAGGGCCTCACCGCAGCCGATGTCATCAAGCGGGTCAAGATCCTCACGCCGGCCAAGCGTCCCGTGTCCAGCCAGTGGTTCGAGCGCGTGACCGAGGCTTTGATCAAGCGCCGCCGTATCGACATGGTCTATCACACCCGCAGCCGAGGTGAGTCTGGGGCTCGCGCGGTGTCACCTCAGCGTCTTGTGCACTACCGCGCCACCTGGTACCTGGACGCCTGGTGCCACAGGGTCCATGGCCTGAGGCGTTTCGCGTTGGATTCCATTGAAGAGGCTCGGCTCACCCAGGACAAGGCCAAGGATGTTTCGCTCAAGGTGGTGCAGGCGGAAATGGATGCGGGCTACGGCATCTATGCCGGTGCCAAGCCCCAGTGGGCGGTGTTGGTGTTCGAGCCGCAGGCAGCACAGTGGATTTCGCGCGAGCAGTGGCACCCTCAGCAGCAAGGCCGGTGGCGTGACGACGGGCGTTATGAGCTGAGGCTGCCGTACGTGCAGGAAACCGAGGTGGTCATGGACGTTCTGAGACACGGCGCAGAAGCCACGGTGCTGGCGCCGCCAGCCCTGGTCAAACGGATACGCGAAACCCTGTACGCAGCCTCGGGCCTGTACCGTTGACGGTTGGCCTTGTTATCAAGGGGCTTGCTCTGGATTAGGCGCAAGGCTTGCCCGCGGCAGCACGCTGAGCCCACTGCGGCCGGCGCATTTCGAATCGGTCCTCTTCGCGCAGGGTGAAGTAGTCACCCGCGCCGCCACCGCGCAACACGGGACGTCCCAGGGTGGTGCGGTACACGCCGTTGACGATCAGGGCTTGGTCAATGTGCACGCCCACCACCTCCCCAAATACCATCCAGGTGTCAACTGGCGTGCCGTCTGCTCGTTGCAGTCGGTGGATTTGGGTGAGCCTGCACTCGAAGGACACGGGGCTTTGCGCCACACGCGGCGCGGTAATCACGCATGAAGCCGCAGGCGTGAGCCCGGCCAACTCAAATTCATCAATATCGGGCGGCGCATCGATGCAGGTCTCGTTCATTGCCGAGGCCAGTTCACGGCTGACCAGACTCCAGGCGAATTCCCCGGTGGCTTCAATATTGCGCAGGCTGTCTTTGGCACCGATGCTGGAAAAGCCCACGATGGGCGGCACATAGTTAAAGCCGTTGAAGAAGCTGTATGGCGCCAGGTTGAGGACGCCTGTTGTGCTTCGGGTGGAAATCCACCCAATGCTGCGCGGACCCACGATTGAGTTGAATGGATCGTGTTTCAGACCATGACCGTTGCGAGGTTCGTAAAAGTGGATGCTCATGTGGGCTCCAAGCGGTCACCGGCAATCGGTCCAGCGCCGCTGTAACGGTCCAGTGCGAGGTAGATCACTGGCGTGATGTACAAGGTGATAGCTTGGGAGACGATTAAGCCCCCGACCACGGCCAAGCCCAGGGGCTGTCGAACCTCGGCTCCAGCGCCGATGCCCACGGCAATCGGCACGGCCCCCACCAGGGCGGCCATCGTAGTCATCATAATCGGTCGAAAGCGCAGAATGCAGGCCTTTCGAATAGCTATCTCGGGGTTCATGCCGTGGGTGCGTTGAGCATCCAGGGCGAAGTCGATCATCATGATGGCGTTTTTCTTGACGATACCGATCAGCAAGATGATGCCGATGGTGGCAATCAGCGTGAGCTCCATTCCAAAGGCCATCAGCGTCAACAGAGCCCCAGCGGCGGCAGAGGGCAGTCCCGCCAAGATGGTGATCGGGTGTATGAAGCTCTCGTAAAGCACGCCTAGCAACAGGTAGATCACCAACAGCGCGGCAACGATGAGCACGGCTTGTCCCTGCTGCGAGCTCTTGAATATCGCCGCATCGCCGCCGTACTTGGTGACGATGGACGCTGGCAGACGAATCTCGCCTCGAATCTTGTCAATCTGGTTTGTCGCGTCCCCCAAGGCTGTACCGGGTGCTAGGTTGAAGGACAAGGTGACCGCCTGCAGTTGCCCTACGTGGTTCACCGCGGTGGGGCCAACCGTGCGGCGCACGGTAGCCAGCGCGTTCAGGGGTACCAAGGCCCCGCTGGAAGCGCGAACCGAGATGCCTGCAAAGGCTCGCTCGTCAATCTTGGCTTCGGGCGCAAACTCCATGATCACGCGGTAGGTGTCCACCGGCGTGAAGATGGTGGACACCTGCCGTTCGCCCAATGCGGTGTAGATGGCCGATCGAATCGCCTCCATCTGCACCCCCATCGCATTAGCCTGCTCGCGGTCGATATTGAGCGTGGCTTGCAGGCCGCGCAGCTGCGAATCGGTCGTGACGTCGCGAAACAACGGGTCGCCCCGTAGCCTTTCCTGCAGCCGGTTGGCCCACAGATCCAACTCGGAGGGCTCTACGCTTTGCAGTATGAATTGGTAGCGCGCCTTGCTTGGGCGGCTGCCCACGTTGAGGTTCTGCACCGGACGCATGAACACCGAGATCCCGGGAATCGCACGGGTGCGCTTGCGCAGATCCTCAATCACCGCCTTCATCGCCTCGCGCTCGCCACGAGGCTTGAGATTGATGAACAACCGGGCGTTGTTAGGCGTTGCATTCCCGCCCACAACGCTGTTGACCGTGGCTACGGCGGGGTGTGCGAGAAACACATCAATCACCTGCTGCTGCAGGGCCAGCATTGCTTCAATGGAGACATCTTCAGCCGCTTCTGTGGTGACCTGAACCTGCCCGATGTCTTCTTCAGGGAAGAATCCCTTGGGTATGACATAAAAGGTCCAAGCAGTAGCTGCAAATGTGCCCAGGGCCACAGCCAAGACCATCTTGCGCCAGCGCAAGGCCAGATCTAGGCTGCGGGTGTAGGCGCCCAAGACCGCATTGAAACCGTGCTCGAAGGATCGGACCATGGCTCCGGGAGGTCTCTTGTGGGCCTCGTCCGTGAGAAAGCGCGCAGCCAGCATAGGAACCAGCGACAAGGAGACAAAAGCTGAGGCGAGGATAGCCAGCCCGACCACCACCGCGAACTCATGCAACAGAAGGCCGATGACCCCAGGCATGAAGAAGACTGGGATAAAGACAGCCACCAGGGAAGTCGAAATGGAGATGACGGTGAAGCCCACCTCGCGCGCGCCCCTCAAGGCTGCCTGGAAGGGGGGTACACCATTCTCCACATGGCGCACGATGTTCTCTAAGACCACGATCGCGTCGTCCACCACAAGGCCCACCGCTAGGGTAAGACCGAGGAGCGATATATTATCCAGCGAGTAGTTCAGGCCCCACAGCATGGCCAAAGCGCCCATGAGCGACACCGGCAGCGACAGACTGGGAATGGCCGTGGCCACAAACCGGCGCAGGAATAGGAAGATCACCAACACCACCAAAATGATGGTGCCGATCAGGGTCAGCGTGACATCGTGCAGGGCCTCACGAACCGACACCGAGCGGTCGTTGGTGATGCGCATAGCGATCGAGGCTGGCAGCTGCGACTTCAAATCATTCAGCGCAGTTTTGGCAGCATCCACCACCTGAACCGTGTTGGCATCTGGCAGGCGGAATACGGCCAAGGATATCGATGGCTCGCCGTTGAAACTGGCGAAGCTTTTGACCGATTCATAGCTGTCCTCTACGCGGGCGATGTCGCGCAGCCGCACGGGTACACCACCGCGGCTGCTGATGATCAGGTCACCAAACTCGGCCGCGCTGCGCAACTGGCGATTGGCCTGAACCGTCAGGATCTGCCGTGGTCCGTCCAGGGTGCCCAGTGGCGTGTTTGCATTGGCAGCGATCAGGGCCACGCGAACATCATCGACGGTCAGGTTGCGTCCCTGAAGGGCCTCGGGCAACAAGCGTATCCGCACCGCATAGCGCTTGGCACCGAATACGCTGATTTGTGCCACTCCCGCCAGGGTGGAGAGATTGGGGACGATCACTTGATCGGCATAAGCCTGCAAGTCTCGTGTGTCTAAGGAAGGTGAATTCAAGGTGACGAACAGAACGGGCGAGTCCGCCGGGTTCACCTTTCGATAGTTGGGCGGAGCCGTCATCTCCAGTGGCAGGGCTCGCTGCGCTCTGAGCAAAGCAGCCTGCACATCGACCGCAGCAGCGTCAATGTTGCGATTGCTTTCGAACTCTATAGTGACGTTGGTTTGACCCAGGGTGCTGGTGGAGCTGATCTGCGAGACAAAGGGGATCGTCTGAAACTGTTGCTCCAAGGGTAAGGCCACGGCGATGGCCATGTCTTCAGAGCTGGCGCCGGGCAGATTGGCCCAAACGTTGATGACCGGCGTGTTGTAGCTGGGCAGGGCGGCAACTGGGATGAAGTTCAGGCTCAGTGCCCCGGCGACCACGATAGCCAGGTTCAAAAGCACCGTCATGACGGGGCGGCGAATGAAGCCTTCCGACAAGTTCATCGAGCGGCTGCTTCCTAGTTCACGCCTGGAGTCGCGGTGCCCGGGGCAGTCCCGGCGTTGGAATTACCCCCGTCGCGGCGACCACGTTCAATGACCTTGATGCCGTTGCGTACGTTCTGTCGACCTTCCAGCACCACCCGGTCTCCCGCAGCAATGCCTTTGAGCGAGGCCAGGCCATCGGACATGGCCAACAGTTCCACTGGCTTGGACTGTGCAACGCCTTCATCGTCCACGACGAACACGCTGCGGCCTCGAACACCTTGCACCACGGCCGCCACCGGTACCACCGCACCACCTTCGACCGCGTTCAGATTCATGCGTACCTTGACATAGGCGCCGGGCCACCAGCGCCCATCTCGATTGTCGACCTCAGCACGCGCCCGAACCGTTCCAGATGCCGTGTCAACCATGTTGTCCACAAACACCAGCGGGGCGCTGGCGGTGGCTGCCCGTGCATGACCTGACCAAGCCTCGGCGGCGCGGACCTCGATGACGGTAGCACGCGTCTTAAGAGCAGCCAATGCGTCGACCAGGTGGCGCTGGGGTAAGGAAAACGACACCAGCACTGGATGCAACTGGCTGATGGTGACCAGGGCTGCGCCACCCGGGCTGACGTATGCGCCTGGGTGCATCGTGATGGCCCCCAAGCGCCCTTCCTGCGGTGCCGACACCGTCATGTAGGACAAGGCCACCTGTGCGGCGTGAACGGCGGCGCGCGAAGCCGCCACAGCAGCTTCCTGGGTTTGTACCGCGGTGCGTTGCACGTCGACCGCGCCTTGTGAGATGAAATTCTGCGCCAAGAGGTCTTCGCTGCGCTTGAGTTGACGCCGAGCGTCAGCCAGGGCGGCCTCGTCCTTGCTGATTTGCGCTTGGGCGCGCTCCAGTTGCGCACGCTCGTTGCGATCGTCCAGTATGAACAGCACCTGGCCTTGTCGAACGGTGTCTCCTTCGCGGACCAGCACGTCGCGAATCGCTGCGCTTACCTGGGCGCGCACGTCCACTGTGCGGCGTGCCGTTACCGTGCCGGTGAGGTCCAGGGCCACGGCCAGGCTGCGTTGTTCCGCCCTTACCAGGGTGACCGATACCGGCGCTCCCCCGCCCGCAGGTGCCCGAGCAGGCGCAGCGCTGCTGGCCGCGCTTGGGCCCGAAACGCCCGCGGGGGCAGGGTTGGCTGCCAAGGCGGGTGCGCTGGCTGCGGTGGCAGCAGCATCCGGCTTGCCGCCGCAGGCTGTCAACAAGACCTGCGAGCCCATCAGCACAGCGCAGGCCAGGCCCCAGCGTGAAAAAGAGTGTTTCATAGGCGGGTGCGACCGAGAAGGAGCGTGCTTGTGGCTCACGCTTTTGCGGCGTGGCTCATGACCAGTTTCCCCTTGACGGCGCGGCTGGCCATAAGGGCATAGGCTTGAGGCAGTTCGCTCATCGGCAGGATCCGGTCAATGGCCGGCTTGATCAGCCCTTCCTGGTACCAGCTCACCAGTTGGCCCAGGGCCTGTTCGAAGGCCTTTGGCTCTCGGCGGACAAAGTCGCCCCAAAAGACGCCGACCACCGATGCGCCTTTGAGCAAGGCCAGGTTCCAGGCCAAAGTTGGGATGGTACCGCCGGCAAACCCAATCACCAGGTAACGCCCGCGCCACGCAATGGATCGAAACACAGGTTCAGCCAGCGGACCGCCCACCGGGTCGTAGACCACATCAGGCCCTCGACCCAGGGTCAGGCCTTTCAATCGCTCGCGCACATCCTCAACGCTGTAGTTGAGAGTTTCATCGGCACCCAGGGACTTGCAGAACGCAGCCTTCTCATCACTGGACACGCCTGCGATCACCTTCGCACCAGCAGCCTTGGCCACCTGTATGGCCGAGGTGCCCACTCCGCCGGCCGCACCCAGGACCAAGACGGTCTCGCCAGCCCTAAGCGCGCCGCGGTCGATCAGGGCGTGATGGGTGGTGCCATAGGTGAAGGCAAAGGCTGCCGCATGTTCAAAGGGTAGCGATGCCGGAAGAGGCAGACAATGCTGTGCCAGGGCCATGGCGTGGGTGGCGAACCCACCGCAGGCTCCGATGACCGCCACATGTTGGCCGGGCTGCAGGTGGCCCACGTTTGGCCCGACGGCCTGCACCACGCCAGCGTACTCCGCGCCTGGCACGAAGGGCAGGGTGGGCTTGATCTGGTACTTGTTTTCAACCGTTAGCAGGTCTGGAAAGTTCAGGCTTGCTGCGCGCACGGCCACGAGCACCTGTCCTGGCCCCGGCTCCCCCAGGTCCAGGGCTTGCCAGTGCAGTTGGTCGGCTCCTGTGGGGTTGTGGCAAAGCCATCCGTGCATCATCTACCTCGCTCGCTGATTCCAAGCAGCCCTCACACGCGTTTGAAAGGACTGCTGCCTACAATGGGCGCATGCGTATTCTCATCGCAAATGACGATGGCTATTTGGCTCCCGGATTGGAAGCACTCGCGCAGGCCATGCAAGGCCTGGGAGCCCTGGACATCATTGCACCGGAGCAAAACGCCAGTGGCACATCCAACGCGCTGACGCTCAACCGTCCTTTGTCGGTCTACACCGCAGCCAACGGCTTTCGCTATGTCAACGGCACCCCTTCAGACTGCGTGCACGTGGCTTTGACAGGCTTGCTGCCGCGTCCCGACCTGGTCGTCTCGGGCATCAATCAAGGCGCTAACATGGGTGATGACACCCTGTATTCGGGTACGGTAGCAGCGGCTATGGAGGGATTTTTGTTTGGCGTGCCCGCTATCGCGTTCTCGCAGGTCGACAAAGGTTGGGGCGAATTGACGGCTGCTGCCGTTGTGGCCCGCGCCGTGGTGCAACGAGTGATCGAGCAGCGCATGCTGGAACGGCCGTTTTTGCTCAATGTGAACATTCCCAACCGGGCCGACGCAGCACAACGACCCTGGCGCATGACCCGTCTTGGCCGTCGCCACGCCAGTGAGCCGGTGATCCGACAGACCAGTCCCCGAGGCGAGCCCATCTACTGGATCGGTCCAGCCGGTGATGCCCGGGAGGCAGGCCCCGGCACCGACTTCCACGCGACGGCCGAGGGCGCGGTGTCGATCACCCCCTTGCAGGTTGACCTCACCGACCACAGTCAACTGGGCGAGTGGCCCAGCATTCTGGGGGCCCTGGCGCCACTGCCTCAATGAGCGGATCGGGACAGCCGCCCTCCAGGCGAGTACGCTTTCCAGCATCAGTGTCGTCCTCAGTCTTGCCGCAGGCCAAGCGCAGCCGGGTGCTTCGTCCCCAGCTCCCAGTTCAACAGGCTGCCCAGGATGCCGCGCGATCGGTCGCACCCTCGGGTGTCGGCTTGGATTCCGAGGCGGTTCGCCGCCGCATGGTTCAACGCCTCCAGCAAGGAGGTGTGCGCTGTGAGCCGGTGCTGCAGGCCATGGCGCAGGTTCCGCGCCATCAGTTTGTCGATTCGGCGCTGGCGGCACAGGCTTACGAGGACACCAGCTTGCCCATCGGGCTGGGACAGACCATTTCCAAGCCTTCTGTGGTGGCGCGCATGCTGAGTCTGTTGCACGAGGGCGCTCGGGCGCGCGAACTCGGGCATTTGGGTAAAGCCCTGGAAGTGGGGACGGGCTGTGGCTATCAGGCTGCGATTCTGTGCCTGTTGGCTCGTCAAGTGGTTTCGATTGAGCGCCTGGCACCGTTGCATGAACAGGCGCGCCAGCGTTTGGATGCGTGGCGCGCGCAGCGCCTGATGCTCGTTTGGGCGGACGGGCGTTTGGGGCATGCACCTTCTGCGCCCTACGACAGCATGGTCTCCGCCGCCGGTGCGGACGACCTGCCCCCCGCCTGGCTTGATCAGTTGGCCCTTGGAGGGCGCCTGGTGGCGCCGGTGCATTCGCAAGCTCATGGTGGGCAACTGCTGCTGGTTGTGGACCGCCACGAGGGTGGCTACACCCGATCGCTGCACGAACCGGTGCACTTCGTACCCCTAAAATCCGGTGCGCAATGAGTTCAAAGCCTCTGAGTTGTCGGCATGGATGGGCCCTGGTAGCCTTGGCAGCGATCGTGGGCCTGGTGGCGTGCAGCGGTCCTGCCAAGCGCACTGTGGTGGTGGAAGACCGACCGGTGGGACGTGCGACGGCCTCAGAGCCCAGTCCTGCAACACGGCCCGCACCGGCAGAGCCGGTTGGGGCCACCACCAGTCCGGTGGGGCCCACTGCGGACAACGCATCCATGGCGGGCAAGCCCGGTTACTACACGGTCAGGCCCGGCGACACGCTTGTTCGAATCGGGCTTGACCACGGTCAAAACTGGCGCGACATCGCGCGTTGGAACCAAATCGACAAACCCAACCTGATCGAAGTGGGACAGGTGCTGCGGGTCCGACCCGAAGCGGTGGTGGCTCGGCCGGTTACACGGCCGGGTGACCGTGGCACCGAGCGTTCACCCGAGCGCGTGACCCCTGCGGCAGCCCCGGCATCACCGGGGCCCACACCTCCACGGCCCACCGCAACGGCTTCAGCGTCTGCAGCAGATGCCGCGCGTGGTGAGAACGAGGCAGTGCCAGGAGATCTGGCGTGGGCGTGGCCGGCCTCTGGGCCGGTGCTTCAGGGGTTCGATGAGCAGCGTAACAAGGGAGTGGACATTGGGGGCAAGCCGGGAGACGCGGTGCTGGCTGCGGCCGATGGACGGGTTGTCTATGCGGGCTCGGCCCTGCGCGGTTATGGCAACCTGGTGATCCTCAAGCACAACAGCACCTTTTTGAGCGCTTACGCTCACAACCAAACCCTGCTGGTCAAGGAAGATCAAGTGGTCAAGCGTGGTCAAAAGCTCGCCGAGATGGGCAGCACCGATGCCGAGCGGGTTCAATTGCATTTTGAGATCCGCCGTGATGGCAAGCCGGTGGATCCGGCCCGCTACTTGCCAGCCCGATGAGGCGCTCGGCTGCGCCGCCCATCACCACCGATTGGCTGCAGGTTGAGTCCCTGGACTTGCAAGGCCAAGGGGTGGCTCATGATGCGCAGGGTAAGGTGGTCTTTATCGAAGGCGCGTTGGCCGGTGAGACCGTTCGCGCCCTGATCCAGCGCCGCAAGAGTGCTTGGGAGCAGGGTGCGTTGTGCCAACTCGCCGCTTCTAGCCCGCTTCGTGTGAAGCCCGCTTGCCCACACTTCGGTTTGCACCGCGGGGCATGCGGAGGCTGCAAGGTTCAACACTTGGAGCCCAGCGCCCAGGTGGCGGTCAAACAGCGTGTCCTGGAAGACAACCTCGCCCACTTGGCCAAGGTCAAGGCTGAGCAAATCTTGCGGCCCATCGAAGGGCCCGCCTGGGCGTACCGTCACCGCGCGCGTCTTTCAGTCCGTCACGTGGCTGCCAGGGGTGTGGTCTTGGTCGGTTTCCATGAGCGCCAATCACGTTACGTGGCTGACATGACCCGCTGCGCCATTTTGCCAGTAGGTGTCAGCAAGCTGCTGCTGCCGTTGCGTGATTTGATTGGGTCTTTGCATACGCGTGACCGGCTGCCGCAGATCGAGCTGGCTGTGGGCGAGCGGCAGCTGCCCGACGGCAGCTACGGCCCAAGTACAGCGCTGGTTCTGCGTCATCTGCAGCCCTTGCCTGAAGCCGATGCGCAAGCCCTACGGACTTTTGCAGCTGAACATCAGGGCCTAGGGCTGCAGTGGTGGTTGCAGCCCGGGGGGCCGGATACGGTGCACCGATTGGACGGTCGAGGAATGGCAGGTTTGGATTTGTTGTACCGGCTGCCAGAGTTTGGTGTGGTATTGCCCTTCAAGCCCACCGACTTCACCCAAGTGAATGCAGGCATCAACGGCGTCATGGTTGGCCGTGCAGTGCGCCTTCTACAGCCTCAATCAAACGAACGGGTCATCGACTGGTTCTGTGGGTTGGGGAACTTCACATTGGCCTTGGCCCGCTTGGCAGCGCAGGTGCTGGGTGTCGAGGGCAGCGCTTCATTGGTGGAGCGCGCTCGGGACAACGCCGTGCTTAACGGTTGTAGCAATCAGGTTGCATTTGCCGAACGCAATCTGTTTGAAATGGACGTGCAGCGCCTCATAGCTGACGGGATGGCGCAGAAGTGGCTGCTTGACCCACCCCGGGAAGGTGCGCTGGCCTTGTGCAAAGCCCTGGCTGATGCAGTGGCTGCGGCAAGCCCTGGCTGGGAACCTCCCCAGCGCATCGTTTACCTGAGTTGCAACCCTGCCACCTTGGCGCGGGATGCAGGTTTGCTGGTGCACCAGGCCGGCTACCGATGCACCATGGCCGGTGTGGTCAATATGTTCCCCCACACGGCCCATGTGGAGAGCATGGCCGTTTTTGAGCGCGAATGAAGAACGCCCGCAAGGCGGGCGTTCTAACAGGCTGTAGGGGAGAAGAAGACCCTAGTCGCGTTCGCCACCGAAGATGCCAAACAGGGCCAACAGGCTTTGAAACACGTTGTAGATGTCCAAATAGATGGCCAAGGTGGCGCTGACGTAGTTGGTTTCACCACCATCGATCACCCTTTTGAGGTCATACAGCATGTAGGCTGAAAACAAGCCTGCGGCCATCACAGACAGCGTCATCATCAACACGCTGGACTGAACAAATATATTGATCAGGCCCACGACCAGCAGAATGATGGCGCCAACGAACAGAAACTTACCCATGCCGCCAAGGTCCCGCTTGATGACGGACGCCAGGCTGGCCATAGCAAAAAACACCGCAGCGGTCGTACCGAAGGCGTACATGATGAGCGTGGCGCCATTTGATAAGCCCAAAATGGCTGCCACCATGCGCGACAGCATCAGTCCCATGAAGAAGGTGAAGCCCAACAACAATCCCACGCCTGCGACTGAGTTCTTGAACTTCTCAATGGCGAACATGAAACCGAAGGCGCCGGCCAGGAAGATGATCACGCTCATGCCGGTGCCCATGCGGGCCATGATGCCGGTGGACACACCAAGCCATGCACCCAGCACCGTGGGAATCATGGACAGCGCCAGCAGGGCATAGGTGTTGCGCAGCACGCGGTTCCGCCGCGCGGGAATAGACGCCACGCCGTCGAAACCGTAGGTGGACTGAACTCCTTCATTCATCTTGCATGCTCCTTGGTTGTACGAGGTAGCTGACAGAAAGCACTAAAACGCTCGTTTGACATCAACTCCGTAGTTTAGTTCCAACCGGGCCGTGGAGCGAATCCACTAAAGTACTGGGGTTTTATCTGACTTGAGCACCCCAACATGAACACCAGACCCTTCCTGACGCTTGACGATGTGCGCCGTGTGGCGCAGGCCGCTGAGGCCGAAGCCCGCCAGAACCAGTGGGCTGTGACCATCGCCATCACCGACGAGGGCGGTCATCTGATGTGGTTGCAGCGTCTGGATGGCGCACCCCCCGTGTCCGCTCACATTGCACCGGGCAAGGCCCGCACGGCAGCCTTAGGCCGCCGCGAAAGCCGCGTCTACGAAGAGATCATCAACCAAGGCCGAACCTCTTTCCTGAGTGCGCCCACGATCGATGCCATGCTCGAGGGTGGCGTGCCCATCGTGGCCCAGGGGCACTGCGTAGGGGCGGTGGGCGTCAGCGGGGTGAAGTCCTCGGAAGACGCCCAGATCGCCAAGGCGGGGATCGCTGCGTTGGGTCTGTAGTGTCGTGCCAGGCGATTGCAGGCGTACGACGGATCAGGGACACCGTAAACGGGTCCTCTAGGGGTTACCCTAGCGTATACTCAGAAGGTTTATCTGATCAACCGGCACGCCCAGGCTTCACCCCCTAATCCACCATCCCACGAAAAGGCCAAAGGACGGCGGCATCTGCCCGTTTTCCGGAGGCCTTTCGCTCAGGTGGGCGTGCAAACGGAGTGACCTTTGTTGCCTGTCCTGCCTCCCGCCATCCTTGCCCTTGCAGATGGCACGGTATTCGTCGGCCACTCGATCGGCGCCACTGGGGCCACCGCCGGTGAAGTGGTGTTCAACACCTCGCTGACCGGCTATCAAGAAATTTTGACCGACCCCAGCTATGCCCGTCAGATCGTCACCTTGACCTATCCCCACATCGGCAACACCGGTGTGAACCCCCAAGACGCCGAAAGCGCCCGCGTTTTTGCGGCCGGGCTGGTCATCAGGGACCTACCCCCGCGGGTATCGAATTTCCGGAACACGGCCAGCCTGAGTGACTATCTGCAAGCCGAACGTATGGTGGGGATCGCCGGAATCGACACCCGGCGTTTGACGCGCCACCTGCGAGCCAGCGGGGCGCAAAACGGTTGTATCCAGGCGTTTGCGACGGGCCACGCCTTGACCCCAGGCGACATCAGCGCGACGCTCTCTCGGGCGCGCGCTGCGCCGTCCATGGCGGGGCTGGATTTGGCGCAGGTGGTCACCTGCGCACAGCGCCACAGTTGGGCCCAAGGTGAGTGGAGTCTGACGGGTCAAACAGCTTCAGTGGCCGGTGCCGCGGGCGCGGCCGTAGCGGGTTTCCTTGCACCGGCTTCATTCCGTTTCCATGTGGCGGCCTACGACTTCGGTGTCAAGCGCAACATTCTGCGAATGATGGCGCAGCGCGGCGCACGCATCACTGTGCTGCCGGCCAAGACCCCAGCGGCCGAGGCACTGGCGCTTGCCCCGGACGGCATCTTTCTAAGCAATGGCCCTGGTGACCCTGAACCCTGCGTCTATGCCATTGAAGCGGCTCGCGTCTTGATGGACAGCGGCATTCCCACGTTCGGCATCTGCCTGGGGCACCAGATCATGGCGCTGGCCAGTGGCGCCAAGACCTTCAAGATGAAGTTCGGCCATCATGGGGCCAACCACCCGGTCAAGGATCTGGACAGCGGCCGCGTGTCCATCACCAGCCAGAACCACGGCTTTGCAGTGGACGCCGCTTCCTTGCCGGCACACCTGCGCGCCACGCACATCAGCCTGTTTGACGGCACCCTGCAGGGCCTAGCGCGCACCGACCGCCCGGCCTTTTGCTTCCAAGGTCATCCCGAAGCCTCACCGGGGCCCCACGATGTTGCGTACCTGTTTGACCGATTCATTGCGCTCATGACGGCCCACCAGGAGAACAAGAATGCCTAAGCGCAGCGACATTCAATCAGTCCTGATCATTGGCGCCGGCCCAATCATCATTGGTCAGGCCTGCGAATTTGACTACTCCGGCGCACAGGCCTGCAAAGCCTTGCGCGATGAGGGCTACCGGGTGATCCTGGTGAACTCCAACCCTGCCACCATCATGACCGACCCCGGCATGGCGGATGCCACCTACATCGAGCCCATCACCTGGCCGTTGGTCGAAAAGATCATCGCCAAGGAGCGCGCACAGCGCCCCTACGAGAAGATGGCCTTGCTGCCCACCATGGGTGGTCAAACAGCCTTGAATTGCGCGCTTGACCTGGCGCGTCATGGGGTGCTGGTCAAGTACGGCGTAGAGATGATTGGGGCCAATGAACACGCCATTGAAAAGGCCGAAGACCGGCTGAAATTCAAAGACGCCATGACCAAGATTGGGCTGGATTCGGCCAAGTCGGGAATTGCCCACTCGCTAGAGGATGCTTGGGCGGTTCAGAAGCGAATCCAAGCCGAGATCGGCGGCAATGGCTTTCCGATGGTTATTCGCCCCTCCTTCACCCTGGGAGGAACCGGTGGCGGCATCGCATACAACCCAGAAGAGTTTGAGGATATTTGCAAGCGCGGCTTGGACCTTTCACCCACCAAGGAACTGCTGATTGAAGAGTCCCTGATCGGCTGGAAGGAGTACGAGATGGAGGTGGTCCGCGACAGGGCGGACAACTGCATCATCGTGTGCTCGATTGAGAACCTGGACCCCATGGGCATCCACACCGGGGACTCCATCACCGTGGCGCCCTCGCAGACGCTTACCGACCGGGAGTACCAACTGCTGCGCAACGCCTCCGTTTCCATCCTTCGGGAGATTGGCGTCGATACCGGCGGGTCGAATGTGCAGTTCTCCATCAACCCGGACAACGGGCGGATGATCGTGATCGAGATGAACCCGCGGGTGTCCCGTTCCTCGGCCTTGGCCTCCAAGGCCACCGGCTTCCCGATCGCCAAAATCGCAGCCAAGTTGGCGGTGGGGTACACGCTTGATGAGCTCAAGAACGACATCACCGGCGGCGCTACACCGGCATCGTTTGAGCCATCGATCGACTATGTGGTCACCAAGATTCCGCGCTTTGCCTTTGAGAAGTTCCCGGCTGCGGATCCCCACCTGACCACCCAGATGAAGTCGGTCGGTGAGGTGATGGCCATGGGACGCACCTTTCAGGAAAGCTTTCAGAAAGCGCTGCGCGGACTGGAGACTGGCATCGATGGCTTGAGCGAGCGCAGCCAGGATCGCGATGAAGTCATCGAGGAAATCGGTGAGCCCGGCCCTGAGCGGATTTTGTTCGTTGGTGACGCCTTTCGCATCGGTATGACGCTGGATGAGGTCTTTGAAGAAACCCGCATCGACCCCTGGTTCCTAGCGCAAATCGAAGACCTGATCAAGACGGAAGCCCATGTCAAGGGCCGCTCGCTGCAGAGCATGTCGGCCGATGAACTGCGCTACTTGAAGAAGAAGGGCTTTTCAGACAAGCGCTTGGCACGGCTGCTGGGCACTGACCAGCATGCAGTGCGCAAGTCCCGCCATGCCTTGAAGGTGAGGCCGGTCTACAAGCGTGTAGACACCTGCGCGGCTGAGTTCGCCACACAAACCGCCTACATGTACTCAACCTACGACGAGGAGTGCGAGGCCGAGCCCACCACGCGTAAGAAGATCATGGTCCTGGGCGGAGGGCCCAACCGGATTGGACAGGGGATAGAGTTCGATTACTGCTGCGTGCATGCGGCCTTGGCCATGCGCGAAGACGGCTACGAGACCATCATGGTCAACTGCAACCCGGAAACGGTCTCCACCGACTACGACACTTCCGATCGCCTGTATTTCGAGCCGGTCACGCTGGAAGACGTGTTGGAGATCGTGGACAAGGAAAGACCCGCCGGCGTGATTGTGCAGTACGGCGGCCAAACGCCGCTGAAACTGGCCCTGGACCTGGAAGCCAACGGGGTTCCCATCATCGGAACCTCGCCAGACAGCATCGATATCGCGGAAGACCGCGAGCGCTTTCAACGGTTGTTGCAGACGCTGAGCCTGAAGCAACCGCCCAACCGGACCGCACGCACCGAAGAGGCGGCTCTGGAGCTTGCGCAAGAGATCGGCTATCCGCTGGTGGTGCGCCCAAGCTATGTGCTGGGTGGCCGCGCTATGGAGATCGTGCACGGCGACAAGGACCTGCAGCGCTACATGCGCGAGGCTGTGCGGGTCAGCGAGAAGTCGCCCGTGTTGCTCGACCGGTTCCTGGACGACGCCATCGAGGTTGACGTGGATTGCATTTGCGATGGCAGCGAGGTCATGATTGGCGGAATCATGGAGCACATTGAGCAGGCCGGAGTGCACTCTGGCGACAGCGCCTGTTCGCTGCCGCCATACTCGCTTAGCCCCGCGCTGCAGGATGAACTGCGGCGCCAAAGCGCCTTGATGGCGCGCGCGCTCAAGGTGGTGGGCCTCATGAATGTCCAGTTCGCTATCCAGGGGGAGGGTGCGGAAGCGGTGGTCTACGTGCTGGAGGTCAACCCTCGCGCCTCGCGTACCGTTCCTTACGTCAGCAAGGCCACCGGGCAAAGCCTGGCCAAGATTGCAGCGCGCTGCATGGCGGGGCAAAAGATTGGAGAGCAAAAGGGCTTGGGCGGGACGGCACCACACGAGGTGATCCCGCCGTACTTCACCGTTAAGGAAGCGGTCTTTCCCTTCAACAAGTTTCCCGGCGTAGACCCCATCTTGGGCCCTGAGATGCGCTCAACCGGCGAGGTGATGGGGGTAGGCTCCACCTTTGGTGAGGCCATGCTCAAGAGCCAGTTGGGGGCGGGCTTACGCTTACCCACCAAAGGTACGGTGGTCATCACCGTGAAGGACCACGACAAAGACCGCGCCGCAAAGGTCGCAGCCGAGCTGACCGACTTGGGCTTTCAGATCGTGGCCACCAAGGGGACAGCCGCAGCCATCAGCGCAGCTGGTACCCCCGTCATGGTGGTCAACAAAGTCAAGGACGGCCGCCCACACATTGTCGACATGGTCAAAGCTGGCGAAATTCAGTTGGTCTTCACCACGGTTGACGAAACGCGCGCGGCGATCGCCGATTCGCGCTACATCAGAACAGCGGCGCTGGCCAATAGGGTGACTTACTACACCACTATGGCCGGATGTGAAGCAGCCACCGAGGCGCTTAAGCACGAAGAAGACCTCACCGTGATGTCGGTTCAGGAACTGCACCGCCAACTCCACTAAACTCAAGGCACACCCGCCGCCTGCAGCTTGAAGTGCAAGCCGGGCGGCGGTTTTCATTGACGGAGACCCCGATGACGACGATTCCGCTGACCAAGCGCGGTGCGGAAAAGCTCAAGGAAGAGCTGCACCGCCTGAAGACCGTCGAGCGCCACGCCGTGATCCAAGCCATCGCCGAGGCTCGGGCTCAGGGCGACTTGTCGGAGAACGCTGAATACGACGCCGCCAAGGATAAGCAGGGCTTCATTGAGGGCCGTATCTTGGAGCTTGAGGGCAAATTGGCCGCCGCCCAAATCATCGACCCGAGCTCAGTGGATGCCGATGGGCGAATTGTGTTCGGCGCCACCGTTGTATTGGAGGACGAGGACAGCCGTACCCAGGTCACCTACCAGATCGTCGGCGACGACGAGGCAGACCTGAAGCTTGGCTTGATTTCGGTGAGTTCCCCGATTGCTCGGGCCCTGATCGGCAAGGAAGCGGGCGATGTGGCCGAGGTGCAGGCTCCCGGCGGCAAGCGCAGCTATGAAGTCATTGGGGTGCGCTATCGATGAGCTTGATCAGGCCTTCTTGGCACTTGTTTTGAGCCGCCTAGCGCGCTTGACCATGCCCCCGGCGGTCACCCGTTCATTACCCATGACGCGCACCTTCTTGACTTGTGGGCGATGGTTGCCGCTTTTGCTGAACTTGAGAATTTTGACCTCCCGCGGACCAGCCTTGCGCTCATCCTTGGCGACCTTAGCCTTGAGTGGTAGCGGGCGCCAGAGCACCAGCAACTTGCCGATGTGCTGGATGGGCGCGGCACTTAGGCTTTCAGCCAGTTCGGCCAAGGCTGATTCACGCACGGTGCGGTCATCGCTGAACACCCTTATTTTGATCAGTCCATGAGCCTTGAGCGCAGCATCAACTTCTTTGCATACCGCAGCGGTAAGGCCTTCGGCGCCGACCCTGACTACCGGGTCCAGATGGTGCGCAGCGGCACGGTGCTCCTTGCGCTGAGCCGGCGTGAGTTGGATCGCTGACATGATGCACCCATTATCGGCGCACCTATGAAGATCAACACCAAGAGCAAGAAGCTCAACAAGGCCTGGTTAGCCGACCACATCAACGACCCTTACGTGAAGACGGCGCAGCGCGAGGGCTACCGGTCGCGCGCGGCCTACAAGCTCAAGGAGATCGATGAGGCTCTGCAATTGGTGCGTCCTGGCCAGGTGGTGGTGGACCTGGGAGCCACCCCCGGCGCTTGGAGCCAGTACCTGCGGCGCTGCTTTGCACCCAAAGAGGCCGGTACGGGCGGTGCGGCCGTGGGTAAGCTCAATGGCACCATCATTGCTTTGGACATCCTGCCGTTTGAGCCGGTCGAGGGCGTGCAATTCATCCAGGGTGACTTCCGTGAGGCGTCGGTGGTGCGCCAACTTGAGGCCGCCCTGGCTGGCCGTCCAGTGGACCTTGTGGTTTCAGATATGGCCCCCAACCTGTCGGGCATAGAGGCCTCCGACTCGGCGCGTATCGCCCACCTGATCGAATTGGCGATTGAGTTTTGTCAGGCCCACCTGCGGCCTCAAGGGGCCCTGGTCTGCAAAGCCTTCCATGGCAGCGGCTACAGCCAGTTGGTCGAGCACTTCAAGGCGAATTTCCGTATTGTGAAAAAAATGAAGCCCAAGGCCTCGCGGGACCGTTCCGCCGAAACCTTTCTCGTGGGTATGCATCCGAAAGGAGCAGCCTGAGACCCTGTTGGGCCTGGGGTATGTTGCCAAACGTACACATGCCTTGAGTCTCCTAAAATCGCACACATCTTGATGACTGGCGAATTGCGTCCGGTTTCCCCCAAAAGGAGCTTAGGTGAACAATCAATGGTTTTCGAAGGTGGCTGTGTGGCTGGTGATCGCCCTGGTGCTGTTCACCGTCTTCAAGCAGTTCGACCGCAGCGTGGGCTCCGGTAACGCCATCGCCTACTCGGACTTTTTGGAGGAAGTGCGCGCCAAGCGCATCCGTCAGGTGACCTTGCAGGAAGGCAATGGCAGCACCGAGATCATCGCCATCACGCATGATGACCGCCGCATCCGCAGCAATGCCACCTACCTCGACCGTGGCTTGGTCGGAGACCTGATCAACAACGGCGTCAAGTTTGATGTGAAGCCGCGGGAGGAACCCTCTTTGCTCATGAGCCTGCTGGTCTCTTGGGGCCCGATGCTCCTGCTCATCGGTGTTTGGGTGTACTTCATGCGGCAGATGCAGGGCGGCGGCAAAGGCGGAGCATTCAGCTTCGGCAAGTCCAAGGCCCGGATGCTCGATGAAGCCAACAACTCCACCACCTTCGCCGATGTCGCCGGCTGCGATGAGGCCAAGGAAGAGGTGAAGGAGCTGGTTGATTTCCTTAAGGATCCGCAAAAGTTTCAAAAGCTCGGTGGCCGTATTCCGCGCGGCGTGTTGCTCGTGGGCCCCCCGGGTACCGGCAAAACCCTCTTAGCCAAGGCCATTGCCGGCGAGGCCAAGGTTCCCTTTTTCAGCATTTCCGGCTCTGACTTCGTGGAAATGTTCGTGGGCGTGGGCGCTGCGCGCGTGCGTGACATGTTTGAGCAGGCCAAGAAAAGTGCGCCCTGCATCATCTTTGTCGATGAAATTGACGCCGTGGGACGCCACCGGGGCGCTGGCTTGGGCGGCGGCAACGACGAGCGCGAGCAGACCCTCAACCAGATGTTGGTGGAGATGGACGGTTTTGAGACCAATCTGGGTGTGATCGTGATGGCGGCCACCAACCGGCCGGACATCCTCGACCCTGCACTTTTGCGCCCCGGCCGGTTCGACCGCCAGGTGTATGTGACGCTGCCCGATGTGCGCGGCCGTGAGCAAATCCTGAATGTGCACATGCGCAAGGTACCCGTGGGCCAGGACATCAAGGCCGACATTTTGGCGCGAGGCACGCCCGGCTTTTCCGGTGCCGATTTAGCCAATTTGGTTAATGAAGCAGCTTTGTTTGCCGCACGGCGTAGTGCCCGCGTGGTGGAGATGGGCGACTTCGAGAAGGCCAAGGACAAGATCATGATGGGCCCGGAGCGCAAGTCCATGGTGATGCCCGAGGAAGAGCGCACCAACACGGCCTACCACGAGGCTGGGCATGCGCTGGTGGCCCGATTAATGCCCAAGACCGATCCGGTGCACAAGGTCACCGTAATCCCGCGTGGCCGCGCCTTGGGCGTGACCATGCAGCTGCCAGAGGGCGACCGCTACAGCATGGACAAAGAGCGCATGCTCTGTACCATCAGCGTGTTGTTTGGGGGACGGATTGCCGAAGAGGTATTCATGCACCAGATGACCACGGGAGCCAGCAACGACTTCGAGCGCGCCACCCAGATTGCACGCGACATGGTCACCCGCTATGGTATGACTGAAGAGCTCGGCCCGATGGTGTACGCCGAAAACGAGGGTGAAGTGTTCTTGGGGCGATCAGTGACCAAGACTACCAACATGTCCGAAGCCACGATGCAGAAGGTGGACCGCGAGGTACGCCGCATCATTGACGAGCAGTACGCCAGGGCGCGCAAGCTGATCGAGGACAACCAAGACAAGATGCACGCCATGGCCAAGGCTCTGCTGGAGTGGGAGACCATCGACAGCGAGCAGATTGACGACATCATGCAGGGCAAGCCCCCTCGGCCACCCAAGGATTGGACGCCCAGCAACCGTGGGAGCGAACCCCCGTCCGCCCCCACGGTCAGTCCCGGTGAGGCCACTGCTACGGCCTGATCTTGAGCGCGTGATGCCGCAAACTTCAGAGCGGGGCCTTACGGCCCCGTTTTCTTTCTGGCAAGCTGGGAGATTTAAGCTGGCCTTGGACGAGCCCTTGGTAATGGGTATCGTGAACGTGACGCCAGACTCGTTCTCCGATGGCGGGCATCACGCAGCACCCCAGGCTGCTCTGGCCCATGCCCAGCGCTTGTTGGAGCAGGGGGCCCACATCTTGGACTTGGGCGGGGAGAGCACCCGACCCGGCGCACTGCAGGTGTCTGCCGAGCAGGAGTGGGCGCGGGTGGGCCCTGTGGTTCAAGAGCTGGTGCGGTGGAAGGTGCCGGTGTCGGTGGATACCCGGCGCACCGAGGTGATGGCCCGAGCCCTGGGAGCGGGCGCCGATATCGTCAACGATGTGCAGGCCTTGCAGGCACCCGGAGCTTTGGCGCTTTTGGCTGCTCATCGGTATGCCGGTGTGTGCTTGATGCACATGCGTGCCGAGCCCGGCACCATGCAAGCGCACACCGACTACCGAGGTGACGTGGTTCATGAACTGCGCGCTTGGTTGGGGCAGCGTGCGCAGGCGGTGCGCCTTGCCGGGGTGAGTGCCCAGCGCATCGTGCTTGATCCGGGGATCGGATTCGCTAAGACTGCTGAGCAAAACCTGCTGTTGCTGAAGCGCCAGAAGGAGCTTTTGGCCTTGGGCTTTCCGCTTCTGATCGGTTGGTCGCGCAAAAGCACATTGGGGCTGATTACTGGGCGACCTGCGCAGGAGCGCCAGGCGGCCAGTGTGGCTGCGGCACTGTTGGCCGCCCAAGCGGGTGCAGCCGTGCTACGCGTCCATGATGTGGCCGCCACCGTGGACGCTTTACGGGTATGGCGCGCGGTCGTTGATGGGAAACCACCTCAAGAGGACTGACAATAGCGGCAGACTCCTTGGAGAACCGACTTCGGAGAACGCAGCAAGATGAGCCGACGCTATTTCGGTACAGACGGCATTCGTGGTGCCGTTGGCCAGTACCCCATTACTCCGGACTTCATGCTCCGCTTGGGCCATGCGGTCGGGCGGGTGTTACGCCGCCATTCGACGCGGGCCAGCGTCCTGATCGGCAAGGACACCCGTGTTTCTGGGTACATGATTGAAAGCGCGCTCGAGGCAGGCTTCAACTCCGCGGGCGTGGATGTGTTGTTGACCGGGCCATTGCCTACGCCTGGCGTGGCCTACCTCACCCGTGCCTTGCGCCAGCAACTTGGGGTGGTCATCAGTGCGTCGCACAACGCTTTTGGCGACAACGGCATTAAGTTCTTTTCGGCTGATGGCGCCAAGCTGCCCGATGCCTGGGAGCTGGAAGTGGAGGCTGCGCTGGAGGAGCAGCCTCATTGGGCCGACTCGGCAGACCTGGGGCGCGCGCGGCGTGTGGATGATGCTTCCGGTCGATACATTGAATTTTGTAAGGCCACTGTCCCGGATAGCCTGAGCCTGGCTGGCTTGAAGGTGGTGGTGGATGCTGCACATGGTGCGGCCTATCAGGTGGCTCCCAGGGTGTTCCATGAACTCGGTGCGCAGGTGGTACGCATCGGCTGCGCGCCTGATGGGCGCAATATCAATGATGGTGTGGGTGCCACCTCACCCAAAGCGTTGATAGCCGCAGTGGCCGAACATGGCGCAGAGTTAGGCTTGGCCATGGACGGTGACGCCGATCGGCTGCTGATGGTTGATCAGCAGGGCCGGCTGTACAACGGCGATGAGCTGCTTTACCTGTTGGCCATGGATCGGGTTCACTCGGGGCAGGCTGTCCCCGGTGTGGTGGGCACGCTCATGACCAACCTGGGAGTCGAATTGGCGTTGCGCCGAGCAGGGGTGGAACTGGTTCGAGCCAAGGTGGGGGATCGCTATGTACTGGAAGCCCTGCTCGAACGTGGTTGGCAGCTGGGTGGGGAGGGGTCTGGGCATTTGTTAGTCTTGGACCGCCACAGCACGGGCGATGCGCTGGTCAGCGCGCTCCAGGTAATGCAAGCCCTTCGGCGGCAAGGTCTCAGCCTGAGCGACTGTTTAAAAGGCGCAGAACTCTTTCCTCAGATGATGATCAACGTGCGGCTAAAGCAGGCTGCGTCCTGGCAATCATCGTCGAGCGTTGACCGGGCGGTGCGTCGGGTGCAGGCGGAGCTGGGGGATGGGGGCCGGGTTCTGATTCGCCCTTCCGGTACCGAACCGGTGGTGCGTGTCATGGTTGAGGCGCGTGATGTCCAGCAGGTGGAGCGTTATTGTCGCCAGTTGGCTGATGTGGTGGGTCTGGGGTGAACTGGGGCCGCTTGTTCCTGCGCATCCTCATCCTCGTGGTCGCCTCTGTGGCTGGGGAGGTGGTTGGTGTGCGTCTGGGTGTTTCGGCGGTGGGCGGACTTCTGGGTTTGAGCACCATGGCCACCCTGTGGGCCTTGCGTGAGGAGTGGCGCAGCCTGAGGCTGATTGACTGGCTCAAGCGCGACTCGGACGCGCCGGCCCCTTCCCTGCCAGGCCGATGGGGTGACATCGCTTACCACGCCGAGAAGGCGCTGCGCGTGCGCGAGCGGGAGTTGGCCGCTGCGCATGCAGACCAAGCCCAGTTCCTGCAAGCCTTTGAGGCGACGCCCAATGGTGTGATGTTGCTGGACTCGGCGCATCATGTGGTCTGGTGCAACGGCGTTGCTGCAGACCACCTGGGGCTGGATCCTGTGCGCGACCGCTTGCAGCCGGTTACCAACCTTGTCAGGCAGCCTTTGTTCGTGGACCACCTCTTGGGTGGCGACTATGAAGAGCCCTTGCTCATCGGCAGTCCCCGGCATCACGGCAGCTTGAGCATCTTGATCCGCCGTTATGCGGCCGATAGGCTGATTGTGTTGCTACAAGACGTTTCGGCCCGTGAACAGGCCGATGCAATGCGCCGAGAGTTTGTCTCGCATGTCTCACATGAAATTCGCACGCCCTTGACGGTCCTGTCGGGATTCGTGGAGACCATGCAGGCTTTGGACCTCGACCGCTCTGAGCGCGATCGCATCCTGGGCCTTATGCGCCAGCAATCTCAGCGGATGCAGAGCCTAGTGTCCGACCTCTTGGTGTTGGCCCGACTTGAGGGCAGCCCCAGGCCAGCGGTGGACCGTTGGGTTGAGCTCGATGGTTTGCTGGTTCGTATTGAAGCCGAAGTACGCAGCGTATCCGCCGGCCGGCACCGCATCTTGTTTCCGCCCTCTACCCACTTGGTTTTGGCTGGGCAAGAGAGCGAGCTGCACAGCGCCATTGGCAACCTGGTGCTCAATGCGGTGCGTTACACGCCCGATGGCGGGGATATCCGCATCGAAGCGGCGGTCAATCCGGATGGGCAGGCCCTGGTTTCGGTGCAGGATAGCGGCATCGGTATAGCGCGGGAGCATATTCCGCGCTTGACGCAGCGTTTTTACCGGGTCGATCCCAGCCGTTCGAGGGAAACCGGTGGTACCGGCTTGGGCCTAGCCATCGTCAAACACGCTATCCAGCGCCACGGAGGCGAGCTACTGATTGGCAGTGAGCTTGGGCGCGGATCGCGGTTCAGCCTCCGTATTCCTTCCGCGCGGGTCAAGGTTGTGGGGCTGCACGACGGTACACCAACGTCGCAAAGTAGCGTTCAGTCGGTCGGCGAATCCGATCACTAAAGGTCCATCCGGCCACCTCGGGCACGCCACCGTCCCGGCTTTCGGTCAAGAGCAGGACGGGGCACTTTGAAAACTTTTCGGCCTGTTCTCGCGCATCGACGCTCCAAGCACCTTGTGCCTCCAAGGCCGCAACATAAGCCAGTTGCATGCCCGGTGCTGCCACGCAGACGGGCCAGCCCAATGGGGCCCGCAAGGCCTGTACCCATGGGGTGAGGCTGCGGGTGTAATCCAGCGGATGCAGCAAGAGAGTCATCGCCAGAAGCCAGTTGAGCAATACGCCTCCAGCGGGCAGCACCAAGCTCTTCCACAGAGCTTTGCGGTGGCGGGCTGTTCGCCAACGGACCAACCACAACCACAGGGCGGTGGCAGCGACACCCATGGCCAGCGCTAGGGCCTGGAAGTCCGCTCGGTAGTCAGGTGCGACCGCCATCGCGTTGCGCAGAGGCGCCTGGGGCCAGCCTATGTGCAGTGACAGATACACCACCCATACCGCCAAGGCCAGGGCACTGAAGAAAAATACAGAAAACCAGTCCACTGCTGCGCTGCCGCTGCGGCTGAGGGTGGGCAGGGCAAAGGCGGCCAAGACCGCAATGCCCGGCAGGGCCAGCAAGAGGGTTCGGTCAGAGCCACCCACCAGCAGGGTTTGCAGCAGGGGAAGCAAGGCCAAGAGTGCTGGCACGGCCATGTGGCGGCGCCCCCACTGGCGGCGCCAACGCCATAAGGTCAGCAACGCTAAGGGGGCTGTGGGCCAGGTGAACCAAGCCAGCAGCCGCAGCAGTTGAATGCCTTCAACCGCTTCATCAGGCCAATCCAGTGTGGCCCGAAAGGTCTGCAGGGCCACACCCAGGACGGCGGCCAGTACAGTGCCAGCAGCCACCCACCAGCGCATGGGGGCGAGCGCCGGATCCTCCGACCGCAGGCAAACCAAGGCGGCGACCGCACCGCAGGCCAGCGCTAGCTCTGCCGCGCCCGATGCCGACAGCAAAGCCAGGCTCAACAGCGCCATCAGCCCTGCCTGCCAGCCTCGTTGCGCAGGCAGCGCCAAGGCCCACAGCACCAGGCACATCGAGCTCAGCTGCATCAGCTCCGGTGTGGTTTCGTGACCCAGCTGCAGAAGCCCCAGTGTGGCCATGAAGGCCAACAAGGCGCCATCGGCCAAGGCCCTTGCATAGTCCTTGGGCGCAGCCTCGCCCCCAAAGGCGAAAGCCACGGGTTGAGCCGCTTGCGTGCGGGCTAGTCGGTAAGTCGCGTACCAGATGAGCGCCATATTGACCCCCAGCAGCAGCACAAACGGTAGCCGTGCAGCTAATGGTGCGTAGATGCCCAGCGGGGTTAGGGCTGCGATGAACAGAGCGCCCAGCGCGTGTGCAGGCAGCGACGCGTGCACTGAGACCATACCAAGCGTGGGCTCGAGCCAGGGGGTGCGGCCCTCGGCCATGGCCAGCATCACGCCGTAGGCGGTGAGGTCTGCATTGCGCCACGGATCCCGCCCCACCAGGCCAGGTAAGAGATAGACAGCCGCCATCACCCACAGGGCAACACGCGGCAGGCCTTGTGCAGCTTCCTTGGTAACCAGGGCCGGTGTAGTGATCATGATTGCATCATGCCAAGAAGCTGGAGCAAATGAAAAAAGGGCAGCCTAGGCTGCCCTTGTTTGGAGGCTCGCGCCACAAGTGCAACGCTTACTTCTTGAGGTGAGCGAACTTATTGCGGAACTTCTCGACGCGTCCGCCCAAGTTATCCATGCTCTTTTGCGTGCCGGTGTAGAAGGGATGCGACTCGCTGGTGGTTTCGAGCTTCATCAGTGGCAACTCACGGCCATCGCCCATCTTTACCGTTTCCTTGGTCTGAACGCAGGAACGCGTGACGAACTTGAAACCGTTGGACAAGTCCACGAAACACACGTCGCGGTAGTTGGGGTGTATGCCTTCCTTCATGGGGGTCGCCTCTGTTCAGGGTTGCGGGCAGCCACGCGGCCTGTTTGCGGCGCACTTGCCTTTAGACGAGTAAATATTGAATTATAGGGCTAATCGTCCTAACAGGCCTCAGCGCCCGTTCGGATGCCGGCTCAGCCGCCGCGGCGCATCATGTCGAAAAAGTCGAGGTTGTTCTTGGTGGCCTTCATCTTGTCCAGAACGAACTCCATCGCCTCGATTTCATCCATGTTGTAAAGCAGCTTGCGCAGAATCCAGGTTTTTTGCAGGATTTCGGGCTTGAGCAGCAGTTCTTCGCGCCGGGTGCCGGTTTTGTTGATGAGGATGGAGGGGTACACCCGTTTTTCGGCCATTCGGCGGTCCAGGTGGATTTCGCAGTTGCCGGTACCCTTGAATTCTTCGTAGATCACCTCGTCCATCTTGGAGCCGGTGTCGATGAGCGCGGTGCCTATGATGGTCAGGCTTCCGCCCTCTTCCACATTACGCGCCGCACCGAAGAAGCGCTTGGGGCGTTGCAAGGCGTTGGCGTCCACACCGCCGGTTAACACCTTGCCCGAGGAGGGCAGCACGTTGTTGTAGGCACGCGCTAGCCGGGTGATCGAGTCCAGCAGGATCACCACGTCCTTCTTCAATTCGACCAAGCGCTTTGCGCGCTCGATCACCATTTCAGCCACCTGCACATGGCGGGCGGCGGGCTCGTCGAAGGTGGAGGAGATGACCTCGCCACGCACGCCGCGAACCATCTCCGTGACTTCTTCCGGCCGCTCGTCAACCAAGAGCACGATCAGGTGAATGTCGGGGTGATTGGCGACCAACGCATGGGCGATCTGCTTCATCATGACCGTCTTGCCGGTCTTGGGCTGCGCTACCAACAAGGCTCTTTGGCCTTTACCGATCGGGGCGATCAGGTCAATGATGCGGCTGGTGATGTTTTCTTCGACCTTGATGTCACGCTCGAGCTTGAACTGTTCCTTGGGGAACAGCGGTGTCAAGTTCTCGAACATGATCTTGTGCTTATTGTCTTCCGGAGACAAGCCATTGACGCGGTCGACCTTCACCAAGGCGAAGTAGCGCTCGCCATCCTTGGGCACCCGAACTTCGCCTTCAATCATGTCGCCGGTGTGCAGGTTGAATCGGCGGATTTGGCTAGGCGAGAGGTAGATGTCGTCGGTTGACGCCATGTACGAGGTGTCGGGTGAGCGCAGAAAGCCAAAGCCGTCGGGCAAGACTTCGAGAACGCCGTCGCCGAAGACCTGTTCGCCCGCCTTGGCGCGCTTTTTCATAATTGCAAACATCAACTCCTGCTTGCGCATGCGAGAGACGTTTTCGATTTCCAGCGCTTCGCCTTGCTTGATGAGCTCGGAAACGTGCTGGGCTTTGAGTTCTGAGAGGTGCATAGTGGGCTGCCGCATGTGAGCAACAAACCGAGGGGGCCCGGTTGATGGCCGCTGAAGGCCTATGGTGAGGCCATAGGGGCCTGCACCACGAACTGCTGAGGGTTTAGGGAAGCGGCAGTCGGCACGGATGCGGGCTGCTGTCGTGGCTTGCGGGCGGCACCGGGTATCGCGTACCGCCCCGCTCGATTGGCTTGCGCTGACCGCCTAGCGGCAGCCTTCAGCGCGGATATCCAGATTATAGATGTTCGTCGACGAAGGCGGCGAGTTGCGCCTTAGACAAGGCTCCAACCTTGGTCGCCGCCAGCTGGCCACCCTTGAAGATCATCAGGGTGGGGATACCGCGGATACCAAACTTTGCCGGCACATCGCGGTTTTCGTCCACGTTCATCTTCGCGACCTGCAGGCGGCCGTCGTAATCTTTGGCAATGTCGTCCAGGATGGGGGCGATCATCTTGCAGGGCCCACACCACTCGGCCCAGTAGTCAACCAACACAGGGGTGGAGGCCTGGAGCACATCGCCCTCAAAGGAGGCGTCGGAGATATGTTTGATCAGTTCGCTGCTCATGTTCCGAAGTGAATCCAATGGATCGGAAGGTCATCACCCACTCTGTGTGTTGCACGCCCCGGGAGTGCACTAGGCAGTAGCCGCCTCGCGATTACAGCCCCATGCCCTTGACGGGTGACGAGCCTGACCCCGGCACTGGGTTCGCCGGTTAGGGCTGCTTGGTTCCCCACCTGACCCGATTGGCCGTGTTCCCATGCGAGGAGGCCCGTCACACTAGATTGTAGGGGCAGGGCCCCGCGGCCGCAGGTCGTGAGGGATAGACCCGGATCAGCGGAGTTGAAGATCATCGGCGCTGTAGCGCAGGCCCAACGGTTCAATCAACAGTTGTTTCGGACCCGCCTCGACGGCCCCGGCCGCCCAGGCTTGTACCCCGCAGGCGCGGGCCACTTCGACCGTGCTCTGCGCATCCTCTGCGGCCACAAAGTAGGCAAACCCCGCGCCCATGTTTAGGGTGGAATAGGCCTCTTGGATGTCCAGGCCGGCGCGTTCTTGGATGAACCGAAGCACGGGGGGCACGGGTGGGACCATGTGCACACGGTAAGTCAATGCTGCAGGGTGGCGCAGCAGTTTACGCCAGCCGTGCCCGGTCACATTTACGCAATAGTGGGGCTGAATCTCCGCCCTGGCCAAGGCTTCGCTGACCGGCGAATAGAGCACTGTCGGAGCCAGCAACCCCTCACCATAGGTCAGTCCGTCTTCCAGCGGCGTTAGATACCCCTGCGGCAGCCGCTGCGCCAGGGTCCGCGCCAAAGTCAGGCCGTTGGCGTGGATGCCGCTCGAGGCAAGCAAGACGATCGCGTCTCCAGGCTCGAGGCGATCACCGAGGCTGAGCCGGCTCTTGGGCTGGACGATCCCGGTGCACGACGCGGCCAGGTCGATTCGGTCGTTTTCCACGATACCCGCCAAGGCTGGCGTTTCACCGCCGCCCCAGGTCACGCCGCAACGGTCGCATGCCCGCTTCCATCCCTCAACCAGGGCCTTCGCCCGTGGGCCATCGGAGAACCACGGGCTGCCGCCTGCAGCCCAGTAGGCCTGTACCACCAGCGGGGTGGCTCCCACGGTAATGAGGTCATTGACGGCCATCGCGATGGTGTCTTGCGCAATGCCCTCGTACCATATGCGACCGGTCAGGCGCTGCATCTCGTCAGCCACCAGTGCTTTGGAGCCCAGGCACTCCACGATGCTGGCCAAGTAGAAGGGGCCCACATCGACCACAAAAGCCGACTCACCGCGGGAAGCACCCACTTCGCAAAAGCCATGGCCCAGAAGGTGGCCGGCCGTGGCTGCTGCTGCACGCTGTGCCGCTACTTTCAACGGGTCAATCAGGTCGTACTTGACGCCAGACTGTTCATAAGTCAACGGCGCGTGAGCGGAGGAGGTCGGAGATGTGGACACGGCGGGGAAGTCAAAGGCTGCGAAGAATTGACGGGCTTGGGTCGCGCGGCGAATTATCCGGCACCGCCAACTAGAATCCCGTGATGTCCTACGTTGTGCTTGCTCGAAAGTACCGGCCCCGCACTTTTGACCAAATGGTCGGGCAGGAGGCTGTGGTCCGGGCACTGAGCTCAGCCCTTTCCTCTGGCCGACTGCACCACGCGTACTTGTTTACCGGCACACGAGGTATTGGCAAAACCACTGTGTCTCGGATTTTGGCCAAGAGCCTGAACTGCACCGGAGAAGATGGCCGCGGTGGCGTGACGGCCCAGCCCTGTGGTCGCTGCAGTGCATGCCTCGAGATTGATGCCGACCGTTACGTTGACTATGTCGAGCTTGATGCGGCCAGCAATCGCAGCATTGATGAGGTCCGAGACCTCCTGGAGCGCGCCGCCTACAAGCCGACGGTGGGCCGCTTCAAGGTCTTCATGATCGACGAGGCGCACCAACTCACCAAAGACGCCTTCAACGCCTTGCTCAAGACCCTGGAGGAGCCGCCGGACTATCTGAAGTTCGTGCTGGCGACCACCGACCCAGAGAAGATGTTACCAACCGTGCTCAGCCGCTGCCTGCAGTTCAATCTGCGGCCCATGACCCCGGAAACGGTGCAGGAGCACCTGGCCCAAGTGCTTGACGCAGAGGGTGTGCCGTACGAGGCAGCCGCGCTCTGCTTGCTGGGGCGTGCTGCCCGCGGTTCGATGCGGGACGCCCTTTCCCTGACCGACCAGGCACTCGCCTATGGCCAAGGCCGACTGGAAGCTGCTGGGGTGCGCGCCATGATGGGCGTAGTCGATGAGAACCTCGCAGCAGGCTGTTTGCAGGCCTTGAGCGTGCGCGATTCAGCCGCCGTGGTGAAGGCCCTGCAGAAGCTGCGGGACAGCGGCCAAGCGGCTGCGGCTGGCGTAGATGCAATGGCTCAGGCGCTGCAGTCCATCGCTTTGGAACAGATGTTACCGGGCAGTCTCGCCAACGCTGAGGATGAACCTTTGCGCCAGTTGGCCTCCCGCTGGCAACCGCAGGAGGTTCACTTACTGTATGCCATGCTCTTGGCTGCCCGACCGGAATTGGGTTTGGCGCCCGACGAGCATGCCGCGCTGTTGATGGTGGCCTGGCGCTACTTCGCTTTCATCACAGGACCGGCAGATTCTGTCGGTCAGCGGGCTACACAACAGCCCCTGCGGGACACCTCTTTACGACCGGCACGTGCTGACATTTGCCCGCCGGTGCCGGTGTCGGCCGTGCCAGCGAGCGCGCCGTCTGGCATAGTGGCGCCGCCGGCCTGGCCGCAGGCAGCACTGCAATCCCCGCCGCAATATTCGCCTACCCAAGATGTTGTGCTTTCGTCCGAGAGCCATCAGGTCGCGATGCAACGCTGGTGTGATTGGATGACGGCATTGGTACAGGCACACGCCATCAGCGCCCTGGCACGCGAATTGGGGCTTCAGGCGCAATGTGTGGCCATAGACGATGCCGCGCAGTTGCTGCAGTTGCGGGTGCTCAGCGAGTCGCTGGCGGCTGATGCCCTGGTGGCCAAGCTATCCGATGCCTTGAACCGACTGACGGGGCAAGCATGGATGCTCAAGGTGAGCGTGGGTGAAGTGCAAGACAGTCTTGCATTGCGTGAGACCCAGCGGCGCGAGCGCCGCCAGGCCCAGGCCGAAGCGATGATCCGCCAAGACCCGTTGGTGCAAGACCTCCTGGCTCAGTTCCCAGGGGCACAACTTGTGCCTGGGTCTGTTCACCCGCTGGAACCTCCGCCTTGACAGGTTCCGCTTGCAACTGTCAAGCCTGCACTCACCCCACAAGCCGTACCCCTACCCGTTCCCCCATTTGACGGAGCCAAACATAATGATGAAAGGTCAACTCGCAGGGCTGATGAAACAAGCCCAAGCGATGCAGGATAACCTCAAGCGTGCGCAAGACGAGCTGGCGCTGCTGGAAGTGGAGGGCCAGTCGGGGGCCGGCCTGGTGAAGGTGGTCATGACCTGCAAGCACGACGTCAAGCGGGTAACCATTGACCCGAGCCTACTCGCCGACGATAAGGACATGCTTGAAGACCTGGTGGCGGCTGCCGTAAATGATGCGGTGCGCCGCGCCGATCAGCTGTCGCAGGAGAAGATGAGCAAGCTCACCGCGGGATTGCCGCTGCCCCCTGGCATGAAGTTGCCCTTCTGATAGTGTCAAACTCCCCCAGGCTGGATGCGCTAATCGATGCCCTGCGCTGTTTGCCGGGTGTCGGGCAGCGTTCAGCCCAGCGCATGGCGTTTCACTTGCTGCAGCACGACCGTGCAGGCGCGCAGCGGCTGTCGCTGGCTTTGGCCGCGGCAGCACAGGAGGTGGGCCACTGCATTCGCTGCCACACCTTCAGCCAAAGCCCTGTCTGTGCGCTGTGCTTGGATCCCCAAAGGGATTCGAGCCAGCTGTGTGTGGTGGAGACACCAGCCGACCAAGCAGCACTCGAACGCACAGGCGGCTACGGTGGGCGCTATTTTGTGCTGATGGGGCGCTTGAGTCCCTTAGGCGGAACGGGGCCGGCCGACATCGCCTTTGCGTCCTTGATCGAGCGCGCCCGAGAGCCGGACGTACGCGAGGTAATTCTGGCTTTGAGCTTCACCGCAGAGGGGGAAGCCACGGCGCACGCCCTGGGTGCTGCGCTGGAGGGCCTTTCGGTGAAGGTCAGTCGCTTGGCACGGGGCGTTCCGGTGGGCAGTGAACTGGAGTTTGTAGACCTCTCCACGATCGCACACGCCTTGGCGCATCGGCGCTGAGCTTGCGTCAGCAACAGCTCGGCTCGGCTAGCGGCGAACGGCGGGCTCAGCGCCCGTGGCGACTTGAGTGCGCTTGTCTCTTGCCGTGGCTGTTGGGGCCGCGGCGGCGCCACTGAGCTGCGCAGTTCCCTTATTTGTAGTCCCGCCGGGCTTGGCAGCGGCTGTCTCGGGCTTAGCCGGTGATGTGTTTGGCTTGCCAGCTTTGGCTTTAGCGGCTCCTTCGCGCTGCAGGTTCAGGGTGCCGCTGTCGGCCAGTCGCTCACTCACATCTTGGTCGTGACGGTCATGGCGGGGCACCAGCAGCACTGATCCTTGCCGAATCAACATTCCACGTGGGATGCGATTGACCTCCCGCAGACGTGCCTCGCCCATGCCCGTGAGCTTTGCGGCTTCGGCCGTCTTCAGCGATCGGGGCGCAACCCAGGCCGTCCAAGAGGCCAAAGATCCCTTGTGGTGCTCGATTGCCGACCGGAAGCGCTCGGCGTTGTGATAGGGCAGCAAGACCTGCGGCGTCCCTGCAGCCAGGATTACCGGACGGTTGTGCTCAGGGTTAAGGTCTGCGAAATCGGCCTCGCTCATGCCCGCCAAACTCGCTGCCACGGCCACATCGATGTCCCGTTCAATAGGCACCGTAAGAAAGTATGGATGGTTCTCCAGGGGCGGCAGCGACAGTCCGAAAGCTTCGGGCTGGGTGACGATGTTCTTGACTGCCAAGAGCTTGGGCACATATCGCCGTGTCTCATCGGGCATGCGCAGGCTTTCGTAGCCCGTGGGCAAGCCGGCTCGCTGGTTACGCATAATGGCACGCTGCACATTGCCTTCACCCCAGTTGTAAGCAGCCAAGGCTAAATGCCAATCTCCAAACTGTGCGTGCAGCCGCGTGAGGTAATCCAACGCCGCTCTTGTTGAGGTCAAGACACCCCGCCGGTCATCCCGAAACGCGTTTTGCTTGAGCGAGAAGTCGCGGCCGGTTGCAGGCATAAACTGCCAAATTCCCGAAGCTTTGGCCGTGCTCAAGGCCTGTGGGTTGAAGGCGCTTTCGATGAAGGGCAGCAGCGCCAACTCGGTGGGTAGTTTCCGACGCTCCACTTCCTCAACAATGTGAAACAGGTAGCGAGCGCCTCGAGCGGTCATCCGGTGCACATAGTCCGGACGTGCCGCATACCACTGCTCGGTGCTCCTGACAAGTTGCGGATTCTGCAGATCAGATAGGCCGTAGCCCCCGCGGATACGCTGCCAGAGATCGCGCTTAGCCTCCGGCGGGACGGAATGAAGGGCTTGATCTGGGTTCAGGCTGTCCAGCCCCGCGCGATCGGCGTGGGGCTGTGCGGCCGCTCCAGGTAGAGCAGCGCCTGCCGCGGCTACGCCCGCAGAGTGCTGATTCGCTGCCGCAGCAGGTGGTGCGCTTGGCGTTACAGCTTGGCTAAATATGGTGTCTGCAGCGACTGCCGGCGCAGGAGCTGGGGGCTCGTTGAAGCCCTCGCCCCCCAGCGAACTGGGGATTACCGCGCAGCCAGACAAGAGGCTCGTGCAGAGCACCATGAGCAGGCAAAGCCTGCGCGTAACGTGGTTGCTCATGCGCGGTTCTTCCAGGCGCGCAGCGCAGCCAGCACCGCCACGGGATCGTCTCCAGTTGCGCCCTGCGCCCGTGCGCTGGTGCGAACTTCGGGCTCTTGGCAACGAAGGAAAGGGTTGATGCGGCGCTCTGTCGCGATGGTCGAGGGCAGGGTGGGTTGGCCTCTCTGGCGCAGCTCAGCGCAGCGGGATTGGTAGGCCTGAAGGGCTGGATTATGGGGCTCTACCAAGCTGGCAAATCGTAGGTTGGCGACGGTGTATTCATGGGCACAGCACACCCGGGTACGGCCAGGCAGCTGAGCCAGCGTGGTCAGCGAGGCATGCATTTGGGCTGGCGTGCCCTCAAACAGCCGCCCGCATCCACCAGAAAATAAGGTGTCCCCGCAAAATAAGATGGGGTCTTGTCCCTCGGGTTCCATTAAAAAGGCAATATGGCCCAAGGTATGACCCGGTACGTCCCACACCCTGATCGTTTGCCCCAGAAGCTGAAGCGTCATGCCCTCCTGCACGGCCACGTGGGGCTCTGGCGTGCGCTCACGCGCAGGGGCGTACACCTGGCCTAGCAGCACGTCGCGAAGGTCCTGCACGCCGCCGGTGTGGTCGGGGTGGTGATGTGTCACTAGAATTGCAGACAGCGACAGTTTCCGCGCACGCAATGCCCGTTGCACCACCTCGGCATCGCCCGGGTCCACAACCACTGCCTCATGGCCGTTGTGCACCATCCAGATGTAGTTGTCGGTGAATGCGGGTAGGCTAAGTAGCTCGATCATGAAGTGATGGACGTCAACGATACGCCCGATTATAAGAATGCGACCTGCAGCGCCGACCATCATTGGTCGACGTGCGCTGCAGGAGCGCACGCCATGGCCTGGCAGCAGCTGCAGATAGACCAATGGGTGGCCGATGTGTTTGGCTACCACGCCCTGCAGCTGGGCATGCCACAGCTTCAGGGACTGCGCCACAACCGCATGCCCCACCGTTGGCTCCTGAGTCCGCAGGCTCTGGACGGCGTGACCTCCTTACCGTCGAGTGAGCAGACCCCAGGTTTGGAGCCCCTGCTGCACACCCCCTTGCCGGTGGTGTGCGCTGAATTTCATGCGCTACCGTTTGAAAGCAACAGCTTGGACCTCGTGGTGATGCCGCACACGCTGGAGGCCAGCGTGGATGCTCATCAAACCCTGCGTGAGGCCGAGCGGGTCTTGAGGCCCGAGGGGCGCTTGCTGGTCACCGGCTTCAACCCAGCAAGCCTTTGGGGTATGGCCGGTCGTGCCCGTCGTCTTTCAGGGCGTCACACCGAAGGGGCACTGCCTTCGGTTCTGGCCAACGTTCAAGATTGGGTGGGCTATTGGCGCCTTCGAGATTGGCTACATCTGCTGAGCTTTGAGGTGGAGGGTGGCCGCTTTGGTTGTTACACCCCACCCATGGGTCATCAGGCCTGGCTGCAACGGCTGGCGTGGATGGAACCCCTGGGGGACCGTTGGTGGCCCGTTTTGGGTGGCTTGTATGCCGTCATGGCAGTCAAGCGGGTTCGGGGTATGCGGCTGTTGGGACTGAGCCGGCAGGCCAAAGGAACTCGATCGACCTCACAAACCGTGGTCACACAGCGGCATCACCCCCTGATCGGCAGCAGCCCCCAAGCCTTGTCGGCTGCGCCGGAGCCGGTATCCCGCCGCCCATCCGATACCAATGGGCGATGACATGAGCCGCGAGCGTGTGTTGATCTACACGGACGGCGCCTGCAAGGGCAATCCGGGACAAGGCGGTTGGGGCGCTTGGCTGCGCTATGGCTCCCACGAGCGTGAATTGTTCGGTGGTGAGCCCAGCACAACTAACAACCGGATGGAGCTGACCGCTGTGATCCAGGCGCTATCCTTTCTTAAACGTCCCTGTGCGGTGGAGATCTACACCGACAGCCAATATGTGCGCCAAGGTATCACCTCGTGGATCCTGGGATGGAAGGCGCGAGGCTGGAAGACGGCTGACCGCAAGCCCGTCAAGAATATCGACCTGTGGCAGCGGCTGGATGCATTGGCCGCTGCTCATCAGGTGAGTTGGCACTGGGTCAAGGGCCACAATGGCGATGTGGGCAATGAGCGTGCCGACGAATTGGCCAACCGGGGTGTAGCCAAGGCTGATGGGGCCTAGATGAGGCCGTCAAAGGGCCACACGTCCACCCAGTCCCCGGCCTGCACTGAGCCGCTATCATGCGGCAGGAGCACCAATCCATTGGCTGCACTCATGCTGCTGAGAATGCCTGAACCTTGCGCACCCGTGATGCGGACCTCCCAGAAGCCGTCTGCGCCGTATGTGACGATGCCACGCTGATACTCGGTACGCCCCGGCCTCTTGCGCAAAGGGGTCTGGCATCTGGCCTTGAGCAGGGTGGGAGGCAAGCCCTGTACACCCGCCATTTGCATCAGGGCGCCTCGAACAAGAGCATAGAAGGTGATCATGACCGCAACCGGGTTACCCGGTAGCCCAAACAGCAGTGGACCGCCCTGCAATCGACCGATGGCCATGGGCCTGCCCGGCCGCATGGCAATGCGCCAGAAAGTCACATCGCCCAAGGCCGCCATCACCTGCTTGGTGTGGTCAGCTTCACCCACGCTGACCCCGCCGGAGGTGATGATGGCGTCGGCACAGATTGAGGCCTGTTTGAACGCCGACTCCAGGTCGGAGGCGTTGTCGCCTACCACGCCCATGTCAATGAGGTCGATAAAACCCAGACGCTGCAGCATGCCCCAGATGGTGTAGCGGTTACTGTCGTACACGCAACCTTCATCGAGGGCCTGTCCTAACGAACGCAGTTCATCACCGGTGGAAAAGAAGGCCACCCGCAAGCGACGTCGAACCGGTAACTCCGCACGGCCCAGGGAGGCCGCCACGCCCAGATCGGAGGGCGTGATCAAGCGGCCCTGGGGCAGAGCGACCGCGCCTTTAGCCAGGTCCTCACCTGCGAGCCTACGGTTGTCTCCAGGCTTTACCGCCCCGGGCTCGATACGCACGCGACCATCGGTTAGGCTAACCAGTTCCTGTGGCACCACCGTGTCCAGACCATCGGGCATCACCGCCCCAGTGGTGATGCGCACACATTCGCCGGCGATCACGGACCCTTCGAACTGCAGACCCGCCAAGCCTTTGCCCGCTACTCGCAGCTCGGTCACCGCATCACTGCGCAGGTCTTGCCCACGCAGCGCATAGCCATCCATAGCGGAGTTGTCGTGCGCGGGGACGTTCAGCGGCGACAAGATAGGTTCGGCCAATACCCGGCCGAGGGCGCTGCGCAGCGCCAAGTACTCGACACCTTGAACAGCGCCCGCCAGTTGGGCGATGAAGGCCTGAGCCTGAGCCACGGGCAAGGCCGTGGGATCGTAGCCGGCCAAACGCTGGGCAATGTCCTGGAGGCTGGGGAGGGCAGAGGGTGTGGGATTCATGCGGATCTGCGGGCCAGGGGGGTGCGGCCGCACAGCTGGTGCTGGCATGCGGGCTGGTGGCTCAGGCTGTCAGGCGGTGCAACTCGTCAAGCGTATTGGCATTGCGGAAGGCTTGGCCATCCTCAAAATCAACCAGGACGGTGCGCCTCGTAGCCGTCCATTGGTCGATCTTGCGGCCGCCGGCCTGCAGGAAGGCAGCCAGGCTTTCAGAAAGCTCCATGCGCATCAGACAAAACACCGGCTGCGGGCGTGGGGCTTCACCGGTGGATTCTGGGGCGCAGGCCATGGCGATCTCGGCATTCTGCGCAGACGCGGCTGCAGCCAGGCGCTGCACTAAGTCCAGGGGGAAGAGCGGCGCATCGCAGGGGACGGTGACCAGCCATGGTGTCTCGCAATGCTCCAAGCCGGTGAGCATGCCGGCCAAGGGTCCGGCGAAGTCGGGCGTGCTGTCGGGCCAAACCGGCACCTCCAGGGCCTCATATGCACCCAGATTGCGGTTAGCGTTGACCATCAGCTGGCCCACTTGTCCGCCCAGCCTAATGACAGCATGAAGTGCCAAGGGCGAGCCTAGAAAGTTCTGCAGGCCTTTGTCGATGCCGCCCATGCGGCTGCCACGGCCCCCGGCCAGGATAAGCCCCGTGATGTCCTGTTGATCAATGTCCACGCTTCAGCCCCCGATGTAGTGCATTTCAACCTTACGAGTGCCGGTGTTGGGCGGGGCGGCGTTGAGGCCGCGCAGTTGTGAATAACGGTCGTCGCGCTTAGACCAAATCAACCCGATGGCAGCGGCCAAGGCTTCGTCGTTGGCTTGTTCTTCCCGTAGCAAAGGACGAAGGTCAAAGCCTTGGCTGGCAAACAGACACAGGTACAAGCGACCTTCGGTGGACAGGCGTGCACGGTTACAGTCGTGGCAGAAAGCCTGGGTTACGCTGGAAATGAAGCCCACCTCACCACGGCCGTCTGCATAGGCCCAGCGCTGAGCCGTTTCCCCTTCAGCGCTGGCCCTCATGGCCACCAAGGGGAATTGATCTTCGATGCGTCGGCGTACCTCGCTGGAGGGAAGAACGTGATCCATGGCCCAACCGTTGGTACTTCCCACATCCATGTATTCGATGAAGCGAAGCACCACCGCATGGCCAAAGTGTTCACGGAAGAACCGGGCCATGGGCACAATCTCGTGGTCGTTGACCCCCCGCTTGACCACCGAATTGACCTTGATGGGTGCCAGGCCTGCGCGCGCGGCCGCTTCGATCCCGGCCAAAACATCGGCCACTGGAAAGTCCACATCATTCATGCGACGAAAAATGGCGTCATCCAACGCGTCCAGGCTGATGGTGATGCGCTGCAGCCCTGCATCTCGCAGGGCTTGGGCCTTTCGAGTCAGCAGTGACGCATTGGTGGTCAGGGTCAGGTCTAGTGCTTGGCCTTGCGGTGTGCGCAAGGCCGCCAACATGCCCACCAGGACCTCCAGGTGCTTGCGCAGCAAGGGCTCACCGCCGGTCAACCGGATCTTCTGGACCCCGTGGGATGCGAAGATCCTGGCAGTACGGCTTATTTCTTCAAAGCTCAACAGGGAAGAGTGCGGCAAAAATGCGTATTGCCGGTCGAAGACTTCCTTGGGCATGCAGTAGCTGCAGCGAAAGTTACAGCGATCGGTCACCGATATCCGTAGGTCGCGCAGCGGACGGCCAAGTTGGTCGATCAGCAAGCCATTGGGCGGCCTGAGCTCCCGGGGCACCACGGCTTTGAGAGGTGCATGGCGCAGGTCGATGAGGGGAATGGTGGCGTCACCCATGGATGCATTGTGCCGTTGCACAGGATCAGGGTGTTCCGCGGTCCTCGGAGTTCAGATAGCCGCTGAGGGTTTTACGCAGCCCGTCCAGGGCTCCGCCGTCTTGCATGAGAGCACGACGGGCGCCGGTGTAGCGTTTGGCCCAATAGTCCCCATGCATGTCTTCTATCCGCACTGATGCGCCGGGTTTGGGTGCGTGGATGAACTTTCCATCGCCCACGTAAATCCCCACATGGGAGAAGGTACGGCGCATGGTATTGAAAAAAACCAAATCACCCGGACGCAGGTCGTCTAGCCCAACGTTGGCCAGGCCCGGCAGCCTAGCTTGTTCGTCTGCCCGCCGGGGCAGCAGCAAGCCCACGCTGTTTTCAAACACATGGCGTGTGAACCCGCTGCAGTCGAATCCGTCTTCGGTGCTGGTTCCGCCTCGGCGGTATCGCACACCCAAAAAGTTCATAGCAGACAGGACCAGGTCAGAGGCCGCATCACTTACTTTGCGCACCGTTTGAGGCGCCGTGGCAGGCAACAACCCTTTTTCCACCAGCAGGGCCGCCAAGGGGTCTATGGGTGCCTGGGTTGGCAGCGGCGATTGCGGCGCAGGCAGATGGGTCGAGCTAGGCTCACCCATTGCTTGAGCGCGGGCCTGTACCTGCATCGCCAGGGCGGTCGCTGCAGCCACTGCCCATGCGAGAAGCTTAACGTGGATATCGGGGCGCATAGAGGCGCATAGGGGCGCATAGGGGCACTGGGGCCCTAGGGAGTCGGATCATGCATGGAGGCGGGGCGCCTTGGAGAAAGCGCGACCGATTTCATCGAGTGGTTCGCGAGGATAACATAGGGACTCGATTCAACGCCTTTTGGCGCAGGGGAACGGCCATGCGAGCCTTGATGCTGGAAAAGGACACAGCCGGCGGCTTCAGTGCCTCGGTCCAGGAGCTCGACCCCGCACGGTTGCCCGAGGGTGATGTGCGGGTGGCCATCGAATATTCGACACTGAACTACAAGGACGCACTGGCCATTACGCAGAGGGGGCCCGTGGTGCGCACCTGGCCGATGGTGGCCGGTATCGACGGCGCTGGTGTGGTCATGCACAGCGACCACCAGGGCTTCAAGCCGGGCGATCGGGTTGTGCACAACGGCTGGGGGCTAGGGGAAACCCGCTGGGGCTGCCTGGCTGAGCAAGCCCATCTTCAGGGTGACGAGTTGGTCAAGCTTCCCCAAAGCATCAGCACCCGGCAGGCGATGGCCATCGGTACCGCCGGCTACACCGCCATGTTGTGCGTGATGGCGTTGCAAAACCACGGCGTGAGGGCCGATTCTGGTGAGGTGTTGGTGACGGGCGCCACCGGTGGGGTGGGCAGCGTGGCGGTAGCCCTGCTGGCCCGGGCGCGCTACCGGGTGGTCGCAGCCACCGGTAAGCCGCAGGAGCACGGTTATTTGCATGCGCTGGGCGCATCCGAGGTCATCGACCGATCGAGCCTGGCCGCACCTGGCAAACCCCTGCAAAAGGAGCGCTGGGCGGCCGTGGTGGACGCCGTTGGTAGCCACACCCTGGCCAACGCATTGGCCCAGACCCGATACGGTGGCGTGGTGGCGGCGTGTGGGCTGGCCCAGGGCGGTGATTTGCCGGGCTCGGTCATGCCCTTCATCTTGCGGGGCGTAAGCCTTGTGGGGGTGGAAAGTGTGATGGCGTCCTTGGCCAAGCGGCAGGCCGCTTGGGCCCGGTTGGCCGAAGAACTTGATCCTGCCCTGTTGGATCGTATGGTGACCGAGGTGGACCTGTCCGAAGCGGTGGATGCTGCGCATCGTCTGATGGACGGTAAGGTGTGTGGGCGGGTGGTCGTGAGGGTGGCGCCGTAGCCTGACGCGGGCCCAAGCCCACATCAGGCGTCAGGCCGCTGCAAGTGCGGCATTGACCATTGACAATATTAAGCCTGTCGATGGTTGTGGAACTGCAAGGGGATCCGCCATGAGTTACGCCGCGTTCTACCGCCGCTCAATCGAGCAGCCTGAGGCTTTTTGGGACGAGCAGGCCCGCTTGATCGAGTGGCAGACACCCTACAGCAAGGTACTGGACTACTCGCGCGCGCCGTTCACCAACTGGTATGTCGGTGGCATCACGAACCTGTGCCACAACGCGATTGACCGCCATTTGGCCAAGCGCAGTAATCAGCCCGCGCTCATCTGGGTGTCCACGGAAGTGGATCGCGAGGTGACCTACACCTACGCGCAGCTGCATGCCCAGGTGCAGCAGATGGCTGCAGTGCTCAAGGCACAGGGCGTGGGCAAAGGCGACCGTGTGCTGATTTACATGCCCATGATCCCCGAGGCCGCCTTTGCGATGTTGGCCTGCGTTCGTATCGGCGCCATCCACTCGGTGGTCTTTGGCGGTTTCGCGAGCGTTTCGTTGGCCAGCCGCATTGACGATGCAGAACCCAAGGTTATCGTGAGTGCAGATGCCGGTAGTCGCGGTGGCAAGGTCGTCCCGTATAAGGGTCTACTCGACGAGGCCATACACCTGGCTAAGAGCAAACCCAGTAAAGTGATCTTGGTTGATCGGGGTTTGGCCGACATGCCGATGACGCCCGGTCGGGATGAGGCATATGCCGATCTGGCCGCACGACACGAAGGCGTTCGGGTCGTCTGCGAATGGGTGGAGGCGTCCCATCCGAGCTACACCCTGTACACCAGCGGAACCACAGGCCGACCCAAGGGTGTCCAGCGTGATACGGGCGGCTACATGGTGAACCTGGCGGCCTCAATGAAGAACATCTTCATGTGTGAGCCGGGTGAAACCTACTTCTCCACCAGCGACATTGGGTGGGTGGTGGGGCACAGCTACATCATTTACGGGCCGCTTTTGCATGGCATGGCCACCATCATGTACGAGGGCCTGCCAATTCGTCCCGACGCCGGGATCTGGTGGAGCTTGGTGGAGAAGTACAAGGTGGCGGCTATGTTCAGCGCGCCTACAGCAGTGCGAGTGCTCAAGAAGCAGGACCCCGCCTATCTGACCCGCTATGACCTCAGCTCGCTCAAAGCTCTTTTCTTGGCCGGTGAACCTTTGGACGAGCCCACGGCGCAGTGGATTGCCCAGGCGCTCAATCGCCCAATCATCGATAACTACTGGCAAACTGAGACTGGTGCGCCGGTTCTCACGATTGCCAATGGCATCGAGAGCAAGCCCAGTAAGTTCGGTAGCCCGGGCATTCCCATGTACGGCTTCAACGTCAAGTTGTTCGACGAGAGCACCGGGGCAGAACTCACCGATGCAAACCAAAAGGGCGTGGTAGCCCTCGAAGGTCCCTTGCCCCCGGGCTTTATGCAGACCGTCTGGCGCGACGATCAGCGCTATGTCAGTACCTACTGGAAGAGCATTCCCGGTCGCGAGGTCTACAGCAGCTTTGATTGGGGCATACGCGACGAAGACGGCTACTTCTTCATCCTGGGCCGCACCGACGATGTGATCAACGTGGCTGGCCATCGGCTGGGTACCCGTGAGATCGAGGAGAGCATCTCCAGCCACCCGCTGGTGGCCGAAGTGGCTGTGGTGGGGGTCGCCGATCAGCTCAAGGGGCAGGTGGCGATGGCCTTTGCGGTGCTTAAGGATGCCTCCAAGGCCGCTGTGCCAGCGGACGCCTTGCGGCTCGAGGGTGAGATCATGAAGGTGGTGGATGATCAGCTTGGTGCTGTGGCCCGCCCGGCGCGGGTGCGCTTCGTAACGCTGTTGCCCAAGACCCGCTCGGGCAAGCTATTGCGCCGGGCGATTCAGGCGGTGTGCGAAGGGCGTGATCCAGGCGACCTGACCACCATCGAAGACCCTAACGCCTTGCAACAGGTCAAGGACTTGGTGCAGGGCGGTTGAACCCGGCCGAGGCCGCCCAACGGTCGCCCAACGGTCGCCCAACAATCGCCCAAAAGCCGTCCATAAGCGACCTAGACGGCTAGAGCACTTCCGAAGCGTAGTCGGCCAGGCGCGAACGCTCACCACGTGCAAGGGTGACATGCCCCGAGTGTGGCCAGCCCTTGAAGCGGTCCACAGCGTAGGTCAAGCCCGACGAGCCTTCGGTCAGGTACGGCGTGTCAATCTGCGCCAGGTTGCCCAGGCATACGATCTTGGTGCCCGGTCCGGCTCGGGTGATCAGCGTCTTCATCTGCTTGGGCGTGAGGTTCTGCGCCTCATCGATGAGGACGAACTTGTTGAGGAAGGTGCGTCCTCGCATGAAATTGAGGCTTTTGATCTTGATCTTGCTGCGCACCAGGTCGTTGGTGGCTGCACGGCCCCATTCGCCGGCCGAACTTTCGCTGCGGGCCAGCACTTCCAAGTTATCGTCCAAGGCGCCCATCCAGGGCCCCATCTTTTCCTCTTCGGTGCCGGGCAAGAAGCCGATGTCTTCGCCCACGGGGACCGTCACGCGCGTCACGATGATTTCGGTGTAACGGCGGTCATCCAGAACCTGTGCCAGGCCCGCTGCCAGACTCATCAGGGTCTTGCCGGTGCCGGCGGTGCCCGTCAGTGTGATGAAGTCACAGTCGGGGTCCATCAGCAAGTTGAGTGCAAAGTTCTGTTCACGGTTGCGGGCGTTCACGCCCCACACGGCATTCTTTTGGTGAGTGAACTCACGCAAGGTGCGCAATACGGCCGTTTTACCGGTGATTTCTGTCACTCGGGCGTACAGCGGGGTCGCGCCGGGGGCTTCCAGGAACACAAATTGGTTGATCAGCAGCGCAGGCACCAGGGGACCTGAGATTCGGTAGTAGGTGCTGCCACCTTGCTGCCAGCTCTCCATGGTCTTGCCGTGGCGCTCCCAGAACTCAGGGGGCAGGGCCAGCACGCCCGTATAGAGCAGGTCCCCATCTTCCAGCGTCTTGTCGTTGAAGTAGTCCTCGGCCGGCAGCCCTAAGGCCCGGGCTTTGATCCGCATGTTGATGTCTTTGGACACCAGGACAACCTCGCGGTCCTTGACCTGGGCCCTCAGGGCCTGCACCACACTCAGGATCTGGTTGTCGGCCTTGCCTTGGGACAGACCTTCCGGCAGTCGGGTGTCCATGACCGTGGTTTGAAAGAACAAGCGTCCGCTGGCCTCTCGGTGGCCGATTTTCGCCAACTCGATGCCATGGGCGGGATCGGGCAGCCCGTCGCCGGCCAGTGCGTCCAGTTCGCGGCTGACCTGACGAACGTTGCGCGAGACCTCGCTCATGCCCTTCTTGTGGCCGTCGAGTTCTTCGAGCGTGATCATCGGCAAAAAGACATCATGCTCCTCGAACCGATAGATGGACATGGGGTCGTGCATGAGGACGTTTGTGTCCAGCACGAAGAGCTTGGTGGCTACGGGCGCCGAGGCAGCCTTCTTCCCGCGGCTGGGCCGAGGGGCCTCGAACTGCGGGGTTGTGGCGATTGCTGCGGGAACAGGGTGGCTGCGACGGGCTGTGTTGGCGTCGGTGCCCTGGCGGGCGGCAGGGGCCATTCGGTCCGCCTCAGGCCTTGCTGCCTGGACGGGGGCGCCCGCCGGCGTGGCTTTATGCCGTTCAGGGCTGGGCTTCGGCGCTGACGGCAGAACCCGAAGCTCGGCGGTGCGTGTTGTAGGTGTCAGTGGTGAGGAACTGGGCTGGGTGCGTTGCGCGGCCGGCGGGTAATTGGCCGCTGAGAGCAGGGTGGCTTTACGAACTGGGGGCTTGGGCAAAGGCATGGGCAATCAAGGTCAAAAGCAAGAAGACCGCGGGAAAACCGCGGCCTTCGGGGGTAAAACTCCAATGGAACTGGGCGCAGGGCATGCCTGCCATATCCGCACTATACGGGAAGCGTGTCTTAGCAGCACGAGGGGATTTCAGCAGGATGTGGACTTGGCTCGGGGCTTGGCCCTCAGTGCGCCGGCGCTTTGGGTGTTCAGGCTGCCTTCTTGAGCGCCTTCACCGCCTGTAACACCTCGTCGACGTGCCCTGCAACCTTGATCCCACGCCATTCCTGAACCAAAACGCCCTGGGCATTGATGAGAAAGGTGCTGCGTTCAATGCCCTTGACCTTCTTGCCGTACATGATCTTGTTCTTAACAACACCAAACATGTGGCAGAGCTTTTCTTCCGTGTCGGCGATCAATTCGAAGGGTAGTTCCAGATTAGCCTTGAATTTATCGTGGGACGCCATGTTGTCCCGAGAAACGCCGAACACGACAACGCCGGCCTTTTTGAAATCGGCATGCTTGTCACGGAACTGCATGGCTTCGGTGGTGCAGCCCGGGGTATTGTCTTTTGGATAAAAGTACAACACGATGGCCTTGCCGGCAAAGGCTGACGGCGTGAACTTCACACCGCCGGTTGCAAGCGCGTCGATGTCCGGCAGGGATTTATTCAAGGCTGGCGTCATGATTCGGGCGGATGCTTAAAAGTCAACCTCGAATTATAAGGGGACCCTGATCAGGCCAGAATCAGCGCGGCCAGGACCGATCGCCCTTCGCTGGCCAGCACATTAAAGGTACGGCAGGCGGCCCCATTGTCCATGGCTTCAAACCCGATGCCCGCCCCGATAAGGCTGGCCCACAGCCGAGGCGCTGGAAATCGCAGGCGCGAACCCGTACCCAAAATGACCAATTCAGGCTTGAGCTCCAGCGCAGGCTCAAAGTCTTCGGCTGTAAGCGCATCAAAGGACTGGGGGCGCCAGGGCACGACAGACCCGCGGTGCGGCACCAAGACGCTGGCTTCAAAAGCCGTTTGATGCACCCACAGGCGCGACCCCTCCAGCCGGCTGATGAGGTTGGCGCCCTCCAGACGATCGGGTTGCATTTTCATGTGGTCAAATTCTAGGTTTCCTCAAGACCGAGTGCCTCCCCGTGAACCCGATTGCCAAATCCAGCAAGCTGGCCAACGTCTGCTACGACATCCGTGGTCCCGTGTTGGACAAGGCCCGGCAGATGGAGGAAGAGGGCCAAAAGATCATCAAGCTCAACATCGGCAACCTTGCGGTGTTCGGCTTGGAACCGCCCGATGAAATCGTTCAGGACATGATCCGCAACCTTGCCAACGCGGCGGGGTACACGGACAGCAAGGGGCTGTTTGCGCCCCGCAAGGCGGTGGTCCACTACACCCAGGAAAAGAGCATCGCCGGCGTTACGATAGATGATGTCTACCTGGGCAACGGCGCCTCGGAGCTGATCGTCATGGCCCTCAACGGCCTTCTGGACGATGGGGACGAAATTCTGGTGCCGGCACCGGACTATCCCCTGTGGACGGCTGCGGTGTCTTTGTCGGGGGGGCGACCGGTTCATTACCTGTGCGACGAGCAAAGCGGCTGGATGCCCGATCTTGAGGACATCAAGCGCAAGATCACCTCGCGCACCAAGGGTATCGTGTTGATCAACCCCAACAACCCCACCGGAGCCCTGTACCCAGACGCGGTTTTGCAGGGCATCGTGGCCTTGGCGCGGCAGCACGACTTGATCGTTTTCGCCGATGAGATCTATGACAAGACGCTCTACGACAGCAGCACCCACACCAGTGTCGCTTCCTTGGCTGATGATGTGCTGTTCTTGACCTTCAATGGCTTGAGCAAGAACTACCGCAGTTGTGGCTACCGTGCTGGCTGGATGGTGGTGTCAGGCAACAAGAAGCGCGCCAGGGACTACATTGAGGGCTTAAATATTCTGGCTTCGATGCGCTTGTGTTCGAACACTCCCGGACAGCTGGCGATTCAGACAGCCCTGGGGGGCTACCAAAGCATCAAGGACCTGGTTGCCCCGGGCGGTCGTTTATGCCGTCAGCGTGACCTGGCCCACAAGTTGTTGACTGAAATTCCAGGTGTGAGCTGTGTCAAGCCCAAGGCGGCGCTGTACATGTTCCCGCGCTTGGACCCCAAGGTGTATCCGATTGCCGATGACCAACAGTTCGCCTACGAATTGCTAGCCCAGGAGAAGGTTCTCATCGTCCAAGGAACAGGCTTCAATTGGCCACAGCCCGACCACTTCCGCCTGGTGTTCCTTCCCAACGCAGACGATTTGACCGAGGCGGTGGGTCGCATCGCACGGTTTTTGGACCAGTATCGGCGGCGTCACGCCTAAACGTGTCAAGCGGTGGCTGTCGCGGGCAGCCGAAAGTGTGTACGAATGAAACCTATCAAGGTCGCCCTCTTGGGCATTGGAACTGTGGGCCGTGGTACCTTTGAGGTACTGAGCCGGAACCAAGAAGAAATTCGCCGGCGCGCGGGCCGCGGCATTGAGGTGGCCGTGGTGGCCGACCTGGATACGGCCCGGGCGCAAGATATTGTTCAGGGCCACGCCGAGGTGCAGGCCGATGCCCGACTGGCCATTGCACGGCCAGATATCGATATCGTGGTGGAGTTGATCGGTGGTTATGGCATCGCCCGTACCCTGGTCCTGGAAGCAATTGCCGCGGGCAAGCATGTGGTGACAGCCAACAAGGCGCTGCTGGCTACGCACGGCTCGGAGATTTTTTCAGCCGCACAGGCCCGTGGCGTAACCGTGGCCTTTGAAGCCGCAGTCGCCGGTGGTATTCCCATCATCAAATCTCTGCGCGAAGGCTTGACGGCCAACCGCATCCAATGGATTGCCGGAATCATAAACGGCACCACCAACTTTATTCTGTCGGAGATGCGCGACAAGGGGCTGGATTTCGGTGTGGTGCTGGCCGAGGCACAGCGCTTGGGCTATGCGGAGGCGAATCCCACCTTTGACATTGAGGGTGTTGACTCCGCGCACAAGGCCACGCTACTGGCTTCCTTGGCATTTGGCGTGCCGGTACGCTTCGACAAAGCCCATGTGGAAGGGATCACACAACTGCAGGCCACCGACATTCGCTACGCCGAACTGTTGGGCTACCGCATCAAGCTCCTGGGTATCACCCGCCGACGTGATGATGTGGACGGTATCGAGTTGCGGGTGCACCCGACCTTGGTGCCGTCCAAACGCCTAATTGCCAACGTTGAGGGCGCCATGAATGCGGTGGTGGTGCAGGGTGACGCCGTAGGTACCACGCTTTATTACGGCAAGGGTGCAGGTGCCGAACCCACGGCCTCTGCGGTGATTGCTGACCTGGTGGACATCACGCGGCTGCACACTGCGGACCACGGACACCGGGTTCCGTACTTGGCTTTCCAGCCCGGCGAATTGGCCGATACGCCTGTTCTGGAGATGGAGCAGGTGGTGACCTCCTTCTACTTGCGGCTGGTGGTGGCTGACCGGGCCGGCGTCTTGGCGCAGATCACCAGTATCCTGGCTTCGCACGACATCTCGATTGATGCGGTCTTGCAGCGTGAGTCGGCCGAGGGAGAGAACCAGACGGACCTCATCATCCTGACCCACAGCACCGCCGAAGGCCTTATGAATGCAGCTCTGCAAAAGATGCAGTCCCTGTCCAGCGTGCTGGCGCCGATCGTGCGCCTGCGCAAGGAAGAGCTGGCTTGATGCGCTACTTGAGTACACGCGGACACCCCAACCGCAAGCGTTTTTCTGAGATCCTGCTGGAAGGCCTAGCGCCCGACGGGGGCCTCTATCTGCCCGAGCACTATCCGCAGATTACCCGCAGGCGATTGGCTGAATTGCGTGCGGTGTGGCAAGAGCAGGGCTATGCCGAATTGGCCTTTGCGTTGCTGTCGCTGTATATCGACGACATTCCACCGCCGGACCTGCGTGTCATGTGCGGGCGCGCCTACAACCGCGACATATTCGGCACCGATGCCATAGTCCCGCTCAAGCCCCTGGAAGCGGGCTTGAACCTGCTCGCCCTGTCCAACGGCCCCACCTTGGCCTTCAAGGACATGGCCATGCAACTGTTGGGCCAACTGTTCGAACACGAATTGAGCAGGCGATCGCAGGTCTTGAATATCCTGGGTGCCACAAGCGGCGACACCGGCAGTGCTGCAGAGTACGCGATGAAGGGCAAGAAGGGTGTGAAGGTGTTCATGCTCAGCCCGCACAACCGCATGAGCCCATTTCAGCAGGCGCAGATGTTCAGCCTGCAGGACGCAAATATCCACAATATCGCCATCAAAGGCGTCTTTGATGATTGCCAGGATATCGTCAAGGCGGTATCCAACGATCTTGCATTCAAGGCGAATTGGCACATCGGGACAGTCAACTCGATCAACTGGGCCCGTCTGTTGGCGCAAGTGGTGTACTACTTCGCGGGCTACTTCCAGGCTACTGCTAGCGACGATCAGCGAGTCAGCTTTACTGTGCCATCGGGAAACTTTGGCAATATTTGTGCTGGTCATGTGGCGCGCATGATGGGCCTTCCGATCGAACGCCTGGTGTGTGCCACCAACGAAAACGACGTACTCGACGAGTTTTTTCGGACCGGAACCTATCGGGTTCGCAAGACGGCTGAAACCCACGAGACATCGAGCCCATCGATGGACATCAGCAAGGCCAGCAATTTCGAGCGCTTTGTGTTTGACCTGCTGGGCCGCGACGGTGCGCGCACCCGCGACCTGTTTGGCACACGGGTGGAACGCCATGGGTACTTCAGTCTCGACCGGCAGGCCTTTGAGCGGATCGTCCAGTACGGATTCAGGTCGGGCTCAAGCTCGCATGCCAATCGCCTCGAAACCATCCGCCACACCCACCGTAGCTTCGGCCTCATGGTCGACACCCACACTGCTGACGGGCTGAAGGTGGCCCGCAATTGGATGGTTCCGGGTGTACCCATGCTGGTTCTGGAAACCGCTTTACCGGCCAAGTTTGCGCAAACTTTGGTGGAAGCCTTGGGCTGCGAGCCCGACCGGCCCGATGCGCTGCAGGGTATTGAGGCGCTTCCAAAGCGGTATACCGTGCTTGAGGCCGACGCGGCCAAGGTCAAGGCCTACATCGAGGCGCATGCCTGATGGATCCGGCTAGGCCCGCTGCGGCGCTGATGAGCCTGGATGAGGCGCTGCAGCGCCTGGTGGAAGGCTCGCATCACTGTGTGATCCATGAGGTGCAGACGATGAGCCTCCTGGAGGCGGCGGGCCGTGTGCTGGCGGGGCCGATTCAGTCGCTTATCGATGTGCCGCCGGGCGACAACACCTCGATGGACGGGTATGCCCTCAGGGCCGCTGATGCGGCTGCGCCCGGGGCTCGCCTGCCGGTAGGCCAGCGAATCGCGGCGGGTCAGTTGGGGCGTGTGCTTAAACCTGGCACTGTGGCGCGTATCTTTACTGGCGCGCAACTTCCACCAGGGGCTGATACGGTGGTGATGCAGGAGCAGTGTCAGTCCCTGGCTAGCTCAAATGGTGATGGTCTGGGTGAGGTGGTGATCCAAGCGTCCGTCAAGGCTGGGCAATGGATCCGGCGCCGCGGTGAGGACGTCAGGGCAGGTACCGAGGTGCTGCCAAGAGGCTGCCGCTTGACGCCCCAGGCCATGGGCCTGGCTGCGTCGGTGGGTTGTGCCGAGGTGGCGGTGGTCCGTCGACCCCGCGTGGCCCTGTTTTCCACTGGTGACGAATTGGTGATGCCTGGCGAGGTGAGCCCGCAGCAGATGCGACCGGGTGCGATCTACAACTCCAACCGTTACACCCTGCGAGGTTTGTTGCTGGCTGCCGGCTGCGAAGTTACGGATTTGGGCATCGTGCCCGACCGCTTGGAGGCCACGCGTGCCATGCTGCGCCAGGCGTCCCAAGGCCATGATCTGATCGTGACGTCCGGTGGTGTGTCGGTGGGAGAGGAAGACCACATCAAGCCAGCTGTGCAGGCTGAAGGTCGGCTCGATCTGTGGCAAATGGCCATCAAGCCCGGTAAGCCATTGGCTTTTGGGTCGGTACGGGCGAGCAGCGACCGTGACTGCCTATTCATGGGGCTCCCGGGCAATCCAGTTTCCAGCTTCGTGACTTTCTTGCTGGCCGTCGCACCCGTGCTGAAGGTGTTGCAGGGTATACCCCTGCAAAACCTCAGGGCTCAGCATTTGCGAGCCGATTTCGATTGGATCAGGCCTGATCGGCGCCGGGAATTCTTGCGAGCACGCCTGAACGAGCGCGGGGGTTTGGATCTATTCCCCAACCAAAGCTCGGGTGTGTTGACCTCGGCGGTGTGGGCAGATGGCCTGGTTGACAATCCGCCAGGGGCGACCATAGAACAGGGGCAGATGGTGCGCTTTTTGTCCTTTGCCGACCTCTTATTTTCCTGATGCGTAGCCATGAAACTCACTGTCCGCTACTTTGCTTCCTTGCGTGAGGCGCTCGGTGATCGCCAGCAGCTCTCAGGCCTGCCGCAGTCGCTGACGGTGGCGCAACTGCGCCAGCATTTGGGCCAGTGCAGCCCCGCACATGAGCAGGCCTTGCGGGCTGGCAAGGCGGTTAGATGTGCTATCAACCTGGTGATGGCGGCTGACGATGCGGTGGTGCCAGACGGGGCTGAGGTGGCGTTTTTCCCGCCTGTCACAGGAGGTTGATGTGGGGATGCCTCGGGTGGTGATCCAGACACAAGACTTCGACCTCTCAAGCGAGGTTCGGGCTTTGCTGTCAGATGACTTTGGTGTGGGCGCAGTGACCAGTTTCGTGGGTACCGTGCGCGACCGTCTGGGCACCTCGGGCGATGAGGCTGCAGGCCGGATCGAGCAATTGGAGCTTGAGCACTATCCCGGCATGACCGAATCCGCCATTGAGTCCATGATCGACCAAGCATTTGCACGATTTGATATTCGAGCTGCTCGGGTCATCCACCGTGTGGGCCCTCTTGAGCCCGGTGCGCAAATCGTCTTGGTCGCGGTGGCATCGGCGCACCGTGCAGAGTCCTTCAAAGCTTGCGAGTTTCTGATGGACTACCTCAAGACCCAGGCCCCTTTTTGGAAAAAGGAACACACGCCGGATGGAGCGCATTGGGTGGACGCCCGCGTCAGTGATGACCAAGCGCTGGCCCGTTGGGGTATCTCAGCAGCCAACGCTGTCTGAGCGTTTGCCCAATCCGCCGCCTTTATCAGTTCAAGACCCGGGGTGCAGGAGCTGCCTCTTGGGGCGCGGGCGATGGGGAGCTGCTGGGGGCAGCCAGGCCCCATTCCGACAGCACCAGGGCCTGTTCCAGCAACGTCAGCAGGTTGTACAACAAATCTGGCGTGAGGTTCAAAGACAAGTCCCGTTGTTGGGCATCCCGTAAGACCACCACCACTTGGCCTTTTGCCTCGTGTCGAAGGTCGACTGCTGCCACGAGCAGGGGATGCTCGCCAAGGGGCCGCTGCAAGGCCTGGTCATCAAAGGGAGAGGAAAAGTCGGCGGACCTCTTGGCCTGGTCGCGCAGGGTTTGCGTCATCATGTCTCGCGCTTCGGGCAAGACGGTGGTGCCTTTGGAGGCTGCACCCAACGCGACTGCGCTGGCGATGTTTTGCAACGGCTGCCACAGCCTCAACATCAGCCGGCGGGTCAACCACAGATCAAACAAGCGCTCATCGCGGGTTCTGACGCGCAGCAGCAGGCGGTCCTGGTCGGTCTGGTAGACCACGGAGAGCTGATGAATCGACATCCGGGTATTGTGCCTAAGGGCGGGCCTCTTGAATTCTCGGCGAGCCGCTCCAAATGCGACTCATTAAGGAGGGCACGATGCGTCTAGATAAGCTCACCACGACTTTGCAGCACGCGCTGCAGGATGCGCAAAGCCTGGCGGTGACCCGTGAGCACCCCTACATTGAGCCGGTTCACCTCATGCTGGCCCTGTTGGCCCAGACCGATGGGCCACGATCCTTGCTGGAACGTTGCGGTGCAAATGTGGCCGCGCTTAAAGCAGCCGCCGAAACCGCCATGGCGGGTTTGCCCCAAGTGCAAGGCGGTCAAGTACAGGCTGGTCGCGAGCTGGTGCAGTTGTTTCAACGAGCTGAGAAAGAGGCTGCTCAGCGAGGCGATCAGTTCATTGCAAGCGAAATGCTTCTGCTCGCCCTGGCTGACTCCAAGGCCGACTTCGGCGCCGTGGTGCGCGGGCACGGGCTGACCCGAAAGGGCCTGGAGGCGGCCATCCGGGCCGTTCGGGGCGATTCCAAGGTTGACTCACCCGAGGCGGAGGGCCAGCGCGAAGCCTTGAAGAAGTACACACTGGACCTGACCGAGCGCGCTCGGATGGGCAAGCTTGATCCTGTGATCGGCCGCGACGATGAGATTCGCCGTGCCATCCAAGTGCTACAGCGACGCAGCAAGAATAACCCGGTGCTCATTGGAAGGCCCGGCGTGGGCAAGACGGCCATTGTCGAAGGCCTGGCGCAGCGGATTGTTAATGGCGAAGTGCCTGACACCCTTCGAGACAAACGGGTCTTGGTGCTGGACATGGCGGGTCTGCTGGCTGGGGCTAAGTTCCGTGGCGAGTTCGAAGAGCGCCTCAAGGTCGTGCTCAAGGAGGTTGCGGCAGACGAAGGCCGGATTATTTTGTTTATCGATGAGATCCACACGATGGTGGGGGCTGGCAAGGCTGAGGGCGCGATCGATGCTGGCAACATGCTCAAGCCCGCGCTGGCCCGTGGCGATCTGCACTGCATCGGTGCCACCACGCTCGACGAGTACCGCAAACATGTGGAAAAGGATGCAGCGCTTGAGCGCCGTTTCCAGAAGGTGCTTGTCGATGAGCCCTCAGTGGAGGCCACGATCGCCATCCTGCGGGGTCTGCAGGAGCGTTATGAAGTGCACCACGGGGTGGAAATCACCGACCCAGCCATTGTGGCGGCCGCCGAACTGTCACATCGATACATCACCGACCGTTTTCTCCCCGACAAGGCCATTGATCTCATCGATGAGGCCGCCGCCAAAATCAAGATTGAGATCGACTCCAAGCCTGAGGTCATGGACAAGCTGGATCGTCGCCTGATCCAACTCAAGATCGAGCGCGAGGCTGTGAAGAAGGAGAAGGACGAGGCATCCAAGAGGCGCCTGGCCTTGATTGAGGAAGAGATCGGCAAGCTCGGGCGTGAATACGCCGACCTCGATGAGGTTTGGAAGATTGAGAAGGCTGCGGCACAGGGATCGGCCCAGGTCAAGGAGGAAATCGACCGTATCCGGCATCAGATCGAAGAGCTCAAGCGCAAGGGTGACTTCAATAAGGTGGCCGAGCTTCAGTACGGCAAGCTTCCCGAACTTGAAAAGCGTTTGCAGGCGGCGCAGGCCAAGGAATCGGGAAAATCAGAGAGTGACAAGCGCCCGCGCTTGCTGAGAACCTTGGTGGGTGCCGAAGAGATTGCCGAGGTGGTGGCCCGAGCCACCGGCATCCCCGTGAGTAAACTGATGCAAGGCGAGCGTGACAAGCTGTTACGCATGGAGCAAAAGCTGCACGAGCGCGTGGTGGGGCAGGATGCGGCCATCATTTCGGTGTCTGATGCAATCAGGCGTTCTCGCGCCGGGCTCTCCGACCCAAATCGGCCGCTCGGGTCCTTCTTGTTCCTGGGTCCCACGGGTGTGGGCAAGACCGAGCTGTGCAAGGCATTGGCCGGCTTTCTCTTCGACAGCGAGGACCAAATGGTGCGCATCGATATGAGCGAATTCATGGAAAAGCACTCGGTGAGCAGGCTCATTGGCGCACCCCCAGGCTATGTGGGTTACGAGGAAGGTGGCACGCTGACCGAAGCTGTCCGACGCAAGCCCTACAGCGTATTACTTTTGGACGAGGTGGAAAAGGCACATCCGGATGTGTTCAATATCTTGCTGCAGGTGCTGGACGATGGCCGCTTGACCGATGGACAGGGCCGAACGGTGGATTTCAAAAACACCGTCATCATCATGACCAGCAACCTGGGGTCCCACCGCATCAGGGACATGGCTGCCCAAGATACTGAGCTGATCCGCGAGGCGGTCTGGGCTGAAGTAAAAGCGCACTTCCGACCCGAGTTCCTCAACCGTATCGATGAGACGGTGGTATTTCATGCGCTGCAGCCGCAGCACATCGAGTCGATTGCACGCATTCAACTGCATCTGCTGGAGAGCCGGCTGGAAAAGATGGAGATCAAGATGGACGTTTCGTCGGGTGCTTTGGCGGAGATCGCCAAGGTCGGGTTTGATCCGGTCTTTGGTGCCCGGCCTCTGAAGCGGGCGATTCAACAGCGTATCGAAAACCCGGTGGCCAAGTTGATTTTGCAAGGGCGCTTCGGCCCCAAGGACGTAATCCCCGTCGATATCCAGGAAGGTGAGTTTGTCTTTGAGCGCGTGGTGCATTGAGCCTGCACTCCTAAAATCGAGCGATGACAGACGACGAATTGGCCGGAGCCGAGGCACCGGTGGTGGTGATTGGGGCCGGTCTGGCGGGCCTGACAACGGCCCTGCAATTGGCCGACCACATGCCCGTGGTGGTGCTGGCCAAGCGCAGCTTGTCGGAAGCGGCGACGGCATGGGCGCAGGGCGGCATCGTCGGTGTGTTGGGTCCAGACGATAGTATCGAGAGCCACGTACGCGACACGCAAGATGCCGGAGCGGGTTTGGTCGATGAGCACACCGCGCGCTTTATCGCCGAAAACAGTGCGCAAGCCATCAGGTGGCTGGTGGCGCAAGGTGTCGCCTTTTCCGAAGACCCCGAGGGACCGCTGGGCTTGCATCTAACCAAGGAAGGGGGCCATGCTGTTCGCCGCATTGCCCACGCCGCGGACGCCACAGGGTTGGCCATCCACCAGGCGCTGCTCGCAGCTGCCCGGCGGCACCCGCGCATCACCCTGCTGGAGCGCTGGATGGCGGTCGACCTTATCACCTCGCGACTGCTCAAGCGGGCCGGGCCCGCGCGATGCCATGGGGTGTATGCATTGGACATCGACACCGACCGGGTGCAGACCCTGCCCGCGCGCGCTGTGGTCGTAGCCACGGGCGGCGTGGGCAAGGTTTATCGCTACACCAGCAATCCCGACACCGCCACTGGGGATGGCATCGCCATGGCCTGGCGCGCAGGCTGCCGGGTGGGCAATATGGAATTCATCCAATTCCACCCCACCTGTCTGTACCACCCGCAGGAGCGGAGCTTCCTCATAACCGAAGCGCTCCGGGGCGAGGGGGCTTGGCTGCGTGTGCCGGGCTTACAGGGCAAGGCGGCTCGATTCATGCCCGCACACGATGAGCGGGCCGAGTTAGCGCCGAGAGACATCGTGGCGCGCGCCATTGATTTTGAGATGAAGCGCCACGGGGTGGACCACGTCTGGTTGGACGCCACCCACCTAGGTGAAGGCTTTCTGAAGTCCCACTTCCCCACAATCCATGCACGGTGCCTGAGCCTGGGTATCGATATCGCGCGCGAGCCGATTCCGGTGGTGCCAGCAGCCCACTACACCTGTGGCGGTGTGGTGACCGACACTCAAGGGCGCACCGACTTGCCGGGCCTATATGCGGTGGGCGAGGCCACCTACACCGGGCTGCACGGCGCCAACCGACTGGCCAGTAACTCGCTTCTGGAATGCGTCGTCTTGGGACAAACCTGTGCGCACGCAATTGGCCAATCCGAGGCTTCAGTGATGGCGGTGTTGCCACCTTGGGATGAGAGTCAGGTAGCTGATGCGGACGAACAGGTCGTGATTGCCCACAACTGGGACGAATTACGGCTGATGATGTGGAACTATGTGGGTATTGTGCGAACCACCAAGCGGCTGGAGCGCGCGCGCCACCGGATCGCCTTGCTGCGCGGGGAAATCCATGAGTACTATGCCCACTTCCGCGTCAACCGCGATTTGCTGGAACTGCGAAACCTGGTGGACTGCGCCGATCTCATCGTCCGTTCAGCTCTGTCCAGGCAGGAAAGCCGTGGTCTGCACTACAGCCGTGACTACCCGCACACCTTGCCAGTAAGCTTCCCCACGATCTTGGTCCGACAAGAACGACAACGCCAAATGGAGAGCTATTCAGAGCGTTGAGTAAACCCGCATCGAAAAGTCGATGGCGCGAATATCCTTGGTCAGCTTGCCAATCGAGATGCGGTCCACACCAGTTGCGGCGATGTCGCACAACTGCTCCAGCGTCACGCCGCCGGAAACCTCTAACAGGGCGCGCCCGGCGGTGATCAACACGGCTTGGCGCATGCCGGCCAGCGAGAAGTTGTCGATGAGAATGCTTGTAGCGCCGGCCGCCAGGGCCTGTTTCAGCTCGTCAAGACTCTCCACTTCAATCTGGATATCCACGCCGCTGTTGAGCGCTTGCGCCTGCTGCAGCACCGGGGTAATGCCTCCTGCGGCGGTGATGTGGTTCTCTTTGATCAGGATGCCATGCCACAGGGCCAGTCGCTGATTGGCACCTCCGCCCACACGCACCGCATACTTTTGAGCCTGGCGCAGGCCGGGGACAGTCTTTCGGGTGTCCAGAACCGCGCACCCACGTGGGTTGGGCGACGCGCCTTCAATGGCCCTGACGTGCAACCGGGTTGTGTAGGCGGTGGCCGACAGGAGCTGCAAAAAGTTCAAGCAAGGGCGCTCGGCTGCCAGCAGGGCCCGTGCATGGGCATGCAGCCTGCACACCACGCTGTCAGCCCGCATGTCCTGGCCTTCCGTGTAATGCCATTGGACCTCCGCACTTGGGTCTAGGCTGTGAAGGCAGTCTTCAAACCAGGCTTGGCCGCACAAAACAGCCTCTTCGCGCACCCGTACCTCTGCCCGCACACGACAACCTTGCTCAATGAGCAGACCCGTCCAATCGCACATGCCGTAGTCCTCGAGCAGGGCATCGCGGACATTGCGTGCGCGCGCCTGCTCTAGGGATTCGTTGAATTCGAACATGGCGTCAAGCAGCGCCAATGTGGCGCACGAAGCCGGCAGGAGACCCTGTGGCCGTGTTTCGAGCAGGACCCGAGCCGGCGGTGAAGGAAAGCATGCGCTCGATGCAGCCTCGGGCGCGTTGCCCTACGTCTTCGGCCACGGTGATCTCGCCGCCGCCAGCCTCCAGGCAGTGCAAGATGCCTTGGAGTCCGTTCATAGCCATCCAGGGGCAGTGGGCGCAGCTCTTGCAGGTTGCGCTGGTGCCCGCGGTTGGTGCTTCGATGAACAGCTTGTCCGGCGCCAGTTGTCGCATGCGGTGGAGGATGCCGTTGTCGGTGGCCACGATAAAGGTTTGGGCGGGCTCTTCCGCGACGGCCCGCAGCAATCGGCTGGTAGACCCCACCACGTCAGCCTGCGCGACCACCGATTCCGGGCTTTCCGGGTGCACCAAGATTCGAGCACCAGGATGCTCGCGCTTGAGCAAGTCCAGTTCGATCCCCTTGAACTCGTCATGAACGATGCAGGCACCGCCCCACATCAGCATATCCGCCCCCGTTTGGCGCTGAATGTAGCGGCCCAGATGCTGGTCCGGCGCCCACAAGACCTTCTGTCCACGCTCATGGAGGTGTCGAACGATATCGATGGCGCAGGCGCTGGTGACCATCCAGTCGGCTCGAGCCTTGACCGCCGCGCTTGTGTTGGCATAGACCACGACCTCTCGGTCGGGGTTGGCGTCGCAGAAGGCACTGAATTCGTCTGGCGGGCAGCCCAGGTCCAGGGAACAAGTGGCCTCCAGATCGGGCATCAGGACACGCTTGTCGGGGCTGAGGATCTTGGATGTCTCGCCCATGAAGCGCACACCTGCCACCACCAATGTACGGGCGGGGTGCTCTCGGCCAAAGCGGGCCATTTCCAGGGAGTCGGCCACGCAACCCCCGGTTTCCAAAGCCAAGTCCTGGATATCGCCGTCTACGTAATAGTGGGCTACCAGAACGGCCTGTCGCTTCAGCAACAGGGCACGGATGCGTTCGCGCAGCGCCTGGCGTTGCCTTTGGGCCAGCGGCGGGGGCACCTTGGCCCAGACCTGAGCGGTGCAACTGGTGCCGGCTGCATCGGCACGGCGGTAGTCAAAGAGCACGGATTCGGTCATGGCCATCGCTTAAAAAGCTCAATACTGTAAGCGCCATCACCCCAGCCCGCTGAGCTCGCTTAGGATAGGGCTTGTGAATCATCCCAGCGCCGCCTCCGCGTCATCGGCTCCGCACCTGGGCTCCAGCCGTTCCCAAGACGTGGAAACCATTGGATTGATCGGTTTGGCTCACGGAACGTCCCACTTTTTCCATCTTCTGTTGCCACCTCTGTTCCCGCTGTTGGCGGCCGACCATGGCTTCAGTTATGCAGAGCTGGGCCTGCTGGTCACGGTCTTTTTTGTCATTTCTGGCGTGGGGCAGGCCCTAGCAGGCTTTCTCGTAGACCGGGTGGGCGCATGGCCCGTCTTGATGGGGGCCATGGGCAGCTTCGTACTGGCCGCGCTGGCGGCTGCAGGGGCCCAGGACTACGTCGGCTTTATGCTCGCTGCCGCACTGGCCGGCGCGGGCAATGCGCCGTTTCATCCAGCAGACTTCTCCATCCTCAACCAGCGGGTATCACCATCTCGGTTGGGGCACGCGTTTTCGGTGCACGGCATCAGTGGTAACTTGGGCTGGGCTGCCGCACCTTTGGTGGTTACGGGGGTAACGGCGGCTACCGGGTCTTGGCGCTGGGCGATGCTGGTTTGCGGTCTGTGGGCGTTGATGATGGCAGTCGTGCTGTGGTGGCGCGCTGCGGCCCTAAAGCCGATTACACCCCACCTCGAGCCTATGCAGCCACCACCGGATTCGACGCGGGCCGAGCCGGCGTTCTCCCTGGCATTCCTGCGTCTGCCTTCGGTTTGGGTGTGTTTCTCCTTCTTTTTCTTCAGCACCTGTTCCCTGGCAGCGGTTCAGAGCTTTCTTGGGCCAGCGATGGACCGCTTGTATGGAGAGCCCTTGGGCTGGTTGGCCCTGATGATCACCGGCTACATGTTGGCCAGTACGGTGGGAATGGTGTTGGGCGGATTTGTGGTGAAGTCTTCTGTCCAACTCGAGCGCAACATTACCCTGGCCTTGAGTGCCTCGGCCGGCGTGCTGTTGCTGGCGGGGTCAGGATCGCTACCGGCCTTACTCAGCGGTGGTCTGGTGGCGTTGGCGGGCTTGGGCACCGGTTTGGCCGGACCGTCGCGCGACATGTTGATCCGACGGGCTGCTCCTGCGGGGGCCACGGGTCGCGTATACGGAACGGTGTACTCGGGGTTAGATGTGGGTTTTGCCGCTGCCGCACCCGTCTTTGGTTGGCTGCTGGACCATGGGGGCTCAAGCAGCCTCTTTGTGGGATCAGCTGTGGCCTTGCTGTTGGCGGTGAGCTGCGCCGTGTGGGCTGGGCAGGGGGTGCGCCAGCGCGCCGCCGGTTCATTAGGATCGGCACCGTGAGCACCGACGGATTGACGCCAGTGGCCAATTGGAAGGCTCAGGGGCTTAGCGATGCGGGCATGCGACCAGGTGGGCATGTCATCGTGCAGGCCTTGATGGCGCAAGGTGTCGGCACGGTGTTCGGTGTGCCGGGTGAGAGTTTTCTTGCTGCGCTGGACGGCTTTCACGCGCATGAGCCCCACATTCGCTTCATCGCCTGCCGGCAGGAGGGTGGGGCCGCCTTCATGGCAGAGGCGCAAGGCAAGCTTACCGGAAGGCCTGGCGTGTGTATGGTGACCCGCGGCCCTGGTGCCACCAATGCCTCCATTGGCATCCACACCGCCTTTCAGGACAGCACACCGATGGTCGTGATTGTGGGGCAGGTCGGGGCTGACTTCCGCGACCGCGAGGCCTTCCAAGAGCTGGATTACCGCCAATTTTTCGGACCTGGCACCCTAGGCATGGCCAAGTGGGCGGCCGAGGTGGGGGACGCCGCCCGGCTGCCCGAGTACATCGCTCGGGCATTTCACACCGCATTGCAGGGCCGACCCGGTCCGGTGGTTCTGTCCGTGCCGGAAGACGTGATGTCGGCCATGACCGACGTGCCGGTTCTGCCGCAAATCGAAGTTGCGTGCACTGTACCTGCGGCGCATGGCATCCAGCGCTGGCGCAGCCTGCTGCAGGCTGCCCAACGCCCATTGGTGATTGCGGGTGGCAGCGGTTGGACGTCGGGCTCGGCTTGTGCACTGCAGGATTTCGCACAGGCCTGGAATTTGCCCGTGGCCTGTGGCTTGCGCTTTCAGGATACCTTTGACAACTGGCATCCCTTGTATGTGGGTGATGCGGGTATCGGCATCAACCCCGCTTTGGCTGAACGCATCCGCCAAGCCGACCTGGTGATGGCCCTGGGCATACGGCTGGGTGAGATGACCACCAGTGGCTACACCTTGCTGCAGGCGCCCCGTTCCCATCAACAACTGGTCCACTTGCACCCCGGTGCAGAAGAACTGGGTCGTGTCTATGCGGCCGATGTGTTGCTGCAAGCCTCGCTGGCCAGCATGGACGAGGTGCTGGCTGCATTAGGCAAACCCGGTCAGGCTCCTGTTTGGGCGTCATGGACACAAGCCGCGGTGGCCGACTATGTGCGCAACCGCGAACATGTGCCGGTACAGCCCATGGATATGGCGGCGGTGGTTAAGACCATTGAGCGACTGGCGCCGCCCGATACCATCTACACCAACGGGGCTGGTAATTTTTCAGGTTGGTTGCACCGTTATCTGCGCTATCCGGGCCTGGCAACGGTCGGCAAAACCCAGCTGGCCCCCACCTCGGGCGCCATGGGCTACGGCCTGCCCGCGGCGGTGGCGGCTTCATTGACCCATCCCCACCGAACCGTGATCAATCTCGCGGGAGACGGCGACTTCCTGATGAACGGACAAGAGATGGCCACCGCCACCGGCTATGGGGCAGGGCGGCAAGCAGGAGCGCTGATCAGCATCGTGGTCGACAACGGCGCCTACGGCACGATTCGCATGCATCAGGAACGTGAGTACCCGGGTCGGGTTAGCGGCAGTGATCTGTATAACCCAGACTTCGCAGCCTTGGCGCGTGCCTACGGCTGGGCGGCAGAGACCGTGGTGCAAACCGATGCATTCGAGCCGGCCTTTGCACGCGCCTTGTGCCTGGGTGGGCCCGCGCTGATCCATCTCAAGCTGCCCACCGACGTGATCACCTCGAGAACCACACTACAGGCCATCAGGGCCGCAGCTTTGCAGCGCGACGCCCAAAACTGAACCGCATTTGACTGGCCTGCGTGATGCTCGGTTTCTGCGGCTGGGCCGCCCGGCGCACCCTACAATGTCGAGTAGTCGGGGCGTAGCGCAGTCTGGTAGCGCATCTGCTTTGGGAGCAGAGGGTCGGAGGTTCGAATCCTCTCGCCCCGACCAATCATCACTTGGGCGGCAGTCGAATCGCGCCGTCCAAGCGGATCACTTCGCCGTTGAGCATATCGTTCTCGATGATGTGCTTGGCGAGGCTAGCGTAGTCCCGTGGCGTGCCCAGGCGGCTTGGAAAGGGTACCCCCGCTGCCAGCGCATCCTGCACCTCCTGCGGCATACCAAACAGCATCGGCGTGCCGAAGATGCCTGGCGCAATCGTCATGTTGCGAATGCCGTTACGGGCCAGGTCGCGTGCGATTGGCAGGGTCATACCGACGATGCCGCCCTTAGACGCCGAGTACGCGGCCTGACCGATCTGTCCGTCATAAGCTGCCACGCTGGCCGTGCTGATCATGACACCGCGCTCGCCCGTGGACTCGGGCTCGTTTCGGCTCATGGCTTCTGCAGCCAAGCGGATCATGTTGAAACTGCCCACCAGGTTGACCGTGATGGTCTTGGAAAACAGCGACAAGACGTGAGCGCCGTCTTTGCCGACCGTCTTGGACGCCGTGGCAATGCCCGCGCAGTTGATCAAGCCCATCAGCTTGCCTAGGGATGTGGCCTTGGCCACCACGGCTTTGCCGTCCTCTTCGCTGGAAACGTCGCACTTGACAAAGGCCCCTCCCAGATCAGCTGCCAGAGCGCAGCCCTTCTCCTCTTGAAGATCAGCGATCACCACCACCCCGCCTTGGCTAGCGATCATGCGGGCCGTGCCTTCCCCCAAGCCCGATGCGCCGCCGGTGACGATGAAGACCTTGCCTCTGATGTCCATATTGATCTTTCCTCAAAACTCGAACGTTTCTGTTTTGGCCGCAGCCCGGCCCAAATGAAAACGGCGACCGTGCGTCGCCGTGGTCGTTGGTGCGCCGCTTCAGTTCAGAGCAGCTAGGGCCCGAGCGGTGATTTCGTCGACGGTACCGGTGCCGCTGATCTTGGCATAGCGCGGAGCTTTTGTGTCTCCCGTGGCGGCCCACTCTGCGTAGTAGGCCACAAGCGGACGCGTCTGACTGTGGTAAACGTCCAACCGCTTGCGTACCGTCTCTTCCTTGTCGTCGCCGCGCTGGATCAGGTCTTCACCCGTGGCGTCGTCTTTTCCGGCAACCTTAGGCGGGTTGAATTTGACGTGGTAGGTACGGCCCGACGCCACATGCACCCGGCGGCCGCTCATCCGTTCAATGATGGCCACGTCCGGCACATCAATCTCCAGAACAATGTCCAGGGCCACCCCCGCTTGCCTCATTGCCTCGGCTTGGGGAATCGTTCTGGGGAATCCGTCGAAGAGGAAGCCGTTGGTGCAATCGGGTTGGGCGATGCGCTCCTTGACCAGGCCGATGATGATGGCGTCGCTGACCAAGCCACCCGAGTCCATCACCTTTTTGGCTTCAAGGCCCAGGGGTGTGCTGGCCTTAACAGCGGCCCGCAGCATGTCGCCGGTGGATACCTGGGGAATGCCATACTTCTTGCAGATGAAAGCGGCCTGGGTGCCTTTACCGGCCCCAGGGGCGCCCAACAAGATGAGTTTCATGATGGGGTCCTCCTGTTTGAAGAGTAACACGCGGTCCCGCGCAGCTGGCTGACGAGGGCTCGCCTCAAAGCTGGGAGACCAGGTGGCGGCGAACCCGCTCCAGGTCCTGTGGCGTGTCGACGCCGGCGTGTGGGCAGCGGTCGGTCACATGCACCGCCATGCCAAAGCCGTGCCACAGAACGCGAAGCTGCTCCAGCATCTCAGATTGTTCCAGTGGGCTAGGCGCCAGTTCGGGAAAGCCAAGCAGAAACCCCGCGCGGTAGGCATACAAGCCGATGTGCCGAAGGACCGGGCTTGGAGCCTCATACAGCGCTTGTCCGCTGCGGCGGTCACGCCAGGCGGGCAAGGGGCTGCGGCTGAAGTACATAGCTCGCCCGCGCGCGTCCAACACCACCTTGACCACGTTGGGGCTGAGCCAATCGGCCTCGCTGTCCAAGGGGTGGGCGGCAGTGGCCATCACGCAGGCTGGGCTGTCCTGCAAGGTGCGCGCGCACGCGTCCAGGAGCTCCGGGTCCATCAGGGGCTCATCACCCTGCAGGTTGACCACGACCTCGTCGGCCGAACAGCCTAGCAAGGCGCAGGCTTGCGCGACCCGGTCGCTGCCGCTGGGATGATCCTGTCGGGTGAGGAGGGCCATCACCCCATGCTCGCGGCAGGCTTGCACGATTCGGTCGTCGTCTGCCGCCACCACCACCTGGGCTGCAGAGCTGTGTTGCGCCTGTTGGGCCACACGCACCACCATCGGCAGGCCTGCAAGGTCAGCCAACGGCTTGTCGGGCAGGCGCGTTGAGGCCAGTCGAGCCGGGATGATGACTCGAAAGCTCACGGATGCTGGCCTTCGGTCTCCAATGGCAGCGCCTCGGATTCCAGCATGACCGCGATGCCGTCGCGGATGGGGAACAGCAGCCGGTCGGCTGCACAGGCCAGTCCTACCGGGCGCTGCTGCTCGTCGCGGCGCAAGCTCAGAGGCCCTTTGCACAACGGGCACACCAGCAGTTCAATCAAGCGGTTGTCCATGGTTCAGGCCTTGTTGGCGTGTAGCGATGACAGCGCCACCAAACGGCGGTCTAGCACCTGCGTAAAGTCTACCGGCAAGCCCAAGTCTAGCCGTGCCACCCAAAGGCGTGTGTTGCCTGCTCTGGCCGCCCGTGGTGCCAGCTTCACAGCGTCCTTCTCAGTGACGATCACCTCGCGGATACCGTGTGGCCAGGGTGCGGTGTGCCAAGGGTCGTGGTCGGGGAGGGCATGGGTTGAGGCGAGTTCGAGGCCTTGGTGGCGCAGCGCCGCAAAAAAGCGCTCAGGGACCGCGATGGCCGCCGCTGCGTGCAACTCAAGGCCCTTTAAGGCGTCCCATCCGCCGTGGCTGGGCCATGACCTGCCGGCAGCCCAATCCGACAAGGGCTGCACCGCCGAGAGTTGTCGATGGGCGCAATAGCCTGGCAGTGCCAGACTGGCCTCGCCGGCACTGTACAGCAGCAGGGTGTCCAGGGGGAGATGACGCGGGACTGATTGGCGCAAGGGGCCCGCCGGCAGGCACCAGCCGTTGCCCACACCCCGTTCGTCCACAACCACGATTGACAGGTCGCGCCACAGCCGATGGTGCTGCAGCCCGTCGTCGGCCAGCACGATGTCCACTTCGGGCGCTAGGCTGAGCAGGAGGTCGCGCGCTGCGCAACGATCTTGGCCCACCACCACCGGCACCCTGCCACGCTGTGCAATCAACAGCGGTTCATCGCCCACCTCCTCAGCCACGCTTAGCCGAGGATTCACTGCCTGTGCCGTGCGGCTGCCGCGGCCGTAGCCCCTGGAAATGACCCCGGGACTCCATCCTGTGCGCTGCAGATGGTTCAGCAAGGCCAGGGTGGTGGGCGTTTTGCCCGCCCCGCCCACCACCCAGTTGCCCACGACGATGGTGGGCACTCGGGCTCGCCCTGCACGGCGGTTCTGCGCGGCGCTCAAAGGGTTTGGAGCCTGGGCGCGGGTGGCCAAGCGATGGCCCAAGGCGGCCGCGCGGTACAACCACGAGAGCGGCGCAGCGAGCATCAAACACGCCAAGCTGCGCGCGCGCAGGGGCTGCCACCACAGGGCCTGTACGACTGAACGCACCCAAGTTTCAAGCTTAGACAGGCCTGGTGCTATCGGTATCATGTCCACGTCAATCCGTCCACGCACTGTGGATAAAGGTTGGCCTGTGGATAACGTTGTGAACAAATCAAGTGCAGACGAACAGGCTCGGTGCACCAGTTGAACGCCAAGCCTGGGCGAAGTTTGTTCATCAAGAAAAAAGTGTTTAATTTCAATTACTTACGATATAAGTGCTGGGTTTGTAGGGCTATAGTGCCGTGAAACATCGGTTATCTCGCGCTTGTGGAGTACTCAGGCTTGCCTACCAAGGGATGCACACATGAATCCTACCTCTGAGCCAGCCAAAGCGGCACGCGTTTGGGAGGTGGCTGCACTGGTTCAAGCGCTGGCGGACGCCCTCCAAGCTCGATTCGGGCAGGTGCGCGTCTGCGGTGAGCTGAGCGCCTGTAGCCAAGCGGCCAGCGGGCACCGCTACTTCAATCTCAAGGATGCCCATGGGCACGACGCCCTGATTCGGTGCGCCCTATTTCGGCGATCGGCCGCACAGCTGAATTTCGCGCCGCGTGATGGTCAAAAAGTGGAGGCTGTGGGCCGTCTGGCGGTGTACGAGCCCCGTGGCGACCTTCAATTCATCGTGGAGTCTTTACACCTTTTGGGTGGGGGGTCCTTATATGAGGAGTTCCTGCGCCTGAAGACCCGTTTGCAGGCTGAAGGTTTGTTCTCGCCAGAGGCCAAGCGTGCGCTTCCAGCGCACCCGCGGCGCATCGGTGTGATCTCGTCTTTGCAGGCTGCGGCACTGCACGACGTGTTGACAGTGATGGCAAGACGCGCGCCGCATGTTGAAGTGGTGGTCTTCCCCAGCTTGGTTCAGGGCGCCGAGGCCCCCGCGGCCTTGGTGAACGCCTTGGAGCTGGCTGCCAAGAGTGAGCGTCTGGACGTGCTGATCCTGGCACGCGGTGGCGGGTCTTTGGAGGACCTGTGGGCCTTCAATGATGAGCGGGTTGTTCGTGCGGTGGCCGCCTGTCCGACTCCGCTGGTGTGCGGTGTCGGTCATGAGACTGATGTCACCTTGGCAGACTTTGCGGCTGATGTGCGTGCGGCGACCCCGACGGCCGCCGCTGAGCTGGCCACGCCGGTGCGGGAACATGAGCTGCTGGTTTTGGGCGAGTGGGCACGCCGTATGTCCTTGGCGGCGCAGCACACACTCGATCGCCAGGCCCAGCACCTAGACCAGCTGGCCTTGGCGGTGCTTCGGCCAGCGGCGATCGTCGCCCGCCACCACCACGGCTTGCAGGGGCTTCAGGCCCGCTTGGCCAACGCAGTGCGCGAGCCCCTGCGCCACGGCGCTCTAGCTCTTGAGCGGCGGGCTTCCCGCGCCGTCGGTGTACATGCACAGCAGATGGGTCATGTGCAGGGCCGCTTGCAACAGTTGCAGCTCAGGCTACAGGCTCAGGACCCTTCGGTGGTGTTGCGGCGCGGCTACGCCTGGGTGAGTGATGTGGACGGCGCCCCTTTGACATCAGCAAGGCTCGCGAGCCCTGGACAGCCGCTGACCGCCGTTTGGCACGATGGAAAGGCCAACGTGCGTGTCGAGTCGGTTGAGGCCGTGCAGGAACGGCTCAGCCATGAGCTTGAACAACCCGCCGATAGTCCACGCTGTCCTTGAGGGCGGCGGTGGTGACCACAAGCTGTGGGGTTGAACCATCACTGCTTTGAAGGACACCGTGGAACACACTCTGCCCACTCTGGCCTACAGCCGCGAGACCGTAGAGCTCCACCACGGCAAGCACCACAACGCCTACGCGGTGAAGCTGAACAACTTCCAAAAGGAGACCGAGCATGAGGCCCAATGGTGGAGGCGAGCCCAGCGGCGCCTTGGGCTCGGCCATCACTGCCAAGCGGGGCAGCTATGCCGCCGTCCGTGAGGCATTCGTCAAGTTGGCTGTGGGCAACGTTGGATCGGGCTGGACTTGGCTGGTGAAGAAGGCTGACGGTTCAGTGGACGTCGTTAACAAGGGCGTTGCCGGCACGCCGCTGACGGGCGCAGACAGGGCGTTGCTGACCGTTGATATGCGGGAACACGCTTGCTACATTGAGTACCGCAACCCTCGCCCCAAGTTTGTCGAGACCTTCCTCGACAAACTGGTGAGCTGGGAGTGTGCGCAGGTCAACTTCGCCTGAGCGCAGCATTGCGGCCTCGCCGGCCGATTCTCACAGAGGACGGGGCGTCGAGCCCTGTTTTCACTTGAAAAGGTCGCCAGCGATCCTGTCGCCGGCCTTGAGCCCTCGTTTGGCAAACCAGCCCCCATTCATCTCCAAGGCATAGCGAGCAGGCTGCGTCGAGCAGTGGCTGTTGTGCGTCTGGGGCTTCATTTCTTCGGTGTTCAGGATGGTCCCGTCGTCCAGCAGGAAGGCAATGGACAGCGGGATGAGGGTGTTCTTCATCCAGAAGCACAGCGGTTCGGGCCGTTCAAACACAAAAATCATGCCTGCGTGCTGTGGCATGGACCTGCGGTGCATCAGCCCGATAGCGCGTTGCTCAGGCGTGCGTGCGACCTCAGCACTGATGCGGTGCATACCGGCACTGAGGGCCACGGTAGGCAGCTGCTGCGGGGTGTCGAATGCCGTGCCAGGCGGATTCGCTTGGGCTTGCACCTTGAAAGTCGTACCCAGTAACGGCCCGACGAGGAGCAGGGCCAGTAGCGCCCCCCTGATGGCGCGGTTGGAGCAGCCCGGGCCTGGCGGCAGGGCCTGCATCCGGTGCTGGTGGCGTGGGTTCCACTGCATAGGGCCAATGGCCGAGAGCTTCATTTGATATAGGTCAGAGCGGGCGGTGAAGGCCCGAAAGAATATTGATCCGGTGCATCGGCGCAAGCCCCGGCCCAACCGGGACGACACCTGAAGTATCCCCTGTACCCAATCGGACAGACCTTTGATCTGTCAATCCCTACAGAAAAGCCAATTCGGCCCAGGCGTTGCTGTGAACGAAGGGCATCCACTGCTGGGTCTGTTAGAGGCCCTGACCTTATCCTGGGCCCTGGTCCACAGCCTTTAGTCGTACGCTTTAAATGGGCGCTATGTCGTCAGTTTTGCGCAGGCCCCATGAATAGAATGCGGGCGCGCTACAACAGAACTGGAGCAGGACCAATATGTATCAGCACATCAAGGTGCCCACCGAAGGCGCCAAGATCACCGTCAACGCCGACTCCTCACTGAACGTACCCGATCACCCGATCATTCCCTATATCGAGGGCGATGGTACGGGCATGGACATCACCCCGGTGATGATCAAGGTGGTGGACGCCGCGGTGGCCAAAGCCTATGCGGGTAAGAAGAAGATCCACTGGATGGAGGTGTACGCCGGGGAGAAGTCGACCAAGGTGTACGGCCCCGATATTTGGCTGCCGGAAGAGACGCTCCACGCGGTTCGCCACTATGTGGTTTCAATCAAAGGGCCCTTAACCACGCCCGTGGGCGGTGGTATTCGTTCCTTGAATGTGGCCCTGCGTCAGGAGCTAGACCTTTATGTCTGCCTGCGCCCTGTGCAGTACTTCGCCGGCGTGCCCAGCCCTGTGAAGGAGCCGCACAAGACAAATATGGTCATCTTCCGCGAGAACTCGGAGGACATCTACGCCGGCATCGAGTACGAAGCCCAAACCGATAAGGCCAAAAAGGTGATCGACTTTCTGGTCAAGGAGATGGGCGTCAAGAAGATCCGCTTCCCGGATACCTCCGGCATCGGCATCAAGCCGGTGTCTCGCGAAGGTACTGAGCGCTTGGTGCGCAAGGCGATCCAGTACGCCATCGACAACGACAAGCCCAGCGTGACTTTGGTTCACAAGGGCAATATCATGAAGTTCACTGAAGGCGGCTTCCGCGACTGGGGCTATGCCTTGGCGCAGCGCGAATTCAGTGCAGAATTTATCGATGGTGGTCCGTGGTGCAGATTTAAGAACCCGAGGACCGGCAAGGATGTCCTTATCAAGGACAGCATCGCCGACGCCTTTTTGCAGCAGATCTTGCTGCGCCCGGCCGAGTACAGCGTGATTGCGACTCTCAACCTCAATGGCGACTACATCTCCGATGCGCTGGCCGCGCAGGTGGGCGGCATCGGGATTGCCCCAGGCGCGAATATGTCTGATTCGGTGGCGATGTTTGAGGCCACGCACGGGACAGCCCCCAAGTATGCGGGCAAAGACTACGTGAACCCGGGCTCGGAGATTCTTTCGGCTGAAATGATGCTGCGCCACATGGGGTGGACCGAAGCGGCCGACCTGATCATCCGCTCCATGGAGAAGTCGATCCAGAGCAAGAAGGTCACCTACGACTTTGCCCGTCTTATGGAAGGCGCCACGCAAGTGTCTTGCTCGGGCTTCGGGCAGGTGATGGTCGGCAACATGTAAGTCAGGCCCAGCAACATAAAACCCTCGTCCGGTTGCACCGGGTCGAGGGCTCTGTGGGTTCAGAGGCCGCGCGAAGCGGCCGCATGGTTGCGGCTTTTTGGCGGCTGCGTCAGCGTTGCGACTGCGAGGTGGCCTCTTGGCTTGCAGGCACACTTGGCGCTTGGATTGGAACACCCGATTCTTGGATGTTGTGCGCCAAATCGCCCTTGGGGCCCTTGATCAACTCATAGGTCACTCGCCCACCCTGTTTGAGGGTGCGAAACCCGTCCATTTGGATGGCTGAAAAGTGCGCAAACACGTCCTCGCCCCCACCTTCGGGTTCGATGAAGCCAAATCCCTTAGCGTCATTGAACCACTTCACAATTCCTGCAGGCATGACACTCACCTCCTTCACGCATTCAACCGTGTGGCGATTGTGAACGGTGGAAGTTTCGGTGTCAAGTAGCTTAGACAACTTTAGTTGTCAGTAAAAAGTAACACCTGCTGTACACCTGCCCTTTCCCTGCGCCGGGGATTGCAGCTCCCGCGGGGTGACCCTGATCTCCCTTGGGACTGCACCGGGTCGTTAGAATCCCAAAAATGGCTCAAAAACCCGCCCATCCTTCGGCAAACCCGCCAGTCGGCCCTTTGCCCGATGACGGGCAAGGGGTGGTGGTGGCAGAGCGAAAGGCTCAACGCACCAAGCCCCCCAGCTTGTTCCAAGTAGTCCTGCTGAACGACGATTTCACACCGATGGAATTCGTCGTGATGGTGCTCCAGGAGTTCTTTAAGCACGACCTGGAAACCGCCACCCACATCATGCTCAAGATCCACCACGAGGGTCGGGGCGTGTGCGGCGTCTACACCAAGGACGTCGCAGCAACGAAGGTCGAATTGGTCCTAGCCGCCGCCCGCCGGACGGGGCACCCGCTGCAATGCATTATGGAGGCCGCATGATTGCGCAAGAACTGGAAGTCAGCCTGCACATGGCGTTCGTGGAAGCACGCCAGCAGCGCCATGAATTCATCACCGTGGAGCACCTCTTGTTAGCCCTGCTGGACAACCCGTCGGCGGCGGAAGTTTTACGCGCGTGCGCAGCCAACATCGATGATCTGCGCAAGAGCTTAACTGGGTTTATCAAGGAAAACACACCGACGGTGGGGGGCACCGAGGAGGTGGATACCCAGCCCACCCTGGGCTTCCAGCGCGTGATTCAGCGCGCCATCATGCATGTGCAGTCCACCGGTAGCGGCAAGAAAGAGGTGACTGGCGCCAACGTCCTGGTAGCGATCTTTGGGGAGAAGGATTCGCACGCGGTGTACTACTTGCACCAACAAGGCGTCACGCGCCTTGACGTGGTGAACTACATTGCGCACGGTATCAAAAAGAGCGACCCGCCTGAGCCCACCAAACCAGCTGATGGGGCTTCTTCGGAGAGTTCCGAGAAGGAAGAAGCACCGTCAGAGGGCAAAGCCTCACCGCTGGAACAGTTCACTCAGAACCTCAACCAGTTGGCGCGTGACGGAAAGATTGATCCCCTTATTGGGCGCGAGTTGGAAGTTGAGCGGGTGATTCAGGTCCTGTGCCGCCGCCGCAAGAACAACCCGCTGTTGGTGGGCGAAGCGGGTGTTGGTAAAACGGCTATTGCCGAGGGCTTGGCATGGCGCATCACCGAGAGCAGTGTGCCGGAGGTATTGGCCCGGTCCACGGTCTATGCCTTGGACATGGGCGCGTTGCTGGCCGGAACCAAGTACCGCGGAGATTTTGAGCAGCGCCTGAAGGGGGTACTCAAGCAGCTCAAGGACCAGCCCAACGCTATTTTATTCATTGACGAGATCCACACCCTTATCGGCGCCGGCGCCGCTTCAGGCGGCACCCTGGATGCGTCCAATTTGCTCAAGCCGGCCCTGTCTTCCGGGCAAATGAAGTGCATCGGTGCCACCACCTTCACCGAGTACCGGGGCATCTTCGAGAAGGACGCGGCTTTGTCGCGGCGCTTCCAGAAGGTGGATGTGGTGGAGCCTACGGTGGAGCAAACGGTGGAGATCCTTAAGGGTCTCAAAACACGGTTCGAAGAGCATCACGGTGTGAAATATGCGGTGGGCGCTTTGCAGGCCGCTGCCGAGCTGTCTGCGAAGTACATCAACGACCGCCATTTGCCGGACAAGGCTATCGATGTGATCGATGAAGCGGGCGCCGCCCAGCGCATCTTGCCCAAGAGCAAGCAAAAGAAGACCATCACCCGCGCAGAAGTCGAGGATATCGTCTCCAAGATTGCCAGGGTCCCGCCGGCTTCGGTGAGCAGCGATGACCGCAGCAAGCTCCGAACCCTAGATCGCGACCTCAAGAGCGTGGTATTTGGTCAAGACCCGGCCATTGACGCCCTGGCCGCGGCCATCAAGATGGCGCGCAGTGGCCTGGGCAAGCCGGAAAAGCCCATTGGCTGTTTCCTGTTCTCGGGGCCCACGGGCGTGGGCAAGACCGAAGTGGCCAAGCAACTGGCCTACATATTGGGCGTGGACCTCATCCGCTTTGACATGTCGGAATACATGGAAAAGCATGCGGTGAGCCGCTTGATCGGCGCCCCCCCAGGCTATGTGGGCTTTGACCAGGGTGGTCTGCTGACCGAAGCGGTGACCAAAAAGCCCCATGCGGTGCTGCTGCTCGATGAAATCGAAAAAGCGCATCCCGAGGTTTTTAATGTGCTGCTGCAGGTCATGGACCACGGCACGCTGACCGACAACAACGGGCGCAAGGCTGACTTCCGCAATGTGATCCTGATCATGACCACCAATGCAGGTGCCGAGACGATGAACAAGAGCACCATCGGCTTCACGACTGCGCGCGAGGCCGGTGACGAGCTGGCCGACATCAAGCGCATGTTCACGCCGGAGTTCCGCAACCGCTTGGACGCTCAGGTGAGCTTCCGGCCGCTCAACGAGGAAATCATCCTGCGGGTGGTGGACAAGTTCCTGCTCGAGTTGGAGAGCCAACTCCAGGAAAAGAAGGTGGAGGTCACCTTCACCGATGGCTTGCGCAAGCACTTGTCGCTCAAGGGCTTCGATCCTCTTATGGGCGCGCGCCCCATGCAGCGTCTCATTCAGGACACCGTCCGGCGCGCGCTGGCCGACGAGCTTCTGTTCGGTCGATTGGTCGATGGAGGCCGCTTGACGGTGGATATCGACGGGCAGGGCCAACCGGTGCTTGACATTCAACCGCCCAAGAAGAGCGATCGTTCCAGGGCAGAGCCCGCAACTGCCTAAGGGTGGCTTACGGGGCCGGGTAGGACGCTGGGTCTTGCCGGTAGAAGTCCGCGTATAAGCGGTAGAGGTCGGGCTGTTCCTGTTGGAAAGCCCAGGGCATGGTGAAGAATGCCTCGCTGGACACGGCGAAGAACTCTGCGACGTCCTGCGAGCCGTAGTCATCCAAGACGCTTGAGTAGCCACACGCGCTGCGCTCATCGAATCGGTCGAAGGCCAGTTGCAGGCTGGCTTGCCAGCCCCTGCGGAGCGCTCGAGGCATTGGGGGCGTTCCGTCCAGCTCTCCGTCCAGACTGTCGAGGATATGGACAAACTCGTGGATGACCACATTGAAGGCAGCAGGGCCCTGAGTGGCTGATGGTGCGGCGCCTTCATGCCAGCTGAGCATGACCGGGCCATCACCCACAGCCTCACCGACCAGTTCTTCCTGCCAGATGTGAACCAAGCCGGTGTCGTCTACCCACTCGCGCTGGGCCCTCACGGGTCCTTCGTGCATGACGATACCCACAAACCCACTGTAGGCCTTGAGCCCAAGATGCAAGACGGGCAGGCATGCCTGGGCCGCTACGGCAAGAGCGATGGGGTCGCTGACCACAAAGCCCCGTACCCCGAAGAACTCCTTGTGGGCCAGAAACTCCACGCACAAAGCCCGAAGCTGTTGTTGATCGGTCAGGCTGCGCCAGCCCACGAAGGGATACTGGCGCAACAAGGCCGCCCACAGGGGATCTGGGATCTCTGGGCGCAAGGCCCGTCCCCCCAGGCCCAGACCACGCGCAAGGCTGGTCAGCCAGCCCATGAGGTCAGGCCCGGCTCAAGGGCAGCCGGGTGAAGCCATCACGGGTCAAGCGCAGCACTTCAGCCCTGGGGCGTATGGCGCGCAAGTCCCAGTCGGTCAGCACGTAGCGGGTGTAACCGGGCGCCAGCACTTCCGTGCCCGGGCGGTGGGTGTGGCCATGCACGAGGCTGCGACAGCCGGCCTGGTGCATCCACGCCACGGCCGTGGCGGTGTCGATGTCGGTATACGCAGACCCGGTGCGTGTCAAGCGCTCCTGAGCCTTGGCCTTGCTGACCTCGCGCAGCCGCTGGGCCTGGGCGCGCCGCTCCGGCAGGGGCAGGGCCAGAAACTGACGCTGCCAGGCTTCACTGCGAACCAGGCGTCGAAAGCTTTGGTAGTCCACATCTCCAGTGCACAGCAGGTCGCCATGGGTCAAGAGGACCGGATGGTTCCACGCCAGCAAGCGGGTGGGATCAGCCAGCGCGGTCATGGCAGCACGCTGTCGCAGCCGCGAGCCCACCAGAAAATCTCGGTTTCCCAGCATGAAGGCCAGTTGAACCCGCGAAGCGCCTTCTTCCAGCGCACCCACGCATTCGGCTTCAAAACCTTCATCAGCGGCATCATCGCCAGGCCAGGCCTCGAAGAGATCACCCAAGATAAACACTGCATTGGCTCGGGTACGAAGCAGATAGTCGCGCCACGCCACCAAGGTATCGGGTTCACCCGCTTGGAGATGGAGGTCTGAGACGAAGTCGATCGCAGTCCAACTTTCGTCGGCCTGAACCTCGTAGTAGGCTGGCAGAGCAAGATCAGCGCTCATGGAGCCCATTCAGCCTTGAATGACCGTGACCGTTTCGATCAACACATCTTCCACCGGGACGTCCGCATGCATGCCCGATCGGCCCGTCTTCACGCCCTCAATGGCATCGACCACGTCTTGACCAGACACCACGCGCCCGAACACTGCATAGCCCCAACCTTGGGGGCTTTCGGAGCGGAAGTTGAGAAAGTCGTTATCAGTGGTGTTGATGAAAAACTGCGCAGTGGCCGAGTGCGGTGCTGAGGTACGCGCCATGGCAATGGTGTAGTGGTCGTTGGTCAGGCCATTGTTGGCTTCATTTTGGATAGGTGCCTCGGTGGGCTTTTGCTGCATGCCCGGGGCGAAACCACCGCCCTGAATCATGAACCCCTTGATGACCCGGTGGAACACGGTCCCATCATAGTGACTGCGCTGTGCGTAGCCTAAAAAATTGGCCACTGACTCTGGTGCCCTTTCGGCGTCAAGTTCAAGGCGCACCACGCCTTTGCTGGTAGTTATGTCGACGAAAGTGCTCATAGTTATGCTCCGCGGTATTAAAAGTGGGAGTTCAGGGTTTGACGAGGACGGCTTGGACGACGGTCACGGCTTGGGTGGGTAAATTTGTAAAGACGCCCTGTGCAGAAGTGGGAACTGCGCGGATCTGGTCGACGACTTCCATCCCGGCGGTGACCGTGGCAAAAACGGCATAGCCGTATCCATCACGGGCCTTGGCCTTGTCCAGGAACGGGTTGTCTACCACATTGATGTAGAACTGAGAAGTGGCCGATTGTGGGTCGGCGGTGCGCGCCATGGCCACGCTGCCCCGAATGTTGTTCAGGCCGTTATTGCTTTCCAGTGGAATGGGTTTGCGGGTCACCCTTTGCTTGAGATCAGCCGTGTAGCCACCGGTCTGAACCATGAAAGTGGGGATGACGCGGTGAAAGATCAGGCCGTCAAAATGCCGCGCATTGACATAGGCCACGAAATTGGCGACGGTTGCCGGCGCCTTGTCGGGGTGCAGCTCCAGATCAATGTCGCCAAGCGAGGTGCTCAGCCTCACAGTTTGAGCCCACACAGTACCGGATAACACCGTCGTCATCGCCAAGGCCAGGACGGACAGTGCGCGAGACAAAGATAAGCTCGGGGTGTATGCATTCATTCGCGGAAAAGGCTTGCAGTTTTATACTCTCGAGCATTGTAAGGAGAGGCCGCCTGCCTCGACGTTGGCCGGCTTCTCGCCGGTGGCGTGACTCGGCGGCCGATCAGCCCCGTGACCCTGAAGATCTATAACACGCTGACCCGCCAGACCCAGGTCTTTGAGCCGCTGGAGCCTGGTCATGTACGCCTATATGTGTGCGGCATGACGATCTACGACCTGTGTCACATTGGGCACGCCCGGATGATGACGGCTTTCGACCTAGTGGTTCGTTGGTTGAGGGCCAGGGGCTATCGCGTGACCTATGTGCGTAACATCACCGACATTGATGACAAGATCATCAAGCGTGCAGTCGAGCGTGGGATCTCCTTGCGCCAGCTCACCGATGAGATGATCCAAGCGATGCGCCGAGACATCGGCGCTATTGGGGTTTTGCCGCCCACGCATGAGCCGCGGGCAACTGACTATGTGCCCCAAATGCTTCGGATGATCGAGCGGCTGCAGGCCAAGGGCCTTGCTTACCAGGCTGCCAGCGGCGATGTGAATTTCGCAGTCCGGCGTTTTGAGGGGTATGGATGTCTGTCTGGCAAGTCGCTTGACGATTTACGTGCGGGCCATCGGGTGGCTGTGGAAGAGGGCAAACAGGACCCGCTGGACTTTGTGCTCTGGAAAGCCTCGAAGCCCAGTGAGCCGGCTGATGCCAAGTACGAAAGTGCCTACGGCCCGGGGCGACCGGGTTGGCATATCGAGTGCTCTGCCATGAGCTGTGAACTCTTGGGTGAGCATTTCGATATTCATGGTGGTGGCATGGACCTGCAGTTTCCACACCATGAGAACGAGATCGCGCAGAGCGTGGGTGCCACTGGCCGGCCCTTCGTCAACGTTTGGATGCACAACGGCTTTTTGAATGTGGACAACGAAAAAATGTCCAAGAGCCTGAATAACTTCTTCACCATTCGCGATGTGCTCGAGCAAGTTGATGGCCAGACCTTGCGTTTTCTGTTCATCCGTACCCACTACCGCAGCCCACTGAACTTCAGTGACGCGCACTTGGATGACGCGCGCGCAGCCCTCAAGCGTCTGTATACCGCTTTGGACAGCGTGGCCTTGGAGCCCCCCGGTGCTGATGAAATACTGGGTATCGATTGGTCTGATCCAGATGCTGCGGCCTTCAAGGCTGCGATGGATGAGGATTTCAATGCACCGGCGGCGATCGCGGTTTTGTTTGAGCTGGCCAGCGAAGTCAATCGCAGCGCGCAGCGTGAAAAGGCCAGGCTCCTAAGAGCGTTAGGCGGCACCCTGGGCCTGCTGCAAGTCCCGCCACAGGCGTTCTTAAAGGCCGGGTCAGGCATTGGCGAAGTTGAAATTCAGGCACTGATCGAGCAGCGCAGCCAAGCCAAGCTGGCGCGCGACTTTGCCCTTGCTGACAGCATACGTAACGAGCTGCTGGCCCAAGGGGTACTGTTGAAGGACGGTCCGCACGGTACCAGCTGGGGTCGCGTCTAGATGGGCAGCAATCCGCTGCTTGCGACACCGGCCTACTGGGATGAGGCCTGTCGACACCTGGGCCGCCGCGACCGGGTGATGAAGCGGCTGATTCCACAGTTTGGTCAGGCCCGACTGCAATGCCGAGGAGATGCCTTTACCACATTGGCCCGCTCCATCGTGGGCCAGCAGATTTCCGTGAAGGCCGCCCAATCAGTCTGGGAGCGCTTGAGTATGCCCTGGGGTGGTGCGCAAGCCGCGCTTAAGCCGGCTCAGGTGCTCAGGGCGCCGAGCAGCGAACTTCGAGCGACCGGCTTGTCGTTGCGCAAGGTGGAATACCTGCAGGACTTGGCACGCCACTTCAAGGAGCGTGGCAGCCGGGCTCCCTCGTGGAGTGACATGGAGGACGAAGCGGTTATTGCTGAGCTGGTTTCCGTGCGTGGAATTGGACGGTGGACAGCTGAGATGTTCCTCATGTTCGGCTTGATGCGACCCGACGTGTTGCCGCTGGATGATCTGGGCCTGCTGCGCGGGATCAGCCTGAACTACTTCAGCGGAGAGCCGGTGACGCGTTCTGAAGCGCGAGATGTGGGTGAGGCTTGGGCCCCCTATCGATCGGTGGCCACGTGGTACCTGTGGCGAAGCCTTGACCCAGTCCCCGTGGAATACTAGGGCTGCGGCCAGTAGGCCCCAACTGTACCTGCCGCAGCCGTATGAAGGAGTTGCCGCAATGAGTAAGAAGCACTTTCTCGAGTTCGAGCAGCCGATCGCTGAGCTCGAAGGCAAGATTGAGGAGCTGCGCTACGTACAAAACGAGTCGGCCGTCGACATCTCAGACGAGATTGCGCGATTGGACAAGAAGAGCCAGCAGCTCACCAAAGACATCTACGCCAACCTATCCCCGTGGCAGGTCACGCAGATTGCTCGGCACCCGCAGCGCCCTTACACCTTGGACTACGTCAACGAAATCTTCACTGATTTTGAGGAGCTGCATGGCGACCGTGCCTTCGCTGATGACTTGTCGATGGTGGCCGGAGTGGCGCGATTCAATGGCGCTGCCTGTATGGTGATCGGACACCAAAAGGGCCGTGACACCAAAGAGCGGGCGGCGCGCAACTTCGGCATGAGCAGGCCCGAGGGCTATCGCAAGGCCTTGCGTTTGATGAAGCTGGCCGAAAAGTTCAGGCTCCCGGTCTTTACCTTTGTTGACACGCCTGGGGCTTACCCTGGCATTGATGCTGAAGAGCGTGGACAGTCTGAGGCGATCGGTCGCAACATCTTTGAGATGGCCCAGCTGGAAGTACCCGTCATCACGACCATCATCGGTGAGGGTGGCTCTGGCGGTGCACTGGCCATCAGCGTTGCCGACCAGGTCTTGATGTTGCAGTTCTCGGTGTACTCGGTGATTTCGCCTGAGGGCTGTGCATCCATTTTGTGGAAGACGGCTGAGCGTGCAAGCGATGCGGCTGAAGCCCTTGGAATCACCGCCCACCGCCTCAAGGCCCTGGGCCTCGTGGATAAGATCATCAGCGAGCCGCTGGGCGGTGCGCACCGAGATTCAAAGGCCATGGCCGTGTCGGTCAAGCGGGCTTTGTCTGACGCGTTGCGTCAGGTAGCAGATCTCAAGCCCAAGGAGCTGCTGCAGCGGCGCCATGAGCGGCTCAAGTCCTACGGCCGTTTTGTTGACACGCGCGAGCGCTGAGCGCAGCTCACCGGCGGTGGCGGTGGCCTGCAGTGGCGGGCCCGACTCCATGGCGGCGCTTTGGCTGGTCTGGCGCAGCGCCTCAGCCATGGGGGTACAGACCTGGGCGTTCCATGTTCATCACGGTCTTCAAGTCTCAGCTGATCAATGGCCCGGCTTCATCGCGGAGGAACTGGCGCGTTGGTCCAGTTGGCACCCGAAGTGGTCACCGGTCCAGCTGCGTGTGTGCCACCTCCTTGAAAAACCGGGTCGTGGCCGGAGCGTTCAGGCCTGGGCGCGTGAAGCCCGTTACAAGGCCCTGAAGGCCATGGCCCAGGAGCAGGGGATTGACCTGATGGTGTTGGCGCACCACCGACAAGACCAAGCAGAAACCTTCTTGTTGCAGGCGCTGCGCGGGGCCGGACCTCAAGGCTTGGCCGGAATGCCGCGTCTGGCCTGGCGTGATGGGGTGTGTTGGGCACGGCCATTTTTGGACCACAGCCGCTCAGACCTGCAACAGGTACTGGCCCAAGCGGGCATCAACAGCGTAGCCGACCCTAGTAACCAAGACCCCCAATGGGCGCGCAGTGGCTTACGACTGTCCGTGTGGTCAGCACTTGTTGATGCATTTGCAGGGGCTGAGTCTGCATTGGCCCGCGCTGCACGGCGCTGCGCGCAGGCCTTGGAAACTCTCGACCAGGGTGTCCAGGCTGATCGCGCCCGGTGCGTGATCGAACAAGGGCAGGGAGGCTTTCGATGGTCCATGGACCAACCCGCCTGGGAAGCCCTTAGCCCGGCGCGCCGGTCTCAGCTGCTGCGAGCGTGGTTTGTCCAATGCGGTTTGGCCGTCCCTGCTTCTGTCGTAGACCGGCTGAGTGTCTACCCCTGGGCCCGAGCCAGCGCGAAGCGATGGCCCCTGGATGCCTTGCATGAACTGCGCTGGTACCGCGGCGTGATACAGATCGACCGCAAGCCAGTGAGCGCCGCCAAGGCAGTGGCGGATGTGTCGCTGCGCTGGTCAAGAGCGGGTACGAAACAGGCGCCTGGCTGGGCAGGACGGATCAGCCTGCGCCGTGCCCCACCGGACCAGATGGGCGCAGCTCTGCACCTGCCGTGCACCTTGCTCGTGCGCACCAGGCGGGGAGACGACCAGTTCCAACTGTCACCACGCGGTACGCCCCGGGCTTTGAAGAAACAGTTTCAGTCGCGTGCGGTGGCCGCATGGGATCGCAGCGGGCCGGTGGTGGCAGCCCAGGACGGTGCGCTGTTGTGGGTGCCCGGCCTGGGTTGGGACGCCCGAGTTCTGCAGATCCCCGGGGGCTGGCAGCTTCACTGGCACCCCGACGATCCACTGCCTGAGGAAGCGGCTGATTTGGCTGCGGCCCCCCCTAGAATGCAGGGTTTTGCCTGATTCAAAGCAGCTCCTGCATCATGGCCTTGATCGTTCACAAATACGGCGGCACCTCCATGGGGTCGACCGATCGCATTCGCAACGTGGCCAAACGTGTCGCCAAGTGGGCCCGAACGGGCCACCGCATGGTGGTGGTGCCCTCAGCAATGAGCGGGGAGACCAACCGACTGCTGGGCCTGGCCAAAGAGCTGCAACCGTCGCAGGTGACGCCGCAGTCTTTGCGTGAGCTGGACATGATCGCATGTGCCGGTGAGCAAGTGTCGGTAGGCCTGCTGGCCTTGGCCTTGCAGGCTGAGGGCACGCCAGCGGTGAGCTACACCGGCTGGCAAGTACCCATCAAGACCGACAGCGCTTACACCAAGGCCCGAATCGAAAGCATCGACGATACGCGGGTGCGAGCAGACCTGGATGCGGGCAGGGTGGTCATCATCACGGGCTTCCAGGGCATTGATGATCGTGGCTACTTGACCACATTGGGCCGGGGCGGCTCGGACACCTCGGCGGTAGCGGTGGCGGCGGCGCTCAAGGCCGCTGAATGCCTGATCTACACCGATGTGGACGGGGTGTACACAACCGACCCGCGCGTCGTGCCGCAAGCGCGCCTTCTTCGCACCGTGAGCTTTGAAGAAATGCTGGAGATGGCCAGTCTAGGCTCCAAGGTGTTACAGATCCGTTCTGTAGAGTTTGCGGGCAAGTACCGCGTGCCCTTGCGGGTGTTGTCGAGTTTTACCCCCTGGGACATCAACATTGAGGAAGAGGCGCGCTCGGGCACGCTGATCACTTTCGAGGAAGACGAGAAAATGGAAAAAGCTGTTGTGTCGGGAATTGCGTTCAACCGCGACGAGGCCAAGGTAACCGTCCAGGGCGTTCCCGATAAGCCGGGCATTGCCTTTCAGATCTTGGGCCCGGTGGCCGAGGCCAATATCGACGTCGACATGATCATTCAAAATGTGTCGCGTGATGGGAAAACTGACTTTTCCTTTACCGTACCTCGTAACGACCTCGCCCGTGTGCTGGATTTGCTGCGTGCAAGCGTCGCACCTTCGGTGGGCGCGGCGCTCGTGGATGGTGACGCACGTATCTGCAAGGTCTCGATTGTGGGCATCGGCATGAAGAGTCACGTGGGCGTGGCAGCCAGGATGTTTAGTACCCTCAGCAACGAGGGAATCAACATTCAGATGATCAGCACCAGCGAGATCAAGACCTCGGTGGTGATCGACGAAAAGTACATGGAACTGGCGGTCAGAGCCTTGCATCTTGCCTTCGAGCTTGACCGGGAATCACAGACCGCCTGACGTGGCCTCGCCTTTAGGCGCTAGAATTTCCGACGCGTCGGGGCTGTGACCGAGAGGCCGAAGGTGCTCCCCTGCTAAGGGAGTATGCGGGCAAAACCTGCATCGAGGGTTCGAATCCCTCCGGCCCCGCCATAACAAGTCCTGCTGACTTGCTCAGTCGGATTGTTCGGCGCTCAGAGCCCTGCATCATGCGGGGCTTTTTGTTATGGGCTTCGGACTCACGCCATGGCGTGACGGCTTCCAGGATTGCTGCCACCCGTGGTGTGTGTCTTTCCGTTAAGGGAATTTTTATGTGTGGCTATGGAGCGTTGGAAGCTGTGTATGATATTGACTTATCGTTAGCGTTAGGGGTTCTATGACCTGCTTTGCTGGTACCGTGCTGTCCGGCTTTCCCGGCGCAGGTGGGACCACGCTGCTGAACCATGCGCTGGCCCTCCGAGTAGGGATGTGAGTGGCGGAAGTCGTCAAAAGCATGAGCGAAGTTAATATCGCCGCCGGGTTGATGGACTATGGCGCAGGCAACCCTGGTACCGATGAGACGCGCCGCCTCGAGCCGCTTTACGGCCCCGCCCACTAGGCCTAGGCCCAACAGTGGTTCACGCAGCCCCTTGATTGCACCCCAAGCAAGCCTAAATGAGAGCACCATGAGCCAGATCCCCGTCACCATCCTCACCGGCTTCCTGGGCAGCGGCAAGACTACGCTGCTCAACCGTATCCTCAAGGAGCAACACGGCCACCGCATCGCCGTGATCGAAAACGAGTTCGGTGAAGCCGGCATCGATAACGAGTTGCTGGTGCAAGATCGCGATGAGCAGATCGTTGAGATGAACAACGGCTGCATCTGCTGCACCGTGCGTGGCGACCTGGTGCGCATTCTGGGTGAGTTGCACGCGAAGAAGGCGGCTGGCCAACTGCACTTCGATCGCGTGATCATCGAGACCACCGGCCTGGCTGACCCGGCCCCGGTGGCCCAAACCTTTTTTGTCGACGATGACATCGGCCAGCAGTACCTGCTGGACGCCATCGTGACGATGGTTGACGCCAAGCATGCGCCCGAGCAGCTTGACGAACATCACGAGGCGCAGGAGCAGGTAGGCTTTGCAGACCGCATACTCATCACCAAGACCGACGTGGTGCAGCCCAATGACGTGGCGCAGCTGCGCCAACGGCTGGTGAAGATGAACCCGCGCGCCAAGATCGGCGAGGCCCGACATGGCGTGGCGGCGGTCAACGAGCTATTGGACATCCGCGGTTTCAACCTCAATGCCATCCTTGAGATTGAACCCGACTTCCTGACCGACGTGGACCATGAACATGATGACGATGTAACCTCGTTTGTGTTCCGGGAGAGCCGCGCGCTGGACATTGAACGCGTGGAGGACTTCCTCAGTGCCATCGTACGGGTTTATGGCGCGCAGCTGATGCGCTACAAGGGCGTGCTCAACATCAAGGGCATCGACAAGCGTATTGTCCTCCAAGGTGTGCACATGCTGATGGGCTCGGATACAGGCGCGCCCTGGAAGCCCGGCGAAAAGCGCGAGTCCAAGATGGTCTTCATCGGGCGCGACATGCCCAAGGATGTGTTGCTGGATGGACTGGCGCAGTGCGTGGCTGGCGCCAGCGCGCCCAGCGGGCCGCGCCCGTGACGGTGGCCAGCCGTTTACCAAGCGCTGGTATTCAGCCATCGCGATGGGGTGATGGCCAGGCCCGCTTCTACGCTGAGGCGATCGATTTCTCACACTACCTACCGCCCGTGTCGTCGCTGTCGGCAATTTTCGCCGTGCCGCTGCTGCAGACGCTCCCATGAGTACAACATTCCGCTTCGCTGCGCGTCACTCGGTCGAACAGGTCGAAGAAGGCCTTGAGCTCGCCCCGAAGTTCGGCCCGGATGGTCTTCTTCCCTGCATCACCACCGACGCCGCCAGCGGCGAGGTGCTGATGTTGGGTTGGATGAACGTCGAGGCCCTGCAACGCACGCTGGCCACGCGCGAGGCGCACTACTGGAGCCGCAGCCGCCAAGTTTTGTGGCACAAGGGTGGTACCAGCGGCCTCGTGCAGCGCTTGGTGGAACTGCGCATCGACGACGACCAGGACGCGCTTTGGCTGCGTGTGCAGATCGAGGCCGGCACCAACATTCCACCGGCCAGTTGCCACGTGGGCTACCGCAGCTGCTTTTACCGGGCCATCAATCCCGACACGGGCGTCTTACACTTTGTTGAAGACGGCAAGACCTTTGATCCGCTTGTGGTGTATGGCGACGCACCAAACCCGACGGTGCTGTGATGGACCCAACACTCACGGCCCAAGCACTGGCCTCGGTCTGCATCGGCCGCAGCGTTGACGTATTGGAGGCTGTCAACCAACCCGGCGTCGAACTGGCCGCATGGCAGCGCGAGCCAGATCCAGCGTGGGCCGATTGGCTTGAGTCTCTGCCGCTCGACGCTTGGCCTGCGTGCCGTCTGGACTTGGCCCCGCAAGATGCCGTGGCTGCACTTGACGCCAGTTTCGACGCTTGCGGCACCCCCGGGGGCGTGTCGCGCGATGCCTTTGCTGCTGACGTCGCGAGCCTCGCCGCGTTGTTCGCTGGGCTGGCGCAGGCGCCGAAGGTGCGCCTGCGCCTGGACATGGTCACCAGCAACGCTTGCCGCCGCTGGCACCGCGACTGTGTGCCGCTGCGGCTGATCTGCACCTATTGGGGGCCGGGCACGCAATGGGTGGCTCCGGCCGATGGCGCAGAAGTCCTGACCTGGCCTGACTATGAGGCACCGCAGGCCATGGCCTTCCAGGCGGCGGATGTGGCCCTGTTCAAAGGCTGCGGCTGGCCCGGACAGCCGCACGAGGGTGGGATCGTGCACCGCTCGCCCCGCGTCGCCGGCACGGGCGTGGCCCGCCTGGTGCTGGTGCTGGATGCCGCATGGCCTGAGTCCAAGGAACGTCGCCGATGACCACCGAGATCCTCGTTTGCGTGCTCTGCCGACCCCCCGAGCTGCCACGCGATCAGCCCCGCCCGGGCCGTGCGCTCTTCGAAGCCATCGAGAACATCGCGCTTCGCGACGACCTTCACATATCGATTCGCCCGGTCGATTGCATGAGCGGCTGCCGCCGGCACTGCACGGTGGCCTTGCAGGCGCCGGGTAAGACCACCTACATGTTCGGCGACCTACCGGCTGACGAAGAGAGTGCCGAACAGCTGCTGGTCTGCGCCGCGCTCCACCAAGCCAGCGCCGATGGGTTCATGGCGCGAGAAGCCAGGCCGGAACGGCTGCGCGAGGGCATCCTGGCGCGGCTGCCGGCGCCCGCCAACCCGCGGTGACCCCAACGCTGAACCGCCCCCCTGCAGAAACGGTGCCGAAACCGCCACCATGAACCAAGAAGCCTTGGCCGCCAAGCCTCTGATTGAACCCACCAACAGAGCCGCCCGTGTGTCCCTGCGAAACACCTGCACGCGGGCCCAGACGATGCCGGCTTTGCTGCACCAACGCATCGTGCTGCTCGACGGGGCGATGGGCACGATGATCCAGCAACGCCGCCTGAGTGAAGGTCAGTTCAGGGGTCATCGCTTTGCGGACTATCCCGGTACGCTCAAGGGTAACAACGAACTGCTAAGTCTGACCCAGCCCGAGATCGTGCGCGAGATCCACGAGGCCTACCTGGCCGCCGGCTCGGACATCGTGGAGACCAACACCTTCGGCGCCACCGCGACCGCCCAGGCCGACTATGGGCTGGAGCACTTGGCACGTGAGATGAACGTGCAAGCTGCCATACTGGCCCGCGCAGCCTACGACCGATTCAGCACGACCGATCACCCGCGCTTTGTCTCCGGCGCCATCGGTCCAACGCCGCGCACCGCCAGCATCAGTCCCGATATGAACGACCCGGGTGCGCGCCGACTCAATGAGCACTGACCAGGAGCTTCAGCGACGCTCGCAGCCGGCCTCTCGTGACGGCCGCAGTGGGAAGCGCTAAGCCCGGCTACTGGGCTTGTTTCTGCACTTTTTAAGCCTCTGGTTTCGCCAACGCTTTGGACCTAAAGGGGACACTTGTTGAGCTTGAATTTTTCTCCCCTCAAAAAACAGTAGGCGAAAATTGAGCAGGCTGGTTCAACGTTCCTGTCTGGCAATTCAAGTCA